>JAGAZB010000035.1 GCA_017940255.1 Treponema sp.
ATCAAAGAATTTGATATCACTACCAGCAAAAAAGTTTTTATAAGCCATTGCAGTTTTTCGTTTGTTTTCCAATATCTTTTTTATATTTTCCATCTGAGCACAACCAAGAGCTGCGTTAATATTTGGCATACGATAGTTATAACCAATTGCATCATGCTTAAATTCCCAGCGATGAGGAATCTTTGCCTGTGTTGTAAGGTGCTTTGCCTTTTCTCCAAGTTCTTTGTCTGTAAAAAGAAGCATTCCTCCACCACCAGTTGTGACGGTTTTATTTCCATTAAAACTAAGTGCAGCAACTTTACCGAAAAGTCCTGTATGTTTTCCTTTATAAAAACTACCGATACTTTCAGCAGCATCTTCTACTAGTGCAAGTTTCCATTCTTGGCAAAGTTTTACAAACTCATCCAGATGAACGGGATGTCCAAAAGTGTGCATAGGAACAACTGCAGAAATCTTGCGTCCAGTCGATTTGTTATAGCAAACTCCATTCTTAACTTCAGCATTTTCCTCAAGCCATTTGCGTACGGCAACTGGTGAAAGCCCCATTGTATCTTCATCAACATCACAGAATACAGGATAAGCGTTTAAGTAACTAATCGCATTTGCTGTTGCAATAAATGTAAGTGGCTGTGTAATAACCTCATCACCTTGTTCTACGCCAGAAAGCAAAAGACTCATATAAAGAGCATTTGTTCCGTTTACACAAACTACGGCACGAGCCGCACCTGTATATTCTGCAACCATCTGTTCCATACGGTCAACATACTGACCAACACTTGAAACAAAAGTTGTATCAATACAGTCATTCAGGTACTTCTTTTCATTACCTAAGAAAACAGGTGCATGCAATGGAACATGTTCACCATACTCGGGATAAAGTGATTTGATAAACTGAATTGCATCATTATTATTCATTTCAATACTTCCTACATTTTACTATCAAGTGATTTACCTTTTTCTTCATGTTCGAAGTTAGGTAAGAAATCTTTCAAAATTGTTACTACTTCTGCCTTAGTAGTATTTGTCTTGGCAAAAGCATTTTCTAATTTCGTAAATAAATCTTGAATCTCACTTACAGGACGAGCAGTTCTGTTTGTTACTACACCCAAAGACTCAAACTGATTCATATCTGTTTGCTCTGTATCAGTAAAGAACTCTTCATATGCTTTTTCACCAGTCGTATCAGAACCTGAATAATGGACAGGATATTTTTTTGAACCTTTCTTCAAATCTTCTGCTTTATCAATTGCTTCCTGATCTGAATTACATTCCAAAACTTCATATCCATTTTCATGTAAGAAATCTGTTGCAATAGAAGAGAATGTTTTCATTTTCTTTTCTTCAAGCTTAGGAAAATAGATTTCACGATTCTTTCCAAGCATACAGGCTAACATACAAATCTGACCACTCTCCTGAGGACTAACAAAATAACGTTTTACATCACTTGGAGCGGAAATTGGCTGAAGTTTAGACATACGGTCTATAAAGCCAGCTGGTAATGAACCATTAGAGAATGCGACATTTGCAAAGCGGGCTGTTTTTACAGGGAATTTATCAGAGTAAGAGAAGATTACATCTTCCATAATTCTCTTACTTGCGCCCATAATATTTACAGGATTAGCGGCCTTATCCGTAGAAACACAGAAATATTCTTCTGGAGGGAATTCTGCAAGCAAATCAAGAAGCCTCTTTGCATTCAAAACGTTATTTTGGAGAAGTGCTTCAACTGAATAAATATCTTTTTCACTGCGTACGTGTTTATGAGCTGAAAAATTTGCTACAATATCAAATCCACCACGAGCTCTGAACATTTTTTCAAAGACAGGCTGAGCATAGTTTATAGGATATGGTACGTAATCTTCTGGTACAAACATACCTTTTGTACTACGAAGATCACGAGTAAGTTCTGCAAGTCCGTTTTCGTTTACATCAACAACGACAAGTGCTTTTGGCTTAAACTGCAAGCACGCTTTTATAAACGAGCTTCCGATACTACCAGCACCACCAATTACAAGCATAGATTTGTCTTTGATTGCTTTTGTAAGTGCTGCAGAATTGTTCTGAATGTCTTTTGCAAAAAGACTTGAGTCACGTTCTGTGACATATTTTGATATAAATTGTTCTAAATTAACCATTTCAATTTATTCCTTATTTTCTACACCATAGCTTGTTGCCCATTTTTTTCGACATACTTCCCATGTGCTTTCTTCTTTTATTTTTAACTTGTTCCATTCAAGTTTTTCTTCAGAAATTGACTGTTTTAATAACATTGGTATCTCTTTAAAATCAGAAAATTCATTTACATATATTGGATATTGGTCAAGTTCAGGATAATGAAGCCATCTCGCATTAATAATTTGAGTTTCTGCATAAATACACTCAATTACAGAATTTGAAAAAGCATCTGTTGTCTGTGCATTAATAAATACATCCGTTGCAATTCTAAGTTTCGCAAGATTATCCATTGAAAGAAAATCAGTTATTATTTTATATTCAAATCCACTTTCATTTATCATTTTAAATAAATTTGAGTAATAGATTTCTTCTTTAGAACCATAACTCATCTGAAAAACAAGAAAAAAATCATTTTTATTTTTTATACTATCTAATACAGCTAGAACTTTATCATGCTGTTGAGCTTCTGATGCATTGTACCCAATGGCAACAACCTTTTTATTTTGTGGAAAATTAAAAAATTTTTTACATGTATTAATGTCATTTGAATACTTTTCAATGTAAGGTAATAAGGAACATCCAAATGGTATCATCTCTGATTTTCTTTTCAAATTAGGATAACACTGTTCAAAAGAAGACTGCAACAATAGGGCTGCAGTCGAAATAAAATCAAATTTCTTTAGAAACTTTTCTTCTTCTCTTAAAACAGATTCTGATTGACGAAGCAAATCACTTCCCCAAAAAGAAGCAAAACATTTTGTTCTTTTGCTTTTGACGAATAAAGCTTTAGAAAGATAGTGTTTATGGACATATTGAACGTGGACATAGTCAAAAGGTTTATTTTTTACAAGTTCAAAATAATTATAAAACTTCTGAATTTTTGAACCTAAAAAAGGTATACGAAACATTTTCGACTCATTCGAGTCATAAAATCTTATAAAATGTATTTTTGGACATAAAAACATCTTTTTTGCAAATTCAATATCATCATTTGAAACTTGCATATAAACCTCTAATCCAAGAGGCTCAAGAACATTTTCAATAAATTGTATTATATAACTGCTTTTTATATTTCCTAGTAAAAATATTTTTTTCATATATGGTAAAATAAAATGTTAGAACCATTAAAAAATCATTTTCTTAAATAATTATATAAAAATAGTGTTGAAATGCTACCATCTAATATAAAAATACAAACGGTACTTATTGCAGCTCCAGTTGCACCCCACCATAAAATAAACAAAATATCTAAAACAATATTTGTAACACCAGATATAATTGAAAGATAAAAGTTTACTTTAATTTTTTCTGCTGCCGCTAGTAAATTTCCAGATGGAATTCTAAATGTACCAACAAAGAAAAAACCTAAAGCCAAAATTCGGAATGGAATAATAATATCAGAATAATTATTTCCAAATACAATATTAATAATCCACGGGGCACAAATAAAAAACAACAAACTAATTAGAATATTTAAGCACCCCATATATTTTATTAATGTAAAATAATACTGCTTAAACTTACTTTTATTTGTATTTATTCTTGCAAAATATGGATAAACAAATATCATTACTGATGACGGAATAAAATTCAAAGCAAAAGGTATAACAGTGGAAGTCTTATATGCAGCAACTGTGCTACTATCTCTTATAATTAAACCTACCAAAAAAGTATCAATTAAATATAATAACCCTGAAATCGAATTACATAGCATAGATGTAATCGAATACTTAATAAAGACATTTCTTTCCTCCTTTATAGGCAAGGGAACAGTTTTTATCAAACAAAGTTCTTTTCGAATCATTATAAGAGCAATAATGTCTGTAATAAGATAGGCAATATATCTTCCAATTATAACTCCCAGTATGTTATATAAAATTGCACCTATGATTGAACAAACTAAAACAAGAGAAGTATTCATAACTGATAAAGCAGAATACTGAAAGTTTTTTAATGTAGACCTAAGATAAGTTTCTATAATATTAAAAATAAATGAAAATAAAGGTATTAAAAACATCCACCTCAAAATAATAGAAGAACCATCAATAGGTAATGAAAAAAACAATGTGAATATAAAAATAATAAAACCTAATATTATATCAAATAAGGCACCATACCTAAATGCAATTTTTACATATCCTAATTTTTTTTCAGAAGATATATTTTCACTTGCATATTGTAAAAGACCAGAACATACACCAATTCCTTCTACTAAAAGAAATAAGCTTAAAATATTGCCAGCATATGAATATTGTCCATACTCCTCTTTCGAAAAAAAACGGATCAAAATTACTCCTGAGCAAAACTGTATTATTTTATTAATGAGATTTGCAGAAAAAATATGCAAAAAACCATTTTTCAATACAAATTTTAAATGACCATTCTTTAAAAAATTATTTTTCATGCTGAATAATCCGCGAAATATTTCTTTATAGAACCTAATAAAGTAAGCACAAGTTCCTTATCAATTACAGAGCCTTCATATAATTTTTCCATATCGGCTTTCAACATATGATATTTTTCTGGGACCAATAATATTGTATTTTTATAATAACTGTCCATGTATTCTCTTAAATCTGGATTTGTTAGGTACCAATAATCAAAAGGATTCATATTAACTTTATTTTTTGATAAGTTTTTCTTTCCATTTTTATTTATGAACGGGAATAATTTACGTATAAGGATTAAAGGAATTCTTTTAACTAAAATTCGCCGACCTAAAATATTTATCCATTTATCTGTAATTTTTGCATTAATTTTCTGCCATTTATATTTTGCGATATCTGGATATTTTTTTATAATCCACTTCATATAAATTTGTTCCCCCTTTCTATAAGAAGCAGGTATATGAAGAGAATAATTCATAAAATCTACATCAAGAAAAGGTGAAGCCACTTCTGTATACTCCTGATCTATAACGTCACCTTGTAGAATCCCAGAAAAGCCTCTATTGTAAAATTTAAAAAGTTCAGAATTATCATATTTCTCATTAATAGAAAATGTACTGAGTCGATTAAGTAATTTTGTAGAATAAGCACCTTCACCTATATAATCACTATTTTCTTTTCTTCCTGGAAGATATGTACCTAATATGGCGTCACCAAGTTGTCCTGTATGAGAAAGACCATATTCTTTAAAATTAAAATTTTGCATAAAACTTCTACAATGGGAGGAACCACAAGCAAGAACCATGCCAAATTGCAAATCCACCATATCGTCAATCAAATTTATCAAATAATTTCCATTATCAAGACTCTTAAAAAACCAATCATGCTTAAAATCACTGGCAATTTTCTTTGCAATTGTTTCATCAAGACAATCAGACTGTCCTATAGTCCAATTTACTTGTTTTTTATATCCCATTTGATGTGCAACCAAAACATCCATTCTTGAATCCAAGCCACCACTTAAACTTGCAAAATGTTTATAGCCATATTCCAAATCTTTATCAAACTCTAATTTTATTGCATTTCGAAATAACAAATCCAGATTCTCTATAATTTCATCTTCTTTTTCATTTTTAGAAGGAGTATTATCCAAAGCAAAAAATGTCTCAATTGTCATATTCTCATTCTGTATTCTTATGTATTTGCCAGCAGTTAGCTTTTTTATTTCATTAAAAAGAGTATGATCTTCTAGCATAAACGCATAAGTCAAAAGATAATAAGCCCCTTGAATATCAAGAGTATAGCCCATTCTGTTTTTTTTTCTATAATCTGTAAGCCATGTAATTTCAGAAGCTATTGCAAATCCATTGTCTGTTTGTGTATAAAAAATCTGTTTATTACCTATATGGTTAGTATAGATAAGCCATACTCCTTCATTTTTATCAAAAAAAACGCCAGAAAAACTTCCTCTAAAATCATTGAAAAATTTTTCACCTTTCTTTTTATACATTTCTATAATAGTTTGAGCAAGTTTTCTATCAGAACTATCTGTTGTTCCAAGATACATCTTTTGTAAATGTAGACTATTTAAAATGACACCTTCTGTTACAACAAGATACTTATCATCTTCATAAAACGCTTTATCATTTAAAAATTTGCTGATAGTATGACGTTCTACAGAATAGGTTTTATTATCAGATAATACTCCAGAAATTAACCCACTCATTCTGGAGTTTCCAAAGTTTCCAAGGAGCTTATCTTTTGCTATTTCAACAATAATTCCAGGCATATAACTTACCCCTATTTTAATTACTTAGATAATATCTTATGAATGAACAAAACCATACTTGCATATAGTACAGAAAAAAAATCATGATTTTTTATATGTATGATATTACAAATTGAAAATAAACATTCATATAACATCGATTTTCCTCTAATTACTTGTCCAAGATTATATAATTTTTAGTTTGTTACATAAGTATGATTATTCTAATAACTACAATCTCCAGTATTTCATTCCAGAAGCATCAAGTTCGTCCTTACGATACAAACTCTTAACATCAATCAGAACTTTCTCGTTGTCAGGAAGATTATCTTTGAACAAATCTTTAAGCTGCATTGTGCTCATAGAACGGAATTCATTATGTCCAACAGCAACAATTACACAGTCTGCTTTAGGAAGTTTATCAAATGCAACAAGGTCTACACCATATTCATGCTTAGCTACTGCAGCATCAGCCCATGAATCTGTTACGATAGGATTAATCTCATATTCCTTAAGTCGATTAATAATATCTACAACCTTACTGTTACGAGTATCAGGGCAATTCTCTTTGAATGTAATACCAAGAATTACAACATTTGCTTTTTTGGGAGCCATTCCAGCTTCTATCATCTGTTTAATAGCAGCATCAGCAACAAAGGCACCCATACTATCGTTTACTTTACGACCATTAAGAATAATCTGGCTGTGATAACCAAGTTTTTCTGCAGCATTTGTGAGGTAGTAAGGGTCTACACCAATACAGTGACCACCAACAAGACCTGGCTTAAATCCAAGTGCATTCCACTTAGTATTCATACCAGCAATTACTTCGTCAGTATCAATTCCCATTTTGTCACAAATCATTGCAACTTCGTTTACAAATGCAATGTTAATATCACGCTGACTGTTTTCTACAACCTTAACAGCTTCTGCAGTTTTAATTGTTGAAACTGGGAAAGTTCCAGCCTTAATTACGATGTCGTAAACTTTCTTTACTTCTGCACAAGTCTCAGCATCCATACCTGATACAATCTTTTTAATGTTTGTAAGAGTATGAACTCTGTCCCCTGGATTAATACGTTCTGGTGAATAAGCGATTTTCCAATCTACTCCACACTTGAGTCCAGATTCTTTTTCAATAATTGGTACACAAACATCTTCTGTAACTCCAGGGTATACAGTTGATTCAAAACATACAATTGTACCAGGTTTAATATTCTGTCCAACAGTGCGGCTTGCTCCTTCTACAGGACGTAAGTCAGGAGTTGTATCATCATTTACAGGAGTTGGCACTGCTACTACAATAAAGCGAGCTTCTGAAAGTTTTTTTGGATCCGCTGTAAATTCTACAGTAGTATTCTTAATTGCTTCACCAACTTCGTTAGTAGCATCAATTCCATTTTTGTATTCATTTACACGCTTTTCATTAATATCGAAACCGATAACTGAAATGTGTTTTGCAAATTCTACAGCAATTGGCATACCTACATAGCCAAGTCCAACAAGAGCAAGTTTTGATTTACCTGCAATAAGTTCTGAATAAATATCATTGAATTCCATAATTTATATATCTCCTATATAGCGAAATTTATTTTAAAATATTTCCTTCTTTATCTACTTTACCATGCACTCTAGCAGGATTTCCATAAACAAGAGAATATGGAGGAACATCTTTTGTAACAACAGAACCAGCTCCCACGAGAGCATATTCTCCTATTGTTACTCCGCAAACTACAGTTGCATTTGCTCCAATGCTACACCCTTTTTTTAAAACTGTTTTTTTATATTCTGTTTTCCTTTCTACAAAGGCTCGTGGATTTATTACATTTGTAAAAACCATACTTGGCCCACAAAAAACGTCATCCTCTATTTCTACACTATCATAAATAGAAACGTTATTTTGAATTTTTACACCATTTCCAATAACAGCCTTTCCACCAACATTAACATTCTGTCCAAGAGAACATTTTTCACCGATTTTTGCACCAGACATTACATGACAAAAGTGCCAAATTTTGGTTCCTTCACCAATCTCGGCACCTTCATCTACATAGCTGGATTCATGCTTAAAATATGACATTAGTTTATTGCCGCCTTAAGTTTTTCTACAACAAAAGAAACATCCTTAGCTTCCATGTATGGATGCAAAGGAAGACTCAAAACTGTTTTAGCAAGTCTTTCTGTTACAGGACAATCTGCGATTGCAGAATCTGTACCAGCATAAGCGCCCTGTAAGTGCATTGGCTTAATGTAATAAACCATAGATGGAATGCCATCAGCTTTAAGCTTTGCCTGTAATTCAGAACGATTAGCATCTGAAGGAAGCTGAATTGTATACTGAGCCCAACTGCTTGTAAAACCAGACTTAATTTCTGGTAAAACAAGTTTTTTATCAAGTCCAGCCAGTTTTAATTCTTCTGTATAGAACTGTGCTACACGATTAATATCTTTTACTTCGTAATCTTTAAATGCCTTTAGTTTTACCTGAAGAATTGCAGCCTGAACTGTATCAAGACGACTGTTTAATCCAAGTCTGATGTTATTATATTTATCATCACCAGATTTGCCATGTACTGCATAACTCTTAAGTAAAGCAGCCCATTCATCATTGTCTGTAAATACTGCACCACCGTCACCATAGCAACCAAGGGGTTTAGCAGGGAAGAAGCTTGTAGTAGAAATATCACCAAAAGAGCAGGCTCTTTTTCCATTGATTTCTCCACCAAAGCCCTGTGCACCATCTTCCAAAAGAAGAAGTCCATATTTTTCACAAACAGGCTTTATTACATTGTAATCAGCAGGAAGCCCAAACAAATCTACAGCGACAACTACTTTTGGATTATATTTTCCTTCTTTTTTTACTTTAAGAATTGCTTCTTCAAGTTTTACAGCATCAAGATTATAAGTTCTCTCATCTACATCAACAAAGACACAAGTAGCACCTTCTGCAGCAGGACATTCACCACTAGAAAAGAAAGTAAAGTCAGGAACAAATACTGCATCTCCTTTAGCAACACCCCACGCTTTAAGAGCTAAAGTGAGAGCATCAGTTCCATTTGCACAAGTAATACAGTGTTTTACACCAACATATTCTGCAAGCTCTTTTTCAAGTTCTGCAACTTCCGGACCTGAAATGTAATGTGCACTAGCACAAACACTCTGTACTTTTTCGTCTATCTGGTCTTTTAATACCTGATACTGTTTTTTTAAGTCTCTAAATTCCATATTTCTATTCCTGAACTCCGCCAAAGGCACCTTTCATATCAATACTTGCAAAATTATTAAGAGGAAGTTTTACAGGCAATCCTGTTTTCATACTCTTATAAATTGCAAGTATCATTTCCAAAGCATTTCGACCAGCTACAGCATCTACATAAGGTTTACGATTATTCTTGATAGCATCAATCATATCTGCATAAAGACTTGTATGTCCGTTTCCGTAAACGTTACTTGTCTGTTCTTCAAGGCCTTTATTTGCTTTATCAGCTTCAGTTTCATCTGCAAAATCCCATACATCAAGATTGTTTGTAGATTTACCACCTATTTTTACAGTTCCTTTTTCTCCAAAGAGATAAAGAGTTTCTTCAAGATTCTGTGGATAAACATTCGTTGTACCTTCAATTGTTGCTACTGCTCCATTCTTGAAAGTTACAACTGCCATACCAACATCTTCAGCTTCAAGATAGTGGTGCTGTTGCTGACGGGTAACACCATAAACAGTATCAACTTCATTTCCCATCATCCAGCGAAGAAGATCAATTCCATGAATACACTGATTCATCAAACAACCACCATCTTCTGCCCAGGTACCACGCCAAGGAGCCTGTGTGTAATAATCTTTATTACGGTTCCAGCGAACATGAATAGAACCATGAGAAAGTTTTCCAAAACGACCTTCCTCAAGTGCTTTACGAGTTTTCTGAACAGCTACATTAAAACGGTTCTGATGACAGGCACATACTTTTACACCTTTTTCTTCGCTCAAGCTAATTATTTTTTCAGCATCTGACATACTCATTGCCATTGGCTTTTCAATAATTACATTAATTCCATGATTAATACAATAAAGAGCAATTTCTGCATGTAGACCAGATGAAGTTGCGATTGCAACAAGTTCAAGTTCAGGATGTTCTGAAATCATCTGCTTATAATCTGCGTAGCGTGCGATTAATTTATCATTCTGAAGATTATGCTTTGCAAGAAGAGTTTCAATATTAGCAAGCTCAATATCGCAAGCAGCAACAAATTCAAGACCATTATTCAAAACAGCCTTAACATGATTAGTGGCAATTCGACCACAACCGATTAATGCATATTTCATAATACACCCTTAATTAAGGAATAAAATATTTAGGCAAAACAAGCCCCCAGCGGATGCATTCCGTTGAAAAACGAACTGAGACGTAAAAAGATGAATGTTACGCATGCTGCCGAAACAAGCTATACGACTCACACATCCGCTGTTACTGTAAAATTACAGTATCGATAATTTTATGACATTTAAGAAGGAAATGCAATAAGGTTACGAAAAAAGCCTATCGCAAAGTATATAGCATAAAAACGAAAATCTTATATAATAGATAAAAATGAACTATTACATCTTGCAGGTAGCAACTGGCCAAGAAGCCAGTTTTGTTAGAAACATAGAAAAATTAGCACCTAACCTTACAGCAAAACATAATTTTATTTATTTAACCCGAAAGCTTACAATAAGACGAGGCGGCGAAATACTAACAGAAGAACAACCTGTTTTCTCTTCCTATATAATCATGCAGACCACCTCAGAAATAGATGCAAAGACTTTACAGGAACTTAAAAAAGTACCAGGTTTTTATCATTTTCTAAACAGTAATACAGATATAATTTCTCTCAAAGGCAAAGATCTGGAAATAATCCAGCACTTTTTAGGTTTAGGCCCAAGTATTGGTTCTTCTCTTGTGCGTTTTGATGAAAACAACCGCATTGTCGTGGTAGAAGGACCTCTAAAAGGCTTTGAGGGAAATATTATAAAAGTTGATAAACGAAAACAGCGTGCAAAAATCCAGGTAGAATTTCAGGGAACTTCCCACACCATGGATTTAAGTTTTGAAGATATTTCTTTAAAGTAAAAAAAATCCGGCAACAAATACTATAACAAAACAGAAAGAAAATAAATTACAGTTCTTTCTACTAATTTCTTATAATTATTCTACAATAAGACAAATTTCATTATAATTTGCAATAAAATAATCTCGTAAATCAGAATATAATTCAACAAGTT
Organism: Treponema sp.; assembly: GCA_017940255.1. GTDB lineage: Bacteria > Spirochaetota > Spirochaetia > Treponematales > Treponemataceae > Treponema_D. Next base: position 11,591 of record JAGAZB010000035.1, read on the forward strand.
TATGCTTTATTTCATTTAATGATTTATATTCATTAGAGCCCGTATCTAAATCAGTCATTTTTTCTTCAATTTGCAAACGACAGTCATACAACTTCTCGCATATCCACGCAAGATTATTTATAGGGCGATATAACTTTAATAATTTTATCATATTTCGGCCTTTCTTATCATCTGATAAAATTGAACCTGATTCATCTCTATAAAAGATAGTATTGTAATCGACAACAGCAGGATTATAGAATAATTCATTATCTAGAGGATTTGAGTTAACCTCTCCCTCAAATTTTGAACTTTTTGCTTGATTACATTTTTTACATGAATAAACTAGATTATCATATAAAGTAAGAAGTTCAGGACGTGTATTTTCAAATGCATCCTTTGGAATATAATGATCAATTTCAAAATGTGTGGTCACACTTTCATCACGCAAATTACAATATGCGCATCTACAAGAAAAATCGTTCTTTAAATATGGTTTATATTTATGATAATCATCAAATTTCTTATCACAATTACGTAAAATATTATGTTCCTTAAAATTATATTTCAAGTTATTTCTCCAAAAGATTATTAAGACTATTAATCAAAGCTGTTAATTCTGTAATTTTTGTTTTATCAAATATTTTATCTGCCTGAGTGATATCCATTGGAATAAATGTTGAAAGCTGCTCTTCTAATTCTATTATTTCTTGAATATTATCAGAAGGCGTTTTATTTTGCTGGTCTTCAAGTTTTGCAAGCAAAGTATCTTTTTGAGTTACATACTTTTCTATACTATCAAAAATATTACTTATTTTTTCTTTTGAATAGTCTTCTTTTACTTTTAGAAACTCTCGTTTTATATAAACTTTATCAGAATCAATAAAATCAGATTTTTTACTGTCCTCTGGAATCTCCGTCAAAACAACGACTGGAAAATTTGATAACTTCTTCTTAATGAGATTTACTAATTCAGAGCCATGTATTATCTTTGTAGAAATTACTATTTTATAGTCGATTATTAATGAATGTATTCTACCATTTTTTATGTCATCTATAATTTCAGTTAGTAAAACATTTATTGCATCCTCTGACTTTGAAGGAATAACGTACGATTTAAAATCTATTTCAAAATCTTTAGGTTTATTTATTTTAATTGCTGCTCTAATATCAGACAATTGATTTTCATTATCATCAACAAGCCCTATTGTATATTTCATGAAATCTCCATTTTTTGCCATGTAATACGAATCTGAAATGCGTTCTTTACAGGAATTGCATGTATTTCTCCATTATTACGTAATACAGCTTCTTTTGCAATCCACAATCCAAGACCAGTTCCTTTTTGACCATTAATTATCTTAGTCGATTCTCTTGGTTCAAATATTCTGTCAGGCTCATTTATATATTTTGAATCTAATTCTGGTCCATTATTATTCATATCAAGTATAATTTTGTCTTCAAAGTCATACAAATGAAATGTAATCACACGAACGGTTTCAGAACGTTCCAGAAAATAAGCTGAATTTAGAATGAAATTATTAATAATAAGATGCAAATCGATTATAGGCATACTTACAGTTAGATTTTCCATATCAATTTTATTTTCAATTGCTATTTTCTTTTTATCCAAAAGATTCTTCCATAAAATTTCAATATGATGCAAAAAGTCGGATAAAGATACATTATTTACAATAAAATGCTCCTGTTTTACAGAATCCATCATTATCTGAACCCATTCTGATAATAGCAAATCAGTTCTGTTTAATCGGTCCAAGCGTTTATATGGATTAAAATCTTCATCACCCTCATACTCTTTCCCTTTCAAAATATAATCTATTGAAGATTCCAGCAACTGTCCTCTACTGCCTAAATCAGTCCCAATATTTGAAATTTCATGAGCAAAAGTTTGTGCCAATACACCAGCAGAACTAAGCACCATTAACAATTGCTGTGTCGCAATATCATTTTCTCTGTATTTACCAAGATAATATACAGCATCCTTTAATTGTTCTGTAGTTAGTGAGTTAGACTTTTTTCCAGATTCTTTTTCTTCCTTTACTGCACTAAAAGTATCAATATCCTTTTTAATAAACGGTTCTAATATCTGATCTTTCCAAGCTGCATATTCTCTTAAAGGTCTTTGCCTATCAAATTCAAACTTAGAAATAATAAAATGAATAATATCAACAAATAGTGAATATGTACTATTGTTAGCCATTCCCTCTCTATTTGCATTATCATATAAATTTTTATTATCGATTCTACTTATTGATACATACCCAAAAATCTGATTCGGGATAACTCTCCAATATCCTTTCTGATGAGATGCAGCTGCTGGACTTTTTTCAACTCTTTCAGATAATTGAAGCCAATCCTTTAAAATCCCGGCATCTCCATACCCCTTCATTTTAAAACCATCGCGATAAATTTTTATACCAGAATAATTTTTTAATATTTGCTTTCGCTCTTTTGTATTAAATGCTTTGACTATTTCTACCGTACTCTTTGTATTTTTTGAATAATAAAAATTAAGAGAAAATTTTCCAAGTTCTTTTATCGTTTTTGGAGTATATTCTTTAATTTCTGGAACATCGGATATTGAATAGGTAAAAGCAATTGTATCTGCATAATCCGTTTTATTATATTTTGAATCTGAAAACATTTTTCGATTCCAAAAATCTAATACAGAATATTCTCTATAAGATTTGTCTGGCAATTCTAATTGAACAGTCTGTTTTTCAATATCAATTTCATTTCTGTGTAAATTTATTGTTATGCAATCTTCTCCATCATAATTTGCAGTTATATTATAATCATAATTATCATCTGAAATTAAGTTTTTAGATGAATCAAATGAATAATTGCTATAATATTCGTTATCAATTTTTACTTCAAATTTATCAACTGAATTATATGGATTAATATTTCTTAGATTATTGCACAATATTTCAAAATTATGAATATCCCAAAATTCACGTAAAGGATTAAGAACTATTAAGGTTCCTGTTTCCCAAGAATAATCATTAGCTAGCTCTCCAAAAATATTGTCAATTGCTGTCTTAAAATCTGTTTTACAAACTTCTAATTCTGCTTTTACCTGCCCCAGTAAACCAGCATCATCAAATTGATTCCAATTTATTGTCCACTCATAACAGCTATCTTTTTCATTTTTTGTAAAGACTGTTGTCTTTGTAGAAAGCTTATCTAATGCAAATCTACCAATTCCTTTTGCTCCAGTTTTTATCCTTTTCTTTTTAGCACTGTATATATTTATTTCTTTATCATTTGTACCAATATTCATCCACGTTGTAGTCAGAGTTTTATGGCTCATTCCACAACCGTTATCTGCAATATATATTTTACACAAAGAGAGAATATATTTACCTAACTTTTCCAACAGATTTAAATCTAATGATTTTTTTAGAATATATTCTCCATCCTCCATATTATAATAACTTTCAAAATCAAAATTACTAAAATACTGTTTCTTCTGAGAATATGTTACCTTCTCTGGAATAGATAAAAATGGTATTGAAATTTTTATTAACGAGCAATCTGCATCGGCATCATAACCATTTTTTATAAGCTCCAGCAATGCACCGGAAACATCAGATATATTTTCTCTACCTATCAAACGTGCAGTTTTTGCACTTACCTGAAATTCAATTTTTTCCATATTTAATTTTTTTCCTCAAAATCAAACTGATAATTCATTATATCTTTAGAAGTTATTCGAATCGAACTTCCAGTAATATGTATTCCAATATTCTTAACATAATCCATAAATTCTTTCGATTCCAACAACTGTCTTGCAAAATCTAATGATAAGTTTGACTTAGAAAGTATATATAATCCTGAATATGGGACGGCAGATTCTGACACATCATAAATCTTTATATGATCTGTAATAATAGTAGAAATAATCAGTTTTTCATTATTAATTTTGGCTAATGCCTGAGATCGTCCATATTCAAACCAAAAACTGTTTGCATCACTTTTTCTTTTATCTAAATCATCTTTTTTTCCAAATAAATATTTGAAGGTATTAGGAAATCTCTCTTTAAACTCATCTTCAGTATAATGTTTCAAGACTCCATTTTCGTAATAATACGGAAATATAATTTTTTCTTTTTTATTATATTGCATATTTCTTGGAGAAACAGCATCTTTTAAGCAATCATTTTCAAAGGAAAAACCTTTTGATGTAGTAAAAGTTTTATTTTCATTATAATCATTTAAAATAAAAACAGAATTGCATAAAGTTGCAACACCATGCGAAACTGTAAAGAAATCACCAAATTTCTTTCGTTTTATTTTTTGATTATTAAAACACCATTTATCACCTATGTTTTTTTTATCGATTTTTCGTTTCTCATCAGCATTTTTATACAAAAAGAAATCAGTATTACATTTTTTATCAAATAAAAAAATAGATGATTTAACAAGTACTTTATCAAAAATTTGATAATCACAAAAATCATCTATTTCAACCAAATGTGGTAACAACATAGTTCTTAAGTTAGTTCCACAAACAGTTTTAAAAATACTACTAGGAATTAAATAAGAAAATTTTCCATCATCATCTAAAAGATTTATGCTTTTTTCTATAAAAGCATAACAATAATCAAATTTTCCATTTTTGCATGAAAGAAAATTTTTCCTTAAAAAGTCTCTTTCATTCTTTGGCAAGTCTTGATAAGTAATATATGGGGGATTACCAATTATATACGAAAACCTACAATCTGATTCCCAGTAAAAAAAATTTTCGTGAAATATTTTCCAATTAACAGCAGGTATTTTCTCTTCCGCCAACACGAAATTTAAATTTTTTATACATTTCTGATATGTATCATAATCAATCTCAAGACCATATATGTCATTACTTAAACCTTGGCTAATTTTTTCGTTTGAGAACGAAAGTTGTTTGCACCTATAGATATAAGTTTTTACAATCGATACAAGGATATTTCCAACACCACAAGAGTTCTCCAGAATTTTTTTACCATATGGATTAGTATAGTCTATACTTGAAATGAGTTTATCAACATAATCTTTAGGTGTAAAAACCTGACATTTTTTATTCATATTTTCCAACACTTATTTTATAATAGCATTAATTTTATTTTTTTTACAGAATTATTCCTAATCTATTATCTATTTATTCTAATGAAAGAATGATTTTTTATTCCGTACTAAGTGTCACTAAGTAATAAGTTTATATATTTCATCTAAAGACATGTAATTTTATGCTATTTAAAATGAAACTGCAATATGATCTGAAATAATAGTTCGCTCAAGCAAAGTATTTATTTTCATCCAAACACATTTTCCCCTTTTTCTCCTCCAAACTCTCGTACGGTCTAAACCATTATTCTTCATGCCCTAAATGCTTTCTCTGCACACCGCACAACATCTTACTACACGCCGTAAAACACCTTCTGACACATCGTAAAATACCTTCCATTACAGCTTAAGTGTTTTATTATACTTTCGGTAAATATTATATTATATTTTTCTTGACAATTCACCGAAAGTATAATAATATCTTACCTGTAAGGCGAAAAACTGCTCCCGCCTTACTATGCAGGAAACCGTATAGGGTTTCGAATTTTAGCCTATATAGGAGAGGCTTTTATGGAAGCAAAGACAGAAAATCTTTTTTCAAGGAGGGTAAAAAACTTAATGAAGGAGAACCGCTATTCTCAGAAAAAACTCTGTGAAATTTGCGGTATTACAGAAGCGGCTTTCAGCAGATATATGACAACTGACCGACTGCCAAGAACGGATGTACTTGCAAACATTGCAAATACACTTCACACAACCAGTGACTATCTTATTGGTAACGACAGTAAGTATGGTTATGATCAGCTCAAAATCTTGCTTGCTTCAAGCAAAGATGATTTGAGCAAGAATCAGAAATTAGACTTGATGAAAATTCTTATGGATGAATATAACCGTCCTGAGAATTAAACGCAACAAGAAGGAGGCTTAATGGAAGAAGCTGAAAATTGTTCAGAGCAAAACATTGGTAATGGAATACCAGGCAACACAACACTTAAGACAACCATGCAAGATGGTACACCCTATGTGCTTCCGCCTTGGAGAATAAATGAAATTGTTCTTCTTGCTATGGAAACCTTAAGCGAACAGGAATACTACAAAGATGACTTTGACTACAAAAAGATGATTACGGATATGGGCATAAAACTCAAAAAGTTTTCTTCCTTTTCTCCGGAAAATCTGGAAAAGTTTACGAACATTTCATTAAGTCTGTGGAATGAAGGCGTGTGTCTTGTGTTTCCCGATACAGAAAGCGGTGAGCAAAGGCGCATGATTGCCTATAACGACAAAAGAAATGCTTCTGAGTGTATGCAGATTATTCTTCATGAATTTGGTCACATAAAAATGCAGCACACAGAGCAGAGTATAAGCGGCGAAGTGGAAGCAACCTGCTTTGCCCTTGCCATGTCGGTTTTTATTATGTTAGAACAGCAGTTCCATGTTGGAAAAACTGTAGTAAATACGATTGGCAAACCGTTCCTTGTTCAGGGAATAAAGGATGCTATGAATAAAAAGGAGGTAGCATGAAGAACGCATGGGTATAAAAAAAAGGCCGTTTTAATAAGTGCGCCAACACTTACAAAACAAGCCTTTCCAATGGTCGAGAGCCACAAAAGTGAATCTCTTTTCTAATTGAATAGAAAGATTATATCACACATCGGCTCTCCTTGTCAAAAAAAAGTTTGGTCTCAAAACTACTTCGAGGCAACATAAAATTATAGGAGAACTGAAATATGTTAAACATTAAAACAGTAAAAAATGTCCTTGTAACGGACGAAACAAAAGACGGCTTCTGTTTCAGAAGTTCGTGCTCACAATCTCTTAGTCAGAAAAAGCTTGCAAGCGAAATGGCTGACTGGAACTCATCTTTCACCGAAGCAGACTATCTGGGTATGCTTTCTGTAATGGAAAATATCGTTGTAAAATACCTTGCAAAAGGCTACAGCGTAGAACTTCCATTCGGAACACTCCGGGCAAACGCCACAGGCACCTGTGCAAATATTCAGGATGGATTTACACTAGGGAACGGAAACCACACGCTGGGCTTTTTGTTCAATGCAAACGATCAGACAGTAAAAGATGTGCGTAGCAAACTTGAATACAAGCAACTGCCACCAGATATCACTGGAGAAGCAAAGCTTTACAGGATTACGAGTCTGAATGATGATGCGAGCGAAAGTTCAAATCTTTCATTTACAGCCGGAAAAACACTCCGCCTTCACGGCCGTAACCTTACCTTTGACATTACGGACGAAAATCAGGGTGTTTTCCTCGAAAACGAAAACGGCATAATCCGCATTGCCGTTTATAACCGCCGTGGCACAAACGTAGTTGACACCCCTGTTCCAGGCGAACTTGCGGCAGGCAACTACAGCGTAAGCATAGTCACCAAGCCAGGAAATACGTATTTTACTGCAAATATCGATTCTGAAGTAACGGTAGCGTAGTTTTAACAATTGCCACACGGATACGATATTGGGTTGTGTTCGTGTGGTGTGGGCCCCACAGCTCCAAAATTTAATATATCTAACTCACCTGTTTACATTATTTACTGTTTTTCTACAAAACAACATATTTTAAATCCGATATTCGCGAATATCTAACGAAAATTAAAATTAAACTTGTCATTTCTGCAAATTAATACTATTATTCATGTATGATAGTTCAGTTTTCTGCAAGAAATTTCAAATCATTTAAAGACTCCTTTTCTTTGGACTTATTTACAAATAAAGAGTCTTCAGTTTGTCCTTTATATACTAATGGAAATATAAATCTGTATCCTTCTGCCGTTTTTTATGGGGCAAATGGCAGCGGAAAATCTAATGTTTTAAAAGCGTTTGCAATGATGAAAAGGCTTGTTTTGAATCAGGATAAAATAATTCAATCTACAGATGTTTTGCCAAAACTCCCATTCAAGCTTTCTTCAGAATCTGAAGATGATTCAACTGCATTTGACATCTGTTTCATTCAGAATAAAAAGAAATATAAATATGGTTTTGAGTATGATGAAAACTGCGTTTACAGTGAATATCTATATGTTTATGAAACGAACAGACCAACAACGGTTTTTGAATATGATATAGACCAGAATGAAGGTAAAATAAAGACTACAAAATATAAAGAATTGACAAAAATAAAACACTTAAAAAATTCTTTATTTTTGTGGGAGGCTGATCGTGCTGAAAATACAGAAGCAAATGAAATTTTAAAGTGGTTTAATTCTGCTATATTTGTAGAATATGCTTCAAGACAACCTCTTACTCCAAAATATTGGAATAATCTTTCTAAGCCGCTTATCAAAGAGATTTTTCAAACTTTTATTCGTTCTGCAGATATAGGAATTAAAGATATTTTCCAGGAAGCTCGACCAGTAGATAATGTTTATTCTCAAATACCAAACCTTCCTGAAAATGCTATTGTAGAAGAAATCTCTGTAAAAACTCTTCATTCAAAGTATGATGAAAACAATAATTTTATAGGCGATGTAAAGTTTAATCTTTTTGAAGATGAATCCCTAGGTACGCAAAAATATTTTTATTCTATTGGTCCAGTTATTAACGCCTTGCATAATGGATCTGTACTTTTTCTTGATGAATTAGATGCAAGCCTTCATCCAATTTTAACCAGAAAAATTGTTCAATTGTTTAATAACAAAAACTCAAATCCAAAGGGGGCTCAATTAATTTTTACATCTCAAGATACAAATCTTTTAGATCAATCCTTATTTGATAAAGAACAGATTTGGTTTATTGAAAAAGATAAGTATGGTGCATCTCATATGGTAAGCCTTTCTGAATATAAAGATATTCGAAAAGAACATAAGATTGAACGGAACTACATTATGGGTAAGTATGGTGCAATTCCTTATTTAGGAGACTTTAAGTTTTAACAATGGTAAGAAAGAAACATCGCTCATTTAAAAATATAGAACCTCTTATACGTAAAGGCGAAAGTATACAGCCTTTAAAAGCTTATCTAATTAGCTGTGAAGGAATTTGTACTGAACCAAATTATATAAACGGTCTTGTAAAACAAGAAAAATTTAACAGAAGGATAGCTGACGGAACAGAAGTAATTATTGCAAAACACAATCATTCTGATCCGTATGGTGTTTTACAAGACTTGTTGAATACTCCCGATTATGAGAACTATGATGAACTATGGATTGTTATAGACAGAGATGCTTTTGAACTTAAAGGAAAAGGTTTTGGAGGACATTCTGAAGAGAATTTCAACAAAGCCTTAAAAGAGAGTAAAAAGAACAATGTAAATATTGCCTGTTCAAACCCTTGCTTTGAACTTTGGATTTTTCTTCATTTTGAATATCGGGATACGGCTTGTACACGAGATACCATTCAGCAAAAAGCCCTTGAAAAAGTTAATACTCTTCTTACACCAGACAAGCAGATACAAAAGGTTGATGATTTGAAAGCAATCGATAATCTTTATGACTTATTACAAACAAAAATCAACACTGCAATCAAAAATGCAAAGAAATTAAATAACAATGAAGAAAATACAATTAATCCATCTTCTGGCATGTATAAGCTCGTTGAATCCTTGTTTAACAATTAAGAAACAATAATAGCGGCTTTATTTCCCCAGTTTACAGTACCCACTCCCGCAGGAACCGGCCTACCCCATCGTGGTTGTTATCATACTCGGTAACGTGGCGGGCGATTTTCTTGATAGCGTCAAGGCCGTTGCACATGGCAACGCCGTGGCCTGATATTCTGATTAGGGATTCGTCGTTCATGCTGTCGCCAAAGCCCATTACTTTGTCGGGGCCGAAGCCAAGCTCTTTGGCAAGCCAGGTTACGGCTTCGCCTTTGCCGCAGTTTGGTGGGAGGATTTCCAGAAAATAAGGTTTGCTGGTAAAGATTACGGCGCGGTCGCCGAATTCGGCACGGAGTTCGTCCTGCAATTTCAAAAGCTCGGCCGGGTCGCCGGGAACCAGCATTTTTGTAAAGCCCTGCTTCAAAAAGTTATCGTAATCTGGCACAACAGCACCTTTAAGACCACAGAGTTCTACATCCATCTTGGTCCATTTGGTTTCTTCGCGGTAGTAAATTGTATCCGGGGTGTAAACTTCGCTGCGCAATCCGCGTTCTTCGGCAATCTGGTTGGTGCGCAAAAGCACATCGGCATCTACCTTGCGGCAGAAAATCTGCTGGCGCTTGTGAAGGTCAAAAATCGAACAGCCGTTTATGGCGATTAAAAAGCGACCGGCTTCTCGGCCGGCAATTTCCAGGCGGCGGACAAAAGGCAAAATGGCATCTTCAGCGCGACCGGAACAGAGCACAACATAAATGCCCTTCTCGGCACATTCGCGCAGTGCCTGCACCGTCAAATCCGTAATCTCGCGGTTATCGTTCAAAAGTGTATCGTCAAGGTCTAAGGCAATAAGCTTAATATCAAGTTTTGGCATAGGGTGAGTATATCAGAAAAAAGCCGTCAGAGTAAATCTACCCTAAAAAGGCGAAATAAGCTCATAAATTAACATTGATTACAATTAGCCTGTAAAAAAATGCCATAAACCGGCTCCCAGTCGAGAACTCGGCTTTGCGAAACCGCGGACTAGTCCGCTAGGCGCTGATTGTGCTTGTAATTATATACGATTGCCGCTCACGCGGCAGCACAATCAGAGCCTTTTCGAAAGCCGATTCTCTCCTTCGCGCCAGTTTATAGCATTTTTGCCGTGGTCTTTCTAAAATCCTACTATTTCTATGCGCTTATTCCGCCTTTTTCCATGCGTCGATAAATTCTATCATAAACTGCTGAACATCGCCGAACCATTTTTTCTGAAACCTGCAGGCTTCCACACCGATGTAGCGGAAGTGCCAGCATTCCCAGCGGTAGCCGGTTACGTCTTCGTAGCCCTGAGGGAAGCTGAGCGACCAGCCGTATTTTGCGGCATTGGCGTACACCCACTTTCCGCCCGGTGTTTTATCAAAGGCGTCGTCAACGGGGGCAAAATCCAGGGCCATTCCAAGCTGATGTTGGCTGGTTCCCGGACGAGCACTTTCGCGCTCAGCTTCTTCTAGACCATCCACACTAACCCAGTACTTAAAAAGATTGTCCTGATACTCGTAGGAACGGTAGGTTGAGCTCACGGTAAGCACTACGCCATCCTTGCGGGCGGCCGCAGCCATCTCCCCCAGGGCCTTGTAAGCTTCCGGCCTCAGGCTCAGGTTGTTTTTATTAATTTCATAAAGACTGTTTTTTTCAAGATGGACAAGGCCCTTAGGCTCGTAATCGGCACCAACCTTGTGCCTTTTATCAATCAGGAAAAATGGAGATAAGTCTGCTGATGAAAAATCTGCCTCGGTAGCCAGAACGGCTTTTAAATCGGCAAGAAATTCCTGAGGGTCGCCGTTGGGAATTGCGGCCTTACAGCGTTCGCTCATGCCGGAAAGCACGCGGCCAAGTTTTTCAATCTCCGGGTCCACCGCAGGCTTAGCACTCGCCCCCGACAAAACAAAAGCCGCAGCAAGTGTTATCATCATCGTTTTTTTTATATTTATTCCTTTCATATAATTCCTTCTTACAAAAGAACTATACCACAAAACGGGCCTACGGGCAAAGGCATGCCAGCAGTAAGCTTCTGAAAAACAAACGGTCGTGAGTGGAGTGGAATCGAAAATTCGCTTGCAAGCCGGCGCAAAGCGCAGTAAATAAGTTCCAAAACGGCTTGCACTGCGATATTTTCGAGGACACGCAACGGGAGACCGTTTGTTTTTCAAACTTACAGGATAATTATGCGTTTGCCCCACCCCATTTTGTGATGTATAATTAAAGAATGAGCATAAAAAAAGAGAAAAAGATTCGCCGCATGCAGCATGTTGCGCTATGGCCGGAAGTAGTGGGGCTGATTTTTTCACTCACAGTTATTTTTACAATTGCCACTGCTGTTATCACCTTTGCGGGACTCAGTATGATTGATTCAATCATCATCCAAAATGACTCGCTTGCCCGCAAGGTAGTGGACGCTGTGAATGACGGCTGGAAGTCTCAAAATCAGATTTTTGAAGAGAGAATTAATAACATTAAAAACGATTTTGACTGCATAGACTCTGTGTATATCATCAACACAAAAGATGATCTTCTGCTCTACACCTTTGCTTCTGATGATTCAACAACGCCTAACGCAGGAAATATCCCCGAGCTTTTAAGCGAACAGAATAAAAAGCAGCTTGAAAGCGAAGGTCAGCTTTATTTTATGAAGGACAGCACCCAGGACCTTGCGAATCTGGACCTTGGCATGTATGCGCCGAATAAGTTTTTCCGCTCGCTGGGTTTCTTTCATCTTTTAAAACATCAGAAATTAATGGATTGGGCAGCCGGCACAGTCTCTAGCGTGCCCGCCTACGCAGTTTACAAAACTAAATACCCTGATTTGTGCGTTTGCATGAAGCTAGAATACAGTCTGAACGCCTTTCAGTCTTCGTATTTTATCACCCTTGCCCTAATTTTAGCCTTTGTTATTCTTCTAGCGTCTGTTGTAGGCATTCTCCGCCTTGTGCGTTTTGCAAGAGAAGCCCGCAGAATCAATCTTCTGGTTACAACTGATGCCACCACTGGCGGTTACAACAAGGAATATTTTATTCAAAAGGCCAGACGCTATGTGCGCAGGGGCAAAAAATATGCGATTGTACAACTTAGGCTTGAAAAATACAGGAACTTTTGCATTGCATACGGCCTGCACGAAGGCGAAAATCTTCTGGAAGAAATGAATAAAAACATCAGTCTGCTTTTGGAGAAGCACGAAGTGCTAGCCCACGTGGAAAAATCAGATTTTGCACTCCTTTTAATTTATGATGATGATAAATCACTGGAACAGAGAATCCACAGCATAATGAATCTTTTGAGGGCTAAGCGCAGTAAACAGCACCTTACTTTTTCTGCGGGAATCTGCCCGGCAAGCGGAGCGTCTGCCAAGGCTGATATTTCACTCCTCCTTACTTATGCGGGCCTTGCCATTCCAAAAACCATTAAAACTCAGGATGAAATTAAGTGGTTTAGTGATAATCTTAAGGAAGAACAGGTTTGGGAACGTCAGATAGAAGATGATATGAAAAAAGCCCTGGACAATCACGAGTTTCAGGTTTATCTGCAGCCAAAATATTCTACAAAAGAAGAAGTGCTTTCTGCGGCAGAGGCTCTGGTTCGCTGGATTCATCCAACTTTGGGATTTATTTCGCCCGGAAAATTTATTCCGATTTTTGAGCGCAACGGTTTTATTCTTCAGCTTGATGATTACATGCTCACCGAGGTGGCCAAGCTGCAGGCTGAATGGATTAACCAGGGCAAGCGGCTTGTTCCAATTTCTGTAAATGTTTCGCGCGCCCACTTTGCAGAAGACAATCTTGCAGAGCATATCTGTTCGGTGGTGGATGGCTACAATGTGCCTCATCAGTTTATTGAACTTGAATTAACAGAAAGTGCCTTTTTTGATGATAAAGCAGTTTTACTTGAAACGATTAGAAAACTTAAGTCTTACGGTTTTAAGGTTTCTATGGACGATTTTGGTGCGGGTTATTCTTCTTTGAACTCTTTAAAAGAGTTGCCACTTGATATTATTAAACTTGATGGCGAATTTTTCCGCAGTGTTGAAGACAAGAACCGTTCCCAGCTGATTGTTGGGGAAACTATTGCGCTTGCAAAAAAGCTTGGCATGCAGATTGTTGCAGAAGGAATAGAAACCCGGGAACAGGTTGATTTTCTTGCCAGTCTGGACTGCGACCTGATTCAGGGTTTCTATTTTTCTAAGCCCCTTCCTGTCAGTGAATTTGAAGAAAGGGCTTATAAGTTATAGTGATTGTAAAACGCCGTCCTGCAGAATTGTGCGGCTTGTGCCATCTGCATAAGTGAGCACAATTGTAGGATCGCGCACAACGCCGTCCAGGTGAATTAGGCTTGGTGCATCGTTGTCGTAATTTTCCCCGATTGCAAAGTGGCAGGTATGGAAGGCTTTTTCGTCCTCCAGCATATTGCCGGTAATGCTTGCGGCTGGGTTCAGTCCTATTCCAAGCTCGCCGATATTGCGGGCGTTCCTTTTGTAGATTGCGCCCTGGCCGGCGGCAAGCTTTCCTTCCTTTTCGTAAGCTACAGAGCGGGCTTCGGCTTCGGTAATTGTCTTGAGCAGGCGTTTTGCTTCGGCGCCGCCAGTAACCTCTGTTACATAACCACCAGATACACGACAGGTAATTGGAGTTTCAATAATAGAGTCTCCGTCGGCAAAGGTCATAGAACCGTCATAAACAATCACGCCTTCGCAGCCGTCTGCCTGCTGTTCGTAGGTAGTTCCGTCTTCAGCCTTGAGGCCAAGTCCGCCAACTACAGGGCTGATAAACACTTCGCCGGCAGGAATGTTGCCGCCAGTTCCCGGCTTAGAAAAGTCGCCGTCGTCGCTGAGCAGGGCGCGGCCGTTGATTGGCACAAGCAGGTCTGTTCCGCCGGGAGCGGTTACCCGCACGCTTACGGCGCCCTTAAAAATTTCGGTCAGTTTTGCGCAGCGGGTCTGCAGTTCCTTGTAGTCGATGGCGGCTGTGCGGTTCATCATGTCCACTGTAATTCCCGGGGTCCAGGCTCCTCGCATTGTCTTTTTTCCGTCCATCAGATAGTCAAAAATGTGGGTATACTCCTGGCCGTCTTCTGTTTTATAGGGTTTTGCAGTGGCGGCAGGATCTTTTCCAAGCTTGATATTAGAGATTGAAAAACAAACCTCTGGTTCTGTTGCAATTGCGGCAAGAACTTCGGGGTTGGCATTGTCAAAGCTGGTTTTATCCGGCTGAAAGATGAGGGTTGCAAGGGCTCCCTGTTCGCTGCTGGCTGAATATAAATCCTGAGCAATTTCGCTTGTGGCAGGATTTGCAATAATAAGGACGCGCTCGCCCTTTTTTACTTTTACTACGTCCTGCACTACTACCTGGGCAGGACTTCTGTCTTTGTCTTTTTTTCCTAAAATTGAAAAATCCATATATTACCTCTTATTTAGTGATGATTACCAGATTTCTCTCGGAATCTTCCAGGCCGGGGACTGAAAGGGGGGCGATGTGGTAGTCTGGGACCAGGGATTTTATGCCTTCCATTTCTTCCTGAATGCTTGAAAGCTTGGCCTTGTAGGCGCATAGGTGGCCAGAGGGACGGACAATGCGCAAAAGGGTTTTGGTCATTTTTTTGTCCAGAGGGCGGAAGGCGCGGAAGGTGATTAAATCGTAAGCCTCCGGCGGCAGACGTTCGGCCTCGCTGTTTATTACCGTCACATTTTTTAGCCCTAGTATTGCGGCGCAATTTTCCAAGAAGGCACAGCGTTTTTCCATGCGCTCAACTAGCTGCCACTGCACCGGCAAACCGGCCAGCATAAAGGCCGCTGCCAGAGGAATGCCCGGAAGTCCTCCCCCACTGCCAATATCCGCAAAAGTAAGCTGGGCCGCCTCCCCAGCAGCGCCGGCACCCGCAGGCTTCACACCAACATCGCATGCCGCCTCTGTCATCGCAGTGCCTGGCGCCCCTGTCATCGTCGGGCTTGACCCGGCGATCTTTCCCGCCAGCTGGGCAATCTCCCCATAAGCTGCCAGCGAGTCCAAAATATGGCGGGTTACCAGCTCATCGTGGTCGCTGGTGTTTGTCAGATTATATGCTGAATTAAAAAGTACAATTTCCTTTATGTAGGCTTCCATTTTTTCTGCGAGTGGAGCGCACGCTTCCTGCGGAAGACCACATTTTATAAGTCCGTCTGTTAAAATATCCATTAAAACCTCCGGCAAACAATTTACTGCCAGGCAAGGCACAAACCCCGGTTCCTGTGCCGTCAGGCCTTCTTCTTAAATTTATTTTTTGTCGATATCCAAAAGCATTTCGATTTTCAGATTATCTTCTGCAAAATGCATTACAACAAGATTTCCCGTTTTTTCAGCGGTAAGATTTTTCACTTCGCTGAGTTTGTAAACAAAAGAGTTCTGGTTCAGCTGGTCCTGAACCAAAGTTGGCTGAACCTTGTAAGAAACAGCCGAGCCGCTGGAACTGACGGTTCTAAAAAGCATGTAGAAAGTTTCTGTGCGGGGCTGCTGGTTCACGTAATAGCGGCGGTCGCCGGTGAGCAGAAAGCTTCCGTCCGGCTCCGGATCGCTGAAAAACACTTTTGTAAGGGAGTCGGTAATGTTGTAGCCGTTTATTTTGAAGCGCAGAATGGAAGGTTCGCGCTGCTTAAAGGTCTGGGAGTCGGCCTGCATAACCTGCAGGGCTTCTTTTTGCTCCTGACTGGCATTTTTCTGGCTGTCTTTTAGGGTATTGAGATGTGTCAGCGTTTTCTGCAGCAAATTTGTAGAAGAAAGCGAGCCGCCGTTCAGAGTCGAAACTGTAGAAAAGAGGCCCGAATCGTAGAGGTCCGAAATATCAGAGGCGGTCAATGTTGAGTTTGAGTCCAGCAGGGAAGAAAAGATGTCCTGGTCGGAATGGTCTTCTGTAATAACAGTCTCTCTGGCGGCATCCGGGCTCTGCTGACTTTCACTTGAGGCCGACTTTTTAGTCAGCTGACTTGGCAAAGATGGCCGATAAAAGCTTCCGTCTGCCGAAATACTTGGCATAGAAGGCATTTGCGGCATCTGAGGCATTTCAATTGATTCAGCAAAGAGAAAGCCACCGACCGGAGCCACAAAAGCCCCCGGTGTCCACAGTCCCGCCAGAAGAAAGGCAAGCCCCACACGGGAAATCTTTTTACAAATTCGCAAGGCTTTCCTCCACGTATTCAAGGCGCTGGGTAAGCTGGGCAATTGTCTTTTCAAGCCGGCTCTTTTCTTTTTCGAGCTTTACTTTAGGGTCGTTCGCGCCGGCTGCTCGGCTGGCCGCAGACTTCTGCTTCATAAGTTCCCGAACAGTTGCAGGGCTCTTTCCCCCTTCAAGAAAGTCCTGTTCCACCTGGGCACGGTCGTCCTTTTTCTTCACAGAAGCAACTACCTTCATGTTGTCAAAACCGATTGCAGGGTTCACTTCTACCGAAGCCACCTTGCGAATATCCTTTGCGGCATTGCGGGGAAGACAGAGGACGCGGTCTATGTAATCTTCGTAGCGGATATTTGCTTCCTGGCACAAGTCAAAGGCACGGGCAAGCTTTTTGCCGAATTCCTGCATAAGCTGGCCGTTTTTTGCCAGATAATTTTCTTTTATGTCTTCTGTAAGCTCTTTAAGCTCGGCATTTTCCTGCCAGCCGATTGAATAATAGCCCTTTTCTTCCGCAATTTTTATCAGCTCGCCGAATTTTGCCCAGAATTCCTGAGTGTGAACCCGGCTGGCGGCAGCGTAGGTCGGGTCAATCTTCTGTTTTTCCACTGTCATAAGGTGATGAGTGTACTCATGCACTGCAGTGTAAACCAGCATATTATCTGTTTTTAAGTTCAGATTATGAAGAAAGATTTCGTGAGTGTCCGGCTTGTAAAAGCCGTTTACACGTTTACTTTCTTTTCCTGTCTGAGTAACTGTAAAATCAATTTCGCTCTGTTCAATATCAAGTAAGATTTCTTTAATTCTATCGTTTGTCATTTTAAGTATCCCATTTCGTTTAAAATTATGCTTCCAGCCACGGTTGCGGCGGTTTCGGTTCTCATTATTCGGCAGCCCATTCCGCAGAGGCTAAAGCCTTTCTGCAAAAATAAGTCTCGCTCGCGGTCGGTCCAGCCACGCTCACTGCCAATTGCAGCCACCACTTCAAGCCCTGGCTGATTATCACAAGTGCCGGCAAGTCCATTTTTCATTGCCTGTCCAAGGCTTACTGTTGGGCGGACATTGTCCAGGGCAAGCAGCAGCCGGCCTTTTTCTGGGCCAGATTCCGATTCCTCAAGCCCTAGTGCCGCAAGGCAGTCACCCAGGTTTTTATGCAGAAAAATTTCTGGCACATGAGTTCCGCCCGCCTGCACGGTTCCGTCCAAAAGCATTTTATAGGCATTTCCCTTTTCCAGCAAGTTAGACTGCATGTAAGATTTTTCGCCTAAATCGGTTCCTGTAAGATGCACCTGGCACACTCCAAGAGCCGCCACATCTCTTAAAAGTCGTTTAAGCTGAATAGGACGAGGAAAACCAATAATCATTTTTAAGGGATAAAGAGGTTTTCCATCTCCACTTTCACCGGCAGCCGGCGTAAAATCAAAAAAAATACCTTCCGGCCCAATTTTTGTAATCTGGGCAAGCCCGGCAGCTCCGCCAATAATACCCGCGGTAAAAGAATCACCTTCTTTTTTATGCAGGATTTTTACAATGTGTTCGCCCCTCTCGTCTTTTAAAGACAAGGGCTTTGTGATTTCATCAGAATTAAAAAGACAAATATTCATAATCAACCAAACATATTGATTTTCTTGAGGATTTTTACCAGCTCATCTTTTTCAATAAGATCAACAGGTCGTCCATCAATATATTTATGTGCACTTTCAGAAAAGTTTCCCATAGAAATACAGTAACCGGAATCGCACTTAGAATCGCGCACCTTTGAATGAAATTCGCGGATATTAATATCACCAATCACATTCTGACTTCTGTAAAAACGGAAAATCTGGCGGCTTTCGGAGCGTGAATTTTCAACATTACAGATGATTTCAACACATTCCGCGGTAACCCGTACATCCTCAATCTTTACAAATCCATCTTTATGATATGTTGAAATAAACTTTCGGCAGAGGGCAACAAAATCACTTGTTCCAGACATAAGATAAGTCTGCAGATTTTTGTTCTGATTAAGTTCCGAATATCTGGCAATCAGAGCATCAACGTCCTTGTAACCTTCTTTCATCATCTGAACCTGACGCAAAAGTGTTAATCCCTTTGCAATATCATTCATGGCAATGCAGGTAAGTGCATAACGGTATTTTATCTGCAGCATTACCTGATCAGGAACATTTTCCAGTTTTATTGCAATTTCGTAATCTTTTATGGCAGCCTGATAATCTTTTACATGTTCATGCATTTTTCCCGCTTCAAGACAAGACTGGGCTCCAAACTGTGGATCAGGACGAAGATGAAGAAAAACTTTTAGTGCCTTATCACCAAAACCGCATTCTGTCATGGCAACTGCCATATCAAAAAGAAGCTCTTTATTTTCAGGCTTTTCTTCAATTGCACGTTTAAGGAATGGAAGAGACTCCTTGTATTTTCCAGCCTTAAAAAGACACTCACCAAGCACTTCGTTTACATCTGAATTATCAGGCATAAGTGTTTTAGCCTTTTTTAGACAGATAAAAGCCTTATCGTAGGTGCCGGCATTATACAGAGTTTTTCCAAGGTAGAAGTTACATTCAAAGTTTTCGGGATTTCTCTTTAGAGAAGTAACCAGAGAACTTGTTGCATCATCAGTTTTGCCCAGATAAAAGGCCGCAATTCCCATTCGCAGGGTAACTTTTGCAACGTCAATTTCTATATGAGCAGTAGAAAGTTCATAGAGAGTTTTGTAAACAGACCATGTTTTTTCCCAGTTTTTTTCGCCATAGTAAATATCGCCAACGGTATTCAATGCACCAATATCTTTTGGATTATGAGAAAGTTTTTTCTGTGCATCTCTTAAAACTGCAGTTTTTCCTTTTCTCTGAATCTTTTGATTTGGATCACTCGTGCCTAATTTCTTTTTTGCACCCATTGCAAACATCAGAATTACAACAACAAGAGAAAGAGCAATAATTGCAATTAAAACTGAAATTATCATGTGCCTGTAAACTCAGGAGCCTATCGCGCTCCTATCTTCTCCTTTTAAAGCCTTCGCGCAGCGACACGCCACGGATGGCGTGAATCGCAGTTTTGCCGAAGGCAAAATCTGCTGATATAAAAATTACATGGATGTAATTTTTATATCTTCTCCTTTACCATTTCTGCAATTCGCTCCAGGGCGATTTTTATTTTATCAACCGAAGTTGCATAACAGCAGCGGATAAAGCCTTCGCCTGCCGCACCAAAAACATTTCCAGGTACTACGGCAACGCTGTGCTTTTGAATAAGTTCTGTTGCAAACTCTTCGCTGGTCATTCCTGTTGAACGGATATCAGGGAACATATAAAAAGCACCTTCCGGCTCTACGCAAGGCAGGCCCATTTCTATAAAGGCCTTGTGCATAAGGTTTCGGCGCTGCTGATAGCTTACGCGCATTTTTTCTACTTCGTCCCAGCCGTTACGGAGCCCTTCTGCTGCGGCATACTGGCTGAAAATTGGCGGACAGATTGCGTTATAACCGTGAAGCTTGCAGCACTGTACCAGCAGGTCATGTGGGGCTGCCATATAACCAATTCGCCAGCCTGTCATTGCAAAGGATTTTGAAAATCCGTTAAAGACGATTGTATAATCCTTCATTCCAGGGAAAGAGCCGATTGAAACATGCTTGTGTCCATCGTATAAAAGCTCGCAGTAAATTTCATCACTCAAACACCAGATCTGATGCTTTTTTACTACTTCTGCAATTTTTGCAAGCTCTTCTGCCGGAATAATTCGGCCTGTTGGGTTACTAGGTGAACAGAACATTACAGCCTTTGTTTTAGGACTGCAGGCTGCTTCAATTGCTTCTGCTGTCGGGTAAAGTCCTGTTTTACTTGTGTCCAGGTGAATTACCTTTGCATCACACAAATCTGCCAACGGCTGATAGCTTACATAGCAAGGCTCGCAGACAATCAGCTCGTCTCCCGGGTTCAAAATTGCACGCAGAGCCAGGTCCAGCCCCTGAGAAGCACCAACTGTAGGCAAAATTTCTTTTGCCGGGTCGTAATAAAGATTGTAGCGTTCCAGATACTTACAGATTTCTTCGCGCAGTTCAATCAAGCCCCAGTTTGAAGTATAAGATGTATGTCCTTTTTCAAGATGATAGAAAGCTTCTTCGCGTACAACCCAGGGAGTTGGAAAGTCCGGCTCACCAACACCCAGAGAAATAATGTCGTCGTGTCCGATACAAAGTTCAAAGAACTTGCGGATTCCCGACGGCGGAATTTCCATCATTTTTTTACTGAATTTATCTTCTCGTGTATTCAAAATATTCTCCAAAAAATTTATCAAGGAGGGCGGAGCCCCGCCCTACGCTCGCACTGCGTTGCTCGCTACCCCACCCGCCTAGGGGCTCTGCCCCTAAAACCCCGGGTAATTCCCCGCGAGTTTGCCAGCAGCTTGCTGCGTAGGGGCCTAAGCCTGAACTCCCTCGCGGCGGTCGCGTTCATCTTCTACATAAACAATGTCATTTTCCTTATATGTTTTAAGGACAAAGTTTGTTTTTGTGGAACGCACACCTTCCAGAGTAGAAAGCTTTTCGCTTACAAAAAGCGCAACATCCTTTAAGTTGTCACCTTCAATCAAAACCTTAAGGTCGTAACCACCGCTCATAAGATAGAGCGACTTTACCTGTGGGAAGCGGTAGATGCGGTCTGCAATGGCATCAAAACCATGCTCACGCTGAGGCTGCACCTGAATCTGAATTTCAGCAACAACCTTATCCTTGGCCGCCTTATCTTTTTCCGGATTTACAATGGCCGCGTACTTGAGAATTACTCCGTCATCTTCAAGCTTCTTAATAATCTGCTTAACCTCTTCGACGCTTTTCTTTGTCATTGCGGCAATATCTTCAAACGAAAGCCGCGCATTCTGACGCAGTAAATCAAGTATTTCTTCCATAGAACTACGCTCCAAATTGTTATTTTAATGTCAAATATTATACTAGGAAACTCGCTTTTATACAATAAAATGATACAGCCCCTGCCGGAATCAGATAATTCACAAGCAGGGGCTGTAAGATTAAGTAAAAATTATTACAAATCTGCCAAATCATTCTGGCCAATCATGCGGATGCCGGCACCTTCCAGCACACGTTCGGTTTCTGGAATATCTGTGCAGCGGATAATCATGTAAGCAGAGCCAGACTTGCGGCCGGTAAAGCCGTACATGTATTCCACGTTGCGGCCATTGTCGGCAAGCAGCTTAAGAATCTTGTTCAGGCTGCCCGCTTCATCTGGGATTTCCACTGCAATTACAGGAGTGGCCTTTACAATGTAGTGGGAACGTTCAAGGGCGGCCTGCACCTGCTCGGTGTTGTCTACAATCAGACGGGCAATTCCAAAGTCGCTGGAATCGGCCAGACTCATTGCGCGGATATTAATATTGTGAGTTGCCAGAACGTTTGTCAGCTCCGACAAGGCATTTTTTCTGTTTTCGATAAAAATTGAAATCTGGTTTATTGTCATTTTCTTTTCTCCTTTTTTTCAGGTTCTAGGGTAGCCAGGCGTTGCGGGGCGGCGCTTGAGCCCCGCAGAGGGGGTAGCGGACAAGCAACAAAGCGGAGCGAATCGGCACTGCCTGCAGTGACGGTTCGCGGAGCGACTTGCTTGGTAGCGAGGGGGAGACTTTCCCCTACTCCCTAAAACCTAGTACCTAATCATGTAGTTTTCTAGTATCAATTACGCGCTTTGCCTTACCTTCCGAGCGTTCAATTGTCTTTGGCGCAACGAGGGTAACCTTGGCCTTAATCTGCAGAACTGTGAGCAGAGCGGCCTCAAGCTTTTTCTGCTGCTGGTTTACCTCAGAAATAACATCGCTGAAGTTTTCGGCAGTCATTTCTACCTTGATTTCGAAGGTGTCGTTGTTGTTTACGCGGCCAACGATAATCTGATAGTTTGGCGGATAGCCGTTCTGCAGAAGCACGCCTTCAATCTGGCTTGGAAAGACATTTACACCGCGGATAATGAGCATGTCGTCGGTGCGACCCATTGGTTTACTCATGCGTACAAAAGTACGTCCGCAGGCACAAGGAGCGCGGTTCAAAACGCCAATATCCTTTGTGCGGAAGCGCATAAGAGGGAAGGCCTGCTTTGTAATGGCAGTGAAAACCAGCTCGCCCTTTTCGCCGTCTGGCAGACGCTTTCCAGTTTTAGGGTCAATAGTTTCGATGATGAAGTGGTCTTCGTTTACGTGCATGCCCTTCTGCTCGGAACATTCGTAGGCAACGCCAGGCCCCATAACCTCGGTAAGTCCGTAAATATCGTAAGCCTTTATGCCCAGAGATTTTTCTATGTCGCGGCGCATTTCTTCGGTCCATGGTTCAGCGCCGAAAATGCCGGCTTTAAGGTGAATGTCTGCCGGACTCAGGCCCATTTCTTTAAGAGTTTCGCCCAGGTAGGCAGCGTAAGATGGAGTACATGCAAGCACTGTTGATTTTAAGTCCTGCATAAAGGTAATCTGACGCTGGGTGTTTCCGCTGGAAATCGGAATTACTTCAAGACCAAGTTTTGTTGCTCCGCCGTGAACTCCAAAGCCTCCGGTAAAAAGTCCGTAGCCGTAGGCAGTCTGCAGAACATCATTTTCATCACAGCCGATTGCAACCAGCTGGCGGGCAGTACAGTCATCCCAGATGTCCAAATCTTCTTTTGTGTAGCCTACAACGATCTGCTTTCCTGTAGTTCCGCTCGAAGCGTGAATGCGGACAACCTTGCTCATTGGCACGGCAAAAAGTCCGTAAGGGTAAGTTGCGCGCAAATCATCCTTGCAGGTGAATGGGATTTTATCCAGGTCATCCAAGCCGCGGATATCGTCTGGTGTTACGCCTGCTTCCTGGCAGCGTTTTCTGTAATATTCAACATTTTCGTAAACGTGGCGGAAGTTTTTTGCCAGCCGCTCGCCCTGAAGCTTTCTAAGCTCCTCCAAAGGCATACATTCTGATTCTTTCTGATAGTATTTTAAATTCATAATTTCCTCGTTCAAGGGTGGTTGTGTAGTTGTACTCCCTGAACCTGTTGAGGGCGCCCAAACCACCTGTCTCATATCGCGGTAATTTCGACAGGCTCAATCACCGCTTTTTTTTATTCATATATAGGATTGGTTACCGTGCACGGCCACTGGTGCGCATTGCACAAAAAGAAATGAGAAGTTCGCCCTTAGGCGAAAAAGGAATTAAAGGAAAAGAAGCGGCTCTTTAGTAAGCCTGTAATTCTTAACATATACTAAATATTACCACGCAAAGTGATGCTTGTAAAGATAAAATTATGTTTTATTTTGGGAAAATTGATGGGGAAGGCGGAGCGTGCACCGCAGCACTGGGCGAGCCGCGCCGCGAATCTCCACCCTGCAAGCCCTACTCGCCAAACATCATCGGCACGAACTTTGCAGCATACTCCTGCCAGAAGTTCATATCATGAATTCCCTTGCTTTCCATATAAACATGCTTTACTCCCTCTTCTTCAAGGAAGGCATGGAAGGCACGGTTTGGTTCCAGCAAAAAGTCTTCTGTTCCGCAAGCCATGAAAATCTCAGGCATCACAGCCTTGGAACCATCAGAAGTTTTCAAAGTGCCGGCCTTAATCTTCTTTACCAGAGTTTCAGGATTTGCATCACTTTCCAAAAGCTTAGAAGGTTCACCAAAGCATTCGCGGTAATAAGCGTAGTTTGCAACGCCATTGCCCCCCTTACCATCAACACCACCTTCAGGCTTCATTTCTGCCACCTCGTGATGAATCAAAGCCGAAGAAAGAGCTGCAGTTTTTCCAAAGATTTCTGGAAACTGGAATGCAGTGTGAAGAGCACCAAAACCACCCATAGAAAAGCCCATAAGATAAGTATCTTCGCGGCTCATAGCAAGCCCAAAGGTACGGCGAACATAATCAACAAGTTCGCGTCCTACAAAAGTTGCAAACTGATGACCAGTTGCTTCGGCATCCAGCCAGAAGGAGTTTTCCCCGCTTGGAATTACGATGGCAAAGTTATACTGCTCACAAAGCCATTCAGGCACCCAGTTGCCGGCATCACCAGTGTAACCGTGAAGCAAGAATAAAGTTTTCATCTTTTTCTGCAACTGCACCTGCTCTGGAGCAGGCGGAAAACCATCCGAGCGCTTATCATTTGGAATTACCATCTGAAAAGTTGTATTTCTGTGCAAAACATTTGAATAAAAATGAATCGAAAGCTGTGCCATATTTCCTCCTGAGTAAGGTCGCCCGGCAGGCGGCCAGTGTGATATATAGAAAAGCTAAAATTACTCGCCGCGACCAAGCTTAAATGCTTTTTTATTTACTTCAAGAAACTGAGGTTTAACAAGCTTTTCGATTGCAGCCATCCAGGCAGATTCCGGGAAGTCCATATATTTTGAAAGAAGCCCCATCAAAACAATGTTTACAGACTTTGAAGTTCCGACCTGCTCAGCCAGAGTAAGACAGTCCAAAGCATCAACCTTAAGACCGGCAGATTTCATAGAGCCAACCAGGTCTTCCGGATATTCAGCAGCCCCAGTAATTACCGGCATAGGATCAATCTTCTGAGTGTTTACAACAATCTGACCGTCTGCCTTAAGCCATTCAGTATAGCGGGCCGCCTCAAGCAGCTCAAAAGAAACAATAAAATCAGCCTCGCCCTTATCAACGATTGGTGAATAAACCTTGTCGCCGTAACGCACATAAGTTACAACCGAACCGCCGCGCTGGCTCATTCCGTGAACCTCGCTAACCTTTACATCAAAGCCCGCATCAAGCAGAACCTGTCCCAAAGTTTTAGACGCGAGCAAGGCACCCTGTCCGCCCACGCCGACTATCATTATATTTTTTACCATAATATTCTCCAATTCATAGAGGAGGGGGAAGTCTCCCCCTGCGCCCGCACTACGTTGCGGGCTACCCCTTCTAACGGGGGCCAGCCCCCGTAACGCCCCCGCTACAGTGCCCCGAATTTACACATCTGACTACAAACACCACATCCCACGCAGAGTGTCGCATCAATCTTAGCCTTTCCGCCCTTCATTGCAATTGCAGGACAGCCAATCTTCATACACATCTTGCAGCTCTTACACTTATCCTGGTCAACAACAAGCGGAGGATTATGCTTTACTTCCTTAAGAAGGGCACAAGGTCTGCGGCTGATAATCAGGCTTGGCTCTGCAACTTCCAGTTCCTCGCGAACAGCGGCTTCACATTCTGCAATGTTATAAGGATCAACTACACGAACACGGTTGATTCCCATAGCGCGGGCCAGAGCTTCCAGGTCTACGCGGCCGGCAGGGTCGCCATAAAGGTTCTTTCCGGTTGTAGGATTCTGCTGATGTCCTGTCATACCTGTGATTGAGTTATCAAGCACAATTACAGTTGAGTTAGACTGATTATAAGCAATTGTCGCAAGACCGGTCATTCCCGAATGCATAAAGGTTGAGTCACCAATTACAGCAACAGACTTTTTCTCGTTTTCTGCTCCACCGGCCTTGTTCCAGCCGTGAAGGCCGCTAAAGCTTGCTCCCATACAGAGAGTAACATCCATAGCAGAAAGTGGTGCAACCGAACCAAGTGTATAGCATCCGATATCACCAAATACAGTAACCTTAAGCTTGTTGAGGGCATAGAACATACCGCGGTGTGGACAACCGGCACACATAATCGGAGGACGAACAGGAATCTGCACTCCGTCCAGTTTTGTTCCCTGAGGAACCTCGCGGCCAAAAGCAGCAGCCACAAGATTCTGGCTGAATTCACCGCAAATCGGGAACATATCTTTTCCGTGGATTTCGCAAGAAAGGCCGAGTCCGCGTACAAAAGTTTCAATAATCGGATCAAGCTCTTCTACAACAATCAGCTTTTCAAGACCTTCTGCAAAGTTTTTAATCATATTGGCCGGGAGAGGATTTACCATTCCAAGCTTTAAGATATTTACTGAATCACCAAGCACTTCTTTTACATACTGATAGCTTGTAGACGAAGTGACAATTCCAACCCTGGTCCCTTCGAGAGCCTCAGGGGCCGTAGTATTTGCGGTGGTTGAGCCTCTCGAAGCCACCTCCACACGGTTAATTCCAGAAGTCTCGCTCCATTCAGCAAGTTTTTTCATTCTTTCTTCGACAAAAGGATGGCGCTTAATTGCGTTTGCAGGAGCCATTACATATTTAGAAATTGTTTTTTCGTAAGCCTTGTGTTCTGGAACTACGCGTTCAGCAGGCTCTGTAATACTCTGACTGTGAGCAACACGTGTACACATCTTGTACAAAACCGGAGTATCAAATTTTTCACTGATTTCAAAAGCCATAGCGGCAAAGCGTCGTGCTTCATCAGCATCACTTGGTTCAATCATAGGAACCTTAGAAGCAATAGCGTGATGACGGCTATCCTGTTCATTCTGAGAAGAATGCATTCCCGGGTCATCTGCAACACCAATAACAAGACCGGCATTTACTCCGGTATAACTCATTGTGTAAAGAGGATCGGCAGCAACGTTCAAACCAACGTGCTTCATTCCGCAGAAGGCGCGACGACCTGCAAGGCAGGCTCCAAAAGCCGATTCAAGAGCAACCTTTTCGTTTGGTGCCCATTCACAATAGATTTCCTTAAATTTGGCTGCTTCCTCAGTAATTTCTGTACTAGGAGTTCCCGGATAACTGGAAATAACTTCGCAACCAGCCTCGAACAAACCTCGGGCAGCGGCTGCATTTCCTAACATTAGCTGTTTCATTACTTTCCCTTATAAAATATTTTTTTTTAAGTGAGACTTTAATTTTACAGTGATTTTAAAGAATGGTAAATAGAAAAAGAGGGAAGGCTCACACCTCCCCTCTTAAAACAACTACCACTTCATTCTATCAGCCAGGGTGATTGTACCATGACGTTTTCCTTCGGTTTCAAAAAGGATAATCTGATTCCTGCCTTTCTTTAAGAGAGGGCCTGGAATATAAAGTCTTTTCTGAGGACCTATTTCCCAGAAGCGGCCGATATTAAAGCCGTTTACCCAGGCACAGCCCTTTCCCCAGCCCTTAAAGTCCAGGTAAGTATCTGTATAAGTGCCGTCTTCAAAATCGGCATCAAATTCAAACTTAAAGAAAGCAGGATTTGAATCTGTACTTCCTTTGGCAGCTTCGACAGGCTCAGCCACCGCATCCACAGCCTGCCACTTGCCTTTTTCACAAAGAGCTCCCATCTGAGCCTCATTCAGCGGCAGAGTATAAATCTCCCAGCCAAAGTGTGCGTGTCCATTCACAAGAACATCATCTGTAATACCCTTTTTCTGATCCATAAGCCGGTGCCCAAAGTTTACGCGGCCAAGGTTTTCTACCAGAAAATCAAGTTGAGCGCCATTTTCACAAGGGAACTTCCACTCTTTTCCTTCCTTGTAATTAAAAGGCCAGACACCATGTCCTTCCGAGCAGATTTCCTTATCAAATGCAGTAACAACCTTTTTAGAATCTGCAAAAATCTGAACGCGGTCCGCACATTTTTTGAACATCACGCTGCCAGCCTTTTCATCGGCGGCAAGTTTAGTTCTGTAAAGCACATAGCCTGTATTCTGACCAGCCTGCTCCATAGAAAGAGGATAATCAGATTTAATCACTCCACCTTCTCCGGCAGACGCGCCGGCAAGTACATCCAGATTTTCAAAAAGACCGGCAGAGCCAGCACACGAAATCTCCCCGTAAGCCTTGCGCTCAATCTTTGTAGTCAATTCTACTTCAGGCACATTTTTATACTTCTTTAAAATCTCGCGGAAAGCATAGTATTTTTTTGTCATGCGTCCATCTTCACTCAGTGGCGCATCATAATCATAAGAAGTTGTGTCTGGAGTAAGTTTTCCGTAATAGTTGGAACCATTCATAAAACCAAAATTTGTTCCGCCATGAAACATATAAATATTGATGTTATGTCCGTTTTTAATTGTGTAATCATAATCTTTTTTATTCAGCTTGAGTACAGAACGCATCTTAAACTTGTTACCCCAGGCATCAAACCAGCCGGCCCAGAATTCCATACACATAAGAGGACGTTTTTTTCCGCCTTCAATCTGTGGAGCCATCACCTTAAACTGTTTTTCGCAATTTGAACCAAAGTTTCCAGTAGGAAGAGCACCAAGAGAACCATCCGCAGCCACTAACTGACCAGTTTTAAAAGCTGCCCCCCAAGGGCCATCAGAAGTTACAAAAGGTACTGTCACTCCAAGTTCACGCATTAAATCGGCAAGAAAGTTCATGTATACTTTATCATCACCATAATAGCCGTATTCGTTTTCAATCTGCATTAAGATGATTTTTCCACCATTATCAATCTGGTAAGGCAGGAGTTTTGGAATAAGAACCTTGTAATAATCACGAATATGATTTAAATAAGGCTGATAAGAACAGCGGGGACGCATATCTGCTTCTGCCAGCAGCCATGCAGGAAGTCCACCCCACTCCCACTCGGCACAAATATAAGGAGCAGGCCGGATAATGAGATAAAGACCAAGCTCCTGTGCAATTTCTATAAAACGGCAGACATCATGCATGCCTTCCCAATTAAATTCACCTTTTTTCTCTTCATGAAAGTTCCATGGGATATAAGTTTCTACAGTATTGCAGCCCATGTTTTTAAGTTTTTCAAGACGATCTCGCCAGTATTCTGGAAGCACGCGGAAATAATGAATAGAACCCGAAATAATCTGAAAAGGTTCTCCGTTTAAATAAAATTTGTCTTTAATCTCAAAATTGCTCATGATAGTAATACTATCATATCGGCAGAAAAAATCAACCTAAAAAAAAGCAAAAAAAAGAGCGGCATGGATGCCGCCCTCTTTATAACCGAGACGCTGCGAGTTTTGGCGTAGCCAAAACTCAATAATTAAATTTATTCAACTATAAATTTTTCTTTTGGAGCGCCACATTCAGGACACTTGTAGTCATCCGGAACATCGGCCCAAGCTGTACCAGGGGCAATATTATTTTTTGGATCCCCCTGTTCTTTATCATAAACATAGCCACAATTATCACATTGCATTCTTTCCATAGTTACTCACCTCGCGTGTTTCAAAGGAATGATTTTATTATACCACCAATTGTGATTAACTCAACAGAATTTGTTATGAATCACTACGCATGCTTGCAAATGGATCTTCTGTACGATACATTTCACGCAGCTTTGGTTTTTCAATTTTTCCGGTTGGATTTCTAGGAACCGGTGCAAAAATAATTTTACGCGGACGTTTATATTTAGGAAGCTCCATACAGAAATTGTTTACGTCTTCTTCTGTACAGGTATACCCCTTCTTAACTTCAATAACCGCTGCCGCAATTTCTCCCAAGCGCTTATCTGCAAGACCAATAACGGCAACATCTTTAATTGCTTCCATTTTATGAAGAAAGTCTTCTATCTGAACAGGATAAAGGTTTTCACCACCAGTGATAATTACATCCTTTTTGCGGTCTACCAGATAAATAAAACCGTCCGGGTCCATCATTGCCATATCGCCAGTGTAAAGCCAGCCTTCCTTATCCATAACTTCGGCAGTTGCTTCCGGATTCTTGTAATAGCAGACCATAACGCCAGGACCAAATACTGCAAGCTCACCTACTTCGCCCTGTTTTACTTCACGACGTTTTTCATCAACAATTTTTACCTTCCAGCCATAGCCCGGAATACCGATTGCACCAATCTTTTTGTCGTTACCAACTCCAAGATGAACACAACCAGGCCCGATAGATTCAGAAAGGCCATAGTTTGTATCATAATCATGATGAGGGAAATACTTCTTCCAGTCTTCAATCAGCTTCTTTGGAACCGGCTGAGCACCAATGTGCATAAGACGCCACTGATCAAGATGGAAATCTGAAATCTTAAGGTCGCCGCGGTCAAGACTGTCCAGAATATCCTGAGCCCAAGGCACAAGCAGCCAGACGATTGTACAGAGTTCATCTGAAACAGCCTTTAATACTGTTTCTGGTTTTGTACCGCGCAGCAAAACTGCCTTGCTGCCGGAAATAAGAGAACCGAACCAGTGCATCTTTGCCCCGGTATGATAAAGCGGCGGAATACAAAGGAAAACATCGTCTTTTGTCTGGCCGTGATGCTTCTGTTCAACAGCAGCCGAATGCATAAGGGCACGGTGCTTGTGCAAAATAGCCTTAGGGAAACCAGTGGTTCCCGAGCTGAAGTAAATTGCCGCATCATCTTCATCTGTAAGTTCAATATCCAGATTTTCTGATGAATAATTCATTGCCGACATAAAATAACTTTCAGAGAAAGTTGGGGCAAAACCTTCACCAACATAAATTAAAAGACGGCCCTGCATAATCTTTTCTGAAATTGCTTCCAGACGGCCAATAAATTCAGGTCCGAAAAATAAAACAGAAATATCTGCAAGGTTCAGACAATATTCAATTTCATCAGAGGCATAACGGAAATTTAAAGGAACAGCCAGAGCGCCGGTTTTTAAAATTCCAAAGTAGATTGGAAGCCATTCAAGGCAGTTCATCATCAGAATTCCAACCTTATCACCACGGCGTACCCCACGCTCCAAAAGATAGTGAGCACAGCGGTTTGCTTTTTCGTTAAAAATTCGCCAGCTGATTTCTCTGCGGTAAGGCAGGTTTGGTTCAGGCTGAGTCAAATCAAATTCTTTCCATGTGATTCTTCGGTTATCTCTAACTTCGGGATTCAGTTCAACAAGTGCGCAGTCGTTAGCATAAAGTTCTGCATTTTTTTCTAGATATTTTGTAATAGGCATAATAAGAGATTATAAACCATAAGCCTTTATTTCTCAATGAAAATTTTAGTGAGAATGAAGTTATACAGTGTGATTACAACTTTAAATTATCGTGATAGCGCTGCCACCATTCAAGTTCTGCGGCATTTGTAGTTGCTTCCGAAGTTTTAAAATCCTGATCAATAAGTTCAATAAGATGACGGCAATTAATTACTGCCTGGGCAATACAAGGTTCAAAATGTCCACCCTTAGATTTTTCAAAAACTTCCATTGCTTCATCAATAGACATAGGATCCTTGTAAAGACGCTGACTGATAAGGGCATCCAGAACATCGGCGGCAGCCATAATACGGCCGCACAAAGGAATCTGCTCTCCTTTTAATCCGTTCGGATAGCCAGTTCCGTCCCATTTTTCGTGGTGATGATAAGCCATCTTCATGGCAATATCGTTAAAGCGGCCGTTATCAATCGGAGGCAGATATTCCAGAAGTTTTTTTCCTTCTTCCGGATGGCACTTCATCATTTCAAATTCTTCCGGAGTAAATTTTCCTATTTTATTCAGAATTCCTTCCGGAACATGAATTTTCCCAATATCATGCAGAAAAGCGGCTGTTGTAAAAAGGGTGATATTTTTTTCAGTCAGTTCATCTTCATAATAACCTTCAGCCCTTAATTCCTTACTGATGATTTCTACATACTTTTGAGTATGCATAACATGGCGTCCGGTAAAAAGATCGTGACTGCCAAGACACTGGGCAACAAACTGAATGATTTTATACTGGGTAAGTTCAAGTTCACGGTTTGCAGTTTCAAGTTCGCTATTCTGCTGAATAATATATCTGTTTCGCTCAGAAAGTTTTTCGTAAGCAGCATCACGGTCTGCCTTTGTGTTTACAAGATTCTGAATTGTGCGATAGTTTTTAGCAGTAAGAAAACCTGCGATGAGGAAAACAAAAACGAATTCAATTGTAATTCCAGAAATATGAGAAATAAACCAGATAAGCGGTTCACTATCATCTTTTATCTGAGGAGGAATAATATCTCCCACACCGTAAGCACGAATAAGATACAAGGCAACAATAGAAAGATAAGAAACAATAGAAGTAAGATTTGTAAACTTTCTATTATAATAAAGACAGCTTAAAAAAGGCGCACAGCCAAATGTGATTGTAATATTGATAACTTTATTGTAGCCCAGCAAATCAACAAATAAGACTGCAGAAAAAATACCAAAATACATGCTGAAAATCTGCAGTTTTTCACTTCTGGTTGTGAATAATAAAACAAGATATGTAAAGATTGAAACACATAAAATACCAATGGAATAAACATGTGGAACAATCCAAATTCCTGCCAGGGTAAGGATGATAAAAGAGATTGGTACTATAACAGTAAAGGCCATAACCTTTCGAACCATGGCATTTACATTGACAACGTTTTCTGTAAAGAACAATCCGTCTTGTTCAGACATCTAACTCCTCCCAGACTATTGGGTAATAAAACAACAACTAATAAGCACAATATCATATTATTGTAAAGGAGAATAGTAGATAAATCAATTAAAAATTAGATTGGGAAATTATATTAAACGTGTGCTCAAAAAAAAACAAAAGAGCTTCCGCTGCGCGTCCTCGAAAACATCGCAGTGTAGAAAAAAAAGAGCTGACTCTGAAAATAGGGGCGGGAACAAAATCACGGGCGAAACGCATTGTGAGCTTTTTTGCAGACTTGCATAAAAAAAAATCCGAGGATTTCCGAAGGAAACCGCAGGATTTTTATACACAAAAAAAGCGAAGACTCATGCAGTTTCGAACGTGATTTTGTGGTAGCCCCTATTTTCAGTGTAAGTATTATTTTTCAAACTTCCAGGATGCAAGTTCATACTTTCCTGAGAATACAAAGTATAAATCGTGCTTGCCAGTAATATTTGCGAGTTTTGTTTCTACTTCACTTTTGTTGCCGATTTTTACTTCGGCAAGAAGAGTGCCGTTTGAACCAAAATGGTCTGCACAAATCTTCAGAACAGAATCCTTTGAATTTTCACCAGGAATTACTTTGAGTAAGGCCTTTTGTGCTCCATCAGCAAAATCTACACCCTTAATGCAAATGTATCCGCCATCAGCAACTGGCGAAAGGGTCTGCTCTGATGTAACAGCCACATTTCTTGAAGAATGGAATGTTGCAGCCGCAACTTCTTCAAAAGGATTAAATGCTGCAAGCTGGCTAACGCCTTCCATCTTCATATTCTGAACAGGCAGGCTGCCATCAGCATTTACTTCAAACTCATTAATAAAGATGCTTCGGTATCCGCCTTTTTCCAGGCCCAGCTGCTTTTCGGTTATCTGAGCATGATATGCAATATAGTGTTTTCCCTTAAATTCAAAAATCCAGTGGTGATTGTTACCCCAAGCGCCAAAGTAGGTTCCAGGATTTTTAAGAGTCCAGCCCTGGTAAGTAAATGGTCCCAAAGGCTTTTCAGAAGTCATATAAGCAATTACCGCAATTGGAGGAACTTCAGGACCGCTACCAGCAGGACGCTCTGTCCAGTTTGCACAGTATGTATAATAGTAGAGATTGTTAATTTTGTTGATTCCAGAATCTTCAAAAAGATATGGAGCGTCAATTTCTGCAGGGGTGCCAACAATGCTAATCATATCTGGACCAAGCTGAGCACAGCGGGCTGTTTTTGGATGCTCGAATGCATCTGGATTGTGTCCGCCTCCAAAATAAATGTAACCTGTGCCATCATCATCTACAAAAACTGCAGGGTCAAAAAGCCAGTTTACATTTGCACAGTTTGGAGTCTGGCGGGAAATTAAAGGCTTTTTTATAGGATCTGTAAAAGGTCCCTTTGGACTATCAGCTGTAAGAACACCAATTCCGTTTCCGCTGTCTGCAAAATAAAGGAAGAATTTGTCTTTTCCATCAATATTTTTGTAAGCAATAGCAGGTGCCCAGGAATTTGTAGCCCATGTGGCATCTCCCTTACCGCCGTTTTTTCCAGCTACAGGAATCTCACCCAAATCTGTCCAGTTTACTAAATCCTTAGAAGAAAAAAGATTTAATGAATTGATTTTGTTATATCGGTTTTCTTCCTTACCGGCTGAATATTCAAGCTGCTGCATATCGTTTGTTGAATAAACATAAACAGTATCTTTATAGATAAGAACTGCTGGATCAGCACCAAATTTATGCGCAATAACCGGATTATTTTCTGTGGGGAGCTTTACAATTTTTTCGGCCATCAGTTTCTGCATTTCTGAAAGCGGGGTTAATTCAAGCTTAGAAGCACTTTTGCCACAACATGACATAATTAGAAATCCTCCTGAGATTATGGTTAAAATTTTTCTTGCCTTTTTCATAGTTTGATTGTACCCTTATTTTACGGTTTAGTAAAACGTTTAACAAGAGGTTTTGAATGAAAAAAAATGTATTTAATCCATATCTTCCTTCCTGGGAATATATTCCAGACGGAGAGCCACATGTTTTTGGAGACAGAGTTTATGTTTACGGTTCCCACGATTTAGCAGGCGGACCGGTATTCTGTCTTGGAGATTATGTGTGCTGGTCAGCTCCGGTTACAGATTTAAGCGACTGGCGCTATGAAGGTGTTATATATAGAAAAGAAGATGATAAAGCAAACAACGGCCGCATGGTTTTGTATGCTCCAGATGTTTGCCAGGGCCCGGACGGACGCTATTATCTTTATTACGTTTTTGACAAGGTAGGATTCGTTTCTGTTGCAGTGTGCGATAAGCCCGCCGGACGCTACAAGTTCTACGGATATGTTCATTATCAGGACGGAACAAGACTTGGGGAACGAAAGGGCGACATGCCTCAGTTTGACCCGGCAGTTTTGTGCGAAGGAGAAAAAACTTACCTTTACACCGGCTTTAGCGGAAACGGCATGCGCGACCGTATTGGTGCTATGGCTACAGTCCTTGGAAAAGATATGCTTACTATAATAGAAGAACCTGCAGTAATTGTACCGGGAGACTGCTACACTCTGCCAGAAAAAGAAGCCTGCGCCACAGCCACTGCCCAGCAAAAAGCCGCTGGAGGAGCATATTCTTATGCTCTGGCTTCTACAGAAAACTGGGAAGGATTTAAGGGCCACGCATTTTTTGAAGCACCGTCTATCAGAAAGATTGGCGACAGCTACTACTTTGTTTATTCTTCACAGGTTATGCACGAGCTTTGTTATGCCACCAGTAAAAATCCAAGAGACGGATTTATTTATCGGGGCGTTATCGTAAGTAACTGCGATATAGGAATCGGAAGTTACAAGCCCGCCGATATGCCATCAGCTTACGGTGCAAACAATCACGGCGGCTTTGAACTTATAAACGGCCAGTATTACATTTTCTATCACCATCACACAAACGGCACCTGGTACAGCCGCCAGGGCTGCGCAGAAAAAATGCAGGTGCTTGCCGATGGCAGCATTCCTCAGGTAGAAATTACTTCCTGCGGACTAAATGACGGCCCGCTTCCAGCAAAAGGCCAATATCCGGCTTATATTGCCTGCAACATATTTACAGATAAGCCTTCTATGTATGTGGGAGAGGGCTTTCCAAAGGTAACTCAATACGGCTGCGATAACCCTGACGGCAACCCGCTTGCTGGGGTGGAGAAAGCGGAAGATTCTTCTTTTATAACAGGAATTTGTAAGAACACGAATATTGGATTTAAATACTTTGACTATAAAAATGCCAGGGGGCTGAGTATTACGACTCGCGGATATATTCACGGGGAGTTTGAAGTAAGGACAACTTGGGATGGGCCGGTACTTGGCAAGATTAATTTAACCGACGGGTCGAATTTCTGGGAAGAGCACAGTGCAGAAATACAGTTTCCAGATGGAAAAGGCAGTCTTTATCTGAAATTTACAGGAACAGGAAACGGGCAGCTTAAAAATATCAAATTTGTCTAGGTTAATACAATTTTACTGTGTTTTTTTACAAATTTTAGTTGTGTTTTTTGATAACTGGGCTTATTATTTTTATATAAATCGTTTAACTTTGAAGATTTTTTAAAATTTGGGGGATTCTCCCGATTGCGAATCTAAAAGTTAGGGTTTACCATTTATCTAAGTAAATCGATTGAATTTTCACAGTCGATTAGGAAAAAGTCATAAAAATTAAGGAGGACTTTTATGAAAAAAGTAATGTCAGTTGCTTTAGCAGCAGTTATGGCATTAAGCTTGGTTGGATGTAAAGGCGGAGCTGGCAAAAGCAAGTCTATGAACATCTCTGTATTCACAATTCAGCAGCGTGAGCAGCCACCTGCTGATAACAAAACTTACAAGTGGATTGAAGAAAAGTTCGGTGTAACTTTCTCTTGGGATATCCTTGTAGGTGATAAAGACCAGAAGATTGGTGTACTTATTGCTTCTGGTGACCTTCCTGATCTCGTTGAAGTAGACTCAGAGAAGTTCCAGGGTGCCGGTTGTCTTCGCGACCTTAAGCCACTCGTAGAAAAATATGCTCCAAACTTGAGAAAGCATTATGAATCTGCCTGGAAAAAGATGATTGACCAGGATTCAGAAAAAGATGCTAACGGAAAAATCGTTAAAGAACACATCTACTCTCTTCCAAACTATGGTGTAATCGATGGTATCCCATCAGATACATATTACAACCAGAATGGTTGGTGGATTCAGAAGGCTGTTCTTAAAGAATTCGGATATCCTGTAATCAAAACTGTAGATCAGTACTTCGATCTTCTTGAAAAATACTATCAGAAGTATCCAACAATTGATGGTATGCCAACAATTCCATTCAATATCATCACAGCTGACTGGGAAGCATTTGACCTTTGGAACCCACCTAACTTCTTGGCTGGATATCCAAACGATGGTAACGGACACGTTACTCTTGAAAACGGAAAATATGTTTACACAGACAACTTTGCTGATGAAAATGCACACAGATGGTTCAAACTTGCTAACGGATACTTCCAGAGAGGCTTGATTGACCCAGCTTCTTTCACAGATAACCGCGACCAGTACTATGCTAAGATTGCTCAGGGCCGTGTACTCGGTATGTTCATTCAGGGATGGCAGTTTATGGGTGAACCAGAACAGACTCTCTGGTCAGCAGGAAAAGATGAAAGAACTTATGCTCCATTGGCAATCACATTTGATGAATCAATTAAACCACACTATCGCGATCGTTCACTTCCAAACCTCCAGAGAGGTTTTGGTATTACTGTAAAGTGTCCAGAAGACAAGGCTATCAAGATTCTTCAGTTCATGGACAAGATGATCGAAGAAGAAAACCAGAAGATCCTTTACTGGGGATTTGAAGGTGAAGATTACCAGATCGACGCTAACGGACGTGCTTACAGAACAGACAAACAGCGTGCAGATCAGAAAGATCCAAACTGGCTCCAGAAGAACCGCGCTCTCCTTTGGGCAGAAGAAGCTCCAAAACTGGAAGGAACAATGCCATCTGGATACACACGTTCTATGGATGACCTTGAATGGGAATATGCCCTCAGCCAGAAACCTGTTGATATCGAACTCTGGAATGCTTACGGTGTAGGTTCTTATGCTGAATTCGTAGATGCTAACCCTCCAAAGAATGCTGGTTGGTACCCAATGTGGCAGTGCAACCCATCTGCAGAAAATGGCGGATTCGAAGAAGAAGCAGCAGTTGCTATGACTGGTTTCGAATCTATCCAGAGAAAGTATCTTCCAAAGATGATTATGGGCAAACCAGAAGAATTTGAAGCTACATGGAATGAGTATGCAGGACTTCTCCAGCCTCTTACAGCAACATACAACAAGTTCATGCAGCAGCAGCTCGATCACCGTGTAGAATTATTCGGTGGTTTCCAGGACTAATTTTTGGTTCTGGCACGGAGTGTCAGTTTGACCAGTGACGGGAGCAAGTAAATTGCTTCTGTCACGAAAAAAAAGTCCACGGAGTTTATTCTGTGGACTTTTTTTTTAATATTTCTAAAACGGGTATTTTTTATGAAAAATAAAAAAGCTAAAGATTCTAAGCAGGAATTAACTGCTACAGAACTCACAAATAAAAAAAATAAATGGAAACTACTTGGAAAGCAGAAAATGCTTATCCTTATGTCTCTTCCTTTTGTTCTTTATATAATTTTATTCAGATATGTCCCTCTTTGGGGATGGACAATGGCTTTCCAGGATTATAAGCCATATAAATCTTTTGCTCAGCAAGACTGGGTTGGATTCAAATGGTTCATTCAGTTGTTCACAGAGAAAGAATTCCTTCTTTCTTTAAGAAATACCGTAGGAATGAGCCTTATAAGTACCGCACTTGGTTACGTTACTGCAATTCTTATTGCAGTTTTCCTGAACGAAGTCCGCTACATTGGTATTAAAAGATTCGTTCAGACAGTTTCTTATCTCCCACACTTCCTTTCTTGGGTTATTGTAACGGGTTTAGTTGCGAATGTTCTTTCCGTAGAAGACGGAATTTTAAATGACATATTAACAAGCCTGCACCTGGTAAAACAGCCGGTACAGTGGCTTGCAGTTCCAAAATACTTCTGGCACATCATTGGTTGGACTTACGTATGGAAGGAAGTTGGTTGGAATACAATTGTTTACCTTGGTGCAATGACAGCCATTGACCCATGTCTGTACGAAGCAGCACAGATTGACGGTTGTGGACGTCTCCGCAAAATCTGGCACATCACATTGCCAGGAATTAAGCCTACAATCATCATTATGATGATTATGTCTGCCGGACATATTCTTGATGCAAACTTTGAAATGCCATACTTGTTGCAGAACGGTATGATTCAGGATGTAGCAGAAACAATTGATATTTACGTATTGAAATACGGTTTCAAACTTTCAAGATACGGTCTTGCTACCGCTGCTGGTATCTTTAAAAATGTTGTTAATATCATTCTTCTTGTAATTGCAAACTCTATTGCAAAGAAGAGCGGTGAGGAGCGTCTGATATGATGATTGATGAAAAGAAAAGAAACGAATATGCAGCAGCCAGAAGACGTACAAATGTAAGTAACTTTATTTTAGATTTTATCATCTACATTGTTCTTGCCTTTGTTGTTATTGCAACAGTTTATCCATTCTGGAATACAATCGCAATTTCTTTCAATGATGGTCTTGATTCCCTTAAAGGTGGAATTAAACTCATCCCAAGAAAATGGACTTTCCAGAACTACAGCAATCTTTTTGTAACAGACCGAATTCCAAAAGCTCTGATTATTTCTGTTTCAAGAACAGTTTTGCAGACAGTTTTAAGTGTATTCTGTACATCTATGCTTGCTTACGCTTTAAGCCGCAAGGAATTTGTAATCAGAAAGCCACTTACAACTATTCTGGTAATTTCTATGTATGTAAATGCAGGTCTTATCCCAGGATACATGTTGATTAAAAATCTTCACCTGCTTGGAAAGTATTCTGTTTACATCATTCCGTGTCTTGTAGATGTATTCAACTTTATTCTTGTAAGAACTTATATCAATG
Source organism: Treponema sp. (assembly GCA_017940255.1). Classification (GTDB taxonomy): domain Bacteria; phylum Spirochaetota; class Spirochaetia; order Treponematales; family Treponemataceae; genus Treponema_D. Next base: position 51,525 of record JAGAZB010000035.1, read on the forward strand.
GTTTGCCAGACAGCTTTGTTGAATCTGCCCGAATTGATGGTGCAAATGAGTTCAAAATCTTCATGCAGATTATTATGCCACTCATTATTCCTTCAATCGCCATGATTTGTCTCTTTACTGCAGTAAATGCCTGGAACAGCTGGTTTGATACATACCTCTACTGTTCAAATAAGCCAAAACTTCATTCATTGCAATATGTATTGATGTCTTTCTTACAGCAGAGTCAGAACCAGAGTGCTTCTGCCGCAGATGCAAACTCTATGGCCGTAGCTGCTTCTGCAGGTTCTACAGCTTCTAAGTCGACACCAATCAGTATTCGTTCTTCGATTACAGTTGTTGCAACACTTCCTATCCTCGTTGTATATCCGTTTGTTCAGAAATACTTCGTTGTAGGTATGACAATTGGTGGTGTTAAGGAGTAATTAGTCCTCCATAAATATAATTAATTAACACTAACTTTGGCTGCGTTGCGATACTCCTCGCTTCGCAGCCTTTTTTATCAGATTTATCAGAAGGTATAATATGATTAGACAAGTAAAAGTAGAAGAAGGAATTGTTCGTGGCTTGCCGGCAGCAGACCCCCGCATTACAGCATTTAAGGGCATTCCATTTGCGGCCCCTCCAGTTGGAAAGTTACGCTGGGCACCTCCACAGCCGGCTGCAAAATGGGAAGGTGTTAGAGAATGTTACAAATTTTCTGCAGTTCCGGTTCAGCCTGGTGCAACCCCTACCCCACCCGACGATGACCTGTACGGAAAGGAATGGTGCGTAGACACAGAGCTTGAATATAACGAAGACTGCCTTTATCTGAACGTTTGGACCCCAGCTCGAAGCGCAGACGAAAAACTCCCGGTTTATTTCTGGATTTTCGGCGGCGGCTGGCAGGTTGGAAACGCTTCCGAAATGGAATTTGACGGAGAACGCATTGCCCGCCGTGGAATTGTTGTTGTTACAATAAATTATCGTGTTAATCTTTTTGGTTTTACCTGCCACAAAGAAATTACATCTGAATACCCGGATGCAGCTGCGAACTTTGGCTTGCAGGACCAGCAATTTGCCCTTAAATGGGTAAGCCGCAATATCGCCGCCTTTGGTGGTGACCCGGAAAACATTACAATCGGCGGCCAGTCTGCCGGCGGCGGTAGTGTTCTCTGTCATATTCAGAATTCAGAAAGCCGCAAATACTTTAAGCGGGCCGTTGTAGAAAGCGGAGTGTTTGTAAATCCTTTCCACAATTTATTCCCCCGCCACACAATTGCAGACGCAGAAAAAATTGGCCAGGACTTCTTTGAATTTTGCGGAGTAAAAAACCTTAAGGAGGCCCGGGCACTTTCTACAGAAACTCTCTGGAAAAAGTGGGATCAATGGGGCGGATTCAGTAAGTCAGCCGCAACCTGGTGCCCTGTTTACGACAATAACTTTAACCACAATGATATTATTTCGGCAGTTGAAAAAGACGGAGTTACCCCGCCACCACTTTTTATTGGTTACACGGGAGACGAATTTAATGATTCGCCAAATCCGGAAAACAAGGAAAGCTGGATAAACACTGTTGAACTTGGAATCAGAAAGCTTATGAAGGCTGAAGAGGCACAGGGCCTGTCTGGTAAAAACTATGTCTACAAATTTGATGTGCCAATTCCAGGATGGGATAATCCGGGAACCTTCCATTCCGTAGATCTCTGGTTCTTCTTTGAAAGCCTTGCAAAATGCTGGCGTCCATTTACAGGCATGCATTATGATATAGCCCGCCACATGTGCAACTATATGTGTAACTTCATTAAAACAGGCAATCCTAATGATGATGGAGTAAAAAGCGCAGGTCTTTCTGCAAGCGCAGGCGTAAACTATCAGCCAACAAAGGCAGAGTATATTGAACGCCAGAAAGCTGAAAAGGAAACTATGCCGGAATGGAAACCATTCTCATCAAAAGAACCGAATGTAATGATTTTTGAAAAGGAATGTTCTCCTCAAGAGTATAAACCTGGGATTGAAATAAGCAAGTATTTATAATCCAAAAGGCAAAAAAAATTGTGCGCGAGTGGAGCGGGATTGGAAAACCACTTGCAAGCCGGCGCGAAGCGCAGTGGATAGGATTCCTATACGGCTTGCACCGTGCGTTTTCCAAGAACGCGCAACGGGAGCACAATTTTTTTTTACGAGTTTATTACAAATTCTCGCCGTTGTTTTCAATCACAGATTTATACCAGTATGCGGAATCTTTTGGTGTGCGTTTGAGTGTCTGATAATCACAGAAAACCATACCAAAACGAGGATTATAACCTGCGGCCCATTCAAAGTTATCCATGAAAGACCACTGGAAATAACCGCGAACATCGCAGCCTTCTTCTGCAGCCTTGCGCAGGCAAAGCAGATAGCGGTGAAGAAAGTCTATGCGGTTAGGGTCATGAACCTTGCCGTCAAGGCTAACCCAGTCGTGGCAGGTAAGACCGTTTTCTGTAATGTAGATTGGCATCTTGTAGCGCTTTGTAAAGTGCTTAACACCCCAGCGCAAAGCTTCAGGTTTAATATCCCAGCCAAGTTCATTATGAGCCATGCCATCTGGTCTAACCCACTCACCAACATAACGGCCCTGGTAAATATTCAAACCAACAAAATCAATTTTCTGACTAATAAGCTTCATGTCTTCATCAGTAAATCCCGGGAAGATATCCTTACATTCATCCAAAAGCTGCTGAGGATACTTTCCCAAAATAATTGGGTCGCACCAGAAAGAGCTTGACCAGACAATATTTCCCTTACCGCAGAAGAACTGTGATTCATAAGCAGCCTCTTCGTCAGCTGGAGTATTTGGAATAGCAGGCATTTCTGCAACAGTAATTCCCACCTGAGCATCTGGAACAAGTTTTCGCAGAACGCGCACAGCCTTTCCATGTGCCATGTGTATATTGTGGCCGGCATTGAGCAAATCACGAGTTCCAAGCTTAAGTCCTGGAGCATGAGTACCCTGCATCATTCCGCAGCCGACAAAAACCGAAGGTTCGTTAAAAGTAATAAAGTGCTTTACTCTGTCACCAAAATTCTGAGCAATCACTTCTGTGTATTTTTCAAACCAGTCTGAAATTTCAGGATTAAGCCAGCCGCCACGCAAGTAAGCGTAATATGGCAAATCCCAGTGATACAAAGTTACGTAAGGAGTAATGTTATACTTCAAAAGTTCATCAATCAGATTATTGTAAAAATCTATTCCCTTCTGATTAACACTTCCATTTACATCACTCAAAATTCGAGGCCATGAAATAGAAAAACGGTAAGCCTTAAGTCCAAGCTCAGACATAAGTTTTACATCTTCTTTATAGTGATGATAATGATCGCAGGCTACATCTCCTGTTGAATCATTATGTACATGACCGCCTTCGTGGCAGAAAACATCCCAAATGCCAGGAACTTTTCCATCTTCGTTCCAGGCACCTTCAATCTGAAAGGAAGCAGTTGCAGCTCCCCATACAAAATCCTTGTTGAATCCCATAATGACTGCATCTTAGCATTTTAAAAATAAAATAAATATAACAATTCGCTATTAAAATAAGCATAAAAAACAAAAAGTATAAGATTATTCTACTATTTTTTTGAATATTTATTATTTTATTTCTGACTTAAGGTGCTATAATTTACTAAATTTTGCTTAAACAGGAGTAATAATGAAAAAGACAAAACTATTATTTACAGCGGCCTTAATGCTCTTTACAACAGCTTGTTCTGCCGCAGTAAAAGTAAAGGCACCAGAAACAGTTTTTAACGCAAGTAATGCAATTGTTGATTCTGGGAAAAAGAATTTTAATGCAAACAGCGCGATTGAAACAGTAAAAGACATGAAAACCGGCTGGAACCTGGGAAATACCCTTGATGCAACAGGTTCAAAAAGAATTAATTCAGAAACCAGCTGGGGACAGCCCAAAACCACAAAAGAAATGATTCAAGGTCTTGCAAAATCTGGAATCAAGACAATCCGTATTCCGGTTTCATGGCACAATCATCTTATTGATTCAAACTACACAATCGATCCAAAATGGATGTCTCGTGTAAAAGAAATCACAGACTGGGCAATTGAAGAAGACATGTACGTTATTTTGAATTCTCATCATGATAATAACAACAGCCCTGCAAAAATGAAGGCAGGAAACGGTTACTATCCTAATACAACAAATTATGAGGAATCAAAACGCTACCTTGAAAACATCTGGACACAGATTTGTCTGGCCTTTAATAATGGTTATGATGAACACCTTGTTTTTGAAACAATGAATGAACCACGACTGGTAGGAACAAGTCATGAATGGTGGTTTGACCCAAATGCGGCTGAATGTAAAGATGCTGCAGAAACATTGAACAAATTGAATCAGGATGTAGTAAACACAATCCGTGCCAGCGGCGGAAACAACGCAAAACGCTTTATCGCCTGCCCTGGTCTTCAGGCTTCGCCAGATTCTGCCCTTGCAGATGCATTTGTAATGCCAAGCGATATTGAAAGCGGCCACCTGATTGTTTCTATCCACATGTATTCACCTTATAAGTTTGCAATGGAATCTCCGGGAGCTACAAAGTATACAAGCCAGATGAGCCGTGAAAACGCCATGACATTCAAACGACTTGCAGATAAATTTGTTGCCAACGGATATGCCGTTTATATAGGAGAATATGGCGCAACAAACAAAAATAACCTCGAAGACCGCGTTGCCTGGTTCCATGATTTTATTAAGTTCACAAAGGCTCATGGAATTCCATGTATGTTGTGGGATAATCAGGTTTGGGAAGTAAAGGGAAATGACTACAATGAGCATTACGGTTTTTATAATCGTGAAGAACAGACCTGGTATTTCCCAGAGATTCTGGATGCTATTGTAGAAGAAGCCTATAACTAAGAAGCTCTTATGAGCTGAATTTCGAGCTGGAGATACTCCAGCTCTTCTTTTAATTCCCTCTTAAGGCGTTCAATGCCCTGAGGGAAGTTTTCCATTTCTGTAGAAAAAACAAGCAGCTGATTAATACTGTACCAGGAAAAAATTCCCGGAAAAAGTGCATCTTTTATAAAAGTAGAAATTTTTGTGTTGATTGTCACAACTTTTGCTGAATCAGGATTTTCTGGATTTTCCTTATCTACAATATTTAAAAGACAATAATCGGCTTCAAACTTTTCTTTTGCATACTTTTGATAAGTAAGAAAAACAATACGAAATTCACCAAACTTAAGCCAGGTCTGTATTTCTTCACCATCACGAGGCTTAAGCATTAAATCCATAGAAATATTTGTACATTCCTGGCGCCCCTTCAACTGCTCTTCCCGGTCATCGCGGGCTTCATGAAACTTAAAGCCGTTTTTTCCGTGATTTTTTACATAAACCATGGCATGGTCAGCCTTGTTCTGCAAAATATCAAAGGTGGTTCCAGTTTCCGGGAAAAGTGCAATTCCAATAGAAGCTGTTACCGGGCGGGCTAAATCTGGAAGCAGGGCTTTTCGCAAAAGGGTTTTCTGGAATGTTGCACAAAGCTCAGAAATTCGTTCGCGCGAAGTTATGTCATTTAAGAAAACACAAAATTCATCACCAGAAATATGGGCCACAAAGGCATCATCAGGCATACAGGCATAAAGACAATCTGCAACATTCACGATAATGTCGTCACCAACCTGATGCGAATAATTATCATTAATAAACTTAAGCCCGTCCATATCGCACATAATAAAGGCACCGGGCTTTTTTAAGCGGATTATCTTACGAACAAAAGAAATAAAACCAGCCTTGTTAAGCAGACCTGTAAGAGGGTCGGTAATCAGCTGTTTTTCATAATTTGAAACATTAGACGAAAGCGACTTAATTTTTACCAGATTCAAAAGACGTTTGCGAATTATGATTGAATCAAAGGGCTGATAAAAAATTTCGGAACAGCCATTTGAAAGCAAGGTAATTTCTTTTTCTATATCAGTTTTTTCAAGGATGACGGCAACAGGAATCTTTTCTATAATTTTTTCCTGACAAAGATAAGCTAAAAAGTCTTCGGGAATACTTGTGTTTTGAGATAAATCTATGAGGATAAGACTTATATCTCCAGCCGCGATTGCTTCCGCAGCTTCATCAGGCATAGTGATTATAAGCACTTCGAATAAGTCTGAAAGGAAGGACTTAAAACTTCGGCCTATAGTGAAGTCTGAAATAAAAGATATAATTTTATCCATAAAAACCCAAAAAATTATACTCGATAGGTTTGAATATGTAAAGTAAAAGTATATACAGCAGGTACAGGGCTCCGCATCTTCCATATAGGGCATTTTTCTGTTAAAATATACATATTGCTAAGTCATCTGGCTCGAAAGCAAGCTGTGCTTGCGTAATATATATATTCAAGGAAATCATACATGGCTAAAACGTTTGATGATAAAAAAATCATTTACACAATGGATCGCGTATCGCGCTCTTACGGAACTAAAGTTGTATTAAAAGACATCAGTATTTCATATTATTACGGTGCAAAAATTGGTGTTGTTGGACCTAACGGTTCAGGAAAATCTTCCCTTTTTAAGATTCTTGCAGGAAAAGACACCGACTTTACAGGAGAAACTCACCTTTTGGAAGGTTATACAATCGGCTATCTGGAACAGGAACCAGAGCTGGAGCCTGGAAAGACTGTTTTAGAGGTTGTAAAAGAAGGTGTAAAACCAATCACAGATTTGCTTGAAGAATTTGATAAGATTAGTGAAGCCTACGGCGACCCGGATGCAGATTTTGACAAGCTGGCTGCCCGTCAGGCAGAGGTTCAGGAAAAGCTTGATATGCTTGATGCCTGGAATCTTGATAATAACCTTGAACTTGCTATGGACGCTTTGCGCTGTCCTCCTGCAGACCAGGTTGTAGATGTTCTTTCTGGAGGTGAACGACGCCGAGTTGCACTCTGCCGCCTTCTTCTTCAGAAGCCTGATATTCTTTTGCTGGACGAACCTACAAACCATCTGGACGCAGAAACTGTAGCCTGGCTTGAAAATCATCTTCATTCTTACCCAGGAACTGTAATTGCCATCACCCATGACCGCTACTTCCTTGATGATGTTGCCGGCTGGATTCTGGAGCTGGACCGTGGTGAAGGTTATCCTTTTAAGGGAAACTATTCCAGCTGGCTGGAACAGAAAAATGCCCGCCTTGCTCAGGAAAACAAAAATGAATCTGCCCGCCAGAAGGAAATTGCCCGCGAGTTGGAATGGATTCACATGAGCGCAAAGGGACGTCAGGCAAAGCACAAGGAACACATTACCCGCTACAACGAGCTTATGTCTCAGGAAAGCAAGAAGCAGCTTAAGGATACACAGATTTCTATTCCTGCTGGACCTCGCCTTGGCGGTCAGGTAATTGATCTGGAAGGCGTTACAAAATCCTTTGGCGAAAAGCTTCTGTTTGAAAATCTGAATGTTCATATTCCGGCTGGTGCTATTGTTGGTATTGTCGGTCCTAACGGTGCGGGTAAAACTACCTTGTTCAAGCTGATTGCGGGCCTTGAAAAGCCGGATGCTGGTGAAATTAAGATAGGCTCTACAGTAAAGGCTGTGTACGTAGACCAGATGAGAAGCACACTGGACGAAAATAAAACTGTATACGAAACCTTGAGTGGCGGCGCTGATTTGATTAAGCTGGGCGCTGTTGATGAAAAGGGACGTGCGCTGGAAGGCGGCGTTCGCGAAGTAAATGCCCATGCTTACTGCGGCTGGTTCAACTTTGGCGGTGCAGATCAGAACAAGAAAGTTTCAGTTTTGAGCGGTGGTGAACGCAACCGTTTGAACCTTGGACTTATGCTTAAAGAAAGCGGCAACGTTCTTATGCTGGACGAACCTACAAACGACTTAGACGTAGAAACAGTGCGCGCCCTGGAAGAAGCCCTGGAAGACTTTGCCGGCTGTGCCCTTGTAGTCAGCCACGACCGCTGGTTTCTGGACCGCATCTGTACTCATATCCTGGCCTTTGAAAACAACTCCGAAGTTCGCTTCTTTGAAGGCAACTGGAGCGACTACGCCGAATGGAAGAAAGAACAGTTCGGTGAAGAAGCCGGCGTTCCAAAACGCGTACAGTACAGAAAGCTTAGCCGCTAGCAGCCTTTTACAATCACTCCCCCGCCAAGAATTACGCCGTCTTTGTACAGAACGACAGACTGGCCCGGGGCAACGGCCCTCTGAGGAGTATCGAAGGTAACTCGCCAGGCAGTGCCGCGGTATTCAAAGTTGTCACCAGCTGCTGGCAGGTAGTGTTCAATGCGGGCCGGAACAGGCTTGCTGGCCAGGCGGATTTTTACCATCACTTCAAGAGCTTTGCTTCCTTCAAACTCGGCCGGAGGTTCAAGGTCTCCCGCCCAGACAAAATCATCTGCAATAAGACCATTAGAATCCAAAGCAGAGTTAGGTGCCAGAACCACCACATTGTTTTTAGCGTCAATTGAATGAACGTAAACCGGATAACCAACCGCAACATCAAGACCGCGGCGCTGTCCTACGGTGTAGTGTTCTATACCACGGTGCTTTCCAATCACATGGCCGTCCAGGTCTATAATATCACCAGGCTTTGATGGCACATCAGCAAAGAGAAGATCAAAATATTCAGAGCTGATAAAGTCCTGACTTTCGGCTCTTTCTGCGGCTTCAAGGCCTGCCTGGCGGGCAAGTTCAAAAACCTCAGACTTTTTCATAAGGGCCAGAGGAAAGCGAACCTTTTCCAGAACAGAAGTAGGTACACGGTAAAGGAAGTAGGTCTGATCTTTTGAAATATCAGTTGCAGTTGCAATCATTGCTGGTCTTGCATCTGTACCAAAAATCCCCTCTTCTGGACGAACAATTTTTGCATAGTGTCCTGTGCAGAAGTAGTCATATTTAATTCCAAGAGCTTCAACTCCCTGCAAAAGGGCACCGAACTTTATCATACGGTTACAGCGGATACAAGGATTTGGTGTGCGTCCTGCTCTATATTCAGCCTTAAAATATTCCAAAACCTCACGTTTATACTGCTCTTTTACATCGATAACATGATATTCAATATCGTATTTTTCGCAAAAACGCTTACATTCTTCTATATCATCAGCTTCGCCGGGACCAAATCAGGCATCTTTTACAGCCTTTGCTGTACCATCATCTTCGCGGGCTATTGGAAAAGAATCATCCCAAAGAGACATTGTTACACCAATCACCTTGCAGCCACGAGACTTTAAAAGATAAGCAGTAAGTGTTGAATCTACGCCGCCAGACATTCCTACAACTACAGTGTCTCCAGCAGCGGGTAAATTGAGGTTTGTATATTCCATGAATGATACTCCGTAAAACAAAAAAAAAGTGGATAAGCTAAAAAACGCTGGCGCGTTTTTTTTAACGCTTTTCGGTTGAACACCGGCTGCCTACCGGGCAGCCTTAAACATATAGTCAGCAAGTGTTACGCTGTCCAAAAAGCCAGAAACACGATTGTCCAATTCTTTCCACAAAGGAAGGGTACGGCAATTTGGGGCTCGCTCGCAAGGTTCTGCACCAGCTTCCAGACAGGCCACAGGAGCCAGAGTTCCTTCTGTAAGGCGCAGAATTTCGCCGATTTTGTATTCTTCTGGCTTACGGTTTAATTTATAGCCGCCGCCTTTTCCATGCAAAGCAGTAACGAAGCCGTTTTTAGAAAGAAGGGTCATAATTGCTTCGACATATTTTTGAGAAATATTCTGTCTTTGAACAATATCCTTAAGAGGAACATAGGTATCTGCATTCTGTTCCGCAAGATCTATCATAACACGCAGGGCGTAACGTCCTCTAGTTGAAACTATCATAAGATGATTATAACAAGAATTGTGAAAATCAACAAGATGTTTCTAGTAGGTTGATAGGTAATAAGGGAATGTCTAATAAGTAAGTAATGCGGTGGTTGAGCTTGTCGAAACCACCACATATAGTGTAAATGGTCATTTCGACAAGCTCAATGACCGCAGTCCCAAATCTTATTAGACATCCCCTTTGCGAGTTTGCTTCGCAAACTCGAATGTTTTATTTATTAATGCACAATCCTAATCTAAAAAAATGGCGCGAAGGAACAAAACGGTTTTTCGAAAAGGCTCTGATTGTGCTGCCGCGCAAGCGGCAAACGTATATAATTACAAGCACAATCAGCGCCTAGCGGACTAGTCCGCGGTTTCGCAAAGCCGTTTTTGTGACTGGGAGCCATTTTTTTTGGGAAGTGGAAATTTATAATGAGGAAACACAAACGCGTGAAAGAAATTCTCTTGTTCGATTTTCTTGTGGATTCTCAAAGATTTGTGACGGACTGCCTTCTTCTACAATCTGGCCGTCTTCCATAAAGATTACGCGGTCGGCAATTTCGCGGGCAAAGGTCATTTCATGGGTAACTATTACCATGGTAACGCCCTCCTCTGCCAATCCTCTTATAACAGCCAAAACTTCTCCAATCAATTCCGGATCCAGGGCCGAAGTTGGTTCATCAAAAAGAATAACCTCCGGATTCAGGGCAAAGGCTCGGGCAATTCCAACCCTCTGCTGCTGGCCACCGGAAAGACTTGAAGGATAATAATCGGCCCGGTCAGAAAGCCCCACCTTTGCAAGAGCTGCTTCTGCCAGGTCACGCGCCTTGTCCTTCTTCATCTTTTTAGAAACAATAAGGCCTTCCATAACGTTTTCAAGGGCTGTTTTATTGGCAAAAAGATTATAGTTCTGAAAAACAAAAGCCGTTTTTCTACGGATTTGCAGCATAGTCTTCTTAGAAACCTTGCTTAAATCAACATGTAAATCATCAAAATCCATACTGCCCGAATCTGCACTTTCCAGGAAATTCAAACAGCGAAGCAGGGTTGTTTTTCCGGCACCAGAGGGACCAATTACGGCAAGCACCTGGCCTTTCTTTACTTCAAGCGAAATGCCCTTAAGAACCTTAGTTTTTCCAAATGATTTATAAACATTGCTTACTTTGAGCATCTTACACCTCTAAAAACAAGCCTGCCTTCCAGCTTCCTGAATAAAAATTGCACCAGCATTCCTATAATAATGTAAATCACAAAAATATCAATGTAGGATTCTACATAATTGTAGCCGTAAGCCGCTTCTATTTTTGCAACCGCTGTAATTTCGCGAACCGTCATCATAAAGGCAAGTGAAGTGTTTTTAATCAAAATAATGGTGAGGGTACAAAGATTTGGCAAAGCAGAAACTGCGGCCTGGGGCAAAATTATTCTTAAAAATGCACGCACAGGACTTTCGCCCACACTCAAAGCGGCCTCCATCTGCCCCTTATCTACCGAAGCAATTGCAGAACGGAAGCATTCCGAAAGCACCGCTGTGGTGTTTATTCCAAAAACCGTAAAAGCATAAATTATAGGATTTATATCAAAAACATTTACAGAAAGCCCCATGCCTTTTACAAAAGCATTCAACAAACTAGGACAAATACTGTAGACAATCAGAATTTGCAATACAATTGGAGTTCCACGGATAAAAGAAACAAAGACTTTGCACAAGAAGTCAAGAAGGCGCACTTTGTGCAGGCGGCAAAGGGCAATCAGAAGGGCCGGAAGCAAAGCCAGCAAAAGTGAAACCGCTGTAATTTCCAGAGTAACAGGAAGAGCTCGCAAACAGAGAACAAAGGTTCGTGCAAGGTAAGGCCAGTTAAAGTCCATTAGAACCTCCCCGTGCAAGCTCACGTCCAGCCGCCCCACGAGCAGCCGGATTAAACTTTTTTTCCAGAGCCTTAAAAATCTGTTCAATTATAATTGTGAGCACCCAGTAAATTATTGCAAGTGCAATATAAGTTTCCAGAGAATAGGCCCCGTAATTTCTGGAAATGATTAAATTACCAGCCCCCATCATATCTATAAGGCCGATTGTAAAGGCAAGGCTTCCTTCCTTAAAAAGTGCAATCAGCGAATTACCCAGGTTTGGCAGGGCAATCACAAGCCCTTGAGGTAAAATTATACGAAACAGGGCCTGCCGGGGAGAATGCCCCACACTAAGAGCAGCTTCGTACTGCTGGCGTCCCATAGCAAGATAAACAGACCGCATTATTTCTGTAAGGGAAGCTGCATAAATGAGCGAAAGTGAAATAACTACATATACTATTTTTGATGTAAAATTTAAATCCAGATTAAAAAGTGATAAAAAAAGCTTTGGTATTCCGTAGTAAACAATAAAAAGCAGAACAATAGAAGGGGTACATCTGATTATGTTGATGTAAGCGTCTGAAAGTCGGTTCAAAGAACGATGATGACTCAACTTCCAGACAAATAGAAGACTTGCAAGAGCAAGAGCCACCACGATGGTTCCAAGAACAACACCGAAGGTGACTCCAAAGTATGGAATGATTGCCAAAAAACTATTCCAGATTTGAATACTTGAAAATGGCCTAGTCATTCCTGCTCCTTTTAGTGGTCAATCCTAAAAACGAGCCTTTTGGCTCGTTTTTTTAACGGATTATCTATTTACTAACGAAAGTAAATACATCCTCTCCAAAATACTTCTGTGACAGTTCTGATATAGTACCATTTTCTTGCAATGTTTGCACGGCCTTATCGTAATCTGCGGCAAGCTGAGTTTCTTTTTTATTAAAAAGCGGCCAGGTTGGAATCCCCTTATAAGGCACATAAGCAAGCTTATCTGCAAACTGATGATACGGTCCCTTTTCATTCAAAACATTCTTTTCAAAAGAAAGCTTGAGTACAAAGTAAGCGTCGTATCGACCTTCCAGAACCCAAAGGTAAGAATCTGCAATATCAAATACATCAGAAGGAACAAGCTTAATCTGATTATCCTGATGCTTTTCATTATAGTCCTGAATTACAGAGAACTGAGCGCTCTGAGGTGAAATTGGAATAAGTTTTCCAGAATAGCGGGCAAAGCTTTCCAAATCTGTAATCTGATCTTTATTTTCTGCACGGAAGGCAATTCCAATTACACTGGCAGCAAGCGGCTGACTTGGAATAATAAACTTTTTTGCACGTTCTTCGGTATACCAGGCACCTTTTGAACCAAGCTGATATTTGCCAGATTCTGTACCAATCAAAAGCTCTTCATCAGAAACTCCATGGAATACAAACTGATACTGAGGAAGAAGTTCATCTACCGCACGCAAAACAGCAATTTCAAAGCCATCTGCCTTTCCTTTTTCATCAAGGAAATCATATGGAACATTTGTAATCGTGTGTGCTACATGAATTTTTCTTGTCTTCGCAAAGACACTGCCAGCCAGCGCAAACACAAGTGTAAGCGCGAGAATTTTTTTAAGATCTTTTTTCATAACCTACCTCACCTTTTTAATTTTAAAACGACTATAGACTTTATAACCTACTATGTCAATAGGTTATGAATTTTACTTCTATAATATTTTTTTATATGTTATATTCGTTTTATGAATAACGTAAATAATCAGATTAAAATTAGAACTGCCACTCCAGATGACGCAGAGGCACTATTAAACATCTACGAATACTATGTAAAAAATACTGCAATTACTTTTGAATACGAAGTGCCTTCTTTACAGGAATTCCGTGCAAGAATTGAAAATACCTTAAAAAAATACCCCTATCTTGTTGCTCAAAAGGATGATACTATCCTGGGTTATTGTTATGCTTCAGCATTCCATCCTCGTGCTGCTTACGGCTGGGATGCAGAGGCTTCAATTTATTTAAGAAATGATTTTCATCACCAGGGACTTGGAAAACTTTTATACCAGCGCCTGGAAGAAATTTTAAAACAGATGAATATTATTAATCTTTATGCCTGCATAGCTTATACCCAGCATGATGATGACCCATACCTTACAAATAATAGTCCGCATTTTCATGAACATATGGGGTTTATAAAGGCGGGGCACTTTCACAATTCAGGTTACAAATTTAACCGCTGGTATGATATGACTTTTATGGAAAAAAAACTGGGCCAACCTGAAAGTAAAATGAAAGCTGTTATTCCTTTTCCAGAGCTTCCCTAAAATTGGCAATTAATTCTTCGCCATAAACGGCAGAAAAGGTATCCAGCACATTAGAAGTAGCTTTCACAAATGGTTCCAAATCAGGATAGATTACAACCATACCCTTTTCTTTAAGCTTGCCTACATAAGATTCAGTCTGCTCTTTTACAAGGCGGCGGTTTTCATTTTGAGCCATTTTAGCCGCAATAAGCATAACAGACCGGTCTTCCATGCGCAACTGCTCCCACAAAGACTTGCGGATTACCAGAGGCATTGCATCATAACTATGATTTGTAATTGAAAGATACTTCTGCTCTTCGTAAAGGGCACTGTTATAAATCACCGGAATAGGATTTTCCTGAGAATCAAAGAGACCAGAACGAAGTGCTTCTTTTAATTCATTAAAAGAATAAGGCTTAGGATTTGCTCCAAGCACAGACATTGTTTCCATCACAATCTGATTCAGTGGAGTTCTGATTTGCAGGCCTGCCATATCTGCAACAGTTCTTACCGGCCGCGACGTGGTTGTAACACATCTAAAACCATTATCATAATGAGAAAGAACAACCATGTTATATTCGCCAAGACTTTGATTCACCTCTGCAATAATTGAAGAATCCATAAACTTCCAGGCAGATTCAAAATCTGAAAAAAGGAAAGGCATTGCAGAAATACCAAGTTTTGTTGCATAAACGGCAAAGTTGCCCGCGCTGGAAACCGTCATATCCAAAACATCGTTCATTACGCTTTGAATCAACTCAGAATCAGAACCCAGCTGACCATCCGGATAAATTGAAATATGAATGCGGCCTTCTGTTCTTTTCTCAACTTCTTCCTTAAAAAGCTGACAGGCACGTCCGCGAGGGTCTTCCATATTTGTAGAAAATGCAAGGCGTATCGTATAATGATAATTAGATTCACTTGTTTTATCTTCAGGAAGAACCATCTGGCTATTTTTATTTTTTGAACATCCAGAAAAAAGACAAAGGAAGAGTAAAGATGAAAGAATTAAAAGAGTTTTTTTACACACCATAAATTGATTCCCCTCCCTTCTTCATCTTTGAATCATCAAATAAAGCAAAACTGTCTTTTCCATGTTTTTTTACATAGTACAAGGCAGAATCGGCACATTCAAAGAGACTCTTGTAATTTTTACCATCTTTTGGATAGAGAGAGATACCAATACTTGCAGAAACCTTTACCTGTATATCTTCAGAATTGTAATAATCAAGCAGAATACTTCCCAAAATCTTTGCCTTTTCCAAAATAATTTCTTTTGCTTTTTCTTCATCAATTGATTTTTTAAGACCCAGGAAAATACAGAATTCATCACCACCCAAACGGCTTATAAAATCTTTTTCAGAGAAAACAAGTTTAAGCTTCATAGCCGCATCACAGATTGCCTTATCTCCGGCACTGTGACCAATCCTGTCATTTACCTGCTTAAAGTTATCAAGATCAATCATGTACATTGCGCCAATACAGTCATCGTAAGCAATTTTTTCGCTGACCTTCTTTTCCATAAAGGTTTTATTCAAAAGACCAGAAAGCAGGTCAGTTTCGGCCATTTCCTTTAATTCAAGTTCATGCACAACCTGGTCATTTACATTTGCTACGTTACCAAAAAATCTCTGAGGCTTATTGTCACTTCCCCGAGTTAATGTTCCCGTCAATCTGAACCAGACATACTCACCGTTATCAGCCATAACGCGGAATTCCGAAGCATAAGAAGTTTCTCCAGAAGCCACAAAATCTTTAATTCTGGTAAGAAGATCTCTTTCCGACTCATGAAGATTTTTTTCTACAAGGCTGAAATTAGAAAGCGGAAGACTTTTTACCTTGCGGCCAAAAAGCCATGAAGAATTACCTGTAAATTCAATAACCTGGTGTTCAAAATCAAATTCAAAGATAAGGAGTTTAGAACTTTCGGTTGAAGCAGCATAACGCACATTATCTCTTTCTATCTGCTGCGAATGCTTAATTAAGGTCATAATCATGAAGATAAAACCAATAATTGCTCCACCAATTATGACAAAAAACAGGATTGTAATTCGTAAAATACCCGACTGCTGACGATTTATATATTCTGCCGGAACAACAGAGAGTACATACCAGTCATTAAGGAAAACAGGAGTATAAATCATTACTCGGCTTTTTCCAAAAACTTCGTATGTAACATAATCAGTCCTATCTGTAGAAATATGCTTTAAAACATAAGAAAGCTGACTGTCGCTTAAGGCCTTGTTTTTAATCAGAAAGTCTATCCAGTTTTCCTCAAAGCAAAGCCTTTTAGAACTCTGGCTTCCAACAAGAATCAGACCGTCTTTATCTACAAGAAATGAATACCCCTGTCCGCGGAAGGTATCTACCGAAAAAATATCATCTAAAACCGAATAGGAGAAAGTACCGACAATTACTCCCACAACTTTTTCGCTCTGGAAAATTGGAACCGCCAGGGAAAGTACCCTCTCACCGTCTTCATCAATAGAAATTGAAGAAGAAACCTGAGGGCGTCCCAACATAGCCTTCTTAAAATAATCGCGCATTATAATATTGCCGGAAGACTTGCCATCATAATTGATTGTCATTCCACTGGAGTTTGCAACAGCGATTCTCTTAAATTCGCCGACACCCTTTGTAGACATAATTGTTTTTTTAAGGGTGTTGTAATCATCCATATCAATATCAGAAAAATAACGGGCCTGAGATTCCAGCATCGAAAGCTGGTCATTAATTTTTACCTTAAAAGTTCCCGCATAAAGGAGAGCAACGTCTTCCAGATATTCCTTTGAAGTGTCAAATGTATTATGCCTGATAATGTTCTGAAATAAAAAAGCTGAGAAAACACACAATGCAATAAGAAGAGAAAGAACTAAGATTCTGATTTTCATTCACTCTCCTGTGTTAATCTGCTTTGCAGATTTGGCCGCTGGTGAAATTGCGAAAGCAATTTTTTTACACAGCTGTTAATGTTTCTGAAATATTGAAACAATTATCGCCTATATGTTCTATTGTACGCACAATATCGATATAAAGCAACTCTGATTTTACATCTGCACCGCCTTCCAGGCGTTTTCGGGCAACTTTCTTTAAATCTTTTCTGAAAGCATCAATTCCATCTTCAAGTTCAGCTGCAAGCTCAAGCTTTTCTGGAGTAAGAGTCTTATTGATATTAATTCTAATGAACTGCAGGAACTGGCGGGCAAGCTCTATGTAAGGAAGAAGCCGTTCCATATCTTCTGTCTGGAACTTCATCTTCTTTTCTATACTTCTGATTATTAACATGATTGTTGCATAACAAGAGTCGCTCATGTTTTCAAGCTCATCTACAATCTGAATCATGTTAGAAATGTGATTAAGCTGCTTTTCTGTAACCTGCAAAGCCTCACACTTAATAAGATAGTGAGTAATCTGTTCGTGCATCTGGTCTACATAGTCTTCGGCAAGCACACTTTCTTCACGATATTTTTCTATAAAATCACTATTACGCTTTGTAACGCCAATCTGAATCTTATCAAACATATCTGTTACAACATCGGTCATATCGGCAATTGCTTTTTCTGCCTGGATAATGTGAGTTGCAACACTGTCTTTTGCAAGCAGACCAGTAAATTCCAGCTTGTAGACATTTGAAGTGTTTTTTTCATCATCTTTAATAAGGATTTTTGTAAGTTTAACGATAGGATTCTGCAGTGGCAGAAGAATTACAGTAGAAAGGGTTTTGAATACGGTATGGAGCATTGAAATGCGGATTGCTATGTTTGAATTGTGTCCACCCGGTGTTACAAGCATTACTAAATCCAGGAAAGGATGGAAGAAACACAAAGCAACAAAAGTACCCAAAACGTTGAATAAAACGTGAATTAAAGCTGAACGGCGGGCATCTGCATTGGTTCCCATTGCAGCAAGTACGGCATCTATTGTAGAACCGATGTTACTTCCAAGGGTCATTGCTGCAGCCAGTTCCCAGTTTACAAGTCCGTTGTAGGCCATTGTAATTACGATTGCAGAAAAGGCTGAAGAAGAATGCAGCAGGGCTGTAATGATAATACCAATCACAAAGCCAAGCAGGATTCCTAAAACTCCGTCGCCCTGAATCTTAAAGAGCCAGCCAAGCTGATCTGGAGTAAAGACATCTGAAAGGCCGGAAAGTCCCAGGAAGAGCATTCCAAACCCCATTATTGCCTGAGCCCAGTTTTTATAAACACCCTTTCTGATTATTGAAAGAAAATATCCAAGTCCAAAAAGAGGGATTGCAAAAGCAGAAATCTTAAAATTAAAACCAAAGATTGCTACAATCCATGCAGTGATTGTTGTACCGATGTTTGCACCAAAAATAACGCCAACAGACTGGGTAAGAGTCATAAGGCCGGCATTTACAAAAGTTACGACCATTACTGTAGTTGCACCAGATGACTGAATAATCATGGTAACTACAAGTCCTGTTAAAAGAGAAATAAAACGGTTACCCGTAAGAACACTTAAGGCACGCTGCAGAGATTCCCCTGCACTCTTTTGCACACCGTCACTCATCAGCTTCATGCCATAAAGCAGAAATCCAAGACTGCCGACAAGCTCTAAAATGGGCTGCACGATACTCATATATTGCATACTACCAAAAAATCCTTGTCTTTTCAAGAATGGGTAAATACTGTAGACTAGTGAGGCAAACTTAAAATGAAGAAAATACATTTACTTACAATATCAACACTTTTTATCCTTTCCTCTGTCTTTTTTTCTGCCTGCCACAAAGAAAAAGAAGAAGTTTTGGATAATTCAGCAAACAACATTGAACTTACAGACGGAAATCCAGAAGATTTAATCAAAAATCCTCAGAGATGGCACGTTACAAATAAAAGACTCTTTGTATTATTTGGTTATGATTTTAACACACCACAGGTGTACGAACCGATTCTTGAACTCTTAAAAGAGCGATACGGACTTGATAGCGACGGCGGTTTAATTCTACCTTTTGTTTATCCTTCAGATTTTAAACACGGAGCCCGAGCTTATTCATCAGACTTTTTTAACGTTCTTTCAGATGACAGTTTTGATTTCTGCGGCGTACTGATGATAGGCGCCCCCGAAAATTCACACCTGGCCATCGCCCGCAACCAGGACGCCTGGGAAGAAACACCCTACCCGGTAATTGCCCTTTTCCCGCAGGACGATATTCTGGGACTGGAAGCCACCTGCGACATCGTGCTGGACAAAGGCTTTACTTCAGGACTAAAAGGCGATGCCGTTGAAGATGAAACAACAGCCCAGGTCTTTCCAGAAGCTCCCGAAATTATTACAGAAACAATCGATTACATGCTTGCTTTGAGCGGCCCCTTACAGAAGGATTCAAGTATTCAAAATCATCTTCTGCAAATGTATAAAAATAAAAAGATTCACCACTACACAGATCCGGAAACTGGACTCCAGGCAATAAATCATTTTGTTCTGAACTAGTTTTGAAAAACACAGGGGAGTTATTATGAAATTCAAACAAAACAAGAAACTTTTGATTGGTTCTAAAAAAGCAATTTCTACCCTTGCGAAAAAAGATTATGCACGCCTGCTTGTAATTTCTGATTCTCACGGAAACTTTGAGCGGCTTTTTTCTATTGTAAAAAGATATGGAAAAGACTGTGATGCCCTTATTTTTTGCGGAGACGGTCTGGGCGACCTGCTCACTCTCTTAAGCATTGCAGAGGACGAAAGCAGCGTAGAAAAATGTATTCCGCCGGTTATCGCCTTTGTGAGGGGTAACTGCGACCCGGAAGGCATGCGGCTTGGCGGCAAAAATATTGAAGCACCACTTGAACAGACTCTAAAAGTGAACGGTCACAAAATACTGATTGTACACGGACATGCCCATGGCATAGATTTTGGCATGGAAAAAATTGCCCTGCAATTAAAGCTTGGCGGCTATGACACTGTTTTTTACGGCCACACACACATTGCTTCACAAAAAATACTGAATAACACAGATGACAAAAAATACAGATTCATAAACCCGGGAAGTTGTGCCCGTCCGCGCGGCGGCCAGGTTCCGGGGCTTGCAATTGCAACCGTAGCTAAAGATTTTATTGATATGTCTTTTATTAATGCTTCAAACTTTGAAAACTGGATGCCCTTGGCTTAGCTGTAAGAAAAACCAAAAGAATCGTGACCAGGATAAACCTTTGTTCCCGCAGGAATAATATCATGTAAATGACTAAGACTGTGGATTATCTGAGCTTCGTCTCCGCCGTACATATCCGTACGCCCATATCCGCCGTAATCAAAGAGGGTATCGCCAGAAATTAAGGCTCCCTGCCCCTCAGCAAAATCTTTATTATAAAGGCAAATTGAACCGGGAGTATGGCCCGGGGTATGAATCACTTTCCAGCCAAAAAAGTTTTCGCCGTCTTTAAGAGCCCTGTCGGCAGAGGGCTGGCGTGCTAACTCGTCAAAAAGCTCTAATGCACCAAAAAATCTAACTACCGCCTGATTCATTGGCCCAGGCGGATTCTGCATTTCTGCATATTCAGCTTCATGTATTGCAATCTCTGCCTTTGGAAAAGCCTGTTTTAAGGTAAGAAGTCCTGTTATATGATCAAAATGGGAATGAGTAAGTACAATTGCCTTACAGTCCAGTTTCTTTGACTGCAAGAAATCTACGATTTTATTTTGATCGCGACTCAACTCACAGGCTGCAGGATCTACCACAAAACAGCTTTTGTCTTCAAGAGGCACAACAAGCGTATTTACTCCAAACACGCCTGTGCGCAATACATAAAGTTCTTTCATTACATTCCAAATGGTTCTTTGTCTGCAGCAGCTTTTTCTGCGGCAGCGTAGGCAGCAGCATCTTCAGCGGCCATTTCTTCTTCGGAAATGTTGTTATCTGCAAAAGAAGTTGTTTCTACAGCAGGAGCTGCTTCTTCACTTCCCTTCTGCTTTGAATAGCTTACTGCAAGTTTTCTTCCGCGGTAATCGTATCCGTTGAGTTTATCAATAGCAGTCTGAACATCTTCGCTGTAGAGCTGAACAAAAGAATACTGAGCCAAAACCTTGATGTCACCAATGCGGTCGCGGTCAATGCCGGCAACTGCAATAAGAATACCAACAAGGTCACGAGGATAAACACGACGATTCTTACCAATATTGATGAAAATAGAACTAGACTGATCTTCTGGAATTTCTACACGTGGACGACGTGGGCGTTCTTCTGCAGTTGCTTCTGCAGCAGGTGCGGCAGGTTCTTCTGTATGAATATTTCTATAATCAGGACGATTTCTGTTTGAACGGTCCTGGCGATCATTACGATCATTTCTTTCTAAATGACGGTGATTAGAAAAATGATAATGCTTCAATGATTCTTTAAGCATATAAGCAATAACATACTTTCTTACTGTAAGTGGAACATTCTTCTTAAAAAGCTTGTTCAAATCACTCAAAATATCAACATTTTCTGTTGTTTTTACTCTGTCAGTTGCATTTGCAAGATAATCTGCAATCTGAGCTTCATTAATTTCAAATTCACGGTTAAAAGCCATTTTTTTTTAATCTCCTGTGTGTAATAAAGGCCGCTGTCGGCCGATCTTCATCAGCAAAGCATCCAGAATAATGCTTCAGGCACTTTCTAGCCCTGCCTACTAAACTGCCATAAGATAGCCCTCGAGTTTTTTTTCAAAGCCTGTGCGTAGTAATAACGGCTCTATAATCTCTGGGACAAAATCTTTCGGCATAAAAATCCATTGTTTTTCGCGTTTTTTGCAGTTGTTTATCATCATAGAGATGAGTTCTTCTGCAATTCCTAATCCGCGATATTGTTCTGTAACAAAAAGACTAGTGATAACCATCACTTTTTTCTGATTGTCAGAAAAAGAAAATGCTGTAATACAGCCTGCAAAATCTTCAGAAAGACTACGGCAAACAAAGCCGGTCTGCCCTGCCAAATCTGCGGCTTTAAATCTACCAAGCCATAAATCATAAACTAAGTTCTGTACTTCTGCCGGTAAATCTTCATCATCTTTCAAATGTTTTGAAATATTAAAAAGGATTTGTTCCAAATCAGCAGAGGAATCATATTCACTGAATGAAAAATCATCATGCACTAAAGATTCATCTGATTCTGAATAGTGGTCTAGTTTTTCTAATCCCCATATTTCACATAAAGAATCGTACCATTCATTGATACGTGCTGACATAGTATTGTGCTTAAAAATATGCCATCGTTTATCAACTTCCGGATAGTTTTTTATAACGGTTCTGAAATTTCTAAATACCCCCCTTCCCGAATGAAGCACCCGCTGAAGTTCGTCTTTTGCAAGCGGCGAATTTAACCGTGCAACAAAGGCTTCGCGCATTGCAAAGCCATCTGCGGCCGTCCACTCTGGTAAACCATAAAAATTAATATCATCAGCTTTCTGATTTGCTTCCAGCAAACAAGCATGCTCGGCATCTACAACAAAATCACACTCTTGATTTTCCATTGCCGAGATTATACTGCTGGTAAGTTCATCAGTTAAAGCAAATGTCATATTTTATTTTGGCAAGTCTGTTCTGTGTTCAACAATCTTGCTGATAAGACCGTATTTTACAGCTTCATCTGCATCAAGCCAGTAATCGCGGTCTGTATCTTTTGTAACCTGCTCAAGGCTTGTTCCAGTTGCATCTGCAATCAGCTTATTCAACTTTGCACGGATTTTTTCCATGTCTTTTGCGTAGATTTCAATATCTGTTGCAACACCGCGCATCTGGCCAAGTGGCTGATGAATAAGATAACGGCTGTTTGGAAGTCCGATTCGGCGTTCTTTTGGAACTGAAATCAAAATTAAAGTTGCAGCAGAAGCAATAAGGCCCATTCCAATCAGATAAACTGGAGCTTTTACAAAACGAATAACATCATAAATTGCAAAGCCGGCATCAACATCACCACCAGGAGAGTCGATGTACATATAAATTGGAGCTTTATCATCCTCTGAATCAAGAATAAGCAGCTGACGTGAAATTGAATCTGCAAGTTCCTTGTTGATTTCACCCGTTAAAATAATCTGTCTGGTCTTCAAAAATCTGTCAGAAAATGGATCAGGCGCTTTCTGTTTTTTTTCTTCGTCCTCATCATCAAATCGAGGAGATGTGTAAAGTGATTTTGTATTCATATTTATACTATAGTGAAATATCGGTAGATTTTCAATGAAAAAAAATAGTTGCAGATTATCATTTAAGAGCTTTCTCATTTTTAGCTAAGCGTTACTAAAAATATGAGGGGCGGTAGCGAAACCGGGGCCGAAAAGCACTTTTCGCGTATTTGGTGACTGCCATGAAAACCAAATGAATGATTTGCTTGCAAATAATTCATTTGGTTTCCTAAAAACGCGAAATCTGTGCTGTTTCGGCAACGGTGTAGCGGCAGCCCCTCATATTTTTTTTCAGGATATTTATAATGTAAAAGCCGTGGGAAGACATTAGATTTATACTTGAAGAATGCACTTTTTTCTCATAAAATAACATATTGATATTTTAACACGGAGATATTTATGAATGTACACAACTTAATGGAAGACGTTGTAATCCACACTGTAAATGAACTTTACGACAATATCAAAAAAGAAGGGGCGAGCTGGCTTACATGTGACTGCGAAAACTGCCGCCTTGATACCACAAGTTATGTATTAAACAGAGTTCCCGCAAAATATATTGTTTCAGGACGAGGAATTACACACTCAGCTGATGTTCTGGAAAATCAGCAGATTAAAGCAGATGTTGAAGCGCTGGCTTTACAAGGTATGCACATTGTAAGTGATTCAAAAAGACCTTTCCACCTTGCAGAAAAAAGCGATATTTCTGATTCAGACAAGGTTCCAAGCTTCAATTTTCCAACTTTTACAGGCACTGTTATTGACGGAGGCTCTTTTGAGCCGGTTCCGGGAGCAGAACTTCTTCTTAAATATGAAGGCCAGCCTGCCGAGATGATGGATAAATCCTGGGCAAATCCTCTTACAACTGTAAAAAGCACTCGCGGCGCATATTCTTTCTGGGTAAAACCTATGCCGGCTGAGGCTGCGGGCATTACAAAAAAGTTTAATTTTGCAATTGAAGTTACTGCTGACGGCTACGAGCCTCGTACTTATCATTTTGTATTCCCAATGATTAGTGATGATTGTGCACACACAAATCTGGATTCAACAATTTCTTTTAAGCTTAAGGATTTGGTGATATTTAAGGACTTTATGATAAATCCAATGGAATGAGCAAGGTAAAATGTTAGCCTTACGCTCTGAAAGTTTTCTTTACCTTGCTCTCGTAGTTTGCATTCGCAAACTACGCATGCCGCGTGAAAGTTTTCTTAATAATTTACGTTACGTAACCGTGATCCACAGTTTGCTAACGCAAACTGCGCACGTCGCGAGGGGTCTTACGCTCAGAAAGTTTTCCAGAACCTTGCTATCGCAGTTTGTTAATGCAAACTGCGCACGTCGCGGGAAAGTTTTCTTAATAATTAACGTTACGTAACCGTGATCCACAGTTTGCTAGCGCAAACTGCGCACGTCGCGGAGTAGGCTTTCTTACAAATCTTTTAAAAATCTGCAATAATCACATATTTTTTTACTATTTTTTCTTACGGCTTAGTTGTAGGCTCGTAATATAGCGAAAACTATAACTAGAAGGTAGGAAGATGGATTCAATTATTGTTTCATGCGATAAAGACCTGAGCAAAATCAGCAGGGATATTTATGGGCATTTTAGCGAACATTTAGGACGCTGTATTTATGGCGGCTTTTGGGTTGGAAAAAATTCGGAAATTCCAAACATTGAAGGCTACAGAAAGGATGTTGTGGAAGCCTTCCGCGAACTGGAGATTCCAAACCTGCGCTGGCCGGGCGGATGTTTTGCAGACGAATATCACTGGCGCGATGGAATTGGCCCTTACGAAAAGCGCAAGCGCATGATTAACACTCACTGGGGCGGAGTTGTAGAAGACAATTCTTTTGGTACCCACGAATTTTTAGAGCTCTGTAAAGTACTGGGCTGTAAGCCATACATCAACGGAAACGTAGGAAGCGGTACTGTTCAGGAAATGAGTGAATGGGTTGAATATATGACTTTTGGCGGCGAATCTCCAATGAGTAAACTGCGCGAAGAAAACGGACACAAAGAGCCATGGAAGGTTGATATGTTTGGCGTTGGTAACGAAAGCTGGGGCTGCGGCGGCAACATGAAGGCTGAACATTATGTAAATCTTTACCGCCAGTATCAGACTTACGTTCGCCAGTACGGTGCAGATAAAATCTTTAAGATTGCCTGTGGACCAAATTCCAGTGACTGGAACTGGACCGAAGTTTTAATGCGCGAAGCTGCTCCCCTTATGGACGGACTTTCTCTTCATCATTATACAATTGAACCAAGCTGGGAAAATAAGCATACAGCCACAAACTTTGACGAAAAGGGCTGGTATCTTGCTCTTAGAAATGCTTCCTTTATGGAAACACTTGTTCGCCGTCATGATGAAATTATGAGTAAGTACGACCCAGATAAGCGTGTTGCCCTTGTTGTAGATGAATGGGGAATGTGGCACGCCGTTGAACCTGGAACAAATCCGGGCTTCCTCTACCAGCAGAATACAATCCGTGATGCCCTTGTTGCAGGAATCACTTTGAATATCTTTAATAATCATTCTGACCGCGTTCGTGTTGCAAATATTGCCCAGGCAGTAAATGTTCTTCAGTCACCTGTCCTTACAGAAGGTAACAAGATGATTAAAACGCCAACCTGGTATGTATTCCACATGTACAAGCCTCACATGGACGCTACTTTGCTGGCTTCTCGCGTTGCAACAAATCAGATTGGACCAGATGATGCCCGCATAGACGCAGTAACTTCATCAGCTTCTCACAAAGACGGAATTTACACAATCACCATTACAAATGCAGAGCTTAGCGGCAGCAAAGAAATGAGCGTAAGTCTTGCCGGCTTGCGTGGAAAAATTTCTGAAGCAAAGGCTACAATTCTTTCTGCCACAACAATGCGCAGCTGCAATACCTTTGATGTGCCAGACAATGTTCGCGAAGAAGCACATGCAGTTCGCGTGACAGCAGACAATGAAGTTCAGCTTACAGTTCTAGCCATGAGTGTCATAACAGTAAGTATTGAAGTAAAGTAAACACATACATAAAACAGATGTGCTTCCGCGGCGGCGTTTCAAAAACTGCGGCTGAGCAACAAAGGAATTACCGAAATGACACTCTGCCCTGAATGCGAAAATAAGGCTTATCTTTCCTCATTAGATATGACTCCTGAGCTGCTGGAAGAAATGGCAGCAGCGGAGCCAGTAACAGAGGATACGGTGGACGAAGAAATCTACCGGGCACGACTTGAAATCTGCAAGGCATGTGATAAACTAATTGGAGGCATGACCTGCAGGGAGTGCGGCTGTTTTGTTCAGTTCAGGGCCAGGCATAAAACTGCCGCCTGCATCTGGGGAAAATGGCCCAAAATTATAAACGAAGGAAGATAAAATGAGTTTTTACAACAAAAATGATGTAGCGCCAGTGCCACCAATGGGCTGGAACAGTTATGACTACTACAACACAATGGTAAACGAAGAACAGGTTCGTGCAAATGCAGACTACATGGCAAAGAATCTGAAAAAATACGGTTGGGAATATGTGGTAATTGATATTCAATGGTCTGATCCGGATGCTGGAAAACGCAATAAAGACGGGATTCAGTACATACCTTTCAGCCGTTTTTGCGTTGATGAATATTCCCGCCAGATTCCGGCTCCGAACCGCTTTCCATCCAGCGAAGGAGGAAAAGGCTTTAAGCCTCTTGCTGATTATATACATTCGCTTGGCTTAAAATTCGGCATTCACATTATGCGCGGTATTCCACGTTTTGCCGCTCATGATCACATGGCAATTAAAACTCATGATGGTTCTGCCGTAACAGCAGATATGGTTGCAAATCCATATTCACTTAGCCGCTGGAATCCTGATATGTACGGCCTAGACGCTAATTCGCCTTATGCCCAGGACTATTATGATTCTGTATTTGAACTTTACGCAGAATGGGGCGTAGACTTTGTAAAGGTTGATGATATTTGTAACACAAACATGTATCCTCAAAATCCATATTCTGCAGAAAAAGAAGTAGAAATGATTGCCACAGCAATTCAAAACAGCGGACGAGGCATGGTGCTTTCTTTGAGTCCTGGACCTGCTCTTATTGAAAAAGCCCACCACTACGAAAACTACGCAAATATGTGGCGAATTACAGATGATTTCTGGGATGACTGGAAATTCCTTAAGGCAATGTTTGAACGCTGCGAAGTATGGCAGAAGCACACCGGCAACGGAAACTGGCCTGACTGCGACATGCTGCCAATGAACCGTCTTGGCTGGGGATGGGCTGACCCGAGCGCGCCGGAAAATAGCAAGGGTTGGACCTGTAAGTTTACAAAAGAAGAAACCCGCACAATGATTACCCTCTGGTGTATTTTCCGCGCCCCTCTTATGATTGGCACAGATTTACCTCAGCTGGATGATTTTAATCTTTCTCTTTTGACTAACGAAGAAATTATTGCCATGGATAAGTGCCCTAACCAGGCAAAGCAACTTTCTCCTTCTCTTGCGGGAGAAAAGATTGTAGGCTGGTACAATTACATTGGCATTGACGAAGATGGTCAGAACCACGCTTACTATGCCTTCTTTAATATAACTGATGAAGACCAGCCTCTTACATTCAATGCAAAGTCAGAAAGTAAGGACGGGGCAAAACCTGTTATCCGCGACTTGTGGGAACATAAAGATTTGGGTGACAGCGTAAAACTTGTTCTGCCGCCGCACAGCTGTAAAGCGTTTAGAGTGTAACTATAGCAATGTTAAAAAAAACAGTCCGCGGTCCCTACGTCATCTAGCGATGAACCACCTGGTAAACAGGCGAGAAGGAATCCCGCGGCTCTCGTAAATAATATACTATGGAATATTTCTAAAATCAAGTATATATTTAAATTATGAACTCCAAGCAAAAAAGTGAATTAATAAAATATTTTTCAAAAACAAGACTTGATTCTTATCTTTTTAATGTACTTGTATCAAAACAATTCTATCTGTATAAGAAATACATAAAACTTTGCAAGAAGTTCTATACAAAACTACATTATTTTGAAATCATTTTTCGAAATGCTATAGATTCTGTTTTAACATTGTATGTAAATGGTGGAGACTGGATTACCATCCTTCCATTAGATAAAGATAGCCAACATAAAATTTCAGAAGTTAGAAATCGTCTTTCTAAACAGAATAAGCAAATTACTCATGACAGAATTATTTCTGAACTAACTTTAGGATTCTGGACAACTCTTTTTTCTAAACGTTACACACAGTGGAAGTTCCAAAGTTTTCTTGTAAAAAAAGTTTTTAAGGATTGTCCAAAGAGCCAAAGAAACATTAAAAATATTCAGATTTATGTAAATGAGATTCGTGAAATAAGAAATCGTGTTTGTCATTATGAAAACATTATTCATTACCCTGATATAAATCAGAAATACAAGGATATACAAACATGCATTTCATGGATTTCAAAAGACATTGCCAAGATTGTAAAATGAATTAATTCTCACATTTAACAAGAATAAGTTGACTAGCTTCACCGTAAGAATTTCTTCCTGTTATCATGATTTGAGTTGTCGCACCATGATTGAGTAAATCTGAAGAAAAACTGTCAAAAGTCGCAGAATCATCTGATGATGTTATCTCCTGAATTTTTATACCACCAACATATAAAGAAAACTCTGTGAACATATTTTCTTCTATACCGTCAGTAGTGGGGCTTACAGAAACATTTATAAGTTTCCTATCATTTCTGCCTACAACAATAGCACCGGAACCATTAGTTGCTACAGGCGTAGGTGTTTCTGTTGGATTTTTTTCTGAAACATATGACATAGAAATTCTGCGAAGGGCAAAGAATATACTTATTTCTTCCTTAAAATTAAATTCATAAAAGACGGAATAATTGTATTCCGTTTTGCATTCAACAAAAAACCGATAATGATAATTATGATAATTATCATTGCTGCTTAGGCTCGTGTCTGTGCTAATATCACGTAAAAAATCACAGGAAGGGTAAACTTCCAAAGATGTATTAGTTTTTGTTTTTATACAAGAATCTGAAATTAGATATAGATGACTATGAGTTCTATACATATCACTTTCTGGATTAAAGGTACGATTGTATAATCCATTAATTTTAAAAACTGTAGAATTTTCTGTTTTTTCGTTTAAGTTTATAAAGATTTTCGGTCGCTTAACTCTTAAGGGAACACGCCCATCTTGTTCAAGTATTATTGGCTCTGAATCACTACTGTTTTCAAGAACATAAGATACTGTAATATTAGGAGGTTCTGGAGCAGTTCCAGCCCACAACTCTAAACTAGAATAATTAGAAAACTCCAATGATGTCGATTCCCCATACTTATTATACCAAATTGTATTTTCAAAAAGTATTACATCTCGTTCTAAGCCAGAAAAGGCATCTTGACATATATGTTTCACAGACTCAGGGACAATTATTGATCGTATTTTTTTACACCCAGAAAATGCATAACTACATATCTCAATAATACTATTCTCTAAACAAACTCTTCCAGATTTCCCATTCGGACAGAAAACTAATCTTTTTCCATCTTTCGAATATAAAATGTTATCCTTTACAGCAAAAACAGAATTATCTTCAGAAACACAAATATTCTCTAACTTACCGCAATTCTGTCCCGCAAGGCTTGATGCCGAAAAATTATTTAAATTGGCTAAATCTATTGAAATAAGATTAGAACATCCATAAAAAGCCTGCTCATCAATTGACTTTGAAGAATAGGGTAACCTTATTGCTATTAATTGTGTGCATTCTTCAAATACACTTGCAGGTATTGTTTCAACTTCAGTCATTTCCCTTAAATCAAGATAAATTTTTGCACTAGTATTTTTTATCTCAGATGCTAGAATCTGAAAATTTAACGAATAATCATTTTTGCCCTTAATTATAACTTTTACGGTTCCTGTTTTTTCGTATAAATTAAGTTTTGTTTTTATTTCAGAAGCTTCTAACGTTAGAGTTTCATTTACATCAATATTAAAAATATCATTCTGTTCTTTAGAATCATTACTATCTGATGTATCATTTTTTCCTTCCGATTCTGTTGATTCTTCAGTTCCTTCAGTAACTTCAGTTGCATTATCAGGCTCAGCAAGCTTCTTTTCCTCTGTTATCTGATTACACCCCGACAAATTTTCAATCAGAAATAAAATGAATAAAAAAGAGACGGTAAAGCATCCTCGTTTCATACAACACCCCCAAAAGTTCCAAAATTAATTACAAATACCGCTTTCAAGGTAATTATTATATCACTAAGTAATTTTGAAGGCAATTTTTATAAATCTATACGCTAAAAAGTATATTATTTTCTCAAATGGGATTCAGAGAAAATCTAAAAGATGAAATGGAATATCAGGGAATCACAACAAAAGAACTCGCGGAAAAATCTGGAGTTGGGAAAAGGACGATAGACCATTATCTTATGACAAATCCACAAGAGCTGGGCGTTTACAATGCCCAGAAAATTGCGAAAGCACTAAACGTTTCTGTTGAATATCTGGTGACAGGAACAGAATATAACGGAAATCTTCCCCTCACGGGAAAAAGGTTGGATTTTCTTAATGATTTTGAAAGGCTGCCTCAAGATGAAAGACAACTTTTGGCAAGCCTTGTGAAAAAAATAGCACAATCAACAAACAAAACAAACACCTAGAACTTGCCGCCGCCGAGGGTTGCGGTTAGTTTGAGGGAAACATTTGGGGCGGTTTCGTAGTCCTGGAAGGTAATGTAAGGGCCGAGGCCGAACTTGAGTTCGTTGATTGGAGAAACGAACATTTGGGCAGAAAGGGTCATGGCATTAATGAAGCTTGCACTGGTTCCGCTCTGAGCCAATAATGTCTTCATGTAATCTGGTAAATCATCCTTGCCAAAGTTTGCCATTGCAAAAAGAGTTGCGGTAATATCGGTACGGCCAAAGAGGCGGCCGAAGTTTGCTACAGCGGCAATGTTGTGACCATATGTCAGATACTGGTGGAGCATATCTTTGTCATTACCATCATAGTAATACTGGGCTGCCAGTAAAATATTCTGATTTTTCCAGTAGCGACTGAATCCGGCAGTTGCCTGAACAATATTTGTTTTATCATCCCAATCTGTATTTGCGGCCCATTCTGAAGCATCTCCGTAAGAATAAACAAACTCGCCGAAGAGTGAAACATTTTTTAGACTTCCACTGGCAGTAAGCATTGCTTTTGGCGCACTCTGATATTTCCAGTAGCCGCCAAGTCCAAATTCCCAAAGTCCAAAAACAAGGTCTGCTTTTCCGGCAAGAGCTGTATCGCGGGCATAAGATTCAAAAGTTGAATTATTTACAAAATCTGTGGAAGGAATGAGGTAGAACCAGAGGCAGTTCTGTGTGTTTGGAAGTACAATCTGGGTGCGAAGGTTCAGACTGCCGTTTACCTGAGCGTCTACATCTTCCGGATTGATTGAAGAAGTGTTGATTATATCTGAAACAGGACTGAAGAAGTAACCTGTTCCCCAGGTAACAGTGTGAAGTCCGAAGCGGAAAAATGCTGTGTCTGCGATTGAAAAATCTGTAAAAAGTTCTTTAAGGCTGAGCCAGTCTGCAACAGATGTTTGAATACTTGTATATGGGACAGATTCTCCTGTATAAGGATTTGTTACATAATCTGTTGAAGCATAAGATGCAGCCTGCAGCTTGTAAGGATAAGCCACGCCAAACTTACTGTACATGCGCAGGGTCTGCGAAGGGCGGGCATCTACGGTAAGATAAGCACCAGCAGAAGGTGTAAGAATGGTATTCTTAAAATGCTCGCCGAAATCTTTGTCATCATCAGCATAAAGAGTTGTCATTGTAGACAAGCCCATATTAAAGTTTCCGCCGATTTTAATTGAACCGGTTTCAAAAAGGACACCCTTGCTTAAATCTGATTTAGCAGAAACATCTGCAACTTCTTCGATGCCGTCATCAAAAAACAGGTCATCGTCGCCGCCAAAGAGGTCGTCATCGGACTGGGCCGTAAGCATTGCAAACGGCAGTAACATAATCAATAATACAATAATTCGTTTCATATAAATCTCCGTTCTTGTTATTTCCCGGGCTTGATAGCGGGCGTTGCGGGCCGGCGCCGGAGGCCCGCAGAGGGGGTAGCGGACAAGCAACAAAGCGGAGCGAAGCGGCACTGCCTGCAGTGACGATTCGCGGAGCGACTTGCTTGGGAGCGAGGGGGAGACTTCCCCCTCCCCGCTAGTTCAAACCTTCCAGATAAGCCTTAGTAAAAATCTTGTCTGGGAGGGTATCGAATGTTAAATCGGAAATAACCTGCTGGGTCTGCTCGCCCTTGTTCAATTCATCGCGAATAATAACCTGGGTAGAAACATAGCCTGCAGGAACCTTAGAATACTTTGGAATAAGAATAGTGCGCATAAGGCGGTCTGAACCAGAAAAATCTTCCTGCTTCAAAACAAGGGCAATATCCTTACGAATATAAAACTTGGTCTTTGCGTAAGAAGGCTCTGTTGTTTTTGCCTTTAGAGTGATGATATCAACAGGATACTTACCAAGTGTGCCCTCTTCATAGGATTCAACCTCGTAATTATTGCGCCACTTTGTCTTAGACTGCTCAACGTCATCAAGTTTGATGTCTGAATCGCCAAGTGCTTCTTTTATAGAAGAATGTGAAAATTTTCGGCTGATTGGGTCGTAAGACCAGACATTATCATCATCACGAAGATAACCCACACCCTTGTCGGCTTCCGGGAAAAGCTGAACAATTGTCATAAGCTTGCTGTCTGTGCGTTCAAAAATCTTATACTGAAGGTTTTCCTTTGGCTTTCCTGGCTTTTCTACAACAAGCGAAACGGTTGCAGAATAGTCTCCGTGGTAGGCAAGAACATCTTCGGTAGATTCCATAATTTTGTATGCCTTATCCGCTGTATCTGCGGAAACCTGGGCGAATGTAAAGGCTGCGAAAAATACGGTTGCAGCTAAAGTTAAAAGTTTCTTCATAGTTATACTCCTAATGGTGATTTCGACAAGCTCAACCACCAGCTTATTTTACAGTTCTAAGTGCTTCGGCAGGGCTCATACGGGCAGCCTGTTTTGCGCTTCCGCGAACTGCAAGCGTTGTTAGTACAATCAAAATGATATACTGAATAATAATTGAAAGAATTGAAAGCTTGAAAGAAAAATGTCCCTTACTCAAAAAGAATGAAAGCGATTCATTTGTGATTGGAATAAGGTGGACGATAAACATTACAATTCCAGCAAAAATAAGGCCGGCCAGCGCGCCGATTACGCACAAAATAACAGCTTCGTTTGTAAAAATGCGGCGGGTATCTTTACCAGTCATTCCAAGGGCGCGCATAGTTCCAATTTCACGAATACGCTCATACAAAACCATGCGGTATGTATTTGAAACGCCAACCATTACAATCAGCAGAATTACAATCAGAATTACAGTTGTAATAACGTGAACGATATTCAAAACAGTCTTAATCTGAGGAATTTCGTCATACAGAGTTTCAACTCCGTATTTTACACCCTTCCATTCATTTTCCGGCTTGCGTACATCCAGCTGCTTTTCTATTCCACGACCAATATTGTTTGGATTTGTCTTCATTGCCTGCAGACGGCTGGTTGCGTTAATTTCAGGATTAGTTTCGTGGTCTGCGTGGATTGCGTTTTCAATCATCATTGCAGCCTTTGTCTGCTGATTTTTATCCTTCAAATAAAGAGAGAACATAGAATATCCGCCTTCCGGCATTTCTATAATTTTGTTCAAATCTTCAATATCGCAGTAAGCCTGCATTGTGTTAATAAAGCTGTTAGACTTTATAATTCCCATTACGGTCATATCAGCAAAAGTATTCTGACCATAAACAGTGCTTGTAGAAAAAATTACCTGGTCGCCAACCTGCAGGTTCATTGACTCTGCTGTTTTATCGCTGATGATTAAACCATTTTCAAGTTCCGGATTAATTCCACCGCTAACAAACTTAAAGGAATCCAAAAGGAACTTTTCTGTAAGGTCTCGGCCGTAAAGCTGAGCAACAGATTTTTTTCCGTTAAAAATAAGCTGGCCAGATTCTGAAGTAAAGCAGGAATAATAATCGTATTTAATTCCGCACTTATCTACAATATTTTTAATGTAATCACGGTCGCGCACAATGTTTACAATTTTTGCCTTGCCGCCTTCGGTTTCTGGAGGAAGCCATTCCAAACCCTGAGTAATTACGTTTCCGCCAACCAGCTGGGTAATCTGATTTTCCATATTGCCCACCATTCCGCTTGTAAGACCGTCTATTGCAGTTACAACAAAAAAGCCGAAGGCAATTGCAATAGCAAGAATGGCGTTACGTCTTTTGTTTCGGGTTAAATTTCTTAATGCCAAAGATATTGTTTTCATTCTTTCTTCCCCCTACTCTTTACTCAAAGCCTTAATTGGTGTGATTTTTAAAGCTGATTTAACAGGATATCTGTTACTGATGATACTTCCCAAAAGAGCCACCACAATAGTTGTAATTATGATTGAAGGAGTTGGAGTGAAGTGTAAAAGTCCGCCGCCTAAAATCATTTTTGCAATTTCATTTGTGATTGCGATATTGAAGGAATTAAAGATTGCCATACAGATGAAGGCAAGCACAATTCCCGCAAGAGAAGAAAGCGAAGTAAGGATAATTGCTTCTGAATAGAAAAGCTTTTTTACGAACTTCTTTTCGGCTCCGATGGCACGCATTGTTCCAATTTCGCTTGTGCGTTCTATAACAGAAACAACCATTGTGTTCATGATGATGATAAAAACAACGATGGCAAGAATGATAATGAGCAGATTAAAAATAAAGCCGATTCCTTCTACGGTGCCTGAATAAGAATAAGCGGCGCCCTTCCAGTCCAGGGCACGCACATTCAGGCCTTCCTCCATAAAGCGCTTGTTCAAATCACGAACAAGTTTTTTATCAGCATGAGGATTATCAAGTTTTGCCAGTACAAACTGCCAGGCTCCATCATCAGTCTGATTAAGCTGGTCACGAAGGCTTGTATCACCAAGAATATCGTCGAAGTTTTCTGTGCTTCCAAGAATTGAAGTGTCGTCTTCAATATCACCGAACATGTCTTCATCATCAAAAGAGCCGAACAAATCATCTTCTGACATAGAAGAAATAGAAAGGTCTATGCTGTCTGGCAGCTCCTGACTAAAGGAAGAGGCATAAGTGAGGTCTGCAAAAGAACGGGCAAGCTCTGGTTCGCAGTAAATACTCTGGAACATTGCAGAATATTCATTTGCTGGCTTAAAAATTCCAACAATTTTTCCTTCGCGGATTGTACCACTCATATTTGCAAGCAGAACTGTGTCTCCAAGCTTAAGGCTTTCTTTGTAAGTTTTTTCAAAGCCGGCCATAACGCGGGTATCGATAATAATTTCATTACTGCCGGGAGCAGGATAAGTACCTTCTATAAAGTTTAAGTCCGGGAACATATCCCAGAAGGTACCTTTTTCGCCAGCAAAAAGCATGGAAATTGGAATGTCCATAAGTCCCAGGTCGTCATTATCTGCAATGTCAGAAAAATCCATTTCAATGCCCTTTGCTAAAAGAACCTGTGCAGTAATCAGCTTTGTCTGCTTTTTAATTCCGTTTACTTCTGAAAGGATTTCTTCTACTCTTTCCAAATCTGGAAGGGCCGGAACCTGTGGCATTTCGCCGGTAATGTTTGTTGAATTCAATCCAAAAACATCTATGGTTGTTCCCTTTTCGGGGATTATAGAAATTGCAAGGTCGCCGGTTACATTGGCGCGGAAGTCGCGCTCAAGACCGCGGTTTACAGATTCCAAAAAAGAGTTACCCATAATTACTATGGCAACACCAAAAAGTATAAAAAGTGAAATGATTATAGTTTTAGACTTGTGTTCGCGGAGGTTCCGCATAGCAAGTTTTATTATTTCTTTCATGCTATAAACCCCTAGATCTTGTATTCATCAGAACCCACTTTGTGTTCATCATTAATAACCTGACCATCAAGAATGTGTACAACATGGTCGCACATATCTACAATGCGGGAATCGTGGGTAGAGAAAATAAAGGTTGTCTGTAAATCCGGGTCTTTATTTAAAGACTTCATAAGCTTAAGAATCTGCTCTGAGTTTTTAGAGTCCAGGTTTGCAGTAGGTTCATCGGCAAGAATTACAGGAGCCTTTGTTACAAGGGCACGGGCAATTGCGACACGCTGACGCTGACCGCCAGAAAGCTCGTTAGCCTTGTGATTTTTCCATTCTGTAAGGCCAACTTTTTCAATAAGATAGTTAATCCATTCTTCCTTCTGAGCCTTTGTAAAATCATCTACAGGGCTTTTTGAGTTTTTATCTTTTGATTCCAAAAGAAGTGGGAACTCGATATTTTCATAAACATTTAATACTGGAATAAGGTTGAAGGTTTGGAAGATAAATCCAAGGTGGGAACGGCGAAGGGCGGTAATGCGGCGGTCAAGCTTTGCAGGAATTGCAATTCTGGCCTTTTTGCGCTTGCCTTCCTTAAGCTCTTTTTTGTCTGGGCCTGCTGATGACCAGCGATTGTTTACAACTTCTGCATCTGCAAGGTCAACACCTTCGTAAACATCTGTATCGCCTATGATGATTGAACCATCACTCGGAAGGTCTATAAGACCTATCATATTCAAGATTGTTGATTTTCCAGAACCAGACGGACCGGAAATTGCGGCAAACTCACCTTTTTCAATATCAAAAGAAGCTCCTTTTACAGCTTCTATTCTTTCTTTTCCGAGAGGATAAAACTTATGTACATCCTTCAAGCTGACAACTGGCATATTAATACGACCTCCTATGTTAATAATTAGAATATACTAACTTTCGAGGTAATAAACAAGAAATAACAATATTTTTATATAAAACTTATTCCGAGAGGTAGAGAATGGTAAGACAGGAAACTGCGCGGGAAAGGAGGAGCTTTTGTTTTTCTATCTGCTGGTTGCAGGAATCTATTTTTGCAGAAAGTAAGTCGCTTTCGCTTCCGTAACCTGTATTAAAAACAATTTCATTCTGCTGAATTTTAGACTGAGCAGAACTTATTTTTAAGTTCTGGTAATCAATCTTCATGTTGCAGACATCAATTGTGTTCCAGTTGGAATTCAGAGTCTTTTGAATTTCGCCTTTTACATCCTGCTGATTAATTGCAGCAGATTTTGTTTCACTGATTTTTCTGGAAACATCGCGCACCTTTTTTCCGCCATCCCAGATGGTAGTTTTAAGCCCGATAGAAAGATTGACAGTGTAATCATCCTTACGCATCCAGTTTGTTTCTGCAAAAGGAAAGCGGGAACCACCATAGCCCACACTGGCCTGCAAAGCGACATCCGGCTTCCAGTTTACCGCGCCCTTTGCAATTTTTTCTGCCCTCTTGTTTACATCCAGCAGGTCTTTTACCATTTTTATAGAGTTCCGCTCTTCAGAAAGAGCCTTTTCCCTTATTTCTTCACGGTTACTGGCAATAAGGGAATCAAACTGATTTTCATCAAATTCAAAAGCAATCTGCTCAAAGGTTAAATCTTCAAGACCAGTAGCCCTGCGCAGTTCCAGAATCTGATTGTTCAACTGTTCCATTAAATCCTGAATGGCAATATCCAGTTCCTTGGCCTGAATTTTTGCATCCAGAGCTTCCTGTTCGGTAAGAAGTCCTGTGCGGGCCGCTTCTTCGGTTACTTCAACAAGGCGGCGGGAATACTGGCTTTCTTCTTCTATAATTTCTTTTATTCGGTTCAAATACCAGAGAGTTACAAGCCGGGTCTTTAATTCAGTCAACATCTGCTGCTGCTTAGATTCCAGCTGAGAGTGCTTTATATCAGCAATTTTATCGTAAAGAATAATGGCGTTTTCAAGTTTTCCCCAGGTAAAAACAGGCTGGGTTATAGAAAGCTGAAAGTTATAAAGAGTCGGTTCCATGCCATCATAAATCTTTACATACTGGCCGGAGCTGGGTTTAATTCCGCTTGGCCAGGTTATAGAATCCAGAAGTTCATCTACATTAATGTACATGGCACCCACAGGCGGATTAAACATATAAGTTCCGCTAACCTGCAGGTCTACAGTTGGCCCCAGTCCGGCCCAGGCGTCCTGAACATCAAGCCGGCTGCGGCGGTATTCTTCCTGCAAGGAAAGCAAATCCGGGTTATTCTGCTCCATCTGCCGCTGCAGGTCCTGGAAAGTGTAAGTCTGGGGCTGGAGATGGGCCGGGGCCTCAGCCTGCTCCTGAGCAAAAAGCGCAGAATTAGCAAGAGGAGAGCAAAAGAGAATTAATAAAAGGCCAAAAGTTCTTTTCATCTTAATTCAACCACTTTTACTGAAGCTGCACGTTGTGTGAAGACTTATCACTACGGACAGTCAACTCTTTTTCTGCAGCCGAACTGCCACTTGCATCGTAAACAACCACTTTTACATCAAGCGAAGCATAGCGTCCTGTATATTCTGTATCGCTCCAGAAGTTTCCGCTTCCGAGCCCCGCAAATACCCCGTGTTTTTCCGAACCGCTAGTTCCCAGAGCCTGAGAAGCGGTTGTAGTTTCATCAAGATTTACGGTGTAACTGCCAGCGCTGTCTTTTCCCAGAAGAGCAACTCTGAGCCCGTCGTCTTCACTCACTCCAGAAGCGCCCGAAGAAGAATACTGGCCGCCAATAGATGGAAGGGCAAGCTTTGTAGACTTACCATAAAGCGTTATGGAATACGAAGGATTTTTTACGACTTTAGTAATGCTTGTAAGGCCCGCCTGGTCAGCACGGAAAGAAAAGTCTGCAGCGGGGTTGTCCGCATTGTAACAGCCCAGCCAGGTAATTTCATCGGCACTCTGGCTATAGGAAATTGTGAGTTCAGGCTCGCTTTCTTTGCCGGCCTCGCGGTCTTCTGCGGACTGCCAGCGGGGATAAGAAACTGCAATTGCGCCGCTGCCCGTGATTGTGGAGTCGTAGACTTTTGCGGCGGCACTTGTGTTTGTGGAAGTTGTCTGAGGAACTGAAACTTTTACATAAACTGCATTCGAAGTAGCGCTTTGTGTGGCAACATCCTCAAAAGTAAGATTCAAAACTGTAGATTTTCGAACCGCAGTAAGTTCTGTGTAAACTGTATCAGAAACAGAATCAGAAATGATTACCGACTCTCCCTTTGTAAGCCCATAATTTTCATGATAAAAGAGGAGGTAAACCTGTGTGTAATCAGCATCTTTTCCAAAATCTGGCTTGCTTTCTTCCCAAACCAGCTTGCTGATTGTAAAAGAACCATCACTGGAAGTTACGGTGTGAGCGTAATAATCAGATTGAGGAGCAAAAACAGAACCTTCACTCCATGTTGAAAAATCAGAATCGCGGTCAGAAAGGCTCATATAAGCATAAACATCTACGTTTGCGATTCCAGATTTTGGTGTAGAAGTTGATTCAGCATCAACAACCAGGCCGCCTGTTCCACCGGAAAAAACAGATGAACAAGCAGCAAGTGAAAAAGCACAGAGCGCAGTAAAAATCAATTTAAGACTATTCTTCATTTTTTTCATTTTTAGTCCTCTTCTTTCGTTTAGATTCTGTAAGATAATATAATACAGGAATTACAATCAGTGTGATAAGGGTACTGGTGATTAAACCACCAACAATTGCCTGACCCATTGGCGCATAAATTTCTGCCCCCTCTCCGCTTGCAATTGCCATTGGGAAGGTTCCCAAAAGAGTTGTGAGTGTCGTAATCAAAATTGGCTGGATTCGGGAAGCTGAACCATCAACTACGGAATCAAAAAGCAGTTTGTTTTCTTCATCTTCATTAAGGCTGATTTCCCATTCGCCGTCCTTGTTCATGTGGCCCATAGTTTTTGCCATCACTTCTCGGCGCTGGGCCCGCAGCTGGTTTACGTAATCTACAAGGATAATACCATTGTTTACAACCACGCCCGCCAGAGAAATTAAACCCAGCAAAGAAAGCAGATTCAAGGTTGAACCAAAAATTAAAAGACCTGCAACTACACCAATCAGACAGAAAGGAATTGTAGAAAGAATCAAAAGCGGCTGGCGGAAGCGTTCAAACTGCAAAACCATTACCGTATATACAAGGAAGATTGCGGTAATAATTGCAATTATCATAGGGGCAACCATGTCGCCAATAAAGGCCATAATACCTCCCGCCTTACTGTGCACTCCGTTTGGAAGCGGATTCTTTGCCAGATATTCCTGCACCCGCTGGCTTACGCCCGCAGTGTCTTCACTTACCAGAGTGGCGCTTACGGTTATAGTTTTTGCACGGTCTGAATGGTTTATCTGCGAAATAGATTTTTCTACTTTTATATCAGAAAGGTTTGCGAAAGAAACATCGCGGCCGTTTGAAGTTACAATGTGCAGGTTAGAAATGGTGTCGGCCGAAATGTTGCCGTCTATAATGTTTGAACTCAAGTGGACATTGTAGCGGTTGCCGCTAGAGTCATCTTTGTAGCGGCCGGCGTCCACACCGCGGAAGAGGATGGCCGAAGTAAGGCCCGCCTCGTAACTGGTAATTCCCATTGAGCTAAGATATTCCTGTCTCATATCTATAATCATTGTAGTAGTGTCAAAGTCGGTATCAAGCTTGGCAGTTACAACTTCAGGGTCTGTTTCCAAAAACTCTTTTATAGAAGAAGCAGTTTCGTAAAGAGTTTCCAAATCTTCAGAAATAAGGGTGAGTCCATAACCACCACCGCCAGAAACAAAGCCGACCAGGCGGTCAAAACCACCGTTTGCAACAGAAATCTTGCTGTCTGGAATTACTGCCTGCCAGATGCCCTGTATTTCAATCATAATATCGTGAACATCGCGCTTGCGCTCTGCAACCGGAACCAGCACTACATGAACATAGGCACTTTCAGGCACCGCCTGAGTAGACATTCCCTTGCTATTGCTCTGTCCTGTGTAAATTACAAGGTTATCAATTTCGGGCACATACTTATACAAAAGCTGCTGGGCAATATCCATTTTTTCGCGGGTCTGCTCCAGAGGAGTTCCCACCGGCAAATCCATGGAAATGTAAAAATCACTGTTATCTGTAGAAGGAATAAAGGCAATACCAAGGCGGAGGGCAGTAAAGGCAGAAAAGACAAGAAGAAGAATTGCTGCAATAATTACCGTAAGACGATTTTCAATTGCAACTCCCAAAACCTTGCGGTAGCCCCTCTCCACTTTCTTCATAACCTTGTCAAAACGTCTTTCGTTTTTTCTGATTTTTGGTCCCTGCTCAGAAAGCACCTGCTTCAAAAGGAAAGGAACCACAATTTCTGCAACCAGAAAGGATGCAAAAATAGCCATAATAATTGTAATGGCAACTGGCCGCAAAACCTTTCCCATAAGGCCAGACATCATGGCAATTGGAAGGAATACAACAATGGTTGTTGCAGCCGAAGCAAGAATAGAAGCAGAAACTTCGTCCCAGCCCTTGTAGATAGACTGATTTACTGTGTATTCCAGTTCGCCACTTTCGCTGTCGCGGCGCTTGTAGTAGCGGTAAATCTGGTCAATCATAACCGTGGAACCATCAACTACCATACCAAGAGAAATTACCAGACCCGAAAAACTCATGAGGTTCAGGGTAATTCCAAAAAGCTTAATTCCTATCATTGCAAAAAGAATACAAAGAGGAATAGAAAGGCTGATTGTAAGGGTGGCACGCCAGTCTGCCATAAAAAGGAGGATTACAAGAACCGCAAAAAGGATTCCCATAAGTCCGCTGGACAAAACTGTGCGCAAAGAGGCCGAAACCTGTCTTGCATCATCTGTAATAATATTAAAATGCACCGCGCCGCCACTTTCTTTTTCACAGCGGGCAAGCACCTTTTTTACGTTTTTTATAATTCCGGTTGTGTTTCCGTCATTTCTCTTTGTAATACTTACAAGAGTAATAGGATTTTTACCATCCGAAACATAATATTCTTCTTTTGGATAAGTGAGTGAAACTTCTGCAACATCTCCAAGATGAATTATACTAGTGCCGTCTGCCAGGCCAACCGGCAGATTTTTAATATCTTCAATATCTGTAAAACCGCCCGAATATCTAAGCTGAATGGAACGATTTTCAAAGAAGCCGTTTCCAAGAGGAAGTGTAACGTTTCCGTAATTTAAAACCTGGTAAACATTTGTTACAGAAATTCCCTTGGAAGTGAGCAGGTCTACATCAATCTTAACTTCTACCTGCAGCTCCTTGCCGCCGTCTACTGTAATAGAAGAAACTCCGTCTATCTGGGTAAGCAGAGGGCGCAGTTCATCATTAATAAACTTTGTTACGCGGGCAGAATCTTTTCCTGCCTCTACTGAAAATTCGATAATAGGCATCATGGAAACACCACCGATAATTGCCGTTGGCTCACCGGAAATTCCTTCCGGCAAATCTGGCATACGCTGGCGGATTCTGTTTCTAAGTTCTTCAATCTGGTCGTAGGCATCGTAGCCGTCTGCATAGGTAATGGTAATCCAGCTCATTGAGTTATAAGAAGAAGATTCAATGCTCTTAAAATGAGGAAGGGTTACAAACTCGTCTTCCAGAACCTTGGTG
Source organism: Treponema sp. (assembly GCA_017940255.1). GTDB lineage: Bacteria > Spirochaetota > Spirochaetia > Treponematales > Treponemataceae > Treponema_D. Next base: position 94,111 of record JAGAZB010000035.1, read on the forward strand.
ATATCCTGCTCAACGTCTTCGGCACTGGCACCCGGATAAATTGTGTAAACAATTGCCTGCGGCATGGAAATATCGGCCATAAATTCTGCCGGCATGGTTGCAATGGAAAAAATTCCAAAGGCAGCCAGCACAATGAGGAACATGCCGATTACAACGGGATGTTTAACCGAAAACTCAGAGATTTTCATTCAGCGCCTCTTCATACAGACGGACTTTCTGGCCATCAAACACAAAATTCTGTCCGTCAGTCACAAAGAAGCAATCCTTGTATTCAGAAGGAACCACAAAATATTCACCATCAGAAGGAGCGGCAAAGGGCTCTATAAAAGAAACAGTTTTATCGTCTTCATTATAAATATAGCAGGAGCCGTCCATTTTTTTAGTCTGAATTGGAAGAACCGGCACATTTTCGTGAACGCGGTAAGCAACCTGAACCTTTACAAACATACCAGGGCGGAAGCGTTCTCCCGGATTATCCAGATGACAAACCACCTGAAAGTTTTTACTTTCTGGAGAAATGTAAGGCGCAATATTTTCGATTGTCGCACTAGTTACGGCGTCTTCGTAAAGTTCTTTTTCTGCAGGACGGGTAACAATTACGCTAAGAGAATCTTTCTGCAGGGTAAAAAGGTCAAAGTATTTTTCCGGCACCTTAAGGCGCACAACCTGATTTTCCAGATCGGCAAGAATGGCAACAGGAGAGTTTTGACTTCCAATTCCTCCCACAGCCTGATCTGCCACAAGAATAGTACCGGCAACTGGTGCACGAACTTCTGTGTAGCCCACCTGAAGATTTGCCAGGTCGTACTGGGCTTTTGCCGCATCATACTGGGCGCGGGCATTATCGTAATTCTGGCGGGAAGTTGCCCCAGACTTAAAAAGTGTTTCAATTCGGTCATAAGTGCTCTGGGCAGCAAAGTAAGCAGCCTGAGCCTGGAGCATCTGCTGGCGGAAAGGCTCATCGTCAATTTTTGCAAGCAGCTGGTCTTTTTCTACATAATCACCAGCCCGAGCCGGATATTCCATAATGGTACCAGAAACAAAAGGGACAACGGGAATCATAGCTTCGGCTTCTACATAACCGCTGATAGACACAGATTCCACCAGATTTTTAATTTCCGGCTTCTGAATTATAACAACCGGCTGGGCATCTTCATTAGGGCTAACCTTTTTTTTACCGGTAACTGCAAGGATAAGCACAACAAAAAGAAGAATAATAGCGGCACTAATTGCAAGCCTGAGATATTTTTTGTTCCATTTAATTTTGTCCCATTTCATATTGTGAATTATATTTATATTTCAAATAAATTCTATAAGAATAGAATAATAATTCATTATTATTGTTAGAGAGAACTAATTATTTATAGAAAGCATTTTTAAGAGTTTTTTTGAAAAACAAAAAGACCGAGAGCGGAGAAGAATCGAAAAATCGCTTGCAAGCCGGGGCGAAGCCCTTTTGATAAAATTCCAAAACGGCTTGCACCCGCGCATTTTTCGAGGATTCGCAGCGGAAGGGCTTTTTGTTTTTCAAATCAGGAGAGCTTTAATATGAGTTCGATTACGCTGCGCTCACGGCCTTGTTTTTTTCATTCTGATCTAACAAATAAGAAGAAATTTATTGGACAGTGGATTTTTTATACTTTATTATAGACATATATATGGAGGAATTGATGAAAAAACTCTACCCCTTACTTCTTTGTGTTTTTTTGCTTTCCATAGTTTCTTGTGTCAAAATTCAAGAGGGACGAATTAATCTGAATCCCGAAGAAAAAAAATCAAACTATTCTTCTGAAATCACAATCAGCCCAATGGATTTTGTAACAATCAAAAGTGATAAAATCATAATTGCGCCAGAAAAAGAAGATGAAACATACACAATCAGCGGCTATTTTAATGGACAAATCCTCTGTACCACAAAAAATACAATCATAAAACTGAATAATGCCTATCTGGAAAATAAAAGCGGACTTGCGGCACTTCGTTGTGAATCAAAAGCAGAAGTTTCGATAGTAAAAGATTCTGAAAACTACCTTGTTTCTTCCGGCCGCACATACACAAGGTCGGCTGCTCTTCAGGGAAAAAGAGGACTTGTTATTGGCGGAAGCGGAAAACTCTATGTAAAAGGCAATCTTTGTCATGCTTTTGAAGCCGAAGACGTAAAGCTCAAGGGAACAGGAACTTATTATTTTCAGGGAACTAAAAAAGGCTCGGCAATCAGCTGCGAAACTTTTGCAGTTGAAAAAGATAAAACTTTTACGGCCTATATTTTGAACTCAAAAAACGGAATTAAGGCCGACCGTACAATCAGTATTGCATCTGGAAATTTTTACATTTACGATAACGACACCATGATGAAGACAGAAACAAAGGCTGATTCTGAAAAACACGCCCATTTTATAACACTTTCCGGCGGAACTTTTCATTCAGCCGGAAACAAAACTGAATTTATAACAGAAGAGGGCGCACTCAATTATAACGATGTTACAATAATAAAAGAATAAAAAGGGGGATTTTTATGAAAAGGACATATCTGCTTGGCCTGGCACTTCTTGCCTGCAGCCTGACTTATGCCCAGACAAAAATCACGGTAAATGCTGATTCTGCAAAATCTATGTACATCGAAAAACAAATATCAGTTACACCAGATGACGGTTCGGTTACTTTTTCCGGCGGAACAATTAAAATTGAACCAAAAGCCGAAGGCGTGGAATACACAATAAGCGGCTATTTTAACGGGCAGGTAATTATTTCTACTAAAAACACGATTCTAAAGCTCGCAAACCTTTATCTGGAAAATACCAGTGGTCAGCCTGCACTTTTGTGTGAAGCAAAAGCCGAAATTTCTTCAAAAGAAGGAAGTACAAACTACATTGTTTCCAGCGGCACTTCTATAGAAAAATATGCGGCTCTTCATGCCAGAAAAAATCTTGTTCTGGGCGGAAGCGGCACTTTGTATGTCGAAGGCAATATTTACCACGGAATAAAGGGTGATGACGTAAAAATTAAAGGCAGCGGAAAACTTTATTCCCAGGGAAGTAAAAACGGCTCCGCCTTGAACTGCAGAAGCCTTACCGTTGAAGCCGGCAAAACTTTTACTGCATATTTTGTGAATTCTAAAAACGGAATAAAGGCTGATAATACAATTATCATAAATTCCGGAGATTTCTATCTTTACGACAATGAAACTGCTTTTAAGACCGACCTGCTCAAGGACTCACCAAAAGAAAAGCACGGAATAATTCTTTACGGCGGAACTTTCCACCTTTCTGGAAATACAAATCTTCATTCAACCGAAAAAAAAGCTTACCTGGTTCGAGGGGCAAAAATAATAGGAGAATAAAATGAAAAAAATTAGAAAACTTTTTATCCTACTTCTTGCTGGACTTTTTCTTTTTTCAAGCTGCGTAAAAGATGCAGAGGATGATGAATTAATTGAGGAAACAGAAACTGAAACAGAAAACGTTTCAAACTCATCTGCAGATGAAAAAGACATTTACATTAATCTTACAGAAAAAAAGACTTCAGATGATAATAGCACCTGGTTCGGTATTTCTTCGATAAAAACAAAGCTTCTGGGAAAAACTGTAAAAATCACTTCAGATGATTACGGAGTTATTACACTTGACTACACTTCGGAACGCGCTTACGACACAAACATTCACCTTTTCGGGACATTGGCCGGCGGCCTAAAAATTCAGACTAACGGCGCAGAAGGAGTAAATACATCAGTTTATCTGAATAGTGTTTCAATAACCTCTACCGATTACCCTTGTCTTGAAATTACCAAGGGCGGGGCAGCCACAGTTTACCTTAGCGGCAGCAACACATTTACAGACGGAAGAGTTTACGGCTACGGATATGGAGATTCTGCGGCAACCTGTGCAGAAGGTCGTGCAAAAAATGCAGAAGGCAGCGATAACAAGGGTACTCTTTACTGCAAGGGCTCACTTACAATTGCGGAAAGTTCCAGCGGCGGCGCTCTTACTGTAATTCAGGCCTATAAAAACTGCATTGCAACCAAAGACGGCCTGCTTACAGTAAAGAGCGGAAGCCTTAATCTAAAAAACTACCATGGCGAAAATTCTGGAAAAAACGGCCTTTACGGCGGTACTGGAATTGTAATTGAAGGCGGCAGCATTTCTTTTGAAGGAAAAGGCGTTGTTTCTTCAAAAGACTTAAGAAAGGCAAACGGATTAAAAACTGACGACCAGGATGGCACAAATACCACAAATTACATCAACATTTCAGGTGGAAGTATTTCAATCAGCATTGAAGACGGAAAAGGAATTTCTGCTTCTAACGTAAATATTTCTGGAGGTAGTGTAAAAGTCCTTGTTTCTGGAGAAGAAAATGATTCCCAAACAAGTTATTCCTGCTACGACGCAGACGGTGTACAGGAAAGTGGAACCATCAAATACAATCCTAAAGGCATAGAAGGTGAAGAAGCCATCAAGATTTCTGGCGGCTCTGTATTTGTTAAATCATCAAAAACCGGAATTGATACAGATAAAAATCTTGCAATTTCCGGCGGAACCGTAGTAGTAACAGCCTCAAAGGCACCTTTTAAGTTCGGTGATTCAACTGAAACTACTACTTATTCCTTCGCAGTTTCCGGCAATTCTGCAACAGTATTCGGCTTGGGAAGCAAGAAGAAAACAAACGAAGGTCTTCCAACCTCATGCAGCATAAAATGCATAAGCCAGACCTTTGAAGAAAGCAGTGTCCAGCCTTTGGGCATCGCTGACATAATAAGCATAGAAAGCCCAAATGCATACAAGGCAGCTTTGCTAATCAGTGCAAAACTTGCTGACGATGCAGAAGCAGATAATTGTTTTGTACAGGGCTATACACTAGGCAGCAACGGAAGTGTGTTTATCAGCAGCGATACAAGTGTACTCATCGCTAAATAGGACTAAGACATTATGAAAAAAATTATTTTATTTTCGCTCGCGGCAGTAATTTCTGTTTCAATGTTTGCAGAGAAATCTAAACTGACTATTAAAAACACAATCGGAGCAAATGAAGATACTCTGGGCTCTTATGATTTATACTCCCACAGTAACGAAACAAATATTGATGAAGAAACAGTTTCCGAAGACACACTTGCCTTTGGCGACCGGCTGCAGGTGGAATACGATAGCAGCCTTGTTACCGCAAAAGCCCGGCTGGAAGTTCTCTACAACTCTGGCAGCGAAGAACCATCTTTTTTAATTGCACCGTCTGGCTTTGTATACTTTACTCCGATAAAACAATTTGGCATTGTTGCCGGCACAAACTTCTACAAGCAGTTTGAAATTCCTTCCGGCTATCTGGCCGCCGCAGATGAAAGCACAAAGTATGCCAGAATGCTCACCGACACTCTTGGTTACGACACCTACCTGGGCTCAGACTCCCTGGCACTTTACTACAACGGTTTTGCCGGCGGCCTTACCGGCAACTTTGCCTGGGGCGCACTAGACCAGAATTACCTCAAACTTGCCGCGGGCTCTATGGTCTACGCCGACCAGACCACTTTTGACTACTCCCTGGATTTTGGCGTAAACGGAGGAGTTGAAGGCCTTTTCGACGCCGGCCTTACAGCCCACAACCTTCTGAGCGCCGACAGAAAATTTGCTGCCTTTGCCGGCCTCACCTACCTTCCAGAGCTTATCTTAAACGCAGGCTTTTACTACAACTTCACTTCCTCAGATTATCTTCCAGAAGCCTGCGTAGAACGCAATGACGAATACGAATACAAAAAGCAGAAAACAAAGTATGCACTTGGACTCACCGGCGGCTACAACTTTACAAAAACTGGTCTTGGAATCTATGCTGATTTTATCACCGGCCTTACAAACGAATATATTGGCGACGTAAAATATTATGACAGCGACGGAAATCTGATTGATACTATTACAAAAACAATAATACGTGGTGCAACCTGCGTAAAATACAAGAACGGAGTTGCAAAACGCACAGACGGTTTTACCGCAACTGCAGTTCCCTACTACGCCCAGCTCCGCATTTCTTACGACGCAACAGAAAGCCTGAATCTTGCCGTAAACTTAAAGCTTAGATCTATGTGGCGTGATTCAAGCCAGACCTGGATAACAATCTACCCTAGAGCCGAAATTGAACTGCCGGGTTCGGCAGGCCAAATAAATACAGGCCTTGTATTGGATATGAATCTTACCCGCTACCAAGGCCTGTCAGAAATCAGTATTCCTCTTTCTTACACTTACAAGTTTAAGAAAAAGTTCTAATCAGTTTATTCAGTTTAATCTGTTTTATCAAAATACAATCTAGAATTATAAAACCGGAACCTGTTCATCTTCAGGATTTTCTATGATGATGTTCAGGTTTCCGTTTCTTGTGCGAAGCTCATCAATAAAGGCTTTTGTATCAATATCATTTTTTGGCTGAACCCAATAAGAAATTGTAAAAAGAGTTCCCATATTCGAAGTTTTTACATTCTTCACACCGTACTTAACAAGATACTTTTCAAAAATATCATTAAAAACATCTTTGTAATTCATATCCTCTGGAATTGTGATTTTCAAAATCTTTTTGTCTTCCACATTCCAAAGACGAGAAACAAGAACAAAAAGAAGTGAAACAACAAGAACCAGAACAAAACCAAGGAAATAACTGTTAAGACCGATTATAAGACCAGATGCAATTGAAAAGAAGACATACAAAATATCTTTTGAATCCCCTGGAATTGAACGGAAGCGCACAAGGGCAAATACACCAGCCAGCGAAAGGGTCTTTTTAAGATCGCTGGCAATAAAAGGAATTACCACGGTCATAATCACAGGCAAAAGAAAAACTGTAATTACAAAGTTTTTTGAAAACTTACGATTTTTGTTTGCCAGAATATATCCGCCAGAAATAAGCAGGCCCGCAATAAGTCCAAGCAACATATTAAAGACAATGTTCAAATCTTCATAAGTAACAAGAAAATTATTCAATACACTCATTTTTAACCTCTTCTAAGTGTGTTTTATATTCTGCACCATATTTAGAAAATGATGAAGAAAAAATCTTTCTTTCTGAAAGAAAATGTACAAACCAAAGTGGAAAAGCCTTAAAGGCCTTTGCTTCCATAAGCCACTTGCCTTCCGGCAAAAGCTGTTTTCCATAAATTGGAGAATCCAGACGTAAATCTGTGCGCCGGGTCTGAATATTGCGGTCAATTGTAAGGCGGAAGTCTGAATTGTTTTTTTCAAAAAAAGCCAGGCGGTCATAAGAAATAAAAACCCGTGGCTTGAGCTTGTAAAACTTCATGATGTAATCAATCTCTTTCATAACCTGCTGATTCATTTTTACAGCAGGATTCTGGGGAATTGTGCCTTCTTCAAAATAACGGTAGGCATCGGCAAGTACAAAGTTTGTGCGGCGCTTATTTACCACACCGTCAAACTTTTTCTTACTTTCAAGAAAGACCGTAGCATCCAACCCCACCTGACCATAAGAGCGCAGGCGGATTTTTTCCTTAAAAGCAGGTTTTTCAAGAGATTTTATGATTAATTCATCGGCAGGAGTATCAAGATATAAGTTACAAATTGAATATGGCTTTCCGTCCTTATTGTAAGGATCGGAATCCATATATTGGCCGATTATGCCAAGAAGAGCTTCCTTATCTTCATCACTAAGAAGATATTTTATTTCTCTTCGGTTAAATACTTCTATAGCCATATATGTTATAAAATATTATAAACCATAAAGTTCAATTTGTAATTCAATATAATTTAAAATTTGCTAAGATTTTTCTAAAAGAAGGTTCTTTTTGCCCCATCCCTGTATCATTTTTTCAGGTTCTTTAGAAAGCAAAAGTTTTACCAGAAGAAGACTAGACTGGGCAAAAACCTGAATCAGTTTTTCTTCTTCATCAGCTGTAAAACGACTTAAAACATAATCAGCAATGCCAATTTTATCGTTTGCAGGGCGGCCGATTCCAAAACGAATACGCCAGAAATCCGGGGTGCCCAGAACCTGCTTTGTTGAACGCAGACCGTTATGGCCGCCAAGTCCACCGCTCCACTTAAGGCTTACAAAACCAAAGGCCAGTTCAAGTTCATCATGAATTACAAGTATTTCTTCCGGCTTAATTTTATAGAAATTTGCCACTTCAATAATACTTTCGCCGCTAAGATTCATGTAAGTGAGAGGCTTCAAAAAATAAATGTGGGCAGGAGCTTCTTCCGGCACCAGAACAGGTGAACCGTCTTTTTTACTGCAGATTTTTGTATCGCAGGCCCACTGGGCAAGCTCCTGTGGAGTAAGAGTAGCAATTTCGCCCTTAAATTTGTTTTGCCAGCTAAGGCGTGAGGCAAACGCAAGGGAATCTTCAAAGAACCAGCTTACATTGTGGCGGGTCTTTTCGTATTCCCTTCCGTAGTTACCCAAAAAAGCAACTAGTTTAATCATTTTGCAAAATCTTCCGCTTTCTTAAGGAATTTGTCTGCTGCATAAGAAGCAAGTTCAAAAGTATATGGACTTTCAGAAGACTGAGCCCAATAAGTTACTTTGCCTTCATCATCTGAAGAAGAGATTTCATACAAAGAAAGTTTTACAGTCTTAAATCCGCAGGCAATTTCTGCTTCTGAAATTTTCTTTCCGCCAAGATTTTCGTTTTCTTCATGCCAAACCGGAGTTGTAAGGCTTGCAAGAGAATCAAACCAGGTCTGGGCTGCAGTAGCATCCACCTGAATTTCTGCCGGAGAAATGTTCCATGCAACATCATCACCAGAGCCCATTTTTGAAAGAGCCAGTGTATCTTCTCCATTTTCGCCCTTTCGCAAAGTAACACCTGTAATAGAAGCCTTGTCCAGCTGCCATACAGTTTTTGAACGAATTGAAGTAAGAGAAGTGTTGAAAGTTGAACGGATATTTCCTGAAGCAAGATAAATGTCTTTCTTATCATCAATAGAAATATAAGTCTGTGAACCGGCAGAAGAATCTTTTCCGATAGTCAAAGTGCGGATTACTTTTCCATCTTTTTTAGCAGTAATCTTAATTCTGTGACTTTCATCAAGTTCATAACGTTCAGCCGCATTTGCATTTCCCAGGCTTCCAACCTTATCCAAAGCCCGAATAGAAGAAAGCTGCTCAACAAAAGAATCTGCATAACTTTTTGTTACGCTATATTTCTTATCATTAGCAAACCAGTCTTCACCCTCTTTTACCAGAGTAAAAGAGTCAGAAGGAAGTTCAAAAGTAATTTCGTCCATTTCATTTGAACAGGTAAAGTTTACAACACCATCGCGGCCTGCAAGAACTCCCTGAATAATACAAATTGCAAGAAGCACTGCATCAGCTATAATCAATACAAGTTTTCTAGTCTTCATTTTTATACTCCCGCTTATTTTGAAATAGTTCTGGTATCATCAGGATTATATTTCTTGTTGATTGCCACACGTCTCTTGGCACGAGCACGCCATACAAGTAAGCCAACCAGGGCAAGAATAACAACCAGACCATATTCATTAAAATACTTCCAGAAGTTAGCTGCTGCCATAGACTTTATAGTCAGGGTATTTACAGAAAGGCTCTTTGTACGCATTGTGCAAAGCTCTTCGTTACCGTTCATGTAATCTACAACATTCATCAAAAGCATAGAAACTGGAGTAGAACCACCTTCGTCAATAAGCTGGCGGGTTGTAAGGTAAGATGAACCAGACACAAAGATTTTTCCCGGCATAATGCTTGAAGCAACATGCTTACTTGTATCAAGGTCGCCCTCAGGAATTTCAATTTCGTTTCCGTCTTCATCATACTGTTTTGCAATTACAGCCTGATCAAAAGCACTCTTAAACTTACCTTCTACCAGAACTACAAGATTTTCAGATTTTAACTGACTCTTGTCGCTTGGAGGTGTAAGCATAACAGGATTCAAAATAATATTGCTATCCATTTTCCAGGCTTCGTCTGAAGAACGAACAAGTACAGTAGTCTTAAGGTCTGAATCTTCCTGAGCAGCAGAAACATCAAGAGCAGCATTCTGATACATTACAACATATCCCAAATTACTTGTGATAGGATTTTTCTTGGCAAGCTGAGCTTTCTGCAAAACTGGAGCCCAGTAAAGAATCTGTTTTCCAACCTGATTATTCTGGTACTCATAACCGTTTTTATCCATTACGATGTTCTTTTCACGCTTTACGCCGTAACGTTCAAGCAAGCGGTCAAGGTTAGAGTCATTCGCAACATACTGCTGACCGCCAGTGTACTGGGCAGTGCCATCTTCTACCATACCATCAACAAAGAACATAATGTTTCCGCCGCGCATAAGGAACTGGTCAATTTTATAAAGCTCCTCTTCTGTGTAATCATACTGAGGTCCATTTATAATAATTGAATTCATTCCGGCAGGAATATTGTCTTTATTCAAATCCAAATCTACCAAATCATACATGCCGGAAATAAGGCGGTCAAAGTTTGCAGAATAGTTTTCGGCAGTGTGATCAAGTTCATTATGACCGGTGATATAACCAATTTCTGTTACATTAGAAAGCAGGCTCTGTAATCCTTCAGTAATTGAATTTTCAAGGTCGTCGAGACCAGTGTACATATATCCAAAGAAAGAATTCTGAATTTCTACAGGCAAAGCAAAAAAGCGGTCACCAAGTTCAAGGACAAGTCCAAGTGCTGCTGCATTCAGATTGTTGTTCTGGTCACGGTAACTGATTTTCTGAATACCGTATTTCTGAGCCAAAGCTTCAACCTCTGCAGAAGCAGGCTTTTCTACAACAAATTCCAGACGATCCATGTTCTTTTTGTTTACAGAATCAAATGATTTTTTTACAAGAGCTTCAATCTGGTCGCTTCCACCAATTCCAAGTTTTGCAAATGCATCGCTAAAATAAAGTGTAAGCTTAATCTTGTCGCCACCCTTAAGACCGGCAAGGGTGTTATTCATCGAAATCATCTTAGAGATTTTTGATGTAATCTTATATTCAAGACCATCTGTTGTAGTAATAGGATTAAGAACTTCGATATTATCGCCGTAAGTAAGGGCGAGTCCCATGTAGCCCTGTTTAAAGCCTACTTCATTATTTTTTACTTCCTGAATCTGAATCTGGCTGAGTCCCAGTTCGCGGGCCAGGTTAGAATTTTCAGGCTTAGACATATCCATTGTGATTACAGACAGGTTCTTGTTGCCGGCCCCCTTGTATTCAACCAGAATATCATTAACGTACTGAGCAACACTGCTGTAAGGTGCAGGAAGCTTATCTTCAAAGAAAACACGAATTGTAAGAGGCTCTTCCAGAGTCTTTACAAGGTTTTTACTTGCTTTAGAAAGCGAATAAGATTTTGGCGCAGTCAGGTCAAAGCGGAAAAAGGCGCTGTGACCGGCAATATTTGCCAGAATCAAAAGAATTACAAAAAGACAGAAATCTGATTTTGGACTTTTTAGCCAATTTAAGAACTTTTTCATTTCCCCCTCCCCTAGTTTCTTGCCTTCTGCTGTGTCTTAACAGTCATTGCAAAGAAGAGTGCAGAAAGGCTGATAAAATAAAGCAGATCTCGGGTATCAATAATGCCGCGAGAAATAGAATTAAAATGTGCATTTGCAGAAATGTAAGAAAGCACATTCACAATTTTTGCAGGAAGGAAAATCAGGAATGAATCAATCATTGTAAGAATGATACAGATAATAAAACCTGTAAAGAAAGCAATAATCTGATTCTTTGTGATTGAAGTTGCAAAAATACCGATGGCTGTATAACTTGCGCAAAGGAAGATTGCACCAAGATAACCACCAATAATAGGACCGTAATCTGGTGAACCAAAGATTTCTGCTGTTACAACATAGAAAAGAGTTGGTGCCAGCATAATCAGAGTTCCCAAAAGGGATGCAAAATACTTTCCGGTTACAACATCAGCTTCTGTTACTGGCAGAGTCATAAGAGTTTCAATTGAACCAACGCGACGCTCTTCTGCAAAGATACGCATTGTAAGGGCTGGCACAAAGAAAGAAAGCAGAATTGGGAGATTTCCAAAGAAAACGCGAAGTTCTGCACGATTCTGCAGGAAGAAAGTTGTAAAGAAAAGAATTCCTGTAATAATCAGAAAAAGCCCGGTTACAATATAAGCAATTGGACTTGTAAAATATGCTTTTAATTCCCGCTTCATAATAATTACAGCGGGCTTTTGTGTTTTTTTACTGCTCATTTGATGCTCCTTCTGCTGCGCTCTCTGTTGTAGTAAGAGCGTGGAATACGTCTTCAAGGCTGTTCTTGCTCTGAGCTGCCTCATAAATATCAAATCCAGCTTCTACAAGCTTCTTTATAAGCTGAGGACGAATCTCTACATCGCCGTTTACAGAAATAACCAGTTCTTCTTTACCATCATGAATATCATTTACACTAACGGCGGCAACACCTTCTATGGCTTTTGCAAGTTCTACGGCCTCTGCTGCTGACTTTCCAGAAGATCTAGCAAAAGTAAGGTAAACCGAAGAAGAAGTTCCAATGCTGTTTTTAAGATTTTCGATTGAAGAGTCTGCAACAAGCTTTCCGCCGCTAATAATAATTGCGCGGCTGCAAAGTGTTTCAACTTCACTCAAAATATGAGTTGAAATAATAACTGTTCTGGTTTTTCCAATTTCACGGATAATTGCACGAACATCTTCTACCTGGTTAGGGTCCAGACCAGATGTTGGTTCATCCAGAATAAGGATTTCAGGATCGTGCATAAGAGCGTGAGCAAGTGCAACGCGCTGGCGGTTACCACGGGAAAGTTCAGAAATATTCTTGCTCATTACTTCTTTAAGTCCGCATTCGGCACAAAGGGCAGGAACTTTTACAGAAGGGTCTTCTCCGTGCATTTCTGCTATATATTTAAGGTAGTCTTCAACAATCATATCGCCATACAAAGGCGCAGATTCCGGCATGTAACCAATTTTCTTTTTTGCTTCCACAGGATTTTCTGCAATATCAATTCCGTCTATTTTGACAGATCCATCTGAAGGACTAAGAAATCCTGTAATCATTCTCATTGTGGTGGTCTTTCCCGCTCCGTTAGGTCCAAGTAATCCTACAATCTGACCAGTTGGAATGGAAAAACTAACGTCATTTACCGCACGGAAATCCCCGAAGTTACGGGAAACGTGGGAAACCTCAATCATCATGCCTCCTTTGACAGAATCAGCCAATCCTGCCAACTTAACTTTTAGTTTTTAATTGTCTATATACGTAGAATATAACAAAAAAACAACGGAATGTGTGAAAAAGTTACTCCCCGCCGCCCCCGTATTATATAAGTCTATCCTTCCAAAAAATCTAATGGGCTTCCGCTATGGCGTTCCAAAAATAGCGGCTGAGCGTAAGAGGTATCCGACTCACTCGCTTCGCTACGTTCGCGAACGCTCAGAAGCTATTTTTGTTCCGCCTTCGCTCCCGCCCATTAGATTTTTAACAACGCCCCGTATTATATAATACGGTTTCTGAAAATCAGACAGACGAGAGCGGAATATTGGCTGAATGCACTTTGAGCTTTTTTGCAGACTTGCATCGAAAGAATCCGAGGCTTTTCGAAGAAAAACGAGGATTCTGTCACAAAAAAAGCTCAGCTGTGCATTCCAAGCCAATATGCAGCGGTAGTCTGGCTGATTTTCCATCAGGCATATATATAATACGGGAGCGGCTAGAAGTTGGCTTTGATGTCAAAAGAAAACTTGAAGCCGTTTGTGCGGAGGAAATACTCAGCTCTTGCATTCATATTGAACTGGATTTTAGAAAGATTTCCCGTTGGAATAACAAATGCCGAATTCAGCAGAAGATATAGAGAGTCTTTTACATAAGTTTCCATGAAAATATCATACAGATAATTTTCGCGGCGAATATCTGGGAGCAAAACTTTAGTTGTATCGTAATTCAGACAAAAATCATAACCAGCCTTTAAGCCCACCCGCGAAAAGAAGAGATACAAAAAAGGAATACCGTTTTGAATCTCATTTCCTATCAAAAGGATTTCAGGATTCACTTCCAGAGCAGTTCCTGTTTCATTCATAATATCCACAGAAAGAGTTGCCGGCAGACTTAAAACCCAGCCCCCGTGAATTGCAAGAGGATTAAGCCGCGGAATTTCCACAGTTCCAAACAAACCGATATTCACCTGGCTTATATCCAATGCTTTCTGGGTATAAATTGCTTCCAGCTGGGCTTCTGTTAATTCAGTATTTTCTCCACTTTCAATCTGCGCCTTTGTAAGTTCACGGTAGGAATTCAAAAGCTCCATTTCGTTCACATCCCACATTGCATACAAACGGCCACCAAAAGTAAGACCACGTCTTTCATATTTAGAAATTCCATACTGATGCGAATTTGAATATTTTACGATTGCATCCAGCTCAAAAAGTCTGTAGGCCTGGTCAAAAGGTGTCCAGCCGGCAAGAGTAGGATAAACATCGCTCTTGTTTGAATCATAATAATCAGTAGAAATTGTATATATCGAAGATATGGAAAAATCCATATCCCTGATGATGGTACCCACAGGAATATTCCATGAAGTTTTTGCCAGTGTTTCAAAATCATATTCACCAGTTGCACTCAGATTTAAAAGTGCCCCGCCTTCAATATCAACCGGAGTAGAAGAATTCTTTATGTAACCGCCAATAGTATAACGCTTAAGTTTATCTATCTCATTTTGCAGCATTGCCCGCTCTTCTTCCGGAGTGGCATTTATCTGGCGCTCAAGCTCCAGAACAAGGAAGTCTGTTCCGCCAGAAAGCATAAACTCTGTGTTTCGCATAGGGTCAGAATCGGAACTGAGGGTAAGACCCACAGAAGGCCACAAAAAAGCTCCGTTATCCAGGCTGATTTCGCGAATTGCAAGCATTGGCATTACAGAAACATGAAGCAGATACTTAAAAGGGTTGTAGGTAGAAAAATCAAATGTGTCCATCAGATTTAACGCAGAAGTTTCTGAGGAATACTCAGAAGTTTCAAAAAGAGGCAACTCTTCATGCTCTGCAACTGATGTTAAACTTCCCCGCGCAAAAGGCAGACTTGCAAAATGAAGATAACGCAGTTCATTATGAGAAAATTTTCTGGCACTATAATAAAAACGTTTAGCTGCAAAAACAGGATAGTAAACACCGCCGTTAATATTACAATCCAGAGTAAAAAGTTCCTCTACTTCAAATTCATCCGAAAGAGTAATATATCCCGCGCGCGCAAGTGAGCCTTCATCATCTGGAATATAATTAAATGAATAAATTGGCCCCAAAAAACTTTGTTCAAACCTGAAAGAAAGCAGCTGAATTGACCTATCCTCTTTGTCTGTAAGCTTCCACACTTTTTCCCGAGCAGGAGTAACTTCATCAAGCTGATTAAAAACCTGCGACACTAAAAACTGGCCGCCATCTTTTTCAAGAATATATGTGATATAACCATTTTTTCCCGGATTTATAAAATGAGGAAATTCCGAATTGGAAAAGGCCCTTTCGTAAATCAGTTTTCCCTTTTCGTTTTCATCATCATCTTCTTCGGGGGCCAGAAAATACACCTGCAAAAGAGGAAATTTATTTTCCACAGAAATTCCCGCAAGACAAAGCCGTCCCTGGGCATCCAGAACAAAACCCGCATTTTGCAAAGCGTATTTTTTGTCTAAAAATTCGCGCTCTTTTAAATCATACACCCGGGTAACCACTTCCTTAAATTCTTCACGTAATTTTTCCCGGGTAAAAGAAACAGAAATATAACGGCCATCAGGCGAAAGCGACATTTCTTCAAGATTTTCTGCAATAAAAAGCAGCTGCCGTAATTTTAGAGAACCGTTCAAATCATAAATATCAACTTCATGCCGAATTCCGTCATACCAGACAAGTCCATACCTTGTGTAAAAAACATGCTCAAAAAGCCCCTGGGCATCGTGTTCAATCAGCTCATGACTTTTCTTTTCCAAGGCGAGCATTTCTTCCATATCAGATGGAAGCGGCACAGATTCGCGGAATTCCTTCCATACAGACTCGATTGAAGCTCCATAAACCTTAAAAAAAATTCCATTTGCAAGAACAAGATGAAGTTTACCACACTCGTTCCAGAATTCAGCATATTTTTCTACCCCACGGCTCTGCATCAAATATGCCGCAAAACCAGAAGCAGCCGCATAACATAAATCTTCACCAGGATGAATATCCCTCACCGCAAAGGCCTGCAGCCAGTTAGGAAACTTATTTTCCATTTTTGCCTGAATCAAAAGCTGCCGATAGTATGAATCCTTACACTCCTGAACATTTTTTTCATGGGAATAAGCGTCTTCTGCCATTGCAGAATAACCTTCAACAAAAGAAAAGGGCAGATACATCAAAGAAAGGGGCTGAAAACCATCTCCACCCACAGTTTTATAAATAATATGATTAAGAGGACTTCGCACCGAAGAAGCCAGAGCCCTGAAAATTTCGCGATAAAACAAAGATTCAAGAGAATGAAGACGAAGCGAATTATCAAGATAAGAGGCCGAATCAAAAACAACAATTCTGTTATAAGGATGATTTGTATAACTTACATTCAAAAGTTCCGAATCTGGTGAAATAATAATCGGCATTGATAAATCATGATTGTAATTAGACTTTTCTTTTGCCTTTTCGTATATTTCATCAGCATTTTCTATGAAAAAACGGGCCGTTTCGGCAGACTCTTTTGGAAAAAGAATTTCAAAGTGATTCGTTTTGACTAAATACATGCGCCGCGGGTGGGAAAGGACTCCCCCTCCCGCCCACAGACTGATTGCGCTAGAGAAGCAAAGTAGAAATATAAATAAAAGCCTACGATTATGATTTTTCACAGGATTTTATTATAGCACAAGTGCGGCTTATTTTGCAGAAAACTCTTCCAGCACGCTCTTGAAAATTGCAAGACCTTCTTCTATTTCGCGGTCGCTGATGTTCAGCGGTGGCAAAAAGCGCACTACGTCCGAACCGGCGGTTGTGGTACAAAGCCCCTTTTCAAGACAGCGCACTTCAATATCAAAAGGTTTTACGGAAGGGTCAATCTGAGTTCCTATCATGAGGCCCTTACCGCGGACATCTTTTACAATAGGAAGATTCCAGCTTGAAATGGCTCCGCGGATGTAGTCGCCGGCGTGGTTTACGCGGTCCAGGAA
This sequence comes from Treponema sp., assembly GCA_017940255.1. Classification (GTDB taxonomy): domain Bacteria; phylum Spirochaetota; class Spirochaetia; order Treponematales; family Treponemataceae; genus Treponema_D. Next base: position 111,202 of record JAGAZB010000035.1, read on the forward strand.
GTCTGAGTCAGAAACGGTTTCCAGAACGACAAGGCCGGCCGCGCAGGCAAGCGGGTTTCCGGCAAAGGTTGACTGATGGTCGCCGGCAACAAAAACGTTGGCAGCCTTACCGCGGAAGAGACAGGCTCCCATTGGAACGCCGCCCGCAATTCCCTTGGCCAAGGTTACAACTTCAGGCTTAAAGCCAAGCCAGTCTGATGCAAGGTAGGTACCAGTACGGCCAACACCTGTCTGAACTTCGTCTGCCATTACAATTGCCCCTGCAGCGCGGGCTGCGTCTGCGGCGGCCTGTGCCCATTTTGGGTCAATCAGATTAACTCCACCCTCTCCCTGAATACATTCAATAAAGAGAGCGGCTGTTGTATCATCAAAAGCAGTTTTGATTGCTTCAAAATCATTTGCTTTAATAGTCTTAAATCCTTCTGGATATGGTGCAAAGCAGTCCGGATGAAAGCGGTCCTGTCCAGTTGCGGTAAGAGTAGCAAGTGTACGTCCGTGGAAAGAAGATTCCAGCGTTACAATTGTCTTACGCTTGTCGCCACCGTTCAGCTGTCCATATTTGCGGGCAAGCTTGATTGCAGCTTCGTTTGCTTCTGCTCCAGAATTTCCAAAATAACCGCGTTCAAAGCCTGTCACGCGCAGAAGATTTTCTGCGAAATCCAGTCCTACATCAGAAAAATAATAATTTGAAATATGGATTTGACGGCGAGCCTGATTAGAAATTGCCTTTACCAGTGGTTTGTAGTTATGACCAAGACAGTTTACTCCAATGCCGGCAATAAAATCGATGTACTTTTTGCCATTTACATCCCACATTGTTGAGCCCTTTGACTTTACAAAAGTAACATCAAATGAACCGTAGTTGTTTACAATTTTCTTTTCCATATTTCACCTCGCCTGCACAAAAATGCATTGTATAAATATGCAAGAATTATGCCAACTTATGTATAAAAATGCAAGTCCTTATTTCGTTTGTTAAAGCATTGTACAAACTCACTATAATCATGCTATAATCCTCCTATGTTTGAATACGCAAGAGCAATATGTTATTCCGGTTACCGCCGTAACCAGTCACCAGTGGATGCAACTTATCCTTCTTATGAAGAAATTGCAGAAGATTTACAGATACTCGTTAATTTGGGTTTTAAGTACATTCGCATGTACGACGCCGTTGAGTATGCCCGCCGAACCTGTCAGGTTATCCGCGACAAGGGCTTTGACCTTAAGCTTATGCTTGGCCCTGGCATTCGTTCAGAGATTAATAATGCCGGCTGCCCATGGCTTAAGGTTACTTACAGCCCGGAGCAGCTGGCCGAACGGGCAAAAATTAATGATTCCCGAGTGGATTCTTTAATTCAGATTGCAAATGAATACAAGGATGTTGTAAACGCAGTTTCAATCGGAAACGAAAACACCCCAAGCTGGGGAGAAAACAACATTCCCGTAGAACGTTTGATAGGCTTTGCAGACAAGCTAAAGGCAAACTGTTCGCAGCCGGTAACCTTTAATGAAGGCGCCTTTGAATGGCCAGCCCTCACTGAGCTTGCAAAGCATCTGGATATTATCAGCGTGCATTCCTACCCCCTCTGGTATGGAAATACAGTAGAAGAAGCCCTGGATGTAAACAAAGAATGGTACAAAAAAATCTGTGCTTTATATCCCGATAAACCTGTACTATTTTCGGAAGTTGGCTGGGCAACAAGCGCAGTTGATTTTTCACAGATGAAGCAGGGGCAGCCAAACGAAGAAAATCAGAAGAAATACTACGATGCTTTCTGGGAATGGACCGACAAAGAAAAAATCATTTCTTATATGTTCGAAGCCTTTGATGAACCATGGAAAGGCGTCTCCGACCCCAACGAAGCAGAAAAGCACTGGGGCATCTTCGACGTTGACCGCAAGCCTAAACTGTTACTGAAATAACAAAAAAGGACAGAGTTCAACTCTGTCCTTTTTTTATGCTTACCGAGTTTTGCATTCGCAAAACTCGCAGGACTTACTTCCCGATTATATCTCGTGCAAGGATTTTTGCAATGTTTGGTCTCTTTACGAGGTCGCTCTTCAAGCCTTCTTCGCGAGCCTTGTTTACGTAGTTAGGGTCCTGGAAGCTGTATTTAAAGTTTGTGTGAACGTCATAAGTTCCCTTCATAAGAGCGTAAGCGTCTTCTGTCATTACCAGCTCTTCGTCTGTTGGGATTACGAAAATCTTTGTCTTTGAATCATCAGCGTGGATGTAGGTTTCTGCGTTACCTGTGAAAGACCATTCGTTGCGCTGAGCGTCAATCTTAATGCCGTAGTTTTCAAGACCAGAACAAGCCTTAAAGCGTGTGATTGGTCCGCGCTCGCCAACACCTGCTGTCCAAACGATAGCATCTACGTGTCCCAGTTCTGCCATAAATGCACCAATGTACTTTTTAATGCGGAGAGCTTCCATTTCAATAGAAAGCTGGCAGAGCTTGTCGCCCTTTGCAGCATCGATTTCGATATCGCGGCGGTCAGAATATTTTCCTGTAATACCAAGACATCCGCACTTCTTGTTCAGAGCCTTGTCCATTTCGTCAGCAGACATGCCGGTTTTTCTCATGATATAGAATGGAAGAGCCGGGTCCAGGTCTCCTGAACGAGTTCCCATTACAAGACCTTCAAGTGGAGTAATACCCATTGTTGTATCGTAGCAAACGCCGTTTTTAACAGCACACATAGAAGAACCGTTACCAATGTGACAGATAATAAGGTTTGTATCTTTTGGATCTTTTCCAAGGAGAACTGCAGCGCGTTTTGCTGTGTACAGGAATGAAGTTCCGTGGAAGCCATAGCGGCGGGCAGCGTACTTTTCGTACCATTCACGTGGAATTGCATACTGGAAAGTTTCTTCCGGCATTGTCTGGTGCCATGCTGTATCCATGATTGCTGAGTGAGGAACATTTGGCATAACCTTCTGAGCAGCTTCAATACCCATGATGTTAGCTGGCATGTGGAGAGGTCCAAGGTCTACTACCTCGCGGAAACCGTCCAAAACCTCTGGAGTGATAAGTACAGACTTTGTGAACTTTTCGCCACCATGAAGTACGCGGTGACCGACAGCCCCAATTTCGTCCATAGATTTGATTACACCAACTTCAGGGTCAGTGATTTCTTTAATGATAAGTTCGATTGCTTCTTTGTGAGTTGGACAAGGGCTTTCGATTTCTGTTTTCTTTCCCTTAGCCTTGTGAGTAATGCAACTTCCTTCAATTCCGATGCGCTCTACAACACCGTTAGCCATTACTTCCTTGTTGTCCCAGTCATAAACCTGATACTTTGCAGATGATGAACCGCAGTTCAATGTTAAAATAACCATATGATTTTCCTGTAAAAAAAATAGAATGTGGGTGGATGTCCGTCGGGTTGCCAAACGCATCGAGGCAGGCAGGCACTCTTAAAAGAATGTTTAATTATAGAAAATAAAAGCGGATTTTTCAACAAAAAAGGCGGGGATTGCCCCGCCGATTTAGAATAAAGAATGATTATTGCAAGGTAAATGACTTTGTATCATCATATGAGTAAATCGTAAGACGATAATTACCGTAGTTATCATCTCCGATAATGCACCAAAGATAGAACTCCAAAGGTCTTGATTTATTATTTACAACCTCTTTTACACCATCTTCCATTTTGCCTGCAAAATCAAAGCCATTAACAGTTGGATAAACATGATTCCAACTCTCATAAGTCGTTGAAGAATCTTTTATTGACATCACTTCAAGAAGGAAATATCGATTCCAGCTATTCATTCGACCATTATCGTTCCATGAGCCAATAGTCATATCAAGTGTAGTTGAACCATATTTTACAACAGGATTAATTACAAGTTTATTATTTGAAATCATTGTTGATTTATTGAAACTTGGATTTTTTACCCCATTGATTTCAAAATATAATTCACCAAGACCAGATGTTGGAGTTACAGACAATTCATTAGAAGCCTCAATTTCTCCATCATCCTCATTATAATATCGCACTTGAACTTTATATGTTTTTCCAGACTCTACATAAGGATAAATATAATCTGTCCTAAAAATACGGTCTGTATCAATATAAGGCACATTATCTATATATTTAAAACCTAACTCACCAACCTGTTTTCCATCAATATAAACATTTCTTTTTGCTGCGTCAGAAGGAATCTTTTCTATTTTTAATTTTATACCATTACCGCTAAGGCTTGAATCTTCAGAAATATTAACAAAATCATTTTCACGCCACTTTCTGAAAGATTCCCGTGTAGCATCGTAAATATTCTTATTATAATTTGTTAGTGAATATCCTTTAGGCCGCCAGCCATAATCACCCCAAGAATTAACACCAAGACCGGTATAACACAAATCTTTAGAATTAAGATATGGAGAAACCATATTCTTCCATGCAAGGAACATCTGACTGCAACGAGTAAAGTTCCAATACTCATTTTCTGAAACTGCTTGCAAATATCCAACAAATTTATTTCTAAATTCAGGCACGCTCAAAAGTCTATCCATAAGAGGACGATCTTCACCACGTCCCCAATCCAATGGATTGTGTTTAAATCCACCATCCTTTATAGAAGAACCTAAAGTATTATCATAATCAAAAGGAATAAAATAAATTTTTCCTGAACCATTTACATCGGTATCAAAATAAAGATAATAATTATTTGAATTTCCCCAATAATCATCATCCATACCACACATTATATTTATGGCATAAGTTTTTAAGAAGAAATCTACGTCAAACCATTTATTGTAAAAAGTCGTAATCTCAGCAATTTTGCTGTCATCAGTTCCTTTCTCAAATAATTTATCAGCATTTGTTGCTTTAGGAAGTGCATTTAAGCCTGTAATAAATTCTTGAAATTTTCCTTGAGCAGTTGCAAAATAATCCTTATTGGTTTTTAAATCCATTGAATACTGATTCCAAACATAACCAACGCGAGTAGAATCTTCGCGACCATTAGTATGCATATTGCTTGGACGCTTGTCATTAGCATAAATGATTCTGATGTCTTCAATTCCCATTTCACCCATTCTGCCGGTTGTTAAATCATTACAACATTTCCACAAATATCCTTTGCTGTTTTTCCAAGCATTTTCTGCAGAATTTAATTCCGAATCACGGGCTTTTAAAGACTGTTTATTAACCTCTTCGAACATCTCATAAACGCCGTAATCTATAGTGGTAACCTTATTATTGCTTTCTACAATTTCGATTATAAGTCTAGTATGACTTGCACGCGGTGCAGTCCAGATTCCGTTCTGACGGAACAAATCATAACAGAAAATTTCACGAGTACAAGAATTGTCCATCCTTTTTAAGGCAACACCTTTCATACAGTTTGCAAGTTTCTGGTCTTCATCTACAAATTCTTCAAAATCTACTTTAAAGTGTGTCTGTCGATAATCATTATTTGGCTGATTTGCATAAACATAATAGTCTGCATTCCAATCTGCATTCATCTGACCATGAATATTTTCAGAAGAAAACTCTTGGATATTTCCATTATCAATACCTTGTGGACAGTAACGGCTGGTATTTCCTCGAAGACGAAAGCCAACATCTTTTAGAGTCCATGAATGTCCATCTTTTTCATATGAATAGCTGCGAGCCTTTACACAATTTTCATTTTTATAGAAGTAACGATAATCATCACACAGTTTATTCCATTCACTTCGCGTAATCTGAACTGTAGTTTTACCAAGCGTAGAATTCTTAAAAATCCAGTCAAGATTCTGGACTCTATCCAGTCCGTAGTCACTGTTTGAAACTACAACATCTGGAAGTGGTGGATATTCCTCGTCATCATCTTCCGCAGGCTGTTCTGCTGGAGCAGAAACTTCTGGTTTATTTGCCTCATGTTCCTCTTCAGAATCCAGCGTAGCATCCTGCTTACAACCAAAAAATACCAGCAATCCAAACAATACTGGTAATACTTTAAAGAATGATTTTTTCATGATTAGCTCCATGGGGAGATAAATGAAGAGACTATAGAAGAGAAAAATAAAACAACCCCATACAATTTTTGCATGAGAAAGAGGGATTGTCAAATATTTGTTATGTTTTTTACCTCATCACCACATTAGCGGCCGAGGTGCGGACCTCTTTTTTATAGAGGTATTTGAGGGGATGGACGTCGAAGGCGTTCATGGCCCAGCCGCCGGTTTCGTTCAGGTTGATGATGTTGTAAGAAACGGGGTGGTAAATCGGGATAACCATACCGCTGTCCAGAAGGATTTTTTCGGCCTGGGCAAGGTCTTCGTAGCGCTGGTAGGCTGTGCCAGAGGCGGCCCGCTCCAACAAAGAGTCAAACTGGGGGTCAGACCAGCCGGAATCATTTAGCGAAGAATTGCTACGGAAAAGTTCCAGGAAGGCCAGCGGGTCGGCAAAGTCCCCAATCCAGGTGTAAGCAAACATATCTGCAGAAGAATATGGCACATTTGAAAGATAAAAATACGAAGGAATTTCAGTAATTACAAGCTCTACTCCCAAAGGCAAAAGGGCAGCTTTAAGCAAGTCTTTCTTTTCTTCAGAAAGAGTGAATTGCGAGATTTCAAAAGTAAGAGTTAAAAGTTCATCATCCAGAATACCGTACTTGCGGCGGGCCGTGTCCATCATCATTTTGGCTTCTGCCACATCTGTATAATCAAAACCATCTGGTGAATTATAGCCTGTAAGAGGATAAACAAAATTCAGTGCAGGAACCGCAACATTTGCTCTGAGTTCCTTCCATGGAATTGCTTCCAGAATCGCATTACGGAATTCTGAATAATCCCAGGGATTAAACTTGCCCTCTTTATAAGGATTCTTATTTGAAAGCTTAAAGAAATAATAAGCTGTGCCGAATTCTCCGCCAATCTGCAAACTGCTTTTATTTATCAGAGCCTCAGCATCAACATTATTTGTTATCCAATCAGCTTTGCCGGTATTAAAAAGATAGGCATTTTCTTTTTCATCTTCCGACTGCAAAAAAGTGATTTCTTCCAGTTTTACATTTTCTGCGTCCCAGTAAAAGGGATTTTTTTTGAGCACATACGTGTTTTCAGTCTGCTCGGATAAAACGTAAGGACCGCTGTAAACCGCCGAATCAGAATGAACTACCGAGAATGATGCATGACACAAAACTTTTGGCAAATAATTTGCAGGAGAAACAAGGCGAACGGCAAGTGTGTAATCATCAATAACAGAAATTCCAACCTCGGACTCTGAACATTTTTTATTACGAAAATCACCAGCACCCCAGATAATATCAAGCATAGAAGCATAAGGAGCCCCGGGAGTAGCAAGCAGTTTTATAAAGGAATCTCTAACATGAGCCGCTGTAATAGGCTCTCCGTTACTGAATTTCGCATCCTTTCTTAAAGTTATAGTCCAGCGTTTTTTATCGCGGGAAACATGATATTCGCTGGCAATTGCGTAATCTGGTTCCAGAGTAAGCGGATTATAAGAAAAAAGACCTTCGTAAAGGCCTGTAAGCAACTGTGCATCTGAAGAATAAGATGTTATCTGTGGATTTAATTCGTGTTTTGTTTTTCCTTCAACAATAACAAAGCCCTGTGCTGTGCATAAAAAGGCGCACATAGACAGGAGCATGGTGATTATCACTTTTTTAAGCTTCATTATTTTTCATTCCCAACTTTTGCATCTGTTCAATTTCTTCTTTGAGGGCGATAAAGTCTCCACGCTTCTTATTTATAGAAATAATTGTATTTCTAAGGGCAGAAAGTTCAATCTGCATACCTTTAATTTTTGGTTTCTGAAGAACATCTGTTGCATTTTTAAAGAAGGCATCAAGGGCATTAATGATTGTAAAGGCAGACTGAGCTTCCGAAATCTGTTTGTTTACAAAAGTCAAAATTGCTTCTTCGCCGCTGCTTTCGATTTTCTGATACTCAGGGCCCGTGCTTGCAATCACAGAATAAATTCTGTCTTTGCGGGTGAGGTCATTCAGGAATTCTTTTACGTTCAGTTTTTGTGTTTTTTCTCCACCTGTTTTTGCATCTTTAATAGGGAGCATGATTACACGCTCTTTTTCTGCAATATGCAGGGCTTTTTTTAAGGCTGCAAAAAAGACTGAAAGAAAATTCTTTTTCTTTTCATAAAACACATCAAAATTTGCAGTGAGTTTTATGAGCAGCTGGTCTACGGTTGGGGCAAGAGCTCCAATAGCAAGCACGGTAGCCATAAGTAAATCTTTTGGATTAGGACCAGTAACCTTCTTCTTTGTCTGATTTGTTCCAGTCTTTATTTCAAGGCGGGCAAGGGTCGCAGCCTGATTTTTCTGTTTATTTTCACCAATATCTTCTGCAACAATTTCATTTACTAAATCTGCATAGAAAGGTCTTTTTGGAAAGACTTTAGGGAACTGTTTTTTTATCTCGTTAAATTCATTTTCTGCACTTGTAATAACTGATGCATCAAAACGAGGAGAACCCATAATATCTCTGCGGATTTCATACTTGTAAATTTCACGGTCAAAAATACCAAGTTCATTCAGAATCTTTTTAATTTCGGCAGAGGCCTGGGCACATTTGTTGATACTGTCGTTTATCATACTCTGAACAACAGGAGCGGCCCCATTTCTTGCATTGTTTAAAGTTACGGCAAGCCCGTGTGCATTTGAATCTGAACTACTGATTATAACATCTTCCCAGTCGAATACTTTTGCAAAATCGAGGAGTTTTTTTACCGTAGGAATTGGAAGGGAATCTACCGAAAAACGTACATAAGTACAGATATAGTCCAGCATTGTTTCATATTCAGAAAAACGCTTTCCAATTTTTGAAAAGATTTCTGATTCTGGGAAAGGACTTGTATCTGGAAGGGTGATATCTGTAATATGCTTATCAAGACGGTAAGGGTCGCTTTCTATGAGAGAGCGTTTTATGAGCATATCATAAAGATGTCGGACGCATGAATGTATAAGACGATACTGGAGCAAGAGTTTCTCCAGGGCATCTGTATTAAACCATTCCGTTTTCTGAGTAATAGCTTCCTGTAATTGCGGTAAAAACTCGGTATCTTCCATATTCACATTATCGGCAGGAATAGCGGTTTTCACCACTTTTTACTATTATTTAATTAAAATCTTAACGGTTTGACCTGGTAAAATGAGTGAAAAATCTATTTCCGGAAGATTTCCGTCTTTATCAGGGGCTACCACAAAGCGGTATCTTACATTTCCTGTCAATTCATCTGCTTCTGCAGAAAAAATACTGCCTTTAACTGTCTGCTTATCAACTTTGAATTCTGCTGGGGCACCTTCTTCCGAAATCAAATAGCGGGCCTGGGGCACAATGTAAACATAAATATCTTCGTAAGAACTGGCAGAAAGAATGGCGGCACTAGATTTTAATCCCGCAAGCATATTTTTCATCACTTCTTCATAAGACAATTCGCGGCTGGCAAAAGAGGCTTTGTTTTCTTCAATCTGCTGATTTAAGACTTTTTTTTCTTCATAATAAGAAAGTGTTGTATCCATATAAGAAGAACTCATGGAATTTACAAGACTTCGCGCAGCAGAAACATATTCTGGAATTGAATTTTTTTGAGGAATATCGGCAACTACATCATCAAGATATTTAAACTGATTATACTTATTCTGATATTCTTCTACAGCGTCTACAAAGCGTTCCTCTGAAATTTCATTTTTTTCCAGGGCTGCAGAACCGTTAAAATCTGATTGATTTAACACTTCATCAGAAGTAATAATTTTTCTTGCTTTTATATCTGAAAGCTTAGGGTCCAGTTCATCTATGCGGGCCTGGTATTTTTCTACAAGTTTGTTTATGGCAATGCGCATTTCTTCCTGATTTTTAATTCTCTGCTCCTGTAAAGCAGTTTCCAATTCTTCTATGCGCTTTTCGTATTTATCTTCCTGACTCTTAAGCTCCAGCTTGTGCAGCTGACTTTCAGAATCCATAGAATTAGAATCTTTTGCACTTTCTATTGCCGAAGCATCAAATTTTGTAAGAGCCAGACGGAAAATTTCGGCATCTTCTTCTGCGGCGGCTCGTTTAGCTTCATATTCTTCGTTCAACTTCTGAAGTTTTTCTTCATATTTTTCGTTTATCAGCTTTAAGCGGCCGTTATATTCATTCAGAGAATCAAGGTGCATGGAATCTAAAACAAAAATTTCATTTTCGCGTTCTGCTTCAACTTCTTTTAAAGCAATATTGAATTCAGTGTCTGTCCTGGCAATCGCTTTTAAGGCGCCATCATAATTAGACTGAGCGGCAGAAACGGAATTTAACAGATTCTTTAGGTTTATATCTTCAAAATCCTGCAGACTGACAACAATTTCCTGATTACGGCTTGTAATCACCCTGGTCATTATAAAAGCCACGCCTACAATTATTAAAATAGAAGAAACCAAAAGAATGATAGAAAATCCTGAATGATTTTTCTTTGTTTTTTCATATTCTTTTTCTATATCGTACGAATCTTTTCGGGCATTTTTATGGATACGTTCAAGTTCATCGCCCAGAAACATCATAACTTGCTGATGAATTACTTCGTTGTCATTGTCCATATTCCGCTCCAGGTTTCAGGTGGATTTTTTAAGCCCATACGTTCCAGAAAAACTTCTGTAACTTCAAGTTCGGTCTGCTTAAATATTTTACGCGCCGAATTCCAGTCTCCTTTGTAATAGCATTGTAAACCTTCTGAAAAACTTTCGTATTTGCTGATAAGGCCTGAATCCATCTCTTCTTTATCAAACGGAAAATAAATCTTTTTTCCCTGAGTTTTTCCTTTTACCTGAACGGTATCAATTTCAAAGAAAAGATAACGGTCGCTTTCTTTTTCAACCTCGTTCTTTACATATTCAGAAACAATTACAGGAATATGATAGATTCTTGTAAGACCTTCCAGGCGGGAAGCAGAGTTTACGGTATCGCCAATTACAGTGTTTGCCATGTGAGCCAGAAGAGGGTCATCTGTATCGTTTCTTCCGATTGTTCCATAGAAAACTTTTCCGCCATCAAGTCCTACACCAACATCAACCGAAACCGCCTGAAAAACCCTTTCTTCAGATTCCGTAAGCTTACGAGTCTGTTCTATTTCGGCACGTTTTGCAGCCATTTCTGCACGCAAGGCAGCCGTAGAACGGGTTATTCTCCAGGCAGATTCAATTCCGTTATAAGATTTAGACTTTTTTGAATCCATTGTGCCGTAAACTGCAAGTATTGCATCACCAATAATTGACCCCACAATACCGTTACAATCATGCACATTCTGAATTACCCTGTTATAATGTACATTCAAAACTTCAATAATATCGTTACCCAAAGTTTCGGTTCGATAGGTAAAGCTTTTTACATCAGAAAAGAGCATGGTCAATTCACGCTGATTTCCTTCCAGCCCTACATCCTTTCCCGCATAAGCCTTTGCAACAATATCCTTAGAAACAAATTTCTGGAAGGTTCCAAGCAGATTATTTACCTGTGCAGAAAGATTGTTAAAAGAGGCCGCCATGTAAGTTACATCATCATTAGGAGCTTTTGAAAGATCTATAAGCTCCAGTTTTTTGCTCTGCTGCATCTTTATAAGTTCGTTTGTAAAGCTGCGCATAACACTAAATTCTTTTCGCAAAATTCCATAACCGATAATAATAAAAAGGAGGGTCAAACTTACAATTAAAATAGAAATATAAGCATAAATACTGCGATTTTTTTCATCCAGGTCCAGGCGGCGTTCTGCGCGGATTATATAATAATTCCAGTCGTCCTGAAACTTATACACGCCAAAATATTCGGTTTCGTTTCCGATAAAAGAAAGGGAGCCTTCTTCTATTCCCTGAGTTTTAAGTTCATTCAGTTTTTCCAGAGAAGCTGCATCGGGGAAGGTAGACCAGCCATTGCCGTCAAACTGCGAAGCCATGAAGGTAATTTTTCCGTCTGGAGAAACTCCCAGAGCAATACTATTGGGATTTCCAAAACCACTTTCGGCTACGCGGCACATTGAATCATTACAGGCATTTCTGTCGCCGGAATAGGCGAAAATCTGAAACTGATTGGCAGAGTTATTATAAAGTTCCTTAAGCTGCTGCACCATGATTGTATTATTCAGATTAATAATTTCTTTTTGAGTAAACTGAACAGTAATAATATTTGTTGCAAAATTTGAAAGCAGGATAAGACTAATAAAAATTGCCAGGATTTTTAGCTGAAGAGGGATAATTCTTGTTTTTCCAACCCTAGAAAAGATTCTGATTTTATCAGACAAAATGTTAATCCTCCATGAAACCTGCAGCCTCTCTCTAAACTCACATTATAAACACATTGAACAAAATACTCAATTTTTTTATCATTAGAACAATACTATGGAAACAAATAATAGCACAAAAAATAAAAAATCACTTTTACATTCTGGAATTATTCTTTCTGTAATGACTCTTATGTCGCGAATTATGGGCTTAATCCGCGAAATGACTAAGGCTTCTTTTTTGGGAACAGGGCTTTATGCCGACTGCTTCACCGTCGCCTTTATGATTCCTAACCTTTTGCGCCGCCTTTTTGCTGAAAACGCAATTTCCGTTGCTTTTATTCCTACCTTCAAAGGCTACCTTGCCCAAGGCGATTCAGACGAAAACAAAAAAATCACCCAGGAATTCGTAAAATCTACTTTTACACTGGTAAGCTTTTTAACCGCCTGCGTGGTTGTGGCAGGCATTTTAATCACCCCTTTTCTTATGCCAATTTTCTGCAAGGCGCCGGAAGCGGGCGGAGCAGATTACGCCGCTCAGCTGGAATACTATCTTTTAGAAAGACAGGAAACCGCCGTACTCACCCGCATTATGTTTCCTTACCTCTTCCTTATTTCAGTTGCGGCCTTTTTTCAGGGCATTCTGAACAGCTGCAACATTTTTGCACCATCCGGCTTTACCCCGGTTCTCTTCAACGGAATTGTAATTCTGGGAACTTATCTGCTCGCCCCTTACACTTCTAACCCGGCCCGCGCCATGTCTATCGGCGTTGTAGCGGGCGGCACCGTTCAGGCCCTCTTTCAGTGGCCTTTTGTAAGGAAAACCGGCTGGAAGGTGGGCTTTACTTCCCTGCGAAAAACCTTTACAAACCCGGGAACCCGCAAAGTAATTTCTCTGATTGTTCCAACAATTATTGGAATGGCAGCCTACCAGCTGAACGATGTAGTTTCTACTTCTATGGCAAAATATGTTGGAAGCGGAATTGCTTCCAGTTTGCAGTACAGTCTGCGCCTTCAGGAGCTTATCCTTGGAATTTTTGCAGTTTCAATTGGAACCGTAATTTTGCCGGACCTTTCGGGCTTTGCAAATCAGAATAACTGGAAGGAATTTAACAACATGCTGCTGCAGGCCATTAAAATTATGACCCTGATTTCCATTCCAATTACAGTTTACTCGCTCATTACAGGCCGCGAACTTATTTCTCTTCTTTATAAAAACAAGCTTTTTGATGATGAATCTGTTCGCCTCACCCTGGGAGAATTCCGCTTCCACATTGCAGGCCTGCTCTTTATTGCCCTGAACAGAATTATTTCCCCGGCTTTCTATGCCCAGAAAAATCCAAAGCTGCCGACAATTGCCGGAGTAATCAGTTTTGCTTCAAACATTCTGCTGGTTCTCATTCTTTCCCGCTTTATGGGCGGAAACGGAATTGCACTTGCCCTTAGTCTTGCAAGTCTGGTAAATACAATATTCCTCTTCGCATTTATGAAGAAAATGCAGTCTATGGAACTGGGCCGTCTTGTGCGCGGCACTCTGCTATATGCTGTAAAAATGTGTATACTTTCGATTATTGCGGGCCTGCCATGCTACTTTGCCCACAGCGCACTTACAGGCATTTTTGCAGGGCACGGCCGACTTATTGCCTACGGCGCACCTGCCGGCATTACAGCCCTTTTGTTTGCAGTCATTGGCGTAACAGAACTTGTAATAATCAGAGATGAAATTGCAACATCTATCTTAAAAAAATTTACCGCACGTGCAAAAAAGTAGTATTTTATAATTAGAATATATATAGAAGGATTAAAATGAAAGACTATTCAAAAGAAGAATTATCAAACATTTACAAGGCGCGAAGAGACCGCCTTACAGACTATCTTAAAGAAAATGAACTTGGAGCCTGTGTATTTATCGATAGTGAAGAACACCGCGACCCGGCTCTTGCATACTTTACTGCCCACGCAAACGACGCAGTTCTCATCATTTTTTCTGACGGATACACTGTACTCATTCCTTGGGATGAAAACCTTGCAAAGAAAAACGGTTTTTACGACAAACTTGTTCCTTACACACGTTACAAGAATAATGATATAAACGCCGTAAAAGCAATTTTGAACGCCTGCTACACACACGGCATGAACAGTAAAGTGGAACTTCCTCCATATCTTACCTACCCTCACTATCTGCACTTTATTGATGAGCTTTGCAATTACGACTGCCGCTGCAAGGAAGACGGCGCTCATCAGTTTGTTGTTGAATGCAGAATGATTAAAGACGAATACGAAATTGAATGTACTCGTGAAGCAGTTCGCGTTGGCGACCTCATTATTGATGAAATTGAAAAAGAGATTAAAGACGGACGAATTAAAACAGAAACTGATGTAGGACTTTTAATTGAACGAATGCTGCGTGAAAACAATTGTGAACGCACAGGATTCGACACACTTGCCGCAGGACCTTCACGAAGCTTTGCCATTCATGCCTTCCCGGGTTACACAGCAGCAGCATGGCCAGACACAGGACTTTCTATTCTGGACTTTGGTGTTGTTTACAGAGGTTACACAAGCGACACAACAATTACAGTTGCAAAAGGACCGCTCACAGAAGCTCAGGAAGAACAGCTTAATCTTGTTCAAAAAGCCTTTGATGAATGTCTTAAACTTTACACTCCGGAACACACTGTTGTTGAAGCCGCAAAAAAAGCTGACTCTGTATTTGCCGCTGGTAAAAGAAAGATGCCACACACTCTTGGACACGCAACAGGACTTGAAATTCATGAGTATCCAAGAATCAGTACAAAAATGCCGGCTGAACTTAAATTCCAGCCGGGCATGATTCTTACTCTTGAACCTGGTCTCTACGATGTAGAAATTGGCGGAACAAGACTTGAAAACGATGTTTTAATTACAGAAAACGGAAACGAAGTGCTTTCGCACTCTCGCATTATCCGTTTGTAATTTGAAGTTTGTAATTTGAAAACTTTTTGCAGCTAGAAGATTCGGGTTTTCTGGTCTTCCAGCTCAATCTTTTCAAGAATTCCATCTGCACTTGCGCAAAGTGCTTTTGCAATTTCATTATCATTCAAATAAACAGAAAGATTTTTCATATCTGTAAGAACCTTGGAAATAAGAGAGTTTGTGATTTCTCCGCTCTTTTCATAGCCAAGGTTCTTTAAGTATTCTTCACCCAAAACTCCAGATTTAATCAGAGATTCAGATGTTGCCAAAAGTCCCGGTTTTCCAGAAAGCTTTTCTATCAGATAGGCAAGAAGCATATTCATGCGGCGTGTGATAGATGTATTTTTTTCTCCTTCTGGCAGGAATTTTAAAAGGGCACGCAGCATTTTAAAGAGTTCAATTTTATCGCTGGAAACGGCTTCCAAATCTGTATCACTTAAAATCTTGTGAATTTTGCTGAGCATATAATCAGCAGATTCAGTAAGCGGGAGTTCTTCTTCAAGAGGAAGTTCTTCAACCGGGATGATTTCAACAGGTTCGTTTTCTTCCACAGGCTCAGTTTCTTCAACTTGCTCGTCAACCATCACTTCAACAGGTTCTTCGCCTGGCTCGTTCGGGGCAATTTCTTCGATGCCTGGTTCTTCGGCAGATTCTTCCTCAGTCTGGTCTTCCAGGAAATTTTCAACAGAAACAAAGTCTTCTTCAGAAGCTTCAGGTTCATCATAAACGGAGCTTTCGTCAAAAGCTTCATTTTCTTCAAAACTTTCTTCTTCGGAATTTTCCAGACTATCTACATCCATAAAAGTTTCGTCTATAATATCATCTTCATCAAAACCAAGATTTCCAAATCCATCATCTTCAACATCGCTTTCAGCTTCCTGTGAAGCAAGAGAAGGATTTTCAGAAAGAACTTCCTGCATTTTTTCATCAACAGCCTTATCTACAGCCGCATCTACCGCAGCATCAACAGTTTCCTTAATAAAATCTTCGGTCATCTGCATCTGGCGGTCTGCCAAATCCAGTGCTCTGCGCTGGGTATCCAGCAAAGAAGCAAGGGCTTCATTGCTCACTGGAGCTGGACTTGGCGCAGGAGCTGCTTCTGGTGCAGGGGCCGGCTCCGGCTCAAGCACAGACTCTGCTTCAGCTGCACTTTCTGCCCCATCAGCATTCTCATCTGCCGAATCAAACTCGTTCCAGAAATCATTTTCTGCTTCTTCGGCCAGTTCATCGGTAAGAGGAACAGTGTCTCCCATCTGATTAAAATCAAAAGGAGTTTCATCATCAGAATTTGCCAGAGAATCAATTCCAAGCTCTTCTGCCGAAGGAATTTCGTTTTCTTCTTCAATTTCACCTTCAGCTTCAGCCTCTTCTGCAATATTATCCGGGTCATCTTCACCAAAAACAGCCGCGTCAAAATCAGCGCCATTTTCTACTAAATCATGCAAAGAAGGCACAGAGTTGAGTTCCACACTTTCTGGAACAATATTTTCTGCTACCTCTACACTGTCTTCCACT
The DNA here is from genome assembly GCA_017940255.1 of Treponema sp. Classification (GTDB taxonomy): domain Bacteria; phylum Spirochaetota; class Spirochaetia; order Treponematales; family Treponemataceae; genus Treponema_D. Next base: position 127,885 of record JAGAZB010000035.1, read on the forward strand.
GCTTCAGGCTTCTCCTGTTCTGCTTCAACAACATCAGCCGAATTCAAAATAAGATGCTGAACAATTTCATCGCAAGAAGGATTTTTCATCAGTTCTTCATCAATTCTCTTGATTTCCGAGTTTCCGTTCACATTTCCACCGCTCAAAGCCAAACTCTTTTCATAAAGAGCGCGGGCGTTCTGCAACTTACCGCTGGCCGCATAAATCTTTCCAAGTTTTGCATAGCCTTCTGGAGATTTTGAACGTCTTTCAATAAAGCTGGTAGCGTATTTTTCAGCCTTTTCGTAATTTCCAGTCTGAACATAACGGTCTGCCGCTTCCAGCATATAATTTTTATAGTGATGATCAATCTTCTTTATTTTTTCATAATAAGCCTTGGCGGTTTCTTCATCATCCTTACAGATATAATACTGGCCGTACAAATCCAAAACTTCCAGGTCTTTTTCACCTTCGGCATCGCTTAATTCCTGCAGATTTTCAAGTGCCTTATCATAATCTTCTGCCGAAAGCAGGGTATGAACATACTGTTTCTGCAAATCCTTGTTTTCAGGATCGATATCCAGAGCTTCCAGCACTTTTTCAAGTGCTTCTTCAGTTTTAGCCCCCTGTTCCAAAGCTCCCGCAAGGGCAGAAAGAATCTTTATATCATTTCCCTTAATTGAATCAGCCTTTTTTAAGGTGTGAGCCGCATTTTTATAATCAAACTGATGCAGATAAATATCGCCCAAAAGATAGAGCAGGTTTGTGTCCATCGGATGGAGCTTAATAGACTGTTCTACCAGGTCTTGAGCCGCTTTTGTCTGCTGGCATTTTATTAAAAGTCCGCTGTAATCGCGAATTGCATCTGTCCAGCCCGGTCTTGTTTTTAGGGCCGCATTATAACAACGCACAGCATCCGGGTAAGATTTTGCTGCTTCATAACAGCAGGCAAGGTTATAATTCAAAATTGGATGATTCGGATCTACCTGCAAACCACGTTTATAAGCCGTAATAGATTTCTGATAATCTTTTTGGGCAAGGTAAATTGAACCCAGGTGATTGTATGCAAGTACATCATCAGGATTTTCTGCAATTACAGAATTAAAAGCTTCAATGGCATCCTGAAAATTACCCATTTCCTTGTATGTAAAACCAAGATTATAGTTTACGCTGGCAGTATCGCGTCCTTCATCTTTTGCTCTCTGAAGAATACGAATAGATTCTTCGTAGCGTTTCAGACGGCGGAAAATTGCTCCCAGGCTGTTCATGGCTTGTATATAATGAGGATAAAAAGTGATTATCTGTTCATAATAAGGTATGGCTTTTTCGTCTTCACCAGCCTTTACATAAATGCTTCCCAATTCCTTAAGATAATCAACATTAGATTCATTTCCCCTGAGAAGTTCTTTATATAAAGTAGCAGCTGTGGACCAGTCGTGGGCCAGCACAGCATTTTGAGCCTTGGATAAAACTAAATCTTTTGCCATTTTACAACCTCCCCTGCACTAGCGGTATGCAAGCGGACGGGCAAACACTTCTTTTGAAAGCTCCCCAACAACCCGCTTATCATGTGCCGACCATGCAGCCAACGCAAAATAATATATTTTACCGTTTTCCAAACCCGTTACGGTAAAACTTGTAGTGTTCCCAACATCAATAGGAGATTCGCCTTCTACAGCAATTCTTCCTAAATACTCTCCCGGACGGTTTCCATAATAAAGATAATAACCGCCCGCTGTATCATCAACAGAATAGTTCCAGGAAACAGTTACACAGGCATTTCCAGCCACCGCCTTTACAACAAAAGGTGGGAGTGGTTCAGGTAATTCTTCAAATGTAAGCGCAATTTCTGTAATGCTTGGTGAAATACCACCGTTACCGTCAGGAAGCAATTCTGCCGCAACCTGAAAATACAAACCGTTTACTCCAGAGATTAATTCTCCGCTTTTTACACTTTTCCATTCCGGATAGTTATCTGTCCAATTAAAAAAGTTATCTCCGGAACGAACAAAAAAACTTACTTCTGTCTGAGAAGGTACATTCACCTCTGCATTAAGTTCCTTTAAGATTGAACCATTAGAAACCATAATCGGGCGGGAAACAAAACGTCCGCCCTGTGGAAGATACTGTGTAAATCCTATTTTTCCGCCATATTCAGCTGATTGAAACTCTGGACTCTGGTAAGCACGCCGCATAATGCGGATTTCATCTATTCCGCCGGTATATTCCGAACAAAAATCTACTTCGGAAGGGGTACCCAGATAAACCAAAGAAATTTCTCCATCTTCCGTGCCGTCTGAAGTTACATAAAGTAAATCTTCTGTACTGCCATTTAAAATATACTCAAGAATTCCACTTTCGCTGTCAAAAGAAATAACATGATAGCTCCACTCATCTGGAATTAAACGACTGCTACCATTAAGTTGAATTTCATTTTTTTCGTTCTTGTTTTTATATCCATCAAAGAAGTTTGAAAAAGACCATTCCATGTGTCCCTTGTTAAACATACCTGCCAGCTGCTGATAAACCAGAGCACCGTCCAAAACTTTTGAAGATTCCCAGTTGAAAATCACTTCGCCATTTTCTACAAGTGAAGGACAGAGCCAGAATTCAATAGAAAATGAGCCCATAAGGCCTTCGGAGCCAAAGAAAGAGCCTGGTTTTCCTTCAACACTAATGCCGCCAAGGTTTCGGCTAAGACCTGCAAGTTTTTCGTTTTTAGTCTGATTCGTGCTTCCAATGTTATTTTTTATGATTGAATAGTCACCATCAGAAATGATATTACGCGGGTCTTCAAAATCAATTAAAAGGTCTGTGTCACGATCAGAAACAAAGGAATTAGTTTCCAGCTGAATACATTCATAGCCATAACGGCCCTTTCCCGTTGTGATATTCTGCGAAGACTGAAATTCCGGCCAGCCAGCCTTTCCGCCAAGAACAACTTCCTTAGCAAAAAGCGGACTTAAACAAAAGCATGCAGCCAGATTAAAAATGACTGTGAAAATCCAATTTTTTCTGATACAATTTTCCCACATAATATGACAGACAAAACTTCCGGCAGTCCACTTCCCGCAAGAGAAGTTCTGCATCAGACAGCTCTGAAAGCTCCTTTATCTAGCGGTGTCTACATGTGGCGCAACGCCGAAGGCACCGTCATTTACGTGGGAAAAGCAAAAAGTCTTAAAAACCGTCTTTGCTCCTATTTTTCAGGGCAGCAGACCATTAAAACTCGTCTTTTAATCTCCCACGCCAAATCTATTGAATACATCACAACAACAAACGAATACGAAGCGCTGCTGCTGGAAAACAACCTTATAAAAAAATATTCCCCTCGTTATAACATCAACCTTAAGGACGGAAAATCCTACCCGGTAATGCGGATTACAAACGAAGATTTTCCAAAAATCTTTAAGACCCGGCGGATTGTCCAGGATGGTTCAACCTATTTTGGTCCCTTTCCTGATGTCGGCGCCCTGGATACCTTTATTGAAGCACTTTTTAAGCTTTACCCGGTACGCCACTGCCGGACCCTCAGAAATCGCGATACCCCTTGTCTCTACTATCATATGAAGCAGTGCAAGGCTCCCTGCTGCGGAAAAATTTCGAAGGAATCCTACAATGAATACATCGGTGAAATTAAAAGTTTACTTAAGGAAAAAGGTGACGAAAGCATAGCAAAAATCACTGCAGAAATGAAGGCTGCTGCTGCCGCACTTAATTTTGAAAAGGCCGCCCGCCTGCGTGATGCTATAAAGGCACTGATGGTCCTGCAAAACCAGAATATTGTAGAAAGCTTTGATTCTGATGACCGCGACTACATTGCTTATTACAGCGAAGGCGAACTTGTAAGCTTTACAGTGCTTAAGGTGCGTGGTGGCAAGCTGCTGGGCAGGGAAAATTACCATGTAGAATCTTTGAATGATGATATAGACTTAATCGGCGAGTTTATGGCCTGCTACTACGAGGAAGCCGTAAAGATTCCGCCTTGTGTTTATATTCCAAAAACTGAGCAGGCAGAGCTGATTGCCCAGTGGCTCGCTAACGAAATGAAGAGCACTGCCCGTATTATCGTAGTTGATTCCCACGATGCTCCACGCGATGTTGCCGCCCTGCAAATGGCAAGGCAGAATGCAAAAGAAGATATTGTACGCCGTCTGCGGGCCCGGGGCGATATGCCAGCCATGCAGGAGCTTAAAGAAAAACTGGGACTTCCTACCCTTCCGGTTCGCATTGAAGGCTTTGATATTGCCCACATCGGGGGAAAATGGCCGGTTGCTTCGCTCATCAGCTTTTACAACGGCAACCCGGACAAGAAAAACTACCGCTACTTCCGCCTGAAAACTACAGACGGCCTTATAGACGACTTTGCTTCCATGAAGGAAGCCGTTTCCCGCCGTTACAGCCGCCTTTTGAACGAAGACGCAGAACTGCCGGACCTCCTGCTTATAGATGGTGGTATTGGTCAGGTAAACGCAGTAGAAGAAATTCTGCTTTCTTTGGGGCTGGATATTCCAATTGCAGGTCTTGCCAAGCGGGATGAAGAAATCTACCGGCCGGGTAACTCTACGCCTATCTGCCTGCCAAAACGCTCGGACGGCCTGCGCCTGCTGCAGCGCGTCCGCGATGAGACTCACCGCTTTGCAACAAGCCGCAACCAGAACCTGCGTACAAAAGAAAACACAGACAGCATATTCCTGGAGCTGCCAGGCGTGGGAGAAAAGAGGGCACTCTTGCTGCAGCGCCAGTTTATGACGCTGGAAGCCCTTGCCGCGGCGGAGGAGAGTGCTGTGGCGCAGTGTCTGCATGTGCGCGCCGGAGAAGCTGGCGACATTTTACTGGCAGCCCGTAATCTGCTGGAACGCCGCAATGAAAAAAAAGCCCTGCAGCGTCTTTCTCTTGGCGCCAGCGGCACTACAAAAGAAAAGGCCGCCGAAGCCCAATACCTCGCCGACCTTGCAAGCGCGGCTCTCTCTGCCGCCGAAGCCCAACCAGATTACGGCCCAGGCCCCTCAGACAAGTCTACAGGAGACTCTTAACAGATTTTCGCTCTATGAATTTTGCCTCACAGCGAAGCATTTTGGGAGCCGGAAAGCCAGCCAGAAGATTCATCATTATTTCACAGGAAAGATCCGCAATGCGCTCGGAATCCTGATGAAATGTTGTAAGAGTTGGGTAAATATAGGAGCTTGCGTAATCATCATCAAAACCAATGATAGAAAAATCATCTGGAATACTTAGCCCGTGTTTTTCAGCATATTCGTAAACACCAAAAGCAAGCCAGTCTGTAGAACAAATTACTGCAGTAAAATCCTGACGCCGCTTGTACAATTTTTCAAAAGCCGCATAAGCCCCATGCTTATCCCAGAACTCACTTTCTACAAAAAGTCCTTCGTCATATTCAAGTCCGTAATCGCGCAGGGCCTTTTTAAAACCTTGCAGACGTTCATTTGGGGCAGAAGAAATACGGTTTCGGGGAGCAGAAAGCACAGCAATTTTTTTGTGTCCTTTTTTTATAAGATATTCGGCAGCATCATAACCACCTTTTTCATTATCAGTAAGAATTGTTGGTATTCCTTCTATAATAATATTTGTAGACACACACGGCATTCCTTTTTCTACAAAACCACTAAAATCGGAAGGTTCACCAGAAGCAGGATTAATGATGATTACACCATCAACACTGCGGTAAGAAGCATGTGCAAAATAAGAAAGCTTTGAATGGCGGGATAGAAAAACAAGATCGTAACCTGCACATTCAATCTGTTCACGGAAATGTGTTAATATTTCAGAAAAAAGAGGATGAGCAAAACCTCTGTTCATTCCTGTATCATCGTAAATTACACCAATCAGATTAGATTTCTTTGTAGAAAGAGTGCGGGCAGAAATGTTTGGTTCATAGCCCATTTCATTCGCCACCTGAATAATTTTCTGGCGGGTATTTTCATTCAGCGTGCCGGTTCCCGTAAGCGCACGGGAAACCGTAGAAGATGAAAAACCAGTTTTTCTGGCAATATCATAAATAGTGACCATATCGCATCAATATACCAGAAAATCCAAGGCTCCGCCAAGACACAAAAGGCTCATATAAAAAATATCAGCCTTTTACAGCACCCTGAGTAAGTCCATCTACAATCTTATTACTGAATGCAGAATAAACAATTATATTCGGAATAATTGCAATCAAAATTGCTGCAAACATCTGTACATAATTAGTCTTATATGGACCAACAAAGTAAGAAAGTGTTACAGGAATAGTTTTAGTCATCTTATCAGATATAAATACCATTGCTAAAAGCAGTTCGTTCCAGTTTCCTACAAAAGTCATAAGACCTGTTACAAAAAGCCCTGTCTGGGCAAGAGGAAGCCCGATTGTAAAAAAGCACCTGTAAATACTACAGCCGTCAATACTTGCCGCCTCAAAAAGTTCATTAGGCATAGAACGGAAAAATCCGGTTAGAATGTAAATTGTAAGCGGCAGTCCAAAAACAATATAAGGCAGGATGATTGAAGTAAGCGAATCTACCAGATCTATTCTGGAAAAGTGCACAAACAAAGGGATTAAAACACAATGAACCGGTACCATCATTCCAATCATATAATAAGTAAGCGTAAGCTTAGAAAGTTTCCACTGCATTCTGCCAAGTGCAAAGCCCGCCATAGCCCCCAGGAACAAAGTTGCAATCAAAGAAACAGTGCAGGCAATAAAAGAATTTTTTAGGGCAACCCCCAGGTAGGCCTTTTTCCAGGCTGTTGTAAAGTTATCAAAATGCCAGACCGAAGGCAGGCCAAAAGGATTATTGATAAGCTCTGTGTTGTCTTTTAATGAAACCAGCACGCACCATAAAAGCGGAGCCAGATAAATAAAAACCAGCAGAATTAAAAATGCATATATTATAACAGTAGAAACTGACACATTAGACTTTTTCATTTTTCCAGCCCCCTACATTTCGTAATCTTCAACTTTTATACCTTTGTTGATAATCAAAGTCACAGTAAGACACATAACCAGCAGAACTACACCAATGCTGCTGGCATAACCCATTTTGTAAAACTTAAAGCCCTGTTCATAAAGGTAAGTTGCCATTACCGAAGTTCTATATCCAGGGCCACCACCAGTCATATTGAATACAAGATCAAAGAATTTAAGAGAACCAATACAATTCAAAGAAAGAGTTGTTGCAACCATAGGTTTTAACAATGGAAATGTGATATGCCAGAAGGCCTGACTTTTTGTTGCACCATCAATATAAGCTGCTTCATATAAAGCAGTTGGAATTCCACTAATCTGAGCCATATAAAGCATCATTGTCTGACCAACATACTGCCAGGTTGCAACAAAACCGATTACCCACATTGGCAAAACTATAAAGCCCTTTGTGTCCATCAGCCACATGGGACCTTCAATCCCAATTTTTGCAAGCAGACTATTTATACCAATTCTAGGATTGAACATAAAAGACCAGAGCAAAGCCAGTGCGGCAGAAGAAAGTACGCATGGCAGATAATATATATTCTTAAAAAGATTTTTTCCGCGTTTAAGATTACTCAGCAAAACTGCAAGCAGCATTCCAAAAATCTGTTGTGTTACTGCTGAAAAAATGGTGAAGAAAATTGAATTCTTCAAAGCCATCCTCATTATTTCATCTTCTTTGAACAGACTAATATAATTCTGAAGACCAATAAAAACAGGCTTTTTCATGTTCATGTAATCACAAAGTGAATAGTAGAACATCTGAATAATAGGAATAAGAAGGATTGCAGTAAATAAAACTAATGAAGGCAAAACAAAGACAGCTATTGCCGACTTTTTAGAAAACATGTTGATATTTGAATTCTTAGTTTTCATAGATTTTTAATTCTCCCATTTTTAATTAAAAAAAAGCCGGTCTTGTTATGGTAGGTCTTCAAGACCGGCTTTTCAGTTTGTTCAGATTTTTTTTATACAGGAGTTTATCTGAACAAACCGTCTTTTACTTCCAGATATTCTTCTTGTAGTATGTTTCAATCTTCTGAAGACCTTCGTCTACAGAACAAGATCCCAGGAAGATATCAACCATAGCGTTATCAAATGTATCACCAGCTTCAACAGTTGCAAGTGATTCATTGTAGAAGCCAAGAGTTCCAGTTGATTTAGCCAAAATATTCTGAACATAACCAAGCTGTTTTGGAGCCTTGTTAAGATCAAACTTAACGCCTGTTACAGGAATCTTTCCGGCAACTTCTGCAGTGTATTTCTGTGCTGTATCATCTGTAAACATCTTCATCAAAGCAATACATGCATCTTCATTCTGAGTTGTTGATGACATAACAAGGTTATCTGTCTTAACAATCATACGGTTAGGATCTGCACCACCTGTAATAGCAGGGAATGAGAATACACCACACTTTGCTTCAAATGCTGGGTTTGCACCATTAATCTGACCAATTGCCCAAGAGCCCTGAACGAGCATAGCAGCTTCGCCGTTGTAAAAAGCAGCAGTTGCCTGATCATTTGAATCTCCAGCAGCAGTTTTCTGGAAATACTGAGAAAGCTCCTTAAGTTTGCCAACACCATTTTTGAAAGATGGATCAAGCCAGCTTCCCTTTCCGGCATTAACTTTAATAAGATTGTCTGGTCCGCCTGCACGGTCGCAGAAATAACCAGCCAACATAGAAAGGCACCAAGGAGTTCCGGCAGAACAAGCTATAGGAGTAATTCCAGCTTTCTGAAGAGTTTTACAGCAGTCAATCCACTCTTCATAGGTTGTCGGAACCTTGGCACCAGCTTTTTTGAACAAGTCTGTATTGTAGAAAACTAATGCAGCAGCAAAGTTAGTAGGAACAGCCATAATTTTTCCATCATATGTCAGACGTTCAAAAATACCCTTTGTAAACGAGTTGTACCACTGTTTTTCTGCGCCAGTAAGAATTGGAGTTAGGTCTTTAGCAGCTCCTGCATAAACAACAGTGTTTAAGTTTGGACCTGGATTACTGATGTAAACATCTGGAGTTTTTCCAGCTGCAATAAGTGCGTTCAGCTTTACATCGTATTCTTCAAGGTTTGTAGTGATTGGTGTAACATGATATACACCTTCATAAGTTGTGTTGAAGCGTTCAATTACTTCAGCATATCCCAAAGTCATCAAGTCTGAAGAAGCCTCAAGGTCATCCCAGAACATCCAGGTAATTTCTTTGGCTGTACTCTTACCTTTCTTTGCCTTCTTTGGTTTTGCAGAAAGTGTAGAAACCAAAGCCAAAAGTGCCATAGCACCGACGAAAACTTTTTTTGTCATTTTCATCTTTTTTTCCTCCAATCTTTTTGTTTGTTTAAAGCAACCGGTTGCGGCAACCGGTTGCTTTAAACAATATTAAGACCACTTTCCACATTTCGCAATCGGGAAAATCCCCTAATTTTGTAGGAAAGTGCATTAAATTAACATTCTAGTTATTCATTTCAACCCTTTTTACAGCTTCCGGTCCCCAATATTCACAGAGCATTTCATATGCCTGTGCTTTTAAAGCGGGAATTACAGTCTGCTCCATTTGTACAAGACTTGTTTGAAGATAAAATCCTGCCTGCTCACGAAGATACCTTACTTCATCCTCGGGCAAGGCATTGTCTAAAATCCATTGTGAAATCACTGTAAAAACACTCGCAGCCGAACAAACAAGTCGCCATTTAAGTAAAGTATCTATTTTACGGCTAGAAGACATTCCAGAAGAAATCCGGTACCGATATACATTCTTTTTCACACCAAAATATGATTTAGCACATTGGCTTATAAAAAAGAAAACAAGAAAATCATCGGCCATATTGCATTCAGTATAGGGGATATTATCAAAGGCCCCAAGAAAGAGTTCTCGCCGAATCAGTTTTGCACATACGTTTCCAGAAATTTTGCCGGCTATCCACTTATGAAAAACCTCATTCCCAGAAACTTTACCATAAAAAATCGCACCACATTTTGTAGTTTCTGCAGGACAAAACTTTCCACTCTCATCATACCAGCCAGAAACAAAAGAGCCATGCACAATATCCCGCATTTCACCATTTTCGTCTTTTACAGCAGACCATAAAGTGCTAAGAGAATCGGGAAGAAGTTCATCATCACTATCCAGAGAAAAAATATAGTCACCCTTAGCCTTGTAAGCCATCGTACGCCGAACTTCCAGTATTCCCCGGTTTTCTTCATGCACTTCAAAAACAACATTCACAGGATCCCGACCGCAAGCTTTCCGAGCCTGCTTTCCTTCCTTTTCAGCTACCTTCACAATTTTTTTTGCATTCCAGCCATTTTCATTCCGCCCATCACTTGCATCACTCACAATAACAACTTCAAAGGAATCAAAATCCTGAGAAAAAACCGACCGCAAACACTGAGCTAAATATTTTTCAGTCTCAAAAACAGGAATACACACAGAAATCAAGGGATTATTATTACACTTCATTAAAATAATTATATCTTATGCCGCAAAATATTCAAAATCTTTCATAAATGTTTTTTTCATCTGAATGACAGAAGCTACAAATACTTTTTTATTGCCGATAACTGTGATAAAATACTGAACGAAAAACAAAAAGCTTTTTTAGGACTGGTAGTTGGCAAAAAAGTCAGTGACAGTTTTTCTAAAAAAGTTGAACAACTAACAGAAGAAGCAAAACACAACATTCAGTGGAAGAGGCAGTATATGGAATGGGAACGACAGCGCACTTATGATTTTGAAAATGGTATTGAAACAGGCAAAAAAACAAAGGCCATTGATGACGCTCTTTTACTGATTCAAAAATACAAAGTTTCCCCAGAAGAAGCCGCAAAAGATATGAATGCCCCATTAGAATTAGTTCTAGAAGAGTTAGAAAAGACTTCTGAAAAGTAAATAACGTGGTGGTTGAGTTTGTCGAAACCACCACATTCAAGGTTATTGCTGTCGCAATATTTACAGATTTCGACAAACTCAATGACCACTGACTCAGAACTTATCAGGCACACCTTGATAGATATAAATACAAACAGAGGTCTGAAAGTCAGATAATCAGTTATTCTTCATCACAAATTATTGATGCATAACCATAAGGTGTTCCATTAATTCCATAATAAGACCCAGCTCCATTAGTTGTGGAAAATTCTCTATTTCCATTATTTGTATCAAGCAAAATCGATGCTTCAAATGCAGAAGCCTGCAATCTAAGAAATTTAGTTGTCTTTTTAGTAAATGACAATGAAGAATTCAAATCTTCTGAATCTGTAAGTATAAAGGAATCTAAATCTACTGTTACCAGACGATTTATATTCTTATATTTCCAGACACCATCTGCATCTGTATAAAAAGCTATTCCACTATCAGCAATTACAAGTTTTTTTGGTTTAATTGCAACCAATTTTTGAGGACCAGCAAACTGATTATCTAAAGAAGTAAGCAAAGGGGTATAAACCGGCACGGTACCATTTCCCGTACTATTAAATTGACTTGCATACATTTCAGGAACAAGATGATATTCAATTTCTAAACTGCTACCACCATCATCATCATATATCCTATCCTGATAATAAATCTTACTATTATCACATGATGGCCAGAATTTTTCATTTGCCTTAGCCTTATTTCCGTAGTTAAACTCTGTTCCGTTAGAAGTATCTGTCCATCCGGTACTATCCACTTTTTCTGTAAGAGTGTTGTATCGAACAACAGCCCCACGACTTGACAGTGCAAAATTATTTTCTCCACTTCCAAATGCAAAGTTAGATTCTTTCAATAAAATATATACACACTCATCTTGATAGAGCATATCTGTAACGGTAAGTTCATCACTTCCTGACAGGTCCAATGAGACAGTTTTACTTACATTAACATGATAACAATCATCGTCATCGCTGAAAGTTGATGTTGAAAAATCTACAACAGCAAGAGTACCTGTATTTGCAAAATAACCAATGTTGTCGTATACAACAAAAGCAATAGCAGAGTTCACGGCATCGCGATTTTCATCTTCTTCTGAAATTATATAAGTTTTTGCAGAGTTATAACAATGCATTTGCTCAGAATCATATTTATATGAGCCATCATCTTGTGTTATGCGATTTATTTCAGCCCTACTAAGATTGCCATTATTAAACATATAGAGAAAATTTGTTTTTCTATCTGCTGTAAGGATAGAACCCAAATCTCCATATAAATACATTGCACCATCATATGAATCTGCTGTTTCTGAACCAAAACCAGGCTTGTTTGAAGTGATACATACAGCTGATCCAAACTGCCTTGATATTACATAAAAATATCCATCTTTATCAAAAGTAAAACTATTATTTGAAGTTGAAAAATCCGCATCTCCAGAAATACTTGCATTTGCAGAATCCTTCAAGTAGAAATTATATGTTTCATTAACTGAATCAAAATTATACAAGGCATATTTCGTACTCGGCACAATATAACTTGCAAAAGTTCCCAGAAGGGCACCTGTAATCTCAAACTTACCGTCGCTTAAATATGGAGCGGTGCCGTACCAGGTGTCTGTGGTAAAACCGGAGTAAACAGTGAACTGTTCCATGCAGCTATAGAGGGCGTTGCCTGCTGAATCAAGAAACTGGATTTTTGCATCATAGAGGCCAGGTGTCAAATCAGAAAGTTTTATAGAGGCAGTGCCATTTGAAAAAGTGGCAGAAAATGATTTAGGCTTCATTAATTCTTCCAGTTTTTCGTAATACTCTTCACTTACTTCCTCGCCAGAATCTTCTTCAACAGGCTCCACATCATATAGTACATAAGTAAGATTGCCGCTAAGCTTGGCTATTTTTCCGGTCTTATCTGTTACAGGAAGTTCAACATTTCCAGTAACTGCATCAAAATCTGCAAGTTTTGAAAAATCGAGAGAAACAGCAACCGCAATATTAATTCCCGTCAGACCTTTTACATCTACAGTTACTTCTTTTTCACCAGATAAGATTTGAGTTTCGCCTGAAAAACCAGATGCAAATATTTTCCACTTTCCAGCCGAAGGAAGATTTAATGTAAAAGTCATATTTTTTGCAGTAACAGGCTCTACTGATTCACTTCCATCAGATTTTTTGGCAGAAATCTTCCAGGTGATATCATCTTTTAAAGCACTTGTTGCAGCACGAGGCGAAGCACCACTGCAGGAAATCTCACCCGAAACAGAAAAATCAGCCGCCTCAGCAGAAGAAAGCCCGTTTGTAATAGCCGAACAACCGTTCAAAAGTAAAAATGCGCAGGCAGAAGCTGCAAAAATCGTATAAATCTTCTTAAAAACTTTCATACTATCCCCCTACTCCACATCAATATCAAAAAAGGCACTGGCATACTTAGCATTTCCATACATTGCTGTTACATAAAGCTGATAAGTACCAGATTTAGGAAGATTTGAAACAACCACGTAAGTGTCTTCAGTCAAAAACCATACCGAATTATCCGCAGGAATTTCATGTTCCCCATAAAAGAGCTGACATGTCCACTGAATTCTGTGTGTATCATCAGCTTCAACCCGGTTTTCGCCCTCATAAAGAGCTAATTCGTAAGCAGGATAAGAAGCCCCTGTTGCTTCAGTGTAAGTTGTCTTCGTCATTTTGATTGAATACACATCATCGGTTTCAAGAGAAATTGTTCCAGAAGCAGGAATAGGGTTTTTAATCAGTTTAAGAGATAAACTAGTTACCCCCCCCTAACAACTTTTTCTGTCTGGGAAGTGCCGGAATAAAGCTCAGTATCTCCAGAAGATATAGAACAAAGAGCATAAACTTCTGTGCCAGCAGGAATTGCATCAAAAGAAATTTTGTAAATATCATCAGATTTTTCAAATACAGAATTCCACTGAGTACCTGTTCGAGTTTCTACATAATCCTGGATTGAAGTATTTCCATTGTATAAAGAAAGTTCTAAGGTAAGGTTTTGGTTTTCATCAGATAAATTACCTGCGGCCCTCATTACATCCCGAGGAATTGCAAAGGCCACACTGCCATTTTGTTCAGAAAGATTAGAACATGAAAAAAGAAGAAAGGTACTAAAAAGTAACAAAGCAAAAAGTTTCGACAACAAAAACTTTTTCATCATCACCCTCCAGATAATAAATTTTTATTATTATACCATGAGAAAATCATATATCAAACTTTTTTTTTACTTGCCTTAAAGGCTATTTTCTGATAATTTACATTCAGACTTTACGTTCTGGATGACCCATCTTTACATCCGCAACTAATTTACTAATCTAAACAATTTAATTTCCCCAACATTATTATGTCCTTTTTGGCTTAACCCACAGAGTTAGTTCATAGGGTAAGTTCATAGGACTAGGAGTATTTTATGAACAAATATGCTAAACGCTATTTGATTGATGCCATGTCTGGTATGGCACAAGGCCTTTTTTGTTCCCTTTTGATTGGAACAATTGTAAAAACACTGGGACAGCAGCTTTTGCGTCTTGGCGAAAACGCATTTTTTAAGTTTCTGGTTGATGCTGGAAGTTTTGCCGGTGACGCTCACGTTGTAGGTGCTGCAATGGCAATTGGTATTGGTTTTGCAATGCAGGTTCCAGCGCTGGTCCTCTTTTCTCTGGCGGCCGTTGGATCTGCCGCTAACGTTACTGGCGGAGCAGGTGGTCCACTCGCCGTTTTAATTATTGCAATTATTGCCGCAGAAATGGGCTGCCTTGTTAGCAAAAAGACTAAGGTTGATATTATCGTAACTCCGGCCGTTACAATTCTTTGCGGAGCCCTGCTCACAGTTCTTACTGCAAAATATATTGGAATTGCTGCAAGTTCAGTTGGAAAATTCCTTGTTTGGACTACAAAACTTCATCCTTTCTGGATGGGAATTCTTGTTTCTGTTGTTGTTGGCGTTGCCCTCACCCTGCCAATTTCTTCTGCCGCAATTTGTGCCGCTTTCGGCCTTACAGGTCTTGCCGGTGGTGCTGCAGTTGCCGGCTGCTGTGCCCAGATGGTAGGTTTTGCCGTACTCAGCTTCCGCGAAAACCACTGGGGCGGAATCTTGAGCCAGGGATTAGGAACAAGTATGCTTCAGATGCCAAACATCATCAAAAATCCAAAAGTTTGGCTTCCGGCAATTCTTACTAGCGCCATTACAGGCCCTCTGGCAACCTGCCTGTTCAAAATGGAAATGAACGGTGCCGCAGTGAGCTCTGGAATGGGAACCTGCGGACTTGTAGGCCAGATTGGAGTTGTTACAGGCTGGTTTGAACCAAGCGAAGTTGCCATTGGCCACGGAGCTGCTGCAATTCAGCCTGGCTTTATTGATTGGCTCGGCCTCGTTCTCATTTGCTTTATTCTCCCAGGTCTTTTATGCTGGCTCTTCGGAAAAATCTTCCGCAAAATCGGCTGGATAAAAGACGGTGATTTGCTGCTGGCATAAAATAAAAACGTCACCCTGCTAATGCAAGTGAAGTGCACCCCTAAAGTTGGACAAATAAAGTTCAATTTCAGGAGGTGCATTTTTTATTTTAAATCTTTTCCTAAATTTTTGTAGTTTTTCGCAAACTCCGGCAATTATATATGTGTAGAGGGGCACTGTCACACACAAGAGGAGGTTTTATGGCAAAGAAAATTGAAGATTTAACATTCATTGACGACGGAATGTTTCAGGCGGTTATGCACGAACCGGGAGTCTGTGCAGAATTTGTGGAACGACTTTTACACGTAAAAGTGGAAAAAGTACAATTCCCGAAACTTGAAAAAGCAATTGCGCCATTCTACACTACAAAGGGCGTAAGACTGGATGTTTACTTGAAGGACGAGAACAAAATTATTGATGTTGAAATCCAAAAGTACGAACAGGAAGCCCTTGGCAAGCGCACAAGGTACTATCAAAGCATGATTGATATGGACAGTCTTATGAAAGGGCAGGACTATCCGCAATTAAAGGAAACATACATTCTCTTTATCTGTACTTTTGATCCTTTCAAAAAGAATGAAAAAGAAACATACGGACTTCCACTCTACACTTTCAAAAACCTTTGCCTAGAAGAGTCAGATGTTCAATTAGGTGACAATTCAACCAAAGTGATTTATAATGCAAGCGCATATAAGGCTGTAAAAGATGAAAGAATACAACAACTTTTACAGTTCATAAGCACAAATAATCCCGGTGAGGATTTATTTTCCAACAAGCTTGCAGAACTTGTTAAAAAGCTTAAAGAGAATGAAAGATTCAGGAGTGATTACGCTGCTATGAATTTACACGACCGAGACCTAATAAGAAACACAAAAAAAGAAGTTGCTAAAGAAACATCAATTAAAATTGCAAAAAGCCTTTTTGCAAACGGAGCTTCAATAGAACTTATTTCCAAGTCGCTGGAAATGACCATTGAACAAGTTCAGGAAATTGTTAAAGACGTTTCTGTGAACTTAAAATCAGAAGTTGAATCTGCGGAATAAACACATAAGTGCCCACGGGCAGATTTCTAGATTAGTAATGTACATAAAAAAACGAGGTTGCAGAAAACTGCAACCTCGTTTTTTTTAACGGCGATTATATACCATTAAATTAGAATGCTTCTGAGAATACTCTATTATCTCCAGATTTCCATGAAACATAATATGTATGAGTATAGTCTACAGTACCATCTTCAGCATCTTTAGCTTCTGTACATGCAAGCTTATATTTTACATTTTGTGTATAGTCTGTTGAATAGTCTGTATCCTCAACAGGATTTCCAAGATTTTCCCATGTTACAGTTGAACCAGTTCTCAAATACTGAGATGTATTCAATGCATTAATCTTATATGTATCCTTTACAGTTTTTCTATAAACAGTAAAGAGGCTTGTATCTCCTTTTTCTGTAAAGTTATACTTGGTAGCATAGAATTCAACCCCTGCAAATGATGTTACACCAGTTGAAGTATTTGTTACATATGTTCTATCAAAACCATATGCCCAAACATCTCCAGTATAAGAAGGATTTACAGATGCTGAAGAAACAACATATTTTACTGTTGCAACTTTACCATTTTTTGGCATTGCTTTAACGATAATGTAATGATCTTTTCCATCTGCTTCAATCTGAATTGTATCTACAACTGCATCTACAACATAGTCATCACCATCACTGTTTTCTTTTGTAACAGCAATATAAGATGCACCATCATACCATGTACCATTTCCATCATTCCAGCTAGCTGACCAGTCGTTAGAATCATCATCTTTTGGAGCATTCAATGCATATGCATCTTTTGCATCAGAAACAACGTCTGTTGTAGCAACAATACTATAGTTGTATCCAGCACTTACAGGCATAGAAACTTCGTACATATTAAGAGTTCCTGCAACGAGAGACAATTTGATATCTCCAGCAGCACAAACACTTGTATCTTTCAATTCTTCTGGTGTTGTTACAGTAATTTCAGCTTCTGAATCAAGAAGATTTGATTTACCTGTGTGAGCAACAATCTTGAATTCATAATCTGCATCTGCTTCAACAGCATCTGAATAAACAAAACGCTGAATTCCACCAACACGGATAATATTTGAACCAGTACCACCATTATCAGCAACAGAATATCTTTCAGTAAAAGGTGTTTTTACATAAACAGTATATCCATCACTTGCATCTTTTACGTCATCCCATTCAAGAATGATAACACCATCTTCTGTAGCATAACCTTCTACATCAGCTTTATCCAAAGTATCGTTAGCAACGAGACCATTGCTACATCCAGCGAACAGTGCTGCGAACATAGATGCTGCGAGCACAACCTTTGACAATTTTTTCATAACAACCTCCTTATGAAAATAAGTTTTTTCTTAATTTTGATATTACTTTTCACACAATACACTTGTCAATAAACTTGCTATATATTTATAATGCTAAAAATATGTATTGTTACATATTATGTATTATATCTACATACTTTATTAATCGTTTAACCGTTCATCACACCAGTAAAATATCAAATATGTTACTCTACATATTTTCAGATTTTTAGATGTACTGTTACATATTTTCAAATACAAATTATGTAAATCTGACTATTCTACATTTATGGGATTCAAGGAAAATCTAAAGGCAAAATTAGAATACAATGGAATGCTGGTAAAAGAATTAGCCCACAAATCTGGTATAAAAAAGCAGACTCTAGATAACTACCTGAGCACTCACAATACAATCCCGAATGCTGAACTTGCTGTAAAGATTGCTCAAGCCTTAGACACCAGTGTTGAATATCTGATAACCGGTATTGAGTCATCTTCCAAACACGATTCAGCACCAGAACTATACGAACTCATAGAAAAATACAAACGTCTAAGTCCCGAAAAAAAGGCAGCCCTACTTCAAATAGTGCATGTTTTATAGTATACTACTCCAATGCAGGAAAACAGGCAGAACACACGTTACAAGGAAATAGGAAAAGCCTTTTCTCACGAATTATGCGCCCTCCCGGGAATTCTGGACGACATCAGTGCTTCAGGCTGTAAAATTCACTATGCCTACCCCGTTGTTGTAGATTTAGAATCTGAATATGATTTAGATGTTTCCCCTGCCAGCCATTACGGGCCGAATCCTATAAAACTGCGCTGCAAACCTTTGTGGGTCAATGAAAAAGAAGGGAACACTTACATAGGTTTTGAAATCATGTATTCCCCAGACGCAGGTAAACTTTCAGCCTTTATTAATCAACTTGAAAATTCTTCTAAAGACCCCTTTAGCGACAATAACTAATTTATGAAAATTGCATTTCTTTCATTTCCCGAACAAAAAAATCTCCTGCTTTCAGAATTAGAAAAGCGATTTGGAATCAGACAGAAGCCAGATGCTCAGTATGGCGATTTAATTTTTTATGAAGATTTAAAAAATGATGAAGAAACACAGGAACCGATTCTTCCATATTGGAGCCGTACAACTCTTTTAGAGCCCTTTACTTTTCACTTTGATTCTATTTCCGAAGCAGCCGGAAAATTAAAAGAGATTCAGAGAAACTGGGCACCATATCAGTACACAAGCTTTCGCCGCGCCCAGCTCATTCAGGAAAAACTGCCTTACATAAACCTTAAAGACCGCAAATTCCCTGTAAATATTCCACAGTCGCCAATCGGCCTTTACACTCTGATTGATAACAACACAATTATCGCAAGTGCCCGCACTTCAAGTTTCTTGCCGGCCGGCACCTTGCATTTTGTTGAAGATCACGAAAATCCGCCAAGCCGCGCTTACTTAAAGATTCAGGAATCACTTACAATGGCAAACCTGCTCACCGGAGTGGAACTTCCTCACGCAGGTCAGCACTGCTTCGAAGCCGGAGCCTGCCCCGGCGGCTGGACCTGGGTTTTAGTGGGACTCGGCGCTTCAGTTCACGCAGTAGACCGTGCCCCTCTGGCAGACAGCCTTATGTCGAATCCTCTGGTTCACTTCCAGAAGCACGATGCATTTACCCTAAAACCGGAAGAACTTGGCGACCTGGACTGGGTATTCAGCGACGTAATCTGCTACCCGGAACGCCTTCTTGAATGGATAAAAAAATGGCTGGAATACAAGCCAAGCCTCAAGATGATTTGCACAATCAAAATGCAAGGCGAAATTGACTGGCCGCTGATTGAACAGTTCGCCCAGATTCCAGACAGCCACATTGTGCACTTAAATTACAATAAACACGAATTAACATGGATGCATTTATAGAGATGAGATGGGGATGTCTAATAAGTAAGTAATGCGGTGGTTGAGCTTGTCGAAACCACCACATATAGTGTAAATGGTCATTTCGACAAGCTCAATGACCGCAGTCCCAAATCTTATTAGACATCCCCTGACTCACAGTCCCCGGATAATCCCACTCAGTCATTATCTGGCAAATGTCGCAGACATTAGACCCGATAATCTAAACCCGAACGAATTCCCCTGCACCACAACACTTCTGTAGTTCAAAGCGTTTTTTCCATTTATAAACAACTGAGTAGAAGAACCACCATCAAATTCCAGAGCGTCATCGCAGCCAAGCGCCTTAAAAACACGTCCGCACTGGGGATAAGACAGCCCCTGACTTTTACCTGGCATTTCCCCCTCTACAGCCAGCAGATACAAAATACGTCCATCACGTGAAAGCCCGGCTCCAGAACGAGAATCGTGAGTACGAACCTTAAAGTCACAGACTTCGCCATCCCTCAAAACTGTAAAAAATCCGCCAAAGGCAAAATCCGCCCCCTGCAGGCCTTCTGCCGTTTGATTGTCCAGGACCTCAGCTATATAGCCGTCAGCCGCTGAAGCACCGGCCCGCTTAAAAATCAAAGCCGCGTAGCGTTCCACGGGGGCCGCAATTACATTTCCATTTTCAATATGCAGACCCACCAGCTGTCTTACCGCTCCAAGTTTTGCGGCCAGGTCCCATTTTCCATTACGGCCTCCAAAAGGAGTTGCATTCATGGCAACCACTGCCCCGCTTTCTTTTGCAAAGCGTTCAGTTTTATGGCTGCGGTAAATAAAAGGCTGAGGAATTCCACCAGCATCTCCAGGCCCAAGCCGCCCCCTCTGTACATTTTTAGCAAAGTTGTAATCCGGGAAAGTTACAATCTGCAAGCCCGGAGTATTCAGTTCCACACGAACCGCATGATAGACCAGAGGAAATTCAGGATTTTCAAAATCAAGTCTTGCAATGCCGGGACAAACCGGCTGCCAGTTTAAGTTTTCTGGAAGGTAAGTTTCTTCGGGATAAAGATAGTCTTCTAAATCAGGCTCAATCTGTGGATGACTGGCACAGGCTGTAAAAAATAAGAAAATTGCAAAAAGAGGCAAGAATTTTTTCATAATTGCCATTATACAAAAAAAATCCCGCCCATGCCAATTCATGAACGGGAGTTTGAAGGATTGTCCGGTCAAGCCGGACAATGACATTATTGTCGTCATTGTCATTCCCCGGCTTTGAACGGGAGTCGCAGCCTTACGGCTGCTTCACGAGTTTTCGCATACGCGAAAACTCGACAAATTATGCTTTGTTAAGACGAGCTTCGAGATCGTCAAGGATAGCTGTAAGTTCCTTAGGAAGGTGCTTACCGAACTTAGGATAGTGGTTTTCACGAATATCCTTAACCTCTTTCTTCCATCCTTCAACATCAACCTTGAGGATTTCTGGAAGAGTCTTCTTGTAGCAGTCAGCAAGACCATCAGTATTGATAGCGCCTTCTTTTGGCATATATCCGATTGGAGTATCAACACAGTTATCAACACCGTCACAGCGGTCGAAAATCCACTGGAGAACGCGGCTGTTGTCACCGTATCCTGGCCACATGAATCCACCTGGGAGATCCTTGTTGTTTTCGTCCTTGCGGAACCAGTTAACGTAGAAAATCTTAGGAAGCTTGTCCTGATCAGCCTTAGCACCTACGTCAATCCAGTGCTGGAAGTAGTCACCCATGTTGTATCCACAGAATGGGAGAATAGCAAATGGGTCACGGCGGATCTTACCAACTTCATCAGCATTAATTGTAGAAGCAGCAGTGATTTCTGAACCTACGATAGATCCAAGAAATACACCGTGGTTCCAAGAACGAGCCTGATGTACGAGAGGTACTGTTGAAGGACGGCGGCCACCAAAGAGGATAGCAGAAATTGGTACACCTTCCGGAGATTCCCAGTCAGATGCGATACATGGACACTGCTTAGCAGGAGCTGTAAAGCGTGCATTTGGATGAGCGAATTCTTCACCCTTAGGAGACTTGTCCTTAGGAAGAGCATCACGAGTATTTCCCTTCCAGTCAACAAGTTTACCCTTAGCAGGATATCCAATTCCTTCCCACCATACATCACCGTCTTCAGTAAGAGCACAGTTAGTATAGATAGTATTCTTTTCTGCAGAAATAAGAGCGTTCTTGTTAGATTCAGCAGATGTTCCAGGAGCAACTCCGAAGAAACCAGCTTCTGGGTTGATAGCATAAAGACGTCCATCTTTTCCGAACTTCATCCATGCAATATCATCACCAACAGTTTCAACCTTCCATCCAGGGATAGTAGGAATCAACATAGCGAGGTTTGTTTTACCACAAGCACTTGGGAAAGCACCTGTTACATATTTAACTTCACCCTTAGGGTTTGTGAGCTTAAGAATAAGCATGTGTTCTGCAAGCCATCCCTCTTCACGAGCGATAACAGTTGCAATACGAAGAGCGAAACACTTCTTACCAAGAAGAGCGTTTCCACCGTATCCAGAACCGTAAGACCAAACAAGGTGCTCTTCTGGGAACTGTGAAATATATTTGTGTTCAACGTCAGCACAAGGCCAGATTCCGTTGTCTTTTTCACCATTGTTAAGTGGCTTACCTACAGAGTGGAGACATGGTACCCAGTCACCGTCTGTACCGAGGTACTGCCATACTTTTTCTCCGGCACGTGTCATGATATCCATGTTCAAAACAACGTATTCAGAGTCTGTAAGTTCAATACCGTATTTAGCAATTGGAGAACCAAGTGGACCCATGCAGAATGGAATTACATACATTGTACGACCGTGCATACAACCTGTGTAAAGTCCCTTCATTGTAGCCTTGAGTTCAACTGGGTCAATCCAGTGGTTTGTAGGACCAGCATCTTCTTCCTTCTTAGAAGAGATAAATGTACGTGATTCAACGCGAGCAACGTCGCTTGGAAGAGAACGGAACAAGAAGCAGTTCTCTTTAGCCTTCAAAGGTGTAGCCAAACCAGCGTCTACACACTTTTTCATAAGGCGGTCATATTCAGCTGTAGAACCATCAACTACAACAACTTCGTCTGGTTCACACATCTTAACACATTCTTCAACCCATGCTTTAATTCCAGCATGTTTAATGTCAGATACAGTCATTAAAAACTCCTATTAGTCTGCAAAAACAGACATAAATGTATATACAAAATCCTCTCCAAGAGAACCTTGTACACCACATATAATTTAATGATTTTTAGATTCTAGTTCAAGTTCAATACAAGTAAATATCTAATTATTCCAGAACTTCCGCATTAAAATTATACTGAATAAAAATATGAGGGACTTTCGCTACACCGTTTCCGAAAGAGCACAGATTTCGCGTTTTTGGGAAACCAAATGAATTATTTGCAGGCAAATCATTCATTTGGTTTTTATGGCAGTCGCCAAATACGCGAAAAGTGCTTTTCGGCCCCGTTTTCGCTTCAGCCCCTCATATTTTTAGCAGGCCGTTTGCATTAATGCGGAAGCTGAGTCAAAAATTGCAGATTGTTTTCCTTAGCGTCCTCAGCTGGCAGGTTCCGGCACTGCGCAACGCAAGCCCTTCTGTTTTTTATTAACGGTTAGTTTAGAATGCGGTAGACCTGCTAATTATTCGTAAATAAAGAAACGTTCGGTAGAACTTGCTTTTGATGAGTATAAGGCTGTATCTGCTTTTTTGAAGATTTCTGAGTAATTGTTTTCTTCGCCCCTGTAAATTGCAATTCCAATACTCACACTTACTTTCTTTGAATCTTCTGGCAGTTTTATAAAATCGGAAGCACCTTTTACAATACTTTCTGCTATTTCCCGAGCTTCCTGTTTATCATCAGTATTTTTTATAAATACGATGAATTCATCACCACCAAAACGACCTACAATTTCCTGATGAGTAAAATGTTCTCCCAGAAAATGACCAAGCTGAGCAATTACAAAATCTCCAATGTCATGTCCGTAGGTATCGTTTATGGCCTTAAATCGGTCTATATCCAGCATGAACATAAGGCCCTTTGTAGAAGTTTTATCTGCCAGATATTTATTAATTGCCCGGGTCAAGGCTCCCTTATTTTTAAGGCCAGTTAATTCATCCATATCCTTTTGAATATTAATTTCACGCCGTAAAACAAATTCCTTAATACGGATGGAATTAGAAATAATATTTATAAGAATACTAACCAGGGTGAAAGGAACCACATTACTTACATCTATTCGCCAGATATTATAAGGCTTTATGTGATACATCCAGATTAAAAAAAAGCTTGAAGCAAAACACAAGTCTATGGTCATAAAAAAGGGTTTATCAATCATAAACATTGGTGTTATCAAAAGAATTGCAATAAAAGATGCTGCCGGAACCGTAGGATTATTTCTAGTAATCAAACAGCCGAACAGCATCAAAAGTGTAATTGATAAATAAATTATAAACTGAGCCACAATTGAATCTTTTCTCAAAAAAGAAAAAAAGATGATTGCAACTATTGCGTAGCCAAGCAAGGCCACATAGAAGTACCTGTTGGCCCCTAAAATATCATTGAAAAAAGAGGCAAAGAATAAAAGTAAAAAAGAAAATGCCATTACATAATGAAGAATACGCCATAGAACAAAATTCGAGACATACGCATCTTTCTTTACGGCATTGTATTCTTCTTTTTCTATTCCACAATAGAAGAAATACTTGCCTAGTGTTTTTATTCCTTTCATTCTTATCTATTATATTTCTATTAACTCCGCTTTGACAAGTCTGTATCATGGAGACATTCTTGGGCAACATCCATACAAGAACGCCTCCATAGGATTTTTATTCTTCGATAATTGCAAATTTAGCATCAGCTCCACTAGGACTAACTTCAATAAGTCTGTCTGCTTCCCAGTTACATTCATCTGAATAGGCCTGAACTGAATACTGATAAGCTTTGCCTGCTTCCAGTTTTGATAAATCATCTTCAAAAGACATTCTTTCGTCAACATCATCTGAAGAAGGTGTAATATGATCAGCAACAAGAACAGGTTCATTACCTTCTATTTCATTAAAGAGCCCAATACGACTTGTACCTTCAAGACGATAAACGCGGTATTCAATTCCAGGAGCTCCAACATGAACATTGCCAGCAGTTTTTATATTTTCCCAACTGATTGTTACAGCTTTGTCTGTAGACTTACTGTATTCTTTCTGGTCATATTTAAGAGACCAATAATTATCAAAGCCATAAGGCATGTAAACTTTTTGACTATCACTCTTTGGGCCTTTTATTCCCATACTGTTTACAGCACATACACAAAATGTATATTCAGTAAAGTTGAGCAAGTTACTCATATTATTAAGAACACCAGGACCATCTACTTCTGCATCTTCCCATTTATTTCCACCGCCAGAAGTTTCAATCACATAGTGATCTGCACCAGCTACTTCGTCCCAAGAGAAGTAAATTGTACGACCAATTGCATGTACTTTGAAATTTTCAGGAGCGTCAACTCCAGCCATCCAGGAACAACCCATAAAGCAAAAACTAAGAAGCACAAGCGAAATTACAACCAATGTAATTCTTTTCATAAAACAACCTCACTTCATTTTAATTTATATTTTTAAAATAAAAAAGCCGACTAACAGACTCGAACTGTTTACCTGCGCGTTACGAGGGCGCTGCTCTACCAGGTGAGCTAAGTCGGCGAAAACAACTATTTATAATATTTTTTGACTTGTTTTGTCAACGAATGCCAGCGCGGGTTTCATAGAGACGCTGAATATCATTAATATTGTTTACAATCACATAATTATCGTAAACTTCGATTCTGTGACGTTCAACAAATCTGTTAATTTCATCTTTTGTAACTTCAAGTGAAAGTCCAGCCCAGTGTGCAATATCAGAAACAGTAACATTGAACTTGCGCTGTTTTTCCATTTCGTTAGCAACAGGATTCATTTCGTTGAGCATGAGGAAAACATCTGCAATTTTTGCCTGCAAATCTTTAATAACAAGAATCTTAAGGCGGCGGCGCTGATCATAAATACGCTTACAGAAAAGCTTAAGCAGAAGCAGAGCCATCTGAGGGTTGCCTGTAATTAAAAGCTCAAAGTTTTCTTTATTGAATTCAAGACAGCGAACCTTACCAATTGCCATACAGGTTGCAGAACGGGGAGAATTATCAAGGATGGCCATTTCACCAAAGAATTCACCAGGCTTAAGAACATCAAGATTCTTTTTTGAACCGTTTACACATTTTACCAGCTGAACATTTCCAGACTGAATAAGATAGAAAGAATCTCCCGGTTCAAACTCAGAAATAATAACTTCACCCGGCTCGTAGTTTTTTGCAAAGCGGGCAAAAGCAGGTAAATCAAAAATCTTAAGGGAAGAGTTTGCAACAACAGGCTCTTCGTAAGTATCAACAGAACTGCGGTCTAACTGAGCAAGTTTATCTGCACGAAGCTTTGCAGCATCATACATTTTTTTTGCTTCGTCTATTTTTGGCGAATTAGGGAAACGCTTAATGTATTTTTCGTAAACATCACAGGCAGAACGGAATTGTTCTTCATCATAAAAACACTGACCAACACGGAGCATACCTGTAAGCTGATCTTCCGGCTCGCTGTGAAGAATACTTTCAATTTTTTTATGAACCTGACGCAACTGATTAGAAAATACACGAAGCATCTTCATAATCAAAGCTTTGTTGTTACTAAAAAGGATTTCAAATTCCTGAACAGTAAGGGCAACGGCAACTGTTGGAACAACAGCTGTAGCAGTTTCTTCGCGAGGGAAATGTCCAAGAGCAGACTTTACACCAAAAAATTCACCACTATGAACCTGCTCTGCAACTGGCGCTTCGGTTTCAATGTCTGTACTAGTAAGTAAAACAGAACCATTCTGCATAATAAAGATTCGCTCGTCTTTATCACCTTCGAAGTAAATGATTGAACCTTTTGTATATTGCATTGCCTTTGGCATAGTCAACTCCCAAGTTTTTATACTATCTTCAAATTATAACCCCTTTTTTCTTATATCACAAGTAAAAAAAATATGATATTCTTTTTGTTATGATAGACTTACACGTGCATACTACAGCTTCTGACGGACAGTACAGGCCTGCTCAAATTATGCAGAAAGCTGCAGATTTGGGAATAAATACAATTGCAATTACTGACCATGACACTGTTGCGGGACTTGAAGAAGGCCGGGCAGAGGCAGAAAAGCTTGGTATAAACTTTGTGCCCGGAATAGAAATGAATATAAACGGTTCACGTGGGGAATTTCATCTTTTAGGTTTGGGATTAGAAAGGATTTCAACTTCGCTGCAAACTGCAATTGATAACCTGCAAAAAAACAGGGTGCTTAGAAACGAAGAAATGATTGCTAAAATGCGCGCAGACGGAGTGGATATTACTCTGGAAGAGCTGACGGCTCGCTTTCCTGACACTGTAATTGGCCGCCCCCACATTGCGGCTATGCTGGTAGAAAAAGGCCTTGTTCGAAAAAGACAGCAGGCTTTTGATAAGTATCTTGCAAAGGGGCGTCCCTGGTATTGTGAGCGGGTGGGCACAAATCTTGATGAAGCAATTATTGCAATCAGGGAAAGCGGGGGCATTCCGGTAATTGCTCACCCTATGTCGCTCTATCTTTCCTGGGGAAAACTGCCAGCCGCCCTGCAAGACATTTACGAGCGGGGAGTTATGGGGCTGGAAGCTTTTCATCCCGGGGCACGCATGACCGACTGCCTGCGTCTGGAAGAGTGCGCCCGGAAAATAGGCTATTTTATTACGGCTGCCAGCGACTTTCACGGAGAAAAGGTGCGCGCAGACAGAAAACTGGGCCACACCTGCAACAACAAGGTGATTGAAGATAAGTTTTGGACCGAGGAGCTGGGGCCGGCGCTGGAAAGAGTGCAGAAAAATTAATAAATAAGTTGTTATATTTGAAAATGGGCTTATAAAATGGGTGGATTTGCTTGTTTTATAAGCCCATTTTTGATTTTAAATGTGGGTCGTTTAGGATTCGGGCTTATAAGAGATGTGGTTATAGGAGTTTTATAAGCCCATAGGGCAATTTTTTTATAAATAAAAGTGGTGGAGACGGGATTTTTGCTGTTTTGGAGGAGAAATTGGCTTATAAGATAAAGAGTTTACTGTTTTTTATAAGCCCATTTTCAAAACATGGTGTTGGAAATGGAAGTTTGGGGCTTATAGATTACAGAAAAACTAGAGATTTATAAGCCCCAAGTGAAAACGAGGTGCTTTTTAAGGGTGTGGGGAGGGGCGTTACGGGGGGTGATAATAGGTAAAGCTAAAAAATGCTAACGCATTTTTTTTAACGCTTTGCTATAAAACACCGGCCGCCAGCGGCCTTACACACCCCCGTTAAAAGGGGTACGTTCGCTATCGCTCACTACCGAGTTTCCTTCGGAAAC
>JAGAZB010000036.1 GCA_017940255.1 Treponema sp.
ATGGCGATTCTTTTTGTACCTCTTTATGCCGCAGTTCTTACAGTTATAAATCCTCTGACAGCAAGCATTATGGGAATCATTTTTGCGCACGAACTTTTGAGCCCTCTTAAAATCGCAGGCTACATCATTATTTTGTCTACGCTTTATATTTACAACAGCAGGCTTGGTGAAAATAATAAATAATGAAAAATCTTTTACAAGCCAAATACCTTTTTATAAATCTCCAGATCCTTATTTCCAAAAACATTGAAGACAACTTTCTTTACGCTGGAAGCTGGATTTTCTGACAGCCACTTTTCTACCGTCTCAACTGCAATCTGAGCGGCAAGGTCCTGAGGGAATCTGAAAACTCCGGTTGAAATGCAGCAGAAAGCAACCGATTCAAGCTGATTTTGAGACGCAGTTTCAAGGCAGTTTTTGTAGCAGTTTTCAAGAAGAAGTTTTTCGCGGGGACTTACGCTTGTGTAAATAATTGGGCCTACAGTGTGAAGCACATATCGGCTTGGAAGATTAAAGGCTGGCGTTATTTTGCAAAGCCCAGTTCCTTCCTCGTGTCCCTGCTTTTTCATGAGTTCGTTACAGGTAAGCCGCAGCTGAATGCCCGCAAAGGTGTGAATGCAGTTGTCGATACAGGCATGAAGAGGAGCAAAGCAGCCCAGAAGCTGAGAATTAGCGGCATTCACAATTGCATCAACTTTGAGCGTGGTAATGTCGCCCTGCCAGAGATAAAGTTTTTTAGAGATTCCCGTGTCAAGCACGGGAATGACATTCTTTGTCATTGTTGGACTTGATCCGACAATCTCTTTCACACTCTCCAAATCACAAACATCGATACACCCCCGCTCCCTATTCACTTCCTGTAAATACTCATCCTGAATCTGCAAAAAATCTGAGCTTACGGGAAGAGGCTGCCTGATGTTCATAAGAGAACGGAGCAAATTTTTTTGCGATTTTTCATCATCCGGGATTTCACAATCTTCATTGCGTTCTTTGAGAAGTTCATTTATCAGATAAAGCCGTCTTTCATTCTGTGTCATAAGCATTTTATCACCTCGTAAATGTCATTATTCACGCAAATACTCTGATTTTCAATTTCTTTCGGAACTACTGCTTCTCCTTTGTTGATGCAGATGTATTTTGCTTTCGGGTTTGAATAAGTCATATTCCAGAAGGGATATTTAATGATTCCAGGTGTGTTACCACCAACCCCAAGTTCCAGATAAACTATATTCTTATCTTTATTCTCATTCAAAAAATCTTCATAACGCAAAGCAGCCTTATGCCATCCTTCATCTTCAACAAAAGTGTCGTCAGCGCGAAGATTCATGCTCATAGGCTTTCCGCAGACAGGACATTTTGGAAGAAGTTCTGTTGGGATTTTCATATCCTTCTGCGCTTCATACATTGCACAAATCTGTTCTTCATTATTATAAGTTTTCTTGTGACAAGGCTCACTGCACTGGAAAAGCCCGTAATCCCCCTGAGTGTAAAACAGTCGTGACTTATCAAAGCCCGCTTTCTGAAAGCAATGGTCAACATTCGTGGTGATGACAAAATAATTTTTATCCTTTACCAGTTCAAAAAGCTCTTCATACACCGGAATAATCGCATCCATATAGCGGTTAATCATGATGTAGCGGCTCCAGTAAGCCCAGTGTTCTTCAAGAGTTTTGTAAAGATAAAAACCACCGGTGTACATATCTGAAAAACCGTATTGAGCCTGGAAGTCAGAAAAATACTTTTCAAAACGTTCACCGGAATAAGTAAAACCTGCAGAAGTTGAAAGTCCCGCTCCGGCTCCGACAACAAGAGCTTCTGCATTTTCCAAAACTGATTTGATTTTTTCGATTTCGCTCATTTTGGCCTCCAGCTTTTTCAAAACAAATTAGTCTACAACTACAACGCGGTTCGGCCGTCGAGGTTTGCTCGCAGGCTGTGGACCGTCAATATACCCCAGAATTACAAAGCACTGGCAGGTGTAGTTTTCCGGTACTCCCCATTCTTTGCAAAGAGCTTTTCCTTCTGCGCTGTCAAAAGTTTCTTCACCACGTGAAATTATGCAGGAAGCAATTCCAAGCTCGGTTGCCTGTAAAATCATGTTTTCGACAATACAAAAGGCGTCGGCAACCTTAAATAGAAAATCATCCTGACAAAAAATGCAGACAACTGTTGGCGCATCATAGAATCCATTTTTCATAGTCGGATCGTCAATAACACTCGGCTGTTCGGCAGAAACATAACTTCCACTTAAGTTTGCGCGGTTGAATCTGGCAAGATTCATTCTTCCAAGATGAGCCGCCATTTCGCTGTTGTGAACGGCAACCATCATACTTCGCTGCCCGCCGCCCGCATTCGGTGCAAAGTTTCCTGCTTCAAGGATTTTGTCCAAGTCCTCGCGGCTAATCTGCTTTTTAGTATATTTTCTGATTGAATGTCTTGCTTTGATTATATCCATTAACATGATAATTTTTCTCCTGTAATTTGATTAGTCTGTTTCCAGCATTGCGGATCCGCTGCATAAAAGTTTCCACCGTTACTGCCAGCTGCCACTGCAGGACATCCCCGGCAATATGGTAAAAGCTCGCACTTAGCGCACTTTGAAAACTTTTCGTAATCCCTAAAGCCTTCCATTTTCTGATTAAGCCACACATCTTTAAGGCGGTCGGTAAATGCATTCCCGACTTTGCTTGTAGCAACACGGCGGCAGGCGAAAATGTCTCCTGTGGGCAGAATAGTGATATGGCAGTTTCCGCAGTTGCAGCCTGTATAAATGATGAGCTGACGCTCATCATTTAACCCGAGTTCTGCATTCGCAGAACTCGCAGTTCTTTTTTCTTTCTCATTCAACTTAAATCGCCCGTGTTCGTAATCAAAAAGTGTCCACAGATGGTCTTTTCTATTAAAATTGGTCTTACAACCTTTACTTTCGTAATCAGTATATTTTCTGTCAATTTCTTCAAGGAAGTCGCGGTAATCTTCCGGCGAGATGTACCAGTCGCTTTTTTCGTTACCCTTGCCGTCACTTGTAGGAACATAGCGGGCAAAGGCATAGACCTGAGCTTCAGCCTCAACAACGGCATCTACGACAGATGGGATTTCTTCGATGTTTGTACC
>JAGAZB010000037.1 GCA_017940255.1 Treponema sp.
TGCATATTCAATATAATCATTGCGGCGCTTGTATTCCAAATCAATTTCGCTTGCATAAACGATAGGCTGCTTGTATCTTTCATCAGAAGCAACAAGATTAAAAATATCAAGAATTTCTTCAGATTTTTTTGCACAACGAGGACATTCAACTACACACTCGCGGATATACAACTTTAACTCAACAGCATCGTAATACCAGTTCATCTGGAAACGGTCCTGAAGACGATTTACAACTTTTCTTGTTTTTTCTTCAGTTGGATTTTTTATAAGAATGACAAAACAATTTGGATTTATACAGAAAGAATTTTCATAACCAAAAGAATCACGCAGGAATTTTGCAACTTCCATAAGAAAGTTGTTAAGCTGAATAATACCAAAGGTGTGAGAAAGGAAAACCGTGTCATCAATCAAAACTGAAACACAGGTAAAAGGAACCTGACGACTAAAAAGCTGGTCTGAAATACGGATAAAAGCAAGCTGATTAAAGGTTCTTGTAGTGCCTTCAATCAGTTCTTCCGGATTCTGCATATAGAAGAAGAAAATAAGGCCTGCCAGAGCAAGAGCAAAGAATTCAATTGCAAAAACAGGGATAATAAGCTGAACTACAACTGCAATAAATGCCAGAACGGCGCATACATAAAGAACTCTTCTTTTTGTATGTGCAAGTTTTTTTCTCTTAACAATAAAAAATACTACTGAAAAAAGAACATAAACTCCATCTATAATAAAAAGGAAATTATACCAGAAAGAACCAAGGTTCATTACAGGGTATCCATCAGCATTAATTTTAATTGCCAGAGGATAGGTATAACAGAAAAGCGGAGAAAGAAAGATAACTACAAGTGCAAGAAAATATGGAGTTACAAGAATAATATTTTGAATCTTATGTATTTTTTTTGACTTATCTAAAAGGATTCCGGAAAGCCCGATACAATAGGCGGCAAAAATCAGACCAAAAACTTTTGTAAGTACAAGGAAGATGATTAAAAGTCCCCAGCGAATTATATTTGGACAAGGAATATTCTTAGTATATATAAAAGAAATCAGAATTTCCAGAAAAGAAACTACTGTTAAAGCACACAAATAAACGAGAAAAGAACGGTTTTGAAGAGTTGAAATCTGATGCTTTTGAAAATAAAAACATATTAAGATTAGAGAAAGTATTATTGCCGCAATATCAAATTCATATAAAAAAAACAAAGTTCAAATTCCTAAAAATACAGTAAAATTATAATCTACAATTATTTTGCAGTCAAACTATTTCCAAGCTAATATCAATTAATTATAATAGAAGAATGAGTTATAAAATTTTTATTGATGGAAAAGAAGGCACAACCGGCCTTAAAATATTTGAACGTTTTGAAAAACGCAGCGACATTGAAATCATTACGATTGATGAAGAAAAAAGAAAAGATCCAGAAGAAAAAGCCAGGCTGATTAACGCTTCTGACTTTACCTTTCTATGTTTGCCGGATGCGGCTGCAATTGAATCTGCAGAGCTTTGTACAAATCCTAAAACAAGAATTATTGATGCTTCTACTGCTCACCGCACAAACCCGGACTGGGCTTACGGTTTTCCTGAGCTTGGAGCAGATTTCCGCAAGAAAATTGAAACTTCAAACAGAGTTGCAGTTCCCGGCTGTTATGCTTCGGGCTCAATTGCAATCTGCTATCCGCTTGTAAAGAGCGGAATTATGCCAGCTGATTACCCTGTGGTAATTCACGCAGTAAGCGGATATTCGGGAGCCGGTAAAAAGGCTATTGCCCAGTACGAAGCAGAAGGTCGTGACCCGGGACTTGATTCCCCTCGCCTTTACGCTTTGACTCAGCAGCACAAGCACCTGCCGGAAATTAAAAAGATTTCTGGTTTGGAATTTGAGCCGATTTTTAATCCTTATGTTTGCGATTATTTCCAGGGTATGACAGTTACAGTGGGCTTGCACAGCCGGCTTTTGGCCAAGAAAGTTACTGCCCACGATGTTTGGGAAATGTTTGCCGCTCACTATGAAGGCTCACGCTTTGTGCAGGTTGCGGGCTTTATGGGAGAAGGAGTTTTGACCGAACAGTTTATTCCGGCAAACACACTGGCCGGTACAAACAACATGCAGGTTTTTGTTTACGGAAATGACGAGCGCATTATGGTAACAACACGCTTTGATAACCTTGGTAAGGGAGCCAGTGGTGCTGCTGTTCAGTGCATGAACATTATGATGGGAATTGACGAAGGGCTGGGACTGTAGGGATTGTCCGGTCAAGCCGGACAATGACAGCGGCGCCTGTCGGCCAATGACTTACACAGTCTGCCGGCCCACGGATTACACAGGCTAACATAGCACGGCTTACATCGACTGTCATCCCACGGCTTACATCGACTGTCATTCCACGGCTTGACCGGGGGATCTGTTAGGAGAAAAAAAATGGGAAAAAAATACTGTTCTTTAACTTTTGACGACGGCCCAAACTTTGAGGGCGACAATACAATGAATAAAATGCTTGATATTCTGGAAAAGCACGGAGTAAAGGCATCTTTCTTTTTAATTGGAAACAAGATCTCAGAAAAAAATACTCCTGTAATTGAGCGGGCCCTTAAAATGGGCTGTGATATTGAAAATCACTCCTGGACCCACCCTAACATGACAGAATTGACAGCAGAGCAGATTCGCGAAGAATACGCAAAAACTGACGAAGCTATTATTAAAATTACCGGAAAGAAGCCTGAATTTTTCCGCCCACCTTACATCGCCGTAAACCAGACAATGTACGATAACATTGAAACTCCATTTATCTGCGCACATGGCTGCCGCGACTGGGAAAAGGATGTTTCGGTTGATGAAAGACTTAAACTTATGCTGGAAGACGAAAAAACTCCTGTTCAGGACGGCATAATGTTTTTGCTGCACGTAGATGACGGAAACGAAAAAACTCTGCAGCTTGTAGACCGCGCAATCCCAATTCTCAAAGAAAAGGGCTTCGATTTTGCCACAGTGCCAGAGCTTTTTGAAAGAAAAGGCATTGAAAAGAAGAATAACGGGCAGCTGTGGACTGTGGTGTAGTTTTTTTTGATTAAAAAATATAAAAGGCCTACAAAAGATATTTTTTTGAAGATTTTGTAGGTCGCAATTTGAGTAAATAAAGAAGAAAGCCTACAAAACTGTGAAAACTAACAGTTTTGTAGGCTCTTTTTTATATAAATTAAATAAAAAAATTATAAGAAGGCTTGGAAGTTCTTAAAACAAGAGGATATTGACCTACAAAACAGCCAAAAGCACTTGTTTTGTAGGTCAAACTTGCAAAATACAGAGGGAAGGTGACCTACAAAACGGACATTTTGCGCTTTTTTGTAGGCAAACTTCAAGAAAAGGGGTGCCCGGAGGGCACCACGTGAGGGCGTGGAGGGGTGGGGATGTCTGAAAAGTTTAAAATGAGGTGGTTGAGTCTGTCGAAACCACCTCATTCAGTTTACAGTAGTCATTTCAACAAGCTCAATGAACACTGCAAACGGAATTAATTAGACATCCCCCAATCCACTGGACTGAGCGGAGCGGACGGCTTAAAGCCGGCCGCGGAGCGAGGGAAGCGGCTGAGCGTTAGCGAACCCCGGAAGGCCCGACCCGGAGCTAGGCTTGAGCCCTGGCGAAAGCCTCGCGGAGGGGCACGCCCAAATACGCTTGAATCTTCCCCTTGAATCATCTGAACAAATTCGGTATAAATATACAAAAGGAATGAATATTTATGCAGAATGATATTAAATTTATAGACGGCGGAGTTTGTGCTCCTTTGGGATTCACCGCAAACGGAATGCTCTGCCACATTAAAGCAAGCAGAACTAAAAACGACACAGCTCTTGTTTTTTCAGAAGTGCCTTGTAACGCGGCCGGCGTGTTCACAAAGAACCGCGTAAAGGCCGAAAGCGTAAAACTTACTCAGAAGCATCTTGCAGACGGCCGCGCTCAGGCCCTGATTGCAATTTCAGGTAACGCTAACTGCTGTACAGGCGCACAGGGGGCCGAGAACGCCCTCCGCATGGCAAAGGCGGCAGCCGGCCAGCTTGGAATTAAAGCAGAAGATGTGATTGTTTATTCAACAGGCGTTATCGGGGCCCAGCTGGATGTTACAAAAGTTGAAAATAACGCCGAGGCACTTGCCAAGGGGCTTTCTCGCGAAGGAAACAAAGAAGCCCGCATTGCAATTATGACAACTGACACTCAGTTTAAGGAATGCGCCGTTGAATTTACTGTAGGCGGAAAAGTTTGCCGCATGGGAACTATGTGTAAGGGATCGGGCATGATTCATATCAACATGGGAACTATGCTCAGTGTGATTACAACAGACTGCGCTATTAGCTCGGAGATGCTGAGCAAGGCTCTGCACGAATCTATTTTAGGAACTTACAACTGCGTTTCGGTTGACGGCGACACTTCTACAAACGATTCTCTTTGCGTATTGGCAAATGGAAAGGCTGGCA
The DNA here is from genome assembly GCA_017940255.1 of Treponema sp. GTDB lineage: Bacteria > Spirochaetota > Spirochaetia > Treponematales > Treponemataceae > Treponema_D. The sequence continues at coordinate 4,466 of JAGAZB010000037.1, forward strand.
ATGCAGAAATTACTGCGCCGGGTGCTGAGTTTGATGCATTTTTGGCTGCTATGAACAAGCTGAACCTTGTTATGGCACGCAAAATTGCTGCCGACGGTGAAGGCGCTACCCGCCTGGTTGAATGTAACGTGCGAGGTGCTAAGTCGGTTGAAGCGGCCCGCGGACTTGCAAAAGAAATTATCTGTTCTAGTCTTGTAAAAGCTGCAATGTTTGGTAGCGATGCAAACTTTGGCCGCTTCCTCTGCGCTATGGGTTACAGCGGAATTGAGTTTGACCCGGACAAGACCAGCATCTGGTTTACAAGCAATAAGGGTGCAATGCGCTACTTTGATGACTACGAAAACTTCCAGGTGCACGGGGATCGCAGTGTTCAGGTTTACAAGGACGGAGTTCCAACTAATTTTGACGAAGACCTGGCAAAAGAAATTATGAGTGAGCAGGCTGTGGAGATTTTGGTTCAATGCGGTGACGGCGATGCCAGCGGTACTGCCTGGGGCTGCGACCTCACTTATGATTATGTAAAGATTAATGGAGACTATCGTACCTAGCCCTGGGGGGGGGCGTTACGGGGGATAAACAGCTTCGCTGTTTTAGCCCCCGTAGAAGGGGTAGCGGAAGACCCCGCAGGGAGCGAGCCGAAGGCGAGCGACCGAGGAGGCTGGAGCGAGGGGGAGACTTCCCCCCTCCTCTAATATTGGAGACTTTATGAATAACGAAGAAATGACAACAGAACAGTGGTCAGAGGTTTTGGTTCAGGCCCTGCCTTACTTTAAGCAGTGGTGTGGCAAGGTTGTGGTTGTAAAATACGGCGGAAATGCCATGCTGAACGAAGAGCTTAAGCAGGCCGTAATGGAAGACATTGTGCTTCTGAACACTATTGGAATTAAGGTTGTTCTGGTGCACGGTGGTGGTCCTGAAATTAACCACATGCTGGAGCGCGTTGGCAAGGAAAGCAAGTTTATTGACGGACTCCGCTACACAGACGAAGAAACAATGGAGATTGTTCAGATGGTTTTGACCGGTAAGCTGAATAAAGACATTGTTGGCATTTTACTTCAGAAGGGTGGCAAGGCGGTAGGACTTTCTGGTGTGGACTCGGGTCTTCTTCGCGCTGTAAAAACTGAAAAGGATCTGGGCTTTGTTGGAGAAGTTACTGAGGTTCACCCTGAAATTTTAACTTCCCTTTTGAACGAAGGCTTTATCCCGGTTGTTTCTACAGTTGCTCTTGGCGAACAGAATGATTACGCCCGCTACAACATCAACGCTGATACTGCTGCCGCAAAAATTGCAGTTGCATTGCATGCCGAAAAGTTTGTGCAGCTTACTAACGTTGCTGGAATTTTGAGCAACATAAACGACCCTAATTCGCTGATAAAGAGAATTGAAAGAACCGCAATCGGCTCTCTCAAAGCCACAGGCGTAATCAGCGGCGGCATGATTCCAAAAATCGAATGCTGCGAAACTGCCCTCAACGGCGGCGTTCCCCGCACTCATATTATTGACGGCCGCGTTCCGCACTCTCTCTTGATAGAAATGTTCAGCGACCGCGGTATTGGTACGATGATTTATTAAATCAGCCCAAAAAAACATAATATATTAGGAAAAGCTCTCGTGCAGAAAAGCATACGCACGAGGGCTTTTTTTTTAGTTTTTAGCACAAAATTGGATATGAAATAGAATTTGGCTTATAATATTGAAGTTTTTCTTGTTTTATAAGCCTGAAAGGAAGTTTGAAATTGGCTTGTTTTAGAAATGGGCTTATAAAATGAAAAGAAGTCCTAGTTTTATAAGCCCGTTATGCACAAGATTATGCATTTTCATGAGACATCAAACACAAAATAGGCAAAATTTGTTCTTATTTTTGGAAATTGGCTTATAAAAGCTTTTTTTAGAGGATTTTATAAGCCCAGATTGAAAACAAGGAACTTTTATAAGTCAAAATAGGCTTATAAAATTAGCCTATAATGTATTTTTATAAGCCCAAAGCCAAAACAAGGGCATTTTCAACAAGATGCTGGACTTATAAAACACATCTCTTATATCTCCCCTACAAGCTCTTTACACAACATTACCAGGTTGTAGCGGATGCCCTTGCGTTTATCCCAGGAACGGGTATCCCATTCATCTTGCGAAACGTCGTCGCCGCCGTAGATGATGGCGCCGTAGTCAAAATTGCGGTACTGGGCTATGGCGATACAGCCGGCCTGCTCCATTTCTACAATTTTAGCGCCCTCGGCCTTGCGCTGTTCGACAAGGGCGCGGGTTTCGCGGAACATGGCGTCTGTGGTCCAGGTAAGACCAGTGAGATATGAGATTTGATGCTGGTCAAGATATGAAGTTATTTTCTTTATGATATTTTTGTCGGTGTAAATATAGCGGGATGGCTCTATGTAGCGGTAAGAAAAGCCTTCGTCGCGGATGGCACCTTCTACAACAAGCAGCTGGCCTACCTTGATATTCTTGTCCAGGACTCCGCCGCCCCCACAAAACACAACCTTTTTAGCGCCGCAAGCCGCGAAAACTTCCAGATTCCCAGCGCAGGCGGGGCAGCCCACGTAGCCCAGAGTAATCATCACATCCGGCTGAGCTTTGAAGCGGTAAATGTCCACCGGGTTTTCGCCCCCAAAATGCCTTTCAAGCTCCAGCTGACCGGCCTCCTGTAAATCCTTTATCACCTCCGGGAAAAATGTGATAATCAGTTTATCTGTAGAAAAAGGCTCCAGATTCCACTTAAAAGGATTTACAACTGAGTCTTTGTCATCATCAAACTCTAAAACGGGATAGTCATTTTTTCTTATCATGCCAGGCCTCCGTATTTTCAGATTGTAGCATATCTTTTTTTTTGCAAGAAGGTGTCCGATGCACACCGCACGCTGCAGCCCGCAGCACTCCCCGCCGCACACCGTGCCGCAGTTGTCACTCCCCCATCCGCACAATCTTATCCGCCACAGCCTCGGCCTCGGCGACATCGTGAGTAACCATTATGGCGGTGAAGCCCATAGTCTTCTGCCAGTCGCGGATTTGGCGGGCAAGGCGCTGGCGCAGGTCGGCATCCAGGGCAGAAAGCGGCTCGTCCAGCAAGACAAGCTTTGGCTGAGTTATCAGGGTGCGGGCAAGGGCAACCCGCTGGCGCTCGCCGCCGCTTAAAGTCTGCGGCATTCGGCGGTCAAAGCCCCCCAGGCCGAACTCCGGAAGATAGGCAGAAGCGCGCAAAAGGGCTTCTTTTTTCTTCATCCCCTGAGAAATAAGGCCGTAAGCCACATTGTTTACTACATTCATGTGATTAAAAAGAGCGCCACTTTGAAAAACCATGCCCACTCCGCGCAGACGGGGCGCAAGTTTTTCTATCCGCTGGCCGTCCAGCTCAATTTCAAGCCGCACTTCATAGTCGGGGTCGTTTTTTTCAAGCCCGCTGATTATATTCAAAACGGTAGATTTTCCACAGCCACTGGAACCAAGCAGACAGGTCATTGTCCCCTTTTCGCATTCAAGAGAAAAATCTACAGTAACAGTTTCCCAGGTTTTATGGATATTTTTTACGCTAAAGTAACTCATTTTTTTTTCCTGCAAGAAAAATTATCATGCTGATGGCGGCAACAATTCCGCCGCAGGCACAGGCCTGTCCAAAGCGATAGGCACCCGCAAGCTTGTAAGTATAAAGTGCCAGAGTATCAAAATTGCGGATTGAAAGCACAAGGGGCATTGTAGCATCGCCAAGGCTGATAGCAAAGCAATATGCAAAGGCTGATATTAAAACCGGCAGACAGGCAGGAAGATAGATTCTTAACACGCCGTCAAACCAGCCCCGCGACAAAAGACGGGCCGCAGCATCCGTCTCATAAGTTATTCTATTAATTCCGTTTTGAATCTGACGATATGCAATAGGCCAGTAAAGAGCAGTTTGCAGGGCAACAAGAAGTGCCGGCGTTCCCTGGTGAAAAAGCATTGTGGCTCCCCAGGAAATTACAACAGAAGAGATTGCCATTGGAAGAAGCGGCAGGGTCTGAAGAATTACACTGCCCTGTTTGCGACCAAGTTTTACTGCCACTGAATATGCAAAACCAAGCAGAGTACAAAGAAAGCCTGTTGCAAGACCTGTTTCAAGTGAATGCAAAACAGCCTTCCAGAAAGAAGAGGAGTTAAAAAGTTTCCCAAGTTCCCCTGCCCCGCTCACAAAGACAGAGAAGAGTGGGCAAATCAGAAAGATAAGAATCAGAAAAAGCAGAGGGAAGAAAATCCCGCTTGAAGCTCCTAAGCCCCGACGTTCGCCAGCAACATAGTCTACCCCACTGGAAGCTGTCTGGCTGCGACGTGCTACGAAGCCATAAAGAAAGACAAGGCCAAAGGCTGTTAGAGTTTCCAGAGCCGCAAGCTTTGCGCCCGCAGCCACATCCAGGGTTGTTCTGATTGAATGATAGATTTCCACTTCCAGAGTAGATTTGCCAACCGGAGAAAAAAGCAGGACAATCATAAAACTGAAGTAACAGAAAAGAAAAACCGGAATGCAGGCTGCACCAATTGCCCCGGAAAGCTGGCGCAGGGTTACAGTTCGCAAAATCCGGGCTTCTCCCGCCCCCAGAAGTCTTGCGGCGTTTTCCTGTTCACGAGGCAAACGCTCCCAGGCATCACTAACTATTCCTGTTACAAAGGGCACATTGTAAAAGCCCTGAGCAATCACAATTCCGGCTGTAGTATATAGAAAAGAAAAGCTTGTTCCCAAAAGACGATTTACACTGCCGTTAATTCCCCAGAAGCTTACATATCCAAGAGCAACAATAAGGGAAGGAACGCAAAGAGAAACGGCAGACATAGAAAGCAGGAGGCTGCGACCGAAGAAACGGCGGCGGGCAGTAAAATATGCCATAGGTACCCCCACCGCAGCCGCAATCAGAGTTGAGAAAAGCGCAATTTCAAGGGTGTAAAAATAGATCTTTAACATGAACGTACGCCACCTCCGGTGGTTGTGTAACACGAAGTGTCGTATCGAACCCACCGAAGAACTCATATAGTGGTTTCGATACGGCCTTCGGCCTACTCAACCACCGGGAATGACAGTTTATTTCAAAATTTTCGGCATCTCGATTGTATCGTAACAAGATGGGAGTTTTACATCTTTGTTTGAAGGATACATCCACTGAGTTGTTGGAATTACATTCTGAGCTTCTTCACTGATAAGGAATTCAATGAATTTCTTTGCGCCATCAGGATTTTTTGCACCCTTTACAAGACCAGCACCTTCAACCTGCATAACGTGTCCATCAGTAAATGTAAGACCCTTAAACTGGTCTCCTTCACCATATTCGATGTGATAAGCAGGACTTGTTGTATAGCTGATTACAAGTGGCGCTTCGCCATCAGTAAACATACCATAACCAACGCTCCAGCCTGGTGCCATAGTCAAAATTGATGGTTCAAGACGCTTCATATAATCTGTAGCCTTATTGCCATAAACTTTATTTACCCAGGTTTCAAAACCAAGGCCTGGTGTACTTGTGCGTGGGTCCATCAAAATCAGCTTTTTCTTGTAAATATCTTTTGTAAGATCTTCAAGTGATTTTGGAGCTTCTAGGCCAGAAAGAGAATTCCAGATGATTGCAAAAGGACTGTAATCATAAGGAGTCATAAGCCAGTTGCCGCCAAGAGCATCTTCCAGGCCTTCAGCCAAAACAGAAGCGTTTGATGGCTGGAACTTTTCAAAAACACCAGATTTAGCAGCCTTTTCTGTAAGGTTGTTGTCTAATCCAAGCAGAACATCTGCATAAGGGTCCTTCTTTTCCAGAAGAGCCTTAGACAAAATCTGAACACCATCACCACAGTCAATGAAGCTTACCTTAATGCCAGTCTTTTCTTCAAAGCGTTTTGCAATTTCAGGACCGCTTCCCCATTCACCGCAGAAAGAATCGTAAGTGTAAACGATTACTTCATTAAGACGAACTGCATCAGCTTTTTTTGATTTTTTGCTTCCCGCAAAGAGAGAGCAAACCATGATAAGTGAAAAAACAATGAGAGTATGAACTTTTTTCATACCTTCCTCCGCCGGAATTAACCGGATCAGGTTCTAAGGGTATAATCTCAGGCAGCTGTAACGACGTTACAACTGTGAGTTTTTCGCAGAAAAACTCACGATTAGGAAAAAGGATTGTGCCTGCACAAGCATTTTTCCTAATCACCACCCCTGGTAAAACAATGTGTCATTATCGGGCTTAAGCCGATAATTGATATTGTATAGATTCCCGTGTCAAGCACGGGAATGACAGTGCACCAATGGAATTACAGTGTTGCACGGGAATTACAGTGCAACCCGTGTTGTCAGTGTCGCACTGAGTGACAGAACATTACAGATTATTCTTAATTGCGTCAAGCAGTTCTGAATATTCTGTGAATGCAGGATACTGTGGATAATCCTGAATGATTTTTTCTGTTGAACGGAAGAGGAAACCTGCCTTAGAAGCTTTAATCATTCCAAGATCATTAAAACTATCTCCCGAAGCGATTGTTTCAAATCCGATTGACTGAAGGGCTTTTACGGTAGTGAGTTTGCTGTTTTCGCAGCGCATTTTATAACCGATAATTTCACCCTTATCTGAAACCTGAAGAGTATTACAGAAAATTGTAGGCTGACCAAGTTTTTCCATGAGAGGTGCAGCAAACTGTTCAAAAGTATCACTCAGAATAATTGTCTGGCAGCAGCCGCGAAGCTCATCCAGGAATTTTTTAGCTCCGGGAAGAGGATCAATTGTCTTGATTGTGTCCTGAATTTCTTTAAGACCAAGTCCATGTTCACGCAGAATCTCAATTCTGTATTTCATCAGTTTATCATAATCAGGTTCATCACGAGTTGTACGACGAAGTTCTGGAATATTCACAGCATCAGCAAAAGCAATCCAAATTTCTGGAACAAGAACACCTTCCAAATCAAGACAAGTTATAGTCATTTTACACCTTCCCTATTAAAGAATGCTGAATTTATTAAGTATAGGTGTAAAATAGCGTATTTATTGAAATATATCAAGGAAAAGGATAAAATATCAAATTATAACAATGTCACAGACTCAAAAAAAGAAGCAGGCTCCTAAAAAAAAGGCTAGAAAATCAAAAATCAAGAAAGCAAAGGTTTATATTCCAGCTTATAAAATAATAATTTCATGTGCTGTAATCATCACAATTTGTATGGGACTCCTGCTTTTTACAACAATAAAAGTACCTTCCTCAGAAAATTCTGTTTCTTTAAGTGAAGAATTTACAGAAAAGACAGAAGACAAAAAGGCTGATGAAAAACCAGCATCTTCCGCAAAAACGCAGGCCGAAAAAAAGCCAGCCGCAAAAAAAACAAACACAGAAAAACAAGCGCCTCAGGAGAAAAAAAAGCCGGCGCCGGCAAAAAGTCCGGCAAAAGATCCAGATCCAACTCCGGCTCCTGCCAAGAATCCGGCACCCGCAAAAGCTCCGGCGCCTTCGAAAACTCCCGCACCAGCGCCGGAAAAGACTCCAGCTAAAAGCCAGGAGCCAGCTCCTCTTCCAGCGCCCACCCCTGTGCAGACGCCAGCTCGGGAGCCAGAAAAAGCCCTTTCAAAGTTCAACTTTCCGCCCGCAAAAAACGGAGCCACAATCGTAATTGTCATAGACGATGCGGGCCGCAGTGCCGAAAACACAAAGAAATACACCGACCTGCCCTTCCCAATCACCATTGCAGTTTTGCCAAAGCTGCCGCAGACAAAGCAGTGCGCCCAGACAGTAAGAAAGGCCGGCAAGGAACTGATTTTACACCAGCCAATGCAGGCCATGAACCTTAATCTGAACCCTGGAGAAGGCGCCATCAAAGAAGAAATGACCCGCGCCGAAATTACAGCGACAATCCGCGAAAATATTGCCGAATTGGGCCCCGGCGTAAAAGGTATGAACAACCACGAAGGTTCGCTCATCACCGCAAACGAAGTTAAAATCGGCATTGTACTTGATACCTGCATGGACCTGGGCATTTACTTTTTAGATTCTCGAACCACCGCAGAAACAAAGGCTCCTCAAGCCGCCCTTGAACGGGACTTTGAAATTTTTGAAAAAGCCGGTCCCTATATTGATAATGATATAGATTATGATAAAATGCTTGTAAGACTACGCGAAACGCTGGACTATGCAAACAAGCACGGAAAAGCAATTGTAATTGGTCATGTAGATAAGAGTGTAAAAATTTTGCCAAAGCTGCTTTCGGACGCATATCCCGAAATGAAGGCCGCCGGCTACAAATTTGCCACCCCAAGCATGTTAAGATAGAAAAGATTATAGAAGGATTAATATATGAAGGTTTTAGGAATAGAAAGCAGCTGCGACGAAACAGCCTGCGCAATTGTAGAAGACGGAAAAACTATTTTAAGCAATGTAGTTGCAACTCAGATTCCTTTTCATAAGATTTACAAGGGAGTTGTGCCAGAAATTGCCAGCCGCAAGCATGCAGAATGGATTCTGCCAGTTGTTCGTCAGGCCCTAAAAGAAGCTAATATGACTCTTGACCAGGTAGACGCCATTGCCGCAACAAACCGCCCAGGGCTTATGGGCTCTTTGCTTGTAGGCTTTACCTTTGGAAAAACTCTGGCCTGGGCTACAGGAAAGCCTTTTATTGCAGTAAACCACATGCTGGGACACCTTTATGCAGCCCAGCTTCAGACTCAGGTAGAGTATCCTTTTTTGGGACTGCTTGTAAGCGGCGGTCATTCTATTATCTGTAAAGTAAACGGCTTTGATGATTTGGAAGTTTTAGGTACTACAGTTGATGATTCTGTAGGAGAAGCCTTTGATAAGGTGGCTAAATTCTACGGACTTGGTTACCCGGGAGGAGTGATTATCGACAACCTTGCAAAAAAAGGAGACCCAAAAGCAGCCCGCTTCCCGGTTCCAAAGCTTGATGAAAAAGAACACCGCTATGACGTTTCATTCAGCGGCTTAAAAACAGCAGTAATTCATCAGTGTGATCTTTTCTGGCAGTCAGGCTACGAACACAGCACAGAAAATATGTGCGCTGCCTTCCAGGAAACAGCAATAAAAACGCTTGTGGGCAAGTTACTTCGCGCAGTAGACGATACAGGGCTAAAAACTGTTGTATGCGGAGGCGGAGTTGCCGCAAATTCACGTCTTAGAGCTATGCTTTCTGAACGCACTGACATAAACTGCATTTTCCCACCGCTAAAACTTTGCGGCGATAATGGAGCTATGATAGCCGGAGTTGCCTACCACTTCTTGCAGCGCGGCGACCGCAGTGACCTTCACACCGTAACCTGTGCCCGCATTCCTCAGTTTAAGAGAGGTTTGGAACAAGTACGCCACAATAATAACAAATAACAATAATTTCTTTGTTATATATTTGAAGATAAATTTCCCTCATGTTATAATTAATGGATTTTTCTTCTGGGAATTTATCTATGCTTAAGCGACTATTTCTTTCAATCTCTCTTTTTATTTTTACACTTCCAATTTACGCAAAAACAGTAAAGGTTGGTTACTACATAGACAGCGGAAATTTCATGTCAGGATTTTCGGAAAGCGACCCAAAGGCAGGCTTTGCCTATGAATACATGCAGACTATTGCCGCCTACACAGGCTGGAACTACGAATACGTGTATGGCGAATGGGATGAACTCTATTCTGCCCTGCTTTCCGGCCGCATAGACATTCTTTCCGATGTTTCATACACAAAAGACAGAGAAAATCTGATTCTTTATCCGACATTCCCAATGGGAGAAGAAGCTTATTATCTTTATTCAAATAATCCCGACTTAAACATAAGCGCAGGCGACTATGCCTCCTGGGCAGGCAAAAAAATAGGCCTAAGAACAGACTGTAATCACTATGAAGTTTTCCAGAAATGGGCAAGTGAACGAAATCTGAACTGTGAATATGTAGAATTTAGCTCTTCAGCCCCATATCTTGAAATGTTCGAAAACCATGAATTCGATATTCTTCTTGAAATCGACATGGTGGCAGATCCTTCCTGGAACCCGATTGAAAAAATAGGTGCCGACGATTTTTACCTCGCTGTTACCAAAAATCGTTCTGATATTCTTAACGAGCTGAATTCAGCACTCGCCGAAATTTTTGCAATGAACCCTTACTACAACAACAACCTCTGGCTCAAGTATTTTTCGAACATGACAATTTCAAAAAATATCACAGAGAGAGAAGCAACCTGGCTCATTAATCATCCGGAAATCAGAGTAGGCTGCCTTTACGACGACCTTCCTTTTTCAAATTACAATGAAGAAAATAATCGTCCGGAAGGTTTTGTAGTAGAAATAATGAACTATCTGGAAACTCATTTCCTTCATTTTGATAACACAGTTAAGTATGTATTCTACAAAGATACAGATCAGATGATAAAAGACTTTAAAGAAGGAAATCTAGAACTTCTTGCTCCGGTATACAGAAGCCTGCAGGCAACAGAAGAAGCAGGAAACTGCCTTTCAGAAGAATTTTTGGCGGCAAGTGTAGGAATTGCTTATAAAAACGAGTTCGATAAAGTTTCCGGCAAGAAAATTGCCATCCCCAAAAATCTGAGAACCTTTTACTATATGAAAGATAACTTCCCGAACGTAGAAGTCCTGATTTTTAATTCACAGGAAGAATGCATGCAGGCAGTTATAGACGGAAAAGCCGATGCCTGTATTACAAACTCCTACAAAATGCACGGAATTATCAATAACAACAAACGCTTCCGTAAACTTGAATACAGAGATCTTCCAGCATACGCAGAGCTTTCATTTATGTGCTCCAAAAAGAACACACCTCTTATTTCTCTGCTGAATAAAACTCTGATGATTATACCATCGGAATATCTTGATTCTTTACTTGATTTTTATTCATCAAAAGTACAGAACTATACACGTTCAAACTTTTTTAAGGATTATTATGTAGTGATTTTAATCACTCTTTCATTCCTAATTTTAATTTCTATAGCCCTTGTTCTTTCTCTACGGCATATCTGGATTTTAACAGGATATGATACACTAACACACCTTCAAAACCGAAGACATCTGGACTCTTACATTTCTAAAGCGATGAAGCGTGCTGATGACAGAAACGAAGCCTTCAGCCTGCTGCTTTTTGATTTGGATGATTTTAAAGCCCTGAATGATAACTACGGACACGCCTTTGGCGATAAAGTTTTACAGACAGTTGCCCAGAAAATTGAAAGTGGAATTACAAAAAAAGATAAAGCCTTCCGCTGGGGTGGTGAAGAATTCCTGGTAATCTGTAAAAAAGACGGACTGGAAGCTTACAAGGTTGCAGAAAATATCAGAAAGGAAATTGAAAAAATCATTCTTGAAATAGACGGAGAAAAGGTGGGAATTACAAGCACAATTGGAGTTTCTGCCTACGAAAAGTGCGATTCTTACAAAAAACTTTTCCAGAGAGCAGATAATAAACTTTATAAGGGTAAAGAAACGGGAAAAAATCAGGTTGTTCTGTAAAATCTTTTTGCAGATTTATAAAAGGCTGTTGACAAAGTTTCTACGTATCAGTACAGTTAGATTAATGAAACACATCACTTACGCATACTATTATTACTATTATTCTCACAATGATTGCAGAGTTCTAGCAAGATAGGTGCTGATGTAATTAAATCAGTAATTTCAAGGAGCTCTGCAAAAGCAGAGCTCCTTTTTTTTTACAGTGCACGTGGCTGTAAAAGATTACAACAAGAGAGGTAGATAAAATGATTATCACATTAAAAACAGGAACAACAGACAAGCAGGTTGAAGAACTTGTAAACAACATCAAAGAAAAGGGCTTTGGTGTTCATCTTTCAAAAGGTGAAAATCTTACAATCATCGGGCTTCTGGGCGATACTTCTGGAATTGAAACAGAACAGTTTGAAGTTTACCCTATCGTAGATAAAGTAAAGCGTATTTCGGCACCTTACAAAATGGCAAGCCGTGCCTTCCATCCGGAAGACAGCGTTATTAAAGTTGGTGATGTAACATTCGGCGGAAACGGAATGATTCCTGTAATTGCAGGTCCTTGTTCAGTTGAAACTGAAGAACAGGTTGTTTCTATTGCCCGCGATGTAAAAGCAGCCGGAGCAAAGCTTCTTCGTGGTGGTGCATTTAAGCCTCGTACTTCTCCTTACAGCTTCCAGGGACTTGGCGAAAAGGGTCTTCAGTTCCTTGTAACTGCAAAAAAAGAAACTGGTCTTCCAATCGTAACTGAACTTATGGATATCCGCCAGCTTAAATATTTTGATGATGTAGATGTTATTCAGATTGGAGCCCGTAACATGCAGAACTTTGACCTTCTTAAAGAGATGGGAAAAGTTGGAAAACCAATTCTTTTGAAACGTGGTATGGCTGCAAGCGTAAAAGAATTCCTTATGTCTGCTGAATACATTATGGCAAGCGGAAATGAAAATGTAATTTTGTGTGAACGCGGAGTCCGCACTTTTGATAACTACACCCGCAACTGTCTGGATGTAAGCATTGTTCCATACCTGCACAAAATCAGTCATCTTCCTATTATTATTGACCCTAGCCATGCCTGTGGTTTGCGCTGGATGGTAGGTGATTTGGCAAAATCTGCAGTTGCAGTAAATGCAGATGGACTTATTATTGAAGTTCACAACAACCCGGAAAAAGCTTTGTGTGATGGTGAACAGTCACTTCATCCAACAGAATTTGCAGATTTGATGAAAGTTCTTCCAAAAATCGCAGAGATTAATGGAAGAAGTATGTAAGAGCTGATTCAAATTTCAGCATATTAAAAAATTGATACGCGCGAGTGAAAGTGAGGCAAAAACTGCTTCTGAGCGTTCGCGAGCGAAGCGAGTCGGATACCTCTTACGCTCAGCCGCAGTTTTTTGAATCACTGAAACGGAAGCGTATCAATTTTTTGGGAAGGTAAAATTATGAATCAGAACTTATCACAACTTACATACGGAATTGTTGGACTTGGAATTATGGGAGGCTCAATTGCCAAGGCTATCAGGACAAATGTGCTTTCTTCTGCCGGAGAAGGTGCCGTCACAGGGAAAATTTTTGCTCTGGACAAAAACAATGAATCGCTTTATGCGGCCTGCACTACCGGTGTAATTGACCAGGCTTTTACTCCATCAGAAACTGAAAAAATGCTGGGTCAGTGTGATGTGCTTTTTATCTGCCTCTACCCTCACGCGACCCTGGAATTTTTGCAGACCCACAAAAATCATTATAAAGATGATGCCGTAATTACAGACATAAGCGGAGTTAAGGCTCTGATTCAAGCTGATTTTAACTCACTCTGCCCTACTAATGCCCACCTTGTGCTTGGACATCCTATGGCGGGTGGCGAAAAAGAAGGCTTTGCTGCTTCTAAGGGCGAATATTTTGCAAATCACAACTATATTATCATCACCCAGAAAAATGATGAAAAAAATGACGAAGCACGTGCTCTGCTAGAAAAATTAGTGGGAGCCATGGGCTTTACCCGAATCACAAAAACAGACTCTTCTACCCACGATTCAAAAATCGGTTTTACCTCTCAGCTTTGCCATGTTGTTGCATCTGTAATGGTAGAAAGCGCAGAAGACCCGGAAATTACAAGCTTTGGCGGCGGTAGTTTTGAAGATTTAACCAGAATCGCCATGATAAATGCCCCACTTTGGACTGAACTTTTTCTTTCAAACAAAGAAAAGCTGATTGCCCACATTGAAACCTTCAAAAAACACATGAACGAAATTGAAAAACTGATTGAAACAGAGGACAAAGAAGGGTTAAAATCACTTTTGCAGGATGTACGCGAAAAACGAATCAAAATGCAATAATCTAGAAATGTCATAAATGCCATTTCTAGATTTGCGAGTTTGCTTCGCAAAACTCGCGGGGGATTCATTACGATGGAAAATACGCAATTAAAAAAAATCAGAGCCTACGCAAGCCGTGAAGCCGTTCCAATTTTGCAGGATGAAACAGGAGATTTTATCTGCGCTTATATCCAGGAGCACAATGTAAAAAGCGTGCTCGAAATTGGGACTGCCATCGGCTATTCTTCCATAAAATTTGCCGCCCTACGCGAAGACATTCACGTTACCACAATTGAGCTGGATATTGACCGCCACATTACAGCTGTGGAAAACATTAAGCAGGCTGGACTTTCTGACCGCGTTACTGCAATCCAGGCAGACGCCCTCTTTTATGATTTAGGCGACCAGAAGTTTGACTTAATTTTTATAGACGCCGCAAAAGCCCAGTACATAAAGTTTTTTGAAAAGTACAAGGCAAACCTGGCAGATGGCGGTGTTATAATCAGCGATAACCTTTCTTTCCATGGCATGGTTGCAGATCTTTCATTAACTCACAATTACAGCACAAAAAAGCTGGTAAAAAAGATTCAGAAATACGTTACCTTCCTAAAGGAAAATCAGGAATTTGAAACTGAATTCTTTGAAACCGGTGACGGTATTTCGGTCAGCCGCAGAAAGCAGATAAAATAGACTTAACCTCGTTCATGGTGCGCTTTTTGTCGGTACACCATTGTGGGGCCAAAAGGCTAGAGCGTGGCGGATCGCCGGTCAGGCGGTGAACAACAATGTTTTCCGGAAGACGAGTCAGGGCCTGGCGAATAAGATTAAAATATTCTTCATAGTCCAGAGTTTTAAAAGTGCCTGCAAGGTATTCTTTTTCAAGCCTAGTATTTTTTAAAACATAAAGATTTGTGATTTTTATGCCGTCAGTTTTGGAGCCGATGGCAAAGCGGACCGAATCCAGCATGTCTTTTTGACTTTCTGACGGCAGACCAAAAATTATGTGAGTTACCACATGGATTTTAGGATTTGCCTTATGAAGATTTTCCACAGCATGCAAATATATTTCATTTTTATAGCAGCGGTTTATGTATTCTGCTGACTTTTCATTACTGGTTTGAAGTCCAAGTTCTATCTGAACATAAGTTTTTTCTGCAAGCTCTGCAAGAATAGAAAGAATTTCAGGAGAAAGGCAGTCGGGGCGGGTACCGAGTGCCAAGCCTACTACTCCTGGGGCGCTTATAGCCTCTGCCCAAAGCTTTTTAAGTCTTTGAGGCTGTCCATAAGTGGCAGAAAAGTTTTGAAAATAGACAATATATTTTAAGTTTTGGGGATTACGGATTTTCTTTTGGATAATGATTTTTGCAGCTTCTATCTGCTCTGACAGCGTTAGTTCTTGCGACGGCATAAAATCTCCACTACCGGTCTGGTTACAGAAGATGCAGCCACCAGTGCCTGCAGTTCCGTCTCGGTTGGGACAAGTACAGGTTGAATTGAGTGAGATTTTGTATGTTTTTGTGCCGAAAAGGGATTTGTAGTAATTATCTAAAGTCAACATATACAAAAAAATAATCTGCGGGTTCCATGTATAGATTTCATTAGAAGATTGAATAGATGTCTTAAAAGAAAAACTAAAAAAATCTTGGAAGGTGGGACGCAGGCAAAAATTAAGGAGGCCCACGTGAGGGGAGATTCCTTGATTTTTGCAAACCACCTTTGGTGGTTATTGCTGGGACCCACCTGGAAAGATTTTTTTTGGTAGGTCCCATTTTAAGAAAGGTTAGAAAATCTTCTTGAATTCACCAAGCAAGATATCTGTTTCAATAGAAGCGTCAAGGTCTGTAATTTTGCCCTTGTTCTTGTAATAGTTGATGAGAGGTTCTGTCTGCTCGCGGTAAACGTCCATGCGGTGAAGGATTGATTCCTGCTTGTCGTCATCGCGCTGATAGAGTTCACCACCACACTTGTCGCAAACACCTTCTACTTTTGGTGGAAGAGTTTTGATGTTGTAGTTAGCACCACAAGCCTTGCAAACGCGGCGTGTAGAAAGACGGCCGATTACGATTTCATCGGCAATCTGGAAGTTTACTACCTTAAGGTCTGCAACAAGGCTGTCGAGCATTTCTGCCTGTGGGATTGTGCGTGGGAAACCATCAAGAATATAACCGTTCTTGCAGTCATCCTGAGCAAGGCGATCTTTTACAAGTTCGAATGTAAGTTCATCGCTTACCAAAGAACCTGAATCGATAATTGCCTTAACTTTTACTCCAAGTGGAGTCTGTGCCTTAATATTTGCACGGAAAATATCGCCAGTTGAAATGTGTGGAATCTGATAATCTGCAGCAACTTTTACTGCGAGAGAGCCTTTTCCTGCTCCCGGTGGTCCTAAAAATACAAAGTTCATTATTTACTCCTATGTTGTGAAGGAACCCATACGGGTCACCATACTCTTTCTTCTATTTTAGTATGAAAAGCCCCGCCGGGCAAGTGGAAATGTGATTTTGTGAGCTTTTGGAAATGAGATTTTTGGAGCTGATCGGACTTGAACCGACTACCTCTACAATGCCATTGTAGCGCTCTAGCCAGGTGAGCTACAGCCCCGAATATCTTTACTATATCATATAAAAAAAACATTGACTATCACCTTATTCATCAATAAATTTATAATAAATTATTATTTATAGAGAGGATTAAAATGAAGAAATTTCCAAAGTGGCTTGTTGCTTTGCTTATTGTTGTTGTTTGCGTTGGAGGAATTTTCTCCTGCTACAAGAATACTTATAACGGACTTGTTTACCAGGATGAAGGAGTAGACGCTGCATGGGCTGAAGTGCAGAATCAGTATCAGAGACGTCTGGATTTGATTCCAAACCTTGTTTCTACGGTAAAGGGCTATGCTAAGCATGAAAGTGATGTATTTACTCAAGTGTCTGAGGCTCGTTCTAAGGCTGGCGGACAGATTAATATCAGTGATGATATTTTGAGTGATCCAGAAGCATTTGAGCGCTACCAGCAAATTCAGGATAATTTGGGCGCAAGCCTGCAGAGACTTTTGATGGTAACAGAGCAGTATCCTGAACTTAAGGCTGACCAGAACTTTCTTGCATTGCAGGACCAGCTGGAAGGTACAGAAAACCGCATTACAGTTGCCCGCAAGCGCTACAACGAAGCTGCCCAGAGTTATAACTCAAAAATCAGAAGTTTCCCTACAAATCTGATTGCAAACATGAGCGGATTTGAAAAGAAACAGTATTTTGCAGCCAGCGCAGAAGCACAGAGCGCACCAAAGGTTGAGTTTTAAAATGTGTAAGCCCACTGGCGGGCGGTGTTCTATAGCAAACCTTTTAGGTTTACCATTCTGAGGTTTTATATGAGATACAACTCTTTAATAAAGAAACTCCATCTTTCTGATGCGGACTTTGAGGACATAAAAAAGACTGTCGCAGACGCAGAAGCAAAAAGTACAGGAGAAATTGCCGTAGCCATTGCCCCGGAAAGTGCCCACTACTCTTTTTGGGAACTGCTGGCAGGAAACATTGCGGCAGCCCTTGTACTTATCATCATGATTCCTTTTGCAGATAAAATCCGAGGACTTTACCGCATGCTTTACTGGCAGAACGAACCTTCGTGGATACTGCCCTTGTTTTATATCATCACTTGTTTTGCAACAGTTATAATCGTCTTTTATCTGAGTAATATTCCGGCTCTGGATCGGCTGATTATTCCTTCATCGGTAAAAAGAAGCTGCGTTACTCACAGGGCAATGCGCTATTTTACAGAATCTGGAGTTTATGAAACCGCAGAGCATTCCGGTATTCTGATTTTTGTTTCTTACATGGAACATCAGGTGCGCATTGTGGCAGACGCTGGAATTTCTGCAAAGATTTCTCAGGATATGTGGAATCTGATTGCAGATGAAATGGCTGAAAATATTGGAAAAGGACAGGTAAAAGCGGCTTTTACTACAGCAATTGAAAAATGCGGAGAGCTTCTGGCCGATAATTTTCCTCCTCACGAAGAAAACCCGAATGAACTGCCAGACGGTCTTGTAATTGTGGAGGATGAAGAATGGTTTTAACTTCACTTAAAAAAGCAGCAGGGCTTGCAGCGGGCATTTCTCTTCTTGCAGGAAGCCTTTTTGCAGCAAAAGTGCCCGACCTGAATGGCCGAGTAAATGATTATGCAAACATTATAAACCGGGGAACTGAAGAAAAGCTTTCTTCTTATCTGCAGCAGCTGGACCAACAGGAAGGCATTCAGATTGCAGTTCTTACAGTACCGAGCCTTGAAGGTGATGATATTGCATCCTACAGTATGAAGGTTGCCGAAAAATGGAAGCTTGGAGATTCTAAAACTGATAAGGGCGCACTTTTGGTCGTAGCCTATGCCGAGCATGATTTACGAATTGAAGTTGGCTATGGACTTGAAGATAAGCTTACCGATGCAAAGTGTGGTTTAATTATCAGAAATGTGATTATTCCTCAGTTTAAGGAAGGGGATTATTCCGAAGGAATACTGCTTGGAGTGCAGAACATGGGCGGAATTGCAAGTGACAACGCCGAACTGGTTTCGCACAGCGTTCAAAGAGAAGATGGTGATGAAGAAGACGGTCTGATGGGAGTAGCATTTATGATTGTCTGGCTGATTTTCTTCTTTGCGATTATCACGTCTAAGGGCGGAATCTGGAAATGGATTTTCCTGAGTAACTTTCTTGGAGGAGGACACCGGGGCGGCATTAGAAGCTACGGCAGCTCGCACAGAAGCTCGGGCTTTGGCAGCGGCTTCGGAGGAAGTGGTTTCGGCGGAGGCTCATTCCATGGTGGCGGCGGGCACTTTGGAGGTGGAGGGGCTTCTGGGCACTGGTAATGTGCATGGTAAGAGCGGGGTCTTACGCTCAGAAAGTGTTTCGCGACCATGCACCACAGTTTGCATTCGCAAACTGTGCATTTGGCCGTCGGGAGTGCCTTACTTCAAACGGGCCGGGCGCGACCATGAACCACAGTGATGAGCTACGCCACACACTTGTAACAATTTTTTTATTGAATATCAACCGATTTTTTATTATATTAATTTGATAATGAGTATCAAATTGAACAAAAAAATACTTGCAGGTGCGCTGGCTGGAATCCTTCTTTTCCCGACCTTTATATCATGCAAGGCAAAAAAAAGAGACTTTTCGGACAAAATTAAAATTGTTAGCACAACCTTTCCTCCTTACGACTGGGCGGCGTCTGTAATTGGCACCAGCGATTCCAGAACAATTAATTCCCTGGTTGTAAAAAACGGCCTTGACCTTCACAATTTCCAGCCTTCAACTGCCGATATTGTACAGATTTCTTCGGCTGATATTTTTGTTTTTGTGGGTGGCGAAAGTGACCAGTGGGTATATGATGCCCTTAAAAATGTAACTAATCCGAATATTAAAATCATAAACCTTATGGATTTAATCCGCAAAGAACGTCAGTTATTTTTGGAAGATTGCGAAGAAGATACAGATGAAGTTGAATTTGATGAACACATCTGGCTTTCATTACGCAATGCAAAGATTTGTGTACAGGCAATTTCAGACGCACTCTGCGAAAAAGTCCCTCTTTCTGCAGAAGAGTTCAAAAAGAACACCACAGATTATCTGGAAGAAATTGATGCACTGGATGCAAGTTTTAATTCAGTTGTAAAAACTTCAGCTCATAACACTTTAATTTTCTGCGACCGCTTTCCTTTCCGCTACCTTACAGAAGATTACGGCTTAAATTACGTCGCAGCCTTTGACGGCTGTTCAGCAGAAACAGAAGCAAGTTTTGAAACCATCGTGAAACTTTCAAACAGTCTGAACGAGTCTGGTCTAAACGCCGTTTTAGTCCTTGAAAATAATGATAAAAAAATCGCAAAAACTGTAATTGCAAATGCGAAAAAGCCTACTTGCGATACTTTCACCCTGGATTCCCTGCAGTCAACATCTTTAAGAGATGCATTTAACGGAAAAACATATATCGGAACAATGAGAGAAAATCTGGGAACTATAAAAAAGGCATTGGAATAAGATAAAATGGCTCAATTAACTTGTGAAAACCTTACCTTGGGTTACAATTCCAAGGTCATTCTGGAAAATCTTAACTTCTCTGTAAATGCGGGAGACTATCTTTGCATCGTTGGAGAAAACGGTTCTGGAAAATCAACATTGATGAAGACAATACTTCATCTTTTAAAACCTATTTCCGGCACAATCAAAACAGGAGACGGTCTACTTGCCGATGAAATTGGTTATCTTCCCCAGCAAACCGAAGTTCAGCGAGACTTTCCTGCCAGCGTACGCGAAATTGTTCTTTCCGGCTGCCAGTCACGTTGCGGACGCCGGCCTTTTTATATCAAGGAAGAGAAAAAACTTGCCCACGATACAATGGAAAAACTCGGCATTCTTCCGCTTGAACGCCGCTGCTATCGTGAACTTTCCGGCGGCCAGCAGCAGCGCGTTCTTTTAGCCCGCGCCCTTTGTGCCACTCAGAAAATGCTGCTTCTTGATGAACCTGTAACTGGTCTGGACCCTGAAGCAACAGAAGAAATGTACGAACTTATCAAAAAATTAAATGACGATGGCATTACAATCATCATGATTTCACACGATATAGACACAGCCCTGCAATATGCCAGCCACATTCTGAATATTGGCAAAAATATCTTTTTTGGGGAGGCAAAGGATTATGTTCGAAACCCTGATTCAATACTTTAGTTTTCCTTTTGTACGTTACGCATTTATTGTTGGTGTACTGATTTCACTTTGTTCTTCTCTTTTGGGCGTTACACTTGTACTAAAACGCTTTTCATTTATTGGCGATGGACTTTCACACGTAGCCTTTGGCGCCATCAGTATTGCAACAGTATTAAATCTGACTAATAACATGTATCTGGTACTTCCAGTCACAATTATTGCAGCAATTTTGCTTCTCCGCACTGGAAAAAACACAAAAATTCAGGGAGATGCCGCAGTCGCAATGATTTCCGTTGCCTCTCTTGCCATAGGTTACCTGCTCATGAATCTTTTCTCTTCATCTTCTAACCTTACCGGCGATGTCTGCTCTACCCTTTTTGGTTCAACCTCAATTCTAACCCTCACAAAAGGCGAAGTGTGGCTCTGCACAATACTTTCCGTCCTGGTAACAATCGCATTCATCATTTTTTACAACAAAATTTTTGCAGTTACCTTTGACGAAAACTTTGCCCAGGCAATTGGAACTCACGCCAGCATTTATAATCTGGTGATTGCAATCATCATAGCAGTTATTATCGTGCTTGCTATGAATCTGGTAGGCTCACTTTTAATTTCTGCCCTGGTGATTTTCCCGGCCCTTTCTGCAATGCGCCTTTTCAAAAGCTTCCGCAGCGTAACAATCTGCTCGGCCGTAATTTCAATTTTCTGCTCATCAACAGGCCTGCTCATTTCTATTTTGGCCGGAACCCCGGTAGGAAGCACAATTGTTGCAATCGACCTGGCAGCCTTTTTGCTCTGCTCACTTTTAGAAATTTTCAGAAGGTAATAATGATGAAGAAAACTCCTGCACTCCTTTTAATTTTACTTTCAATAGTGTTTTCCTCATGTGCCAAGAAATCGGGCCAGTACATTCAGGAAGTAGAAAATGTTTCTATTCCCCGGGAAGAAAAACTCCGCGAAAATGCCGAAAACAAGGTTCCGGCAGATAAAAACGCAAAAGTTGATTTTGACCTTACAAAAATGTCTCCCACAATGATTTATTCCACAGTTTTTGACATGATGATTGCCCCGGAAGACTATGAAAACAAGGTTATAAAAGTTGAAGGAATGTTTAACATCTTCATAAACGAAGTTACAAATGACCGCTATTACGCAGTTTTAGTTCAGGATGCAACGGCCTGCTGCCAGCAGGGGCTGGAATTTATCTGGATGGGAGACCACAAGTTTCCAGATGACTATCCTGAAGAGTTTTCAGAAATTGTTGTGACGGGAACTTTTACAACTGCTGAAGAAGATGGAATCACATATTCTTATCTGAATGCCTGGTCTGTAGAAAAGGTTTTGTAGACACAAAAAAAGGCCCGGCACAAAACACAAAAACCACCGGGCACGCCCCTACCTTGTAGTACCCTCCTACTCTACCGCGTAGCAGTCATAACCAGCGTTGCGCAGCTGATCAGCCATATTACCGGCTGCATTTTCATTTACAAGTACAATAAAATAAGTTGTTCCGCTGGCACGCTTTTCTGTTGTTATATAAGCCGGGAACCCCTTTTTCTTTGCTTCTTCTGCCAGCAGTTTTGCATTACTTTCCGTGCGGAAAAGTCCCAGCTGCCATTTAGAAAACTTAGTTTTATCATCAGCACTTTCGTTTGCTTCATTTTTACGGTCTGAATTAGCAGATTCGGTTTGTATGCTTAAGTCCTCAGTAAAAGTACCGCTTCCCTGCTCTGCTTCACCACTTTTTGGAACAAAGAACCAGAAAGGTGTAGGCAGCAGTTGAATATCACCCTTTACAATAGCCGCTTCCATAGAAGAAGGATACTTTGAAGTAATCTCTTTGGAATAAGAAGTTTCGCCTGTTATATACCAGAGTGTTAATAGAATTACAGGCTTCAGATTCTGCATAGACTCCACTTTAAGATATGCCTGCAGCATAACAAGAGGCTCCTGCAAATCAGAAACCTTTTCTGCCTTACACAAAGCAGACCACTGAGAATAAAGCTTTATATAGGCCTGCACTTTTTCATTTTTAGAATTTCTTACTGCAGAGTTCAGGTAATTATCAGCAGTGATATAATCTCCGCTGCTCAAAGCACAGCGCACAGCATCAAGTACAATCTGTTCGTTGGTCTTCTTTGGCATGCCTTCTGCGTCCGGGGCAGAAATAGCCGCAGCCTGAGCGTAAGACTTTTGTGCTTCCTCATAATAAGAAAGCTGCTCCTGCAGGCTGGCAAGGAAAATGTAAGTAGAACGCTTTTCTGCGGGCACAGAAAGCTTTGGCAACTGATTTTTAATATATTCAACCGATTCTTCTACAGATTCCTTTTTGGCGGCCTCTGTAGAAATAAAACGAGCAGTTAATTCTGCCGCAAAAAGGCTTGTAGAAAGAAGTACAAGTGCAGCAGATAGAAATATTTTTTTAGACTTCATTGTTGTTATTATCGGCATTTCCCGGTGCGACTGTAGGCACAATCGGATCAGAAAAAGCTTCCTCTTTATCTTTAGCGGCCTTGCGGGCTTTTTCCTTAAGTTTCTTTGTCTTCTTTTCAAGTTTAGCCTGTGCTGCTTCACGTTTCTTTGTAAGTTCTTCTCTTTTTTCAAGTTCTGCCTGGGAAGGTCCTCGAAGTTTTGCAATCAGCATAAAAAGAATTGCAACAATAATTCCAGCGCCAAAAGCAATTAAGACTAAAACTGCCGCAGGAATTTCTGTATATGTCTTAAAAAACCAGAAAGTACATGTATTTCCGATATTTAATCCTACAAAAAATGCAAGGAAAACTACAAATGCCAGAAAAAGAATCAGTGCAAAAATCATTTTAAACTCCTCTTGAAGGCTCAGGTACATACTCACCGCGGTAAGTATTACCAGAAAGCTCTGTAATTTTAACATTCACAAAGCTTCCTATCAACTTGCGGTCGGCCTTAAATGCAATTTTTTCGTGCTGTTCAATCTGTCCCAAAAGCTCTTCCTTGTTATCGCGGCTCACTCCTTCTACCAGGACAGGTACAGTTTTTCCAACACGGCGGGCCATCTGCTCCTGAGTGTGTTCCAGCTGCAAATCAATTACCCGCTGCAGACGAGCCTTACGCACTTCTACAGGAAGCTGCTCCATTTTTGCCGCCGGTGTTCCAGAGCGAGGGTTGTAGTAGTACATCATCGCAGATTCATATTTAACCTGACGCATTAAATCAAGGGTGAGTTCCACATCTTCTTCAGTTTCAGTCGGGAAGCCCATCATAATATCTGTGGTGAGTGATACATCAGGAATTTTTGACTTAATACGTTCCACAAGAGCAAGGTACTGTTCGCGGGTATAACGGCGGTTCATTTTTTCAAGTACAGCCGAAGAACCATGCTGAACTGGAAGATGAATATGACGGCACAAAACGCTTTCTTTTGCAATTACGTCTATTACATCATCTGTAAAATCTTTTGGATGAGAAGACATAAAGCGCACCCATTTAATTGGAGACGATGTTTCGCGTAAATGATCGGCAATTTTCTGGAGGAGCTGGGCAAAGTTTATGATTGCCCCGTCTTCTTCACCATGGTAAGAGTTTACATTCTGCCCAATAAGAGTAACTTCCTTCACATTATACTTAGCAAGTACATCAAGCTCCTGCAAGATTTCCTTTACAGGACGACTCAACTCGCGCCCGCGCACATAAGGAACAATACAATATGTACAGAAATTGTTGCACCCGTGCATAATCGGCACAAAAGTAGAAAATGCGCCAGGTTCCGCAGACACCGAAGCAAACTTATACTGTTCAGTATCATCGGGTTCAAAGGCCTCACGGCCTTCTTCTATAGCAGTAATAATTTCGCTAAAGTGATGCTTTGCATAAGTGCCCACAACATAATCAACAAAAGGATAATCCTTCTTAAATTCCTTTAAAAGGCGTTCTGCCATACAGCCCATAACTACCAGGGTAAGAGGTTTAGCTCCATTTTTTACGTATTCAACAGCCTCTTCCAGCATTTTTGTCTTTGCGCCCAGTTTACATTCGCGCACAGCCTTGAGCCCATTATACCAGCCCAAACGTCCCATAATGCGGTTTTCGGCAGTTTCGCGTACAGAGCATGTATTTATAATCGCAAGGTCAGCAGTTTGAGCAGATGGAGATTTTGTCCATCCTCTTGCAATCAAAAGCTGTTCTACAGATGCAGATTCTGCAATATTCATTTCGCATCCGTAGGTTTCAAAAAAGTATGTCATATTCAATATTTTACCGAAAAATCAAAAAAAAATCCCTTTTTTTGTAACTTTTTATCGTTCTGACGGTTGTTTTAGTGTAAGCAAGAGAGAACCAAACTTGTAAACAGAATACCTCCTTTTTTTGTGATTAGGCTGCCGCTTTTCCTCCTTTTAGCGGCAGCCTTTTTTTTTGAACACTGTGTACCAGAGTGCACTCAGTCAGGAGGTATTTACATGATTTACGGTTATATTCGAGTTAGCACAGACAAGCAAACAGTTGAAAATCAGCGGTTTGAAATCATAAAGTATTCCCAGAAGGTAAATCTTGTTGTTTCAGAATGGATTGAAGAAACAATAAGCGGAACAATTTCTCCACGAAAAAGAAAACTTGGAAAATTACTGGAAAGTACCCAAAAGGGTGATATTATTATCTGCTCCGAACTTTCAAGGCTAGGAAGAAATATGTTTATGATTATGTCCATTCTAAACTCTCTGATGGAAAGGGGTGTGATTGTTTACACTGTAAAGGAAGGCTATAAACTGGGAGAAGACCTTACAGGAAAGGTTCTGGCCTTCGCATTCAGTATTTCTGCCGAAATTGAACGCACACTTATTTCGCAGAGAACCTTAGAGGCATTAAAACGCAAACGTGCAGAAGGAGTAAAGCTTGGTCGCCCTCTGGGCAGTAAAAATCAGCATTACAAACTTTCCGGCAGTGAAAATACAATCAGAACGATGTTAGACAAAGGCTATTCAAAGGAACGAATAAGCCGTGAACTGGGAGTTTCCCCCTCCACTCTTTATGTATTTATGAATAGAAACAATATTTCTTATTAATCAAAATGATGGGGAAGATACAAATTTCATTTTTTTCCGGCTTTTCGGATGGAAAAACTCAATTTCTGATGAATGAAGCATAAGTCTTTCCCCTTCATTCTTACTGCCATAGAGGCTGTCTCCCACAATTGGAAGATTAAGGCCTCGCGGATCCGCAGCAGCCAGCCTTAACTGATGAGTTCGGCCGGTTCGCGGAAAAAACTCAATTCTTGTTACTTTTTTCTTTTGGCCGGTAAGAGGATTTTCATAGACTTCTACACCACTTTTGTGATAATCAGTTACTGCAAGCTTGCCATTTTCTTCATCATAAATCTGATAAGGACGATTATCTACATCCAGACGAAATTTCAACTCTATGTGTCCGTCTGATCTGCCCCTCAGTATTCCATCCAGAAGTGCAATATACTTTTTCTGAACCAAACCTTCTGCAAACTGCCTGTTTAATTCGCTGTGAGACTCTTTATTCATTGCAAGTATTAAAAGACCGGATGTTTCCATATCAAGCCGGTGAACGGCAGGCTGATTAAGGCTACAGGAATCTTCCCCCACACTCAGCGGAAAAAGTGTTTTCAGACGGCTTTCTACACTGTCATATTTTTCCTGACCACGTCCCGGAACAGAAAGCAGGCCGGCAGCCTTATTTACAACTACAATATCACGGTCGCGGTAGAGAATCTCAAGCCCAAGAATCTCGGGAAGTATATAACCACAGCGCTCATCGCAGGGCGGATAAAGCTGACCAGAAAGCTTTTTTCCAAAAGACTGGCCATAATAGATTTCTGCCATGCTGACGGGAAGGTAAGCATGCTCAAAAGCATAAGACAAAAGTTTGGGAGCGCAGCAGTCGCCGGTGCCCGTGGGCGGAAGGCGGCCTCCATGCTTAAGAATTATTTCGTTTAGGGAAATCCTGCTGCCATCAAAACGGGTAAACTTATACAGGGAAAATACTTTTCGCAGAGATTGGTCTGTAAGGTGGGCCCGTCTGGCAGTAAGTTCTTTGCAAAGCTCTGAGGCTTCGGCCTGGTGACTATCACAGGAATTTATTTTTTCTGTAAGCTGGTGGATTTCGGCATCATTTTCGGCCAGGGCGGCGCTTATTTCCCGGGGGGAAACTATCGGCGGAACAACAATACCATTTTTGCTATTAAGTTCACGGGCAATTCCGCTGCAGGCATAAAGAATATGTCTTTTCCATCTGCCCTCTTCCCAGGCCTGGCAGACAAGGCAGCCAAGCATAAGCCCCTGATTTTTACGTTCTTCACTTTCTTTTGCCAGCTGAATTAAGGAAGCTCGGCCAGAGTTCAAATCATCAGAAAGCTCTAGCAAATAATGAAGGGCAAGTTCTTGGGAAAAGGAAGGAAACATTTTATTTTAAGTTTCTGATTTCTACCGAACCGTCTTCTTTTGAAATAAAGACAATCGGCTTATTTTTAGAAAAGAGTCCGTTTTCTACAACACCAACAATTCCGTTAATTTTGTCTTCCATTTCAGGAACGTTTATCGGCTCTTTCCAGGTACAATCCAGAATCTGGTTTCCATTATCTGTAATTACAGGGCCAGCCTTTCTAACACCTTCGCGAAGAACACAAGATGCACCCAGAGAATTAAGTGCATTAATAACAGGAACGCGGGCATCACCAATAATTTCTACAGGAACTGGGAATTTAGTTCCAATATTTGGTACAGCCTTTGATGAATCTGCAATTACGACAAATACTTTTGAGTTATATTCTACAATCTTTTCACGCACATGGGCTGCTCCGCCCCCCTTAATACAGTTGCAGTCTGGTTCAACTTCATCAGCGCCATCAATTGCAAGGTCTAATTGACCACCAATAATTCTATCGTTCAATGTATAAACTGGAATTCCATAATCCTGGCAGGCATTCTGAGTCTGAAAAGATGTAACAACTGCCTTTACATCCTTTAAATCTCCATTCTGTATGTGTTCAGCCAGTCTTTTTACAGCTGGCATAGCAGTAGAACCAGTTCCAAGTCCAATTTTCATTCCAGAAAAAATAAGCCCTTTTTCAATAAGAGTATCAATAGCTGTATTTGCAACTAAAGTTTTCTGTTCAGATTGTGAAAGTCCCATTTTTTATCCTCTTATATAAAGCCTCTTACGGCCAGTGTTTTATAGCAAGGTTTGAACCTTACTTATCTTCCATATCTTTACCTGTGAACAATTTAAACTGCTCATAAGCCTGATATTCAAGCATTTTATAACCATTACAGGTACGGCAGCCTGCGGCAGCCGCACGTCGCATTATTGGAGTAACTTCCGGAGTATAAATAATATCAAATATCATTTCATTTCCGCGGAAATCATAAAAGTACAGAGGGTCATTTTCTTTTGTAGAAGGACCATCACTATTCATTCCCACAGAAGTTGTCTGAATAATCAGCGTAGAATACTCATCTATTTTTGATGCAGCTCTTGAATCAAGCTGACAATAACTAAAGCCGTATTTTTCTGCCAGCTGCTGAGCATGTTCCACAGTTCTATTAAAAATACAAACTCGGGCTCCCATCTGCTTTAAGGTATAAGCAATTGCTTTTGCGGCACCGCCTGCCCCAATTACAGCAACCTTCTTAAACTTAAGCTTTGTGCCATTCAAAAATTCTTCAAGAGAACGGCGGAAACCATAGGCATCTGTATTATATCCAACCCACTTATTATTCTTTTTTACGATTGTGTTGCAGGCTCCAATCTGAACTACTTCCGGCGTCTGTTCACCAAGATAATAAAGCACAGATTCTTTATGAGGAATTGTTACAGACATACCTTTCATTCCAATTGAATCTGCAAAATTTATAGCGTCAGAAATTAAAGTAGCTCGAGCAGGAATATAAACTGCATCAAGACCAAGCTTTTTGTAACCGGAATTGTGCAACATAGGACTGGAAGTTTTTGGCAACGGCCAGCCTGTAATTCCATAAATCGAAGTTTTTTCATTTATTGAGCGAAAGTTATACAACTCAGTTAAAGTTACAGGATCAATATGACCAATACCATTCATTTTTCCAAGCATTTCTTCTGGCGAAACATAGGTCAAAAATGAATTTGTATAGCCTGCAAGAATGCGTGAAGGTAATCCTTCGGCACCCATAGCACAAATAATATGTTCATACTGAGTAAAATCTCTTGTTTCGCGGAACATTCTTTCTACGTCAGCAAGAGAATTAGGCATAAAGGCAACTTTTGGAATCTCATAACCTGTTTTGCGGATTTCATCACATCTGGCGCGAATGTTATAAACAGGCTCATTCATGCTGTGAAAGCTTCTGATGATTCTAACACCAAAGGCCATGGCAGCATCATGCATACTAGGAATATGGTAATCTTCTTCAAAATCTACGTATGCAAAGTTTTTTGATTTATCAGGATCTGCAAAGGCAAGCGCTCTTCCAAAAAGATTTGTACGCGAAAACTCACTTCCACTAAACAAGCCGCCATCAACAGTTCTTCTGATTGTAAGAATACAAGGCTTATAAATCATAGAAGGGAACTTTTTTACATAAAGCTGTTCATCTTCATTAAGATGGTCAACTCTAAGTTCAACAATATCTATCAGCTTTTCGTATTTTTTTACCAGCTGAAGATCTTCTTCCAGGGTTTTCCCTGTTAAACACATACAAATAAATGGATGAGTCATATTTTCGTCCCGCGAATAGCTGCCAGAGGCAGCCGGTTATTTTTTAATTTACAGTTTGTCTTGCTACCACTTTGTCAGAAACTTTTAGCAGGAGTGTGGTTCCATGAGGTACACTGTAAGGAATAGTTACGTTTCCACCCGGATGAGAGAAAGTAACCAGAGTATATGCATCACCTTCGGCAGGCTTAGCATCCAGCTTCATTGGAACTGGGTACGGATAATCTGCAAGCTGAGCATTAAAGACTCCATAAACATTTTCATCAGAATTCTTTGGAAGGGCAATTTCTACAGTCATTCTTGAATAGTTTCTTACATATTCTCTATCAAAAGACTGCTGAGAAACAACAGTTCCAGCAACTTCATCTTCTGTAACAGTATGTCCACTTATATCAAATACAAGTTTACTGCGGGAAATTGTCTGCAACAAATCATTTATAGACTGACCTATCAAGTTAGGCACTTTTGTATTTTCGTAATTTGGACCACGGCTTACAACAAGTTGAACGGTAACTGGGCTTGAAATATAAGTTCCTGCAGGTGGATCCTGTTCAAGAATTGTTCCCGCCTCCGACTGATCCGGCTTATATTCCGGAGTTGCCAGAGTAATAAGAGGTCTCTGTCCTGCAAACAAAGCCTGCAGCTTCAGTTCAAGCTCATCAACATTCTGGCCGATGTAGTCTCCAACACTGTCTACAATTACACCACGACTCACAACCAGAGAAACACGGCTGTATCCTTTTACAATAGCACCGGCTTTTGGAGACTGATCAAGGATAGTTCCTTCATCACCAGGAGTTTCCGAATAACGAAGGTTAATTTTTGGATACAATTCCTTTACCTGCATTTCCAAAAGAGCATCTTCCAGAGTTTTTCCCATTACATTTGGAACAAGAACCTTTTCAGGCCCCTTTACATTCAAAAAGAAGACTGCAAATGCAAAGCAAATCATTATAATAAAGGCCGCAATCACTGTGATTATCAGGGCAGGAATGCTGGACTGCAATTTTTCATAAAAAGAAGAGAATTTAACCCCAAGAGAAGAAAGTTTTATCGTTTTTTTCACTTTTTTTTCGTTATTTTCAATTTCGTTTTCCATACTATCCTCATTATTGAAGCTGACAACCCACAAAATCTCGTGCGCCGTTCATAAAATCTTTATAAGCCATTTCTTTTTTTCCCTGACGCTGCAGAGTTTTTACAAGAAGAATGCCACCCTTTGCCTTTACATAAATGCCTTCCGCTTTTACAAAGGCAAGAACCTTTCCGCAAGGCTCCGCTTTATAGGCAGCAGCCCTTTGGTCATCATCAGAAATAAAAGAAGCAGACAGAATGCGCAAAGGCAAGTCTTTTTCCAGACACCAGCAGCCTGGCTCCGGAAAATATGCCCTGATTTTTGCTTCAATCTTCAAGCCGTCTTCCGACCAGTCAATTTTTCCGTCTTCCTTTTTTATTATTCCTGTATAAGAAGCCTCGCCTTCCTGCGCACGGCCCGTAAGCTTCTGGCCGGCCGCCAGTTTTTTAAGCAAATCGCAGAATAATCCCGCTCCACATTCGGCGCTATAAGATAAGAGCGACTGTGCTGTTTCACTTCCATTTAATTCTACAACTTCCTGGGCTAAAATATCACCCTCATCCATGCCGAGGGCTAAAGTTTGAACAGTTACCGCAGTCTGAGCATCACGGTTCAAAATTGCAGCAGGAACTGGAGTACAACCTCTATACTTTGGTAAAAGTGAAGGATGAAGATTCATTCCGCCAAGAGGAAAAAGCGCCAGAAACTTAGGACCAAAAATGTGACCATAAGCAAAACTAAGCAGCAAATCTGCAGCAAGAGGAGCAATCTGCTCGCGGCAGGCTGAATCAAGATGTTCTGGTGTAAAAACAGGCAAGCCCTTTTCTGCAGCAAAAGCCGCAACAGGAGTTGGAATTAATTCTTTATGCCGGCCTTTTGCTGCCGGAGGATTAGAAAGTACCCCGACAATTTCAAAACCACATTCGTTTTGTTTTTCAAAGAGGATTTTTAATGTCTGACAAGCCGCTTCCGGACTTCCCGCATAAAGAATTTTTATCATTTATTTCTCTTATTTCTTATTTTTCTTAGCTTCTTTTGCCGCAAGCTTTGCAGCTATTTTTTTAGCCTTAGCTTCTTTTTCTTTTGCCTTCTGTGCAGCACGTTCAGCGCGTTTTTTGAACTGTTCTGTAGTTTTTTCTGCGAATTCCTTATCTCCGCGGTCTATATACAGGATACCGTCCAGGTGATCATACTCATGCTGAATGATACGAGCCAGTAATCCATCAGCTTCCAGAGTAAATGGCTTGCCATTCTCATTCAAAGCCTGAACAGTAACTGCCACAGGACGAACAATTGTTTCGTAAACCTGAGGAATACTCAAACAGCCTTCGTCATACTCACCAGTTTCCTGCGAAGTTTTTATAATCTGAGGATTGATAAAGACACGGCGCACATCATCATCAGCAATTACAACAAACATGCGGATGCTTTTGCCAATCTGAGGGGCTGCAAGCCCTACTCCGTCTGCTTCAATCATGGTTTCAAACATGTCTTCAGCAAGCTGACGGATTTCATCATTTACTTCTGCAACAGGTTCTGCCTTCTGTCTGAGTATATCTTCACCTAATTTAACAACATCTAAAATCATTTTTCTATCCTTATTCTTGCAGCACGAGCGTGTCCCGCAAGGCCTTCTGCATCACCAAGATAACCAGCCGCAACTGCACTGCGAACAGCGCCAGAAGCATTTTCTTTTACACGCAGAGTTGTAACAGTCTTTAAGAACATTCTTACACTAAGTCCGCCTGTATAACGGGCTGAACCAGAAGTTGGCAAAGTGTGATTAAGACCAGCTGCGTAATCTCCCAAAACTTCTGCTGAATAATGACCAATAAAGAGAGAACCGTAATTGTGAACGGCAGTTTCAATTTTATCACGGGCATTTCCAGCTTCCATAGCAAGTTCCAGGTGTTCAGGAGCTTTTTTATTTGCAATTTCAACAGAGTCTTCAAGAGAATCTACAACGATAATTTTTCCGTAGTTATCAATACTCTGGCGTGCGACAGTCTTTGTAGTAAGAGTTTCAAGCTGCTCTTCAATCTGCTCACTTACCTTTGCAGCAAAATCTGCACTATCTGTAACAAGAATTGGCTGAGCAACAACATCGTGTTCTGCCTGAGCAAGAAGGTCTGCAGCAACCCATTTTGGATTAGCACTTTTATCTGCAATTACCATTACCTCTGTTGGACCTGCTACCATATCAATTCCAACAGTTCCAAAAACTTCGCGTTTTGCAGAAGCTACATATTTATTTCCAGGTCCAACTATAACATCTACCTGAGGTAAAGACTCTGTACCAAAGGCCATGGCTCCAATTGCCTGGGCGCCACCCACTGCAAATACGCGGTTTACTCCACAAATATAAGCGGCAGCCATAATTCCTTCATCGGCATAAGGTTTTCCGCCAACGTAAGCCTTTCCTGGAACTCCAGAACCTGTTTTCCCAGCGGCCACTTTATCATCCGGGTGCACACGAGGAGGTGTACAAAGAATTACTTCTGGAACTCCCGCTGCAACAGCAGGTGTAACTGTCATTATTACAGTAGAAACCAGAGGGAAACGGCCAGCTGGAACATAACAGCCGGCTCTATCTACAGGCAAAGTTTTCTGCCCGGTAAAAAGACCAGGTTCCAGTTCTTCTTCAAAATCTATAAAAGAATCTTTCTGTTTAGTGGCAAAACGCAAAGCTAAATCATGAGAATAAACAATTGCGTCATAAACATCACGCTTTTCAATCTTTAACTTTTCTGCAGCAGCCTTTAATTCTTCCTGAGGAATTTCAAATACAGCAGGCACTGCAACATCAAATTTCTGGCCATACAAACGGAGGGCAGCATCACCTCTCTTTTGAACTTCTTCCAGAACAGAAGTAACAACTTCGTTTGAATCTCCAAAAGAGCGGGCCTTAAAAAACTCTGCTTCCACGTCTTTATATTTTTGTATCTTAATCATATTAAATCCTTTAGTGGTAAAACCTAAATGGTAAAACCAAATTGTAAAACCTAAAAAATTGCTGGCGCAATTTTTTTTTACGGTTTTGCTATTATTATTCCTTGTGTCTCTTATCCAGTTCGTCGTAAACGTCTTTCCAGGTAACACCCTCTTTGTATAAAAGTACATTCACAAAGTAAAGCAAGTCAGCAGCTTCCCAGATTACTTCATCCTTTCCGTCTGCCTCACAAAGCTCTTCTGCTTCTTCTTCTACCTTTTCGCGTACACGTTTTGCATCAAGAGTTGCAGTATAACTGCCAGGACGAGGATTAGCAAAGCGGTCTGCAATAATGTTGTACAAACGTCCCATGCTAGACTTTTCATCCGGAGCACTTGTAAAACAGGTCCAGCTGCCAGTATGGCATGAAGGGCCAGTTGGAAGAACAGTTGCAAGTATACAATCACGGTCGCAGTCTGCACGCATACGAACAATCTGCAAAAAGTTTCCGCTTGTTTCACCCTTTGTCCAAAGCTCATTTCTTGAACGGCTCCAGAAGGTAAGCTTACCGCAGTCAAAAGATTTATTTACAGCTTCTGCATTTGCAAAGCCCTGCATTAAAACTTCACCATTAACACTCTGAGCAATTACAGGAATAAGAGGAGATTTTTCAAAATCAAGACAGGCAACAAAGGCATCTTTTAATGAAACCTTATTTGTATAAAGAGCCATACCAAGCTGAACATCACAGTGCATTTTTTCAAGTTCAGCAATTTCTTCAACCGAAGAAATACCACCGGCAGCAACAACTCGGCAGGAAACAGCTTCGCGCAGCTGACGAACGTAATCCATGTTTGTGCCCTGCATGCAGCCTTCTTTTTCTACACAGGTAAAAAGAAGTTCTGAGCAGAACTTTTCTGCCTGTTTTGCTCCTTCTACCAGAGGAATATCTACGGTTTCAGTCCAGCCTTTTACGGCAATTTTTCCGTTAATGGCATCTACCGAAATAATAATTCGCTGCTTACCGATTGCGGCAATCAACTCATTCAAAAAGTCTTCGTTCAAAACTGATTCGCCAGGAACAGGATTTGCCTTCCAGGCACTTGAACCTATGATAACTTTTTCTGCACCAAGAGCAACCAGCTCTTTAGCACGTTTTACAGTGCGGATTCCACCACCGGTACGAACGTTTCCATGATGGAGTAAAGATTTGAGAAGCGGGGTGTTTACAGTATTTCCCTTTGCATCAACATTACCGAGTGCCGCATCCAAATCAATAACAGCGACCTCGCCATACATATCAAACTGGCTGATAAGGTTTTCAGCATCATCTCGCTGAAGCACCAGTTCCTTGCCGTTCTTAAGCTGAACGACGTGTCCGTTTTTCAAATCTATAGAAGAAATTACCATACTCTGATTTTATCAAATTTCCGTACTTTATACAAATTTTGTAAAAAAAAAGGCTGCCCTCAAAAATGGACAGCCTTGAAAATACAATTTAGCTTAGTTAGCCTCGGTAACCGAGTTTATCAGATTAAATTGCGACTTAAAACCCGTACTTGCTATTGCTTTTTCAGATTCATTTGACATCATCATGAAAAAGAGCTTGTGACCAGCTTCGTTGGCATCATTAAAAGCAGCCATAAGGAAGCCTATTCCGGCCGGGTCAAGTTCTATCAGTTTTGACATATCAAGAATGATGTTGTTTTTCTGAACAGCCTCGTACAGCTGATTCTGAAATTCACCAAGAGTATAAGCGTTAAGAGCGCCTTCCAGTTCATAAAGATGATAGTTTGCACCGTCTTTTTCAACAATTTTCAGGTTTTCCATTATAATCCAGCCTCCTTCATCATGGCATCAAGATCGCTTAAATCTGGCATTTCAAATCCAGGTGGTAAATCTGGATCATCAAAAACCGGAGGTTTATCTTCGGCTGCAGGAGCATCTACCGGAGCCTGTTCGGCTGCACTTTCAACAGGCGAACTTTCAGCAGGAGCAGACTCTTCTGCAGCACTGTCTGCGGCGGCAACTTCCTCTGCAGGAGCTTCTTCTGCGGCAACCGCATCTGCGGCAGCAGCAGCTATCAGAGCATCTGCAGCTTCTTTATCAAGGAGATTCTCTGGTGCTGGACTTTGACTTTCGGTAGCAGAATCACCAGCTTCTGGAGCCGCAGAGTCTTCAGCAGAATCACTTGCATCACCAACTGCAGACTCTTCATCAGCGCCAGCAGTTTCACTTGCAGCCACCTCAGCCTCTTCCTCTTTATTTGCAATACCTTCGTACTTCAAAACAAGAATAGAAACGTCATCTTCCATTTCCTTTGACATGAATTTTACAAGACCATCAAAGATAAACTGAGTCATTCGCTGAGCCGGATAAGTTGAGTTATCAAGCATTGCAAGCTGAATACGTTCCTTACCAAACTGTTCACCACGAAGCGAGTGAGACTGAACCAAACCATCTGTACAGGCAAGAATAATATCACCACGCTGCAATTTAGAAGTCTTTACAGAAATGTAAGGAGCAATATCTTTTACGAATCCAAGAACGTGTCCAGAACCCTGAATCTCGATTACGTTGTTATAAACCTGTGTATATGCCATCAAAGCAGGAATACCACAGTTGATGTAATACATGGTATCAGTTTCAAAATCAATTAAAGCAAAAAGTCCGGCAAAGATTGTTCCTTTTGGAAGCGAATCTCTTACGAAAGTGTTCAGTTTTACAATCAGCTGTTTAAAATCATGAACTTCCGAAAGATAAGCACGAATGATGGACTTTAAGATGACCATGTTCATGGAAGCCGCAATACCCTTTCCAGACAAGTCACCTACAACAAAGAGGTGTCGTGTGTCTGTAAGACGAATCATATCAATGAATTCACCACCAATAGAGTGAGCAGGAACCATCAGGTAACCAATATCAATCTTTGGATTTTTTACATGATCCAGGTTTTCCTGAATAGAAGTAATGATCTGCGAAGCCATTCGAATTTCGCGGTTTACGATACCAATTACATCTTTGTTAGAAATATTACGCATGTAGTAACCAAATACGAAGAAGTAAGAATAAAGCTTTACAAAAACGTTCAAGTCGTACTCTTTGTAGTGGTCACCACTGACTTTTCTTCCCAAAGTAATAATACCAAAGATATTGTGTCCTTCATTCAAAATAAAGAAGGCATCAGATTTTGTGAGTTTAAAGAACTCTTCCAGTTCATTTTTAATTACTGCAAGGTCATGTTCCTTTTCAATTTCTGTTGATACAACCACACTTTTATTAATATTAAGCAGGGTATCAAACATTATTGTGTTAAGCGGAATCTTTAAATCAACATTATTTGAAGTATAGGCCGTTGTAAGTTCGTTTGAGCCCGAAAGAATATAAACACCCATTGCAGAAGTTTCAACATTCTTTTTAAGGATTTCAAACATTCTGGCAATAATTTCATCCATTTCGGCACCCTTGTAGTCTACACTAGCAAGGTCTTTTTCAAGAGCAGCTTCATAATCAGCTGTATAAAGTTTTGAAGATGAAGAAAGAAGGTCACTCACCTTAAGCGCAAGCAGAATACCAACACTTGCGTAAATACAGAAGGTTACAACAAAAGGAATTGTAAGCTCTCCGTTTGCAGGCTGATTAAGAGTACATAAAGCATCTACTGCAGCGGCAGGAAGCAGATAAGAAAGAATTGTTTTTATGAAAGTAACGAACATTGCCTTTCCAGAAGGAACCGAAGTTCTTGTCAAAGCCATGTAAATTACTACAAACATAAAGAGATATGCATAAAGGAAGAGCAATGAGAATGCAGGCGCAATTGTAGAAATAAACTTAATTGCAAAACTGATAGCCCACAAAAGCAGGAAGGCTTCACCAATTACTGCAGACTGATACTTGTCCAGCTGAGTTCCTTTTTCCTCCTGAATAATAGTAAGGAAGAGGAAACATACAATTGGTACCACATAACGATACAGAGCTGTAAACAAAGTTACCCAAGTCCAAGGGAAAAAGTTTCTGGCTGGTTTTGAAAACAAAAATTCAGAACCGATGATTACACCATTTTCGAGTGTTACATCAATCGTACTGAATTTGGCATATACAATTACAACAGAAAAAAGATAAAGAACATACTTTATCATTCGTACAAGAGAGTTTCTTTTATTCGAAGCAAATTCTACAAGACTAAAACTAAGCATTGTAAAGAAGATACCGTCTATACTGAAGACAATCTTCATAGCCTGAGTTGTAAGGGCATCAAACCAGAAATCTTTGAATGCAATGATAAGCACAAAAATAACACTTTCTACAGTTGCAAGCAGCATGGCAATAGAAAGTGAATTAACACCAATATTATCACTCTTTACCTTCTTATCCATCATGTGGGTAAAGAATCCCAAAAAGAGGGCAACCGCTATATTCAAATAAACATAAACCATATCAGTAACCTACCTTTGCAATCATCATTGTAACGTCATCATGAAGTTTCTTATCACCATTGTACTTCCAAATTAAGTCTACAATATCATCGACCATCTGCTGAGGAGACTTTGCAGCTCCGGCCATAAGAGTCTTCTTATAAATATCAGTATCACCAAGTTCAACACCACTATCGTCCATAACTTCGGAAACACCGTCACTTGCCATAAGAATGGTATCACCACGGAAGAGGCGCTTTTCTGCAACAGTTACGTCACCTACATCAAGAATACCGATAAGAGAGGCGTTTGAAGTAAGAGGTTTGATACGGTAGCCGTCTGGAGAAGGAGAAAGAATAATTGGATCAGACATGGAAGCGTTAATATAACGGATTCTCATCTTTTCTGTATCAACAATACTAAGGAACAATACAGTGTACTTATCCTGAAGGTGCATCCCCTTAATAGCTTTATCAATTGCATGAAGTACACCAACAAGATCTTCCTTGTCTTCAATAATTTTTACAGTATTCATTACCAAACCCATGATGAGGGCAGCTGGAAGACCTTTACCAGACACGTCACCAAGCATGAGCAGAGTTTTTGAAGAATCAATTGGAAGAATTGAGAAATAGTCACCAGATACGTTTACCAGAGGGCGGTAATAAGTAGCAATCTTCAGTTTTGGAATGTTTGGAATTTTCTGAGGAAGGAATGACTGCTGAGTTTCGGCAAGCTGTTCCCATTCCTTTGTAGTAGCAGAAATTTCAGAAAGTTCAGAGATAGTTCTTGTACGAGAAATAAAACGCTTATACTCTTCAAAAAGTCTTTTGTAAACGGCTACGTCAAAGAGTTTTGTATAGCGGCAGAATACATAAAGGTGCTGTT
This sequence comes from Treponema sp., assembly GCA_017940255.1. GTDB lineage: Bacteria > Spirochaetota > Spirochaetia > Treponematales > Treponemataceae > Treponema_D. The sequence goes on from JAGAZB010000037.1 coordinate 42,933, forward strand.
TTTCATAGCACATAAAGAAACCACGGCTCTTGTGATAGTTTGTAGTTACACCAATATGACGGTCAAAATAGAAGAAACCATCCTGCCAGGTTTCTGTAAAGTGTGAATCGAGCTTATTTTTTACTTCTTCCGAAGTAGAAAGGCGGTTTGGACTGTTATAAAGAGTATAATTCTTTACGCGGTCTACAAGCAGGACAGAACAGTCACCCTTCTTTTCAAGAACATCACCAATAGCAGAGTAGAAATCATCAAGGGAATAACAGAAACGTAGTCTATCAATAAAGTCATTTAATATTACAGTTTCGCCGGCTTCAAGAGTATGCCTTCTTACAAAAGAAACTAAAAAGCTCCTGATTCTGTTTCCCCAGAAAACTACTGCCAGGAAAACAATTACTGTAACTAGAAATGTGTAAATAGAAAAAACAGATGTCTCTTTCTTCGGAAGAAGAAAAAGACATACTAAGATGAAACCGATAATGGACAAAACATTAACGGCAACCAAAACGATTTTTTTCTGCGCTTTATACATGTATACCTCTGAATATCACTTGAACGTATCACTACTATTCTACTATATAATCGGCATATTTGCAGAAAAAAGTTATTTATTTTTAGTCACCAAGTTTTGAAAGCGGCATAAGTTGTGGGTCTGAAGGTGGATTTTCAAGATCCATATACTGCTTAAGCAAATCCTTCTGTTTTGAAGAAAGTCTTGTAGGGATTTGTACCATAACTTTTACGTACAAATCTCCCTTACGTGACGAATTTGCTACCGGCACACCTTCACCCTTAATTCGCAAAAGTTTTCCGTTTGCAGTTCCTTCCGGAACTTTAATTGTCACACGTTTTCCATCAAGAGAAGCAATAGAAATTTCGCAGCCAAGTGCAGCCTGAGCCATAGAAATTGGAACAGCACAGTACAAGTCGTTTCCATCACGCTCAAAATTCTGATGAGGTTCAACATGAAGAACTACTACCAAATCTCCGGCAGGTCCACCGTTTTCACCAGCATCTCCCTGACCACGAATTACGATGCGTTTTCCATCATCAACACCAGCAGGAATTTTGAGTGAAACAGACTTTGGTTTTTCCTGTAAACCAGTACCACGGCATGAAGAACAAGGTTTTTCTACAACAAGGCCCTTACCGCCGCATTTTGGACAAGTCTGCTGAATTGTAAAGAAGCCGTTACCCTGTCTAACCTGACCAATACCATTACAGGTAGGACAAGTTTTCTTTGAAGAACCAGGAGCAGCTCCTGTTCCCTTACAAGCTGAACAAGCTTCGTTATGTTTGAAGTGAATATCTGCAGTTGTTCCGTAAACTGCATCTTTAAACTGAATTCTTAAATCATAGCGAAGGCTGGAACCTGCAGCAGGACCAGAACTTCTTCCGCCAGCACTTCTGGCACCGCCACCAAAGCCACCGCCAAAAATACTGTCGAAAATATCAGAGAAGCCGCCACCGGCTCCACCGAACAAATCACTGAAGTCATGGAAGGCGTGAGAATACTGAGCTCCTCCGCCACCCTGATCCATGCCATCAACACCGGCAAAACCGTACTGGTCATAAAGAGGACGTTTCTTATCATCAGAAAGAACTTCGTAAGCTTCTGTTGCTTCACGGAATTTTTCTTCTGCTTCTTTATCGCCCGGGTTTCTATCAGGATGATATTTTACAGCGAGCTTTCTATAAGCCCGTTTAATTGCCTCCTGATCAGCACCTTTGTCTACTCCCAATACTTCGTAATAATCACGCTTTGCCATTTTCTTGTCCGTATATAATTATTTTCAGTAATATATCAAAAAAACGCCCCGTCTTCAATAAGCGGGGCATATCACTCTTTTATGAATTAAAAGAGGTAAATCCTAAAACAATGCTTTCGCATTGTTTTTTAAGCCGCAGCAAGCTGCTTACCGAGTTTACTTCGTAAACTCGCGGATCTTCGATTTTAGGCTTATTTCTCATCCTTAACTTCGTACTCTACATCGTCTGCAGTGCCTTTGTCGAAGCCAGATTTCTTTTCGCCTTCGCCAGCATCTGCACCAGCGGCACCTGCAGCAGCACCATCAGCTCCAGGCTGTGCACCTGCAGCACCCTGCTGCTTGTAAAGTTCTTCAGCAATCTTATAAGAAGCCTGTTTAAGGGCTTCTGTCTTAGACTTGATTTCTTCAACATTGTCGCCCTGCATAGCCTGTTTCAATGCAGCAACAGCGTCTTCAATCTTCTGCTTTTCAGCACCGTCAACCTTGTCTCCAAGATCCTTCAAAGACTTTTCTGTAGCATAAATAATGCTGTCTGCTTCGTTGCGGGCATCAACACCTTCGCGCTTAGCCTTATCTGCAGCGGCATTTGCTTCAGCATCCTTTACCATCTTTTCAATTTCAGCATCGCTCAAACCAGAAGAAGAAGTAATCTGGATATGCTGCTCTTTTCCAGTTCCCAAATCCTTTGCAGATACATGAACAATACCGTTTGCATCGATATCGAATGTAACTTCAATCTGAGGAACACCACGAGGAGCAGCTGGAATACCTACAAGGTCAAAGCGTCCAAGTGTACGGTTCTGATCAGCCATTTCACGTTCACCCTGGAGTACGTGAATAGATACAGCAGTCTGTCCATCAGCAGCTGTAGAGAAGATCTGACTCTTCTTTGTAGGAATTGTTGTATTTCGAGGGATAAGTTTTGTGAATACACCACCCATTGTTTCAATACCAAGTGAAAGTGGAGTAACATCAAGCAAAAGAATATCCTGTTTAACATCCTTATTAAGGATACCACCCTGAATTGCAGCACCGATAGATACAGCTTCATCTGGGTTTACAGAACGGCTTCCTTCTTTTCCGAAGATTGCCTTTACAACTTCCTGAACTTTTGGCATACGAGAAGAACCACCAACAAGGATTACCTCGTCAATCTGGTCTGTAGAAAGTTTTGCATCCTGCAAAGCTTTGCGGCAAGGTTCCTTTGTTCTTTCGAACAAGCTGTCTGTCATCTGTTCAAACTGAGCGCGGCTCAAAGACTTCTGCAAGTGTTTTGGACCTGTTGCATCAGCTGTAATATATGGAAGGTTGATATCTGTAGTAGTCTGGTTAGAAAGTGCAATCTTTGCATTTTCTGCAGCTTCACGAAGACGCTGCATAGCCATTGGATCTTTAGAAAGATCAATACCTGTATCTTTCTTGAATTCATCAATAAGCCAGTTAGCGATTGTGCGGTCCCAGTCATCTCCACCAAGGTGAGTATCACCATTTGTAGAAAGAACTTCGAATACACCATCAGCAAGCTGAAGAATAGAAATATCGAATGTACCACCACCAAGGTCGTAAACGGCAATTGTGCGTTCCTTAGACTGATCCTTGTTGAAACCGAAAGCCAAAGCTGCAGCAGTTGGTTCGTTGATAATATGCTTTACTTCAAGACCTGCAATCTTACCAGCGTCTTTTGTTGCTTGGCGTTGTGCGTCGTTAAAGTAAGCTGGAACTGTAATAACAGCTTCTGTTACTGTTTCTCCAAGATAATCTTCTGCTGTTTTTTTCATTTTTTGTAGAATAAATGCA
>JAGAZB010000038.1 GCA_017940255.1 Treponema sp.
AAGAATTTAAGGATGTCTATCCGCAGATAAAAGTTTTCAAAGAATATTTTGTTGCCCGTACAGCGGTAATGAGTTTGAAAGAAAACAACATTGAGGACATTGTTGATAATAAAATCCGAACGAAACTGCAAGAATTTATTGCCTTCCACAAGGGTGAAAAATTTGAATATGTTTTGGAACGATTCAGCGAGCAGAGTGGAATAAAAAAAGTCCGCTGCTTGAACCGTGTGCAGACTCCAATTGTAATAAACGGTGAAGTTCCCCGCTATCTTGCCCCGGAAGACTACTTTGCGGCGATTATCTGGCAGATTCCGCCTAAAAAAGAAGGCACAAAAGCAACTTTTGAAGCACAGTATATCCGCAGAACGGAAGTTGGAAAGGATAATAAACCTAAGGCAGAAGTAATAGAAGCATGGAAAAAACAGCACCACCCGGCTGCAAAGAATTTAGGCATTCTGCATAAAAATGATTATCTTGAATTCTGTGATGGCGGAAAATGGTATAAGTGCCGTGTGGCTGGATATGCTGCAACAAATAACAAACTTGATATTCGTCCTGTTTATTCTGTAACAAATTGTGCCGATTGGATTATTGCAACAAGTGATAACATGTTGGAACCTTGTTGGAAATTGCAAAAGACTCAAAACTGGGTTTCAGTTAATGTCCTTTTTGGTGAAAAAGAGGCAAGATTCATCACTGTAAATCCAATCGGTCGTGTATTCAGAAAATGATGGCTAACTCTGTTCAGTATGCCGATATTTAAAATATGCTGAACAGAGTTTTAGAGATTTATGAAGAAAATCGATATCTGTCTCTCAGTCGTGGCTTTATCGTCATACAGCATGGTTCGGAAGAACTGGGGCGTGTTCCTCTTGACGATATAGGCGTTCTCTTGCTTTCAGCTCAAAGTGTAACATTCTCCAAAAACATATTAAATGCCCTTGCAGAACGAGGCTGTGTTACCGTCCTCTGTGGCAAAAACTATTCACCGCAAAGTATGGTTCTTCCTGTCTACTCACATTATCTTTTTGCAAAAATCCTGAAAAAACAGATTGACGCTTCTTTACCTCTTAAAAAAAGAATTTGGCAACAGGTTGTCATCCAAAAAATTAAGAATCAGGCCTTGAATTTAAAACTTTGTGGTAAAGAAGAAGAGTCAAAAAAAATTGAAACCATAGCCGCACTGGTAAAGTCAGGAGACCCCGACAATCGTGAAGCATACGCGGCCAGAATGTACTGGAAATATTTGTTCGGAAAAGATTTTACCAGAGATAAAGAAAAGGAAGGAATAAATTCTTTTTTGAATTATGGCTATGCAATCATGCGCTCCTCTATGGCGCGGGCAGTTTGTGCCAGCGGACTTCTTCCTTCTCTTGGACTTCACCATGACAATCATCTTAATCAGTTTTCTCTTGCGGATGACTTATTTGAGATTTATCGTCCTTTAGTCGATTGCGTGGTATTTCATCTTGAAATAAATGATGATTCTGAGTTAACTCCCGAATATAAAACAAAACTTACGGAAACATTGTGGATAAAAGTTCGTACTTCGGAAGGCAATTCCCCTGCATTTCAAAGTATGCAATATCTGACGGCTTCTTATGTTCACGCATTGGAAGATGGAAAACCTGTCATTGATTTGCCTGTATGGGCAGGAGATGAATATGGCAATGCCAGAACTGAATAGGTATGAGCTTATGTGGATGCTTGTTTTATTTGATTTACCTGTGGTTGAGAAGAAAGAGCGCAAAGCAGCAACAGATTTCAGAAATTTTTTGCTCGATCACGGATTTGCAATGGTGCAATATTCAATTTATACTAAGCTTTTTTCCGGTAAGGATGCTTGTGAAAAATATTATCGCCTGATAAAGCAAAACTTGCCGGAAGAAGGTAAAGTTGATATTATCACGATAACGGATAAGCAATATGAAAACATTATCAGTTATTCATCCTGTAAAAAAATCGAGAAAAAAGAGCCTCAACAACTGCTTTTATTCTAGTTTTCCCTCAAAAAAAATACGTCCGATGCACTCTATTTCTATATGCAAAATAGAATTACATCGGATGTATTATAACTGATTAATTTGTCCGGTCAACCTGCAACTTGTTTCAATACATGGTATTCTTCTTTCAAATTATAACTGATTAATTTGTCCGGTCAACCTGCAACATGAAAATCCGGGTGTATGAAAAAATCTACATTATAACTGATTAATTTGTCCGGTCAACCTGCAACCTCTCGAAGAGATGAAGGCTGGTGAAAAGTATTATAACTGATTAATTTGTCCGGTCAACCTGCAACGAAGTCAGCAACACAGATTTAGCAAAAG
>JAGAZB010000039.1 GCA_017940255.1 Treponema sp.
AATCAACTCTGTTTTGTTCATAATTCTTTTCCTCCTTTTACTCTTCATTGTCTCCGTTTTCTTCACACATTTTTTCAATCAGCATCAAAGGGAAACCGGAATAATCCGCCAGTTTCTTTGGACTGATATGATAACTCCACCGGTTCTTCCCGGTCTGTACTGCCGTCCCAAACTCAAAACGGCCCTGCTGCAGCCCCAGCCGGATAAAGTCCACTGCCTTACCGATAACTTTGGCCGCTACATCTGTCGGTACTTTTCTAACCATTTTTTACACCTGCCTTTCCGTTACGGTCCCTTTCGTGGTATAATTTTCAAAAATTACGAAAGGATGTGACACCGTGTCTGATTTTTCTTTTACCGGTATCGAAGTTAAAGGAATTCACAAAACTATCGACTCCACTAAAAAAGCGTTTCCAAAAACAATAGAAGCCGTAGACTCTATTGTTTCTTCAACAGTCAATATTTTGGGCTATTTGCCTAATACTATTAATGAATATGTGCAAAATAGCTTAAATAAAACCCGTACAAAGCTTCATCAAAAACTTCAAAACACACCGCCGGAAAATATCACTCAGCCACCAGTACACATTGCGGCGCCAGCATTGCAAGCAGCATGCTATTCTGCAGACTGCGATGAACTGCATGATATGTTTGCTAATTTATTAGCTTCTGCTATGAATATAGAAAAGCAACCTTTTGTTCATCCATCATTCATTGAAATTATCAAGCAGCTTAGTCCTCTCGAAGCTAAGATTCTGTCAGTAACACCATTTATTAATCAAGGTTCATTCCCAATGTGCACGATTCGTTTGCAGGTTAGAGGAGCGCTCCATCCTTTGGGGGAAGATTTTCGAAGAATATCAACTGGCGTTGATTTGTATAAAAACATTGCCATCTATAACTCAGACAAATCATTACCACCATTAGACTTCATGCAAATCAGCAGTATTTCCGATAACCTTACCCGACTTCATATAATTTCTGTTAGTGACCATTGGCTTTCTGATCCAAATCATTATGAAGACCTGCTCAAAATTTACAAATCGTATGTTGCTACACAATGTACTTATAGTGAACAAGAAATTGCTTTCATTCCTTTTAAGGGTGAATTTACTGCTTTTGGCCATCAATTTTTTCAGTCTTGCATTTTATAAATCTTTAAGAATCTTACCTATGCCAATTTCTAATTGTGCCTCAATAACTGTTTTGGTTCCGAGATCATAACTTCTAAAGTTTTGAAATATGACCTCCACCAAAAGCGTAACCACTTTTTCCATAAAAAAGATCCTTTTTTCTAACGGGAAGTTTTGCATCTTTTTTATAGCTGCCTGAAACTCTTCAGGCAGTTTTTCTTTTTCGTCCATTCTCTAACCCTGCCTTTCCGGCACTGCCCATCTCTTCTTCCACTTCTTCCTTCCTCTGTTTCAGAAGCCTCAACCTGTTTTCCTCTGCCTGGATAGACTGTCTTACCGCTCCATACAGACATCCGTAACAATCTTCTAATTCTTCTTCTAAATCCCGGTCCTTTCGCTGCTTGGACAAAATCTTGAATATTTTTTCTTTAATTTTTATCAAGCATCTTAACCTGTACTCCGCTTTGTTTATGTAGATAAACAGGGCATAATGCTTTTTATCCAAATCAGCCATCTCTTCTTTTGTAAAACGGATCATCATGAGTACTTACCCTCGCCTTTCCGCTACGGCCACTTTTGTGATATAATTATGAAAAACAATTCATATATAGGAGGACTGCCATGTAATGAAAATCAACCCAACTTATGAAACCCTATGGGGTTTTATTGCTGCAGGACTTTTGGCTCTTATTCTTTGGTGTTACCAGCCATTTGATTCCATCGAAGCCTGGAAAGCCGGAATCCTTCTTTTCCTTTGCATTTCTTCTTTTTGGTATGCTATATTAATTCAAATGAAAAGCCCTGTCACTTCTCAAAAAAACCTGCTAACAATAGTACCTATCGATATTACCACGATGAATAATAAATTGATTCTGGTTGTGAAACCTAACGCGATGCTTTTCATGGGTGCCTACGTTACAATTCACAAAAAAATTAATGAGATAGAAAGTTATGTTGCGACTGGCCAGGTAACTAACATTCAATTAAATCAAATGATTCAGATTACAATTATTACGCCCTGTTTAATTGCCCCTGAAGATGTTCCATCTTTGATCCCGAAACTTGGCCTATCTGTAAATGCACCTATAAAGATAGATAACCAAGCTCCAGAAAACCAATCCGAATGAAAATCCATTCATAAATCGTTTTATTCTTTCAAAATTTGTATTATTTTTTTCTTCCATGTTATTTCCCTTTTATAAAACTTTGAAACGAGGTATTTAATATGAGTAACCAATTCATCTGTAATGTTGCTAAAGTTCTGTCTCCCACACAATTAGTTATTAACAAAGGTAGTAATGCGGGTTTAAAAGAAGGATTGCGCTTTTTAATCTACCAGCTAAGCGATGACGATATCATCGATCCGATAACAAAACAAAGTTTAGGAAAACTGGAAATA
>JAGAZB010000040.1 GCA_017940255.1 Treponema sp.
GTAAATGCAGACAAACTGATTTATTATCCCAAATTTAAGTCCAGGGATTTAAGTACAAGAGAAACCTATAAAAACGAAATCAAGAATTCAAAACCTTACAAAGATGATATTTTTGTAATGGATATTCTGCGGCAGGAGATTAAAAACGACGATGAACGCTTACAGCGAATTGTATTTGAGTGATGCAAAAAATCATTTTGCCACGATGATTGACTACGCCGTGAACACCTGTGCCTTTGAATCAGATTTTTTCTTCCAGCTTTTTATAAAATCCTCGGTTGCAAAACAGTTTGAAAACGGGAACCCTGCCATAATCGCAGGTCTTTCGGGATATGAACTTACAAAAAAAATTGTAAACGAATGTTATAGCGAAAAGGAATTGCCGCCGCCTCAATTCTCGCAGGAAAAGTCGGCCGAATATTGGGCAGGCTGGGCCTTGGCACAGTATCAATGGTACAGCGCTCTTTCCTTTACAAGAATCAATGAGCGTGTAAAGCTTTCAGAAATTATCCAGATGTACCCGCTTTATCACGAAATGGATATCGACCACTTTTTTGAACGGATGGATCAAATTATCAGAGAAAATCCACTGGAAACAAACTTAAAGAGAATCCGCGAAGCTGCTAGGCTTTCTCAGTCACAGCTTGCAAAACAGTCAGGCGTAAATCTCCGAAATATTCAGATGTACGAGCAGCGCCAGAACGACATCTCAAAAGCACAGTCAGATATTCTTTACAGACTTGCTAAGACTCTTGGCTGTAGCATGGAAGATTTGCTGGAGTATTAAAACTTCTCGCCACAGGCACGGCGTTCAAGAAAGTCGAGGGCTTCCTCAGCCCAGCTGTACTGGCTCATAAACTCACCGGTAAAGGTTTTCATGATTTTTGCGTCACCTGCAAGAAAATCATAATAATCGCATTTTACCGCTCCCGGGTTTATGCGAAAGTTATTGTATTCGGCGATAAAAAAGTCCTGGATTTCAAGTTCGCTGAGCGTGTGCTTTATATCAGAAATCAATAGACGCAGGCTTGCTCCGTACCTAGCTGAATCCGCATAATCGCCGTAAAGCACAGAAAGAAGTTCCTTTGTATTTACCGAACTTCCGTTTTTGTAAACCAGATATGCCGCAAGCTCCGGCGATTTTGTCCGTGAAAACTTAATCACCTTGTCATCATACAAAAGGGTAAAATTGCCGAATGTTTTTGCAACAAGGCTTTTTTGCTGCTTTTTTAAGAGTGTCAGATATCTTTTTTCCACCCGCCTTTTATACAGGGAAAGGCAGAACATTATGACTGCCACAAGAACAGAATCCATTAAGCCCGTAAGACCGAAATTTCTGTATAAATCGGGAATCATCGGGCAGAAACCGGCCAGCAGTGCCGCAAGAAAAATAAAAGGCGAAAAAGAAAAAACGCACAAGGCTATTAAAATTGTAAGAAATAGCGACAAAACACCGTTATAGGCTTGAGAAAAAGCAAAAAAGTTGTACACGGAAGCCCCGATTCCACATAAAAAGGTCATATAAAACGGAATGTTTTTCAATAGATACGCTTTTTCGCGCGGCACATTCTTTGTTTTTGTTGCAGTAAAGAAGGCACAAATAGAGACAAGTGTAAAAGTTCCAAAATAAACAAAGGAAAGAACATACTCACTCAGATTGTTATGATGCAAGGCAAAAAGGACAATCAAATCACCAAAGCCAAATATAAAAAAGACGATGCTTACAACTTTGCTGTGCAGGCGGTTTGTTTCCGCCGAATCCGCCAAATCGACAGGGGGAATAGAATAGAGGACACGATAGAAATTTATCAGCCTTTTTATAATGTTAATCATAAGATTATTGTACATCTAATGGGGTTTAATTTCCAACCTACTTGTCCCAAAAGTCAATTTCTGATAGTATATCATTTCAGTATGAAAGCTGAAAGTTGTTTGGATATTACGATTCTCAACAAAGACAAAGCAGTGCATACTATTTTTATTTTGTGATTTCTAAGGCGAAATTCTTGTTTAAGGATTTCGCCTTTTTTATTGCACAAACAACGCGTTAGGGATTGGAGCACCGCCGCAGGCGTTCCGAAGCGAAAGCGCAGGAATGAAGCGGCAGCGTAAGTGCGGAAAGCCCGGCCCGGAGCGGTTTTACCGCGCAGGGAAACGCCCAAAAACTGGTTTTTGTAAGGAGTTAAAATATATGAAGAGAACAGACATTAACAAAGTTCTTATTATTGGTTCGGGACCTATTGTAATTGGTCAGGCATGTGAATTTGACTATTCGGGAACACAGGCATGTAAAGCTCTGAGGGAACAGGGGTACAAAATCGTACTTGTAAACTCAAACCCTGCTACAATCATGACAGATCCTGTTATGGCAGATGCTACTTATATTGAGCCGCTGAATGTTGAACGTCTTTCTCAGATTATTGAAAAAGAGCGTCCTGATGCACTTCTTCCAAACCTTGGCGGACAGACTGGTCTTAACATGGCTATGGAATTAAACAAAGCCGGTGTTCTTGATAAATATGGTGTAAAAGTAATCGGTGTTAACCTTGATGCAATTGAACGTGGTGAAGACCGTGAAATCTTTAAGGAAACAATGAAGAGTCTGGGAATTGATACTCCACGTTCCGGAATCTGTCATACTGTAGAAGGTGCAGAAAAAATTGCTGAAGAAATCGGATTCCCTCTGGTAGTTCGTCCTGCTTATACAATGGGGGGTCAGGGAGGAGGTTTCTGCTATAACGTTGAAGAATTACGAACGATAGTTAGCAACGGTCTTGATCTTTCCATGACACACCAGTGTTTAATAGAAGAAAGTATTCTTGGATGGGAAGAACTTGAAGTAGAAGTTGTACGTGATTCTAAAAATCAGATGATTGCTATCTGTTTTATAGAAAACATTGATGCAGTTGGTGTTCATACCGGTGATTCTTTCTGTTCAGCTCCATTCATGACAATCAGCAAAGATCTTGAAGAAAAACTCAAGAGCATGGCATTTAAGATTGTTGAATCTATCGGTGTTATCGGTGGAACTAACGTTCAGTTTGCACACAATCCTAAGACAGGACGTATCGTTATTATTGAAATCAATCCTCGTACTTCCCGCTCTTCTGCTCTTGCTTCTAAAGCTACAGGATTCCCGATTGCCTTAATTTCAGCAAAGCTCGCAGCAGGTTTAACTCTTGATGAAATTCCATACTGGCGTGACGGTACTCTTGAAAAATATACTCCAGGCGGAGCTCCTGATGGAGACTATGTTGTTCTTAAATTTGCCCGCTGGGCATTTGAAAAGTTCCGCGGCGTAGAAGATTCCCTTGGAACTTCAATGAAAGCTGTGGGTGAAGTTATGTCCATCGGTAAGACTTTCAAAGAAACATTCCAGAAAGCAATCCGTGGTCTTGAAAACGGACGCAGCGGCTTGGGATTTGCAAAAGACTTTAACCGTAAATCTGCTGATGAACTTTGTGAAATGCTTAAAACTGCTTCAAGCGAAAGATACTTCCAGCTTTATGAAGCTATCCGTAAAGGCGTTTCTCTGGATAAACTTCATGAAATTACTTACGTTAACATGTACTTCCTTAACCAGATGAAGGAACTTGTTGACCTTGAAGAAGAAATGCTTAAAAACCCGGGACGTGTTCCGGAAGATAAGCTTTTGATTCAGGCTAAAAAAGACGGTTTCAGCGATAAGTACTTAAGCAAGATTCTTAAAGTTGCAGAAAAAGACATCCGCAACCGTCGTAATGAACTTGGCATAAAAGAAGCATGGCTTGCTGTTCCTGTAAGCGGTGTAAAAAATGCTAACTACTACTATTCAACCTACAATGCAGAAGACAAAGCTCCTGTAACAACAAACCCTAAGAAAATCATGATTCTCGGCGGCGGTCCGAACAGAATCGGTCAGGGTATTGAATTTGACTACTGCTGCTGTCATGCCGCTATGCAGCTTAAAGAACTTGGTTATGAAACAATCATCGTAAACTGTAATCCGGAAACTGTTTCTACAGACTACGATACTTCTGACAAGCTTTACTTTGAACCGGTTACAACAGAAGATGTTCTTCAGATTTACGAAAAAGAAAAGCCATACGGTGTTATCGTTCAGTTCGGTGGTCAGACACCGCTTAACATTGCCCGTGAACTTCAGGAAAACGGTGTAAACATTCTCGGTACTTCAATCGACAGTATCGATATTGCAGAAGACCGTGACCTCTTCCGCCACATGATGGAAAAACTTGAAATCCCTATGCCTGAGAGCGGAATGGCAATCAACTTTGAAGAAGCTAAAGCCTGTGCAGAAAAAATCGGTTATCCGATTATGATTCGTCCTTCATTCGTTCTTGGCGGACGCGGAATGGAAGTAATCTACGATGAAGCAACTTTGAAGGAATATGTTGAAAAAGCTGTCGGCGTAACTCCTGACCGCCCTCTTCTTATCGACCGTTTCTTGAAAAACGCTCTTGAATGTGAAGCTGACGCTCTTGCTGATTCAAACCACGTATATATTCCTGCTGTTATGGAACACGTTGAACTTGCCGGTATTCACTCAGGTGACTCTGCCTGTGTTATTCCTCCTGTTTCAATTCCTCAGAATAATCTGGACACTATTAAGGAATATACAAAGAAAATCGCAGAGAATCTTCATGTATGCGGTCTTATGAACATGCAGTACGCTATTGAAGACGGAAAGGTTTATGTAATCGAAGCAAATCCTAGAGCTTCCCGTACAGTTCCGCTTGTATCTAAAGTCTGCGACACTCAGATGGCCCGCCTTGCAACCCGCATGATGCTTGGTGAATCTCTTGAAAGTCTCGGACTTAAGGATAAAGTTATTCCTTACTACGGAGCAAAAGAAGCAGTTCTTCCTTGGGCAAGGTTCCCTGGTGTTGATCCAATTCTTGGACCGGAAATGCGTTCTACTGGTGAAGTTCTCGGTCTTGCAGAAACTTTCCCTCTTGCATTCTATAAGGCACAGGAAGCTGCAGGTTCTGAATTGCCACACGCTCCTGCTGCATGGGAAAACAAAAAGGTTCTTATGTCTTTAAGCAACAAGGAAGGTCAGAAAGAACAGGTTCTGTATATCGGTAAAACTCTGAAGGAACTTGGATTTACTCTTGTAGGAACTCAGGGTACGGCAGATTTCTATAATTCAAATGGAATTAAATGTGATGTCGTAAACAAGATTGGTGCAGGACGTCCGGATGTTGTTGATCTGATTATGAATAAGGATGTATGTCTTGTAATCAACACTCCTAAGGCTAAGCGTAATTATGCTGAGGACAGGAAGACTATCCGTAAGGCTTGTCTTAAATACAAGGTTCCTTATATCACTACACTTGCCGGTGCTCTGGCTGCTGTTAAGGGTATTGATTCGGTTAAGAACGGTAATGGTGGTGAAGGCGGAGTTCGTTCTCTGCAGGAATATCACTCGCTGATCAAATAGGTTTTTGCCGGACGTGTGCCGGCAAAAACTCTATCAAGTCCCTGTGCGTGTCAAATTAATTTCTAATCCGACACTTTCAGTGCGGTTAAAATCATAGAAAACAGCCTGTCCTTCTTTTTTGGCGGACGAGCTGCTTTTTTTATGGGTAAAAATCTTTTTAATTAACTCTACTTCTTACAATTCCACGTCATATATTCTTTAGAAGTTTCAATATCTTTCCAGGTAAAAATGCCGTTTTCAAAAATCATGTAACTGTGACAGGACGCTTCTTTAGGAATAGAAACAGAACCTGTATTCAGATACTGGAACGTATCTCCTGTATCTGTCTTACATTCCCTGCAGGCAGGAACATGAGTATGTCCGCACAGAAGAATTCCATTCTTTACAAAAGAAGGAGGATTCTTTTCTCCATATAAATGGCCGTGAGTTGCAAAAATTAAGGTTTCATTCAATTCGAGAACAGAATAATCTGCAAGAACAGGAAACTTTAATACCATCTGCTCCACTTCTGCATCACAATTTCCACGAACACTTATAATTTTATCTGCTAATGGATTCAGCATCTCAATAACGGCTTTTGGTGCATATTCATCCGGAAGATCATTTCTCGGACCATGATATAAAATATCACCAAGCAGAAGAATTTTATCAGCCTGCTCTTCCCTGAAGCGTTCCATCATTTTACGGCACCATAAAACGGAACCATGTATATCTGAAGCAATAAATAATTTCATATAAAAAATTCTATATAA
>JAGAZB010000041.1 GCA_017940255.1 Treponema sp.
GGGCCAATGAACATGAATGAACCCAAAGGCCTGTTTGGGTCGCTAAGGCCTGCGCGGTTACGCCTTATAGCATCAGAAACAGATGCAACTGCTGCTTCCTGACCGATTACCCTCTTGTGAAGAACGTCTTCAAGTTCCAGGTACTTCTGCTTTTCGCTTGCCATCATCTTGGAAACAGGAATACCAGTCCAAGTGCTAACAACACGGGCAATGTCTTCTTCCGTAACTTCCTTCCGCAAAAGGCTCTTGCGCTCTTCGCTTATATTCTGCCCGGCAGCACTTCCCTTGGATTCGTTTTCCTGTGCGGCTGCAAGCTGCTTTTCCAGAGAGGGGATAAGGGAATACTTTAACTCCGCGGCTTTTTCCAAGTTGCCTTCCCTTGTATACTTTTCCATCTCAAAGCGGGCCTTTTCCAAGTCTTCCTTTACCTTGCGGCTTCCTTCAATGGCAGTCTTTTCGTTCTGCCACTGGAGCTTCATTGCGTCGCGGCGGCTTGTAACTTCCGCAATTTCCTTTTCAAGCTTTTCAAGACGCTCCTTGCTTGCCTGGTCATCCTCTTTGGAAAGGGACTGCTTTTCTATTGCAAGCTGGAGGATTTTCCGTTCAAGCTGATCAAGTTCCACAGGCTGGGATTCAATTTCCATCTTGATGCGGCTGGCTGCTTCGTCCACAAGATCAATGGCCTTGTCTGGAAGAAAGCGGTTTGTTATGTAGCGGTTGCTAAGCGTTGCAGCCTCCACAAGTGCCTCGTCGTTTATCTTTACGCCATGGTGAATCTCGTACTTGTCGCGGAGTCCACGAAGAATTGCTATTGTGTCTTCAAGAGACGGCTCTGCGCAAAGAACCTGCTGGAACCTACGCTCCAGGGCTGCATCCTTTTCTATGAACTTGCGGTATTCGTCCAAAGTTGTAGCACCAATTACGTGAAGCTCCCCGCGGGCAAGGGCAGGCTTTAGAAGGTTGCCCGCATCCATGCTGCCTTCCGCGTTACCGGCCCCAACAATTGTGTGGAGTTCATCTATAAAGAGGATGATTCTTCCCTCAGACTTTTTAACTTCATTTATTACGCTCTTGAATCTCTCTTCAAATTCTCCGCGGAATTTTGCGCCTGCAACAAGGGAGCCCATGTCGAGAGAAAGAAGCCTCTTGTCCTTTAGGCTGTCGGGAACGTCTCCACTTGCAATGCGGCGGGCAAGACCTTCCACAATTGCTGTTTTTCCAACACCAGGCTCTCCTATGAGGACAGGATTATTTTTTGTGCGGCGGCTTATAACCTGCATAACACGCCTAATTTCTTCATCGCGGCCAATTACAGGGTCAATCTTGTCCTGGCGTGCAAGAGAAGTCAAGTCTGTGCAGTATTTTTCCAAAGAGCGCATCTTGCTTTCCGGGTCATTAGAATCTACCGTTTGGTTTCCGCGGACTGCCTGCAAAGCCTTGAGTGCTTCCTTGTGGCTACAGCCAAACCTTTGCAGCAAATTTCCAACAGGGCTGTCGCTTTGGGTCATGGCAAGGAAAATGTGCTCGGTGGAAAGATACAGGTCTTTTAGAGAAGACATTTCCTTTTCCGCATTGGCAATTATCTTTTGCGCAGACGAAGAAAATGCCATCTGAACGTTGCCGCTCACCTGTGGATAGGAATCAAGAAGCCTTTCCACTTCGGCAAGCAAGGTCTCGCTTTGAACTCCAATACGTTCAACCAAAGGAGGAATTGTTCCGTCTTTTTGCCTTAAAAGTGCATATAAAAGATGCTCAGGGCCTATCTCGCTGTGGTTCTTTTGCTGGGCAAGGGAATTGGCTTCCTGTATTGCATCCTGTGTTTTTAGAGTCATCTGGTCGTAATTCATTTTTTACCTCCAGTGTTAAAACTTCACCTGTTTAAAAAATAATTACGAACGGTAAAAAAGGCAAGATTTTTGCCTGATTTTTTTTTAGAGAACCTACGCGGGATTGGAGCTGCGCCGGAGGCGTTCCAACGGAATGGAGGCGAAAGCCGGAACGGCGGAAAGCCCGTAACAAGGGGCATGAAAGTTTTTTATGAGGAATGCCTGTAAAAAATGGCAGCCACGTCCAAAAAAATTCTAAAGCTATGTTTCCGGGAATTCTATGTTGCCGTATTCGCAGACTACGTTTGCAATGCGCACGTCTTCGATTAGCTCCAGGTTCTTTTTAATTTTGTTGAAGACCTTAAGCTCGCCGGTACCGTTGCCACCGCCAAGGATTTTTAAAAGCTTGCGGCCACCTTCCGGGCATTCGTAGTCGCGGATGAACATTGCCGATGCGTTGCAGAAAACGTCTATGTCTACAACGCGCTTCCTGTCGTGAATGCTAACAGTCCAGTGCAGGCGCACACCCTCGTCGTCTTCCGGCATTTCCGTACATTCGTAAGTTATCGTGTACTTTTTGTGCTTGTCTGCGTGGAATTCAATTTTGTTTCCTTCAAGGCAGATAAGGACGGAAAGCTTGTCATTGTACACACCCTGAACGGCAACACATGAATGATCCATTACCTTGCCGTTTATGATGCTGGTAAAGTTTGAGGAATTCAAGTGGTAGACAGGCGAGACAAAATTCTTGCCCCAGTTTTTGTCTATGTAGCCGTAGGATTTTTTTGGCATGACAACGTATTCTTCACCGTCAAAAATTATGCGGCCTTCAAAGGAAGTACGTGCGCCAAAGCATGCCCAGTGGTTTCCGGCTCCGTGGTAGTCTGGGGTAAATTCTATCTGCTTTTTGAATTTTAGGCTCCATGACATGCTGCCAGCCTGGCAGAGGAGTTCAGGCTTTTCCTGTAGGTCTGCTGATGTTACGCACACGGAACCGTAGGTTGCATCGTCGGTTAGCATGCACATTTCACCGCTTGCACCGCCAACCTTTATAAGATAGTCGGTCTTGCCAAATTCAAGCTGGTTGGGGGGAAAGTATGAATTCATCTGCTTGCCGTTTTCAGAAAGCATTCCGGCCTTTACCATTGCAAATGAAGGCTGGACAAATTCTTCCGTCTGCATGGTGGTTGCGGCCTGTGTTCCCGCAAGCGCATACTGCAAGTCTGAGGCTGATTTTTTATTGCGGCTCTTGAAGCCTAAAACACATTTGTCTGGGGAAAGCGCAGGGTTCACTACATAAAATTCAATGAGGAAGGTCTTTTCTTCGCCTGTTGTCTTGTTAAAACCATTGGTAACGATACGCCACTCGTCAAAGCCATTCCTTTTTAAGGCACCCTTGAGCATGTACCGTTCATTACGGCTGATTTTCTTTACTGCCATTTTTTCCACCCAAAGCAAATAAGTTAAGCCCGAATTCAAATTTAAATCGGGTTCTTAACTTTATCTTCGGCAGAATAAAGGCTCTATTTAAACATTTTCTGCAAGGTTTTGGAAAGCTCGTCCTTGTCTGTGGGGAAATTTTCGTCAAGGAATTCAAAGCAATTCTGGGCATTGATCTGAACGTGCTCGTACCAGATTGAGTAGAGTTCCGGCTCAAAGCCTGACCCTGGATAGGGTGCACCCTGAACGTCAGAAACAAGCTGCCTTATCATTTCAACAAATTTTTCCATTGAAGCTTTTTTATCCATACTAAATACACCTACTCTTTTTATCGGTTGTTTTTATAGCATTATCTTAACATATTTTCCACGAATTTGTCCGTCATTACCGGAATTACCCTTTTTTTCCTCCTTTTTAAAGGGATTTTCCGCTATTTCGGAGCCAAAGATGACCACAAATTTTCCCTTCTGAACCTTGTCCCTGCAGCGGTTTACCGCCTTTTGAATGTCTTCCGGCTTTATTTTTAAAAGAGTCTTAAGCGCCTTGAAGGCAGAAGTCGGTTCTATGCCATACAGCTTCCTAAAAAATGCCAGCGCCCCCTTTGAAGACGGAGTGCGGGGAATCACTTCCGACGAATAGCAGCCGGTTATTGCCCTGTCCACGACATCCTTTGAAAATTCCTTGCCAAAGTCTTTTTCTACAGCATTTACAAGGGTATTTAAAGAGGCAAATGGATTTGGGTCGCGGTAAGTGCTGTACTTTAGGATTGCACAGTCGCTTTTTGTGCTTAGGACAACCCCATAGGCCCCGCCCTGAGTGCGAACGTCGTTCCAAAGAGTTGTTGTGGAAAGCAAGTGGGTATAGACAAACTCTGCAACAGAATCCTTTGTTCCCATACGGGCTCCCGGGAAAACATAGGCTGAATATCCTGATGCACCGGGAACTTCTATATACTCATCCTCCAAGCCTGAACGGACACTTTTGCTGGCGGAGTTAGAAGAAGACTTATTTGAGCCAAGCGTTTTAAAGCCAAGCCTTTCCGTCATTGCGTAAAAGTCGGAATCCTTATTGGCAAACTTTTTGCGGAGTGAATGAATTCCTGTTGACTTTATGAACTGAGGAAGCTCTTCGGAAAATAGAGAGAGTCCCTTTTTGTCTGCAATTACGTTCACCACAGCGCCACTGTTTCTTATTTTTTCCAGAATCTCGTTCAGTTTTGCAGAAAGCTTTTTTACCGGCATTGAATACAGTTTTTTTGCAGTCCCTATGGCTGAAAGACCTTCCCAAATTTCGTGCAGGGCGCAGGCCTTGTTTGTGGTGCAGGCTGCACGCATTGAAGAATAAACGTGTCCATAAGGAACTATTGTCGTGCGAATTGAATTGTACTGGGAAGTAACCAAATCCTTTAGCCTTGACGTATCAGAAAAATCTGTTTTCTGAATGCAGTCAGACAGTACGGAAAGAGCGTCTTTTGTGTATTCCTCAAGGAATTTTATCCTAAAGATAATCCAGTCGCGGCCGGCATAGGGCTTTTTTAGGAATTCTTCAGATGCTTTGTAAGCAACAGGAGCACTCTGGGGGTAAGCACCAATTCCCGCACTTACGCACTGTATCTTGGTCTGAATCTTGTCCCAAGGCTCACCACCCCAGCCTACCTCACCCATGCACATGCAAAGGCAGGGAATGTATTCATAGTCGGCTGCACAAAGGACGTCTGCAGGAAAGGCAACATGGACGTAAGTAATTCCGTTTGTGGCTTCCTTGCAGGAAAATACGGTAACACCATTAACTTCGCTTTCTTTTGTAAAGATTTTTTTATTCTTAGCAACAAGGTCTTCAACCTTTAGCGAAGGAATAAGATTCTCTTCTTTTTTACTAAGAGGCTTGCTCTGGAATTTCCTCATCTTTTGAAGGGAATCCAAGAGTTCGTCTTTGTCTGCCTCCCTGTACATCTTTTGGGCAATCTTCTTTTCCATAAGGGCACGCTTCTTGCTCCAAGCCAAAGATGCGGTTACGGTAACAAGAGAACGTTCCTTGTTTTGCAAAAGGTATTTTTGTATGAGCGAAGAAATGTAATTTGGATCGCTTGCAATTCTTTTCTTGAGCCTTTCGTATTCAGCGGTAAACAAGAGTGTATCCCAAGGCATTGCACCGTAGCCCCAGCCCCTAATGGAGCGTGCCAGTAAGGAAAGGGAAATTGGACCAGAAATGCGGACAACCTCTTTGTTGCTAAGTTCAACTTCCATGCAGACACGCTTTACGTCATCTTCCGGAATTCCATCACGGCAAAGCTGCTCCAGTTTGGAAAGTACAAGGCTGCCAACCTTCTTTATGTTCTCTGTCTTTACTCCGCGCAAGCCGCAGAAAAGCATTGGGTACTTAAGGCTTATGTAATGGCCCGTCTGAGGAGCGGCATCTTCTCCCAGCCCAGAATCAAGCAGGGCCTTTTGGACAGGGGCGCAATCATCAAACCAAAGAAGTGCGCTAAGGAACAAGGCCTCCACCTGAACCCTTACGCGGTCAACGCAGTCTGGAATTTTCCATGAGCAGATTACGCTGTTTTTTCCGTCCTTTGATTCAGAATCGGCAGGGCCGTAGGCATGGAAATATTTTTTTATCTTTACATTCTTTTCCTTTGGCCAGACGGCTTTTTTTCCGGCTGATGAAATTTTCTTTAGAATGTTCTTTTCCAAAAAATCCAGCTGCTCTTCTGTTGGGATGTTTCCGTAGAGGAAGACGCGGCAGTTTGCGGCACAATAATGCTTCTTGTGGAATTCCTTAAAGTGCTTGTAGGTAAGTTCCGGTATGAAAAGTGGATCGCCACCAAAGTCCGTAGTGCAATGGGTTCCAGCAAGCAGGGCTTCTATGGGCTTTTGCATGGCAATGGATTCAAAAGAAGAATATTCACCCTTCATCTCGTTGTAGACAACACCTGATATGGTCTTGTTCTTTCCTTCTACTTCCAGCCTTACACCTTCCTGCATAAAGACTTCCTTTTTTAGCAGGGGAAAAAAGACCGCATCGGCATAGACTCCCATCAGGTTGAAGTAGTCAGCCTTTAAAACGGAAGCTACCGGAAAAACAGTAAAGTCCTGTGTTGTGTAGGCGTTAAGGTATGTGTTTACGCTCTGGTTTTCCAAGCGGATAAATGGATCCTTTAGCGGATATTTTTTTGAGCCGCACAAGACGCTGTGCTCAATGATATGTGCAACACCAGTATTCTCTTCGTTGGGAGTGGCAAAAATAAAGGCAAATGTATTTTCCTCATCATCATTCAAAAGATGAAAAACTTCCATGCCTGTCTTTTCGTGAACAAGGTAAATGCCGGTTGAATCACAATCAGGAACAGGAACTACGTTAAGAACCCTAAAGCCCTTGTATTTTTGGTTTGCCTGCATCATACGTAAACCTCACCGTCGTCACGTCCGTCTACGCGAAGGTCTCCGTCTTCCCAAGCACGACGCAACTCTGAGTAGAACTGGTTTGTGATTCTGTCGCAGTCAATCTTTAGGACATGCTCACGAAGCTCTTCGTCTTCCAGAATTGCCTCTGCCCTGTTTTTTGAAACGTTGCTCAAAATCTTTTCGCGGAAGGCAGGGCTCTTGCCACGGATAAGAAGGGCAATGTCCTCTTCCTGCATTGAGTGCAGCTTGTTCTGCATAAAGCGGTCGTCCGCACCAATAACGTCTTCCTCGGTAAAAAGCCTTCTGCGCAAGTCCTCTCCAAGCTGGGGATCCTGGTCGAATATGTCTTCAAGGATTGCATTCTCCGCAAGGGGATCTATGCGCTTAAGAATCTGGGCAAGAACTCCGCGTCCGTCAAGGTTCTGGGTGTTCTCCGTATTCTGGGTGAGCATCTTTTCGTTAAGGCTCTTGCTGATTCTTTTCATTACCTCAGGGGCTACGGGCTTCATCTTTGCAAGGCGCATAACGATGTCTGCCTTTGCGCTGGGGTCCATTGCCTTGATTACTGCAGCGGCCTTCTTTGGTTCAACCTGGGAAAGAACAAGCGCCTGTACCGCAGGAGACTCTCCGCCTATAAGGATTCCGATTCGCTCTGCATTGGCATCTTCAAGATAGTCAAAAGGCTTTCCTTCTGGATACTGGACGGACTTTTCCAAAAGCTCCTCTGCCCTTTCCGAGCCGTATGCCTTTGTAAGGATTGTGCGTGCAGTGTCTATGCCACCGCTTTCCCTTGCCTTGTCCAAAAGGGTTTCAAATTCGGCAAGAACCTGCTCTGCTTCTTCCGGCGTAACTTTCTGAACCGCGGCAATCTCCGGTATTATCTTTTCCGTCTGCTCTTCGGTCAAGTGGGGAATGATTTTTGCGGCCTCGTCAACTCCAATAACAACAAGGAATTTTGCAACGCGGCGGTAGATGCTTTCCTTCTCGCCAGGCTGCTTTGGCTGCTCGGGAACTTTTACAAGCCCCCTTGAAACAAGTGCCTTTGCGGCCTCACGGACATCCTCATCCGTAGCAGAGTTTTTCTTCTTAAAATACGTGCCTGTCTTTGCGGCTATCTTAGCATCTTCCTTTGCGCGCATGTCTGCAAAGAGGTCTGAACTTTCAACTTTGTTGCGTCTGGGAGCTGGTGGCTGGGAAAGAGGAGCCCTGTTTTTCTCACGCTCCTTTGCATTCTCCAGAATAGAATCCACCTGCCTGTTGACCTTCTGAAAAACAGGCTTTCTAACAAGGGGAACATGCCCCGGCTCCTCTGTTCTTCTTATGTCGCGGGACACACTCTTTATTAAATCTTCCCCACCAGAAGCATTTTTCTCTTCCGCAGCAGCATCAGGGTTTCCAATATCAGCCACTTTCTTGTAAGCATTAAGGCGCAAATCGTTTAAATTCATGGAATATATTTTATTTTATATAGCAAAGAATTACAAGTGGTTGACGCCAAGAGTATCACTTCAAATTGGAAATCACAATCTGATTAGAATAATCCTGCATAGTTTCCAAGATTTTAGTATTCTTCCAATCAATTTCCAAATCAGATAAATAAGACATTACAGGTTCATATTCTAAATCATTTATACAAACTGCTTTCTTACCATTCAATTCAAAAAATGTAGAAACCCAGGCTTCTTTTGCAAAAGTAGTAGAAACAATATTAGTTCCTTTAGAAAAAAGACCAGGCTTGTCTCTGGTAATAAACTTACAATCAATCGCAGTTTTCATTGCAGCTTCAATACCATGTTCCAAGCTCAAATTAGAGCCATACATAGAAGCCATTTTTTCATTGATATATTGTTTATTTACCAAGTCCTGAATATTTAATAATTTTGAAAATGCAAATAACAAATCATAAGTAAATGGAAAACGTAGACAAATAAGCGACATAACGATTACATTTTTATCAGCTTCTGAAAGTTTATAAAAAGTTTCAGGTGTAAAGTTCTTAACTATTGCCTTATTCAATGCACTTGATTTTGTAATTACTGAGTAAATTGCATTTGCAGCTTTTTTTGCTCTATTATCACCAGAGCTTGTACTTTGTTCTTTAACTCTAAGAAGAAGACCTTCTTTATCAATATCTTTTGTTTCGAGATATTCAATAATAGAGTCAATCATTATATCCACAGGAAGCGGCTGTTCGTTTCCTATACTTTTCTTTTTATCTGTCATCTATTTAATTACTCCCACAGGTATCAATAATTCAAGGATATGGCTTCCTCCATGAGTTATAACTTTTTCTCCAGAAGAACCAAATCCATTCGTATCTCTAAAGTAAACAGATTTATCTTTTTTCCCTAGTTGATATTCTTTGTTTGATTCAATAAAAGAAACAGCTTGTTCTTCTGTATCAAACTGAACGAATCGTTTACTCTTAGAAAGCATCACAGTTTTTTGGCCAGCTGTAAGTTTTAGGTTTAGTTCAGCTTCGATGTTTCCATGGTCGGTAGAAATATAAACTTCATATCCTGCATTTTGTAATTCTTTTACAGCATCACAAATACAAGATTTTTCAATCCAAATTTTTGTATTTATGAAAAGCTGTTCATATCCTAAAATATTTCCATGCATCAATTCATCAAGGCCGTTTGTAACAAAACCGGCAACAGTTACGTCAGGAGATGGAATCATAATTTTCTCGTTGTTCTTTATCGCTTCATAGGAAACTTGATATATCTGCTTTTGATGTTTCTCAATCCAATACTTCTTAAACAAGTCTCCTTCAGTTCTGTTAGTTATTGTAATATCTGGTTTCTTTCCAGCAAAAATCGATTGTCTTGCCCAAGCTGTAATACTTGGAAGCCATGATAAAGTAGGCTTTTCCTCTACTGAAAGTTTTTCATTTTCAAGACAATGCTTCAATAAAGTCCATTGCCAATAGTTCATTCCATCAATTACAATAAAAGCAATTTTACTGTTCTTTGTGCTTGCTGCAATATAATCTTGAACTTTATCAATAGTAATTGGATGTCTAAGGCCACTCATAGAAAATAGAGATTCATAATGATTGTTTACAAAAAGTTGAAAACGATTATTAATTGTATTTAAAAGTTCATTGTATTTTCCAAAATTATCGTTTTCGTTCAGTTCAAAAACTGCATAGCCTAATTCACCAAGTTTTGGAGCAATTTCAAACCAATCCTTATATTGTTCTCCGATTGATTTAATCCTTTCAGATAGGAAGTCAAATAGCTCATTTATTAATTCCTGAAGGTCTTTATTCTGCTTAGATTGAATATTATTTTCAATTGCTCCTGTAATTTTCAGATTTGCAATTTCTTTTGCGAGCATAGGATTTTCAAGATTAATTTCCTCGCTCTTTAATTCTTTTACAAATTCCAAAAGCTTTTGCTTATCAGTAAAATCTTTTACTTTATTCCCAAAATAAGGCTTACCAATTGTTTCTAAAAAATCATTAATTGCTTTATTAGGAGTTTCATTATTGGTATAAACAGAAATCAAAATAGCAAGACAGCGTTCTTTTGATTTATTAAGTTTCCAAGCTTGCAAATCAATTCCATATAAATTTTCCAGCATGAATTGAACTGTTTCTTCATATGATAATTCATTAAAAATACTAATCGAATCAATTGTAGATAAAGCATTAAAACTAAGGCCACTAATTGCATTTTCATCAAAGTTTCTAAACACTTCTTTGGGTTTAAGCTCAACAACAAAAGCCGATTCCTTCATGTCATCAACTAAAGTATATTTACCACTGATAACAAGAATTGTTTTTTTTCTGTCTCTAACTTCAAGCTCATATTTCATACGAACTTGTATACCAGGTTCAACAAAAATAAGTTGGTAATCTTCCTGAGTTAATCTATCTTGAACTTCTGTAATTTCTAGATACTTTTGAGAATCAATAACAATAATAGGTTTATCAGTTGAAGGAGTAACCTTCTGTATTATCGTTTCAAACCATCTGCTCATACAATTACCTTCAACATCATAAGACATTCAAGTTCTGGTATAACCTGTTTGTCAGTTTCATAGTTTGAAATCCAAGTTTCATATTCAGACTTATACTTACGCACTCTATAATTCTTAATCTGCTCAATTCCAATACGTTCAGCCTGTTTAATCTGGAAATTAAAAGCTTTTTCTCTGTTCTCTCTCATTGTAATAGAATGAGCGTTTATATCATTCTCCATTGAAGAATAAATGGATTGCAAATGTTCTTCTGCAATAGGCTGCATTTTTTCAAATAATTCTTTCGAATTATTATCAAGGCCTTCAACCTTAGCTCCAAGTTCGCCCATACTAAGCTTTGTCCATAAAGCTTGCGAATATGGAGCAAAGTATTGATTTTCGGATGATATAAAAATCGGTACTACTTTGCTTTGTTTTTCATACGCATTATGGGCAGAAATATTCCATAGCATAAAGATTCCAGATGCGTTTCCTTCTTGTGGTACTTTTATTACAGGAACAGCCACATCTTCATTTACCGAAACTGCCTCAGAAAGCATTTTCTGAATTAAATCACTTTGGATTGTAAGAAGTTCCGGCACAGGATTATCCAAACTAACTTTTGTATCAAATGTATAATATTTTGGTGGTTCATCTTTAAATAAATACGCAGCCAAACCATCAAAGGTTAATTCATATTTAATATTCTTATCAAAGAAATAAGCTTCACATAGCTTTCTAAGCCAAACAGGAATTGGGCTGTGTTTAATTTTCTCAGTTTCAGTAAGATTAATACTACCATCTTTTGTTGTAGGCAGCTGCTTTTCTGTCACTTTATAATCTGCAAGTTTTTCTTTTATATCACTAAGCCATTCACTACTTTCAGTTTCAAACTTACTAGGATTAAGCAAAGAAGTTCTGTAAAGTCTATTTACAGTGTTTATTTCAAGAGTACTGTCCAAAACATCGTTTGTTTTATCAATTCCCATTTCTGCAAGAATTGTATTTAATTTAGTTTCAATAACTTCATAAACACGGCTGTCGATTGAATTATCAATCATCATATTGATTGCAAGAACTTCATGGCTTTGTCCAATACGGTCAACACGACCAATACGCTGCTCAATCATCATCGGGTTCCAAGGAACATCGTAATTGATAACAATATGAGCAAACTGCATGTTCAATGATTCCCCGGCAGCATCAGTAGAAACTAAAATCTGAACTTTATCCTTGAATTTCTTAAGAGCTTCTCCACGTTCATCAGCATCCATAGAACCATTAATTGCAACAGATGTATAACCGGCACGGTTTGAAAGTTCCTGGCAAAGCATATTTTGAGTAGAAGTAAATTCCGTAAAGATAATGAACTTTAAGTCCATATTGTTTTCAGCTTTTTTAAGTTCATCCAGTCTACGTAACAGGTATTCAAACTTTACATCAACCTCATTTGCTTTACAGTGTTTTGCTTCTGCAAGTAAATCTTTTAATTCTGCAAGTTCTGTTTCATAAGCGGCAGCTGTATTTTGAATCTGTTCATTAACTTTTTCTTCAAAATCTAAACTAAGCTGAGCGTCAGCATCTTCTTCCAAAAGTTTCTGCGCCATATTTTCATGTGTAAGAGTTTGTGTTTTTTCCGTTTCAAGTCTGTTAGCTCTTTTTTCAATTGCATCAAGAATAGCTTGCGTTGATGAAGACATCATTCTCTGGAACAAAACCATTACAAATGCATAAGATGTATTTTTAGTTTTTGTTGCTAAATCAAATCCTTTTTTTACATATTCTGTTACTGAATCATAAAGAGCCTGTTGTAGCTTATGTTTTGAATCATCATATTGAGCAACAAGTTTTTCAGTACGTCGCTTATTAAAAAGTGGTTTTCCAGAATAATCTATTGCCTGTCGTTTTTCTGTTCTAACAACATAAGGCTCAAGCTCTTCAAGAGTAGGCTTTGTTTCACCGCTAAATGCATCATCGTTCAAAAGCTTCATAATACGGCGGAAGTGGTCAGACTTTCCTCGGTGTGGTGTAGCAGAAAGTAGCAGAACATTTGGAATAGCAGAACATAATTCCTTTGCCATCTGGAATCGACCAACGTTTTCATCACTACCACCAACTTTATGACATTCATCTATAATCAATAAATCAAAATCAGCATTAATAACACTTTCAATTCTGTATTTATTATATGCGTCTATTTTTTCTTTGCTCCAGCCACGGCGAGTTTCAAGAGGTCTTAAAGAGTCCATAGAAACAATTATCTGATTATTCTGCTGCCAAATATTTATGTCATTATCAGCATCCAATCTACCAAATGTCTTTGCTATAGAACCAATGAATTCAGAATCATAGATATGGAACTTTTCATTAAAATGCTTTTTTAATTCAGATTGCCATTGAGTCATTGCAGAAAGAGGAACAACAATCAAAGTTCTTTTTACAATGCCACGAAGCTTTAATTCTTTAAGACAAAGACCTGCTTCAATAGTTTTTCCCATACCAACTTCATCTGCAATCAGGTAGCGGCAATAAGCACCGTTCATTACTTTCTCAAGTGCAAGAATCTGGTGAGGAAGCGGAATTACATTGCTTTCATAGGGAGAAAGAATAGACTGGCTTGCCATCTCGTTTTTAATGCGAGCGGCCATAGCTCTATACTGTAAATTTTGCAGGCTTACTTCCGGCGTTTCATCGGTAATTTCTTCGGTACGAACATCAAGAGTTTGACCAGTAGCAAGAATACGGATTTTGCTTACTGATTTTCCGAATACAGTTTTTGAGGAAATAATTTCTATGGGCTGTTTGTTGTATTGCATATTATTCTCCGATTATTTCCCAGTGACCGCCTTTATCGGGGCCTTCGTGTTTTATAAAATTCTTTTCTTTAAGCGAAGCTAGAATTCGTTGAATTTGCCGGGAACTCATTTTTAAGACATCTGCCATTTCTTTTGCTGTATAACTACTATCTCTTTTGATTATATCAAAAACAGATTTCTCCTTAATTGAAAGACTTTCTACGACATTTACTACGACATTATTTTCAGTTTCTACGACATTTTCTTGCCCTTGAAGGACATTTTGAGAGTCATTTTCATTTACTACGACATTTTCTACGACATTACGAGAGAATGTCATTATACTAGCAATTTCTGTTTCTACAAGAATTGGACGCTTAACATTGTATTCATCACATTCTTTGGCAATTCGCCTAAGCCCGCTGCCCCATTCTTCCATAAAGCCCATAAGATGAAAAACTTTTGCTATTACAGGATTTCGCAAACGAGATTCGCCGTTTAATGCACTCTGCAAAGAAATGCCGGGAGGCAAAAGTCCGGGAGAAGATATTTCAACTCTGTCATCAAAAACTGCAATTTTAACGCTTTCATCAAGCATATAATTTCTGTGAGCCACCGCGTTTACGATTGCCTCACGCAATGCTTGAGGTGGAAGCTCGTAAACATCTTTTCCGATTGCACCTTCAATTTTCATTCCTGTATGAAGATTTCTAAGCACAAACTTTAACGCTTGTTCAATCTGCCCATACAAAGTTCCCTCGCAATCAAGCCTATCCAAAAAAATAACTTTGTCCGTTCCCTTAAAACAGGCACAGCGAATGCTTGACCATAAATATTCATATCGATCTGGATGCATAAGAATGGCATAAGCGTTTGTCGGAACAAGTTTACCGTCT
Organism: Treponema sp.; assembly: GCA_017940255.1. Lineage (GTDB taxonomy): Bacteria > Spirochaetota > Spirochaetia > Treponematales > Treponemataceae > Treponema_D. The sequence continues at coordinate 14,328 of JAGAZB010000041.1, forward strand.
TTTTCTTTTAGAACACCAAGCGTTTTTAAGGTTTGTTCATTTACAGGAATATTAGAACCGTTTTTCAGTTTCATAAAACGCATTATGTCGTCGCAAAGTTTCTTTGTTGTTGCTGCATTGAAACTCTGCTCATCGTTCATAAAACTTCTGCTTTCCAAAGAATCATAGGAATGTCGCAATCCCAAAAGTTCAAGTTCTTTTTTAGCGATAATATCGGCCTGTCGGCTTGTGGCAGCAATACGAACAAAAGTGCCAGATTCCTTGCCGACAGATTTTAGATAATACGGAGTATGACTTCCTGCAAAAATACGTACGCGGATAACCGTTTTTCCGTCCACAGTTTGCAAAGAAATATCCGGTGAAACGAGCGGCTCAATTCCATCACTTATGCTGTTTGCAATCGCGTCCATCATCTTAAAGGCTTCGATTTCATCAACACCAACAACTTTATGCGTTTTGTCATCAATGCCGATTATAATTGTTCCGCCTCCGCCATTACTGAACGCGACTACAGTTTTGAGGAGAGAATCTTTATTTTTTGAAAGCTCACGTTTGAACTCAATTTCTGAACTTTCGCCCCGCTGGATTTCGGATATGGTCATCAGTTACTCCTGTATAATCAGAATACTTTTAATTCTGCTTCATCCAAGTATGTTGGTATTTCAAAACTCTTTGCTTTTGGATGATTCTGAAAAGCAATCCGTAAAGCTCGTACAGCTTCATACGCCTTTTCAATCATTTCCTTTTGTAATTCGGTATATTTCTCATCATAAATATTTTTACTTATACAATGAGCAGGATGTTGACGTTCTTTCCGAACTTCTTTTAAATACTTGAATATATTAGCAAATGATTCTTTATTTTGGGCTTTAAAATTTTTTCCAAACCATTCTTCAAGCATTTTAAGAGTTCCTTTCAATTTTCTTTCTACAAGATTGTTTTCAATAGGAACAAATTCATATTCTTCAATTTTTCCATCAAAGAATTTTTTGTTTATATTTTCTGATAACATTTTATCTAAAAGATGCACGAAATATTCATAATTTTTTGAAGTTGGTAAAAAGAAAAATGTCATTTCTTTTGGTCTTTTTTCACCTTCAAATTTTGTTTTCAGTAAACTTATACCAAAAATAAATTCCGTTATATCATAAAGGCAATTTAATTCTGCAATAAATGCAGAAAATATTGAAATTGAGTTTGTAAATTCTCCATTTATAGCATTTTCATAATATTCTTTTAAAACTTTACAATCAGAAAATATCTCTTTTGTATGCCAATATAACTGATGCGCAGACGGCAAATCTTTCAAATATCTTGTGAAAACAACAGCGACACGTCTTTCATTCTCATCAAATCCTAATCCAAAAGTTTCTAGAAAAGTTTGGTCTTTTTCATCTAAAATTGTATTTCCGTTTTCGTCTGTTTCACAAGAAATGGAACCAGAATAATCTTCAAAATCAAACCGATACCTTGGATCGTTATAATAACGTTCCAAGACATCTATTTCAAAAAAATGAAATTCTAGTTGTGGTTCTCCGAGAGCCAATTGTTTTGTATAAGGACTTTCAATTAAATCTGATACATCCCTATGCTCTTTTAAATAAGATTTTGAAGGATAAAGGCATATAGGATATTCGGTATCTTCTGCCATCACTTGTAAATTACCAAAAGAAAATACAGGATGTTCTTTTATGGATTTAGCTTGTTCAAGAATTTCAATTTGCCAAGCAATATCATGATGCCATCCAATAATATGCGGATTTGTACTTGATTGAATAGAAATAGAGCCATTACGTACCAAATCTTTTACTAATTCAATTGATTCAACGTAATCTATTTCAAATTTCTTTGATACATCTCGCAAAGGCATACCATTAAAATCATGAGAAGAAATAAAAAAATTATATACAGAATCTAAAATCTTTTGTTTTATCTCTTCACTCACATTTACACCTTACTGCACGCAATATCATAATAGTTCAACAAAGTCTCATCTTCCGTGAGCAGATTTTCCGGAATCTTGTCGCCAATTGTGACTATGCGCTTGAAGTCTTTTTTCTGGTAGCAATCTTTGAAGCCTGCTTTTATAGCTTCAAGACGTACATCTTTTAGTTTCTTTACTTTACCTGATTCTACCTGACCACAATAATCTTCCCAAATCTTAAGCAGAGCTTTTGTGCGGAGCGCGTCACGGTCTTTCTGCTCGTTCATATCTGGAATACGCCAAGAGCCGTCGGCTTCTTGAATGAAGTTTTCTTCAAGTACGTCTTTTAGTTCAACTTCAACTTCGCCTTTGCGGTTGATTGTGTAAGCCTTGCGGTAATCTGGCTGAATGTCCTGATACTTTAGCGGGCCTGCTTCAAGTTTTTCTTTTATCCATTGGATTGCGTCATTTTCGCTTTCGATAATATCTACAAACAGACTTGGCTGGTCTGTGATGTTGTGTTTTTTCTTCAGCTCGTGATACTGGTTCAGCTGAGCAGATGTAAAAATCATGCCGTCTTCTTGAATATAACGGTTTCGCAATCCTTCCTGGAAGTCTACTGCATCAAGAGGAACTGGAAGACCTCGCATAAAGAAATATGTAATAAGGCGGTCGTAAAGAACTTTTGGACTGCGTTCTATTACGCTTGTTGTTCGCTCGTCTTTTACAGCTGGAATTGGCAAGTGTTCAAGATGCTCGGAAACAAAACTCCAAGTGTTTGCACGGGAATCCTGAATCATGAACTGTTTTGTGAATGTTTCTGACGGTTTGTAACAGCTGATTACAAGGTCTTGCTTTACGGCGGTAGGTGTCGTGACAGCGTTAAAACTTCCTAGTTTTTTGTCCAATGCGGCAACATTTGCAATGACAAAACCTACACGATTTATAGCAAGCTGAATTGAGTTCCATACAGAAGCCGCAGTATTAGAGAATTCAATTGTAATCCAATGTCCTGGCTTTAATACGCGGTAATACTCAGTAAAACATTTTTGCATTATGCTCTGATAATCAAAAAGCCCTTTTTGTTGACTTCGACTTTCTATTGCTTCTTCTTTGTTATTTGTTTTTACTTTTAGCCAAGATTCTTGAATAAAGTTCAATTCAGAATACATGATATTTGCACCAAATGGCGGGTCAGTAAAAATATAATCTATTGAATTTGAAATTAAGGATTTTGAAGTCGCACTAGCAATTTCAACTGGATTTATATTTTCAGACAAACAATCTTTTATCAAATCAAAAGCATTTAATCGACTTTTGAAGATTTCAATTATCGATGTTTCAATGCTAAGAGATGAAATATATAATGTTCCGTTCAATAAACCTTTATTCCAACCACCTCCGCCATGAAAGTAATTGTTAATACTAAATCTGCTCATTTTACTCGCACGATTTAATAAACCAGTAAAAATGAATTTTAGCTTTGTTGGAAATGCAGATTTCTCAATCTTAGAGTACAATATAGAAAGTGAGAGCAAATTTCTTTTTGTATAAAATTGATTGGTATTAGTTACTAAATGATGTATCGGGTCACTCGTTTTATCCCCTAGTGGAAGTTCGTCCAAAGGAATCCATTCTGTAATTTTTGATTCAGTAATTTTTTTTATTAGCTGCAAATCAGTTTTATCGGGAATTTTTTGAAATCGCTTTCCATTGCTTGCTTCATAATAAACAATAACTGGCACAGTTTTTACATGTTCGACAGTTTTGTTTAATTTTTCATCAAAAACAGTTATAACCTTTTCTTTACAATCCTTTTTTGGGTGTTTAGCTCCACAATTAGGACAAGGAAAGTTCTCAATCATTTCACCTTTTTGTTTATCTACTGCCGAATCCCAAAAAACAATCTCTCCACCACAATCTGGGCAAATAAAAACATCGCTCCAAACAACATAGTTTATCTTTCCAATGCTACCGTCGGTGTGGCGGGTTTCGTACATCCAGCCACATTCTTTTTCAACTTCAGAAAGAATCTTTTTTGCTTCTATCTCAAAACGTTTTGCATTTACCGGAGTATTGTAGTTGTAGGCAATAAATGAAGCTACCGAGCTCAAATCTCCCAGAACGGCATGACGCGCTCCCCAGACAGGCTTTTTGTATTCAAGCTTCTCAAACTCATTTTCAATCTTGTTCTTCAAATCTATGTCGCACTTTCCGCACATTTGGGCTGCAACGCCTGTCATTCCGGTTCCTGCAAAACCGTCAAGCACAATGTCGCCCGGCTGTGTGTAATGCAGAATGTAACGCATAATTGCAGGGTGAGGAACTTTTGTATGGTATGAGTGAGCGTTATAAATTGGGTTGTTCTTTCCTTCGCTGACATCGCTCGCATACGGGTCTTTTACTTCAAAATCATCTTTACGAAGTTTCTTGAGTTCTGGAGATTCCTTTTCTTTTTCCCATTCAGCAACAAAATCATTAAGCCACGGGTTCGGGCAGGCTGTGTAATATGGCGGGTCAGAAAGGTTAATAATGTCGTCATCTTCACCGATTGGATATCCTTCCAATTTTTTGAGTTCCGGTAATTTCTTGCGAAGTTCTTCACGGAAGTATTGTCGGCGTTCTATATCATTGGCAAAGGTTTTGCCGAGAACGGTTACGGGTGTGTTGTCGGTGTTGTTTATTTCGAGATTTGTAAGTTCTTCGTCGGTGAAAAGTTCGGACATTGCAATTATTCTCCTAAAGTATTTTTGCTAAATCGATTTCATAGGTAGTGATTTGTAGAATATCTGAATAAAGATGAACTAGTATCATCTTCTTGATAAATCTTATTAACGTAAAGATGTTTTCAATATATAACTTTGAATCATCTGCATGTGCATATGCATTTCTGAATTGAATCATTTGTTGAACAATTTCATCTTTTTTATAGTTTTTAAAATCATCTTCAAAAGAATTTTTATGTAATTCGAAAAATAGATTAATTCTTATTCTGAAAGATAATTCATAAGAATGCGTAAAAGCTTCTAAAACAGTTTTTTTATATTTATCCAAATAATTTTCAATCTTGTATTTTTCCAAGCTATACTGTTCTAGGATACCGTCTATTTGTGAAGTAATAGATTCTTTTATTGACTTTACAATTTGTTTGTTCTTGTTTCCACTAATAAAATACTCATTTTCGAAATAGAATTTTGTTATCATACCTTCAAAAGACCGAAGATATGCGTCAAGCAACATATCAGTCATATATCTTTCCTTAAAATGAATTGTATCAAAGAAAAGAGCATATGCAAGGTTTGTATTTTTGTAATATGAGAACCAATGTTTTAGTGAATAAAGATTCTGGGTTAGAAATTCAAAATGAAAATAAGATTGCTCTGAAAACTTTGGATGACAAGTTCTGTAGTTTACAAGTACTTTATATTCTCTATTAGTATCCTGTAATGTAAAAGCAAAGCTTTCAATATCAGATTTTCTTCCTGTCATTAATACAAAGAAATCATTATAGATACGACCATATTCTAGATACTCTTCAAATGTTTTGATCTTTGCAAAAACAATATCTAGTTCCGCAGTTTGAATATAGGAAGTTTGCGTATTTCTTTTATTTTCTTCAAGATAGTTTTTTATAACTAATTCATCACCTGTATCCGCAGTTGTTTTCCATTCTTTTTTATAAGGAATTGTTAGGTTGTTATTTAAAACATCTCCATTCAACATATCAGCCCACATCGATAATGCAGAAAATTTAAAGTTTGCTTTTGATAAATGTGAAGTGGAGTCAATTTTTGCATCTAAAATGTAGGCTCCGATATGAATTTTTACATAATGATTAGAAAAGTTTTTACGCTGATCTTTGCTATCAAAGGATTCACACCAATTTGTTTTATTAAGTGAACATCTCAACAAAGATACTTCATGCTTTTTATTTCCAATAAAAAGCATGCCTTGAATATCATAGAATTGAAATGTGTGTTCAATGTAATTTGTTAATTCTACAGTTTCTATTACAGGAGAAGAATAAGAAATCTCCATTTCAAATGTATTTTCTTCTCCCAAATAAATTTGAGCATCGAAGAAAACATCTTTTAGAGAATCATTTTGTATTGAGAATTTTCCTGGATATTTTAGGTTCTTTTGCAATAATTCCAATGTAATTCTCTCCACTATACAAGTTTATCAATAAAAAAGACTGAAACATCAAAAAAGGCTTCAAGTTGACCGTTCTTTGGCGTTTTTAGTTCTGTAATTCTCTGAGCCTTATTCGCAGAAGTTATTTGACCTTTAGAAATCATTGTTACAACTTTATTCATCGCCTGTTTTCTTAAACTAACAAGTCTTAGTACATTTAGATGTAATGTATCAACCAAATCAGTTTTTATTACAGAATTTGCAGAATCAATTTCTCCACTATTTTTATATTCAAAGGCTCTCGGAGAAAAGAAAGAATTATCAAGCGGATTTATTGTTAGTGGAGTGTTTCCTCGATGAGCATCACAACTAAGATTTTCTAATCCAGAAAGGGAATTATCTTTATTATATTGCTTGCCTCCATCACAAACTCCTAGCATATTCGTGTAATCAAGGCTTTTTATTTGTCCTAAAGTTTGAGAACTTCCTGCAACAAGTGTAGAATCAGATTGAGGAATATAATGTTCTATTTGAATATTACGATCTGTAATGGGATTGTAAAGAATTCTAGTCATACAATAAGCACAAAGACCATATTGTTCAGCTATAAGAGAATTATAAATATCGATTTTTATATTTTTGTTGCTCTTCAGATTATCATATGTTGCAGTTGGATTAGTTGCTAAATATGAAGTTAAAGAAGCTGGAGCAGGACCTTTTTGAATGAAAACCATAGTTTATGCTCCCAAAATGCTTAATTCTGTTCCCAACGCAACAGTATCTACTGTAGAACCGTTTAAATCCTTTTCCAATTCAGACAACTTTTCACGAGCTTCGTGCAGTTTCTCTCCATCGATAAGATTGTTGATTTCTTCTATTCTCTTCGCAACTTCAGAATTTTGTCTAAGAGTCTCATTTGTTGTATTCTGGATAGAATCCAAAATTGAATTTGAATCAAGTCCAAAACTTTGGCTCGGTATTGAAATTTCAAAATTATTCAACAGGCGAATTTCCTGAGGCTGCAATTCTCCCAAAACCTGAGGCGAATGAGTTGTAATTATGAACTGACAGTTTGGGAAAGTCTCTTTGAGTGCATGACAAACTTTTCTCTGCCAACTTGGATGCAAATGCATTTCTATCTCATCTATTAAAACAATTCCCGTTCCCTCCAATGGATTATCAAGATTTGGATTTGCAATTGCCAAGCGTCGGGCTATATCAGCTAAAAGCAGTGTTATACTTTTCTCTCCATCGGAAATATTTGAAAAAAGTAATTCAACTCCATCTTTGATAGCAATCAATTGATCTTTAACAATCTTGAGTTTTACAGAGTCTCCAAAGAAAGAAGAAATAGCATTTCTTACAGTCAATAATTCTTTATTAATATATGAAGGATTTTCTTCCTTTGCTTGATACTCATCCAGCAATTCATTTTTATACCAATCAAAGAAGCAGTCAAAATTAACAAGATTTACATTTTCCCATGCAGAAAAAATATAATCAAATCCGTCGTATATAAAAGTTTTTCGTTTCCTAGCAGATACATTTCTTCGATTTATTGAATAAAAAGCAAAAATGGGACAATTTCTAGCATCCTTAAAATCATTTCCATTAAAATTTGATGGATTATAAAAGCCAGAACGCCCCATTTTTTCAAAAGAATGCTCTATAACATTGTCTACATCATTGATAGAGAACAATAATTTTGTATATGCTGTTTCTTTTTGTTCAAGAAATGTAGTTTCTTTGTCAAAATGAACATCAGTAGCATTTAATGCATATTTTGGTTTTAGGTATCTTCCCAAATTATTGACATTTAGAAAAATTAACATAGACTTTTCAATTGCTCCAAGTATTGTGGTCTTTCCAGAGCCGTTAATACCGGCAATACATGTAATATGGTCAGTAAAATCTAAAGAAGCATTGAGAAAACCTCTATAATTTTTTAGTTGAAGATTTTTTAATTTTATCATTTACTTCACTCCTTATTTCCCACTCAATA
>JAGAZB010000042.1 GCA_017940255.1 Treponema sp.
AACCCGCCGGGCTACGCCCGGCGGGTTCGGAGGCGCAAGCCGGAGCTCTGGAAAGCCCGACCCCGGGGCGCAGCGCAGCGGAGCCCCGGGGGAGCCTCCTTTAATCCTGAAGAGCCTCGTAACCTTCTTCACCGGTACGAACTTTTACCACGTTTTCTACATCGTAGACGAAAATCTTTCCGTCGCCGATGTTTCCGGTGTAAAGAACTTCCTTGGCGGCAGTAACAACCAGGTCTACAGGAACTTCGCTGACCACGATATCAACCTTAATCTTAGGCAAAAGGGTCATATCCATTTCTACACCGCGGTACTTTTGAGTGTTTCCGTGCTGCTGGCCGCAACCAAGTACGTTAGTTACTGTCATACCGGTAACGTTGATATCGTTCATGGCGCTCTTAAGCTCGTCGAACTTGCTCTGGCGTGTAATGATTGTAACCATGTGGAACTTGGCATCCGGGCGGGCTGTTGCCTTTGCAACCGGCACTGCCTTTTCTACAGGAACGCTTTCACCAGCTGCCTGGCTGTCTCCGCTGAGAACCTGTGGAGCCATAATAAAGCCTGCGTAGCTTGAATCAATTCCGTGTTCAAGCTTATCAAGTCCTATAATTTCTTCTTCGCGGCTTGCACGTAAGCCATGAAGCTTCTTAATCAGGCTAAAGGTGATAAGCATACATACTGTTGTCCAAAGAAGGATTGTAAATTCACCAAGGCACTGAACTCCAAGGTGCTTGAATCCGCCGCCATAGAATACACCGTTTTCAACATTGAAGAGACCATCGCTCAAGGTACCCCAGATTCCGTTTGCAAGGTGAACTGCAACTGCACCAACCGGGTCATCAATGTGAAGCTTGAGGTCAAGGAATTCTACAACAAGCACAACTATAATTCCTGAAACAATTCCGATAATGCTTGCACCTAGTGCATCTACAGTTGCACAAGTTGGTGTGATTGCAACAAGGCCCGCAAGTGAAGCGTTGAGTGTCATTGAAACATCAGGCTTTCCATTTTTTACCCAGGTAAAAATCATGGTTGTAACTGCAGCAACTGCCGGAGCAATTGTTGTTGTTGTGAAAACTGCAGCAAGTCCGCCTACTCCAAGAAGCTGTGTACAGGCAGCACCGTTGAAGCCGTACCATCCGAACCAGAGGATGAAGGTTCCAAGAGCACCGAGTGTCAGAGAGTGACCAGGAATTGCGTGTACTTTTGTAACGCGGCCGTCCTTGTCGTAATCATACTTTCCGATACGAGGGCCAAGGAAGATTGCACCGATGAGGGCTGCTGTACCACCTACAGAGTGAATTGCTGCTCCTCCTGCAAAGTCTACGAAACCAAGCTGAACCAGCCAGCCCTGTGGGTTCCATACCCAGCCTGCTTCAATTGGATAAACAACAGCGCTGATTACAGCTGAGTAAATACAGTAAGCAGAGAACTTAGTGCGCTCAGCCATAGATCCTGAAACGATTGTTGCAGCCGTTGCGCAGAATACCAGGTTGAAAACAAAGCTAGACCAGTCCCCTTCTGCAAAATTTGTAAAAAGCTGCAGATTTGGTTTTCCAATCAGACCAAAAAAGTAGTTTTCACTCATCATCAAACCAAAACCAAGCAGCATGAACATAGGAGTTCCGATACAGAAATCCATCAGGTTTTTCATGATGATATTTCCCGCATTCTTCGCTCTTGTAAAACCTGTTTCTACCATCGCAAAGCCGCACTGCATAAAGAATACCAGTGCAGCGCCAATCAAAAACCACACACTCCAAACTTCACTCATTTTTATCCCCCTGAGTAAGGCCGCCCGGTAGGCGGCCGGTGATAAATAGCAAACCGTTAAAAAAAATTGCGAAAGCAATTTTTTAGGTTTACCACCTTAATTGTTAAAAAAAAGTGGCGGTGATTTCAGAGTGTGCACTGTGCACTTGGTGCACACACCCGACATCATCGCCGCCTATAAAAAAATAACGCTGCGTGTAACCTTCACTCCTTAAGGAGCGCAGTGAACGCAGCGTCATTGCTATATAAAAAACAAAAGGTCGCAGGATTTTTCCTACGACCTCATTGCCTTAGATGTTTTTGTTATACAGTTATCAAAAAAAATAGTCAATATATCTTGAAAATAAATTTATTTTTTTTCGTAAAACTTCCTAAAATCGTAAGGTTTGTACAATACGCACTTCGACTCAAAATCAGGCACTAGCTGCCCTGCTCTTTTATTTCAGATTTATTCAGAACACACCTGTGACTGAACTTGGCTCTGTTATCCGCGCTAAAAAATCTGAACGTATTCCTGTAGTCTTCAGCCGGAATGAAGTGAGCCGGGTTATTGGAAATCTTTACGGTCAGAAAAAACTGATTGCAAAGCTTCTTTACGGGACTGGCATGAGATTGAACGAGGCACGGATGGCAATGGCTCTTCCCCCAGAAAAACCGCTGGAAAAATTCCGAAACCGGCCAAGAAGGCCGCTGGCACCTGGACGAAAGCCTGATGCAGCGCGCAGTAAAACAAGCCATACTCGAAGCCGGGATAAACAAGAATGCGAGCAGCCATACCTTCCGCCATTCATTTGCAACACACCTGCTGGAGATTGGATATGATATAAGGACGATACAGGAACTGCTGGGGCACAGCGATGTAAGTACGACTATGATTTATACGCATGTTTTGAACAGAGGGGCCGGAGGTGTGGTTAGTCCGCTGGATAGGCTGTAAAATCTTCTGTTTTATACCTATCCGCATAAAACCCTATCATTTTCGCATATCTTGTTGTACAATGGGGATATGAAGTATCCAACCTCCTGATTTTATACTGACACTATCGTGCAGCAGAAAATTTCTATGGTGGATATGGATAATATTTGTTATGTGGACGCCCGCACTGGGGCGCATTTTATGAAAAAAGAAAAAATAAAAGATTTAGAAAGAAAAGGTTTTAAAACTCTAAAGCAAATTGCCAAAGAATGTGGAAAACAAAGTATAAGCAGTGGCAAACTATTTTGTAGTTTAAATAATATTAAACCAGATGTTTCTTTTCCATATGCTAGAGGTTCAATAGATTATTATTCCCCTTCTTCTTCTTCAGCCTTAATAAAAGAATTTGTTTCTAAAGCTAACAATGAAATAAAAAACATTAAAAGAAATCCAAATCTAGAAGGATTATCTCGCTCAGAACTTGCAAAAAAATATAACATTAGTTTTAAAACAGTTAAAAAATATAATCTAATAAAAGAAGAAGATTTCCAGAAATTTTCAAGCAAACCTCTTTCTCCTACAACTTTATGTAAAAAATATGGAATACGTTTATGCATCTTCCAATCATGGAATCCTGGTGCTGAACCTACAGAGAACAATATTAAAATCTTTTCAGAGAAATATAAAAGTTTAACCCAAGAAGAAAAAAAACTTCATAGATCGCAACAAATGAAAAAATGGAATCAGAGCCCTGAAGGATTACTTGCTAAGGAAAAAGCTAAAGAAGCGCTAAATAATTTATCAGAAGATGAAAAGAAAGAATCTGTAAAAAAATGTAAAGCAGCAAAAGAAAAAAATGGAACACTCGGATGGAATGCTCAATGTAAATACATATACAATGGAAAAGGGTATAACTTAACGGAATTAGCTTTGCAACTTGAACATCCAGAATGGAAAAGAATAGATACTGTAGTATATAAATACACAGTTGATGAAAAAACATATGATTACGTTCCAGATTTCTTTGATACAGAAAAAAAACAGTATATTGAAATAAAAGGACAAAACTTTTTTGATAAAAATGGAAAATATATAGATCCTTATCAACTTAATCGACTTAAAAACGGAACTATAACAGAAGCGGAATATAATGGATATCAAAGAAGAGCTGACTCAAAATATAAATGTATGATTAAGAATAATGTAAGAATTATTATTGATTCATCAGATGAAGTTAAACAAATTGTAAAGAAAAACAAAAATCTATGTAAGAATTATCAAAGTAATTCAGCGTCATATACCTCAGGAGCGAGAAAAGGTATTAAATTGTCAGAAAAAGAAAAAATTGCTTTATCCGAAAAACATAGTAAGCCATTTATTTGTATTAATAATGGAAAAATATATAAATCACTACGTAAATGTGCAGACGAATTAAATATAAAATCTGTTACATCAATTACAAATGTTTGTATTGGGAAAAACAAGCAAACAAGGAATGGATATATCTTCAAATATTTAGAAGATTATAATAAAGAAAACGTATAACATGCACTTCAAATCGGATGTCGGGTCAAGCCCGCCACCGTTTAAGCGCATAGTTATGCTCACAGCCCACTGGGCTGGAAGTAAAGGAGAAAAAGTATGGAATTTATATTTCCTTTAATCATCATTGGTTTAGTAATAATTACTATTGTTCTATTAATTATTCTTTTATTAAAGGTAAAACAAAATGAATCAAGTATAATAAATTCAAAATTACTTGACTATGAAAAAAAGTTAGATAATTATGAAAAAAATTTGAAGGATGAATTTGAAAGAAATAGAAAAGAAAACTCTGAAAGTAATCGTGAATCAAGAAAAGAATCTAATGAAACTATTGTAAAATTTCAGGACTCCATAAATTCAAAATTTGATACTCTGACAAAAAATACACAAGAAGCCATGACAAGCAATTTGACAAAATTTATGTCTACATTATCGGAAAGATTAGATTCGCTTTCGAAAGTCACACAAGATAATCTTACAAAACAACAAGAAACAGTTCAAAACAGCTTGAAAAATATTCAAGATAGCAATGAAAAAAAACTTGAACAAATGCGTGCAACTGTTGATGAGAAATTGCAAACAACTCTTGAAAAAAGATTAACAAATTCATTTGAATTGGTAACAAAGCAACTTGAAGCAGTACAAAAGGGGCTTGGAGAAATGCAAAATCTTGCAAATGATGTTGGCGGATTAAAACGAGCTCTTACAAATGTAAAAACAGCGGGAGGAATGGGTGAAGTTCAGCTTGAAACAATACTGAATGATTTCCTTTCTGTAGAGCAGTTTGAAAAAAATGCACATCCGAATCCTTCAAATCCTAGAAAAGTCGTTGAATTTGCCGTAAAAATTCCTTCAAAAAACACAGAAAGAGAGTTTATTTATTTACCTTTAGATTCAAAATATCCTGCAACCGTCTGGGATAATCTTACACTAGCTTATGAGCAAGGTGAAAAAGAACAAATTGAAGTATTACGTAAACAACTGGAAACAGAAATTAAAAAGTTCGCAAAAGATATTAAGGAAAAATATATTGAAGTTCCATATACTACTGATTTTGGAATTTTATTTGTACCTTATGAAAGTTTATATGCAGAATTGAATCGTATTCCAGGTCTTGTTCAAAAATTACAGAATGAATACAAGGTAACAGTTGCAGGGCCATCGACTTTAACAGCTTTGTTAAATAGCCTTCAAATGGGATTTAGAACTTTAGCAATTCAAAAAGAAACAAGTAAAGTTTGGGATTTACTTGGAGCTGTAAAAACAGAGTTTGGTAAATTCGGTACAGTATTACAAAAAACAAAGGAAAAACTTCAATCAGCTACAAGTGAAATTGAAAAAGCAGAAACACGAAGTAGACAGATTGAAAGAAAACTTACTAAAGTTGAAGCTTTGCCGGAATCTGATACAGCAAATAAAATATTAGAAATTGATTCTGACGAGGCTGAATAATTAAAAGAAAGCATAACAAAGGTTCGTAGCCGACAGCGGATCAAGCCCGCTGCGGAACAATCAATTGTTCCGCAGCCATTATTTCGATGAGCCTAAAAAATGCTTTCGCATTTTTCTTAACGGCTCTTCGATTGTAGGCAGGTACAACCAATTGTTATGTGGACACCCGCACTGGGGCGCATGGTAAAAGAATGAATGAAAAAAAATATCTCGAACAAAGAGCAAAAAAAGTTTCTGTAGAAAAATTTAAATATGTTTTACCAAAAGTTCCTGAAGCAGAACCTGCAGATTCTACGGAATTAGAAAAAGACATGTCAAGGACTTCTATGAATGCAATGTGGGAAGAATTAAAAAATGACACATGGTGAGTCCTACCATAAGTGGAATCCTTAAAAGGAAATCGCACCTTTAATCGCGAGTGTTTCACGGAGGTCGTAAGTTTTCTTGCGGCCTCATTTTTTATGTAAATTATTTTTAAACTAGTACTTTAATGTTTTTCTCGACAAACAGCATTATCCTTAAAAAAAGGAGTTATTATGCACAGAGAAAAACTTTTCAGAAAAATCAAAAGAATAATTTCACAATTTATTGAAACAGAATACTGGTATCGCTTCCGCCGACTTCCAAGTTTCTGGTACGACGATAAACAAAACATCTATAGTCCATTAAATGAGAAGATTCCTGCACGTGACTGGCTTACACGAACTTGGGATGGTGAAAATGATATTCTTGATATAATGCGCCTTAAAATTGAACATATGTTCTGGAATCTCAAAGAGCATGGTAATCAGGCATATTTTTATCTAGATTCTGGCAACCTTAAATCACAATATCGAGAAGCTGTACCAGATAGTGATAGGAAATGGGCAATTGATCAAATTTTTAATAAATATTTTTTCTGGAATCAAACCAAAGTATTTAAGCTGGAATCATTCTTTCTCTGAAGAATGTCATGAGACACGTAATTGGAAATCACAGCTCTGGATTGGAAATACATACACTCAAGAATATGATAGAGAAGATTCATCATCTGTTATTAATGATTTTGAAAATCATTCAGACTCTGGTCTTTGTCATTACTATTTAATTTGTCAGGGAACTTCATCTCTTAAAGAGAATAAAATAATCAATAGGATTTTTTATATCGCACACGAAACCGATATCCAGATTCCTCCAAATGAAATTCCAAAAGATAAAAAACTCTATGACTTTAATAAAGAAGATTTTCTTAAAGGCATACATAAAGAAGCACCTCAATATAGAAAAAAAGATTTTACGAAAGATTTTGAATTGTCTGCTGATTTTGGAACTTCTCCTTTCTCAGATTTGCATAAACTTCAGGACACGATAAATCAAAATAAAATTCTCATTCCTAATATCATAGATGAAATTATTTCTGGAGAGCAGAGTTTTTATATTTCAATGCCTGATTATAGAAAGCTTTCTCCAGAAACAAGAAAACTTGTCCGTGGAAATAGACGTACCCTGACTCAATTGTTACATCTTCGTCACCTTATAAAGAATATTCAAAAGATTGATCACATGAATAAAAAATACACAAGGATATATCGTAATAATGAGAAATTGAATGAATTATCTCAGAAAGAAAAAGTACTTGCTTATAAAAAGGCAGAACAGTTATATAAAGAAGACAGAAAAACAGCTTACCGAAAACTTGCAGATTTTATGGCAGAACAAGGCGATTGCTGGTGGGATTAAGTATTTCAGAGCCTGCCTTTTTTCTTGTTAAATCAGTCTTAATATAGTATCATATTAAGACTGGAGGTTTTTATGATTACAAATGTTCAGGAATGTATTAAACCGATTTCCTATGTAAAAACTAATGCTGCCGACATGATGAATTTTGTAAATGACAAAAAGGAACCGTTAATCATTACACAAAATGGTGAATCTCGGGCAGTATTAATTGATGTTGAATCTTACCAGGAAATGAAGGATGCATTCAATTTGTTAAAAATCATTCAATTCTCTGAAATGGATGTACAGGCGGGAAGAACAAAACCTGCAAAAGAAGTTTTTTCAAATTTAAGAAGGAAGTACAATCTTGGAAGATGAAAAAATTGAAGAAATTATAATTTCAGAATTTGCCGAAGCAGATTTGGATGAAATTGCTGCTTATCATTATTCTCGAAGTCCAAATTACGTTGAAAGAATAATTTCTGAATTTGAAGAAAATGTTTTCTCACTCCAGAAACATCCTGAAAGCGGAAGAACAGTTCCCGAATTGGAACGTCAGGGTATAACAAAATATAGAGAATTGATTCAAGAATATTATAGAATCGTTTATGAAATCTCAGGTAATAAAGTAATAGTTCACACAATAATCGATGGTCGAAGGAATTTTGAAGAAATAATAATTTCAAAATTATCTCGATATTATGGTAACAAAACCTAACAAAGGTTACGACCTTCGGTCGTTTGCATTTAAGGAAATTATTATCTAGTGCGCTTGCGCGCACGATGCATCATAGCCGACAGGCAGTCAAGCTGCCTGCGGTACAACCAGTTGATATGTAGACGCACCACTGGTGCACGGAGAATGAAAATGGAAATAATAAAAAAATCCGAAATCAAAATTTTAAGCAATCCTGGTGTTGAATCATTTCAGCTATTGAATCCAGAAAATAGTAAATCCGAAAGAATTACTATCACAAGAGTTTTGGTTCAACCTAATAATGAACAACCTCGGCATAAACATGATACTTCGGAACAAATATGGATCGCCGTAAATGGAAAAGGGATTTTACTTCTTGCAGATAACAAAGAAGAAGTATTTGAGAATGGTGATGTAGTTCGTTTTGCTGATGGAGATATTCATGGACTAAAAAATAATAGTCAGGATGTATTTGAATATATTTCTGTAACATCTCCTCCAATTAATTTTGGATATGCATATAAAAAAATGCAATATTAATTGCAGATCCAGACCATTCGGAAGAAGAGGATAGATTTATTATTTTAGGCATTAGTAATAATTCTAAAGTGCTGGTTGTTTGTCATTGCTATCGGGAAAATGATGAAGTAATCAGAATCATTTCAGCTCGAAAAGCAACTACAAACGAAAAAAAAATATTGTTATGTGGACGCCCGCACTGGGGCGCGTTTGGAGTTATATAAATGATAAAAAAAATTGCGATAATAAGTTTATCCAGGGGAATCCTCGGAGAGCCGTTTATTTCTCATGAATTAGAAATCGGGATTAACCGACTGAAAAATTATGGACTTGAAGTTGTTACTACGGAATCAGCTCTAAAAGGAATGGAATATATAAAGAATAATCCCAAAGAAAGATCTAAGGATTTACTGGATGCGCTCCGCGACAAGTCCATCGATATGATTTTATGTGCAATCGGTGGGGATGATACTTATCGATTGCTTCCGTATCTTTTTGAAAACGATGAACTAAAAAATGCAGTAAAAGATAACAAAAAGATTTTTCTCGGATACTCAGACACGACCTGGAATCATTTTATGTTTAATAAAGTCGGATTCAAAACATTTTATGGGCAGGCTTTTATC
>JAGAZB010000043.1 GCA_017940255.1 Treponema sp.
TAACCAACACCGTCACTAAACTGTTCCTTCTGACGCCATGCAATACTTTCTGGAAGCAGATCTTCAAAGGCCTTGCGCAAAATCCATTTTTCTATACGCTGACCGCCGGCGCCACAGCCAAGTGTGCCATCAGCCATCTTTATATTCATTTTGTCACTAGGATTAAGCGACATTGCAATATCAATAAAATCTTTGTCAAGGAATGGAACGCGACCTTCAACACCCCAGGCCATTAAAGACTTGTTTGCGCGCAGACAGTCGTAAAGATGGAGTTTACTCATTTTGCGAACAAGTTCTTCGTGGAATTCCTTGGCATTTGGTGCCTTGTGGAAGTAGAGGTAGCCGCCAAAAAGCTCATCGCTGCCTTCTCCAGACAAAACCATCTTAATTCCCATTGATTTAATTACACGGGCAAGCAGGTACATTGGGGTAGAAGCACGAACAGTTGTAATATCATAAGTTTCAATATGATAGATAACATCCGGCAGGGCATCCAGGGCTTCCTGAATTGTAAAATGCACCTCGTGATGAACTGTTCCAATGTATTCTGCAGCTTTTCGTGCAGCAATCAGGTCTGGCGAACCTTCAAGGCCAACTGCAAAAGAGTGGAGCTGTGGCCACCAGGCGGCTTCACGGCTGTCACTTTCTACACGCTTTTTACTGTATTTTTGTGTGATTGCCGCAATTACAGAAGAATCCAGACCACCGCTCAAAAGAACCCCGTAAGGAACATCGCTCATAAGCTGAGCTTTTACGGCAGTTTCAAGTCCGTTGCGAACTTTTTCAATTACAGAAGGATTAATAATTTCGCCCTTGTCGTCTGTGGCGCGAGGTGAAGCCTTTACAGCATCGTATGATTCCCAAGCACGCTTATACCAGCGGACAGGCTTTTCTAAAGAGAGGGGAAGATTCGTTCGCTCTCGCTCACTAACGAGTTTTGTCTCCGATTTTTTTTCATCGGAAGACAAAACATCGCTTTCCCCTCCTGACCATAAATAACTTCCATTCGGGAACTCTTCGATTGTAAGACATTCGCCTTCCAGTGCCTTTAGCTCGCTTGCAACATAGTAGCGGCCAGCCTTATCCCAGCCCTGATAAAGAGGGATAACGCCAATTTCGTCGCGGGCAATAAGGTAAGTGTCGTGCTCGCTGTCGTAAAGGGCAAAGGCAAAAATACCCGAAAGCTCTTCTATCATAGCAGCAAAATCGCCGCTTTCCCGGTACTTTTTATACAAAGGAAGAATAACCTCGCAGTCGCTGCCGGTCAAAAAGTTATATTTTCCTTCAAACTGCTTGCGCAAAGCCTTGTGATTATAAATTTCACCATTTGCCGCAAGAATCAGTTTGCCGTCATCACTAATCAGTGGCTGCTTTCCACTCAGAGGGTCTACAATCGAAAGTCTTTCGTGACTCAAAATTGCATTTTCTCCGGTATAAACGCCGCTCCAGTCCGGTCCGCGGTGACGGATTTTTTTACTCATTTCCAAAACTTGAGCTCTAAGTTCCTCTTTAAGGCCCTGCTCAATAGGTTTACTACCACTACTTAAATCAAAACATCCTACAAATCCACACATGCCTACAATAGGAAAAACCGTTAAAAATTGGATTTTCCCACGGAAAAATCCAATTTAGGTTTTTACCTTCAATTGGCACCGTGGTCAAATAAAAGATTCGTAAAAAAAATTGCGAAAACATGGAGCAATTTTTTAGAATCTTCCACTTCCAATCTTTTTAGTTTCCTTCCTCCTTTTATTTAGTTTTCCTTTATGAACATTTCTGCTTCGTTAATACCGCCTGTTGTCGAATAGAAATAAGGCGTTTCTGCCTCAAATTCTCCCGCGCAGGTATCGACCATTTTAAATGAAGCGGGTGGGTAGAGTAAGGAGGGGGAAGCCCGCTTGAAACTCGACTCTACCGAGTCGAGTGCGAATACCCCCGTACAAGTTTCCGAAGGAAACTTGGTAGTGAGCGGCAGCGAACGTACCCTCTCTACGGGGCTCAGACGACGCCCCGTAACGCCCCTCTCAATCGCCTTACAAATTCCTTCAATTTTCCACAAGAACCAGCTGTCTATTTTTGTAATTTCGTGAATTTCTTCCACGCTCAAAAGCCCCCGCTTCAGAGCCTGATAAATAGCAAAAATTCTCTGGTCAGTTGGCTGATTTACACGTTCCCGTATTTTTTCATCACCTTCTTTTTCAAAAGCTGGAAGATTCAAATCTTTAATGCCAATTTCAAGACCTCGGCAGGCCTTTAAAATTGCCTCTTCAAAATTCTGGCCGATTGCCATAACTTCGCCGGTTGCTTTCATCTGAGTTCCAAGCTTTCTTGCCGCATAAACAAACTTGTCAAAAGGGAATTTCGGCATTTTTACAACTACATAATCCAAAACAGGCTCAAAGCAGGCCTTAGTCTTTTTCGTTACAAAGTTTGGAATTTCGTCTAAAGTAAAGCCCACTGCAATCAGGGCCGCAACCTTTGCAATTGGATAACCGGTTGCTTTAGAGGCTAGGGCAGAGGATCGCGAAACACGAGGGTTTACTTCAATAACCGCATATTCAAAACTGTCCGGGTTGAGTGCAAACTGACAGTTACAACCGCCTTCAATTTCCATAGCAGAAATTATGTTCAAAGCGGCCGAGCGCAGCATCTGATATTCCTTATCCGCAAGTGTTACGGTTGGGGCAATTACAATGGAGTCTCCCGTGTGAATTCCAACGGGGTCAAAGTTTTCCATTGAACAGACAGTTATTACGTTACCCTTGCTGTCTCGAATTACTTCAAATTCAACTTCCTTCCAGCCGGAAATACATTTTTCAACCAGAATCTGATGAATTGGGGAGCGGTGGAGGCCGTTGTGGGCAATTTCATTAAGCTCGCGTTCGTTGTTTACAATACCGCCGCCGGTTCCGCCCAGGGTAAAGGCCGGACGAATGATTGCAGGAAATCCAATTTCGTTGTGCACAAAATCTGCAGCATCTTCGTAAGTGGTAACTACTTTTGAAGGAATACATGGCTGGCCAATTGCTTCCATTGTGTCCTTAAAGATTTGCCGGTCTTCTGCCTTATCGATAGTTTCTGGTCTTGCTCCCAGGAGTTTTACATTGTGAGAGGCAAGAAAACCAGATTTTGCCAGCTCCATGCTGAGCGTAAGTCCTGTCTGGCCGCCAAGAGTGGAAAGCAGGCTGTCTGGTTTTTCTTTTTCTATGATTCTCTGCAAGGTAGTAAGAGTGAGCGGTTCAAGATAAATTTCATCTGCCATGCTCGGGTCTGTCATTAAGGTTGCCGGATTTGAGTTTACAAGGCAGACTTCAAGTCCCTGTTCCTTTAAGGCCTTGCAGGCCTGGTTTCCCGCGTAGTCAAATTCCGCAGCTTGACCAATTACAATCGGTCCAGATCCAATAATCATTACTTTGTGAATATCCTTATTTAATGGCATTTTTTTACCTCGTCTAAAAAAGCATCGAATAAAAAGTTTGTGTCGTGGGGACCGCCACAGGCTTCCGGATGAAACTGAACGCTAAAGGCCGGAATATCTGTGTACTTTATTCCTTCAACAGTTCCGTCATTTACATTAAAAAAACTCATCTTTGCATACTGCGGCAGTGATGTGTTTTCTACCGCATAACCATGATTCTGACTTGTGATGTAAACACGTCCGCTTTCTGTATCTTTTACAGGATGATTACCACCACGGTGTCCAAATTTTAGCTTGCTGGTTTTACATCCTCTTGCCAGCGCCAGCATCTGGTGGCCAAGACAGATTCCAAAAACAGGAAGCTTTCCGTAATCACAGATTTTTCTTATTTCGCTTATTATTTCTGTATTTTCTGCAGGATCTCCGGGCCCGTTCGAAAGCATGAGGCCATCTGCATTAAGAGAAAGAATCTCTTCTGCTTTTGCTGATGAAGGAAGCACAAGAACCTTACAGCCGCGCTTTTCCAGTTCACGCTGAATATTAGCCTTTGCACCAAAGTCCCAGAGAATGATTTTTAATGATTTATCACTAGATTTGTCTTGATTTAGTGAAAAATCAACTAAATCAGAGGAAGAAGGAGAAGAAAGACGCTTTACTGCGTCTAAAATAGTATACTCATTGATAATTTTTATTAACTTGTCATTAACTTCTGGGCACTTTTCTTTTCCACTTATTATCATACCATTCATAACTCCGCTTTTACGGAGCTTTTTTGTAAGTGCCCTTGTATCAATTCCACATATTCCAATAATTCCCTGAGCCTTCAAATAATCATCAAGTTTTCCCTGATTTCTGAAATTTGAAGGCATTTCGCACATTTCCCTTACGATATATCCGCTTACCCAGCTTTTTTTGCTTTCAAAATCTTCAGGAATCACTCCGTAATTTCCAATTAAAGGGAAGGTTTGTGTAACAATCTGGCCGTAATAGCTTGGATCTGTAAGGGTTTCAAGGTAGCCGGTCATTCCAGTGGTGAAAACTGTTTCACCAATTGTAGAACCAGAAGCCCCAATTGAAGTTCCTTCAAAAATACTTCCATCTGCCAGAATCAGCCAAGCCTTCATTTCTTTTCTCCTGTGAGAGCCGTTTGGATAAAAAAAAGACGCTCATTCCATCTGACGACAATATACGACAATATGTCCTCAAATCGAATGAGCGTCTTTGCTCAAATATCTCTAGAGTTATAAAACTTAGAGGGCTTTATGTCAACTACCGGAAGCAGGCCTGCATGTAAATCTTGCAGGCTACTTGACATTTTATTTTAGTCACTGTATAACTTGACTCAAGAACGACAAAGAGGTCGCAGAAAGGGTATTTCTGCGACCTTTTTTAGTTTAAAGTATTGTATATTAATAGCAAAGGCGCTGTAGATTTTTCCGGAATTCTATCCGGTAAAAGTTTATGGCGCCTTTTCTTTTACACAAGGAGATTTTTATGGATCAGGTAACACCAATTTTTGGCGAAAATGTTTTTAATGAAACAGTTATGAAGGCCCGGCTGCCAAAAGAAACTTATAAGCAGCTGATGAAAACAATTGCTGATGGAGAAAAACTGGATTCTTCTGTAGCAACTGTTGTTGCCAATGCAATGAAAGACTGGGCTATTGAAAAGGGAGCCACTCATTTTACTCACTGGTTCCAGCCTCTTACAGGAATTACTGCTGAAAAACACGACAGCTTTATCACTCCTGCAAGCGATGGAAAAGTTATTATGGAATTCAGTGGAAAAGAACTTGTTCAGGGTGAACCAGACGCTTCTTCTTTCCCAAGTGGCGGAATCCGTGCAACTTTCGAAGCCCGCGGTTACACAGCCTGGGATCCAACAAGTTATGCCTTTATTAAAGATGGCACACTCTGTATTCCAACAGCCTTCTGTTCTTATACTGGTGAAGCACTTGATAAAAAAACTCCATTACTTCGTTCTATGCAGGCCATTTCTAAGCAGGCTGTTCGCGTTTTGAAGCTCTTTGAAGGAAACGAATCTGTTACTTCTGTAAAAACTACAGTTGGTCCAGAACAGGAATACTTCCTTGTAGACAAGAGTGTTTACGACAAGCGCGAAGACTTGATTTACACAGGCCGCACACTTTTTGGTGCAAAGGCTCCAAAAGGACAGGAACTTGAAGATCACTATTTTGGTATGATTAAGCCTCGTGTTCAGGAATTTATGAAGGATTTGAACAAGGAACTTTGGAAGCTTGGAATCCTTGCAAAAACTGAACATAACGAAGTTGCTCCAGCTCAGCATGAACTTGCTCCAATCTTTACAACAACAAACCTTGCCTGCGACCACAACCAGCTTACAATGGAAATGATGCGCAAGGTTGCAGCCCGCCACGGAATGGTTTGTCTTCTTCATGAAAAACCATTTGCCGGTGTAAACGGAAGCGGAAAGCACAACAACTGGTCTATTTCTACAAACACTGGAAAGAACCTTCTTGACCCGGGAACAAGTCCTGATCAGAATGCTCAGTTCCTCCTTTTCTTGTGTGCCATCATTAAAGCTGTTGATGAATACCAGGATTTACTCCGCATTTCTGTTGCTTCTGCCGGAAACGATCACCGTCTTGGAGCAAACGAGGCGCCTCCAGCAATCATTTCTATCTTCCTTGGCGATGAACTTTCAGCTATTCTGGATTCAATAGAGAAGGGCGTTCCATACGGAAAACACGAAAAAGAAAAAATGCAGATTGGTGTTACTGTTCTTCCAGATTTCAACAAGGATACAACAGACCGTAACCGTACTTCTCCTTTTGCCTTTACAGGAAACAAGTTTGAATTCCGTATGCTTGGTTCAAATGAATCAATTGCCTGTGCAAACGTATTTCTGAACACTGTAGTTGCAGAAGAACTTTCTCAGTTTGCAGATAAACTTGAAAAATCTAAGGATTTCAAGGGTGATTTACACGACCTGATTTTGAAGACAATCAAAGAACACAAGAGAATTATCTTCAATGGAAATGGTTATGATGATTCATGGGTAAAAGAAGCTGAAAAACGCGGACTTTTGAACTTGAAATCTACACCAGAAGCTTTGCCACATATCCTTGATGAAAAGAACGTAAAAGTTTTTGAAAAGTTTGGCGTTTACAGCAAGGTAGAACTTACAAGCCGTTTTGAAATTCACAACGAAAATTACTCAAAGATTATCAACATTGAAGCTGAAACAATGCTTGAAATGGCAAAGAAAGACATTCTTCCGGCTGCCAGCAAATATGCAAATACTCTTGCTCAGACAATAGGTTTGAAAAAGGCAGCTCTTGGCGAAGCAGGATGTGATACAAGTTACGAAAGTTCAATGCTCAAGAAGATAAGTAGTCTTACAAGCTGCATTTTCAGCAAAACAGAAAAACTTGAAGCAGAAGTGCAGGAAGCAAAGAAGATTGCAGAAGGCGGAGATTCAAGCAAGACTGCCTTCTTCTACCGCGAGCATGTTTTTGCCGCAATGAACGAGCTTAGACTTTGTGCCGATGAACTTGAAGTTGTTACTCCAAAAGAACTCTGGCCATTCCCAAGCTACGGCGATTTGCTCTTTAGCGTTCGCTAAAGCTGTGCTTGCCGACTCCTCGGTGACAATCTATACCATAGATTGTTTCCTTTCGGGCTTCCTTCGTGCAGCGGGGGCAGCCCGTTTTTTATAGTTCTAAAAAAAATTCTTAATTTTTTTTTATTTAGTGTATGTAAATTCAGCTACATTACTCCATGCACTGTCAGACATATTGTTTGCGTCACTTGTCACTTTAAGCCAGAAATAATATGTTTTCCCATCAACAGGTACCAAATAGGGTGCACTAGTTGAAGGAATCTGTACAGTTCGTGTATTTGAGCCAGCTTCGACTGTGGAATAAGTATTCATATCATAATATGCCTTTGAAGAATCGTTTGTTGTCGCATATCCAAGAACTGCATTTGTTGCCCCTTCAAGACCTGTTTTACCATCATAATTGAATGTAATGTTTACATCGCAAGAAATTGTGTTATCTGTCATAGAGTTGATAATCAAATTTGTTGGTGCGTTAAGTTTTGATGTCGAATTACCGTCATCTTCATTTGTCGAGTTTTTACAGCCAGCGAATGCACATGCCATAACTAATGCAGCAACGATTGCTGCAACTTTAGAAAATTGTTTCATAAAATCCTCCAACGATTTTATTATTTTTTTTTGATTTTGGGCGAAGTCGAGCAAAGCAAGACTTCGCCCAAAGGACTCTTTCAAGTCCTTTGGGTAGTGTACACTACCCAAATTTTTAGAGAAAAAATTTGTTGGATGATTTACCTTATCGACCGAAGGTCGTAACCTTTGTTATGGCAATTTTTTATGCATATGCATCTTAAAGAAGTATCTACAGTTATCTTTCTGCGGTTATGAAGTAATGTCCGTCTTTTTCTGTAAAATAGACACGCCACTGATCATTTATACGGATTGAATGCTGAACTTTTTATATTTTCTTGCAGAATTCAATAATCCCGTTCTTTATACCATCAACAGCTTCTTTAAACTCTATTTGGCAGAATCCTATTCTATCAACGCTTTCAATTTCCATATGTCCATAAAAATGCTCGATTGTAGATATGAGTCGTTCACATTCTTTCATATTTGGACCTGTTCGTAAAACTATGGAATATCCTTTCTTGCCTTTTGAAAGACTGGCGTGCGGTTCATGAGTATTGCACCATGGTGTACACCTGTCGATGAATGCCTTAAATTGACCGGGAACATCTGCCCAATATGAAGGTGATACACATATTACTATTTCTGCTTTTTCAAATTCATTGATTAATAAATCAAAATCATCATGTTGGATACATTTTGCTGTTGAATGGCAGCTTCTGCAGCCTTTACAAAAATTGAATTTATAATCATCAATGCAAACAGCTGATGTTTCGTATTTCTGCTTGATGCATTCTTCTGCAATTTTTACGATTTCAGCAGTTGCTCCATTTTTTACAGGACTGCAGTTAATAATTAATGCCCTCATTTTTTCCTTCCTAAAAGGCAGGCCAGTGGCCTGTCGCCATAACAATTGCTTAAACGGTGGCACAGCTTGACCGTGACATCCGCTTTGAAACTTTGTTATGTGATTTTATTGATTAAAGATAATAGTCTGTTCGTCCATATTTACCTTACACTTTATCCCAAACGGAATAATACAATGAGGTGTTGCGTGTCCAATATTTATATTGTAAACAATAGGCAAATTCTTATTCTCTATTTCTTCTAGTAAAACAGATTTATATTCATCATAGTAAATCTCATCAATGGGTTTACCAACAAGAATGCCACTTATCGAATCAAATATTCCTGTTTCTTTCAATGTTCTTATCATCTTCCTGTATAAATCGGGTTTTGTCTTTTCTTCAGATGATTCAAGCAGTAAAATTTTCCCCTTCCATTCTTCAGTTGAAGGAAAAAGA
>JAGAZB010000044.1 GCA_017940255.1 Treponema sp.
CGTTATATGGTCGGGGAGCTGGGGGGGGCGGGGCGTGAATACAGCCGAAAAGCGTGATATGGCTGGTGCGCGGGGGCGTAAATACAGCCGAAGAACGTGATACAGACAAATAGAGAGGGCAAAAATAATATGGATAATAACTGGTCAGAACAAAACAAAAAGATGCAGACGCTGATTGCTAAGAATGCGACTTTTGCAGATGGAATAAGAGTTCTTCTTGCACTTCGAACTGAGATTTTTGAGCAGATAACTTCTATTATAAACACTTTTCCTCCAGTGGCTTTTTATCAGATGCCTTTTGGCGTGGGGAAGGGGACGCAGCACACAACGCTTGCCTGGTCGCTCTGGCACCTTTTTCGAATTGAAGATATTGTTGTGCATTCGCTAATTTTGAATGATGAACAAGTTCTTATTGTGGGCGGCTGGCTCAGTAAAACTAAGAGCCCGTGCATCACAACTGGCAACGAGCTTGACGGCGATGCCATGATTGACTTTTCAAAATCGCTGGATATTAAAGCTGTGTATGAATATTGCAGTGCTGTGATGGAGTCTACGCATGAAATGCTGGCGGGCCTGAACTTTGCGGATTTGAAGAAGAGTTTCACTGCCGAGGACAAGGAACGGCTCCGTGCAACCGGCTGCGTGAGCCCAGATGAAAGTTCCGCCTGGCTGATTGATTACTGGTGTGGTAAGAATATCAAAGGGTTGATTCAGATGCCTTTATCCCGCCACTGGATTATGCATGTGGAAGCAATGAGGCGCATTAAAAACAAGCTGTGCCAGCAGGCAAAAAAAGGTGTAGATCAGATTGCTTATTGTGGGCTTTCCTGCGGCCACTGTTTTCTTACTGCCTGGTGCGGGTCTTGCAGAACAATTTACAACACCTGTTCCTTTGCAACATGCTCTCCGGATGGAATCTGCCCTAACACAGCCTGCTGTAAAGAAAAATGCCTGGACGGCTGTTACGAATGCAGCGAACTTTATGATTGCAAGAAAGGCTTTTACTCACTCGGAAAAGATACAAATGCGATAAGGGCCATGGCGCTTTTTATTCAAAAGTACGACAAAAAAGAATTGCTACGAGTTATGAATACTATGCATTCCAAAAAGAAGTTTGAGAAAATTCAGGAAGTCCTTGGCGAAGATGTCGACCAGGGACTGAAGATTCTGGAAAAATGGAGAAAGTGATACAAAAGCAACGCTCGGAGTTTTTGCAAATAATCCAAAAGCGCAAGGGTATGGAGCGGTGGCGATAGCCAGCAACCGCAGCGAACGAAGTGAGTGAGGACGCCGAGGGTTACCGAGCCGCGGAACACCCGACAGGCTCGGAGCGTAGCGGCGAGCCTGATGCGCCCGTGAAAAATCATATATTTTCGGAAATTTAGTAAAATTATATGACATCAATTGAATAAAGGCTGGCATTTAGTAAGTTCAAATCTTGTTTTTGTCGGTTTTTGACCGCGAATTTTCATATAAATTCGTAATTTACATGAAAATATATGACATTTTGGATTGATAAATCAGTTTTGGCAGAAAAAATGTCATATATTTTTGCAATTTACCGCCATTTATATGATTTTTTGAGAAAATCTGATCAAATGGAAAGATTCAACGGTAATTATTATGATAAAATACTCTGAAACTTAAGCAAATTAATAATGAATAGGAAAAAGGGAGAATGGAAAACTCCTGAATCATAAGGCTTATGGAAATAAAACAAATAAATCAACAAGACATTCCGACACTCGCCGTGGCCATGGCGGCGGCTTACTCTGTTCAGTACAAAAGGATTTGAAAAATGAAAAGTAACATCACAATAAAAGAAGAGCGAATCAGCGCAGAAGAATACATTGATTTTCTCAAACGTACAGACCTTGGCTCACAGTATCCCAAAGAACGCTTTTATGAGCGTATTCCAAAGCTTGTGAAAAATGTCTCAATCAGCCTTTTGGCTCGAAATAAGGACGGGCTTGCTGTAGGTATTTTATTCGGACTAACTGATTTCTGTTATTGGCTTTATATTACAGATTTAGGCGTAGACAGAAATTATGAAAGGCAGGGAATTGGCCGAGCGCTTATGGAAAAGGCTCATGAGCTTGCCGGTGGCGAAAAGGACATTGCCGTTTATCTGATTGCAAACGAAAATGCAATTCCCTTTTATGAAAAACTCGGCATGAAAAAATCTGACGATGTGATGCAGTATAATCACATTGAATGGACTGAGTGGACTGTGGGAAGCAATAAATAATCCGCTATAAAATAAATCGAAAAATTTTGATAATATAAAAACGAGGTAAATATGAAAGATTTAAACAAGATTAAAGAATTGTGTCCGTCGGCTTATGATTTTATCGTGAACAAGGCTGATGGGGCTGCGGTTGGAAAATATGAGCTTGAGGGTGGTGCTTATGTAAGTGTTCAGGAATATACAACAAAGGCTCGCAGCGAAGCAAAATATGAGGCTCACAAAAAGTTCATCGACATTCAGCTGATTTTAAGCGGAAGAGAATTGATTGCCGTAACTCCGATTGAAAAAATGGAAATCAAAGACGAATATAATGAAGCAAAGGATGTTATGTTCTTCCAGCACAATGATGAATGCACAGACTATGTTCTTGAAGCTGGTGATTTTCTGATCCTCTATCCACAGGATGTCCATATGCCTGGCGTTTGTATTAACGAACGTTCGTTAGTGCGTAAAATTGTTGTAAAGGTGCCGGTTTCTGAATAGATAGAAAATGAAAAAATCAGATAGCTTTGAAAAATATTTGACTCGCTTTGTTGAGGCGGCTGAGGAGACAATTGGTGAAAACTTGCTCGGTGTGTATCTTCACGGGTCTGCGGCAATGGGTTGTTTTAATCCTAAGTCCAGTGATTTGGATTTGCTGGTTGGAGTTCGAGCAGGGCTTGATGATTCGACTAAACGTCACTTTATGGATAGGGTAGTGGAGCTCCACGAAGATTTTGTCCGTGAAAGTGGTTCTAATCATGCAGGAATTGAAATGAGTGTCCTTTTGCAAAAGGACTGCAAACCATTTATTTATCCACCTCCTTTCGATCTTCATTTTTCGGCAATGCATTTGAAGTGGTACAAGGAAAATCCAGAAGATTATATCCTGAAGATGAAGGGGACTGATGAAGATCTTGCGGCTCATATTACAATTACGAGGGCTCGTGGTCGTTGTCTGTTTGGCATGCCTATTGAAGACTTCTTTGGCGAAGTTCCTGCAGAAAAATATTTTGATTCAATCCGTTCTGATGTTGAAAATGCGGAATCTGAAATCACAGAAAATACAACTTATCTGGTTTTGAATCTTGCTCGTGTGCTGGCTTTCAAACGTGAGGGTCTTGTGCTTTCCAAAGCAGAAGGTGGTCATTGGGCTTTGGAAAATATTCCTTCTGAGTATCATGGAATTGTGAAAGCTGCACTCGCTGAATATGAAAGCGGAGTACCTGGTCAGTATGATGAAGTTGAAGCTCGCCAATACGCGCGCTTTATGCTGAATATGATTCAGATAGCTGCTGCCTGAACTTTTAAACTTCTAGTTTAATGCTTTTCTCGTTATTGTCTGGTTGAATCGTCAACAGATGGCTTCTCTCTTTGATCGTGATGTAAAGACAATTGGAAAACACGTAAAGAATGCGATTGAAGAAGAATTGGAAGGTCTTCCAACTGTCGCAAATTTTGCGACAACTGCCTCTGATGGGAAAACTTATGATGTAGAATATTACTCGCTCGACGTCATAATTTCAGTTGGCTACCGTGTAAAGTCTAAGCGTGGTATTGAATTCCGTAAATGGGCAAACTCGGTACTCAAGCAATATATTCTAAAAGGTTATGCTGCAAATGACCGCCGCCTCGAAGAACTTCGCCAGACTTTACAGATAATCCGTCGAACAGAAAATCAGCTGGATACAAATCAGATTCTTTCAGTCATTGAGCAGTATACTTATGCACTGGATTTGCTTGATGATTATGATCATCTGAGTGTAAAAAAGCCGCAAATCTTTTGTATTTTATCACAAAAAATCATTCCTTCAGTGATGGTAACAAAAGAATAGCTGCAACAATGTTTCTTTATGACAGAGTAAGGTGTCATCATGGAAGCTTTCTAAAATTCATCACCTCCACCTTCTCCAGCGTATCAAAGGTTATTGTGCCTTTTTTGATGTAGTAGAGAGTGTGGCTTTTTTCCCAGTGGACGCCTTTCTGGGGGCAGGTGCCAGTGTATTCAAAACCGTATTCGGCAAGTTCGGCTTTTATTTTGGCGGAGGTGTAGGTTTTCTTTTTTCCTTCATGGTCGCGCCAGTTGTTCAGGTGAACCGGTAGGATGGAAAGACAGGCTCCGCTTTTTAGAATGCGATGAGATTCTTCGTAAAGCATGTACTTACCTTTGCCGTCGCCACCGTGGAGCGCGTCATAAAGCAGCACTAAGTCCAAAGAGTTGTCTGCAAAATCCTGCAGGTTATGAACTTCCTTATTGATTAAGGTGATGTTTTTGATTCCGCGTGCCGCAATTTTTTCGCCTACTTCTTTCTGGCAGACCGGACTGCAATCAATTCCGTAGATTTTTCCATTGGGATAAGCATTGCTCAAGGCAAAAAGATTTTCTCCAAAGCCATAACCAAAATCAAGCACAGTCGGAGAATCCTTTACATCGGAGGCCAGCGGCATCTGGGCAAACAAATCCCTGCCGTCAGTTTTTTCCCAAAGGGCAATGTCGTCGTATAAATGTTCGTTTGTGTTTGAATAGTTCATCGCATCCCCCTCTACCTGCAAGCTATATAAATATCCATACCCTCTCCGTCGGTTTCAAAGCAAGGAATAACGCCCTCGGCAGACTGAACAAGGCCATTGGTTCTCATAAAATCTCCCAGCGTCTGGTAGGCGCCCGGAATTGTCACGAAAGGATTTTCAAAGGGGCGGTCAACGTGAATTGCCGCATATTTATGAGCGGGCTGTTCTTTGATTTTGCAACCCTGAGGCGCAACTCCATCAGGCAGAATCAAAGCCGCTGTATATCCGTGCATATTAAAGACGTTGATTTGTTCCTGAGAAAGATTTGGAAAATCCCAGCCGATAACGCGGGGAGTTTCTATTCCATTTTCTTTTGCAAGCCTGTACATTTTGCCAATCGCATCGCTTTCGGGCCCTGTACTGATAACCGTGTGCTCCACATAACGAAAGCCGGGAACTTCCTCAAGCCGCAGGTTGGAATAAGAATCGCTCTGTTTATCCATTTCATCTCTAAAAAGATTATCCAGAGAACAGTTAAAGATTTTGCAGATTTCAAGCGCCTTTTCCATCTCGGGATTTGCCACATCTATTTCCCATTTTGAAATTGTCTGACGGCTCACGTTCAGTTTTTCCGCCAGAGCTTCCTGCGTCATGTTCCCACTAAGCTTTCTAAAATATTGAAGGTTCTTTCCAAAACTCATGTTGCTCTCCTTTAAAAACTCCGCGTTAGCGGCGCTGCATTGTAATTATAGATTAACAAAGATGCTCCGTAAGTTCCACCAATCGCCAGGTGCTTTTTAGAAGGATTGTGCAACTTCAGGTTGTGGGAGAAACCGTCTACAATGATATGGTCAATATTCATCGGATTGATTTACTTTCCTAAGTGCCGCTACAAAATCGCAACCTTTTTCTTTTACAGCTTCTGGATTTATCGGATAATGGACATTATAAAGCACCCCTTTATCTCCGAACATATCCTCCAAATAATCCTTTTCTATATGGCCGCCTACGACTTCAAGACAAATCATAACATGATCATCGCCAGCTACAATTTCTTTTTCCCACAAATATTTGCACTCAAGGTTCATGAAACATTCAGCGACCATCGGCGCTTCTATCCACGAAGCTTTTTCCACGGTAAGCCCTGATGAAGTTATCTCATCCTTCTCGAACTGATTGTTCTGTATCGTCTTCATGCAGGCTTTGTATAAATCAGAAGACATGAAATTCAGTACGGCTACTTTCTTTTCATTCAGGCTCTGGTAAAGATGGCCGCCCTTATTCACGCTACATAGAATCACGTAATATCCGCCTCCATGATTCGCACTCGTAAAACCTGCCCACGACTGCATCGTAGCATTTGGCTGCCCGTTAGATTTATATGTTGTGACAAGAAACATCGGGGTTGGTATTCCCATAATAAATTCTTTCCAATCAAACCCAAAGTTTTTTGAAAACTCTCCGTATGTCCCCTTCATAGATTCAGGCATTTCTTTGTATTGGTATTTCATCTTTATCTTTTCCTCTGCATCTTTGCATAATCTTCTTTAAGCATACCGTAAATATTATAGTCACAATAAACCGAAACCATTTTGCCTTGTCGAATTGTTCCTTCCTTTATAAAACCACACCGCTCAAGGACCTTATTTGAAGCAATATTCCTGACATCAGCACGCCCATTCAATCGCTCTATTTCAGTGTTTTCAAATATAAAACGTACCACTTCCTTTAAAGCTTCTGTAGTAATTCCCATATTCCAGTAGTCAGGATGAATACGATATCCAATATCACCCATTCTGGCATTTTGGATATCAAATACCGCAATCATACCTATCACTTTATTGGAATCTTTCAAGACAATTCCCCAGTCAAAATCTGGAGAAGGCTTTCTTTTTACCCAAGGGCGGGGATCAATAAACATGAGTTCAGGATTTTTCTCGCCCTTGCTTGCTTTGCGTCCCCAATAGGTATAAATTTCATCTCGTCCCAACCATTCTTTCAAATCTGGTACATCTGCTTCGTTAAGAGTTCTAATAATAAGTCTGTCAGTTTCAAGGACAGGTTTATCTATCTCGTAATCTTTTAACATGGGTCCTCCATTGCTTCCTGCCACTTATTCAGCCAGTAAAAGCGTCTTTTCATCCATTGTCATATTTTTTTCACAGTTCCTTTTTTAAATATCTATAGGTATACACCTTCTTAAAGCCAAGTCCATCATAAAGTTTATAGGCTCCTTCGTTAGTCTGAACTACCTGAAGCCATGCCGTTTTGGCGTCATGGCTTTTTCCTTTTGACATCAGGGCTTTGCAAAGCAATTTTCCATATCCTTTTCTTCTGTAATCCGGGTGTACTACAACATTTTGAATTAACAGATAACCACGCTCCATTGCAGAAGAGGCAACTGCTATAATCTTGCCCTGTTTTCTTATTACAAGATAATCAGCTTTGATGCAAACCTTATCCAGCATGCGTCTATATATTGCCTGGCTCTTCTGGCCAAATCCTTCATATTCAAAATAGGCACAAAGCCATTCTTCAACAGGTTTATTGTAAAAGGTAATATCTCCCTCGGGCATAGTTATATCATCTATTTCCCGGACCA
The DNA here is from genome assembly GCA_017940255.1 of Treponema sp. Classification (GTDB taxonomy): domain Bacteria; phylum Spirochaetota; class Spirochaetia; order Treponematales; family Treponemataceae; genus Treponema_D. Next base: position 7,341 of record JAGAZB010000044.1, read on the forward strand.
TTACATCAGAGGGTGTAACTTCCTTGTAACCACGTTCTATAAGAAGCTTCATCATTTGTTCATCACCATCTGTAAGTTTAAATACGCATGGCAGATTTTGCTCAGAATAGATTTTTTCGCAGTTTTTAATTTTTTCGTTTACATTAATTATCGATGGATAAATCATACTGACTGAATTAGCACGATTAGTATGTCCCTCCGAAAATTTTAATATCCAGCCATCATACTGCATTATGTTCAATGCAACATGAGCATTTGAGGCCATTTCTTCAAAAAGAATGATGTCCTGCTTAGTGTTCGTTTTCATAGTTTTATTACTCCTGACTAATCCCAGATATATTCAAAGCACAATTTCATAATAAAGATAATCACCCGTAAAGGCACTTTCCGTCTATGCAAGTGACCATCCCATACTTATCTGCAATCTCAGGATTATCGTAAAAGAAATCATCTGACTCTTTCCAGTATATCCTTTGTGAAGTATCGTTTGGGATTGCTTCTGTTTTTTTCTGATGACGAACACCAGTAATATAAGCATAAGGGGTAATTTATTTATTTTCAATTGTAATTGTTGGGGCTGTAAAACATAAAAAGAAGGGGAGGTATGGAGGCTGATGTAAAATGAAGTTTTAGGTAGGGATATTTCTAATATTGAAGATTTTTTGGATGCGTTGGGTGGTGATTTTGTGGAAATGTCATATAAAATATCAGTTTTAGTGAAATTATATGACATTTCAACTGAAACAATCCATTTTTACAGAAGAAAAGTCATATAATTTCGTAATTTCCCTTAAATTATATGACAAAAACGTGAGCAAGAAGCCATTTTTTCAAGCTCGAGAGCTGATTTTAACAAGTTTTGAAGGCGAAATGTCATATAATTTAGGAAAATCGGTGTAATTATATGACAATAGAAGAAAAATTGCCTGTTTTGTTAGTACAACTGTCATATATTTTAGAGGAAACTCTGAAATTATATGACAATCCAAATAAAACTACATCTTTCGCCAGAAGAAAAGTCATATAATCTGCCAATTTTATTCATATTATATGACTTTTTGTCAAAACCGAAGCCAAAATCCAGGATTCCCCGGCAAATTATCGCCATATTTCCGCCCGACTATGCAGATTACCAGCAAATTATATGGTAAAATACTTATCAGCTGCAAAATAAAATGAGCAACTTTAAGGAAGATTTGAAATCATTTATCAATTTTCTCCAGAATAATGATAATCCTGATGAAATCAGAAAAGAATATCGCCGGATGGTAAAATTATATCACCCTGATATTGCGCAGGAAAATCAAAAACAAACTTATAACGACTATATTCTTTTGATAAATAAAGTCTATTCCGATGGCAAAACGAAAGCAAAAGAAACAGTAATAGACACTGATAAGAAATCTGTAAACCGGGAATATATTTTTACTAAAAAAGGCATTGATGGCAAGATTTATAGCTACAAATGCCGCAACTATTATGACTATCTGTTTAAAATTGCCCGTTACGAATATGATACAGGTCATGCTATTTTGCATTTTCACCATTTGAATTATCTTGATAAAAAAGCAATGGATCAGAATTCTCTTGAAGTGATGCAGCACTGGTGGAATGCAATCAAATGTTATAAATATCTTTTGAAAAACTGTCAGGATGCCGCAATTTTGGATACCTGCCAGTTTGAATTAGAAATGACTCAGAAAGCTGTAAATAATTTATCCAGAACGTTAGCTTCGTCTGACGGCAAAGATATTATGAAGATATAACCAGCCTTCCTGTACCGGAAGTTGCCTCATAAAATATTAATTATAAAAAAATACGTCGAGTCAAGGCACGCTCACGCTTAAAGCCTTGACTTCGCCGTTTTGAGGGTTTTGTAATAAACCCTCAATCAAAAAAAATCCCAACCTTTTTCCAAATCCCCGCACTATATAAGCAAACCGGTTTTTAGTAAAATGGAATGGCGATGGAAAAAGAAAAGGCTGACAAGTTAATCGTAAAATTTTCTTCTAAGGTATATGGCTTTGCTGTAAAAAAATCATTTTCGTATGATGAAGCAGAAGAGCTTTCGGGCGAGATGCTGAAGGAGCTTTATCTTTCTATGCTGCACGCTGAAGATATTGTGAACCCTGAAGGCTATGTCTGGAGAATCTGCCAGCATGTTTACGCAAAGTATGTGAATCAGAAAAAGCTGCAAAAGGGTATTTCCCTGGACGGTATTGAGCTTGCATATTTTGATCAGCATGACTTTGGAGAAAGTGAAGAAGAAATCAAAAAGCTCCGCAAGGAGATTGGATTTTTGACTTGCAGCCGTCGTGAAATTGTCTATTCCTTTTATTACGAAGGTAAGTCTATTGTTCAAATTTCAAAAGAACAGGGGCTGCCTGCCGGTACCGTAAAGTGGCACTTAAACAAAGCTCGTAATGAATTAAAGGAAGGATTTACTATGAAAAGAAAAATTGGAAGTCTCGGTTTATCGCCTGTAAAGGCAGTTGGTTTCAGTCATAACGGAAGGCCTGGAAGTAAGGGCGGTCCTGAATATTATCTGGATGATAAAATCAATTTGAATATTGTTTACAGCGTTTATGAAAATCCAAAAACGATGGAAGAAATTGCAGAAGATTTGGGGATGACGCCTGTTTTTCTGGAAGACCGAATTTCGATGCTGCTTGCAAACGGATTTCTAGTTGAAACAAAAGGCAAGCGTTACACAACCTATGTTAAGTTTACTCCAAAAGAGTTCTCTCTTGAGGCGGCGGTAAATGGAGTGAGAATGCAGCTAAAACTTGCAAAAATTCTTGCTGAAAAATATGTGCCTCAGGTTCGTGCTGCACTTGCGGGTCTGGAAATTGGAAAAGATATTTATATTCCGGGAGGAAACCGGGAGCTTTTTGAAGCAGCTGCAATTTTTGTTGCTGTCTGTGAAAAATGCTCTGTGCATATTGATAAGGATATTTCAAAGCACAGAATCAAGACTTTGGATGGAGCTGATTATCTCGTGACTGTTGAGATTAAAGATGAAATTATTGATCCAGATTATAAATGCGAATTTGATATTTCTGAACTCGAAAGAAAATATAACTGTTGCGGTCAGATGACAAGAGATTCACAGAAATATCCATGTTTGTATTCCTGGTCTATGGATTCAAGATTCGACAGCCGAACTGGTTCCTGGCAGAACAATTTGAATTCAGACTATGAAAGTATTTATGAAATAATCACTGGAGCAATTACAGAATCAAAAGCAACTTCGGACAAGTTTAAGAGACTTCGTGACCGTGGCTTTCTTACAAAAGACGGAAAAATCAACATCTTGATTGTAAAGAAAAGCTGGAATGATTTTAAGAATATGCTTCCAAGCCCAGATAAAAGTCTTCTTGATGAATTTGCAAAATACGCCCTGGAGCAGGCAATGATTCAGGCAAAGCAGTATCCGCCACAGATTCAAGACAGATTTGTTGCTGAATTTATGGATTGGGCAGTTGGAAGTACTGTTGCCATGATGGTTCTTGACCAACTTTATGACAGCGGAACTTTCCGAGCCTTAAACGACCAGGAAAAAGTAACTGCAAATCTTTTAATGTTTGCGGATAAATTGCCGGAATACGTCGAGTCAAGGCACGCTCACGCTTAAAGCCTTGACTTCGCCGTTTTGAGGGTTTTGTAATAACCCCTCAATAAAACTATTGAGCGCCCTTCTTAAACGGAGGGCGTTTTTTTCAAAACAACTCATCCAGCAAAATCCAATATCTGATTTTATCCCAGTTGGGTTCAATTCCAAGGGCTTCAAAAAGCAGATCGGGATTAAAATCGGGGTAGACCTTGCCGCCAAAGGTGCCGTCGAAGTTATGTTTGAGACTTCGGTAGCAGAGGGCTATGTCTTTCCATTTGTCGCCGATGGCCATGTCGCCGCAATCGATGAAGCCACTGACTTTTCCGTCTTTTAGTAAAACATTTGGCAGGCAGAAGTCACCGTGGGAAAGTACGGGCTCGTAGGCAGGTTTGTTTTCTTCCAGCCATTTGAGCAGGGCTGCAGGGCTTTCAAATCCGTTTTCGCCAAAGGTGTCCGGTTCGGTGTCGTCTATGTCTACGAGGTTATTTTCTACGCGGTATCTTGCAGCACGCAGCTCTGAATCAAGGTCCCGGCTTTTAGGGCAGCCGGTGATGTCTGTTGCCCAAAGCATTTTTAAAGCCTGTGCCAGCAAAGGAAGCAGTTCGCCCGGATGTTCCATGTAATATTCCGAGCAGGACATTTCGCCGGGGATTCTTGTCATCAAAAAATATTGATAATCGCCGTTTTTTTCAAAAGCAAGAACCTCCGGAACGGAGAGCTTTCCCTTAAGCCAGTTCAGCACTTTTACGCTGGATTCTTCGTTGTGCAGACGACTGTCCAGAATTTTTAAAACGCAGTCATCAAATATAAAAATGCTTGAACCCGACTTTCCCATGTCGTCGATTGTATATTTTTTCCCGGCGATTAGTTTTTTGATTTTGTCCGGAATCAGAAGAAGGACTTTTTCAACTACCGATTGGTAGTCTGAATCAATCAGGTCAACAAACTCCCCGGCAGCTTCAAAGCCCTGGATGATGCAATGGTTTTCCGTCCTTATCCAGTCAATTGTGCAATCGCTGTCATCAAGTCTGGCTTCTATATCCAAAGCGTGTTCTCTTATTTCATCAAAATGCTGGTCGATATATGCGTCAGTCATGGCAAGGCAGATAAAGTTTATGTCGCGCAAATATTCCTCTTCAAAATCCTTGCGCCAGTCAAAGGGAACATAGCAACCTTCAACGATGAGATTCTGCTTATTCTCGATGGCAGTTTTAATCATCTCGCGGACTATTGGCCAGAGGTAAGTTGTCAGCTGGTCATCATCGTCCGGAGTAAGCTTTGTATTCCCGCTTCTGATGAGGCCCATCTTAAGATGATCTATTGAAAGATAAGGAAACTTGTATTTTTCGAGCATACGCTGTGAGAGTAAAGTTTTTCCTGTGTGCGACGCACCTGTTATTATTATTATCATTGTTGATTCTCCATGATTGCTCTTTGGAATGGAATACTTCTGTTTCAAATTCCGCTTAGTAAATCATTCAGGGTGTCATCAGTTTCTACCGGCACCCATTGACCTTCCATGCAGATTTGCGGATTGAGAAGGCGGATTGTGTCAGCGAGTTTTTTGCACAAAGCTGCATCTTTTATCCCGGTAAAAAAATCATCGCCGGTGGCATCGCCAACAAATAAAGTTTTGTCGTTTTCTATGTAGACGAGAGTGGAGTCATCTGTATGTGGGGCTTCGGACTGAATAACTTTAACAGTGCAGTCGCCCAGGTCGAGGGTAAGTTCGCCGTTGTAAATCACATCTGCCAGTTTGACTATAACTTCTTTGTTTTCACTATATTCTTTTCTTATGCTTTCGTGAAGGGCAAAGAATTCTGCCGGGCCATTCTGTTCGATTTTGTTTTTCCACTCTGCGAGATGATTGTTTGTTTTTTCATTTGCAAGAGTCAGCCCGTTTACAGCATGCATTCCAAAGGTGTGATCCCAGTGCCAGTGGGTAAGAACGGTGAGGCAGGGTAGGGGAAGATTTTCTTTTTCGAGAAGGGTGTAAAATTCTTTTGTGTGAGCTGCAGAATGTCCCGCGTCAATTGCAAGGCTCCAGTTTTTTCCTTTTACGTAGCCAAGGTTTGGGCGGTCGCGCTCCTGTTCAAATGGCATGTACCAGATGTGTTCGCTCAGTTTTTTTAATTCCATATTTTCCTCATTATATCATCTTCGCAAAAGCGACATTCGTTTCACATTGCACAAAACCATTTTTCTTATAGAACTCATATGCCGGAACGTTTGAATCTGTCAAAAGAAAAATCTGCTTGAGACCAAGCTCCTTTATTGCCTTTTCAATTTCCTTGATGAAAAAAGTGCCGGCTCCACTACCCTGCTTTTCAGTTTTAATACAAAGCTCGTTGATAATATATTCCGTGCCTGTATACCAGTGCTTGATGTAGCCAAGAGAAATGCCTATCAGCTCGCCCGCCTCATCATACAAGCCATAGGTGAGTGAATAGCCCTGACCAACTAAATCGCAGATGTAAAGGTCCAGCTGCTTTGTGTCAGACCAATCATCATACCAGGGCGCCTTTGTAAAAACTCCGGTAAAAACTTTTTTGATTTCTTCTTTATTTTCTATGCTTAATCTTTTTAATGTATACATATTTTTTCCTTTTCCACACGTAATTAAACCAGCCCAGCCCTCATCATCTCAAAATCATCCGGACTTATTGCAAAACGTTCCATATCAACATGGCCATCAACAAAAATCACTCCTTCGGCTTCAAGTTTTTCCTGCTGAACTCCGGGACCTCCAAAAGCAAAACTGCCGGAACAAAAACCCTTTGCATTTACAACACGGTGGCAGGGTGTAATTACATTGCTGGGATTTTTGTGAAGGGCATTTCCTACGTAGCGGCGGAGATTACGATTTCCAACAAGTGCTGCAATCTGAGAATAAGTTGCAACTTTTCCGCGAGGGATGAGACGCACAGCAGCATAGATTTTTTCTGCAAGTTCCATGGTTTTACAGTAGCAGAATTTTTGATTTTGTGCAGTAAGCGAGAAATTTGGGGGAAGCGAAGATAGAAAAACAGAGGGGAGAACAAAAAAATTTTTAAGATTTTTCTTGAATTCAATTTTTAATCACCTTATTCTTACATTTAAGGACGCCTAAAACTTACATGAATGAGGATTTTATGACAAAAGAAGAACTTCACAAAATGATTGAAGAGCAGCAGCCTAACATCTGCCAGATTGAGGCGATTCGTGGCGGCAAGACTGTTTACAGCGACACCTGGAATAATTACAGGCGCGATGACTGCCTCCATGTAATGTCTGTTACAAAAAGCGTTATGGCTCTGCTCATAGGAATTGCCATAGACAAGGGGCAGATTAAAAGTGTGGACGACAAGGTTCTGGATTATTTTCCCGAATACAAGGTGAAGCGCGGAGAGAAGACGATTTACGAGGTGACCATAAAACATCTGCTTACAATGCGGGCACCTTATAAAAGCAAGGGCGATCCCTGGAGTAAGGTTTGTGCCAGCGAAAACTGGACTTTCACTTCTCTTGATTTTCTTGGCGGGCGCAAGGGGCTTACTGACGAGTTTAAGTATTCGACGGTGTGCCTGCATATTCTTACGGGCATTTTGTATAAGGCCACAGGCATGCTGACTGTTGACTACGCCAACAAATATCTTTTTGAACCGCTTGGCATTCCGGCTCACAAAAACTTTTATGCAAAGTCTGCCGAAGCGCACAAGGAGTTTACCATCAGCAAGCTGCCAAAAGAGGCTGTCTGGTTTGCTGACCCGCAGGGGCTTGGAACTCCGGGCTATGGGCTTTGTATGACAGCTGGAGACATGGCAAAGATCGGACTCCTCTGTTTGAACAAGGGAGAGTTTGGCGGCCAGCAGATAGTTTCGGCTAACTGGATTCGCGAGATGACCCGCCCGCGCGCAGTTGAAGGCAAGCATTTTCGCGGCATGGAATACGGCTACCTCTGGTGGATTATTTCCCGTAAAAAAAATGTGTATGCGGCCATCGGTAACAGCGGCAACGTGATTTACATAAATCCTGAGAAGCGTCTCGTGGTTGCCGTTGCTTCGTATTTTAAGCCGACGATTTTTGACAGGGTAGATTTTATCCAGAAATATATTGAGCCCTTTGCAGATAACCTTTAAAATAATTATAAGACAGCAGAGAGGATAAAATGAATCTAAGTAAAAAAGATATTGAAGAAAAAATTAAAAACCAGATTGCACTTGAGTTTAACTGCTCGCCAGCTGATTTTGATAAAACTGAAAACCTTATAACTGTGGCTCGCCTGCATGAAAAGCGCAGAAAGTTTTCTGATAAGCCTTTCTTTTTGCAGATGGCAACCTTTGGAAAGAGCACTGTAATTTCTGCAGATGAATCAATCCACCCCTGGCTTAATGAATGGGTCAAAGGCAAGCAGGGAATCTGGCTTTTTGAACAGCATAATTATTATGAGCTCGAATGTGAACTGAGAAAGCACGGCTATAAAATGGCACTGACCCATCACATGTTTATGCCGGTCCCAGAGCTGATTGAAATCAAAACTGATCTTAATATTAAATGGCTAGAACAGAAGGATATTGCTCCTTTTTATGGAAATGAAAATTTCCCGAATGCAATTTGCGACAAGTTCAAACCGGAGCGTCCTGATGTGCTTTGCCTTGTTGCCATGGATGGCGACAAAATTATGGGCATGGCCGGCTGTTCTGCTGACACTCCAGAATTATGGCAGATTGGAATTGATGTGCTGCCTGAATATCGGGGAAAGAGAGTTGCAAAAACTCTTGTGACTCTTTTGAGGAATGAGACATTCCGCCGCGGTGCGATCCCATATTACGGAACGAGTCTTTCAAATCTTGCCTCCTGGAAGACTGCTCTCGACTGTGGCTTTAGACCTTTATGGGTAGAAGCAGAAACACAGCCAGATAGAATATGATTTTTTAGTTTTCTTCTCTGCTTTCTCTTAGAGATTGCATAATATCGTCATGTTTAATATCAAAAAGAGTTTTGATTCCGGCGAATGGCGATGATTCTGAAACTTCCGGAGAAATACGGAAAACGGAACCATCAGCGCGTTTAATCAAAACTGCTCCATCATTTTTTGATTTGTCCAGAACAGAGGCAAAATTTTGTCTTGCTTCGGAATAAGTTACTACAAGCATGCAACACCCCTGGAAACGGCATTTGATTTCATTGTTCCATCCATTGTATACAAAGGTAGGGACAGCTGCTTTGCCAATGAAATGTAATATGAATCATAAGCGTAAGATTCTGTTTCCCCTGCTATTAAAATAGAATTAGGAATATCCGGTTCCATCAACCTCATTGGGATTCGTGCAAACTCGTGATATACAGAAACTCCATCATAAATGGAAATTAATTTACGCTTAATGAGTTTACTTATTGCATTACCAATTTCAAATGGTAAACAACTTGGAGCAACAAGGCGAGCTGCCCCAACGGTATTTACGACAGAGTCTTTACCGTTTTGATTCAAGAGGAATTCCAAAATGCATGAAGCATCAATGACTAATTCATTCATAGTACTATTGTACTATTGTACAATAAGCATGTCAATAAAAATCTTTTTCTTTATAAAACTCCAAGAACAGAATATAATTAAATTTAAATATCAGCAAAATAAAAAAAGGAAACCCATATGCCTTATGCACAAGTAAATGATGTCAATATTTATTATGAAGAGTTTGGTCGCGGCGAAACTGTATTGTTTCTACATAGTCATTTTAGCAGAGGGCTGCTTGCTTTTTCAGGACAGATAATTCCTTTTTCTGGAAAGTACAGATGTTTATTTCCTGATTTTCGTGGGCATGGTCGGACTAAGTGCGAGGACCTGACCTGGAGCAGCCCAAAAATTGCAGATGATATGGCTGTGTTTCTGGACAAGCTTGGAATTGAAAAGGCTCACTTAATTGGTTACAGCTGCGGTGCCTATGTTGGCTGTTACATGGCAGCAAAATATCCGCAGAAGGTGAAGAGCCTTGTTACAATCGGTGGGGCAGCTTTTCCGCGGCCTGCAGGAGCAGAAGACTTTTTGCCTGAAAATTTATTGAAGAATAATAGTTTAGATTTTATTGAAGATATGAAGGCCAGACATGCGGAAGCCCACCGGGGCGACTGGCAGACTTATTTACGAAACACTGTGAACGACTGGCAGCAACAGCCGAGCCTTACAGAAGAAGAGTGGAAGAATATCACCTGCCCGACATTTTTCATCAACGGAGAAAACGACCCATTTGGAACCTGCGAAGAATTGCAGGCGAAAGTTCCTTCTGCAAAGATTTACAAGGTTCCCGGTGGTAGTCATCATCCTCATTTTGTAGGCGAGCAGATTGATGATATTAATAAAATGATTCTGGAGTTTATTTCCCGCAATTTTTCTTGTGAGCCTTAATTTTTTTGATGGCCCAGGCGTAGTGACTTGAAGTATCGCTTACGCAATAATCTCCGAGGGCCGCATTGCCTGTCCATGGAAAGTAGGCCTGTGTAAAAAGTTCTTCATTGCTGTAACCTTCAATCAGCTTCATGACGTCGGCGTGGCTTTTTTTGAACATTGCTTTTGCGGCTTCGAGGCTGGTTCCCTGATGACGCTTCCAGAACATCTGATTCATTGCACCGTAAGTTTTCCATGAATAGTCGGCTGGTAAAAATGCAATGGCGGCTTTCTTGTCGGTTACACCTTTATTGTTCTTTGGGAAGTCAAGCAAAAGCTGATGCCATTCGTAAAGGTGAATGAGCACGTCGCGTACGTTTTTGTCGCGGCTCCAGTGGGCTTCTTTTTTGCTTGGCTGGCCCGAAAAATCGAAAGGTGTATTGAGTTCCTTTTCGGTAAGCCCGTCAATAAGGCTCATAAGGGCTTCGTAATTTTCCTGTGCTGCTTTGAGCAGGTCTTCTTTGTTATGTGGTCTTGGCATTGTGTCCTCCTTGTGTAAGATGTCCGGGTCATGCTTCGAGAGCCTCAGCAACCGCCCGAACATGACATTTCTTCTTTCTGAATACGACATCAGTATATCACGGGACGGAGCTTCAAAAAAGAAACAGCTTGTTGCTTTTTTACGCCTTCCAATGCTTGAGCTGCGAGAGCAAGCTGTCGTACAATTTGCGGCGTTCATCATCACTCTGATTCTGCGGATTTGGCATATGCTGCAAAAGAAAATCAATCAGCGAGTCCTTCTGTTTGTAAATGAACTCGCCGTCCACATAGCACCATTTGCAGTAATCTTCGTTAAAGGACTGGTCCGGCTCCCGGCTGATCATGGAATCTTCGGTAAGAGGCATTCCGCAGCACTGACAGAAAAGCTGGCGTGGCGACCCAAGCAGAGTATTTATAGAAACGTTGAACTCGCGCGAAAGAACTTTGAGCATTTCGGGGTTGGGTTGAGTCTCTCCGTTTTCCCATCGGCTCACAGCCTGCCTTGTGATGTTTACGCGCTTTGCCATTTCTTCCTGAGTAAGATTATTTTTTTCGCGAAGGTTTTTAAGTATTTCGAAAACTTCCATGCGGTGCCTCACTTTTGTTTGATAGTATAATTATAGCACGCATTTAGAAAATTTGTAGGGCGTGCCCGCTTGCCTTCGGCAATCGGTCGGGCCTTCCGCCATTCCGTACGGTGCTTCGCACCTACCTCCAGCCTCCTCACTTTGGTAATGGCGCACCCTTCGACAGGCTCAGGGTCCGCCATCACCGTCGTTGCGGTGGCCGCCTTCGGCGTGGCTCCACGCCCTCACGCAGGGTGTCTTCAGTATTTAAGGCAGCAAGTTAAAATCAATTTATACGCCTCAATCAATTTTTCCAGCGACCAGGCGGCATTCGCAGGACTGGTACTAGGCAGGCATTCAACAGTCAGATGATAGCGTTCTTCATATTTTTCTGCGCAAGTTTTTTTCCAAAGTGAAAAGGCGGTTTTCCCTGTGCAGAAAAGGCGAGAAATTTTTGATTGCCCCAGGATTTCGCCAAAGTCGTTTGGTTTTGCATTTTTAATAGAAGAATCTGCAGCACCGGAAATCTCGCAGCTGGCAAGTACGTCCCAAAGGGCAATATGATGACGAAGCAGAAAATCACGACGTTCAGAAATTGCAGCCTCTCTGTCAGGCGAATTATTGGGATAGCACAGTGACTCTCCAAAAACGGCCGGCAGCACCTTCCAGAATCTGTTTTGAGGATGCATGTAAAAAAATCCCGCTTCCCGACTTTTTGGCGAAGGCATGGTTCCGAGAATCAGAACCTTGCTTTCTGAGTCCCAGACCGGCGGTATTTGATGAATTATTTTTTGCAACTCTGACTTTTCTGCAAGTTCCATGTAATTACAGTAGCAGATTTCTTTGTTTTTGTTCAGTCGGTTGTACATCGGTTGTTCAGTCGGCTTGTCCAAAAATATTCCCCAAGGTAGAATCAGATATGAATAAAAAAATTTACATCACCCGCCACGGAGAATCCCAGTGGAATGTTGAAGGAAAAGTTCAGGGCGTTACCGATACACCTCTCACTCAAAAAGGAATAGAACAGGCCTACGAGCTTGCCAGAAAAATAAAAGAAGAAAAAGTTCCAATCGATGTAATTCTTCATTCACCACTTAGCCGGGCTGCAGATACCGCACGCATCATTGCAGAAGAAAACAATCTGCCACTCATTTGTGAGCCCCGCCTGATTGAACAGAACTTTGGTGATTATGAAGGACATGAATGGGCCAAACATCCCGGAGTTTTCCATGAAGCAAAAAAACAGTTTGCCTGCGACTGGAACGGTGGTGAATCCATGCTTCGTCTTGGACAAAGAATTTATAATCTTATAGATGAACTCAAAGCCCGAACAATTGCTGAAAATAAAACCTTCCTGCTCGTTACTCACGGTGGTATTGCACGCATGTTCCATTCATATTTTTTCTCCGAAACAAACGAAGAGTTTAGTTCAACCAACATTGCCAACTGCGAGATTAAAGAGTATAAGTTTTAGGGAAATCCGGCAAAATTATCTAAGCGCATACACTTCGCGACCCGCCCACCAGCACCTAATGAGTTCGCCATATTAAATATTTCATGTTATAATAAGTTCATGAAAATAGCATTTTTTGATACCCGTTCATACGACAAAGCTTCGTTTACAAAAGCAAATGAAGCTTACAATTATGAAATAGACTTCCGAGACTATAAACTCAACGAAAACACAGCACTCACAGCACAAGGCTTTGATGTAGCTTGTGTCTTCGTAAATGATGTAGTAAATGAAGAAGTAATTGAAAAGTTAGCCCAGGCCGGCGTAAAACTGATAGCCCTTCGCTGCGCCGGCTTTAACAATGTAGACTTAAAAGCCGCAGATAAAGCAGGCATCAAAGTTGTACGAGTTCCGGCTTACTCACCTTACGCAGTTGCAGAACACGGAGCAGCCCTGCTTCTTTCGCTTACCCGCCACATTCCACAGGCTTATCTGCGCACAAAAACTGCAAACTTTAATATTGAAGGACTCACCGGCCGCGACCTTCACGGCCTTACAGCAGGAATTTTAGGTACAGGAAAAATCGGCCAGATAATGGCAGGAATCCTTAAAGGCTTTGGCATGAAAATTATTGCCTTTGACCCTTTTCCAAATCAGAAATGGGCAGAAGAAATTGACGCAAAATATGTAAGCAAAGATGAAATTTTCCAGCAGAGTGATGTACTTAGTCTTCATTGTCCGCTTACAGAAGAAACCAAACACATAGTTAATCACGACACAATGAAGATGATGAAACACGATGCAGTAATCATAAATACTGGCCGCGGCGCCCTCATCGATTCAAAAGCACTGGTTCATGCCCTCAAGCACGGTCACATAGGCGGAATAGGAATGGACGTATACGAAGAAGAAAGTAAATACTTTTTCAGTGACTGGTCTACAGATATTATGACCGACGACGTTCTTGCCAGATTGCTCACCTTCCCAAATGTAATTATCACAGGCCATCAGGCTTTCCTTACAACAAACGCCCTCAAAAATCTGGCAGACACAACCCTGGAAAATATCCGCGCCTTTGCCGCAAACGAAGAACTTGTAAATGGAGTAAAATATGGTAAAGCTTAAATATAAAATTGCCGCATATCAGGTACGAAAAGCCTTTGGGAACGGAGACAAAAAACGCGATGCAGGACAAACAACCCCAGCTGATATAATTCGTTTTGATAATATTCAGTATGGAAATGATAAAAAATATCCAAAATGGCAGCTTTTAGATGTTTACCGCCCAAAAGATTCAGATATGAAAAGCCTTCCCGTAATTGTAGTTGTACACGGCGGCGGCTGGGTTTATGGCAACAAAGATGTTTATCAGTTTTATGCAATGCGCCTGGCTCAAAGAGGTTTTGCAGTAGTAAATTATTCTTACCGGCTGGCACCAGAAGTAAAATTCCCGGCCTCGCTGCAAGATACAGAAAATGTTTTTCAATGGATTTGTAATAATTCAGAAAAATACGGATTCGATACTCAGAATGTTTTTGCAGTTGGTGATTCCGCAGGCGGACACCTGCTTTCCCTTTATGCTTCAGCAGTTACAAATGATGAATACGCCAAAAACTTCCCTTTTATTCAAAAAAAGCCGCTGATTCTTAGAGGGGTAGGGCTTAACTGCGGAAAATACGAAATGGCAGATTTGCTAAAAGGAAATATTCAGTCAAAACTGTTGATTGAAGCACTTATGCCGGAAAGTGGAACTGATGAAGAACTGGAACTGATAAACGGAGTTGCACACATCACAAAAGACTTCCCGCCAGCCTTTGTAATGACCTGCAAGGGAGATTTTCTGATTTCACAAGGCCCGGTTATGGCAAATGTTCTTGAAGAAAAAGGCGTGCAGCATCAGTTTAAATGCTACGGAAGTGATGAAAAACCACTCTGGCACGTTTTCCACTGCGATCCGAAACTGCCGGAAGCAGTAGTTTGCAATGATGATGAATGTAACTTTTTTAAGAGTTTGATTCAGAAATAAAAAGCGGCAGAAATTTTTCAAGAACGGCCTTGGCCTCTGAACTTTCGGGGTCCAGGCCGATTTTTGAAAGAATAAGCTGCCTGAAAACCTGTTCGTCATCAAGATTTTTAATCTCTTCCGAAGAAAAATCTTCAAAAAATCCAGAAGAAAAGAGCATTTCCTGCTCCATAAGTTTCCAGCTCACAACCTTAATATTTTCCGGCAAAAGTTTTACATCATCTTCCAAAAATTCCTGAGCATTTGTGCCTGCTTCCCTTTTATAACAAATCTCCAGAAAAACGTTTTTTTCACTTTTTAAAGTAATATATTCTTTAAGCTGATTTTTGATTTCGTCCAAAGTTCCAGATAATCGCCTGTAAATATATGTCTGCGGCACTTCAAGCTTTTCAACTACTGCACTTTTCCCGTATTCAAGATCTACACAAAGAACATAGTGAGGAAGCAGAGCTTCATCAAAGCCCATTACAAAAGGAGAGCCCGAATATCTGATTTTAGGATTCTTGGCAACCATTGTAGAATAGTGAATATGACCCAGGGCAACATAATCAAGCTGATCAGGAAAAACAGAAGCCGGAACATTACCAAGCGTACCCACAGTATCAAGCACCTTCACGCCGTCATCGCTTTTCTGGTCCGCCCGCGCCCCCTCCAGGCGGCCCTCCAGCTTCGCCGCATACAAATGCCCCGTCGCCATCACAGGAATCTCCCGCCCAGCGCGCACCTTTTCCGCGGCCGCGAATACCTCTTCATAGAGCTTTCCATAAGCCCGGCTGTAGAGATCCTTGTCTGCAACCCCGCTCGCGCCGTCGCCAACCTCCACCAAATTCCGCAATTCCACCTCGCGCACAAAAGGCACCGCAAGGCAAAGCGCCCCTCCGCCGGCGACAGCCCCCCCGCTAGCAAGTTCAATCACCATATCTTCCGGCAAAAGATTATTCACCGAGCCAATTACGCGAATATTCATCACTTCAAGAAGTTCTTTTGCCGCATCAAGCATCATGGCCGAATCATGATTCCCGCCTGTAATAACCACATTACGACAACAAGTATCTGCCAGAGAAGCAAGAAAAGTGTAGTAAAGTTTACGGGCTTCGTTACTTGGGTTTACGGTATCAAAAATATCACCAGAAACAATCAAAGCCTCGGCAGATTTTTCTTCAATCTGAGCTTTCAACCATTTTAGAAAATTACGGGCTTCTTCAGTTCGGTTTATGTCATGCATCTGGTTACCCAGGTGCCAGTCTGCAGTGTGAATGATTCGCATAAAATCAGTATAACACACAAGGCACCTTTTCTCCACGCCCTGCTTATAGCACGCCTGGCTGCGAACATGTTATAATAAAAATATGCGCATTTTAAAATTGGAATTTGAAAATCTGAACTCGCTGAAAGGTCACTGGGAAATTGATTTTAGTCACCCTGATTACAAAAAAAATCACGATATATTTGTAATTCACGGAAACACAGGAGCTGGAAAAACCACAATTTTGGATGCCATTACACTCGCCTTGTACGGAAAAACGCCCCGCCAGCAGACCGTAAACGACGGAGTGGGCGGAAACGAACTTATGACCCGGGGAACCGGAATCTGTTTTTCCAAAGTCACTTATCAGTGTAAAAATGGAATTTATGTTTCTGAATTTCAACAAAACCGCGCTAATGGAAAGGCCAGCGGAAAACTCCAAAAGGCATCCTTTAAAATCAGCAAAGATGAAGAAGTGATTGCCTCTGGCACTGCGTCTAATCTTGGTGCGGAAACTCAAAAAATAATTCAGCTCGATTATAATCAGTTTTGCCGTTCAATCATGCTCGCTCAGGGTGAATTTAACAAATTCCTTACCTGTGACGAACGCGAACGCGCTGATATTCTGGAAAAACTCACCGGAACAGAGCGTTATCGCAAAATCGGAATTAAAATCTGCGAAAAATTCAGTCAGATTAAGAAAAATTACAACGAAGTAAAAGTCAGAAAAGCAGAAATTCAGGAACTGATTCTTTCCCAGGAAGAGGAAGAGTCGGCTGGTAAAAAAGAAAAGGAATACGAAGAATTTCTTTCAAAAAATAACAAAAAACTCGAAAAAATACAGAAAGAACTGGCATTTTTTGATGAATTAGACCGTCTTTTTAAAGAAATGCAAGCTGCGGAAAAGGAAAATCTGCAGCTGGAAGAAGAAATTAAACTTTTTGCCAAAGATGAAGAAAGACTTGAACTTGCAAAAGCTGCAAAAAACTGCCAGACAGAATTTGTAAGCCTGCAAAATCTGCGTACTGCTCAGAAAAATGATAAAGAGCAGTGCGAACTTATGGAAAAGCAGATAAAAGAAGCGGAAGAACAGTTTGCTCAGGCCCAGGAAAATGCCGCAAATATAAAAAAAGAACTGGAAAAAGAAGAAAAAGACCTTGTCGACCAGCAGAAAATCTGGAAAAAGGTGCGTGAACTGGACATTCAGATAAAAAACGCCCTCTCTAAAAAAGAGGAAGTAGGGGAGAGGCTGAAAAAAACAGAAAATGAAAGTCAGAAGGCTGAGCAAAATACAGAGGCGCTGAACAGTGAATTGAAGCGTCTGCAGGAAGAAGAAAAAGAAACAGCTGACTATCTTGCGCAGAATTCAGAAGATGAAAAACTTACGGCCGTAATTGCAAAGGTGGAAGCCCTGCAAAGTGGTGCCCTGGCGCAAGATAAGGCATCAGGGGAGTTTGAAGGAAGGCGGGATTCGCTTCTGGAGCGGCTGGAAGAAGCGCAGAGGAAAACTGCATCCGCCGCTGCAGAGCTGGCCGCGGTGGAAGAGGAAATCAAGCAGTTTGTGTCGGCCGACGCTGTAAGGATTGCGCGGATGCTGCAGGCTCAGCTCCAGTCTGGTAAGCCTTGCCCCGTTTGCGGCGCAATTTACCACACCAAAGAAACCCATGCCCAAGCCAAGACTCCGCTGCAGGCGGAACTTTTCCAGGAAGAAGCAGAAGCCACTCCTGAAGCCACAAATGATCCAAGCCTCCCAGCCCCAGCCGACACCGCCCGCATCGCCCAGACAAGTGCGAACCTTACTGCGCGCCGCGACGCCCTGGCCACCCAGCTCCAGGCTTACACTTCCGAACGCGATTCTCTTCAAAATAATCTTACTCACATCAAAGAAAATCTTGAAAGTGCGCTTACTTCCCGTAATTCATATTTGTCCCAGATTCACCAAGCCCTCGCTCCCTGGCTTTCAGACAGCCAATCCACTCAGGAAGAAAGCCCTTCTCTAATTTCTCTAAATAAACTTGAAGCTCTGCTTGTAAGCCTGCGCCAAAAAGCAAATCTCTGGGCTCAAAAAAACTCTGCTTCAAACGAATACGAAAACTCGCTTGCAGCACTTAGCGCACAAATTACTGCCAATTCAAAAAGCCTTGAATCTCTGCATGCCGACCTGGAAAAAATCCGCGCCGAATACAGCAAGGCTACCTCAGATTTTGAAAAACTTTCTTCTGAGCGCACAGAACTTTTTGCCACAAAAGACCCTGATTACGAAGAAAGCTTAAAAAATAATGCTATCACAAACCTGAAAAAAGCTTCCGAAGAGGCAGGTCTGGCCCAAAGCCAAGCCCAGGATAAAAAGACCCGTCTGCAGGCCCAGAAAACTCAAGTCCAGAAAGCAATTTCTGAGCGTGAACCTCAGCTTTCTTCTGCAGAAAAAGACTTTATCGCAAAAATTAAGGCAAATGGCTTTGCAGATGAAGTAAGTTTTACATCATCACAAGTCGCAGAAACAGAACTTTCTTCTTTGCTGGCAAAAAACGAATCTCTAAAAACCCGCAAAACACAGTGTCAGACAAGCTTTGAAAATGCAAAAAAATCATACCAAGAGTATAAATCATCTTCAAAAATCACAAGAGAAAAAGCAGATGTGCTCGCAGAGCAATCAACTTTAAACGAAGAAAAAGACCAGCTAAATAAAGAACTTATCGAAATAAAAAGCAGGCTTCAGACAAACGCTCAAAATAAAAAGCAGGCCGAAAAAATTCAAAAGGAATATGAAGCTCTGCAAAAAGATTATGAAACCTGGGAACAGATGAAAAAGTGGGTCGGCAAAGATGATGGCTCAGACCTTTCTGTTTTTGTTCAGAGTCTTGCCTTTAATCATCTGCTTGAAATTACAAACAAAACTTTGTTCGGAATTACAAACCGCTATAAAATCGTGCAGAAAAATCGTTCCGGTCTGGATTTTGAAATTAACGACATCTACTTCCCAGAAAACCGCAGCATAAAAACGCTGAGTGGTGGTGAACAGTTCCTTGTTAGTCTTTCTCTTGCCCTTGGAATTTCGCGTTTTGCCAGCCGCAATGTTCGTGTAGATTCTCTTTTCCTTGATGAAGGTTTTGGAACCTTGAGCGGGGAAGTGCTGGAAGAAGTAATTTCTGCCCTCAAAAAACTGCAGAATGAAAACAAAATGCTTGGAATTATTACACATGTGCAGGAAGTTATAAATGAAATTGACCAGCGCATTGAAGTAAAACCAGTTTCTGGCGGTTACAGTGTCATTTCAGGCTCTGGAATAAAACAATTATAGTTTTCAAACTTCTTAAAACCGAATAATTTGACAAAAAGTCGAAAAATATAATTTTTTGTTTAAATTTCGCATTCTATCTTCTATAATATTCTTTATGAAGAGAATTATTTTTACATGTATTTTATCAACTTTACTTGCAACCGCCCTTTTTTCACAATCTGCGGCAGAAGGAAAAGTAGACCAGAGTTTTTTAAGCGACTATGTAAAATCTAACTGGACTACTGCAAATGGACTTCCTGGCATGACCATTACAGACATCATGCAGGACAAAAAAGGTTATATTTACGTTGGAACCTACGACGGTCTTGTTCGTTTTGACGGTGTTGAATTTGTGAATTTCACCCGAACAAACGATGCCCGCTACGACTTTGCCTCTGTTCGAGCTATTTTCCAGGATTCCGACGAAAATATCTGGGTTGGCCATAATGATGAAGGCGTAACCTGTATTGCAAAAGACGGAACAATCAAAAAATTTACTACAGATGACGGACTTCCTCACAATTCTGTCCGTGCAATTTGTGAAGATAACATTCACAACATCTGGCTTGGTACCGCTTCCGGCTTGTGCTACATGACTCCTTCGGGAAAAATTGTTTATCCGGAAGGATTAAAAGCCTTGAATCAGGAAAAAATTCAGGTTTCAAAGCTTTACTGCGATACCGCCGGCCGCATGTGGATTTCAACCTCTATTGAAAACGACCTTTTTGTTCACACAAACAACAAAATTGAACGCTTTACCGGCATTACAAAAATCAAAAATCCTTCTGTTATGGAAGTTTGTCAGGATAAAACTGGTGCCTTCTGGTTTGGAGTTGCCCCTCATTACGCAGTACGTCTGAAAGACACAGAAGAAACTATTTACGATATTTCTCACGACCATCAGCAGGCAACCGTTGTAAACTCAATTATTACAGATAAAAACGGCAATATCTGGTTTGCTTCAGACAGCGGACTCACCATTATTCACAATGGACTTTACACATATTATGATAAAAGAAACGGCATCGCAGATGATTACATCAATAAGATTATTTCAGACCGAGAAGGAAACATCTGGATTGCCTACAACCGCGGCGGTATAGAAAAAATGAGTATCGGAAAATTCCGTACAATTTCCATGCCAATTACTGTAAATGCAATTGCCCGCGATAATCTGCGTAACTGCACCTGGCTTGGTACCGACAACGGACTTTACTGCTACCAGGGAACCGAGTTTGTAGAAAACGACATTACAAAATTCTGTGATGGTATGCGTGTGCGCCATGTAGAAATGACCTACGACAACGAACTTCTTATTTCAAACTATTCCGAAGTAAGCCAGATTCGTGTTAGTCCAGATAATCAAGTTACAGTCTGGAGCCAGAAAGACGGCCTGCCTGGAATAAAGTCTCGTGTTGGAATTAAAACTAAAAACGGTGATTATTACGTGGGAACAACACAAGGACTTGCAATTATTGACCACAAAGACGGCAGTGTAGTTTCAATCACCAAAAAAGATGGCATTGAAAATGAATTTATCATGTGTATTTATGAAGATTCCAAAGGCCAGATTTGGGTTGGAACAGACGGAGGTGGTATTTTCATCCTCAAAGATAAAAAAATCATAAAACAGTACACTTCGCAGGAAGGTCTTGCTGGCAACGTTATTTTTAAGGTTCTTCCAATCGAAAATAATCTGTGGATTTGTACAGGAACCGGTATTTCAAAATATAACGAAGAAAGTGATTCTTTCTTTAATTATAACTCTAAAAATGGTCTTGGAACCGATGGTGTTTTCCAAATGCTTTTGGATTATACAAATACAGTCTGGATGACTACCAACAAGGGTATTATTTCTACTAAACTAGATGATTTAAAACATGTTGAAGATGGCACACTGGAAACTCTTCCAATTAAAACTTACGGCACATCTGACGGACTTGTGACAGGAGGTATTACTTCAACCTCTCTTTCTATTGAAGATAATGTTGGCTGCCTCTGGTTTACATTAATCGATGGTTTTGCAATTTACGACCCTGTAAAGGCAGAAAATAATCAGGTTGCTCCAAAAATTGAAATTCAGGAATACACAATTGATGACACACGCTATGAATACAAGGGCGAAACTATTATTCTTCCACCTTCTGCAAAGCGTATAAATATTAAGTTCACAGGTCTTAGTTTTATTTCAGCCGACCGCATGAAGTTCTGCTATAAACTTGGCGGATTCGAACAAAAGTATTCTGAATGGTCAAATCTCAGAACAGTTTCTTACACAAACCTTTTGCCTGGAACTTACAAGTTTACAATCATGTCGCAGAATAGTGATGGAGTAGAAAGTGAACCTTCATTACCTATCACAATTATTAAGCAGCCATACATCTGGCAGATGCCTTGGTTCTGGGTAATGATTGTTCTTTTTGTAATCGGAATTACTACTCTTACTGTCCTGCTTAAAATTCGTTCTATGCGCCGCATTCAGATTGAACTTGAAAAAAAGGTTGAAGAAAGAACCCGCGCCCTTAAAAACGAAAAAGAAAAATCTGAAAAGCTCCTGCTCAACATTCTTCCGGCAGAAGTTGCAAAAGAACTCACCGAGCATCCAAACAAAACTGTCGCTAAAAAATTCCAGAACGTAACTGTTTTATTCACAGATATTGTTGGATTTACAAAAATGAGCGATGGAATGAGTGCCGAACAGGTTGTTTCTATGCTTAACGCAATGGTTTCAAAGTTTGATGAACGAGCCATCCGCGAAGGTGTTGAAAAAATTAAAACTATCGGTGACGCTTATATGGCAGCCACAGGTTTTGCAGGTGATGGTGCCGCAGGCGCAATCCGCATGGTAAAATTTGCTCAGGGAATTATGCAGGATGTGTGCGAATTTAATGCGCGTTCCCCTGTAAAAGTGCAGATTCGCCTTGGAATAAACAGCGGAAACCTTGTTGCCGGTGTAATTGGAAAATCTAAGTTTATTTATGATATTTGGGGCGACACTGTAAACGTTGCCAGCCGTATGGAAAGTACAGGCGAGCCTATGAAGATTCATGTAACTGAATCAACTTACGAACAAACTAAAAATCTCTTCCAGTACAGCGAAGGAGTTGAATTGGAAGTAAAGGGAAAAGGTCAAATGAAGACCTACTTCCTGGGTAAGTAAGCGGGCTGAAAGGCCAAAGTAAAAATCAAAAAAAATTCGCAAATTTATAACTTCTCTTCTATAATTTATATTATGAAGAGAAGTTATTTTATTCGCGCATCAGTGATACTGGCGTCTCTTTTTCTGACACAGCATCTTTTTGCACAGAATTCTTTTTTTGATAATTATGTCTATCATTCCTGGAATGCATTTGGTACGCTAAACGGAACTACAATTACTGATATTGTACAAACTAACGATGGGTATTTAAACATTGGAACTTACGAAGGACTCGCCCGTTTTGACGGTGTTGCTTTTACAACTCACAAGCACAACTCCACAAACGACCTTTCTTTTGTTTCTGTCCGCGCTATTCTGGAAGATTCACACGGAAATCTCTGGGTTGGTTCTAATGACGAAGGCCTTCAAAAAATTTCCAGAGCAAGTAAAAAGACCTACTCTATGAAAAACGGTCTGCCCAACAATTCTATCCGTTGTCTTGCAGAAGATAAGAAGGGGAATGTTTGGGTTGGAACCGCAGCAGGTGTTGTTTACATCACCCCACAAGGCCACATGATTACTCCTCAGTTTGAAGCCGGAACTATTTCTAAAGGAATTATCGCAACTCACCTTTACTGCGATACCGCCGGCCGAATGTGGCTTCTTACCGCAAATGAACGCGGACTTTTTATGTTTAACGATGGAATTTTCCGCACCATTCCAGAGCTTGAATCTTACGGAATTTATTTTGCCACAGCAATCTGCCAGGATCTAAAAGGCGTTTTCTGGGTAGGGCTTGGCGAAAACGGACTTTTACGGATTCAGAACGCTAACATAGAAAAAATTCAAAGTAACACAATTCTGGATCAGGCTGCTACAACTTCTATTTACACCACCCGCGATGGAACAATCTGGTTCGGAAGTGAACACGGGCTGGTTGTTTTATCTGAAGGAAACTTTTACGAATACAACGGCAATAATGTTTTATCTTCTGCAAAAATCAACAAGATTATTTGTGATAGAGAAAACAACATCTGGCTTGCAACTGAACGCAACGGAATTGGAAAACTCACAAACGGCAAGTTTAAAATGACAAAGCTTGGCGTTACAGTAAACAGTATTGCAGAAGACCAGAAGGGCACTGTCTGGGTGGGAACCGATAGCGGAGTACAATGTTATGAAAATGACATTCCCGTTACCAACACACTTACCGAATACACAAAAGGCCTGCGTATCCGCGATGTTGCCGTTACCCGCAACGGTGATATTCTGGTAAGCTGCTACACCAAGCCGGGCCAACTCCGTTATGATGGCTGGCACATCACAAACTGGACTACCGATGAAGGGCTGGCCGGTAACAAGGTACGTGTTGCCATAGAGGCAGAAAGCGGAGAATTATATGTGGGCACCACCACTGGTTTAAGTATTATTCACAAAGACGGAAGTATTAAGAATTTTAAGCAGATAGACGGCCTGGAAAATGAATATATTATGGCTCTTTATCAGGATGCAAACGGCATAATCTGGATTGGTACAGATGGCGGTGGAATCTATTTAATGCGCGATGAACATCTTTTCTCTCATTTTGATTCGGAAGTAGGGCTGGCCGGCAACGTAATTTTCAAAATTACACAAAATGTAGACGGAGTGTTCTGGATTTGCAGCGGAAGCGGAATTACCCGCTGCCCTGGTTTTGACAGCCGCAACGGCATTCCAAATGTATTTGAAAACATAAACTCAGATAAGGGCATTCAAACAGATTCCATGTTTCAGATTCTTACGGACAACACAAACACTCTTTGGATGACCAGCAACCACGGAATTTCATCTGCGTCTCTGGAAGATATTCTTGATGCCGCTTCTGGCAAAATAAAGGAAACTTCAGTTAAGTTTTATAATAAAAACGATGGTCTGGATTCTGATGGACCAACTTCTACCGCAAAAAGCATGATAGACCGCCACGGAAGAGTCTGGTTTGCCATGGTAGACGGCATAGCCATTTACGACCCTGTAAAAGTCAAAGAAAATCCTGTTACACCATTGGTTCAGATTGAAAAAATCACCGTAGATAACTCTGTGATTGTAGATAACACCCTTTATCAAAACCGCACAGATTCAATCACCTTAAAACCGGGAACCAAACGTGTAGACATCACCTATACAGGAATTAGTTTTGATTCACCGGAGCGAATAACATTCAGCCACCAGCTTACTAATTTTGAAAAAGACTTTAGCGAAGCAACTACAGCCCGAACAATGTCTTACACAAATCTGAGTCCGGGAAAGCATACTTTTAAGGTAAGGGCAATAAACGGAGATGGTTTTTATTCAACAGAAACAGAAGCCGTTCTCTTTGTTCAAAAACCATACTTCTACCAAATGCCAGTATTCTGGATTATTATTTCTCTTCTAGCTTTGAGCGGACTCCTTCTATTCTTCTACATTAAACAAAGAAGAATGACCCTTGAAAAAATCCGCCTGGAAAACATGGTACGCCAAAGAACTGCTGAATTAAACCTTGAAAAGGCAAAGGCAGATGAACTTTTACACGCAATTTTGCCAGAAAAAATTGCCCGGGAATTAAAG
Organism: Treponema sp.; assembly: GCA_017940255.1. Taxonomy (GTDB): domain Bacteria; phylum Spirochaetota; class Spirochaetia; order Treponematales; family Treponemataceae; genus Treponema_D. The sequence continues at coordinate 32,151 of JAGAZB010000044.1, forward strand.
GATGGTGTTCATTCAATCGGTCAGGATTTTGATGAGGCAACTGTGCTTTTCTCAGATATTGTAAGCTTTACAAAAACTTCCAGCGGTCATTCTGCCTCAGAAATTGTAGATGCCCTGAACGATTTATTTACCCGCTTTGATAAACGCGCCCAGCGTTCCGGGGTAGAAAAAATTAAAACTATCGGAGATGCTTACATGGCAACCTGCGGTGTTCCTGAACCAAACCAGAATCATGTACAGGTTATGGTTGAATTTGCAAAAGGAATGCTGGAAGATCTGGCTGAATACAACAAAAAAGCAAAAATTCAGTTTAATATCCGCATAGGATTGAACAGCGGACCAGTTACAGCCGGAGTTATTGGCCGTACAAAGTTTATTTATGATGTATGGGGCGATACAGTAAATGTTGCAAGCCGAATGGAAACAGCCGCTAATCCAGGCGGAATACGTGTTTCTGAATCTGTATTTAAGCATTTGAAACCTGGTGAATGTAATGTAATTTTCAGTTCACCAATTGAATGTGATATAAAGGGAAAAGGTCTAATGACTACCTACGACATTTTATAGAACAAGAAAACACAGGAGAAAAACAATATGAAAAAATCTTTAGTTCTAGCCGGTGGAGTATTACTTTTTGCAAGTTTTATGCAATTTACCGGCTGCAAAGAAAAAGAAAATGCCGCAGATACCATCAAAGTGGGAATTTTACATTCTCTGACTGGAACAATGGCAATAAGCGAAAAGCCTGTCCGCGATTCAGAACTTCTTGCTATCAAGGAAATTAATGAGGCAGGGGGCATTTTAGGCAAGAAAATTAAAATTATCGAAGAAGATGGAGCCAGCGACCCGGAAATTTTTGCAAAAAAGGCAGAAAAACTTTTGAGTGAAGACCAGGTTGTAACCGTTTTTGGCTGCTGGACTTCTGCTTCGCGTAAAGCTGTAAAACCTGTTTTCGAAGAACACTTTGGACTTCTCTGGTACCCGGTTCAGTACGAAGGCATGGAAGCCAGCCCAAACATTATGTACATGGGAGCATCTCCAAACCAGCAGGTTGTTCCGGCTATAGATTATTGTGCCGAAAATTTTGGAAAACGCATGTATCTTCTGGGAAATGATTACATTTTCCCTAGAACCGCAAACAAAATTATAAAAGCCCAGCTTGGCAGTAAGCAGGTTGAATGCGTTGGAGAAACTTATGTTCCAATGGGTCACTCAGATTTTACCAGCGTAATTGAAGAAATCAAAAATATTCAGCCGGATGTTGTAATAAATACATTAAACGGAGATTCAAATATTGCTTTCTTCGGCCAGCTTGTGGATGCAGGACTTACTTCTGACAAGCTGCATGTTATGAGTTTTTCTATTTCTGAAGAAGAAATCAGAACCATTGGAGCAGAAAATCTTAAGGGTCAATTAGTTGCATGGAACTATTTTGAAACTACAGAAACTGCCAGAAACACAAAATTTGTTGAAGACTACAAAAACGCTTATGGTCAGGACCGAGTAACTGGCGACCCAATAGAAGCCGGATACATTGCAGTTTATATGTGGGCCGCTGCCTGCAAAAAAGCCCGCAGTTTTGATGTTGAAGATGTTCGCATAGCTGCAAAAGGGCTTTCTTTTACTGCACCAGAAGGAAACGTATCAATAGACGGCGGAAACCAGCACCTCTATAAAAGAGTAAGAATTGGTAAGATAAATGAAAAAGGTCTGATTGATGAAATCTGGGCAACACCAGGAGCCATCAGACCAGACCCTTATTTAAGTACCTACGAATGGGCTAGGGGCCTGTAATTACTCAGGTCTTTTGGCATAACGATGCGGGTGAACAGTACGAACCCGAGTACCCTTTCCCTGGCTGCTTGTGATTTCTATTGTTCCATGCATCAGATTAATTAGCGATTTAACAATATTTAAGCCAAGTCCCGAACTTGGAATTTTACGGTTAACTTCGTTATCTTCACGAGAAAAATTTTCATATATGTGAGGCATAAATTCTTCGGAAATTCCAATTCCGTTATCCTCACATATAAATTCAATAAAACAATCTTCCTTACTTCTTCCCGGCAGCTGTCTTATTCCAAATTTGATTGTTCCACCCTCTGGTGTATATTTAAGAGCATTCTGAATAATATTCAAAACCACATCTGATGTATGAATAACATCCTGATAAACATAAGGATTTGTCAGTTCGCTCCAATACTCAACCTTTATGTTTTTAGATTTTGCAATATCTGTAATGATATTATAAACATGTTCAACAGCGCTTGTAATATCTGTTGGACTTTCATCAAGAACAACTTCGTTTTTTTCAAGTCGTGAAAGTTCAAGAATATTATTTATAAAACAGAGCAGCTGATTTTCAGACTGTTTTGCCTTCGAAATATTTTCAAAAACAAGTTCGCTGTTCATCAAATTTGATTCAATATTTTTTGTATATTCAATGATTTTCTGCATAGGATTCAAAATATCCTGAGCAACATTGTATATAAAAATATTTTTTGCTTCGTTGGCCTTAGTTGCATCCTGGGCAACCTGTTCCAGGACAAACTTTTTACGTTTTTCTTCAGCTTCCAAGTCTGCCCGGCGTTTTTCTTCAGTAATATCATTTATGAATACATAATAAATATCACCGTATTTTTCTGTTTTCACAAAGCGGCCATAGTTTCTTACATACTTTATTTCACTTGAATTGTTTTTAATTCTGTACTCAACAAGATAAATTTCATTTTCAGGAGTAATCTGCCTTTGAATTTCCTCCTGTACACGGGCAAAATCATCTTCATGAATCAGCCCCTTAAAAGAATTTCCTGTTAATTGTCTGAACTCTTCCGCAGATTCACAGCCAAAAAGTTTCATTAAATCTGTATTAAAGGAAATAATTTCCAGATTTTCATCTGTGTGGTAAGAAATAAAACCGCCTGGCAGGCCTTCCGCAACCTCATTAGCCGCAAGCAGCATTTCATCGCCCATTGTTGCTAAATCATTTATACTTGTTTTTGCTGCATTTGCCTTTCTGCCACTCATCACAGAAGATTTTTTGATGTAAGTTTCAAAATCGTGTTCAGGAAGAGGACGTGAAAAGTAGAAGCCCTGTATAAAATCACACCCCAGAGATTTTAGAGTTTTAAACTGCTCGTTAGATTCGGCACCTTCTGCAACTGTAAGAAAGCCCATTCTGTGTGCCATTTTGATTATGTTTTCAACAACAATCTTATTATCCTGAATATTTTTTACAAAAGTAATATCCAGTTTGAGAATATCGAGCGGGAAGGTAGAAAGAAGCCCCAGAGAAGAATAACCTGCACCAAAGTCATCCATCTCAATCATGAAACCAAGTTCCTGAGCTTTTTTTACCTGCGAAATTATTAGCTCTGTATTTTCGGAATAAAGAGATTCTGTTACTTCCAGATGAACAAGATTATGATCAATATTGTAATTATCTATTGATTTTATCATCCTCTCAAAACAGTCCCCTTCCATAAAATCTCGTCTGGAAATATTTACAGAAATTGGAACAAGAGGGAAACCGTTTTGCTGCCAGTGCTGAATATCTTTACAAACCTGGTTCAAAATAAACATATCCAGCTTTGTTATAAATCCGTTTCGTTCAAAAAGAGGAATAAACTGATTTGGAGACATAAAACCATATTCAGGATGATTCCAGCGAACAAGAGCTTCTGCCCCCGCAATATTTCCCGTAATTGTTTCATGCTTAGGCTGATAGAAGATTTTAAACTGTTCTTCTTCCAGACCACGCTCCATTGTTTCTATAATTCTCTGTTCATCAAGAAGCTGCTGCTGGAGTGTATCTTCGTAAAATGCAATATCTTTTCCGTAGATTCCCTTAATTTCCCGGATGGCTAGAAAAGCACGGTCACAGCAAAGAAGAAGCTCCAGTTCAGGGTCAATCGGAGCATAAATACCAATTTTCACAACCTGATGCGGAATTGGGGCTCTATCCATAAAGTAATTACGGATTTTAGTGATATTATCAACATCTACTTTATCAATATATTCAAAAAAGACTATAAACTGATCCCCGCCAAACCTGCCGGCAACACCGTTTGGAACCATGCCGGCAAGACGCTTTGCAGTGTATGCAATAAATTCATTGCATTTTTCTTCGCCATATATTGTATTTGAAGACTTAAAATTTTCAAAATCAAAGGCAATAATACAGAAATTCTTACCTTGCTTCTTGTTACGCAGCAATTCTGCCTTTCTTAAAAAAGCCTGCCGTGTAAAAAGTCCTGTTAATTCATCTCTTTCCAGCTCATTTATAACCTTGTGAGCTTCAGAAAGTTTTACCGCAGTTTTTACTCTGGCGCGAACACGAGTTTCATTAAAAGGCTTTCGTAAAAAATCAATTACATCAAGAGCAAGCAGTTCTTCATCCAATTTTGAATCTTCATAAGATGTAGAAATCAAAATAGGAAGATTTTGCAGCACTGGAGTTCTTCGTATTTTTGTAAGCGTTTCAAGTGCCATATCAATATTGATTATGGCAGCCGAAATTGTGCTTGAATTATCATTTAAAAAGGAAATTGCAATATCTTTATCGAAAAAACTGATTACTTCAAAATCATCAGAAATAATTTTAGTCAGTTCATCGGCTTCAGAAGCAGATTGTTCGAGTATAAGAACTGTGGATTTCTCCATTTTTGTATAGTCAGGCATCATTAAATAAAATTATATCATAATTCCACTTTTATACAAATTCTTTTAGGAAAGTAAATTATCTGTGTTATAATATTTACATTATCTATTTATTTTGTAGGAGAAAACAAATGAGTAAGTACGAAGGAACAAAAACAGAAAAAAACTTACAGGCAGCTTTTGCCGGCGAATCTCAGGCTAGAAACAAATACACATATTTTTCGGCCGTAGCAGAAAAAGAAGGACTGACAAAGATTGCAGAAATTTTCAAGAAAACTGCAAATAACGAAGAGCAGCATGCAAAAATGTGGCTCACAGAACTTGGTGGCATTAACAGCACAAAAGAAAATCTTGCTGCTGCCGCTGATGGCGAAAATTTTGAATGGACTGATATGTACGTTGGTTTTGCAAAAACTGCGGAAGAAGAAGGATTTAAGGAACTTGCCGCAAAATTCCGTGCAGTTGCTGCAATTGAAAAACGTCATGAAGAACGCTACCGTTCACTTTTGAAGGATGAAGATTCAAAGGCCGAATTAAAGAAGAGCCCTGTTAAGATTTGGGAATGCCTTAAGTGTGGTCATATTGTTGTGGGAGACAAAGCTCCTGAATACTGCCCAACTTGTGGCGAATACAACCAGTATTTTGAAGTTCGCGAAGACAACTACGACCTCATTCTTACATGGGGCCGCTAGAGCTGTCTTGCAAGCAAACTTATTTTAGAATTTTATTGAATTCTGAAGGGAAACTTGCTTTTATTTCATCTTCTGCAGCCGCAACAATTTTGCGCTCCACAAGAGCCTGCGCTGCAGTAAATCCGCTCTGCTTTGGCAGATTTTTATGATATGAAAGCTTGTTTCCGTTTGAAAGCGAAATGGAAAGACCAGGCTCTGCTGTAAGAGTTTCACCATACACGGTCTTTCCCATATCCAGTTCAACCAGCATTTCATAAACCGCTTCTGAGCGTTTAGAAGTAACTATAAAACCTGCATCTGAAACAATCTGAGAAAGACATCTGGAAAGTTTTACACCCTCATCACCAGCACCGCTTACATTTATATAAAATATAGAATTTATACGAGCCGCTTCTTTTTCAAGTTCAAGCCCTTCGGCAAGACGGCGGTCGGTTGCAAAAGCGCTTTCTTTACCCGGCTGAATAAGACGAGCCATTTCTAATGTGTCAAAAAAGTCTTCGGCAGGCTGCTGGCACATTGTTAAAAGGGAAATCTTTCTGAGTGGGTCTCGTTCAGAAGTAGCGTTATCATAGAAAGAGCGGAACTTATTTCTTGCGTCACGCACAGTTCCTTCGTAAAGCTTCCATGCTTCTTCGCGGGTGATATAAGCACAGCAAACATACTGCTTTTTCTGACGATTAAACCAAACGGGAGTCTTTTTTACGTCGAACAGCTTGTTCAGTGATTCTAATGTAACAGTGCGTTCAATTTTGCGGGAAACAGAAGCATCTTTTGTTCCAGAATCTGTCATCACCTGGCTGCCCTCTACCACCGAATGAACTGTATGCGCAAAATATGAGCCCAGTTCGCTTTCGGCAAGGGCGGCAGCGCCAGCCTGATTAGCAGAAAATCCTATTCGCGCAATAAAGGCGCTGTTAGGGTAGACCGCTTCAATAGTATCATAGCTGGCCCAGAGTGGAACTTCGTTTTCTACCTGTTTAGAAGCGCAGCCCGCAAGAATGAGTCCCAGAGCCAAAGCGCAAAGACTTCCCCACAGGAAAGCGCCAATCTTTTTATTCAGCATAAACGATATAAGAATCTGCTTCTTCAATTGCAGCAGAATTGTTAGAAGAAACTGAAAGTTCATTTTCAAGCTTTTCTTTTACAAGTCTCTTCAATTCAGCAGCTTCTGTTGTTGCTTCATCAATGTGCTCAAGTGATTTTTCAAGCTGAGCATTGAATACCTTCTGATCCATAGACCAAACAGTGTAATATTCGTAGTAAGAATCTACAGGCTTATTCTTTTCAAGAACTTCAATCAAAGTCCAGTATTCTGCAACACGTTCAAGACCAGCAATACGAACATCCTGCAAAGCAATGCGGTAATCATTTAGAGCCTTGTTTACTTCAGTCTGATTAGCCTGCAAACCTTTAGCAGAAGCGTTTCCTTCCAATTTAGAAGTTACAACCTTACCAGTTACGCGTTCCAAAGCACCAGAAACTTCTGTTTCAACATCTACAAGATTTACCCAAGATTTTACAAAATCAAGATTGTCACCACGACCAGTTACAACAAATACCTTTTTTCCTTCCAAATCTGGCATAGCCTTAGAAAGAACCTTCTGGCCATACTGACCTTCAGAAACCAGTTTTACCCACTGTGGAATTTCGCTTCCAAGTGTAGCACCCTGATAGTCTACAATCTGTCTTTTTACCTTTTTTACAGTTGCGCTTTTACCCTTAATTCCAGAACCTGAAACTTCAGTAGTTTTACAGCCTGCAAATCCAAGTGCTGCAAGTGCAATTGCTGCAGCCATAATCATCTTTAAACTCTTTTTCATATAATCCTCCAGATTATTATATTTATTTTTAGTTTAATAATATCTATACAAATTAATTGAACCAACGTATCCAGAAACCTGCAGTTCATAACTGCCGGCATTGTAAGTTCTCTGATTTTTTGGTCGAATTCTAATATAAACCTTTAATTTTCCATCAACAGCGATTGTGTGACTACCAGTTGAATCATCTTCTACTGTACAAGAAGAAAATGAAGGATATTGTGAAACAGAAACTTCTGTTTTTCCATCATCATTTGTCCATTCAAGGGTGTATTCATTTTTTCCGGAAATAGATTCAAAATAATAGATTGCTTCGTCTGACCCAGAGTAAAAGGTTCCGGATACAGAATCATAAGTCCAGCTTTTTGAAGAAGAACCACTGCTTGAACTAGAAGATGATGAATCACCATATTTTACACCAGCCAAAGAAGCAAGTGTAGAACAATCTTCCGGATTATTTTCATTAAGCTCATTTGCACAAGAGGCTAGGGCAAAACAAAATGATACTAAAACTATTGATTTAATCAGTTTCTTCATAAAACTCCCCCAAAATTACCAGTTCAAACCAAAACTTACACCATAATTATCTACATAGCCTGCGCCATAAAGATATTTCAGTTTATATACAAAACCTGCGCTAAAAATACTGAAGCACACATCTGCACCAGTAATTGTTTCAAACTGGAAGCCATACAAGTCTGTATCAAACATTTCTTCATTTCCAATAACAAAACCGCCAATTCCGGCAGCAAGATAAGGACGAATAAAACCAATTCTAAGAGAATAACCAACTACAAAATCTGCAGACCAGCCATAAAACTGGTCCCAGGATCTGCTATGTGAATATCCAGATTTGATGTAGGGAATAAAATAATCATTATCGAAGCCGGCAAAGAAGTTATCTCCTCCTCCAAGAATAGAGAAAGAAGCACCAGCCCCTTCGTAAAATGGCCCGTTTACATAAACTAAATCTGAAAATAATCCCGATCTTGCATGCTGACTGCGAATAAAAGAATCGCGTACATTTTGAGTTTGTTTTGCTACTTCTTCACGTCGCTCTTCGCGTTTTTCTTCCCGAACCTGTGATTTTTCATTTTCTTCCTGAACTCTACGCGCCGCTTCAAAATTTCTCTCAGTATAAGAAATTATCGGCCGCCTGTTATCCTGGGTTTTAAAAATCTGGAAAGAGAAAGGTTTTGCTTCGTAAATATCAAGGCTCTTGTTATAATTCACCTTAATTGCTATCTGCGAATAAAGATATGGAACAGAAGTTCTAAAGTACAAATCCGCCATATCTACTGTGTCCTGATACTTTTTATAACCGGCATCAGTAGATAAATCAGCTTTAGTTCCAGCCATAGATTCATACGGAATAGAAGTGTTTGGAAGCACAATCTGTCTTACATCAATCTTCTGGATATTATTCAAATTAAAGTCTGAATAAACATCCCAAACCATACGCTCGCCGTCAAATTCCGAAACTTCAAGAGAAAGATAATCATCCGTAACATCAATTGAACGGAAAACATAAGTTGTTTTTTCCATATCAGAAATATTTGCCTGAACCTGCTGTTTGTATCCATCGATTGTTGGTTTAGCAGCACTTCTAAGCTGATTTTCACTAGATTTTTTCTGAGCAGAATACTTATCGCGAAGATCATTAATCTTCTGGCTGCGGAAATTCAAGGCACGCTGAGTAGGCGCACCGTTAGAAAGGTCTGCCTTACGCCAAGGTTCGGCGTTTATTTCATCAATTTCGGCCTGAAGTTTTTCGTCATAATATGCGTTGTTCTGAGCAATTGCTTCTGCCAGCTGATTTTCAAGACGGCTCAAATTTCCACGTGCCGATTCAATCAGTTCAATTCGCTTTTTAAGGGGCAGGGAAGTAAGAGTTTCCTTTCTGATTGCAGAACGTGCTTCTTCAATAGCCTGAATATCTTTCATAAATTGTTCGCGCTGGGCATTCTGCATTTGCTCCATTTCTTTCTGACGCTTCTGGTCTGCATTGGCCGCACCCTTCTGACGGCGCAAGTTTTCTTCAGCAATCTGGCGGTTCTTTTCTGCCATTTCAATCTTAAGCTGAAGGGCAAGCTCCTGAGCCTGAGAATCCATGCGCTCCTGTTCAGTTTTTGCATCTGCACGCAAAGCCGCAAGTTCGCGTTCTGCTTCTTCACGCTGGCGGGTATATTCCTGAACATACTTCTGGAAACTTTCGGCGGTATTATCCAAATGAAGCAGCTGATTTGTTACATCTGCAGAAAGACTAGAAATATAACCGCGCTTATTCAAACCAGAAAGAATATTGTAAACAAGGCCGTCAATCACCTGATCTTTTGTAAGTTCAGCAATTGCAAGGCGTTCAGAATTTTCTGTGATAATCAGCTTCATTGTTTCAATTTCAGAAAGAGTACATACAAACTGAAAAGCACCGTTTCCCGCATTGTTGAGCGAAACGTTCATTACCAGGTCTGCGCGAATACCCTTGTCGGCCGCATAAGCTGCTTCTTCGCTTCCAAGACCTGTTGCCGCTTCTATCTGAGACTGCTTTTGAATCTCGCGAAGCTCGTTATCGGTATCTGGTGTTCGAACACTAATTTCTGGAACCATTGTAAGGTCCTGTAGAAATTTCATGTAAGCAGAACTAACAAAAGCTTTGGTATTCTGATCAAGAGATGAATAATTCTTTTTGTCGAGGGTAACCTTTAGCACCAGGTCTTTTTTTGCTGAGGCGGCCTGTGCAAATCCGGCTGAAATGAAAAGACCAAAAATAAACAAACTGAAAATTCTTTTCTTCATACTCACATCCTAAAAATATGTAAAATTATAGTTTATTGAAGTGGTTCTATCAATCAAAATTCCTCGAATTTGTGTTTTTAACTGGGGTTGCAAGGGGGGGGGCGTGAGTGTTGCGAGCCTGTGCAAAGGGGGGAGCTTAAGCGTAACGGGCTTGTGTGGGGGCCTAAAAGAGTTCAGAGACTTCTATTTTCATACAATTTTAGGGTCTTTTCCTTATATTTTTTTATTTTCATTCTGCTATAATCGGACGGCATGGAAAAGAAATTATTTGAAAATTATAAAGATGATTTTAGACTCGGAGCCGCACTTGCAGGCTTTATTTATGATGATGATTTTACACTTCCCTGGATGAAAAATGCCGGCAAAGATTCAGAGGGCCCGGACGGAAAAAAATTCCCCGATTTTAAAAACTTACCCGACAAAGAAATTGCCGCAAAACACTTTAATCTGATTGTCGCTGAAAACGACACAAAAATGGAAAATGTTTACCGCGGTCCTGACGAATTTAACTTTGACCGCGCCGATAAGCTTGTAAAATTCGGCAAAAAGAACGGACAGGCGGTAAGGTGGCACACCTTGGTATGGCACAGCCAGTCGCCGGACTGGATTTTTGATGCTGATTGTAAAACTGCTCCCCGTCCAAAATGGGAACCTGGAAAACCTTTTGTGCCTCCAACTCCAGAAGAAATTGCGGCAAAATGTACTGTTTCTAAGGAAGAACTGGAACGCCGCCTGCAAAAGTACATTTTTACAGTGGGCGACCGCTACAAAGACGACATTTGCTCGGTAGACGTTGTAAATGAATGTATTTCTGACAAAAACTTTAAGCTTAGAACTATAGAAGATTATTCCCGCTGGAGCCTTATTTTGGGGGATGATTACATAGAAAAGGCCTTTTTCTGGGCTAAAGACGCCTTCCCAAAATCTAACCTGGTAATAAACGACTACAACCTTGAAATGATTAAGGGCAAGCGGGAAGGCATGCGTGATTTGCTGGAAGTTCTTTTGCGAAAGGGAGTTCCTGTGGACACGGTTGGCCTACAGATGCACATTGATATTAAAAATCCGCCGGTTGCAGAAATTGCGGAAACAATAGAAATGTTCGGAAAAATGGGCTTGCGTGTGATTGTCACAGAGATGGAAGTTTCTATGTACACTTCCCGCGAAGAGGCCCGCCGCGACTTTACCGCCGCAGAGCTGGAAGAGCAGGCAGAACGTTACCGCAGCATTTTTGAATGCTTCCGACAGGAAGCACGCCGGGGCATTCTACAGGATGTAGTGCTCTGGGGCGTTACCGACCGCTTCAGCTGGAAGAACAACTTCCCGGTTCCTAACCGCCCAGATGCACCACTTTTGTTTGATGTAGATGGAAAAGAAAAACCTGCCTTTATTCAACTTTCCAGCTTCTAAGCTGGTCGCCTTTGTTGCTAAAGGCAATGCAAATATCCTGCACCCCTGTAAGCGGCTGGTCAAATTTAGCGGAAACTTCTATATATTCTCCGCTATTTTTGGCCGGCTTTGCTTTAAGGGTTGCTGCCACTACAGACGCTTTTTTTACGCGAATTTGAACAATCCCGCTGCCGCTTAATTCAGCCTTAATACTTTTTGCGCCATCTCCAAAATCTACGTTTCTAAGATAGATCCAGGCACCGTTTTCTTCAGCTTGAACTGCAATTTTGTCTGGATTTTCTGCTTCTGAATACCAAATGCCCGCAGAAGTAAACATAGTTGTTCCATCAACCTTTTCAAAAGGATTCAGATTTTTTATTGCAGCCACTCCCTTTCTTGTGCCTGTAGTTTCGTGAATATCTACCGCATCTTCATCAATCTGAATTTCATCTACACACATACTGCGGAAGCCTCCATTGGTTGGAGCCTTTTCCTGCAGAGTGAGAGTGTGATAAAGCAGATACCACTTGCCCTGAAATTTCTGTAAATGAGTGTGATTATTGCTGTAATTTAAGCCCATTTCTCCCGGGTTCTTAAAATAATGCTTCTGATAAACCCAGGAATCTGTATCCAAAGGAGTTTTGCTTGTCATATAACACATAGAACAGGTTGGCGCTTTTGGAATATCCTTGAAAGGCCATTCTGTACGCTCTTCCCAACTTGTGTTGTAGGTATAAACATAAGTTCCATTTATAAAATCAATTTCGTTAGCCTCAAAATTATATGGTGCCTTAATCTGAACAAATTCGCTGTCAAAAGAAATCATGTCTTTTCCAAGCTTTGCAATTCTGGCACTTCCCGGCATAGCCTTAGTTCCGCCGTTTTTTCCAATTCCGGCTCCAAAAACAAGCCAGCCATCTCCCTTGTCATCAATGCAAACGCCCGGGTCAAAAGGATTCGGAGAATTTTCCAGTCCTTTCATGCCCTGCTTTACCAGAGGCTTTTTAAGAGGGTCACTCCACGGACCTAAAGGTGAAGTTGCCGTAATTACGCCAACACCGGTTCCGTTATTCGAAAAATACAGATAAAAATGGGTAAGTCCGTCTTCTTCAACCCGTGAACAGATAGAAGGTGCCCAGCTGTTTATAATCCAAGGGGCAATTTTTCCCACGTTTATTTCTCCGTGATAAGTCCAGTTGACCATATCATCTGTAGAAAAACATACCAGCGATTTTATTTTTTCATAGGTGTTTTTCTGAGCCTTTAAATACTGCTCATGGTCGTTTGTTCCGTAAACATAAATTCTGCCCTGATATTCTACAGAAGTAGGATCCGCACAAAATACATTTGGCGAAATCGGATTGGCTGTAGATACTTTTTTCCAAAGATTTCTGCTTAAGCTCATTGTTGATTCTCCTTTATTAGTTTTTGCAAAAGACATGCTGCATAACATCAGCGTCAGCGTAAGTATTGCAGCTGCTTTTCGGGATAATTCTTTTTTCATAAAGCCCCCTTGTTTAGTTTTCACATTCAGTGTAGCTCAAAAAAGTGAGAACACAATTTACTTTTGTGTTTTTTTATATATCTTTTTGTGCAAATATTTAAAACTGATGTATAATTTTCTTATGGCAATTCATATTGGTTCTATTGGCTATAACCATGTTCATGACAAAGATTTCCGCCAGAATGCACTTTACGGGCCGGGTGCCTTTCTCTTTATTCTGGTTAAGTCTCCGGCAATTTTTGAATTAAACAGAAAACGTTATTCAGTTATAAAGAATTCGTATGTTATGATTCGCAGAGATACTTCTACCTCATATTGGGCTGCAAAAGAAAACTACATTGACGACTGGTTTTATTTTGACATGACTAACGATGATGAAAACTTTTTAAAACAGCTGAAGCTTGAATTTGATAAGCCAGTCTACATAGGTTCTGCCCTGGATTCTCTTTCTTCCATAATTCATCAGATTTCTTATGAGCATTATTCTGCCGATTTATATCACGAAGAAATAAAGCAAAATTACACAGATACATTTTTTATGCTGCTTGGGCGGATTGTACAATCAAAATATCATACATCTGCACAAGTTTTAGCCAGCAAAAATGACAAGCTTACTTATTTGCGAACCCGATTTTACGAAGAGCCTGAACTTTTTACTTCTGTTGATGACATGGCCGATTTTATGTCTTTAAGCCGTTCCGGACTTCAGCATCTTTATAAAAAAACTTTCGGAATTACACTTATAGAAGATGTTATATTGGGTCGCATTGAAAAAGCAAAATCATTACTTGCCCGCACAAATATAAATGTTGCCGAAATTGCCGCAAAATGCGGATATAAAACAGAGTTCCATTTTATGAGGCAGTTTAAGCAAAAAACAGGTTTTACTCCTACTGAATTCCGCAATGGCGACAGCTGGATGCAGCGTTATAAGCCGGAATAAGTGTGCACAAAATGTTATATAGATTTACACAATCCGCCATTTTCTATACCAGTTTATGATATAGACTTTTATGCAGAGGTGACTTATGAAAGCGAATATCAAAAAGATGGTGGTAGTATCAGCAATTATGGCAACAATAATTTACACAGCCTGTGCAGCTTCTGCTGCATCCTATAGTTACACCGAAGTTTCTGCATCCGATTATGAAAACATGGAAGCCCAGCAGCTAACCAAACTGATGGGAAACGGAATCAACCTGGGAAACACAATGGAAGCAACCGGTCCGTGGTTTGGTTATAATCAAAAAGATGCTTCTCAGTATGAAACAGCCTGGGGACAGCCAAAAACTACAAAAGAAATGTTTGAGGCCATGAAAAAAGCAGGTTTTGACAGTGTTCGTATTCCTGTAGCCTGGACTCACACAATGGACTGGGCTAACGGCGATTTTGAAATCAATAAGAATTATCTGGAACGTGTTGCTCAGGTTGTGAACTGGGCTCTGGATTCAGATTTGTATGTTATGATTAATGACCATTGGGACTATCAGTGGTGGGGTCTTTTTAGCCATGACCAGGAACTTGCCTTTAAGATTTACAAGGAAATGTGGTCTCAGGTGGGCGAATATTTTAAGGACTATTCTTACAAACTGATTTTTGAAGGCGGAAACGAAGAATTAGGAGACCGCTTTAATGATACGGTTGATTCGAAGGTAGATAGCCGCCTTAAAAACGTAAATTACAGCAGCCGGGGAACTCTTATGCAGAATGACTGCTACAAACTGCTTACACAGGTTACTCAGCTTTTTGTTGATACAATTCGCTCTCAGGGCGGAAATAATACAAAACGCTTTCTTTTGATTCCCGGTTATGACACAGATATTGGAAAAACAACAGATTCACGTTATGTTATGCCAACTGACAGCAAAAACAAGATTCAAAAGCTGATTATTTCTGTTCATTATTACACACCTTCTACTTATTGTATTCTTTCAGAAAATGCCAGCTGGGGTAGGGTAAGAAATTCCTGGGGAACTGCAAATGACTACACAGCAATGCAGAATGATTTTAAAAAGATGACAAAATTCACAGAAGCCGGTTATGGTGTAATCATTGGTGAATACGGTGTAGCTCAGAAAAAAGAATCTAACGGTTCTTACACTAAAAAAGAAGGAATGGAAAAATGGCTCACCGCAGTTCTTGATAATTGTGATGAATACAACTACTGCCCATTTCTCTGGGATTGCAACACCTTCTTTAAGAAAAATGGAACTTTAGGTTTTACAGATCCAGAAGTAGCAGCTGTTTACACAAACAGAAAGTAAAATCAAACAAAAAAGCGTCTGGAACACAAGAGTGAACCGGACGCTAATATATATTATCACCCCGGAGCTTAGCTTCTACGGGATGGAGGGGCTTACAGCAAGCCTACTCATAAAGCGGGCTAACCGCTGCAAGCACTTTGTTATATTCAGCATAAGCCTTATCGTATGCTGCAACATTTTCAGCAATTGGATTTGCACTCTTGCTTTCATCAAGCTTGATGTGTTCTGCACAAAGCTGAGCAATATCACACTTGCCATTCATGTTATTTAAGCACCACAAAGCCTGAACAGCTCCACCAAGAGCAGCCGCTTCATCCAAAGCAGGCACACGGATTGGCAGGTTCATAATATCTGCGGCAATCTGGCGCCAAAGTGGAGACTTTGAACCACCACCAATCAGGCGGATTTCCTTAGGCTGGAAACCAAGCTTGCGGAAGGCATCAAGGCCGCCGCGCATTGCAAATACAGCTGATTCAAGCGAAGCGCGGGCAATATTTGCACGGTTTGTATTAGCAGAAGTCAGACCAGTAATGCTTGCACGACCGTTTGGAAGGTTTGGAGTTCGTTCACCATTGAAGAATGGCATAACCAGAACACCTTCTGAACCACAAGGAGCCTTTGCAGCTTCGCCATCCAGTTCTTTTACGTCCATCTGGAAAAGTCCGCGAACAAATTCTGTAGCAACAGTACAGTTCATTGTACAAAGAAGTGGAAGCCATCCGCCTGTTGAAGAACAGAAACCGCTCAAACCATTTGCTGGATCTGCAATTGGCTTGTCTGAGTAACCGTAAAGAGTACCAGAAGTTCCCATAGACATTGTAAGGAAGCCGTCTGCAACAGTACCAGTTCCAACTGCGCCCATCATATTGTCTCCACCACCGGCAGAAACTGGAATACCTTCTGGAATTCCATAAGCGGCAGCAGCTGCAGCAGAAACTTTTCCAGCAGGAGCAGAAGGTTCAATCAACTTAGGAAGCTTTGCAAGAAGTCCTGTATCAATAATATCACAAATCTTCTTTGACCATTCGCGCTTTTTAGAATCAAAAAGAGCAGTTCCAGAAGCGTCACCATATTCCATTACATAGTCGCCAGTGAGTTTCCAGTTCAAATAGTCATGTGGAAGCATAATATATTTCAAAGCGGCAAATGCTTCCGGCTTGTGGCGTTTAAGCCAGAGAATTTTTGGAGCAGTAAAGCCTGGGAGCATCAAGTTTCCAAGAGCTTCTACAACAGCCTTATCTCCGCCAGCAGATTCTGTAATAAGTTTACATTCTTCTACAGTAGAAGTATCGCACCAAAGCTTAATGTTATACAAAGCTTTTCCGTCTGCTCCAAGAGGAACAAAACCATGCTGCTGACCAGAAACACCAATTGCTTCTATAGTTTTTTTATTTTCTGCAGAAAGCTTTCCAAAACAAACTTCCAGTCCTTTATCAAACCATTCTGTAGTCTGTTCGCGAGTTCCGTCTGCTTCTGAAATCAAGTCCATAGGACAAGATGATTTTTCAATTATTTCCTTTTTCTCGTAATCATAAATTACGACTTTCATACTCTGTGTTCCAAGGTCAATACCTGCAACAGTTTTCATTTTTCACCTCTTTTTTATTTGGAGTTTCCCCGCGCTTACAGCGCGGGTCGGCTGTTCCGCCCTTCGCTAACGCTCATCCTCCTCGGGAGAGCTGCTTTCGACAAGCTCAAACAGCTCCCCCTGCGGTGGACTGCTTCGCAGGGGCTCCATAGCCTAAACTTTAAATCCTACATATTGAATAGTCAAGAGAGAATTCCCCTAGTTTTTCCAGCTGAATTACACTGCCTACTCATGCATTGTGTATTCAGTATCCTGTTCAATCAGCCTTATCATTGCATCGGCAACTGCCGGATCAAACTGCATCCCTCTGCATCGTATAATTTCTTCTTTTACCTTTTCCTGCGGTAAATATCTTCGATAACTACGGTTAGAAGTCATGGCATCATAAGCATCTGCAACACCAATAATGCGGGCAATCCATGGAATATTTTCGCCAGCCAGACCGTCCGGGTAACCTTTACCATCGTATCTTTCATGATGACTTCTGGCTCCAATAGCAATTTCCGGCATAGAAGAAATAGACTTTAGAATATCACTTCCAATTACAGGGTGAGTTTTGATAATTTCATACTCCTCGTCTGTAAGTTTATCCGGTTTATTGATAATTGCATTTGGAATACCAATTTTACCAATATCGTGAAGTAAAGCCGCATAATAAATCTGCTCCTGTGTTCTTTCACTTTCTCCAAGTTCTGCCGCCAGCATTCTTGAATATTTTGCAACACGATTAGAATGACCCTTTGTGTACTTATCCTTGGCATCTATAGTCTGTGCAAGGGCACTTGTTACCTGCATAGAAAGCTTTTGTATTTCTTCCTGTCTTTTTCGCACTGAAGCAAAACGCAGATAAACTACAAGAGTAAAAATACCAATAACCATCAGAACAACCAGAGCCATAAACCAGCCCTTTTGCCACAAATAAGCCTTTTTTACAATCTCTATGCTGGTGGTCATAGTGTTTTCAACATATTTGCTTGGAGAAACACCGTCCGGATTTCTGGAAATTACATAAAAAGTGTAGTTTCCCGGCTTTAAGTTTGTATAAGAAGCAGTTCGCTCAGTTGTCCACTCACTGTAATCTGAATCAAAACCCTGGAGTTTTGTCTTAAACTGAACCTGTTCCGAAGAAATAAATGTAATTCCTGTATATTTAAGATTAAGACGTTTTACATTTGGTGGAACAATCAGTTTTTTACTTGCAGAAAGATCTATTTTTTCGTTATCCAGAATAGCAGCCTGAATTTTTACTGTCGGCGGATTTGTATTTGAAGCATTTCTTACCGGATCAAGCACTGTAAATCCATCTATCAGAGTAAACCAGAGTCGTCCTTTATCATCCTTCATAGAAAGAGAAGTAGAAGTTACGCCGCCCGAAGTAATTCCATCCAGTCTGGAAAAATAATTTGGCGTTACAGACTTTCGTTCCCCACTCATTACTTCTTCAATATCACGCATTTTCACACTAAAAATACCGTGATTGCTGGTTGCCCACACCTTCTGAGTGTAATCTGTAAGCACCTGGAAAACTCCATCAACAGAAAAGCCCTTTGAAGAATCAAAATTCTGAATGATGTCATCTTTTTTGGTAATAATTGAAAGCCCGGAACCTGTTGAAATCCATATTTCATCTTTTCTATTATTAGCGATTTTAAACACTACATTTCCGGCAAGCCCGCCTTCTTTTGTAAGTTTTCTTGTTATCTGCAAAGTTTCTGGATCCAATACATAAACACCGCCGCCATCAGTACCAAACCAAACAGAGCCGTCTTCATCTTCATAAAGACACATGATGAAATCATTTTCCAGAACTTCGTCTTTGTAAATGTTTGTTATGGAACCATCAGCTGCATGAACAATAGAAAGACCTGTTGTACTTCCAATATAAAGGTCGCCGTTTTTTATCTGCAGGGCAACTCTAATTTTATCTCCCGCAATTCCTTTTGCCTTATTCCACTGTTCCACACTACCATCCAGATTAAATTTAAGCTGAGCGTGTTTTTCATAACAGCAGACTAGAAGTGCACCATCGCTTGTAATATCTACGTGCCTGATTCGCGTTGATTTACAGGCCCGGGTAATGTCGTTTTCAATAAACTTGTTGTCCTGATAGCAGTATAATCCGTTATCTCCACCAAGCCATACAACATTACGGAATTTATCCTGCACAATCGCATTTACGGTTGTAGGCATATTTGTAGTCTGAAATTTTCCATAACTGAGTTTTTGAATTCCTCCGCGATCCAGAGCAAACCAGATATTTTTTTCGCGGTCTTCAAAAATCTCATTAATGCTGTCATCTGCAAGATAAGCGTCCGTATCACAATAATAAAGAAGGCCATCCCGCATTATGGTAATGCCGTTATCCAGAGCAAACCAAATGTTCTTTTCAGAATCCTGGAAGATTCTATTTACAACAGTTCCTTTCTGACTTCCTGTGCCCAAATCATAAAGTGTTTCATTATCAGAAGTAATTTTTACCGCATAATATGGAGCAACTCCAAACCAAAAAGCCCCGGAAGCTTCCTGAGAAACAGTAGTAATTATCGGATTTTCAACTGATGTTACAATATTACTTACTTCAAACTGGCCGCTGCTATAACAGTACAAGCCCTTTTCGCTGCGGGTAACAACCCAAACACGGCCCGCAGTATCACAATAAAGCTGAGAAACAATAAAACGGTTATCATTTGGAATAGTTTCGGCTCCCGGAACTCGGAAAACCTGATAGTTTTTTGAAATAAAACCCAAACCTGCCGAAGTTCCTACCCAAATTGTACCCTCTTTGTCTTCACAAAAAGCACGAATAGAATTGTTTGGCAGACCATC
>JAGAZB010000045.1 GCA_017940255.1 Treponema sp.
CGCTTTCGTTCAGCTTGCCCATAGCCTTTGCAAGGGCAACAAGTCCGATTACGGCGGTTGCGGTCAGGGCTGTTCCGGCAAGAATCGCTCCCCAGTTTACGCCGTCGCCAGATGTGTTCTGTGTTGGCTGCAATTCCTTTCCGTCCTTACCCAAAAGATAATCCGGTGTAGTCTCAAGAATGTCTGCTATCTTCTGCAGGGTCGGAATGCTGGGGTTCCGTCCGCTTGCACCGTCAGTCATCCAGCGACTAACCGTAACCTCGCTCACGCCAAGCCTTGCGGCCAGTTCCCGCTGCGTCATCCCCTTTTCCTTTAAGAGGGCCTCAACCCTGCTCTTGAAGTTTGCGTCCATCTCGCTTACCTCCGTCTTATCCTTTTTATCCTGTATCTGGTTATAAATTACAATAACTTAACCATATTGTCAAGTACAATGATAAGAAAAGGCAAAAAAAATCGGATGAATTCAGAAAAACCGCAGAAAATTAGCATTTTAGGTATATTCAACGGCCAGTTCCAAAAAACATACGGAGAATCCCGGAAAAACGTACGGAGAATTTTTTTAAACACGGCGAGTTTTAAAAAATTCTCGGCGTGTTTTCGGGTAAAACTCGGCGTGAATTTTCTTGTGGGGTAAAGACCCCATGGCAGGGGAAAGTTTTGAAAATTGAGATGCTCCCGCAACAAAAGAGGGGATTTGTGGTATAATGTTCTATTATAATGGATGGAGAAGATGGCAAAAAAAGGTCAAAAGAAATTTCAATTAGAAGTTCTGCCGCAGAATATTTGACTTTTGTTGCGGCGACTGGTGGCAGAAACGAAAGTTTAGAAGTCCGATACGAAGATGAAAATATCTGGATTACTCAAAAAATGCTTGCCGTTTTGTATGAGGTTGAGACAAATACAATCAATTATCATATAAAAAAGATTTTTGAGGATTCTGAATTGGAAGAAGATTCAGTTATTCGAAATTTTCGAATAACTGCCTCGGACGGAAAGTCGTATGACACAAAGCATTATAACCTGCAGATGATAATTGCTGTAGGCTTTAAGGTGAATTCTGAAAGAGCCGTTCAGTTCCGTAAATGGGTTAATAATATTGCAAAAGAGTATACCATCAAAGGCTTTGCAATGGATGATGAACGGCTTAAAAATGACGGTTCAATTCTTACAAAAAAGTACTTTGAGGAACAGCTGGAGCGTATCCGAGAGATTCGTTCTAGTGAGCGCAAATTTTATCAGAAAATCACAGACATTTATGCAACAGCAATCGATTATGACAGAGATGCAGCGGCTACAAAAAGATTTTATGCTACTGTACAAAATATGCAAGGCAAGCAAGTGCGTAGCGTTGCACACTATGCGGTTCATGGACACACTGCTGCAGAATTGATTGTAGTACGGGCTGATGCAAGAAAAGAACATATGGGGCTTACGACATGGCAGGATGCCCCAAATGGAAAGATAAAGAAAAGCGATGTAACAGTCGCAAAAAATTATCTTACAGAAAAGGAATTAGGACAATTGAACCGCATGGTTTCTGCTTACCTTGATTTTGCCGAGAACATGGCGACCCGTCATATTCCGCTTACAATGGCTGACTGGGAAAAACGGCTAAACGGTTTTATTGAAATGTTTGAATACGGCCTGTTACAGGATGCAGGAAAAGTGACGGCAGAAATAGCAAAGCTTCATGCTGAAACAGAATTTGAAAAATACCGCATTGTGCAGGACAGATTATACAAGAGCGACTTTGATAGATTTATTGAAGATGAGGGGGCTTTATAAATAGTACAGACTTAAATAGAGGGAAGCATAATAAACAAAAGAAAAAATATTTCTATCTCGTGATATTTATTCACCACAAACGCCAAAAAGTGCTATAATAGAGCTATGGCAAAAGGTAATGCGAACGTAGATTATAAGAAGCTGTGGAAGCTATTGATTGATAAAGATATGAAGAAAACAGACTTGATAACTGTAGCCGGGATTTCCTCAAATGTTTTGGCCAAATTGAATAAAGGCGAATATGTCTCCATGGAAAGCATACAAAAGGTTTGTAAGGCTTTGGATTGTAATATGGGCGATATTTGTGTTATTAATCCTGACGGTATGAAAGTATAATTAGTCTTATTATTTGAAAATATAGAATGAGGAATTATCATGAATCCAATTGATGATATCGACGAACAAACCCGTAACGAAGAAAACACCAAACTAAAATACATTACTCCCGAATTAATTAAAAAGTGGTCTGCAGAAGGTGACCAGATTGTAATGGAATATGGAAAGACAGCCTTTACAGATGGTCAGATTCTAGTTGACTCGGATGGTACTGTTACTCGTGGCGAAAGAAAAAAAGTCGATTATCTTCTCTTGTATAAATACAATCTTCCTTTGGCATTAGTTGAAGCAAAGGGTATTGATCATGATGTTCATGATGGTGTCAGCCAAGCAATTGAATATGCAAAACTTTTGGATGTTCCTTTTGCCTATGCTAGTAATGGCAAATATTTCCATGAAGAAGATATGGATATGGGAACAAACAGAGAGTTTCCAATGAATGAATTCCCGACATCAGATGAATTATGGGAAAGATATAAGAAAAACAACAATATTACTGATGAACAGAATTCCTTAATTACAGTTCCTTATTATCAAGGCGCAGATGGAAGAAAACCTCGATATTATCAGCGTAATGCAATTAACCGTTGTATTGATAGAATTGCAAAAGGTCAACAGCGGCTTCTCCTTGTTATGGCCACAGGAACAGGTAAAACATTTGTTGCTATGCAGATAATCTATCGTCTTTATGAAGCAGGCAAAAAGAAGAAAATCCTTTTCCTTGTAGACCGTACCTCTCTTGCAGCACAGACTTTTGATGATTTTACTGCCTTTCATAAA
>JAGAZB010000001.1 GCA_017940255.1 Treponema sp.
ATCTTATGGACGGCAAATCAATTACCACGGAAGTAAGAACCTCTCTGTGTTACGGTGATTTAAAAGAACATGACATCACCGATTTCTGGACACTGCTGCTGTACACCGGATATCTCACCTTCGATCCGCAGTCCCGTTCTCTGGAAAATGACAGTTACAGTCTGTATATTCCGAATGAAGAAATCAGAAAATGCTTTAAATCCAAGATTCTGAATTTCCTTAAAAACAATTCCGTCATGAAAAACAATACCGGTAAACTGGTAAAAGGATTGTTTGAGGGGGATGCTGAAACCGTGGAGAACAGTCTTAACGGACTTCTGGAAAAATACGTGTCCATCAGAGATTTCTCCGTCAATGCCCCAAAGGAAAACTATTACCACGGATTTATAAACGGTTTATTGGTTGGAAGTACATCTCTCATAGAAGAGCAGAGATCCAATTTTGAATCTGGAAACGGATATATTGATTTGATAATAAAGTCTCTAAAGAGCAGAGGCATTATCGTAATTCTGGAACTGAAGCAGACTTCTAATGAAAATGAAGACAAGGTACTGATTGCCGAAGAGGCTATTGAGCAGATACTTCAGAAGAAATACGCCGATCCGTATATTAAAAGAAACGATATCAAGGCAGTTATCACATACGGCATATGCTTCTGTAAAAAGGAATGCGGTGTTGCAGTTAAAAAACTGAAATAAAAGTTTACAACAACATCAAAAACTCACTGTGGTAACACAGTGAGTTTCTTTTTAAATCTCTCCTGATTGCTTACACTTACAATGCATCTGCAAAATTTGAACGGTTTTTGCCTAGTTTTGTTCGGTTGCTATGTTTTTGCGTCTGTTTTTGAAAGAATTACAAATCGAAAAGCCATGCAAATCAATGCTTCCGGTGCTATTGCAAGTTTTTTAGGAAACTTTGCAACGTCAGTAAAATCAATGGTTCAGAAGCTATTGCAAGTTTTTGAGGAGACTTCGCAATGCCAGTAATATCAATGCTTCCGTTGCTATTACAAGTTTTTGAGGAAGCTTCGCAACATCAGTAAAATCAATGGTTCCGAAGCTATTGCAAGTTTTTGAGGAGACTTTGTAAGCCAGTAAAATTAGGACTTCCCGGGCTATTGCAAGTTTTTGAGTAAGCATGTATTCAATTAACTTCCAGGAACAAGTTATCTGTTATCCTTCTATTAATTGTTAAACGAGTAAATTTGTTGACACTAAAAACGAGTAAAAAGTTACCACCAAAAATAAAGCCTGTTCTTTTATAAATACTTTCCTCATTAAAACGGCCCTTTCTCCCCAAATCCATGTTATTTCGTCTTTTTTAAAACCTAATCAGAAGCCCTAACTTAAATGTAATAAAAACATGTTACAATGCCCTGGATATAAAAAAGAAAATTATAAAACTGACTAATCATGAGTAATCCAAGCAAGAAAGCATCCGATAAAAATTCAAACAAGAAACAGTTAGACCTATATTCATATACCGGTAAGGTGAAATTCTTCGATAAGGAAAAAGGCTTCGGTTATATCCAGGAAATTCCGGATACCAAAAATCTCGATAATGTGGTTAAGGAATGGCGCGTCACTGCCGAACAGCTTGAAAATACCGTTATTCATCGCGGTGAATTCGTATATTTCATGAAACAAGGGAAGACAATAAGCAATATTTCCCCTTTAAACCTCAGAGACCTGCTTAAGGCTCCATGCCCTGAATGTGGCAGAAGAGATTATATTCCTGGAAAGAATTCTGTCTGTAAGCACTGCGGGCATCAGTTTGATTTTTCCACAGATTCATCTAAGGTAACCGACAGCAGAGACAGCGATCCGGCTTTTAACTGTTTGTCAGGGACAGATAAAGACATCCCTTGTCCTACGTGCGGTAAACATGCGTGGAAGAGGTACGGGTATCATCAAAACTTAGCTTGTCGGTGCTGTGGTAGTACCTATCCGGCAGATGACTCTGGTTGTTTATTAGTGTTTGTTTTAGGATTTATCGGTATCTTAGCAATATTGCTTTTTGCGATAAGACTTACCCCCACACTAGAATAGCCAATTGTATACTGTCCTTTTTTACGTGGCTCCATAGATAGAAATATTCCTTTCCATGTCTGTGTTTTCCAGGCCTAATATTTCTATCAAATTTAGTGTCATTTCATCTTTTTGGGAGCTTATCTGAAGCCTTAATTTAAACGTAATAAAAACATGCTACAATGACTCGGATATTAAAAAAGCGAATGAAAAAACTGATTAATTATGAGCACTGTAAAACTGACTTCAGCACCAACCAATTTCGACTTTACCAAAAAAACAGTAACCGGTGATGTTACCAAGGGAAGTAGCAGGCAATTAGACCTGTATTCCTATACCGGCAGGGTAAAGTTTTTCGATAAAGACAAAGGCTTCGGTTATATTCAGGAAATCCCTGATACAAAAAATCTGAAGGATGTTGTAAAAGAGTGGCGTGTCACGGCTGAACAGCTGGGGGCTGCTGAAATTCATCGTGGTGATTTCGTGTATTTCATGAAGCAAGGAAAGACTATTGGTGAAATTTCTCCTATCAACCTTCGTGATTTACTCAAAACTCAATGTCCGGAGTGCGGAAGGCGTGATTATGTTCCAGGAAAGGATTCTTGCTGTCCTAACTGTGGTCATATCTTTAAAAAAATGGCTGAAGAAAAAAAATCATTCACGGTTAGAAAGAAGGATACAACACCTGATTACATAAAAGAATTAAGAAAAATTAATGAAGAAACTGCAAGAAAACAGGCAAGAGATAACGATCCTGCAAATAACTGTTTGGCTGGAACGAATGATGATATTCCTTGCCCTCACTGTGGTCGGAGAGCATGGAAAAGATATGGTTATCATCAAAACATAAGTTGCCGTTGTTGCGGAACTAAATATCCAGGTTTTTTCCAAAAATTATTTGGAGAATTTTCCTTGCATGTATAGAACCAACCATGAAATACATGTCCTGGTTCTAAGAACAAATGATCAGTGAGTATTATTGTTATTCTTCTTGTTTGTATGCTTTGGAAGGGAGAATACGTTCACTTTTGTGTTTGAAGGTTTCATTAAGTAATCATACCACATGCCCTCGGCAAACCAAATATTCATGTATTCTTCAGGAGGCTTAGACGAACTTATCCACGGGCCGGCAAAATAAATCCTTCTTTCAGGCTCTTTTCTTGAAAAGGAAACAGCTGGAAGCCCCACAAATTTTCTCAGTTCATTTTCCTTATGCCGTATAAACGAAGTTAGAGAGCTAATGCCTGCTAACTGTTTAATTAGAGTAAATTTATAGCCGGATGTGATTATTTAACATCTGAAACTGACAGTGATTTAGATAAGACGTTTTTCATCAAGAAGTTTTGAATTATCTACGATATAGCTATGATGGCACTATGAACAGTGATCCTCGACGCAAGACAAATAGAATTCGCGGCGAACCATTGACCTGAGGTATCCAATCCACGTATAACAGAGTGGCCAATGCCGTGCTTACACTGAGGAAAATGTCTTACCTAAATTTCTGCTTGACAAAGGTCGTTTCATAACAGCTATTAAAGATTATATAAATTGGTACAACACTGACAGAGTTTGTAAAAAGTTAAAAGGCCTGTCTCCAATTAATTTCAGGAAACAAGCCTTAAATTCTGTTAGTATGACCTAGAAACTTAAGTGATCAATTTCTGGGG
>JAGAZB010000046.1 GCA_017940255.1 Treponema sp.
CCGTACCCGTGGAGCCGCAGCCGCTCGCGGCAGCATTACGCGCCGGACCACCCCCCAGCATCCCGAGCGTTTGCAGCAAGGTGCAACTGCTCCGCCAGGCCGCA
Organism: Treponema sp.; assembly: GCA_017940255.1. Taxonomy (GTDB): domain Bacteria; phylum Spirochaetota; class Spirochaetia; order Treponematales; family Treponemataceae; genus Treponema_D. The sequence continues at coordinate 105 of JAGAZB010000046.1, forward strand.
GCGGTCGGCGAATCCAGCCAGTCTATACCGTCGGCAGAATAAACACCGCGTTCGCTGCATTCCAGAACAAGAGGCACCAGGTCGGTACGCAAGATTTCGGGAGGGAGAGTCTTCACGCGCGGGTCCGTTTGTGCCCACATTCGGATACATGTTCCGGGCGCAAGGCGGCCGGCTCGACCTGCGCGCTGTTCTGCCGAAAACTCGCTCTCTGGCTCTGTCGTGAGTTTTTCCATGCCGGTGTTCAGGTCGAGCCGGTTCACGCGGGCAAGGCCGGAATCTATAACACAGGTTACGCCGGGCACTGTAAGAGATGTTTCTGCAATTGCAGAAGAAAGAATTACACGGCGTTTCCCGGAAGTAATCACTTTTTTCTGCTCTTCCAAAGAAATACTCGAATGAAGTACACAAATTTCAATATCACTTTCTGGTCCAAAATCACCACTTTCTAAAAGAGTTTCCTGTGCCTTGCGTATATCAGAAATTCCAGGAAGAAAAACAAGTATATTCTGCTGCCCTTTAGCAGCTCCGTCTGTTATGCGGATAGCCTGATAAACTGCCGAAAGCAGACTTTTTTCAGGTTCATAAATCATTTTTACCGGAAACTGCCGGCCGGGTATTTTCATCACAGGTACATCAAAAAGATATTTTTGCAGACGGGCTGTTTCTATCGTTGCAGACATTACAATCACATATAAATCATCACGCAACTGCATGGCTTCTTTTAAAAAAGCAAGTGCCATATCAGTATTCACAGACCGCTCGTGAAATTCATCAAGAACTACCAGATTATAACCTTCCAAAGACGGATCTTCCTGTAATTGTCGTACCAAAATTGCTTCGGTTACCACTTCCATGCGGGTTTGCTCTGTTATATGCGATTCAAGATGGATTTTATAACCAATTGTATTCTTTCCCCCGGCAGCTTCGTATAAATCAGAAAGACGATTTGCCACACCCAGAACGGCCAAACGGCGTGGCTCTGTGATAATCATCCTGCCTTCAAATTCTTCTAAAAGGGCAAGTGGCAAAACTGTAGATTTTCCGGCAGCAGTTTCCGCGGTTAATATTAAAAAATGTGAGGGAGAGTCCTTAAGAGTTTTACAAATATCATCAAGATAAGGTGTGATAGGAAAATCTTTAATTTTTTCCAGGATTTCACTTTTCATACTGCTCATACACTTCTTCCATCCCATTCTTTTGAATGTTCTCTTTCATAACGTATTGCGGCATCAAAATCTACTTGAGGAGCACAATTTTTTTCAATATTCAATGCCGCAGAATGAAGTCTGTGTATACATTCAGATTTGTCTTTATATCCCAATTTTGATTTTTCTATGCTATCACGCAAAATTCTAATTGATTCATCGTAAATTTTAAGGGGAACCGGGAAAGGATGCCCGTCTTTTCCTCCGTGTGCAAAACTAAAGCGGGCAGGGTCTGTAAATCGGCTTGGAGTTCCATAAATCACCTCGCTTACCAAAGCCAGCGACTGCAAAGTGCGGGGACCGAGTCCTGGTGTAAGCATAAGGCTTTCAAAATCCTTTGGCTGAGAATTATAAGCTGTTGCCAGTACGCCACCAAGTCGTTTTAAATCAACATCCTGTGCCTGCACATCATGATGAGCAGGCATTATAATATGACGGGCACCTTCCTGTGTAAATTCTGGAATGCTTGGAGTTTTGTCTGCAATCTCTGGAAAAAGTTCCTGCTGTACCGGAGATTTTTGATTTGATGAAGAAACTTTTCCACCCTGCATTAAAATCATTTCGCTTGAAGGGCTTCCAATCTGCACAATCTCTTTAAGCATACGCTCTGGTTCTTCTCGGCTCATTTCCAGAATGTTTCCTCTGGCTTCACGTGCCTGTGTATCTGTCAGATTCAGAATCTTTCCACGATTGTCACCCACAACGGCTGTATGTGGTTCTTCCACAAAAGAGCGCAAATTACTTGAACACCAGTGATACCTTCGTGCTTTTCGCTCCAGAGTGTTCATTCCCTGCTGAACAACTGCCCAGTTTCCACTGCGGGTTAAAATAAAATTATGCTGATAAAGCTGAAAACCATCCTGCACTGCATTGTTATCCACTTTTGCAACCAGCTTGCTGTTACGCACCAGCTCATCACCATTCATTCCTTCGCGGCCGGCAATTTCCAGCAGCTCATCTGGAGTCATGCGGGAATATTTTCCCCGGCCACCGCAAACATAAATGCCAAGTTCTTTTGCCCTGGGATTCAGTCCGCGTTTCAAAGCATACATTACACTGGTTGTGATTCCCGAACTATGCCAATCCATCCCCATGACAGCCCCAAAAGACTGAAACCAGAGCGGGTCGCTCAGGCGCGTAAGAACTTCATCCGGCCCAAAGTTTTCCACCAGCGACTCTGTAATCAGTGTGCCCAAAACCATCATTCTGTCTGCCAGCCACTTAGGCACAGTTCCGCTATGAAGAGGAAGATCTGCATGTCCACTATTTCGAATCATTGTTTTGATTATAACATATCTCTCTATTTTTGTAGCCTTGTCTGAGCAAGAAGGAATCCGCTATAATTAAATAATGCTTTGCCGCAACTTGGTAAAGGAATTTTAGAAAGAATTAAGCGGGAATAAAATGGATAAAAAAATTAGTATCATCGACAAGGAAGAAGCATACTCTTACGACGAAATTTCATTTTTGGAAGAAAACATCCTTCCTTTTGTGGCAGAAACGCAAAAAACTTCACTTTCCGGGCTTCTGAACAATCTGAAAGAAAGTATTGTAAATCATCAGGATTCTATGGCCGTTTTTTTTATGCCACAGGAAACTTTCGAAGTTTTTGCCATGCTTCAAGGCGATAATTCCATTTGTAATATCCATAATGAAGATATCGCAGCTTTATGCCTTGCTTTTAATTCTGTGAATGATTCAGCCCGTAATGATTTGTACAATCACCTGCAAAAAAAGGTCAAAATTCTGAATGATTATTTACAACAGGGCCATAACGTAATGCCAACCGCCATCCAGGCGGATAATTTCTCTGTGATGGAAATCTAAAACTCATCACAGAGGCACTTTTAAACTAAAGTAATGCTTTAATACATTCTTCAACCTTAGTCATATCAGCAGTTGGTTCAAAACGAGCCACTACATTTCCGCTTCGGTCAATAATGAATTTTGTGAAGTTCCATTTAATGTCAGATTTTTTTGCCCAGTCTGGATCTGCTGCAGCAAACATCTTTTCCAGAACATCCTTAAATTCGTGCTCTTCAAATCCTTCAAAGCCTTTCTGAGCTTTCAGGTAAGTGTAAAGAGGAAGTTCATTTGGACCATTTACATCAGACTTTTTCATCTGAGGGAAGGTTGTATTAAAATGCATTGTACAGAATTCATGAATTTCTTCATCTGAACCAGGTGCCTGACCGCCAAACTGATTACATGGAATATCCAGAATCTCAAGTCCTTTTTCGTGATAGTCTTTGTACAACTGTTCAATTGGTGCATACTGAGGTGTAAAACCACATCCTGTTGCTGTATTTACTACAAGAATTACCTTTCCTTTGTATTCAGAAAGCTTTAAAGTTTCGCCATTTCCTTTTGTTACTTCGTAATCGTATATCATTGTGACCTTCCTATTTATATTGCTTTACAAACTCAACAATTGCCTTAATATCATCTTCGTTTGGTCTGCCCTTATGCATACCTTTGAATTCCCCCTTACAGTGGAATTCTTTTTCGTCCATTGCAACGCCAACCTTAGAAGCTTCCGCCTTAATTTTCTTATAAGTAGAGTTAAGAAGAGCCGCAGAACCAAAGTTTACAATCTTTCCAACCTTATCCTTAGAAAGTCCAGCAACAAAAGCACGAACCTCTGGATCAATATTAAAGGCATAATAAGAATTGCCCAAAAACAAAATATCAACAGGTTCAGTAATTGGCTGAGAAATTGGAAGAGCTTCTACTCCAAGTTCCTGTGCTACAGCATCTGCAAGACGCTTAGTGTTTCCTGTTTTAGTATAATATCTAACAGCGAATTTCATCTAATTCCTCCATTTACATACATTGTGTACGCTTATATTGTGTACAATCTGAATATAATACACAATATATTTCTTGTCAAGTTTTTCATCATAAAGTTTCTGTTTAATATATTTTCTTGACAAATGACTAATGCCGTTATATTGTGTATATACAATATACACAAGTCTTGGAAATGCCAGGAGAAACTATATGAACTTAATTGAAGTAAAGGGACTATGCAAAAACTTTGACTCCTTCAAATTGCAGGATGTGAGTTTTTCTTTAGAAGAAGGGTATATTATGGGTTTTATCGGCCGCAATGGAGCAGGAAAATCAACAACTCTTAAATCTATGCTTAACCTTATGAAAAACGATGGTGGAGAAATCAAACTATGTGGTTTTTCAATGCCTAAGGATGAAATAGAAATCAAAAATCAGGTTGGCTATGTTTTTGGCGGCGTTGATTTTTATCCTGAAGCAAAAATTGCAAGAATTACAGATGTGACCAAAACTTTTTACCGTGAATGGAACAATCAGCTTTATAAAGAACTCTGTGACCGTTTTGAAATCGATCAGAATAAAAAATTCAAACAGCTTTCTGCCGGAATGAAGGTAAAGTATTCGCTCGCAGTTGCAATGAGTCATAATCCAAAGCTTTTAATTCTTGATGAACCAACCAGCGGACTAGACCCAGCTGCCCGCGACGACCTTGTTCTTCTTTTCCAGGAATTCATAGAAGACGGCGCTCATTCTATTTTATTTTCAACTCATATCACCAGTGACCTTGAAAAATGTGCCGACTACGTTACTTACATTAAGCAAGGCAAGATACTTGCAAGTACCGACCGCGATTCCTTCCGCCTAAGTTATATCAATGTTTCAGGAAAGAAGGAGCAGCTCAATTCAGAAAACGAAGGAAAAATAATCGGACTACACACTCATCAGCTTGGCTTTGAAGGCCTTATGAAAACTGATGATAAAGCACTAGCTCAGGCAGCCGGTTTTGAAATTTCAGAACCAACTCTGGAAGATATCATGATTCACGTAGAACGCAGATAATTAATCGTATTTAAGGGTGCTTCAAAGGAGGATAAACCACTATGAAATCACAGACATTAAACCTTTTGAAAAAAGAATTATATCTAGGAAACAGTATACAAACTTTAATTTGGGTAATCTGCTGTTTGGGAATGTTTTTTATCCCATCTTATCCAATGTATGTAGGTCCATTTTACATAACTCTTGGCATTATGATGACCTTTGCACTAAACCAGTCTTCACACGATATTCTCTACACCGTGCTTCTTCCGGTACGCAAAATTGATGTTGTAAAAGCCCGCTTCCTCTACTGCGGCCTGCTGGAATGTTTTGCTTTCCTTTCAGCTTTGCTTGCCCTCTTAATCCGCACTCTAGTAAAATTTCCTCAGAACGAAGCTGGAATAAACCTTACATTCGCATATTTTGGCCTGCAACTTCTCATTTTTGCAATTTTTAACCTTATTTTTCTGGGAAACGTTTACAAAGACCCGCTTAAACCAGGCCTTAAATATCTTTTAGCAGCTTTTATATATTTTCTTATTTATGCACTTTGCGAATTCCCGGTTTGGGCCTATTATTCAATGCGCACCCGCCTTGCAGAAGGAGAAATTACACAACTTCCTTCATTCGCAGAATTTGGCCGAACACTCACCAGCAACGCCTCTTCAGATTTCCCAAAACAACTGATTGTTCTGCTTGCCGGAATCCTTATTTATATTGTAACATGGTTCGTTACTTTCCGCCGTGCAGCCCGCCAGTTCGAAAAGTACGATTTATAAGCAATTAATATGGATATAGTGTTATCTCAAAAATCAGATAAACCAATTTATACTCAGATTTACGAGCAGATCGCCGCTCAGATAATGAACGGCGAAATTTCTGCCGGAGAAAAGCTTCCCCCAATCCGCACAGTCGCCGTAAATCTGCGCATCAGCGTAATCCCGGTAAAACAAGCCTGGGAACAGCTGGAGCGCGAAGGTTTTATTTCCACAGCTGCAGGCCGCGGAACCTTTGTAAACGAACTTCAACATCATGAAATAAAAAACAAACGTTCCGATGCTGCCGAAAACCTTCTTTCCCGCGACATTGCCGCCTGCCGTGAAATGGGCCTATCCCTCTCAGAAATCCTGGAAATGGTTCAGAAAATCTACTCGAATATTACTTAAAACAAATCTATAAAAGCTTGTAATACACAATTTTATCAAAGGAATAGAAGCTATCTTTTTTATGTGATATATTTCTGCATTATGATTTCAGCAAGTCAAAAAGTATGGGGCATTTTTTTAGCTGCTATTTCAATTTTTTTCTGGGGAATTACTTTTGTTTGTACAAAATATCTTTTAAATGATTTCTCTTCACTTGAAATTTTAACCTACCGTTTTATTGCCGCCTACTTGGGACTCTGGATAATTCATCCTAAATTCGAAAAAATTACCGCAAAAGACAACATATTATTTGCGCTAGCTGCACTTACAGGCGTTGTTTTTTATCAACTCTTCGAAAATATAGCCATTCATTTTACTAATGCTTCAAACGTAAGTGTAATCGTCAGCATTTGTCCACTTTTCACCGCCGTAATTAATCAGATATTTCTAAAAGAAAAACATTTGTCTTTATGGTTCATAATTGGCTTTTTTATTTCTATCACAGGTGTTGCTCTTGTTTGCTTTAATGGAAATACAACTTTACAGTTTAATCCAAAAGGAGACTTTCTGGCCCTTCTGTCTGGCGTATTTTGGGGATTCTATTCACTCATTATTTCAATCACAAATAAAAGAAATTACAGCCTTGTAAGTGCAACCCGCCGAATCTTCTTTTTTGCCGTTATATTTATGCTTATTCTATCTGTAATGGGATGGGGCCTTCAAAATCACTCATTAGCATCAAATAATCAGGAAAATAGTGATTTTATGCGCTCTCTTTTCTTCACATTAGATAAGAATCTAAATGTTCTTCGTTTTTCGAATCCTTGGAATATCATAAATCTGCTATTTTTAGGTGTTGTTGCAAGCGGAATCTGTTTTACAACCTGGAATAAAGCTTGCCAGATTGTGGGTACTGTAAAAGTTAGCTGTTTCATTTATCTTATTCCGGTAGTAACAATCACCTTTGCTTTCTTTGTTTTGGGTGAAGAAATCACACCTTTAGGAGCATTAGGTGCAGTCATAACAATTGCCGGCCTTTTTATAAGCGAAAAGAAATAATTTTAAAATCATTTAAGACAAGAAAAAAGTCTACTGACCACATAGGGATTTTATGTTAAAATACTTCTGAAATAAAAAATTTAGAGGTATAAAATGGAAACTCAGACAAAACAGCGCAACTCGTTTACTGGTTCAATCGGGTTCGTTCTTGCTGCGGCAGGTAGTGCAGTAGGTTTGGGAAACATTTGGCGTTTCCCTTATCTTGCCGCAAAAGACGGCGGTGGACTTTTCTTAGTAGTCTATCTGGCACTCGCACTCACATTCGGTTTTGCACTTCTTATTACAGAAGTTGCAATTGGTAGAAAAACACAGGAAAGCCCACTTACAGCTTACAGAAAAATCAATGACAAATGGGGCTTCCTTGGAATCTTTTCTTTCGTAGTTCCTTTCATCATCTACCCTTATTACTGCGTAATCGGTGGCTGGGTAATGAAGTATATGTTTAGCTATCTTGCCTTCCAGGGACAAGTAGCTGTAGCAGACGGCTTCTTTACAGGCTTCATAACATCACAGTGGCAGCCAATTTTCTATACAGTTCTTTTTGCAATCCTTTGTTTTATCATCGTTTATAAGGGAGTAGAACACGGAATTGAACGATATTCAAAAATCCTTATGCCTATTCTTGTAATCATCGTAGTATTTATTGCTATTTATTCTCTCTTTATCACACACACAGATGCTGACGGTACAACACGAACAGGTCTTCAGGGTGCAGCAGTTTACTTTATTCCTAACTTTAAGGGACTCACATTCAAAGGCTTCCTTACAATCATTCTTGATGCAATGGGACAGCTTTTCTACTCACTTTCTATTGCTATGGGTATTATGATTGCTTACGGTTCATACATGAAGAAGGATGTAAACCTTAACAAGTCTGTAAACCAGATTGAAATTTTCGATACAGGTATCGCACTTCTTGCCGGTATGATGATTATTCCTGCTGTATTCGCTTTCAGCGGAAAAGAAGGTATGTCTGCAGGGCCTGGACTCATGTTCATCACTCTTCCAAAAGTATTCAACTCACTTGGAAAATTCGGTGAATTTATTGGTCTTATTTTCTTTGTGATGGTATTGTTCGCAGCTCTTACTTCTGCCGTTTCAATTCTCGAAGCAATCACATCTTCTATGATGGATAAGTTCAAGTGGAGCCGTAAAAAGGCCAGCCTATGCATGGCAGTAAGCACATTCCTCATTTCTATTATCGTATGTCTTGGTTATAACATCTTCTACTTTGACCTCAAACTTCCAAATGGTAGTGTTGGTCAGATTCTCGATATCCTTGACTACGTTTCAAACAACGTACTTATGCCAATTGTTGGACTTCTTACTTGTATCCTCATTGGTTGGATTGCTAAGCCAAAAACAACTATTGACGAAATTACTCTTAACGGAGAACACTTTGTTCGCAAAGGTCTCTACATTGTTATGATTAAGTTCGTTGCACCAATCCTCCTCTTCATCATCCTTTTGAAGGGAATTGGTATTATCTAATAAATTAGAGGATTTTTTCTAAATCTGAAAGTTTAATTATTGAATAGTCTGCCCGAGCATCTCGGGCAGCACTTCCAATTCCTACTGCTGTAAAACCACCAGCTTTTGCTGCTTCTATTCCCGATTCTGCATCTTCCACAACTAAACATTCTTGCGGTGATAAACCTAAAAATTCAGCTGCCTTTAAGAAAACCTCAGGATCTGGTTTACTTTTTGCAATATTATTTCCATCAGACACAGCATCTAAAGCATCTGAAAGTTCTGTATAAGAAAGAATATATTTTGCATTCTTACTGGAAGAACCAACCGCAAGCTTTAAGCCTTTTTCCCTTAAATTTTTAAGAGTCTGACGAACATCTTGTGAAATATCAGAAGGAGTTAAAGTTTTTAGCAGTTCCTTGTAAGTTTCATTCTTTTCTGCTGCCAAAAGCTCCTTTTCTGTTTCTGAAAATTGATTTTCAGCATTTTCCAGAATAATTTCCAGACTTGCCATGCGGCTAACTCCACGCAAGCGTTCATTTATTTTTTCATCAAAATATACATGTATGGAGTCTGCAAGCCTTTTCCAGGCCTGATAATGCAATTTATCTGTGTGAATTAAAACTCCATCCAGGTCAAAAATCACGCCTTTTATATTATTTATATTTGTTTTACTTATAGTCATAAAAATACTTCCTTAAAAAATATGCAGGTGTACAGCTCCAGGCATGACAATAACTGTTTACTGCAGCCGCACCATAAGGTGATTCTTCTGGATTTTCAGGATTATATAACTCATAGAAGGTGTCTGCCCCAGAATTTACCATTCCTCCCCAATAAGAATTCATAAGTTGTAAAGCTTTGTCCTTTTCTTCTGCATCTATTAATGCCTGAATATAATGGTGATACATATATGGAGTTACTGGCTTCAGAGCTTCTTCTGATTCTGTAAGCTTTTGTAAAATCTGCCGATTTATTTCTTTATCAAAAACCTGGGCAAGACAGAACCAGACATTTACAGCGTACGAAATCTGACGATTTTTCCCACTTACAAAAAGCCCCTTTTTTTCGTCAAAAAAAGCAGAAATTGCTGCTTGTGTCTTGTTTTCTGCTTCATTTTTAAGAAAATTTGTATCTTTTTTTAGAATTTCAGCTATTTTCAGACATTTTTTTACAGCATATATGTAAATTGCCTGGGCACCAGCCTGTTTATTCAGAGCAAGATTCCAGTCTAAAAAACACCAGCCAAGTTCATCACGGTCACGAATTACTGAATTATTGTCGAAATAATTCAGTTCTCCACATAATTCTATTTGGCGTAAAGCGGTAGGATAGAGTTCACTAAGGGTGCTTGTATCCCTTGTTGCATTGTAATAATCAAGCAAAATGCATGGAAAAAACAGGGAATAGTCAAACATGTAAGTGTCGTCTGCTTCTACTTTTGGCGATGTGAATACACAGGCACTTACACGGCCTTCTTTGTTACTTGTGCCAGCGAAGAGGTAGAGGCATCGTTTAACTAAATCATAATTCTTGTAGGTTTCATAATTTGTAAGTGCTTGAAGACGCAAATCACCTATCCAAAGGCGGCGGTCTCTTTTAGGACCATCTTCGAACTCCTTTTGCATACATTCAGAAAGAGTGCGCAAGGCAACTTTATCTATCTGATTTATTGCCTTAGCAGAAGGAGCATTTAGATTTGCACTGCTTGTAGCCTTTACACACAGCTCGTTTATAACTAGGCTATGCTTTGAAGACATTCCAAGCACCTGAATTTTTACATAACGAAAAGCATAACGGCGTGGCAGCTCTATTTCTGCAGGAAGTTCATCTATATGTAAATATTCTTCCTGAATCCAGCTGCTGCTTATCCAGCCATGATAGTCTTTTACATCTTCATCAATTTCGCTTTGAACTTCACAAAATTTAAATTTAACAAATACAGGTGCATCCTGGTGGCTTCCTTTACAGGAAACCTTTATCTCCAACTTTCCGGTATAGTGATTTCCAAAATCGTAAGTACAGCTTTCTCCCTGATTTAAAACACAGTCTCGGCCTGAAATTATTTTCTTTGTTTCATAAAGTTCCGGCAAACACAAATCTGCCTTTTTAATAAATTCTTTTATCATAAATGTGTATCCCATTTTCCGCAGAAAGCATCTACAGGGCTTTTGCCTTTAAATTCCGATTTTCCCATCAATTTTTCTATCAACTTATCTAAAATAATGTCGCTGGAACCATAAGTATTAATATATGTCTTTACCCTAGGTACATCTAAAAGGTGATAAGGATTTTCCAGAGAAATAAAGATTGTAGGAATGCTGTTAATGTAAACAGGAACATTTGCTCCCATTGGCTGACACCATTCAATTCTTACAATTGTTTGATTTGACTTTGTTGCCATATTTGCAGAATAAATTATCAAATCATAATTCTTTTTATATTCTTCCGAAGAAGCCATCATGCCTTCAAAACCTTCTTTTGGCTTGAATTCCGTTACTTCAAAGCCCTGGTCTCTAAGCTTTTGCATAAAATGCTGATTTGCTTCTTTAGAAATTCCATAACCCATCTGACCTTCTCCACTTTCTATACAGTAAAAAAGTGCTCTTTTATATTTCTGAGGGCTAATAGGTAAAAGCTCTTGCTTATTTTTTACAAGGGTGATTGCTCTATCTGCACATTCCACAGCAAGATTCTTACTTTCAGGATCAGAAAGTGTCTTTAAAGCTGCCTCCAAAGAGGGAATATTGTTCTTTTTATGAAGCTTAAGAGCAGCTTTTAATGCAAGAATTTTTGTTACAGCATCGTCCAAACGTTCCTGAGTGATTGTCCCATTTTTTACACCCTCTTTCATATAAGCAAAATCTTCTTCCAGATTTTTTGTAAACAGGAACATATCGCAACCGGCCGCAATTGTCCGTGGAACTGCAAGCCTTCGGTCCATTGCCATTGCAAGTCCGGCCATAGTTGTAGAATCTGTTATTACAAGTCCATTAAAACCAAGTTTTTCCTTTAGAAGTCCTGTAATAATTTCCGGAGATAAAGTAGCAGGTAAAACATCTTCATCCTTTAAGCTTGGGTTTAAGGCCTGAGAATAAGATGGAAGCATAATGTGCCCCGCCATAATAGTCATCACACCCGCTTCTATACATTTTTTATAAACCTGACCGTAAGTTTCATCCCATTCTTTGCAAGAAAATGTGTTTACAGCAGAAACCAGGTGCTGATCTCGCTCATCTACTCCATCGCCAGGAAAATGCTTTGCAGCAGCAGCTACACCATATTTCTGAATCGCCTGAATATAGGCTACAGAATTTTCACTAACCTGAGATGGATTTGCTCCAAAGGTTCTTGTATTTGTAATTGGATTTCTAAAATTAAAGTCTATATCTGCAATAGGTGCAAAAGCCCAGTTTATACCAAGAACTGAACCTTCCTTTCCACATAAATCACCAAGCTTTTGGGCAAAAGCAGAATCACCAGTTGCAGAAACAGCCATTTCGCAGCCCATTCTTGTGCCTTCAAGAGCAACTCCGTTTCCTCCAGCTTCAAGATTTGCAGAAATAAGCATTGGGATTTTTGAACGCTCCTGTAAGCGGGAAACCGTTTTTACAACTTCCTGAGCGGGCATTGTACGACACATAATTCCGCCAATTTTAAGTCCGCAGGAAAGATAGTCTAAATAATTTTCTTCGCTGGAATAGGCAATCAGACAAAAAAGTTGTGCAATTTTTTCTTCTTCTGTCATTGTTCCAAGGGTATTTTCAACCCATTTTATATCATCATCATTCAAATTGAATGGTTTTGCTTTCAAGTTTATTTTCATTAATTTCTCCTAAGCCATTTAAATGTAAACAGATTTACAATTTTTCCTTCGTTATTCAGATAAATAAGGAAAACTACAAGTAAAAGTGCATTAATAATTGATTGCATAGATGCTGTAATCTCGTTAGCAAATACAGCAAAGGTTGAATTCAAAAGTGACATACAAATTCCTGCCAACAGGTATCCAATATATTCGTTGCTATAACGGCCAATAAAACCGCCTATAAACATTGGAAGGAAAGCTGTAAACATAATGCTGATTGAACCAAAGTTCAGAGCACCTCCGTTTATTGTCATGTTGCGGCCGGCATTCAAAAAACCTACAATTCCCATAAGGATTCCACAAATTACATAACACCAGATTGCATTTGGAACTTCTTTGATACCTGTATTAACAGCTACCTTTTGTCCATTTTTAAGGGCTCTATATTCAGCGCCAAACTTTGAAAGATTAAAGATGTAGATTATTACGGCCAGTACAACAAGCACTATTACCGCAATATTTACCCAGTTACTTATGAAGGCAGACATTGAAGCTGTTTGAACTTCGGCCATCAAGTATTTGCCAGAAGTGATTGTATATGTTATTCCTTCATAGATGAGGGTAACTCCTAAAGAGGTAATGATTGGTGGTATGCGCAGAAAGTTGTACAATCTGCCGGAAATAAATCCAAGCAGGCCGCCAATCACCATTGAAAGAATAAACATTACGAAGGCACTTGCAGCGGATTGTCCAAGCAGGGCATAGCTGATTTTTGAACTGATTACAGAAGAGAGTACTGCAATTGAGCCAAGAGAAAAGTCGAAACGTCCACTATTCAAATTAATAGAAAGTGCTATGGTTGTAATCATTATGATTGCTGCATAAATTACAAAATTTGTAAAGCTAACCTGATTAGCAATCATAACTCTGCCATTTATCTGACAGATAAAAAGCAGAACTGATAGGAAAACTAGTGGTATTACTACTGTTCCCAAAACTCTCTTATAAAAATTCATATTCATTTTGTGCCTCCGTAATGTAGGTCATCAGTTATTTTCTACCAGTGATTTAAATGCTTCATAAGAAACATTGCTTCCAATAACAGAATCAAGCTTACTCTTGTCAAAAATTGGAGAAGAACCACTGTCTGATGTGTAGAATTTGTCGAAATCTGCATAATTTTTTGCAACCAGATAATTCTGACTAAGTGAAATTGCATTTCCCTTATTGCGGATTGAATTTCCGTTTACTGCATCAATTACTGCTGCAAAAATTGGACCAATACTTGAAGAATATTTTCCAGCCAGATAAACCAGCTTTCCATCCTTCATAGCTTTTCCATTTCCAGAAGTAAAGGAATCAATATCACTAAACTCAATTCCTGCAGCATTTAATTGTGATGTAAAGAAAGTTGTTGCCATACCTACACTCAGGAATGCATCTGGTTTTGCCTGAATTGCAGCATTAAGTTCGTCTGTTGTTGTTTCCCCAAATCCCTGGAAATATGATTTGATTGCAACTTTTGGTGAAGAAATTTTTGCAACATTAACACGAGAATCACCAAAAAGTTGACCAACAACGGCATTTTTATCGTTTGTTCCGCCATAAGTTGCACCAAGTCCAATCAAAACACCAGCTGTACGATATACATGCATAGGATTTGGAATAAAGGCACCATAAATTGCAACAGATTTAACACCCTTAGCAGCAAAATATTTTCCCATTTCAAGACCTGCCTGGAATTCTGTTTCCATACTTGGTCCAATCTGTCCTACAAAATAAGGATTATTTTTATATTGCTCATACTGATCATCTTCCAGCATTCCAGAAGCAATTGCATAATACAATTTATAGTCTGAACAAGTCTGAAGCTGAGTTACACGATCAGAAGATGCAAGTGAAATAATTGCTTTACAACCCTGAGCAGCAAACTTTTCAATTGCACTTTTTTCCTCTTCTACATTTGTAAGCTGTTCTGTATATTTAAATGTCACGTTATAGGCTGAAGCAATATACTTTTCGTAATAAGCTCTGAATCCAAGAGCTTCCTCTCCACTTACATCAGAGACAAGAACTCCGATTTTAACATTTTTAGCTTTCTTCGGTTTAGCAAAAACCGAACCAGTAAGAACTGCTCCTACCAATACAAGAGCAGTAGCTTTTTTTGCAAAATTTGCATACTTTGCTTTCATAAAAAATCCTCCTATTGATTTTTTTAATGACTAGTTTTTATGTGCCTAACGAGGCAATATCTTTGTGCGGTAGTTCATACTTGCAATGTAAACCACTAACAGGAAGAACACAGCACTTATAATCTGGGAAATTCCATAACCGGCATTTCCGTCAATCACAATTTTTAAGAAATTAGTAAGCAAGATATAAGAAAAACCGCCCACCAGGGATGAATAAATTTTTGAACGAGGGCCACCAGAAATTGGCATTCCACCAAATACAATTGCTACAAGAATGTTCATTCCTATACTTCCTGCAGTTCCTGTTGTAACGGATGGGGTATATACGATTGTAAGGAAAGCTCCTAAAGCAACTCCAATTCCAGCCATTACAAAGGCAATAATTGCATATTTATTTACAGAAATTCCTGTAAGCTGAGCACAAACTGGATTTCCTCCTAAAAACTTTTGCTTTCTTCCAACCTTTGTAAAATTAAAAACAAAAAGACAGATTGCAAACCAAAGCACAAGAACTACAATTTTAAAAGGTGGATTATCAAGACCTTTTAGCAATGTTGCTGGTATAGAAATTCCACCCAAAGCACCACCATTTGAAGTAATTAACTGAGCAGAAATAGCAGAAAGCACAGACATCATTGCAACTGTGGTTACGAAAACGGGAATATTAAAGACAGAAGCCAGCAAAGAACTAAGTAAAGAACAACCAATTCCAGTTGCAAAAATAACAATAATCATTAATGCAAGGTTTTCTGTCGTGTTATAGGTCATTACGCCAAGAGTGGCACTTAAAAGGGTGGAAGCACCTAAGCTAATATCAAAAGAGCCCAGGGTATAAATAAAAACAGCACCTGTTGCAACAAGAGCCAGAACCACGCCTTCATTAAAAATAATTTTCAGATAAAGGCTAAGCATATATTCTTTGGAAATTACAGCAATACAAAACATCAAGAAGAGCACCAAAAGAGCAATACCTGGCATCAAAGTAAGCATAATTTCCTGAATTCTATACTTACCTATTTTTTTCTTATTTTGATTTTCCATTTTTATCCTCCTGCCTTGTCTAAATCATGTATTTAATTGTGTCTGCATCGGAAAGTGACTGACTTCTTTCAAATTCTTTCATCACTTTGCCATCCTTCATAATCAAAAGACGATCACTCATTCCAATCAACTCAGGCATTTCTTCACTAATCATGATTATGCTTTTACCTTCAGCTTTAAGCTTCATCATCAACTGATACATAGCCTGCTTTACACCAATATCAACACCGCGAGTAGGACAGTCCAAAATAAGAACTTCGCTACCTCTTCCAACCCATTTTCCAAATACAACCTTCTGCTTATTACCACCTGAAAGCTGAGATGTAAGCTGGTTTCTAGATGAACACTTTATTGAGAGTGTTTTAATCTGTTCATCTACATAGGCATTTTCACGATTGTCTAAAATCAGAAAATTTCCTAATGCGTATTTATTCATTCCAGCAATTGCAATATTGTCTTTAACGCTGGCCTGCAAAACTAAAGATTCAACATCACGATCCTTAGAAACATAACCTATGTTTTGTGCCATTGCCGAAGCTTCATCCTTTACAGGATTTCCATTTCCTCTGGTAACAGAACCGCAATCTGGTTTTAGAGCACCAAACATCACTTTTCCCAAAGAATGCATTCCACAATGAGATAGTCCTCCAATTCCAAGAATTTCTCCTTTGTAAACATCAATACTTACATCTTGAATTCGGTCTTTGTAAGAAACATTTTTTAAACTAAGAGCAAGCTCATGGGAACGGCTGGCTGTAAAATCACTTCTGTAATAATCACCCTTAAGCTCGCGACCAATCATACTGGTCCTAATTTCATCCTCATCAAATTCGTCTTTCTTAAAGGTTCTGATATATTTTCCGTCGCGCAATACAAGAAGCGATGTACACACATTAAGAATTTCATCCATATCATGTGAAATAAAAATCACAGCCTTGTTTGCCTTTTTATAAGCACTAATAATGTTGTAAAGAATCTGTCTACCGTTCTGAGAAAGAGCCGTTGTAGTTTCATCAATAATCAAAACATCAGGCTTTTTCATAATAACTTTGGCAATTTCAATCAGTTTTCTAGTCTGAAAATCAAGATTAGCAGTAAGCATAGAACCGCGAACATCTTTTGCTCCAATCTGTGCCATTACATCATCTGCTTCCTGATTCATTTTTGCTTTATTCAAAAAACCAAACTTTGTACAAAAACGATCTGTTTCTCCAAGGAAAATGTTTTCAGCAACAGTAATTCCGGGAATTGTTCCACTTTCCTGAACTACCATGCCCACACCCTTGTGAAGTGCATCTATCATAGAAAGCGGCTCCCATTTTTTGCCTTTGAACTGCATTTTTCCAGATTTTGGTTTCTGCATACCTGCAATTACTGAAGTTATTGTCGATTTTCCAGATCCGTTCTCTCCTATGAGACCGAGCACTTCTCCCTTTTGCAAAGCAAAACTAACATTGTTTACAGCCATAATTGTGCCAAAAGTCATAACAATGCCGTCCACTTTTAATAAGGGATTTGAATCAGTCGGTTTTGTTTCTAACATTACGAGCCTCCTAACTGTTTTAATTCTACGGCCGTTTTTTTTGCTTTTGTAGACTGACTTTTTACCCACTTTTCAGAAAGTTTTTAATAAATTCAAAAATTTTTGATAGAGAATTAAACTAAATAAATTAAAAATATGAAGAATTTTTATAGTTTTACATTAAAAAATTGCACTTCTTCTTAAATACATATAATATTTAAGATATGGAAAAGCAATTTGAATTAATTTCATTTGATAAAGACAGTCCATTTCATCTTACTTATCTTAATCTTGGTGAAATTCAGGGACACTGGCACAGCGAACTAGAAATTCTATTTGTCCTTATTGGCAAAATAGCAGTTGTTGTAAATGACCGTAGATATATTCTGAATGAAGAAGATATTATTGTTATTAATAAAAATACAATTCACTCATTAAGTTCTCAGGAAGGTTGTATAGCCCTTTCTCTAAAACTAAACACACAAATTATTCCAGATGATTCAATCTACTTTGACTGTAATTCTTCTTTAGATTCCAATAAAGGAAATTACTACACCCTTAAGCATTTGATAGCAAAGCTTGTAAAAGTAAATTCAGCAAACAATCCAGATGATATTAATAAAAACAAATATCAGAACCTTTCCATCTTTTATTCTATTCTTTCTGAACTAACTGATAATTTTAAAAGTACAGCAGAACAATCTGTTCAATCAAAAAAATATCTTACTCGCCTTACTTCAATCATTGACTATATTGATAATCACTACAAAGAAGCCATTACACTTCAGCAACTGGCAGATGTGGTTAATCTTTCAGTACCCTATCTATCATCTTTTTTTGAAAAATATCTTGGTGTTAATTTTCTTACTTACTACAACGAAATTCGTCTGGATCGCGCCGTAAATGAACTTCTTGCATCAGATGAATCAGTAGAAAGCATAGCTGCAAACAACGGTTTTACAGATTCCAGAAGTTTTGTTACTCTTTTTAAGAAAAAATACAATACCTTACCTAGTATTTACAGAAAACAATCAGGTAAAATTAAAAATACCCCAAGCAGATTTTATGATGGTAAATCCTTTGATAATGAAGGGCATCTTTCTGTTCTAGCAAAATATCTTTCAAAGAATACAAATCAAAACTCTACAGAGCTTTCCCGTCCTCAAAATCTTCACTTTGAAAGTGATTTGAAAATTCTTAATAAAGAAAAAATTGATATTTCAAAACCTGGTACAAAGCTTAAACATACATTTAAAAAATTAATATCAATAAGTCGTGCTAAAGAATTACTTTTAGCAGAAAATCAGGATATGCTGCGTCAGGTTCAAAGCGAAATTGGTTATGAATATATAAAATTTCACGGATTACTGGCGGATGATATGCTTGTCTACAAAGAAGACAAGGATGGTAATCCTATCTACAGTTTTGTTTACATTGATAAGGTTATTGATTTTATACGTTCTATTGGTTTTAAACCGGTAATAAATTTTGCTTTTACACCAAGTGATTTAGCATCAGATAAAAACAGAAACGTTTATGCTTCGCCATTTAATATCAGTCTTCCTAAAGATATGAATAAATGGACAAAGCTTGTTTCTACATTAACAAGTCATTTAATTGACCGTTATTCTTTAACAAATGTAAAAGAATGGCTTTTTACGGTCTGGAATGAACCAAACACAACAGAATATATTTTTGGCTTTAAAAATGATAATGATTTTTATGCCCTTTATCTTTCAACCTTTACAACTATAAAAAATATTTCTGCTGATTTACAATTTGGCAGTCCGCCTTTACTTCTTTCTTACAAATACTGTCAGGATTGGGCTGTTCGTTTTATAGAATGGTGCTCTGAAAATAAATGCCTGCCTGATTACATGAATGTAAATTACTATGACAATGACTTTAATTTAGAAACAATTTCTTCTCACACACCTGCTCACCCGGCACATAGCCGTTTGAACAAAGATGAAAATGCTTTCCAAAAATGTATTCATCTTATCAAAAATCTTTTTGATAATAATGGTATTGGAAACCTTCCGATTTACCTGACTGAATGGAATCTTACAGTTTCTCATAGAAATCTGTTAAACGATACCTGTTTTAAATCCTGTTATCTGGCTAAAAACCTTCTTGAAAACTATGATGCCTTAGATAGTTTTGGCTATTGGGTTCTTACAGACTTAAATGAAGAAATTCAAATTTCTCCAGAAGAATTTCATGGAGGTCTTGGGCTTTTTACAATCAATGGTATAAAAAAACCGCATTATCATATGTTCCGCCAGCTTTCAAAATTAGGTGATGAGCTTGTAGAACGTGGAGAAGGTTATTTTATAACAAAGTCTGAATTGAAAATACAAATTGTTCTGTATAATTATGAGCATTTTAATCATCTTTTTGCCCAGGGAGAAGCCTATGATATGACATTCACAGAACGCTACACTCCTTTTTCAAATCAAGGTCGTATGGAAGTTTCTCTCGAACTAATTGGATTAAATGCTTCCCACTGTAAAATTAAAGAGGAAATTATAAATCAAACAAGTGGATCTGCCTTTGATGAATGGATAAAAATGGGTGCCATCTCCCCAGATAAGCAAGGCATAGAATATCTAAAACATATTTCCATTCCGCATATTTTCCAGCGTATTTCGGATATTTCAGATAATAGCCTGCAAATTAATGTGTTGATGGCACCACTTGAAGTTCGCTTTATTGAGATAGAGTTACTTTAAAAGCTTTGGCAATATCTTCAAGATTTTCATGAGTAATTGTTTGTCGCTTTATTGGACTAACAGAAAGCACTTTTATTAAAATTTCTGCAGCCTTTTCAATTGTATGCATCAAACCAAAAGTTGAATCAAAGCTTTCTCCTGAACAAAAGAGTCCATGATGTGTCCAAATAACAGCATCACATTCTTTCATACAGTGACTTGTTGCAACAGCAATTTCTCTTCCCCCCGGAACCATCCAAGGAACAACCTGTACACCTTCAGGAAAAACAACAGCACATTCTGTTGCACTTTCCCATAGCTCCCGAGTCCACACCTGACTATCCACAGGCAAAATATAGGTCAGGGCAATAGTATTTGCAGGATGGGCATGATAAATAACCCTATTTTCTGTTTTTCCTGTAAGCACTTTTACTTCGTGATTCATAAGATGCGTAGGTAGTTCGCTTGTAGGTCGGCCTCCATTAACAAGACCCCAGCAAATTCTATATTTATTGCCACTTTCATTCAATTCAATTATAGCTACAGAATCCTCTGGATTATCCTGAACATTTCGCATATATTTCCCGCTGCCAGTTACCAGAAAAAACTCTCCTTTTAGGGCAGGAACATCTGTCCCTATCTCTTGCCAGGAATCATCAAAAGAAAGAAATTCTTTTACATCCTGTACATTTTTTTCTGTTAATCGATAAGAAATATTCCCCCCATTTCTTTCATGCCAGTTTTGTAGCCAACCATCATTTGCCATACGCAAAAATCCAGCCATAAAATCAATTTCTTTTATATTCATTTTACACTCCAATTTATTTTTCTATACTCTTTTAGACAGAACTGTGTTTTCATATTTTTCAACTTCGTTAAACCACTCATTTTCTACAGGAACATTATTTCTACGACAGAATTCATCCCAAACGGCTCCTATAGGATAAGTTTTAAAGCTTTCCTGTAATGCAAAAAGCTTAGTAAAATTTCGTTCTTCCTGTAATTTACCAGCCTCCTTCTGTGGAAAAAGAAGTGCAGATAAAAGAGCTTTCTGTAGATTTCTCATTCCAATAACCCAGGCAGCAATTCTGTTTATACTTGCGTCAAAATAATCTGTTGCAATAAGAACACGTTCTGCTCCTGCTCTAACTATTTCATTTGCAATTGCCTTTGTTTCATCATCTAAACTTATTACATGATCACTATCCCATCGCACTGGTCGAGTCACATGCAAAGCAACCTGATTGCTAAAAAGAAGCATTGAAGAAATTTTATCAGAAACATACTCTTGAGGATGATAATGTCCATTATCAAGCAGGCATAGAATTCCATTTTTCGCTGCATAATTCATATAAAATTCATGCGAACCAACTGTATAGCTTTCCATACCAATACCAAAAACCTTTGATTCAACACAAACTTTAACTTTTGAACGGTCATACTTTGTTGCAAGTATTTCATCAAGAGACTTTTTTAAACGTGCACGTGGTGCACTTCTATCTGCCGGAATATTTTTAAATCCATCTGGAATCCAGATATTCATACAACAATAAGTATTTAATTCATTTGCAAAATATTCTGAAATTTTAAGACAAGCCTGAACATGTTCTACCCAGAAATGTCGGATATCTTCTTTTTCGCTGGAAAGTGTAGCTTCTTTTGAAAGCGGATGAGAAAACAAGGTAGGATTAAAATCAATTCCAAGACCTCTTTCTCTGGCAAATTCTACCCAGGCAGAAAAGTCCTCTGGCCTAAGTTTATTTCTTTCAACAACCTTTCCATTTTCAGGAATTGCATAAATTGCATGAAGATTAATTCTGTGTTTTCCTGGTATTAAAGATAAGACCTTATCAATATCAGCCATTAATTCTTGTGGATTTCTTGCCTTTCCAGGATATGAACCTGTTGCCTGAATACCACCGCTTAGAGCATCAGAATTTTCAAATCCCTGAACATCATCACCCTGCCAGCAATGCATAGAAATTGAAATATTTTCCAATTCATCCATTGCAGCTTCAGTATCAATTCCGAAGCCTGCGTAATAATTTTTTGCAAGCATGTAAGCATTTTCGCTCATTTTATTTTCCTCCATTTCTTAAAACCTTATTTCTTACGGCTTGTCTTGCCTTTGCTAGATTTTTAAATTCGCCGTCACTAATCATTTGAATTAAACAATTACCAATTGCTGTCGCTTCAGATGGTCCTGCAATTATTTTTAAGCCAGTGCATCGCTCTGTAAAAAGATTCAACAATGTAGATTTAGAACCACCACCCACAATGTAAAGCTCTTCAAACGAACAATCCAAAATGTCTTCTAATTCTTTAATTGTCTCTGCATAGCACCTGGCAAGACTTTCATAAATCACACGAGCTAGTTCTCCAGCAGTTTGAGGAACTCTTAATTTTCTTTTCTGACAAAATGATTGAACTGCATCTATCATGCTGCTTGGAGCAAGAAAACATTTATCATTACAAGCAACTATTGATTTAATACAGCTTTCTTTGGCTTCTTTGTCTAATTCATCAAAAGAAATTACATTTGCTTTTCGTTCTTCCAATTCCTTTTTCACAGACTGAAGCATCCAAAGTCCCATGATATTTTTTAAAAATCGATATCTGTTTCCAAATCCATTTTCTCCATACCCACCTTCGTTTGTATAATTATGAATAAAAGATTTATGCTCCTTATTTGCCTCATATAATTCACTTCCCAAAAGAGACCAGGTTCCAGAACTGATGTATAAGACCGGTTTGTTTTCACCTGCCTTATTTTCAGACAGGGGAAGGGCAGCAATTGCAGAACCTGTATCATGAGTGCAAGGAAGTACAATATCACAGGAAAAACCAACTTCTTTTTCAATATTCTCTGATAGTCTTCCAATTTTTTTTCCAGGCTTTAAGAGTGGCAAAAATATTTTTTCTGGAAGACCTAAAAGTTTAATTAATTCCCAATCCCAGTCTTTTGTTTCTGTATTTACCAATGCAGTAGTAGTAGCATTTGTATACTCATTAGAAATCTGTCCACTTAATAGATAATGGAAATAATCTGGAATCATAAGAAAATTATTTGCTTTTTCAAGAATTTCAGGATTTTTATCTTTTATACTCATCAATTGATAAATAGTATTAAAAGGCTGTCTTTGAATTCCTGTTCTTTGATAAAGTTCTTCTGCTCCTATCAAAGAATTTAACTTTTCCATATATCCTTCAGTTCTATTATCACGATATGCAACAGAATCACCCAGAATTTTTCCTTCACTATCCAAAAGAACAAAATCGCATCCCCAGGTATCTATTCCTAAACTTTCAGGAATTACACCCTGTTTTTTACATTCTTTTAGACCTTCTTTCATATTTGTAAATAGACCATCCAGATTCCAACATAAATGGTTATTTCTTTTTTCCAGTCCATTCATAAAACGAAAAATTTCTTTATATTCCAATTCTTCATTTTCATTCTTCCAGGTTATAAAATGTCGTCCACTGGAAGCTCCTATATCAATCGCCAGAAAGTATTTCATTCTTGCGCCTCCTTTTTTTTATGATTTTACGACCACTTACATCTGGAAAGTAGTATCAGATTTATCAATTTTTATTGATTTTTTTTAAACTGCTTTTATAATCACCTTATGGACAATCTTTTAAAAACAGGAATACTGACAATACCTCAAGAATTAATCTCTCAAAGTCAGGAAGAGTATTTATATCAAGAATATCATGACGCAAAAAAAGACCCCTTAAAGTTTTCCAGATTTCTAAAATCACTTGATAAGAATAAAATTGTCCAAAATACTTATTTTATTCCAGAAATAAAAGAATCTGTTCCAGAGGTACTCCCAGAATCGACTTTTTTTGGTAGTGATAAAAAAACTACAATCGTAATTAGAAAACATCCTAAAGCAACACCAATTTTTACTCACTCTCATGAATTTCTTGAATTTTTTTATGTTCTTAAGGGAAAATCAGATCAAAAAATTAACGAAATAGATTTTAAAATGAATGAAGGTGATTTATGCCTTATTCCACCAAATATCCGCCATAGTCTGAGTGTTTTTGATGATAGTATAATTTTAAATATTTTAGTAAGACGAAGTACTTTTGAAAAAATTTTTCATAACTTTTTATGTATGGATAACATACTTTCTTCATTTATCCTAAATAATATGTACAGTAAAAAAGCTGCAGATTATTTAATTTTTCACACTTATAATAACCCTGAAATTCATAATCTGATAATTGAAATGTATAACGAAAGTAAAAATCCCGATTTATACACTCAAGATCTTCTTCAAATATATCTTCATAAACTATTTATTCTTCTTTTACGAAATTCAAAAGATAATTATGATTTACCACCAGATGTAAATAAAGATAACCTTTTACGTTTTGATATAATCCGCTATATCCAGGATTCTTACAAAGAAATTAGTCTGGAAAATCTGGCAGAAAATTTTCGCCTGACTCCTCAATATGCTTCTAAATTAATAAAACAGATTACCGGTCATACTTTTTCTGAAATTGTTCTAAACATACGAATGCAGCAAGCCTGTTCTCTATTGAAAAATACCAAAATTCCAATTGGTGATATAGCTTATGAAATCGGATATTTAAATCCTGAACATTTTATAAGAATTTTCAAGAGAAAATATAATATTACTCCAAAAGAATTCCGTCTTTCATCTAAAGAATAACTAAAGCCTTATATCCATAACAGTTATATCATCAGGAATCATAGCATTTTCAATCCATTCTTCAACAGCTGATTTAACTGTTTTTTCAAATTTTTCGGTTTCTTTACTAAAAAGACTCATAAAGAATTGTTTTGCTCTTGCATCTTCGAATCGTATTCCATTTTCACTCTGCATATCTGTAAAGCCATCAGAATAAAGATTTATATGACTTCCCTTTACAATAGGAAATCTATAAACCGATTTTAATGCATCTTTAACCGCCCCCATTCCAAAAGGAGGTAAACCAGGCTCCAGAGAAAAGATTTTTACTGACTTTGAACCTTCCTTTGGAATAAATACATAAACATTTGTATGCCCACAGTTTTGAATTTCTACAGTACCTTTTTTTATATCTACATAGCACAAGGCACCTGTTATAAAATTCCCTACTGGAACTATTTTTTGTAGAAAATCGTCTAAGGCAATTGTAACTCCAGCAGGACTTTTATATTTTTCATTTGATGAATCCAATTCAATCATCCTAAAAAAGGAAGCAATGGTCATTGTAAGAAGAGCAGCAGCAACATTTTTACCAGAAACATCAAAACTTGCTGTTAAATAAAGAGAATCTGATAATTTTTCAGAAACATAAAAATCTCCGCCTACTGCATTAGCCATTTTATTCCATATACCAAGTTTAAATGGCCAACTATTATCTTCTTTGTAATTACTTTTTGGCAGACAATTTTGCTGTATAAAACAGGCTTTTTCTAAATCCTTTTCTCTAACTTCTGCAACTCTATTCATAAAATCTTCAAGAGAAGCCAAACCGTAAAAGCTGCTGTTATTATACATAACAGGAAAAAATTGCAAATCATTTGCATAAGCTGCTGAAGAAACCTGTGCTAATATTTTTTCTATATAATCTCTTGCAAAAAAAGTAACAGGAATAGTTTTTACATAATTTATAATCTTCTTGTTAGAAAAAAGACCTATTTTCTTTGATAACAAAGAACTAACAGAACGTCTTTCAACCAAACCAATTATCTGATCATCCTCTTCAATTGGAATAGCCTGTAAATCTTCATTTTCTAAAAATTTTTCTAAAACAATTTCAATAGGATTCGAACTATTTATAGGTTCAATATAATTTGCAATTGAACCAACTTGTTTAAAACCAAACTGTTCTTTTATATTTCCTATATTTTCAAAAGAATTTTTTGTTTTATTTTCTTTTTCTGAGTCACTTAATAATTCATTCAAGAAAAATTCTTCATCAATAATTTCTTCCATGTAACATAGTCTAAAATCTTTCTTATTTTTTAAATAGTGAAATTTACCACTTTTTTATTGATTTTTGTTAACCTTTAATTCAAAATAATCTCAATAATAAAGACAATAAAAACAACTTCTTCCCATAAGCCCCGTTTCTCTTTATAATAACAATTCATGTTATACGAAGCAGATTTTAAAAACAAAACAATTTTTTCTTTTGAAGTTTTTCCTCCAAAGAAAAACATGCCAATCGACACAATTTTTTCTACCCTTGATGAGCTAAAAGGTCTTTCCCCAGATTTTATTTCTGTTACCTTTGGTGCTGGCGGAAGCGAAAATTGTGATAATGCTGTAGCAATTGCAAAGCACATAAAAGATGTATGTAACGTAGAATCTGTTATTCACATGCCTTGTCTAAACATGACCCGTTCAGATGCTCAGTATGTTCTGGAACAGTTCCAGCAGGCCGGAATAGACAACATTCTTGCCCTACGCGGCGACCGTGTAGAAGGTAAGGAACCTGCCGGCGACTTTCATCACGCCAGCGATTTAATTTCTTTCATAAAAGATTTTGACAGCCGCCGTAAAGACGGAAAATACTTTAAGCTTTTTGGTGCCTGCTATCCGGAATTGCACCCCCAGTCTACCTCAGTTTATGATGATATAGATTTCTTAAAGCAAAAGGTTGATGCCGGTGCCAGTCATCTTCTTTCTCAGCTTTTCTTTGATAATGAACAGTTCTACAGATTCCTAGAACGCTGCCAGATAAAGGGAATTAATGTTCCAATTGAAGCCGGTATTATGCCAGCTACCAACAAAAAGTCTATCGAACGCATGGTCAGCATGACAAACGCTGTACTGCCAAAAAAATTCACAGATATGATGGAACGCTATGGCGACCACCCGGAAGCCATCCGCGACGCAGGTATCGCTTACGCCATAGACCAGATTGTAGACCTTGTAACTCACGGAGTGCAGGGTATTCACCTTTACACAATGAATAACCCTCTAGTTGCCCGTCGAATCTACGAGGCCACAAAATCCCTCTTCGACGTCCCACCAATCATAAAATAACAATTAATCATAAAAAAAAGACCTTCTGCTAACCACAGAAGGCCTTTTCTGACTTGTCATTGGCAACTAAATGTCATTGTCCGGCTTGACCGGACAATCTCTTAGAACTTCAACAAAGTAACATCAAAGCAGATGTAAGCATTTCCAGGAATTACTCCAGGATAACCCTGACTTCCGTATGCCAATTCTGGAGGAAGAACCATAACACGTGTTTCTCCAACCTTCATTTCCTGAACCATCTGATCAAAACCAGGAATCATCTGGCCGGCACCTGTTGTAAAATCAAGTGGTTCGTGTCCCTGTGGGTGGAAACCCTTAGAAGCATCAAAAATTGTACCGTCAACCAAATATCCCTGATAATCTACAGAAACCTTTTTTCCAGCTCCACAAACTTCACCAGAACCTTCTTTTTCAATTCTAAAGTAGATTCCGTTCTTTGTTTTTGTACAGCCTTCTGTTACAGCAGCAAGCTTCTTTGCTTCACGCTCTTCATTAGCTTTCTTCTGTTCAGCAATCAGCTTATCAAAATCAGCCTGAGTAGCAGTAAACTTTTCAGCTTCTGCGCCCTGACGAATAATCTTCAAAGACTTGATTGTGTCGTTCTGAGCAACAGCATTTACAACATCCTGACCAGTTACAACTTCACCAAAAATTGTGTGCTTGTGATTCAACCAGTCTGTTGGGACGTGTGTAATAAAGAACTGGCTTCCATTTGTGTTAGCACCGCTGTTAGCCATAGCAAGTTTACCAGGCTTATCAAAAATCAGTTCATCAACAAATTCATCTGGGAACTTGTACCCAGGTCCTCCTGTTCCATTTCCACGAGGATCACCACCCTGAATCATAAAGTCAGCAATTACACGGTGGAATTTAAGTCCATCATAAAAAGGCTTTCCATTAGCAGCATCCAGTGTACCTTCTGCCAATCCTACAAAGTTTGTAACTGTCATAGGAGTTTCTTTATAAAACAGATTCAAAACAATTGTTCCTTTTTCTGTTTCCAAAACAGCAAAAACGCCTTCCTTTCCTTTCAAAGCATCAATACTCATTTTTCCATCCTTTTCTGCAGAAGCCGAAGCCTGACTTGTTTTTTTAAGACTGCAAGAAACACCAGCAAGCACCAGAGTTCCAAAAATCAATCCGCTAATTATTTTTCTACTAAAAGCTTTATTCATTTTTTTTACCTAAAACTGTTTAATGAACCACTTGTAAATAGCATCCATTCTTTCACCCATAGATTCCGGAATCTGCTTTTTTACCAGTATAGGATTCTCTGCATCCAAATCTGTACAAAGATAGAGAAGTAAAGAATCGCCACAATCTGTTACAAGAACATTAATCTTCATTTTTTCTGGCTTAATAGGATAAACACCAAGGAATCCCATTTTGTCCAGAATTAAAAATTCCATCAGTAAAGTGTCGCCTTCCTGAAAATAAGAAAGCTTGTATGTATTTTCGCCGAATGAATTATCATCCTGCAAACAATAAGAAACCTGTCCGTTTGCATTTCCAGTATTCTGATCTAGAATTGGATCCTTACTTCCAAGACCCGAAACCATATAACATTTTTTGTAGAGAACCATATCCTTCTTTTTTGTAGAAGAGTGATACATCATTCCCTGCATTTTAGAAACTGAACGGCAAACCTTTGCTACATCGTCAATTGTAATATCTTTAGCTGAAGAACCACTCTGCTTAAGCAAAAAGTCCTTTTTAAGATAATACAAGTTTTCACATAAGTATGAAAAATTCTTTTCCTGACGAGGTATTCTTCCACCAGTAATCTTTGAACTATATGTAGACTTTGGAAGAAGAGTCAGCTTGCTGTTCATATCTTCACTTGTATACATAATGTGATTCTTTGAATCAGCCAGCATTTTATCAAAATTAGCCTGACCAACCAAAGAAATTACCTTTGCATCATCAGCAGAAAGCTGAAAGCAAAAGCCAGCTGCAAGCAAAGAAGCCAGAACAAGCTTTTTAAGGTTCAATTTCATTAGCGAACTCCTTTGTACAAAACGCGTACCTGCTTGTATACTCCTTCACCTTCGCTCTTTGTGTCTACATCTGGAATATCATTCAAAGTTGTGTGAATAAGACGTCTTTCAAATGGATTCATAGGTTCCAAAAGAATAGAATTGCGGCTTGAACGAACCTTGTCTGCAGTAGTGTAGGCAAGGCGTACAAGTGATTCTTCACGGCGGATTCTGTAGTTTTCAGTATCCAAAATTACGCGAACTTCTTCATGTCCAAGGCGTCCTGCATAAATATTTGCAAGCAACTGAAGAGCATCAAGATTCTTTCCCTTACGTCCAATCAAAATTGAAGAATAAGATGAATCAAGTTTAATTCCAAGTTTTCTTTCTTCACGATATGTTACAGAAACCTTTACATCATAACCCATTTTTTCAATAATGTTTGTGATGAATTCAATAAGCTTCTGTTCAAATTCACCCTGTGGAAGAGGATCTGCAACCAATTTTGAATGGTTTTCTTCTCTTTCTGGAGAAGAACCTGTGTTTCCATCCAGAGTATGAATTCTAATTTTTACATAACCCTTGTTGAAGATTGATTTTTTCTGTGTTTCAAGAATTTCAACATCAAACTGGTCTCTTTCAAGTCCCAAATCATTTGCAGCCATTTCAATGGCTTCTTTTTCAGTTTTTCCTTCGTACTCGTAAGTCATTTTTTGTATCTCCTTTGAACTTGTCATTATCTGGCACATTGTCATTATCTGGCTTGACCAGATAATCTTTTTCAGATTCCCGCATCAAGTGCGGGAATGACAATCTGTTTTTATTTTCTTTTACTTTTTGGTGGTACAACCTTCTGCTGAGGCTTATTACCAGCCATTTCTGCCTTTTTATCAGCCATCATCTTGTTAATAATAATCTGCTGTCCCATCTGGAAGAAGTTACTGATTGTCCAGTAAAGGATAAGTCCAGCTGGTGCATTATAGAACAAGAAGAAGAACATAATTGGCATACCATAAGTCATAAACTTCATAGTTGCAGCATTCTGTCCATTTGCAGCAGTCATACCGCCATTCTGTGTAATCTTTCCAAATAAAAGCTGTGATGCTACATAAATTACAGGAAGAATACGAATCTGATTACCCAAAAG
The DNA here is from genome assembly GCA_017940255.1 of Treponema sp. Taxonomy (GTDB): domain Bacteria; phylum Spirochaetota; class Spirochaetia; order Treponematales; family Treponemataceae; genus Treponema_D. Next base: position 30,228 of record JAGAZB010000046.1, read on the forward strand.
TGGAATGCTAAACTTTGTAATTGTGTAAACACTATCACCAGTAGACAAATCTGGAATCCAGCCAGGAATAAACATAGCACCACGGAATTCAAAGTAGTTATTAAACAGATCGTACATCGCAAACAAGATTAAGAACTGGAATAACATTGGCAGACAACCACTGGCAGGATTATATCCAGCCTGCTGATAAAGCTTCTGTGTTTCCATCTGCATTTTCTGCTGGTCATCTTTATACTTAGCCTGAATAGCCTGCATCTTTGGCTGCAATTCCTGCATCTTCAAAGTTCCCATAGACTGTTTTTTAGAAAGTGGGAACATAACAAGCTTAAGCAAAATTGTCATAATAATAATAGCCACACCCCAGTTGCGAACTACTTTGTAAAGCAATTCAAGAATAAACTTAAGGATTGTTTCAAGCCATTTAAGCCAGTCATAAGTCTGCAAAGCCTGATTTACACGGTAACCGCTCAAGCCCCATCCGTTGTTTTCAGATACATTGTAGCGTTTAAGTTCTTTTTCATTTCTTGGACCAAAGTACATGTAGTAAGAATCCGCAATGTCAGAACCAGAGAATGCCTTGCGCTCAAACATAGCCTGCGCGTTAGCATAATCATCAACTTCTACAGCTGAAGAATAGAAAGCAGCGTTTAATGATTCTTTTGCAGTTGGAATAACAAGTTCAACAAAGTATTTACCGGCAATTCCGCCCCAAATAAAATCTTTGTCATAACGTTTGAACTGATTTGAATTAAGAATGATTTTTTTAGTCTTGCTGCCGTTGAATGCCAGAAACTGACGGTTTTCGTAACGGTTCTGTTTTGGATTAAAATGAGGTCCAATCTGTGGAGAAGTTCTGATAGTGTAAGCTGCACCATCAAAATTTAAACCAGTGTTATCATCAGAATGAATAAATACATCCAGCTTAAATACATACTCACCCGGCTTAAATGTATAACGTTTACCTAAAGTAAACTTCTTGCCATTGTAGTTAAAATTCTTCTTAAAGAAGTATGTATAATCATCAACTTTTTCTACAGTAAAAAGATCATCTACAATCTTGTTATCTGCAGTTCCAAGTGCCAGAGCCAAAGTTCTGTTTTTTGGATTAACATTGTCAGAAATCTGAACACCAGTTCCTGTATCCATATCTTTATGTTCAAGAAGCTTATAACTGATAATATCACCACCCTTGTTTGTAAGGATGATTTCAGCCTTATCTGTTACAACAGTTATTGTTTCCTCTTCAATCTGAACTTCAGGTTCATTTTCAAATTCAACACTTGCTTCTGCAATAGCAGTATCTGTTGCATCCAACTCAAGTTCTTCTACCTGATTTTCTACATTTTCTTCTGAATCTGCTGTAGCTTCAATTGCCTGACTATCAACTGGACGCAGAGAAGGGAAAATCAAAGGAAGAACAAAATAACTAACAAATATTACTACAGTAGACAATACAATTGCCCAAACAGTATTTTTATTCACTTTATTCTCCTGTGTTATTAAGGCACTGGATCATACCCGCCTTCATGATATGGATTACATCGCATAATTCGTTTGATTGAAAGAATAAGCCCCTTAACAGGTCCGTATTTTTTTATTGCTTCCAGAGCATAAGCAGAACAGGTTGGTGTAAATCGACAACTCGGTGGAAACAAAGGAGAAATACAAATTTGATAAGCACGGATAAAAAAACAGAAAAAAGATATGAAAAATTTTCTAACAAGACCAGTCAGAGTTTTAATCACAGATTATTCCTTAATTAATCCAGCCTTTTCACACAATAAACGAATTTGTTCACATCGCGAGTTGAACGAGTCATTTCCAGGATAGATTAAGAACAACATATCGTATCCGGTGTTCAGATGTGATTTTAATAAACGATAGACTTCACGGCTGTATCTTTTTGATAAGTTCCTTTCAACGGCGTTACCGTATCCACGCATTAAAGGAAAACCAACACGATTCATCCCAAGATTATTTTCTAAAAAGAAAAGTTTAGCTCCCGGAATACTTATCTTATTCCCACACTTAAACAGCTTTTTAAAATCAGCGGGATTTTTTATACGTTCTTCACGTTTAAAAAATCCCGTCTTTATTAAGTCTGTTTCCATCCCTAATTAGTACTTCTTCTTTTCGTCAGAAACAGTAAGTTTAGCTCTTCCCTTAGCGCGGCGTCTAGCCAAAACTTTTCTTCCGCCCTTTGTTGCCATTCTAGCTCTAAAGCCGAATTTTCTATTGCGCTTTACTTTACTTGGTTGATATGTTCTTTTCATGGAACGTACTCCTTATATATTTAAAAATGATTTTCCAAAAATAGTAATAAAATATATCATTTATTTTCGGAATTGGTCAACATATTCTTTATTATACTATCGAACTTTGCAGCTATTTCTGCTGGTATTTCTACATTATTTTTTTGTGAACCAGATTTTTCCACATATTTTCTAGCTGCCTTTTCCTGTTCATCCAGTTTCTTCTCAAGAATTTCCCGATTCTTTTTTACTGAATCTTCATATCTTTCGCTTAAACTAATTTCTGAACCAGCTACCCTAAAAGCAAGTGAAGTAATTTTTACATCAGGAATAGCCATCTTAATTCCATTGATGATAAATTTCTTGTGAAAATTAAGATACTGTATCCATCCTGGATGGTCGGTTTCTACAAGCAGGACTCCGTTTTTTAATTCTATAACTCTTGTATTAACAGCAAGCTTTTCGCCAAGTGTCATTTCATCATCATTAGAAGCGTTATAATTTTTAACTTTTGAAACAACACTTTTCCATACCGAAGAAATTTCTTTATTCTCTTTGTAGGCTTCAAAGTTTGTAACTTTTAGCATTATATCTGAAGAAGACATAATATCATTCATACCATTCTCCTCCCTTTATTTTATAAATCCTTGTAGTGTCATGCATATATCTTTCATAAGGTTCGCCCGGCAAAAATGTACAGAAAAGCTGTTCATATTCCGGGAGTAGGGCAGTCAATTTTGCCCTCTTATCAGGGTCTAGTTCCAAAAGAACATCGTCCATTAAAAGAATTGGTTTTTGGCCGGTCGCGCGCATATAGAAAACTGATTGTGCAACTCGCAAAATAAGTGAAATTAAACGACACTGTCCTGTTGATGCAGTTGGCACAAATAAATGATGGTTACGAACAAAATCAATTCTATCACGGTGAGGGCCCGTAAGAGTAGTTTCCATTGCTTTATCTTTTTCGTGATAAGTAAGCAGTAAATTTATAATATCCTGCGAAGCAGGAAAAATTTTTTTATCAACTAAAACAGCTGCTTCAGCTCCATCAATTCCTGCTAAAATATCTTCAGGAGGAATTTCCAGTTCTTTCCAGGAAGGATGATAAGAAATTGAAACTCCATCTATTCCAGTAATTTCTTCAAACAATTTTCCAAAAATCTGATTAAACTGAAAAATTGCTTTTTTTCTCTTAGCCTGAACAACTAACCCTACCTGGGCAAGCTGCTGATCATAAACATCAAGCATTTCATACTGATGATTTTTTAAAACCAGATTACGACTTTTTAAAATTTTCTTGTAATTTCTTATATCATCAAGATATACAGGATCATAAAGACTCAAAGACTGATCAATAAAAAATCTGCGGGCTTCTGGCTCGCCAGTTGCAAAACGCATATCATCATGACAAAACAAAATACAGGGAATAGTATTAATCAGCTCTTTTCTATCCTGAATTTTTTTACTGTCTTTTTCTATTCGTTTTTTATTGTTTTCAAAAATTACAGAAATTTTATGGGTATCTGAATTTTCATGACTATACATGGCATTCAGACTAAAATTTTTTTCACCATTTTTTATAATCTGAGAATCTACATGAGTACGAAAAGAAATACCATAAGCCGCATAATAAAGAGATTCCAGAATATTACTTTTTCCCTGTCCATTTTCGCCTACAAAATAGACCTCTCTTGAAGAAAGGTCTATTGTATCATTTTTCAAATTGCGAAAATTATAAAAAGTTTGATAAAGAAACGGCATAATAAAATATCTGCTATCTGCGAGTTTTTGCGAATGCAAAAACTCGTTGATGAACTACTAAAGCTTGCGAAGTAAGCTTTAGTAGTTCATCGGCATAATAACGTGAATATAATCACCTGCAGGTTCACTTCTCATTATTACTGCCTTTGTAATACTTGCTTCTTCACCTTCATTAGCCTCGTTAATGTTGAAGTCAAATACAACATTTTCAGAATCAATTACTTTAAGAGGTTCAGTTACATAAGTAAAATTCAATGCCATAGAAATATCCTGTCCGTCATAACGGCATGGAATAATTTCATCTGCAGAACCACTATCAGATTCAGGAGAAATAAGCTTTAATTCACCAGAAGAAATTCTGAAAATAATTCGGCTTACTTTTTTATCAACCATGATTGTTGTTCTCTTCAAAGCAGCATCCAAATCTGCCTTATTAACCATAATTGAATATGTAAGATTTTCTGGAATTACTTTCTGATAGTTAGGGAACTGTCCTTCAATTAAAACTGAAGAAAATTCCAAATTACCAATTTTTACAAAAATAGATTTATCAATTACAGCAACCTGAATGTTTCCTTCATCTGGAGCATTCTTAAGAATACACTGCAAAATTTTTGTAGGAATAATTGCAGGCTGGAAATCTGGAACATTAAGACCAGTTTTATTATCACAAGAAAGACGGCGACCATCTGTTGCAACCATTGTAAGTACATCGCCATTTTTTACAAGATAAACACCTGTCATGAAGTATCTGTTTCTATCATCTGAAACGGCAAAAATTGTCTGTCTAATCATCTCTTTAAAATCTTTAGAGGGTAGTTCGAAGAAAGGCACATTTTCGCTTGTTCCAATTTCTGGGAATTTATCACTTGTCTGACTCTTAAGCTTTGCAGTAAATCTCTTTGAAATAGGTTTTATTGTTACTTCAATATCTTCCTGAATAAATTCAACATCTCCAGAAGGAAGTGAAGAAAGAATACTCATAAATTTATCACAGAAGATTGTTGTGCGACCTTCTTCCTGAATATCAACAGGAACAACAGTTGTAAATTTTAATGTTGAATCAGTTGCTTTAATAACAAGCTGGTTATTTTCAGCAATCAACAAAATATTAGAAAGGATTGAAACAGGACTTTTATTTGTAATAACTTCCTGAGCAATTGCAATTTCTTTAATCATCGCATCACGATCAAATGTAAATTTCATTTTTTATCTCCTGTTATAAATTTATTAAATTTATAAATTTAGTAGTATTAATAATAAGGGATGTGAATTCTGTGTATAAGTTATGTAATTCATTATTTTATAAAGAATTATTTTGTTTATAACTTAACAAGGTATTTTCACCTCTTTTCCACATATCCACATTTTACTCAATAATTTTGCATTTATCCACAAAATTTTAATCATTTATCCACAGATATATGCCCAGTTAAGCACATTATCATTTTATATTTTTAGTTTTTGTACTCTTTTATCTCCCTAATATAAAGCTGGATTTTTGACTCTAAAGAAGGATCAAACTTAATTTTATCTGAAATGGTATTGTAAGCATGCATAATAGTTGAATGATCTTTACCACCCATTTCACGACCAAGTTCCATAAATGAGATTTCAGTTATTTCTCTTGCAATGTAAATTGCTATCTGACGAGGTACAACAAATTTCTTATCACGTTTTTTTCCTGTTAAATCAGATACAGAAATTTGATAATTATCTGCTATTACCTTTTTAATAACATCAAGAGAAATATTTTCTGCATAAGAAGCTGAAAGAAGATCTCTTAATAAATTTTTTACATTATCAATTGTAGGTTCTCTTCCAATCAAATCTGCATAACCCAAAATATTTTGTAAAGCAGATTCAAGATCGCGTACATTTGTTTCAACATTTTTTGCAACGTAATCAATAATATCCTGATTAAGAGTTTTTTCTGCTATTTGAAGTTTTTTCTGAAGAATTGCAATTCGCGTTTCATAATTTGGAGGCTGTAAATCAATACATAATCCGTTAGAAAGTCGGCTTACAAGTCTGTCTGCCATGTTCTTAATTTCTTTTATAGGACGGTCACAGGTAAATACCATTTGTGCATTTTTCTGATACAAAGCTTCAAAGGTATAGAAAAGTTCATTCTGCATACCTTCCTTTCCCTGTAAAAAGTGAATATCATCCAAAAGAAGAACATCTAGATTTCTATATTTGTTTTTAAATTCATTAGTTTTTTTAGAAGTAAGGGATGATGTAAAATCATTACCAAAATTTTCTGCAGAAACATAACAAATTTTGGCTTTAGGATTTTCGTTATAAATATAATTTCCAATAGATTGCATAAGGTGAGTTTTACCAAGACCAGAACCACCATATAAAAGAATTGGATTATATTTTTTTCCTGGTTCTTTAGAAACAGCAATTGCAGCATTATAGGCATAATTACTGTTTTCTCCAGGAATAAAAGTTTCAAATGTAAAATTTGCTTTTAATTGAGGATGTGTTTTTTTTGATTTATCACTTGGTTTTTCAGATTTGGTTTCTTCCTCAAAATCTATATTATTTTTTTTATTTGAAGGATTTTCTTCTTCCTGAATTTTTTCTTCTTCGGAACTTTCTTCTGTATCATCTGAATCAGAAACTAATTCTTCTTCAACAATACAATTAAAATTTAAATTTGATTGTGCAGTTATAGATCTAATTTTATTTTTTACGATTTCAACATTTCCACGATTCTGAATTGCAGTCAGAAGAAATGTTGAAGGAAAAGAAACTGTAATTGTATCAATTGTGGCATCAACATATTTCATCTTAAACCACAATGTAAATTCATCTTCTTTACCACTTTTTTTATATTCATCATGAAGCTCTTTCATTGCATAATTCCAAGCTTCTTCATACAATTTTTCTGACATTCTTTTATTATCATAAAGTTTATAAATTTCTTCAAGTATGAAATATAGGATAAATATAAATTTTTCAAAACTAACGTATGGTAGTTTATAGAATCATTGAATTTAAAACTTATTTTTGATAAAATATCTTACTTATATAAATATTCTTTAAAGTAAATACTTTTTTATTCTAAAAAATCTCAAGGAAAAAATAATGTCAGCAGATTACGGTGCAAGTAACATACAGGTTTTAAAAGGACTAGAAGCAGTTAGAAAACGTCCTGGTATGTATATTGGTTCTACTGGTCCACGTGGACTTCATCACCTTGTTTATGAAACAGTAGATAACTCTATTGATGAAGCAATGGCTGGTTTCTGCGATACAATTACTGTTGCACTTGAACGTGATGATGTTGTACGTGTTGTAGATAATGGACGTGGTATTCCTGTTGATATTCATCCTACAGAAAAAATTTCTGCCCTGGAACTTGTACTTACTCGTCTTCATGCTGGTGGTAAATTTGATAAGGGTTCTTATAAAGTTTCCGGTGGTTTGCATGGTGTAGGTGTTTCCTGTGTAAACGCTCTTTCAGACTGGATGGAAGCAACCATTAAACGTGATGGTCATATCTATCAGCAGAAGTATGAACGTGGTGTTCCAAAAACAAAGGTTGATATTATTGGTGATGTTGGACCTGATGAACATGGAACAACAATCCGCTGGAAAGCTGATAAAACTATTTTTACAGAAACAACAACTTATGATTATGACATTCTTCGTGATCGTCTTCGCGAACTTGCATTCTTAAACAGTGGTGTCGTAATTGTATTCCGTGATGAACGTCTTGAAAATCCAAAAGAAGAAGTTTTGAAATTTGAAGGCGGTATCAACGAATTTGTAAAAGAAATTGATGAAGGTAAAGCTGTAGTTCCTGCTGAACCAATTTACATCAAAGAAGAAAGAGATGATGTAGTAACTGAAATTTCTATGCACTACAATTCTTCTTATTCAGAAAATGTTCGTACTTTCGTAAATGATATTAATACACGTGATGGTGGTACTCACCTCGAAGGTTTCCGTTCTGCCGTTCGTTTTGTTTTAAACAAGTTCTTTGAAGGTAACGAAAAACTTAAGAAAAATCTTGATAAAGATGAAAAACTTACTTATGAAGATTTAAGCAGTGGTCTTACAGCTGTAATTTCAATGAAAGTACCAGAGCCTGAGTTCGAAGGTCAGACAAAGGAAAAACTTGGAAACACAGAAGTTCGTACAATTGTAGACCAGATAGTTAAGGAAAAACTGACAATTTACTTTGAACAGAATCCAACCGTTCTTGAAGCAATTCTTAAAAAGGCAATTGATGAAGCTAAAGCACGTATTGCTGCCCGCAAGGCAAAAGACAATATGCGCAAAAAGACAATGAGCGATGGCTTTGGTCTTCCAGAAAAATTGTCTGACTGTTCTATGAAAAATCCTGAAATGTGTGAAGTTTACATAGTCGAAGGAGATTCTGCGGGTGGTTCTGCAAAGAAAGGTCGCGACCCTAAAACTCAGGCAATTCTTCCTCTTTGGGGAAAGATGCTTAACGTTGAAAAAGTTCGTCCAGAAAAGGTTATGAACAACGATAAGCTTGAACCTGTAATTGCTTCACTTGGTGCTGGTTTTGGTAAAGACTTTAATATCGACAAACTCCGTTATCATAAAATCATCATTATGGCCGATGCCGATGTTGATGGTTCTCATATTCGCACTTTGCTTTTGACTTTCTTCTTCCGTTACATGCCACAGATTATTGAGAAAGGCTATGTTTATCTTGCTATGCCTCCGCTCTTCCGTGTTCAGCTCGGAAAGAAAGATCCTGTTTACTGTTACAGCGATGCAGAACGCGATGCTGCTTTGGAAGCACTTGGTGATCAGCGAGAAAAAGCTGATGTACAGCGTTACAAAGGTCTTGGTGAAATGGATGGTAAACAGCTCTGGGAAACTACTATGGATCCTGCTCATCGAAAAATGCGTCTTGTAACAATTCCAGATGCAGTGGCTGCAGACAAGATTTTCTCTGTTTGTATGGGTGAAGAAGTAGAACCTCGCCGTCAGTTCATTGAAGAAAATTCAAGTTACGCTAATTTGGATATTTAATGTGTAAGGCCGCTGGCGGCCGGTGTTCTCAACATATAGTTATAAAATAATTGGAGAAAATGATGGAAGAAATCAAGACAGCCGAAGGTGGCTCTCTCATAAAAATCCCGATTGAAGATGAAGTAAAACAAGCCTATATCGACTACTCAATGTCTGTAATTGTACAGCGTGCATTGCCGGATGTTCGTGATGGTCTTAAGCCTGTTCACAGACGTATTATGTACGCCATGGATACCCTTCATCTTGCAAGCGGTGGAAAAACAAAAAAATGTGCTACCATCGTTGGTGAAGTTTTGGGACACTACCATCCACACGGAGACGCTTCTGTATATGATGCCCTTGTTCGTCTTGGACAGGATTTTGCACAGCGCTATACAACAGTAACTCCACAGGGAAATTTTGGTACTATCGCTGGTGACCCTCCTGCTGCCTACCGATACACCGAAGCTAAGATGTCAAAAATCACCGAAGAGATGACCAGCGACATCAACAAAAATACTGTAGACATGATCCGCAACTTTGATGATACCTGCGATGAGCCTGCAGTTCTTCCTTCAAAGTTCCCGTTCCTGCTTTGTAACGGTACAACTGGTATTGCTGTTGGTATGGCAACAAATATGCCTACCCACAACCTTCGTGAAGTAGCCGATGCAATCTGTGCTTATATCGATAATCAGGAAATCACAATTGAAGAACTGATGCACTATATCAAAGGTCCGGATTTCCCGACCGGCGGTATTATTTACGGCACAGCAGGAATCAAAAAGGCCTACACGACAGGACGCGGTAAAATCGTTATCCGTTCTAAGTTTACAATTGAAACAGATAAACGCGGTAAGGAATCAATCGTATTTACAGAAGTTCCTTACGGTGTAAATACAACAAACATTATCCGCCGTATCAAGGAGCTTGTCCGAGATAAGCAGATTGACGGTGTAGTTAATGCCAACGATGAATCTTCTGACCGTTCTGGTATGCGCCTTGTAGTTGATTTGAAAAAAGGCGCAATCACAAAGATTGTTTTGAATCAGCTTTTTGCAAAGACAGAATTACAGTCAAACTTTGGTGTAATAAATCTTGCACTTGTTCCTCAGGTAAAAGAAGGAACTCCTCGTTATGATGAGCCTGGCATGCTTACATTGCCACCAACTTACCTTAAGCCGGAAGTTCTTACACTTAAGCAGCTGATTCAGCACTTTGTAAATCACCGCGACGAAGTTATTACCCGCCGCACTATTTATGATTTGAAAGTCGCAAAACACCGCATGCATATTTTGGAAGCTCTGATTACTGCAATCAATAACATTGATGAAGTTATCCAGATTATCAAGTCTTCTGAAAATACTGAGGATGCAAAACTCAAGCTCGAAAAGAGATTTAATTTTGATGATGAGCAGGCACAGGCAATTGTTGATATGCAGCTCAAACGCCTCACTCATTTGCTCATTGAAGATCTTCAGAAAGAGATAAAAGAACTTCAGGCTTTGATTGATTACCTGGAAGGTCTGTTAGCTGACCATAACAAGATTCTTAATCTGATTAAAGATGAAACTCGAGGACTTGCAGAAAAGTATGGTGATGATCGCCGTACAGAAATTGTTGCAAGCGAAGTTGAACAGATTAATGTTGAAGATATGATTAAAGATGAGGACATGGTTGTTATGATTTCCCGCATGGGTTATATCAAGCGTGTTCCAGCTGATAAATACAAGAAGCAGGGTAGGGGAGGAACCGGAAGTAACGGTACAAACCTTCTTGATGACGACTTTGTAAATCAGCTCTTTATTGGTTCTACAAAGGAAATCTTGTTATTCATAACTAACTTAGGACGTGCTTACTGGATGAAGATACATGAGATTCCAGAAAGTGATAAATCTGCTCGTGGTGCCCATATCAAGGGATTACTCCAGGTTGGTCCGGATGAAGAAATTACAACAGTAGTTTCACTCAAAGAATTCTCAGATGATCTCTTCCTCTTTATGACTACTGCTCAGGGTGTTGTAAAGAAGGTTCGTTCTTCTGAATTCCAGAATGCGAAGACACGTGGTATTATCGGAATTAAACTTAATGATAACGACAAACTTATCAGTGCAATTCCAACAAGCGGGGACTGTGAAGTTATGTTGATTAGCCGTCGTGGAAAGGCTCTTCGTATCACAGAAGATTCGGTTCGTCTCATGGGACGTGCTAGTTGTGGTATTAAGGGAATGAAGCTTTCTGAAGGTGATGAGATTGCAGCAGCCGTAAAAGTTGAAGCAGATGCGAACATGATTCTCCTTACTGAAAAGGGTGTAGGAAAAAGAATTTCTTTCGACCTCTATTCAGTTCACGGACGTGGAACTGGCGGCCAGAGAATCTTTGGAAACACAGAGTCTAAGGGTGAAATTATTGGAGCCCTTAATGTTAAAGATTCTGATGAAGTTGTCTGCATGACAAGCCAGGGAAAAACTCTTCGCTTTAAGGCAACAGATATTAAAGAACAGGGAACAGGAGCTTCTGGTGTAAATGTTGTAAAGATTACAGAACCAGACTATCTTGTTGGTCTTGATAAAGTTCAAGACAAGGATGCTGAATAAAAATAACTATCGTTCGGTAGTTTAAAATTTATTTACTCTTTGTGTTGACAAAGAAAAGAAATTGAATGATAATAATAAATAAGGGTAAGAACTATATTTATAAAGCTTAGTTCAAGGGTGTCTTTATACATCAGGCAAGGGCTGACTGGTAATTTCCAGTCAGCCTTTTATTTTTAACTTTCGAATATTGTTTCATGTGAAACATAAACTTATCTTTCTGTGTTATCAACTTATCCACAATTTAAACAAGTTTTCCACAATTGTGGATTTCTTTGTGGAAATTGTTGAATAGTAATTCACATCTGATTTTATTAACAAAATAGTTTTACACATTGTGGATAAGTCTGTGGAAATGTGGAAAACTCTGTTCCAGTAATGTTTCATGTGAAACATAACCTTTCTGAATTCTTAATTCTAAATTATTGTTTCTATTGCTGTTTTAGAAGATCTGTGTTTCACATGAAACATTCCAATGAAAATAAATTAGATAATAGAGTAGGGGATAATTAGCATGAAATTGTGAAGTGGTTTCCAAACTTTATATATCTGGAAATGTTTCACATGAAACAAAGAATAGATTATTAAATAGAGAATGGATTTAAAAATGATGTTTCACATGAAACATGGGAACTGATTTTGCATATAATGTTTCATGTGAAACAGTATATATATAAATAAACTTAATTTGAAATTAATATTTTTCTGTAATTGCTTAAATACTTATGTTTCACATGAAACACTGATATTTGTTTAACGACCGTTTGTTAGTCATTAATTTTAAACTAATAAACGGTTGTTAATGAACTTTTATAGTATCTTTTCCCTTAATTCAAAACGGCCTTTTCGCCAATCAGCGTAGCCTGTAATTGTATAACCAGCTTTGTCGTAAAGTTTTCTGGAATATGGATTTTCTGTAAAACAATCCAGACGAATAGAATCATATCCAGTTTCTTTGCAGATTGTTTCAATGTAATCCATGGTTTTTGTAGCAATTCCCTGGTTTTGAAACTCTGGATTAACACATAATCTGTGAATTACACAAAACTTTGAATTAGGGCACTTCCATTTACCATTTTTGTATTCTTCATCACATTCTTCGTTTAAAACAAAACAAACAGCGATTTTATTATCAATAATTCCAACATACATTTGATTTTTCTTTATATCTTCTGTAATTGTTGGTAAATCTGGATATATTTCATCCCATTGATGAATTTTCTGCTTTTCCATATGTTTTATGGCTGCTGAGTATACTGAAAAGACTTCTTCTGTTTGATTTGTATTTGCTTTAGAGTAATTCAATTTTGAACTCCTTAAAGCTGGCTTTTCCTCCACTTTCTTTGGTGGAATAACAGAATAAAGCAAAACGAACACCTACGAACTGATCTAGAGTGTAGAGAAGTTTTACAGGGGCACCGAAATCCTTAAAATTGCTACTTTTATTATCAATATCTGCAAAAGAGAATTGAACATGTTCTTTGTTATGTTCCAGATTAAAAGTAGCTTTCAAAATCAGTTTATCTGTAAAAATATCTTGTTTTGCAATAATATCAGGTTCATTATCATCAAAAACACCCATTGCCCATGGACTATATGGAATTTTGTGTTCTGCAGTAATCAGTTTGTATTTTCCTTTTTCTTTTGTAATTCCAATAAATCCGTATTGGCCCTCTAGTGCACACAGGCCTGCAATATCTCCATCATTAAGTTTTGAAACATTAATTTCTACACTTCCGCTGCAATGTTCAGAAAAAGTTCTTTGTGTAAGAGTATTTGCAGCTTGAATTGGATTCCTGCAGATTTTATCTGTTGTTACGGTAAAATTGTTTGAATTCAGGCTAATCAGCTTTTTATTTGGAATATGATTCCACTGCCATGCTGAATTTGTAAAATCATTGCTGTAGAGTGGGGAATATTTATAATCCGGGCGATTATCTGTGACTTCTATTTTTTCTGGTGCAATTCCATCTGTTCCGAAAACTGGAAAATCATTTTTAAAGTGAACTGGTACTAAAACAGGGATTCTGCCGAGGGCACCGTGGTCCTGAAAAACAATGGAGAACCATTTGCCGTCTGGAGTCTGAACAATCCCACCTTGTGCTGTACCGCTATTCCATCCGCCCAAATCTGAGCAAAGAACATCGCCTCCGGTGTAAGGTCCTTCTATTTTGTCGGAAACATAACATGCTTGGGTGCGCATTTTGCCTTTTGGCATGTGAATAAAAAAGATGTAGTATTTTCCGTTTATTTTATAAATATGGCTTCCTTCGTAGCCCAAAATCACATTTTCTGGATTATCGCGGATTATAACTTTATTAATTCCTCCAGCCTTGGGTCCTGACAAATCAGCCTCCATTTCTGTGAGAGTTATATTCATATTTCCGCTTACGCAGTAAACCCGGCCGTCATCATCAAAAAGCAGAGACATATCGTGGTAAAAGCCTTTTATTTCGGAGCGCTGCCAGGGACCTTCAATTTTGTCTGCAGTAAAGAGAAATGTTTTCCCAAGGTCATTTGCTACAAAGCTGATATAGAATTTGTCATTGTGATGACGGATGCAGGCAGCCCACATTCCTTTTCCGTAGGCTCCTTTATTGTCGGTGAGAGTCTCTTTTTCTGTGGCTTCCAGCTCGTCGTAAACATAAGCGGCATGTTCCCAATCAACAAGATTATAAGAACGCAGGATTACGCAGCCTGGCATAAAGTGCATTGTTGTGCTGACCATGTAGTAGGTGTCGTCTACACGGATAATGTCGGGATCCGGGAAGTCTGCGGGGATGATATAGGAAGATGAAGTTTTTACAGGTAGTTTACTTTTGTTTGACTTTGTAATATTTGGTTCAACCATTTTTTATAATCCTTTTTAACTTACTAACGTTCGGTAGTTTTATTTTTAATCTTTCTCTATTAAATTTTCGGCTGGATCAAAAATGTCTTAATGAAAAAAATTTAATATGATATATTTTTAAATTATTTGGAATGAGAGGTTTGAAATGAAGAAAAAAATTTTGAGTATAATTATATTGTTTGCTTTTGTAAGTCTGTTTGCGGAAGAATGGCAGATTACAGAAAAAGAATATAATCAAACATATCATTTTTATGTTATTGAAGAAGCTCCTGAAAATTATGCTTTTACAAAGGGAACGACTGTTTTTGCGACTTATAATAATCATTCTTATAGAAATTTATTTTCAGTTTCTTTGAAAGATAAAATGCTTGATTATCTAGAGCAGGAAAAATTTAAAATAGAAAATGAGGATGGAGTTGATTGCATTTTTTTACTTCCTGAATTTTTAGATTTTAATTTTGAAATTTCAAAAAGGGAACTTGAATCAATCTATAAAATCTTGAAAAACAAATATGTCGCTTTTTCAGATATGAAAAAGAAAGGTTTTTCAAAAGAAGAATTTTTTCAAATACATAACAGTAATGAATTAAAAAGTTATTTGGATAAATATATTGAGGATTGCCATTTTAATTTATGCCTTAGAGAAATGAATTATGGTCAGAATCTTGCAAGAGATGAAGGTTGTTTTGAAAGTAAAGATTCTTATCCGACTTATTTTGAAAAAGAAACTTCCAATGCATATTATGTTCGTTTTAATAATTGTACTTCAAAAGAATATAATTCAAATTTTGAGAAGATTTATAAAAGGATGTTGGATAAAGACTTTCTGATTTTGGATGCACGTTCGAATGGTGGAGGCTCAAATTGGCCTCAAAATAAATTAAAAGCTGCTTTAGAGAAAAATAATTATAAAGGTTCTGTTTTGATTTTGCAGGATAATTGGAGTTATAGTTCTGGAGAAGTTTGGGGAGTTTTTGGGCAGAGTGGTGTAAAATTAAATTGTAAACTTGTTGGTACACATTCTGGTGGAATGCAGTTTTATGGAAATTGTAGAACAATATCAGATAAGAAAACTAATGTTATGATTTATTGTGGCCGGACAAGTTTTAGAAACTATCTTCCTGCAAACTACCTTGGTGAGGGGAAAGGTTACGAACCTGATATCTGGGCGACAACTGAAACTATGAAAGCTACACTGGAAGGTCTGGGTGTTGATCTGACAGGTATAGATTTCCAGTAGTTAGCTTTCAATTATTTTATTGTCTGCAGATTTTGTCTAATCGTGAAACATTTTCTGCAATAAAGTCGGCTCCGGCTTCTTCGAGTTCCTGGCGGCTTCCATAGCCAAAGAGGACTCCGCAGGACTTGAGGCCGATTTTTTTTGCACCCAGAATGTCGTGCTTGCGGTCGCCAATCATTAGGATTTTTGATTTATCTGATATATGATTGCGTTCTATGGCGTAAGCTATAACTTCATCTTTTTTACTGCGGCTTTCATCCATAAGGCTGCCACAGACATTTTCAAAATATTGTGCAAGGCCAAAGTGTTCTATGATGCGAACTGAATATTCTTCCGGTTTTGAGGTAGCTACGACTAATTTTTTACCTGCAGCTTTAAGGCCAGCCAGAAGTTCCGGGATTCCAGGGTAAACTGAATTTTCTAACAGGCCTTTTGTTGCAAAATATTCACGGTATTTTTTTACGCCTTCTGCAGCTTTTGCTTCGTCAAATCCAAACTGAGTTTTGAAAGTTTCGGGCAGTGGCGGGCCGATAAATGTGCATAGAGTTTCGTAGGATGGGATTTCTATTCCAAAGTATTTGAGGGCATGAATAAAGGAATTTGTGATTCCCTGGGCTGGGTCTGTGAGAGTGCCGTCTAGGTCAAAAAAAAGATAATCGAACATACGGATATTATTAGGGAAAAAGATTGTCCGGTCAAGCCGGACAATGACACATAGATTGCTTCGCCTTCGGCTCGCAATGATACATAGGCGTGATTAGCTGGTAATGACGGTGGTGTGGATAACTGGTGGTTTCGACAAGCTCAACCACCGCTTAGATTAATATTGTTCCAAGAAGTTTTTTGAGAGTTTGTTGCTTACGGTTTGGCGTGTTAGAAGTGTTTCTTTTGCGCAGGCCAGGCCGTAATGTATACAGCGCTTTACAGGCTCATTTTCTAAAAATCCCATTAAGAAACCAGATGCGAATGCATCGCCTGCACCAATGGTGTCTACAATTTGTGATGGAGTATATGGCGGTTCATTCCAGGTTTCATTGCCGATTCTAACCATTACGCCCTGTTCTCCAAAAGTAATGATGAAATTTTTATAACCAAGTGCCTGGAATTTATCTGCAGTTGTAAGGTCTGGCAGAACTGAACTTTCACCTAAAATTGCGGCGGCTTCGTATTCATTACAGCCAAACAAATCTATGAGTGGTGCATAAGGCATAGTCTTTTTTGCAATATCTGGAGCGGTTGCATTCTGAAAAACAAAAATTTCCGGATGATTTTTTTTGTATTCGTAAAAGTCTGCAAGAGTTTCCTCTGTAAGGTTTGAGTCCATTACAATTGCAGAAATCTTGTTGTCTTCAATCACTTTTTGTACTTTTTCAGTAAAAGTGATTTCTTTTAAGATTTGAGTTGAATAAACACAGGTTGCGCTTTTTCCACGGCTTGCCATAACAGAAAAGAGTGCTGTTTTTCGTTCTTTGCTTTCGGACAGCAGGCTTGTGTTAACTCCTTCTTCATTTAGTCCCTTTTTAAGATATTCACCAAAAATATCTTTTCCGATTACAGAATGAATAAAAGTATTTAATCCCAGGTGCTTTAAGTTGATTGCCATACCTCGGCCAACTCCACCTGGTACAAGTTCTATGGAGCCTTCACGATAAGCTTCTGTGTCGTCTATTTCTGCGGAATAAGCCTTGATATCTACGGAAACATTTCCTACGCATAATATGTTCTTCATGCGTAGGAGTATAACATAAGAAAGTTATGCAAGGAAGAGTTCTGCTATAAAAACTACTGCGCAGCAGGCACAGGCAACAGGGAAGAGTCCAGCTCCAAAATAAGAGAGGATTATTCCAACTGCTAAAGCTATAATGCCAGCAAGAGGCGATTGTGTTGCTTCTACAATTGCTGGGAAAGTCATTACTGCCAGGGTGATGTATGGAACATAGTAAAGAAATGACTTTATAAAACGGTTTTTGATTGGTTTACGGATAAGGGTAAGAGGAAGAACACGAATTAAATATGAAACAAAAAATGCTGTGAAAATTGAAAGGTATGTGTAGGCAGTCATAAATAGGTCTCCTTTTATATGGTAAATCCTAAAAAATTGCTCCAAGTTTTCGCAATTTTTTTAACGGATTATCGATTGTATTAGGTTTCGACAGGCTCAACCACCGGACTATCTGATTCTGGAATCGGTTTGATAATTGCGACGATAGTTGAAATCAAGACTGTGAGAATGATGGTTCTTGTTCCTCCAGAAAGTTGACTAACGAGTGGTAGTTTTGTGAAAGCATAGCTAGCTGCAAAACTGATTAAAACAGCAATCATAATTACAAGGTTCTTTTTTGCTGGTGGTACAATGATAGCTAGGAACATTCCGTAAAGGGCAACTGAAAGGGCGCTTACTACTCGGGCTGGAAGAAAGTTTCCGGCAATGATTCCAAGCGAAGTTCCAAGGCTCCAAAGAGGAACGGCAATTAAAAGTGCCCCGTAATTATAGATTGGGTTTATAAAGCCAGGGCGCGCAATTGTAATTCCAAATATTTCGTCTGTTACACCAAAGCCGACAAAAAAGCGGTGAATCAAAGGAGTTTTTGGGTCAAAACGTTGTGTGAGGGCAGTGCTCATAAGAAGATAACGGGCATTTACAACAAGTGTTATAACTGCGATTTCTAAATAAGATGCTGCTGATTGAATTGAAGTGAAGAGTGCGTATTCACCTGCAGATGCTACATTAAAGAAGCTTGCAATAAAACCCTGAATTGGAGTAAGGCCGGCATTTCTTGCGACAATACCTAAAGAAAAGGCAACTGCAAAATAGCCAAGACCGATAGGAAGGCCGTCTCGCATGCCTTCAAAAAAAACTTTATTTTTCATTAACCCACCCAATATTGCCTGTTTAAAAGGCAATAAAAAAACGGTGGTTTCGAGAGCCTCAACCACCGTTTTCATAATAGCACATTATCAGGCGTTTGCCAAACCTTTGAGTTCTTCAAGCATTTTTGGCAAATCGGTTGCCATGTTCTCCTTTGAGAACTGACAGGTTCCTACTTTCTGGTGTCCGCCGCCGCCATATTTAAGCATAAGGCTTCCAACATTCACTTTGCAGGTTTTATTCAGAATGCTGTAACCAACTGCAGCAGAACAACCTTCTCCGCCACGTCCGCTTACAATCCATGCAGAAATATTCTGTTCAGGATACATAGAGTAAATCATAAAGCGGTTTCCAGTGTAGATTGGATCAACACCACGCAGGTCGGAAATAATCAGATTGCCTTCTACCGAAGTATGAGCCTTAACCATTTCCTTAAACTTTTGGGTCTGTTCATTATAAACTTCAATGCGTTCCTTTACGTCTGGCATTGCAAGAATTTCTTCTGTTGTTTTATCGCGGCAGGCAACCATCAATTTTTCCATCAACTGATAATTTGAAACTGTGAATTCACGCCAACGACCAAGACCTGTGCGTGGGTCCATTAGGAAACCAACGAGAATCCATCCTTCTGGATTTTGTATTTCATCAATTGTAAGATTTCCAGAATCAACTTTATCTACGGCTTCCATAATATCATCAAAGTTAGGGAACTTTTCTTTTCCGCCGTAGTATTCATAAATAATGCGGGCACAAGAAGGGGTAATACGGCTTTCTCCTTTGTATTTACCTTCAAGCTGATTTCGTTCAAATTCGCTAGAGTGATGATCAAACCAAAGACCACAACCTTCAACAAAAGGAACGTTTGCAAGACAGTCGTTGCTGTCTACAGGGACAAGACCATCCTGTAAATCTTTAGGATGTGCAAACTTCCAATGATCTATAATTCCAGCCTCTAAAAGGAGGGCACCACAAGCAAGCCCATCGAAGTCTGAGCGGGTTACCAATCTCATTGCCATAAAAACCTCACAAAATCTTTTTTATTTCAAAATAATTCTAACAGAAATTTGAGGATTTTCAAGTTTTTAAATTAGCAGTGGGGTAAAGGATGATTAGTTACAGGCCCAGCAATCTTTCTGCGTTTCTGTGAAACATTGCATCGCGTTCATCTTCTGTTAAATCAAGGCGATTAAAACGTTCCAGTTCTCCTTCGTGATCCCACATTGGGAAGTCTGAAGCAAAAAGAAAGTGTTCAACTCCGTGTGCCTTTATCATTGCGTTTGCTTTTTCAACTGGCAGCCATTCCAGGGTGCTGGAAGTATCAAAGTAAATATCCTGGCCGACAAGGTACTTCATAGAATTATCCCATTCACTGTAGCCGCCGAAGTGGGCTGCAATAAGTGTAAGTTTCGGGTGTTTTTTATGAAGGTGCAAAATGCGCTCTGGGCCAGAATAGTCATAGCGATAGTCACCGGCATGAATGATGAGTGGCATATTTAAGTCTGTGAGGATATCGTAAATGTCATCCATGCGGGCGGCATCTATCTGGAACTTCTGAAAATCTGAGTGAAGTTTAAGACCGCGCAGACCAGCTTCTTTTATGCGGAATAGTTCCTGGCGGTAGTTGTCGTAATCAGGATGCATGGTTCCAAAGCCTATGAACTCTGGATGTTCTTCGCACTGTTCGATTGTAAAATTGTTGGAAGGTTCTACCTGCATTGCTTTAGTTGCAACCGGCAGAATGACATATTTATCTACTCCGATTTTTGAACCGCTTTCGATAAGCTCTTCCGGGAGGCCTGTGTATTTCATCGGGTAGTTGTAAAAGTCACCAACTGATTTGGAAGCCTTTGCAGCAATTTTACTTGGATATATATGACAGTGAAAATCGATAATCATTTTGACCTCTTAATGGTAAGGAGTGAACTTAAATTATACGAAAGAAATTAAGTATAATTACAAAGCGATAGTATACTATCATTTTTCTTTTAATTGTTCAAATATTCAGAAAACTGCTGGTATTTGTCTACGAACTTCTGTGCTGCAATTTCATAGTATTCCCAAGAGGAAGAAAAGAGTTTTTTCATGCCTGGAATATGTATTAAATCACCTACGTTTACATACCGGTAGTTAATCTCGTGTTCATCGAACCATTCTGCCACTCTAGGAACAGTATTTATCAACACAAATGCGATAAAAGTGGAACAAACGAAATCATATTCAGTATATTCTTTAGAGTTTCTTTTTCGTTTACCTTTCGGTAGGGGCTTATATTTTGAGGTACCGAACTTCTGATTTTCTTCTGGAGTAAAAAATTTGCGGGTAATATCAAAAATAGCAATCTTAAAATTTTCGATTGAACTGTATTTTACTTCCGGGCTCATGGAATACATTTCAACAAATTCTTTTGCATTCTGATATTCTTCTTCCGTAACTGGAAGGGCGTAGGTCATTTGGGTGGATGTGTGAATATTACACTTTCCCATGTATTTGTGGCCTTTGATATTTGTGCAGGATTCGCTTACAAGTTGTAAATCTCCGCCTAAAGATAGTCCTAAAAAGTTATCATCAAGATAAAAATTTATTGCACTGTGGCTTACTTTTTCTTCGTTCAAATCTGTAATTTCTATTCCAGCTTTAAGAAGATTTGCAACATAAAGTGGATTGCTGTATTCAGGATTATAAAGTCTGAAAAAGAGATAGCGGATGTTTTTATCTTTTGAAATTTCTGTATCGAAGGAAATGTTATCTTCGATGATATATGGGACAGGACTTTCGGAAAGATCTTTTGTGAGTTTATTTGTTGTTGTGCAGCTCCAAAATATAAAAAGAGAAAAGAACAACCAAATGTGAGTAATTGATAGTCTTCGATTCATATTTTAGAGGTTAATTTCGAGTTTTCTTCCAGATGGCTGGTACTGATAATAACGAACACCAGCTGCATTCATTAAGCGCTTTGACGCTTCTACAGAAGGAGTTCCTTCGTATTTGTTTTCTGCATAAACTACTGTTTTAATTCCGGCTTGAATGATGGCTTTTGCACATTCATTACATGGGAATAATGTTACGAAGATTTTGCAGCCTTCGAGCGAACCGCCACGGTAATTTAAGATGGCATTGAGTTCGCTGTGTGTTACATACGCGTATTTTGTTTCCAGAGTATCGCCTTCACGAGCCCATGGAAAATCATCGTCTGAGCAGCCTCTAGGGAAGCCGTTATAGCCCATGGAAAGAATTTTGTTATCTTCACTAACAATGCAGGCGCCAACCTGGGAATTAGGATCTTTTGAACGGAAGCTGGCAAGTTTTGCAACTCCCATAAAGTATTCATCCCAGGAAATGTAATCGTTTCGTTTTTGTGTTGTGAATTTGATTGAAGAAGGCATAGATTCCTCCAAAAAAGGGGATGAGTGAGGTGGTTTCGCAAAGCTCAACCATCCCCAAATATTGAAGTTAATATATCATGAACAAAGGTGTAAGAGCAAGAAGTTATAAGTCCTATAGTTCTTCTTGTGTTACGCTTACGTTTCCAATCCAGACATCGTTTGAATCTAAACCAAGGTTGAATTCAAGGCGTGCTGTTGGATCTGTATCATTTTCCATTGTGAAGAAGTATGAAAAATGTTTTGTTTCTGTACTTAATTCAGGATAGTATTCCGGAGAATAAACTGCCCAGCTGTTATCGGCATCGCCACCAAGTTTTATTGCAATTTTGCGGGGAGCACTTGCTTTTGCATCAAACTGAATCTTGTAAGAATAGCCTTTTGCAACAGGCAGGTGTTGAATCAGCTGAACGGAATAATTCTGATTTCCGACATTTTTGATTTGAACACGTCTTCCGTCTATTCCATCAGATTTTTCTGCCTTAGAAATTGCAGAGCCTCCAAAGTCTGAAAGGCCGAGGAAGTACCAGGCTCTTTCATGAACATCCATGTTTTCGTTTGAAAGCATAGATGTACTGTTTGGATCTGTGATTGCATTCTGCATTCCAGAGTCGAAAATGAAGTTTTTACCGTCTGATGTGGTAAAAGATTTGAAGTTTGTTTCATCGCGCTTTGGTGTTGGACGGGTTACGCTTGTTGCATAAGGTTCGTTTTTGTCATAAACACGAACATAATCTACAAGCATTTGTGCGG
This sequence comes from Treponema sp., assembly GCA_017940255.1. Taxonomy (GTDB): domain Bacteria; phylum Spirochaetota; class Spirochaetia; order Treponematales; family Treponemataceae; genus Treponema_D. The sequence continues at coordinate 52,929 of JAGAZB010000046.1, forward strand.
GAAGATCTGATGCTTCTGGAGCAACTCCGCCATCATAATTTCCACCGAGGGCAAAATTCAAAAGGATGTAGAAAGGTTTGTCGTAAGGGGCTGGGTAAGGATATGGTTCTGATTCTCCAGCTCCCAGTGACCACCACTGCTGTGTTTCATAATAAAGGTTTCCGTCTACCAGCCAGCGCAAAAGGCCTGGTTCCCATTCCAGAGAATAAACGTGGAAATCTGCGATAGTTTCGCCTGCAGGGAATTTATACATTCCGCCGGAATATTTGTTTCCAGGCCATGCCTGGCCGAAGTGAACGGTTCCGTAGACACGGTTTGGAAGGCGGCCTTTAGCTTCCAGAATATCAATTTCGCCAGAAGAGGCCCATGTGCCGTAATCTGTTGTGGCAGGAAGCAGCCAGAAGGCCGGCCAGATTCCGTTACCGGTTGGCATTTTTATTCGGGCTTCTATACGGCCGTAAGTTTTTGTAAAGAGTTCTGTGCCGTCGTCTTTAACTGTGCGCAGGCGGGCAGATGTGTAGGCACAACCACCGAAATCTTCTTTGCGGGCTTCCAGAACAAGGTTTCCGTCTTTTACGCTGGCATTTTCCTTGCGGTAATATTGCAGTTCGTTATTTCCCCAGCCTTCGAGGCCGTACTGGCTTCCTGTTCCCAACTGGAAATCCCATTTAGTAAGGTCAATTTCTTTGCCGTTGAATTCATCGTTCCAGACAAGGTGCCAGCCTTCTGGAGCTTTTACTTTGGAAGCGGCATTCTGCTTAGAACAGCCTGCTAAAATGCTGGATGCTATCAGTGTTACTGATATACCGGTAAGTAGTTTTGATGTAAATCTTTTCATTTGTCCTCCAATATCCATGTTTGAATAGCGCGTGGCGGTATTTTTAGATAAACTGGTTCATTATTTGCGGCATCTACTGAGAGGTATACTGAGGTTGTACCTTCCGAAGAGGAGCCTTCTGGCTGGGCGTGGGCGTCCTGAGAGTTTCCTTGGGTTCGGGCTTTTTCCCAGTCGGAAATAAGGTTCGTGTTTTTTTCGGACTTGCTGAATTCTACTTTGAGTTCGAAGGCAAGGTCGGCTTCGGTTCGGTTGGTGATAATGAGGACGACTGTGCCGTCGGGGTTGCGGAAGGCGAGGGTTTCTGCTTCGTCTGTAAGGTGGCCGCTAACGGTTGCGGGTGTCATGTAAGAGAAAAATTCGGAAGAGAGGCGGACGGCGCCGGGTTGGATGAAGCGACTGAAATGGCCTATGTAGTAGAAGGAGCTTTGGAAGTGGAGGCTGCCAGTTTTTTCATCAGCTAGAATTGGTGCATCACAATAATTTCCTACGTGGTTAGGACCGCCCTGCATATCAAGGACAATGTTCCAGTCAATCCACTTTGTACAGCCACTTTTTAAATCATTAATAATGTTGTGGGCATAGCGTTCTCCAGAAAACCATGCACCATCACGAGGGCCGCCTTCTATACAACCTTCGGTAAACATTAAATCAATTTGCGGATACTTTTGGGCAATTGTTTTGATGTTGTCATACTGGTCGCCGGAATACCAGTGGAAGGCGAGTCCGGCAACGTATTTTTCTGCTCCGGGAACTGCCAGAGATTCTTCCAGGCGTTCAAGGGCAAGGTCTCGGTTGTGATCCCAAATATAGATTTTTACATGACCAAGTCCTGCTTTTTCCAGAGCTGGTCCCAGGTATTTAGCGGCAAATTCACCTTCTTCGCTTGCGGAATATTCGCAGGAATCCCAGGTTTGAACTGCGGCCGGTTCATTTTGTATTGTGACAAAGGAGATTTTAATATCTCGTTCTGCCATCTTTTGAATAAATTTCACAAAATACTGAGCCCACAAATCTTTATAATGAGGGAGAAGATGACCGCCATGGTTCATATCGCCATTATCTTTCATCCAAACAGGAGGTGACCATGGACTTACCAGAAATTGAACGCTGCTTCCAGCGTTCTGTGCAGCCTTCTGTACATCCACAGCTAAGGGTGAAATATATTTGTCGGTACGTTCCATGGAAAAAGATGTAAGAGTTTCATCCTTTTCAGGTACGCAGGCCCAGTTATCAAGAGAAAAATCGCAAGAATTCATATGGATTCTTGCAAGACGGTATCCGTTTCCAGTGTGAGGGTTATAATAGGCTTCAATTGCCTGCTGACGAATGTTTGAAGGCAGGCGGGAAAGTACATAGCCGGAAGATTCTGTGAGTGCTCCTCCAAAGCCTTCGAACTTTTGATGTTCTTCGGAAGGTTTTAGGGTAAGAGTTGTTGGAATCCAGCCGGTTGGCTTAAAAGCACGGTCTGCAAATGGAATTTCAGAAATTCTTTCTGAGGTGTCTTTTGCTGTTTCGTATAATCGTGTGATTTTCATGGCTCGAGTATAAACCCGAGATTGTTAATATGATAGTTTGATATTTTTCTGAAAGGTGGAAAATTTTCGGGTGATTTTTGATTGGAAATGCTACTTTCGGCAAGTTAAACGACCTTCATCCCCGGTAAAATTAATGTATGTTTTGAATATGTCTTCCGTCGCAGGCGAGTTCAATTACAGGAACTGCAAGTTTTCCAGGTGTGCGGTCAAAACGTAAAATTGTAATTCCTGTGTGAGGAATATGCAAAGTAGCACACAAATATGGAAAAGGAATATTAAAAATACGTGAAAGCAGGGCTGTTGAAGAACCTCCGTGGCTAAAAAGCGCGATAGTGTGTTGATCATCATTTGAACGAATATTGCGATAATAAAGACCTTCGCGTTTATAGCCCCATTTTTCAAGTAAAGAGTCAGCGTTTTTCATAACGTTATCAACATCGATTGTTGCAGTGTTTCCTATAAACACAGGAATTTCGCGCCAGTTTTCGGTACAAAGCTCCTGTCCTTTGCTAATCATCTTGTCTGAGGCAGCCCATGGGCTCCATTCTTCGTTGTATAAATCATTTTCTGGTCCATAGCGAATTTCATGCATAAAATCTAGAATTTCTATTTTTTTAATTCCAGATGCGTCTGAAAAAGCCTGGGCTGTTTGGCGGGCTCTACCCATTGGAGAAGAATAAATTTCTTCGATTCCTTCATTTATAAGCCTCTGTGCGGCTATTTTTGCCTGTTTATGTCCTGATTCTGTGAGGCAATCTAATTCATAGTTTGGTTCTGCGTGTCTTACTAATATTAATCTCATGAGAGTAACTATAATGCTTTTTTTTGTTCATTACAATTTTTTAATTTGATTTCTACAATATATGGGTTAAACTATTTTTAACAAGCACCAATTAACTTGGATAGAGGAGGCCTTAATGAGATTTGGCTTAAAATTTAAAATAATTAATTTAGTAGTAATTTTAATTAGTATTGCAGTTATTGTAATAGGACTTTTTGCAAGAACAGAATTGGCACGAACGATTTCTAGAGATACTGAACAGATTATGAAACTGAATGCCCAAAAATCTGCAAGAATTTTACGTGACGTAAATAAAAAAGAGTTTTATCTTTTGGATTCAATTGCAAATCTTCCTTTTTTGCGTGATGAATCTGTTTCCCTGGAAGAAAAAGTTGCCCAGCTTTCGGCTGTTGCCTTAGCAGATCCTGTTCATTTTGAAAATCTGGCTTTTTATAACGATAAAGGTATTTGTATTCGTCCAGATGGGGCTTATGTTGATGTTTCTACAGTAGACTTTTTTATTCAGACAATTTCTGGAAAACGTGTTGTTATTGATCCTCTTCCTAAAAGTTTTATGATTGAAGGTGCCTCGGATGACACTATTATGTTCTACTGTATACCTGTTTATGGAACAAATTCTAAAAAACCGATAGGAATTTTGTCTTCTCTGGTAAACGGAAACGATGTTTATAATCTTTCTGAAACAATTTTGATTGGAAAAAATTCCCATCCTATGATTATTTCAACTATTTCCGGTATGCCGATTGGACCTACAACTTATGATGGAATGTCTACCGAAGAAATTACCGCAATGCAGGAAAATGGCGGAAAACCTGTTACTGCTGGTTCAAATGAGAAAAAGACAGACTGGGATTTGATGATGGAATCTGTAATTGCAGGAAATTCTGGTTATGAAATTCTTGTTGAGCCGAACTCTAAAGAAAAGAAGGTTGTCGCTTATGAGCCTGTTGGTGATGAAAGTGGATGGTCGGTAGTTTGTGCTGTTCCTTATAATGAATATTTTGACAGTTTAAGCAGAGTAACTACAATCATCATTATTTCAATTATTGCCGCTGTTTTGATCGTTATTGTTGCAGTCTTTATTTTGATTACAATTCTTATTAGACCTCTTGGCTTTGTTAAAACAACAATTAATGATATTTCAACTGGTGATGCTGATCTTACAAAACGCATTGATATTAATCTGAATGATGAAATTGGTGATGTTGTCGTAGGATTCAATAAATTTTCTGAAAAGCTTCAGGCTATTATTTCGCAAGTTAAGAAATCTAGAGATACACTTGGTTCTGCTGGAACTGCTCTGGATTCTTCTACTCAGAATACAGCAAAATCGATAGATGAAATTCTTTCTAGTATTGATTCTGTACATAATCAGATTGAAAATCAGTCTCAATCTGTACATCAGACGGCCGGTGCGGTAAATGAGATTGCCAGCAATATTGAATCTTTGGGTCACATGATTGAAAAACAATCGCTGCAGGTTTCGGATGCTTCTTCTGCGGTAGAAGAAATGATTGGTAACATTCAGTCTGTAAATGTTTCTATGGAAAAAATGACTCAGTCTTTTGATGGGCTTGCAGATTCTGCGCAGACTGGAATTACAATGCAGTCGAATGTAAATAAAATAATCGAAGACATTAAAAACCAGAGTGAAACTTTGCAGACTGCAAATACTGCTATTGCGGCAATTGCAAAACAGACAAATCTTCTTGCTATGAATGCGGCTATTGAAGCGGCTCATGCTGGTGATGCGGGAAAAGGCTTTTCGGTTGTTGCTGATGAAATTCGAAAGCTTTCGGAAACTTCTAGTTCTCAGTCGCAGACAATTGGTAATCAGTTGAACAGTATTAAAACTTCAATTGATAGTGTAGTTTCTGCTTCTGAAGAATCTAACAGAGCTTTCCAGTCTGTGTCTGATAAGATTTCTGATACTGAACAGCTGGTTCGCCAGATTCAGGCTGCTATGGAAGAGCAGAATACTGGTTCTCTGCAGATTTCTAACGCTTTGCATGCTATGAACGATTCATCTATTGAAGTAAAGACTGCCAGTGAAGAGATGGCTCTTGGAAACAAGGCTATTTTGGATGAGGTAAAAAATCTTCAGGATGCAACGGGAATTATTCAATCTAGTGTTGATGGTATGACAAAGGGTGCTGAAAAAATTAGAGAAACGGGAAATGAACTTCGTGAAATCTCTGAAAGGATGAAGTCATCAATTGATGAAATTGGTGGTCAGATAGACCAATTCAGAGTATAAAAGAGAGATTTTGAAAGGAATTTCAAGCAGAAAGGGCTGAAAAATGCTCTTTCTGCTTTTTTTATGTGGTTTAGACAAGCTCATACAGCGCTATTATTTTTTTGTGGTTTTGACAAGCTCAACCGCCGTATAATTTTTTGAGTAAAAAAGTAGGTGAGAAATCCGCCGAAAACTGCAATTGCTTTATCGAAAAAGTTTACGGGAAGGCGGGCTAAAAAAGCACTTAAAATGAGTCCGATATTCTGCATAACCATAGTATATGTCAGAAACATAACTGTAGAATTTTCATTTTGTCCTATTGTGTCGGAAAAAAAGATGGAATAAATAAGTGAGCCTTCCAGACTAATAATAATTGTGGAAATGAAAAATAAAATGACTAGTCTGAGCCATAAAATAATTTTTGTTTCAAAGGTTTTGTGTCTTGTTATTAAAAGCCAGGTGAGTAATGTTCCTGTAATGCAGCAGATTGCATAAAGGGAATGTTTTGCTATGTGTTGAATAAAAATTGAATTAAATAAAGAAGTTCCAACCCCTACAATAATTCCGCAGGGTATGCCAAAAAAACTTGCTGCGTAAACAAAAATCATGTCCATAAAAAATTGAAACTGAAAATATGAACTTAAAAATGAAAAAAAAATATTTATGGGGGTAAAAATCAGGGCAAGAATAATTTGAGTCTTTATGGAATATTTTTGGAAGGTCATTAATTTCTCCTTACATGTCACCAAACTTTTGAACAAGTTCTTTTTTGCTTGCAACACCAAGTTTTGAAAGTATACGAGTCATGTAATTATCTACTGCGCGTTCTGTGATTCCCATAGCTTTTGCAATTTCTTCTTCGTTTTTATGCTGAAAATACAGGCCCGTGAGTTCGCGTTCCCGCTTTGTAAGACTGTTGTAAAGATTTGTATAAATCACATAGTTTGAAGTAAGGCTTTCTTCCATGAAAAAAGTTCCCTGGTCGGCTTTTTGCATTGCTTCCAGCAGAACTTCTAAATCGGCATTTTTGGAAACATAACCTGTTGCTCCAGCGGCTACGGCTTGTTCTACAATTCCAGCTCCCTTAAACATAGAATAACAGATGCAATAAAGGTTAGGGTAATTTTCGTTTATGAAACGGATTAATGAAAGGCCGTCGGCATCTTCATTTTTATCACCAAGATTAATATCTACAATGCAGATAAGGGGCTGGTAATCTGGTGTCTGGCAGTAATTGGCAAGAAAGGCTTTTGTTTCATCTATACTTGCAAAAGTTCCACTACAGCGAAAATCGCTTTTTTCTTCAATTATTTTGCTTATGCCCTGGCGTACAAGGTTGTGGTCTTCGATTAGTATGAAATTCATAAAAGAATTATAGCATGAAAGACTATCTATTTTCCAATCATAATTTCTACTTCGGTGCCTTCGCCGGCTTCGGAAAAATATTTAATGGTGCCGCCAATTTCTTTAAGGCGGAGTTTTATGTTTTGAAGGCCAAAGTGAAGACTTTTTATGCTGGTTATTTTTTTGCTGTTCATCATTTCTAAAGCTTTTTCATCCAAGCCCTTGCCATCATCTGTAATAAAAATAACAAGTCCTTTGCGGATTTTTTCACTTTCAGAAGGATTACGGATTAAAAGGGTTACTTCGGAGGCACCACTGTGTTTCTCAATATTCGAAAGCAGCTCCATGATGATTCTAAAGAGATGATGAAAGGCAATTTGCGGGAGAAAATCAAAATTAGCATCGGGAGTTATTACAAGGGATGTTGAAATATTTGTGCGCTTTTGGTAATTATCTATGGCGTTTTTTAGGGCTGCCGGAAAGCTGCCCTTATCCATATTGATTGAAGAAAGGCTGTAACAGGCATTACGGATGTTTTCTATGCATTCGCTCTGATTAGTTTTAATTTCTTTTGCAAGTTCCTGGTCGCTGATTTTTTCTGCGAGTATGGAAACATAGCGCATCTGCTGGGCAACAGAATCGTGCAGTTCAAGGGCAAGTCGTCGTCTTTCTTCCTCTTGTCCATTGTTTGTTGCTTTAAGGATTTTTTCAATTTCTATTCGGCGGGCGTAAGTAAGCTGATAAAAAAGCAAAAGAAGAGTGATGATTAAAAGCATGATACTCATAGAAATGATGAGTTGAACAAAGACAGTTCCACTTTTTTGATAAAGCAAGCCTTTTGAAATATAAAAAGCCGTTACAAGACGGGCAAGTTCTTTTGCATCCTGGGCATTACAGGCCTTTTCCATTTCTTGCAGTTGATTTTGTATTCCGTAAATGCTGTTGGCAATTTTGTAGGTTTTAAGGCTTTTTTCTTTTTCCAGTTCCTGTAAAAAATCATTTTGAGCAGTTTTAATTGCAAGATTATCACCAAAGGACAGGGCATCGTCTAATTTTATCCAGGCCTCATAAAGGGCAAAATCCAGACTTTCGGTTATGTATGTCTGGTCTAAAAATTTAGAAGTTGTTGTTTTTAGTCCGGTTTCTTGGGCATTTAGTGATGAAAAAAACACAAATACTGAAAATATAAGGGCAATTATTCGTTTCATATAAAGAATTATAACATATAGTGAATAGAAAATGGGAGGAAGAAAATGGTGAAAAAATTCACCGAATTTTGGTTAAAAATTTCTGACTACAGATTAATTTTTATATTTTATAATCATAAAAGTATGTTTTTCATAAATTTGAAGGAGGACTTATGAAAAGTGTAAAAAATTTGTTGTGGTTTGTCTTAGGACTTTTTGTTTTTGTTTTGACTGGTTGTCAAGAACCTAAGGAAGAACTGGGAGGTATTACTCTCAAATATGATAAATCTGTTTACAATGTTTCTATGAAAAAAGCTTTGGAAGCAAGTAGTGATTTTGTAAAACAGTCTGTAAAATCACAAAATTCTAGAGAAGCATTTGTTGAGCTTACCGAAGAAGATTCCTGGCAAGGTTATATTGAGAATGAATATGGAAAAAACTGGAACGTTCCTTCGAATATTTATGGAACAAGCTTGGAAACCGCTGACAATGTGCTGAAGATAAATGGCGAAGAGCTTGGAAGCCTGCAGGAAATGGTATTCCATAAGGATGAAAATGGCAATTTTGTAAAGGCTGTATTCCAGTATAAAGACCATCTTTATTATGTTCTTGATTATAAGGCTGGTAACGGCAGTTATTTAGTTCTTTCTTCTGAAGATGATTATGACCATATCTGTTTTACACAGGATGGAAAAACTAATAGGCCAGAATTTTCAAATTTTAAAATTTGGGTTTGGGATTATACAGCAGACGGTCAGTTGTACAGAAGAGGAAACCTTGGTTATGCCTATACTTTAAGAAATGTTGAGATGTTGGATGGAAGCTTTGCTACAGTAACAGTTTCCGGCTTTAATTATTATCATTATGGTTTTAGAGTTTGGATTAAAGAAACTGATGGTACTAGTGAAAAGCCTGAATATACAGAAAATGAGGAAGAAGAAAACCAGGTTTATGTACCAGAAGTTTTAAATGATTTTGTAACAGATGGTTCAGAGGATTTTATATATAAGGTTGTAAACAACACAAGTGGAAAACTTACTGTTGCAAACTATATTCGTGATGTTAATATGCAGACCAAAGAAACAGTATTATCAAAAATTGCTGTTTCAGAAGATGTTGTAATTGAACAGGGTGATTCTTACGAGTTTAAATATAATTTGAACACATTGATGAATAAATATGGTGCAGATAAATGGATTGGATGTAACTTCTTCCCAGAGGGAAAATGGCTTTGCAATGGTTGGGAAAATTCATTTGATTATGCATACAATATACATACTGTAACAGTTACAGATTCAGAAGATGCAAAGTACTGTATGGATGCCGTTAATTCATGGCAGGTTATTGATAAGGAATTGTCAAATGTAAATGTACAGACTTTTGTAAACGCCGTTTATTCAGAAAATTATTCAGATGGCTGGCTTGTTGATATTCCTACCACAGAAACAACAAATGGAAGGTTACAGAAATGTGGTTCTATTCAACTGGAGATAAACTGATTTACAATGCTGCAAATATTTTTGATTGTTCAACTCTAGAAGAAAAGCTTCAGGAAAAAATTCCAGATTGTAAATTGTGGATTTCAGCCTTTGCAAAAAACTCTTATACAGGTTGGATGCCTAATAATGCTAATTATGCTTTATGCCTGCGCCTGGAAAGCAAGAACTGCAATGTACAGAATGTATGGTGCGAAACTGTAGATACAAATACATTGAAAGAAGTTTATAAAATGATGGAAGATAGTGCTTCTAATTTAATACGTAACAATCAGTAATTTAACAAGGGGTATATTCAAAATGAAAAAAATAATTACTACATTATTGCTTTGTAGTCTTTGTGCGCTGACTTTTGCGGCACCAAAAAAGGGAAAAAGCAATAACATTAAGCTGGATCCTAAAAAGAAGTTTGCCATTGAAGGGGTGGAACTTGGCTCTTTAGAAGAGGCACAGGTTTGCGCTAGTGTAAATAACAAAGGCGAAATAATCTGGAATCAGGATTGTGACTGGAATTTCTTCGCATGTGGTTGGGAACTGCGCGGCATAGATATGAGTAAATATGCCGGTCTTAAATTTGAACTGGCATCATCAATGGAGCAGAGGGTTAGAATTAAGGTTGAAAATCCTGCCTGTACAGGAACATCTGCCGTTGTTTTTGATGAAAATAAACAGGCCTATGTCTTTTTTAATGGATCTAATGCTTCATGGCATGAAGGAGATGCCTGGACTGATATAAATAAACCAGACCCGGCAGAAGGATATAAAATTTTTGTTTCTATTGAAGCAAAAGACAAGGCAATTAACACTGTATTTAAAAGTGTTGAGCTTCTTTCAAAAAAAGATTACCCGGATGCAGATGAATTGAAAATTCTTGGAGTACCTTTTGGAAGTCAGATTTGGAAAGCTCGTATTATCGGAAACGAAATAACCTGGCTAAAAGGCGATACTGGTGGTGATGCCGGATGGAATTTTGGGGGAATAGACCTTTCAGAATATGACAGAGTCCGAATTGAGATTGAAAGCAATACAGCAGCTCATCTTGGTCTTAGAATTTGTGATAGCGAACATAATAACTGGCATGGTTATGATAATCAGATTGAGCCAAATGTTTATGAAGCAGATTTAAGAGGTGAAGGAGCATCCTGGCTTGGGGATAATGCTGGTCCATTAGATAAATCAAAAGGTTTACAAATCTTTTTGCAAACTTGGGATAGAAAAAAAGAAGAAAAGACCGTTGTAAAAAGCATTCAGTTTTTGAAGGGTAAACGTGTTGTAAATGAAAACCTTATGATTGAAGGAGCAGCTTTTGGTACTTGTGGCTGGGATTCTAATGTTTATGATGGCGGCGTTATTGAATGGAAAGGAGATGATAAATATGCAGGTGCCGGCTGGAATGTAAAAGGCGTAGACTTTTCAAAATATAAAAAAATCCGCATAGAATTATCACCAGAATCAGCAAATCTTCCTCTTGTGCTCAGATTTGCACAAAATTATGGAAAAAGCGAAAAGCAACTTTATCCGGTTGCTCCAAATGTGTTTGAGGCTAAGCTTGATGGTAGCGGTTATGATTTTATTTCTGGAAATGAAAAATGGGATGATTCCATTGGCATTGAAGAAATATGTGTTCGTTTATGGGGAGCAAAAGCTGTAAAAGCTGGCGACAGAACCATTATAAAATCAGTTACTTTATTAAAAGAGGATAATGAAATTCCTCAGCCAGAAAGACTTGTTTTGAACGGTGCAAAACTTGGTTCAAAAAAAGAGCGTGCATGGCTGGACGAAAACTTTGCAATCAACTGGTATAATGCAAAAACTGAATACTATATGTGTGGCTGGAAGCTTGAAAAACTGGACGGCGATATTCTTGAAATTAAAGTGACTTCTACAGATGTTCCGCTGCGCTTGAGAATTCGTGAATATGCAAACAGTAATGAGTCCAGCTGGTTAGATGATGGTACTCATATTTTCCGCATCAATCTGAAAGATAAAAAACAGGAAAGCAGAGGCAGCTGGAAGGTTTCTGAATGGAATAAGATGTCGAAAGAGTTTGATTTTTCACAGGGCTGTGAAATTGTTCTGGAACCTGTAAATGGGGTTTTCAAGGATGGCAAGAAGACTGTTGTGGAATATATTAAGGTTGAATAAATAGAGTTTTCCGGCTTTTACCGGACAAAGAGAGAGTTATAAAAGAGAGAGTTAAAAAAAGGCCTTCCCGTGAGTGTTTGACAGGTATGAGTTACACTCCCGGGAAGGTTTTTTTTATAGTAAATTATAATGCTACTTCCACTACAATTTCTTTGATTTTGCCGTTGCGGGCAAAAAGATCTGCAGTTTCTGCGGCTGTAAGGCTTGTGCCATCGTGCTGAGTTCCGTTTACTATAATTACAGGCTTTGTGTTAGTCAGCTTGTAAGTTACCGGAGTGCCGCACCAGGTAAAGCGCAATGTACCTTTCTTGCTGCCGTCTTCAAAGAATTCAGATTTCTTCAAAATTACAGGATTAAAGCTTGCGCAGCCGTTTACAATGTCTACGCCAAGTTCACCCCAGCGGGTAAGAACTTCTTCTTTTACCTGACCGGTCATACCAGGCTGTTTTGCTCCCTGACCGTTTGGTGTATGAGAGTATGGGTCAGCCGGGAAGGCACCATAAATTTCAGCTTCCTTGTTAAAGCCAATTCCTGAGCGAACTTCGTAGTAGGTAGCTGTAAGGGCTTCAATAGTTGCCTTGTCTGCACCAGCCTTAATAGCTGCAAAGGTGTTTTCCTGAGCGGCAAGCAAAAGTTTTGAAACCATGTGCCAGTAGATGCTTCCAAGTCCTTCGTAAGCGTAGAAGGTTCCACTGCGGCCTGTAAAGCTCTGGTGGTTGAAAGTCTTTTCGTAAAGAGCCTTGAGGGCAGAAAGTTCGCCTGCGTCTGGACGGGCTGCGTCCGGGAGAGCATTGCAGAGTCTTTCCAGGAAGCTTACATTGCGGAATTCACCGTTGAAGTGCCAGATTCCATTGCAATCTTTTTGTAAAATTGAGTTTCCTGTGCGTTCAATAAGTGCCTTAAACTGAGCTGCGTCTGCTTCGCTAACACAGTTTTTCTTTTCGAATTCGGCAAGCTCTTTGTTAGGGTAGAGCATGTATGAATTCTGACGAGGCTCGTACATCTTGCTTGTGCGAAGTGCTTTGAGTACGCTAAGTGCTTCTTCCGGCTTAAGAAGGCCGGCAGAAAGCAGGGCAACCTGACCTTCCAGCATCTCCTGTAAATACTCAATTTCCATCTTATTGCCAGAAATTTTCATTGTATTATAAGCGTGATAGAGGCCATCGCTGCGTTTGTTCAAAGCGATAGTTGTTTTAATATGAGAGAGAATTTCGTTCAAAATTGAAAGAATTTCGCTCTTTTTAAGGGCTTTTTCGCTATTTCCGTAGCCATTTTTGTATAAATTTGTGCGTTCTGCTTCAAAAATTGCGCCTTCGGCATCTGTAAAGTTTTTGCGCAAAACTGCATCGCCGGCGGCTTTTTCTGCAGGGGTGTCTGCATAAAGTTTACCGAGGGCTGCGAAGCATTCGGCAACGTCTGAAGGCAGAGAGAATTCTGCAGCATCAGATGATTCAAAAAGGCCGATTAAGTAAGCAACAAAGCGGTGCAGGTAGTAAAGAGTTACCATAGAAAGTCCGTAACCTGCAAGAGCGTTGTTTGCATCGTTCCATTCAGGACGCTGAGTGTTCAGCCAGATTCCGCCGCCAGGAACAAAGTTTGCCATTTTGGCAATCACAACCTGGAGAAGCTTTGTAGCAAGAGTAACAAGTGCAACATCACCCTGGCCGGCTTTTCCGCTTGCTGTTACAAGTTTTGCGTCAGAACCTGCGCTTGCGGCCAAATCTTTAAGCTGATTGCTCAATTCGCGGTCAAAATAAATTGTATTGCGTGGATCTGCTTCAATTTCTGCGTAAGTTTTAATTCTGTAAGGAACATTAGAGCTTGCATAAATTTTTTTGTTAAGTTCGCTGACAAGCTGGTTTTTGTTTAATTTTCCATAAACTTCCAGCAGTTTTTGAAGATAAATTACCTGATGATCGCCCCAGTAACCAATCTGAGCCCAAGGATTATCTGGATCTGGAATTTCCCAGTCTATTCCTTCGCGGGAAATGCGGTATGGGTTGAAGCCATCGATAGTCATGGCGTTCAGGAATTTTGCAGTCATGTTTTTAATGTACTGAGGATAAGACCAGGCAAGTGCTTCCCAGTTCTGGAAGATGTCGCGCCAGTTTCCTTCGTAGTTCAAAATTGGGTTGCCGTTGTCGTCGCGCAGGTGAATGTTAAAGCGGTTCCATGGGCGGCTTGGGTCGCCGTGGCGGCGGCTGAAGGTAAGTGGCATGTATTCGTAGAAGAGGCGTGAAAGCTGAGGGTTCATTTCTTTCTGAACGGCAGCTTCCAGCTGGGCATAATTTACAAAGCCATCTTTATCAGCATCTTTTTCTGCTGCTTTTGCGGCTTTTTCCGCAAGCTTTACAAGGGCTTTGCTGCGCTGGCTAACTCCTTTTACAAAGTCGGCAAGGTTGATTTTTCCACCGTTTGCAAAGAAACCACCGCGCATAATGTTGAACATTACGTTTTCTGAGTGATGAACACAGGTCATGGTTTCTGCACTTTCCTGGCAGCCGTCTGCTTCGGCAATGTAGGTTTCCATCAGCTTTTTGCCTTCGGCAATGTCTGCTTCAAGAGCCGCTGCCAGAGCTTTGCGGTCGGCAAGTTCTTTTTTAAGCTCTGCGATTTTTGCGGCGTTCAGGCGGGTGTCGAAAACCTGGTACCAGCTGGCGGAAGATTGTCCGGCTCGACCGGACAATGACAGAGTACGGCAGATGTAGGCGGCAGGGCGTTTTCCTTTTACAACATTAACGCTTTCTACGCAGCCAGTGTTTGCGAACTGAAGAGGTGCGTCTGGTGAAAGTTTAAGTGCGTCGTCTGTAGAGAACCAGCAGGTATTTGCAAAAAGACCTTCGCTTGGTTCTGCCTTATCTGTAACGATAGATGAAACGGCAAAAATTGCTAAGTTCGATTCTGAATCTAAATCTGTTTTTTTGTAGGCGTCCAGAAGTACGCTGTTATTGTTCTGGAAGTCTGCAGTAACGCAGGCTGGCAGAATGTTGCGGCAGCCATCCAGTACGCACACATTTACGGCCTGTTCACCAAGATTTGTAATTACAGCCTTGCGAACAAGACCATATTTTGCAGAAGAGGTCCAGCCATAACGGAAGGCAAGCTGTAAATCATTATTGATTTCTTCAAACCAAACTTCAGTTCCGGCAGCATTCTTGTAAATGTTGCGGGTAATGTTTTTTTCCGCCATTTGACGAAGGGCAGGGCTTGCACTTAAAGAAGCAAAAGGTTCCCAGAGAACAGCACCATCAGCGACTTTGCTGCCTTCTACGCGAATTGCGGTGTAGGCACCTGTATAAGATTTTGCGTCAGAAACCTTATCTGCTGTGTAATATGGAAAAACTGCATGATCGCAATCGATGCGGCCGGCAGTAACTCCTCCCTGAGACCAGCAGAAATTCCATATATCGGAAGAGCTTGTGATGGTCATAAAAAAGTCTTCCATCTGGTCGTAATTTTCAATTTTGTAGAACTGTTCACCATCGAGTGTAGTGAAGTAGCCTTTTGCTTTTTTCATATTCACCTCTAAAAATAAAGTTTCAGCGGGGGGGGGTGCGGGGGTGTCCCCCGCTAGAAGGGGTAGCGCGCAACGAAGTGCGCCCGAGGGGTAAACAGCTTCGCTGTTTTGACTTTCCCCTCCCACTCCCACTTATTTACCATCACAACCTACCCGAACAAAGTGTGTAAATCAAGTAAAAATATCAGGAAATTCCAGAAAAACCGAAAAGATTCCACCTTTCTGAAAATTTACAAACTTTTCAGACTGTATAAGTGCGTCTATACTCCACAATGTAAGCGAGGTACTGTCATGAAACAGAAAGATAACGAATTGCAGCTGCTTCCTAAGAAAACATTCTGGGCACGGTTGCGTGAAGAAAAATACTTACAGATTATGGCTCTCCTGGGCATCGTATGGATGTTGATTTTTAACTACATCCCTATGTACGGAATTTTGATTGCCTTTAAGAAAAACTTTTTTATAACCACACCATTGTTCAGCAAGAAGTTTTTTACAACTCCTTGGGCAACGAATCATGGATTCCAGCACTTCCTGGAATTCTTTAAGGACGATGAATTTTTCAATGTTATGGGAAATACCTTGGGAATCAGTATTTTGAAGCTGGCTTTCAACTTTACTCTCCCAATTGTGTTTGCACTTCTTTTGAATGAAGTTAGAAACATGAGATTCAAGAAAGCAATTCAGACAATTACTTATATGCCACACTTCCTTTCTTGGGTAGTTCTTGGCGGTATTCTTACTACATGGCTTGGTGAAGGTGGTCTGTTCAATGAACTTCTGATTAAGATGGGAGTTCTTAAAGAAGGTGTTGCTTTCCTGGCTTATCCTAAATATTTCTGGGCTATTACTGTTCTTTCAGATTTGTGGAAGGAATTGGGATGGTCTGCAATCATTTATCTTGCTGCTATTTCTGGTATTGATCAGGAAATGTATGAGGCTGCAAGGGTTGATGGTGCAAGCCGCTGGAAGCAGATTTGGACAATCACTCTGCCTTCTATTGCTCCTACAGTAACAATCATGTTCATTCTTGCTGTTGGTGGTCTTTTGAACTCTAACTTTGATCAGATCTTGGTTTTGAATAATCCTTTAAATGCTCCACGTAGTAATGTAATTGATATCTTCGTATATCAGACTGCTATGCGCGGTATGAGATATTCATATGCTTCGGCAATTGGTTTGTTTAAGTCGGTGATTGCATTCATTCTGCTCTTTATTGCAAATCAGGTAACTAAAAAGCTGAACGACACTTCGTTGTTCTAAGATGGAGGATGAAAATGGGACACTCAAGATTAAATAGAATAACAATCGGTGATGTGGTAATCGGTGCAATAATGGTATTACTTTGCTTCCTGGCACTTTACCCAGTTTGGTATACAGTAATTATTTCTTTTAATGATTCAAACGATGCTCTTCGTGGTGGAATCTACTGGTTGCCTAGAAAGTTTAGTATTGAAAGCTACAAAACAGTTTTCCAGGATAAAACAATTATCCGTGCCTTTATGGTAACTGTTTTAAGAACTTTGATTGGTACTGTTACAAGCGTTTTCTTTACTGCAATGGTTGGTTACGCTTTTTCTAAAAAGCACATTATGGGAAATAAGGTTTATACAATCATCGGAACTATAACAATGTTCTTTGGTGGTGGACTTATTCCTTACTTCATTACGTTGAAGAACCTGGGACTTTATAACAACTTCCTAGTTTATATCATTCCTAGCTTGTTCAACTTTTATAACATGATAATCTTCATGTCATTCTTCAGAGAACTGCCTGCTGGCCTTGAGGAATCTGCAAAACTCGATGGCGCAAATGACATGGTGATTTTTATAAAAATTATTATTCCTTTATCCATGCCTGTACTTGCAACTATAGCTTTGTTCAACGGAGTTGGCCATTGGAACGACTACTTTGCCGGAGTTATGTACATCAATGATGCAGAACTTCAGCCGATTCAAACCTACCTGTATCGTGTAGTTGCCAGTGCATCCGCTTCCAAAGCTGTAGTTGCTATGCCGGCTGGTGTTGCTGCACAGCAGGTAAGCTCGCAGTCGGTAAGACTTGCAACAATGGTTGTAACAACCTTCCCGATTATGTGTGTTTACCCATTCCTGCAGAAATACTTTGTTAAGGGAATGCTTATCGGATCAATTAAGGGTTAATGAGGTAAAGCTAAAAAACGCTGGCGCGTTTTTCTTAACTGCGATGTTTGCGAAGCAAACTCGAGTACTTTGCCATGAAACACCGGCCGCCTACCGGGCGGCCTTGCACATATTTATAGGAGGAAAATAAATATGAAGAAAATTAAGGTAGTAGCATTAGGACTTGCTATGGCTGCTGCAATGTCTTTCGTAGGCTGCAGCAAGAACAACAAAGCTGCTGGTGCTGGCGCAAAAGTTTCAGCAGATCAGCCAGGTTGGAAAGCAAATGCTGATAAACCAATCAAATTTGACTGGTATATCAACTTCAGCTGGTTCGCTCGTCACTGGGGAGACTCAAAAGTTTCTAAGTACATCACAGAAAAAACTGGTGTAGATATTAACTTTATCGTTCCTGCAGGAAACGAAGCTGAAAAATTAAATGCAATGATCGCTGGTGACGCACTTCCTGATTTGATTACATTGGGTTGGTGGGAAGGTCAGATTCCTATGATGATAGATGCAGATCTTCTTTACTCTCTTGATGAACTTGCAGACAAGTATGATCCATATTTCTATCAGGCTGCAGACCCTGCAAAAGTAGGCTGGTATCGCCAGGCAGACGGACATATCTACGGATATCCAAACGCTTCTTTCACATCTACAGCTTATGAAAAGTATGCTGGAAAACTTACTTCTAACGAAACATTCCTTGTTCGCAAGGATATGTACGAAGCTCTTGGAAAGCCAGATATGACTACTCCAGAGGGATTCTTGAACGCTCTCCGCGCTGCAAAGGCTAAGTTCCCAACAGTAAACGGACAGTCACTTATTCCATTCGGAACAAACGAATTCGGTGATACAGGTTGTTCTCAGCTCCAGGGCTACCTCGCTCACTTCCTTGCAATTGCTCCAGAAAAAGACGGTAAATTCGTAAACGCTGACCTTGGTCTTACAGACGATCCAGAGTATATCCGCTGGATGAAGATGTTCCGCCAGGCTCACGAAGAAGGTCTCTTTGCTACAGACGTATTCGTAGACAAGAGAAGCCAGATTGAAGAGAAAGCTGCTCAGGGCCGCTACTTCTGTATGCTCTATCAGAACTGGGATATGCAGGCTCCACAGAACGCTCTTTATGCTCGTGATCCAAACTCTATCTACATTGCTGTAGATGGTCCAAAGAACTCTAAGGGTGATGATCCTGTTCTCGCTGGTGGTGGTATTGCAGGTTGGACAGTAACTTTGGTTTCAAAGAACTGTAAAGATCCAGCTCGTGCTATTCAGTTCCTTACATACCTTATTTCAGAAGAAGGTCAGATGGATACAAACTTCGGTATTGAAGGCGAAACATACACAATCGAAAACGGTGTACCAAAGCTTACACCAGAAGTTGCTGCACTTGATAAGAACGACAAGAACAAGCAGGAAACAGACATTGGTGTTCAGTACACATACTGGATGTTGATGGATACAGCTTGGCAGGCACAGTTCGGTTCAGACTATGCTCCTTCTTTGGAACAGCCACAGCTCTGGACTCGCCCATACGTACACTCTTATGCAGCATACGATGGACTTACACTTCCTGTTGGATCTGATGAACAGCTGATTTATGAAGACATCCAGCGCCGCTGGGGTAAAGTTCTTCCACAGTTGATTCGTGCAGGTTCAGAAGCAGAATTCGACAAGATTGTTGATGAGTTCAACCAGTACAAGAAAGACAAGGGCATTGATAAGGTTATCGCTGCTCAGACAGAACTTATGAACATCAACAAGAAAAAGCTGGGAATGTAAGACTTATTATTAAAAGCTCGTTGTTAAAAAAATCCGCGTGAGCGGGTCCCAGCGACGACGGAAATCAGGGAACCTCCCCTCTGGGGGCCTCCCTAATTTCCGTCTGCGTCCCACTCCCGCGGATTTTTAGAAAACGGATATTCCAAGTTTTCCATACCAGCTTTTTTTATTATCGATGGAAAAATAATCTAGTTCGACAATCAGAGGTTTATCATATAAAATGACAAAGATGAATTTTTCAGAAAAATTAGTTTTTGCCTACACCTGCATCGTGGTAATTCCTCTTTTTATTCTTGTAATAACAGCTATGGGGGTTATCAGAAAATCCCGTGTAGAAGAGCTTGAATCTAGTAGTGAAGGTTTAATCCTTGAAAACTACGAAACCGTTAAAAAAAATATCGAAACATTTAGTCGTTTTGAACAACTTGTAAATAGTAACGGTACCCTTACACTTTTTTTCACAATTCCAGAAAGAAGTAATGAAGAAGAAATCATAAATACAATGATTTCAGAAACAACAATGTTGGAACGCACATTGGAAACCGTTCCAAACATTTATGGCCTCCGTGTTTTTAGTGATAATCCGCTTGTTCCGGAGCGCTGGCCTATTTTTATGAACTCATCGCGTACAAACCTTTCGGCCTTGGAACGCTGGGAATATGGTTATACAGCCGATTATTTAGGAAATCTTGGTTCATTAAAGTTTGAATCAGTTTGTACAACTCGCCGCATGGAAAAAAATCATCATGAAATTGGCTATATTCAGATTGCCATGAAAACCAGCGACTATTTTCCATTCCTTTTTAAGACAATTAACAGTTTTAATAACGATTATGTATTCCGCGAAGTTCTTAATCCTCAGACAAATAAAATGGAACTTGTTCCAGTTACAAATAAATTAATTGAGCAGGTACAACGCCCTCTGCCAGAAACTTTGCTCAATCAGTTTTATGGTGAAGTTTACCACCGCGTTCACGGTTCTCCAAAAACTTCCGGCAAACTGATTCTTCATAATAAAAATGACAGGCGTTATTCCACCTGGATTCGTGTACCAGACATGGACATTATCCTTTTGCACACCGTTGCTTCAGAAAGTATTTCACGCGAACTTTTTTGGATACAGTCTGGTATTCTTGCCGGTTTGATTATTACCGTTTTTCTGCTTTATTTCCTGGTTCGTTATCTTACGGGGCGGCTTATGGCCCGGGTTTATGTTTTGATTGGAGGAATGAAACAGGTTCAGAAGGGAAAACTTGAATTCCCAATTCCGGTTACCGGAAACGATGAAGTTACCGAAGCACAGAAAACCTTCAATAAGATGATTGATCAGTTAAAAAATCAGATTGAAGAAATAAAACATGAACAGCAGCTTATTGCAGATACCGAAATGAAAGCCATGCAAAACCAGATAAATGCGCACTTTTTGTATAACGCGCTGGAAACAATCAAAATGCAGGCCGTTATTGCCGGCGAAGCAGATGTAGAAGAAAGTATAAATGTTTTGGGTAAGCTGATGCATTACTGTTTGCGCTGGCGTGTTCATGAAGTTACTTTGGAACAGGAAGTAGATTATATTCGTTCCTATATTTATCTATTGAACATTAGAAATGATTATGTAATTTCGCTGGAAACAGAAATTCAGAGCCAATATAAAGATATTGTAATTGCAAAAATGAGCCTGCAGCCACTTGTAGAAAATGCCTTTTTCTATGCAGTTGAGCCGCTTGGAAAAGATGCTGTTATTCGTGTTTATACCGAAGAAGGCCCAGAATACGACCGAATCTGGCTCTGTGTTCGTGACTTTGGCCCTGGAATTCCAAAAGAAAAACTGGAGCAAATTCATGCTTACCTTGAAGATGATTTGTACGAACGCGATTCAAATGGCAGCATTGGTCTTAAAAATATTCAGCAGCGACTTACAGCATTCTACGGAAAAGACTTCCGCATGAAAATTGATTCACACGAAGGCGAGGGCACTCTTATAAAAATTCCTGTTCCTAGAAATGGAGGTATAGTTAGATGATTACAGTTGTACTTGCAGATGATGAAAAACTGATACGTGCCGGACTCAAAAAAATCCTGATGGAAAATCTTGATATTCCTTTGGAAATTACAGAAGCAAAAAATGGTGAAGAAGCACTGGCTATTTGCAAAGAAAAACATCCGGCACTTTTGATTACCGATATCCGTATGCCCGTAATGGACGGCGTAGAATTAATGAAAAACGTAGCTTCTATGAACGATAAACCCGCAATTATTGTTCTGAGCGGTTACGACGATTTTCCTTACGCAAAGGCCGCAATTCAGAGTGGTGCAATTTCCTATATTCTTAAACCGGTTGATAAAAAAGAACTCATTACCGCTGTAAATACAGCAATTATGGATTCAATTAAAGAAGAAAAAGAAAGAAATGAGCAGAAACTACGCCGTGTTTTTGAAAATGGCCGCATAGACGGAAAGGAAGGCCTTCCAGAATTACAGGTAAAAAACGGACTTCATTGTATTACGGTTTATGGAGAAAATGCCGGCCTCATGGTAGAAAAAGTTTTGGGCGAAAATTCCAAAAGATTTTATGTTCTGGAACAAACCCGTAATGGAATCTGTATAGTTTATCCTTTTGATGGCAGCGAAGTTGAATTCAATCCTGCTGTGTTAAAAGATTATATTGTTGGTGTTTCAAGCCCGGCAGACGATTATTCAATGCTGCGTGCTTTGCGCAAACAGGCAATAATTGCAGCCATGCAGGCGTTTTTTAATCCTCAGGATGGCCGCCCTTATGCAGAAAAAAAGCGTGGTGGAATTTATTATTATGATGATGGAAACCATGTTTCGGATTTTCAGGAACTGGAAGAAAAATATGAAAAGATGATTTCCTGCTGCGATATTGAAGGGGCAAATGTTGTTCAAAAGTATATTGAAGACATATTCAATATGTTCGGCAGTGAAATTCCTAATGCAGAAGCTGGTGAAATCAGCATAGGAAACGGACCAAAAACTCCGGCAAATAAGGGTAAGGAAAATTCAGAAAAGCTTTATTATCTCTTCCGCAAAATTACCAGCAATATGTTTACCCGCTTCCCGGGCACAACAGATTCAGATATGTATTTGCATCTCAAAAGCATCATGATAGAAAGCATTTTTGAATACAGCACACTAAACGAATGGAAGTGCAGTATCCGCGATTATGTAGTATATCTTGCTGCTTTACTCAAAACTGATACAAAAGAATCGCCTTATATTACAGAAGCTTTGGAGTACATAAAAACTCACTTTACTAAAAATATAAACATGGCAATGGTTGCCAATCAGGTTTCTGTAAATTACACCTGGTTTTCCGAAAAATTCAAGGAACATACCGGCGTAAATTTTAATGAATATCTTAAACGAATGCGTTTGAACGAAGCAAAAAAACTTCTGGAAAAAGGCTGTTACAAAGTTTATGAAGTTGCAGAGCGAAGCGGATTTTCGGATGTAAAATATTTTATGAAGCAATTCCGTGAAGAAACTGGACTTTCGCCAACCGAATGGGCAAATAAACATAAGAATATGATGTAAAAACTCTAATAATATCTTGTTTCTACTGCGTTTTTTTCTTGTCGGCATAGGGAATTTACCTGTATAATAAAATGATATGTCTGAAAATTTAATTACAAAAATTAAGAACAGTAAGTCTGGTATTAATGAAGAAAAAAAAGTAGACAAAAAATCAATCTGGCTGATTTTTACAATCGGTGAAAGTGCCGACGGTAAAAATTTGTACGCAATTCCTGCTGAAAACGTAAAAGAAATTTTGAGAGACGCAACAGTTTTTCCTCTGCCATTTGTGCCATCTTATGTGGATGGTGTTTTAAACAGATATGGTGACCCTTACGTTGTTGTAGATCCTGCCGTTTTGGAAGGAAAAAAGCCTCAGAATTCTTTTCTCTTTATTGTTATGAATGATGAAACACACACCTGTTTTAGAATTTCAGATGTAAAAGACTTTTTTACAGCAACTGAAAAAGATGTGGTTCATTTTGTTGAAGAAGAACTTTCTGATTATTACGACGGAACACTTACAGTTAATGGGCAAGAAGTTTTTGTTTTGAAGGTTCAGGCAATAATTGAAAAAGTAGGAAAAGAAATTGCAGCAGCCTGAAAAGTTTATTTGCATTTCATATTCCAATGTCGACTTTCTCATTCCCAATGAAGATGTACAATCCGCTTTAAGTTTAAAAGATTTTGATGTGGAATCAATGTGTGGAGTTTTTACCGGCATTTACAATTTTGATGAAATTGCAGAAAAATTTAAGGAAATAAAAGTAGAAAAAAATATCAGGACAATGGTTATGCTTCGCAAAGATGGTGTTTCTCAGGTTTCCTTTGTAACAGCATCTGAATGTAAAGTATGCATTCTGGACTTAAGTAAATTTTCTACATTTTCAGATTATTACACAGACCGCCTGCTGCATTTTGGAATACTTGCCTGCTATTTTGAAA
Organism: Treponema sp.; assembly: GCA_017940255.1. GTDB lineage: Bacteria > Spirochaetota > Spirochaetia > Treponematales > Treponemataceae > Treponema_D. The sequence goes on from JAGAZB010000046.1 coordinate 76,437, forward strand.
ATGATCGTCTTCAATATCTGATTGATGCAAAAAAACTTATAGAATATGTTACAGAATCTGATGTGGAGGAAATATGATACAGATATTGGTGGCAGAAAATTCCTCAATTATCCGCTCAACTCTAAAAGAAATTATTTCTAAATCTAGTAAGTTAAAGCTTATTGGTGAAGCTGTAACAGTAGATGAATTAAAAGCGGCTGTAAATAACACACAGCCAGATTTAATAATTATTGAAGAAAACTTTTTTGGTGAAGATAAACAGCATCTTTTAATTGAATTCTGCGAGAAAACCAATATAACTTCTGTTGTTTATTACACGGCAGATGGTGTAAAAAGGCCTTTTATAAAAAATATTCTGTTTATTGAACGGCCAGATTTTATAACTCTTTCTGCAGAAAAGCTTCTTGAGTATACAGATTTTATTGAACAGAAAATTCTTGAAATTAAACGCGATATTCTTTTTGAAAAACATCCGGCTGCAGGTTCTATTTCTATGTCCGGAGAGCCCCTTCCTCTAAAAAAAGTTTCTGCAGACTTTGCTGGCCGCAAGTTCAAGGCAGTGCTGGTTGGAGTTTCTACCGGCGGCCCAAGTACACTTCTAGAATTAATTAAAGCCATCGGAAAAGATTATCCGCTCCCGATTTTTATAACTCAGCATATAGATTCATTTTTTGATAAAAACCTTATTACCTGGTTGAATTCAGAAAGTTCCGTGCCGGTTCATCTGGCAGAAAATAATACAAAAGGTCTTCCCGGCCATGTCTACTTTGCTCCATCAGATATGCATCTTGTTTTTGGTCAGGATGATTTTGATGACTTTCACATGTTCTTAAATCACGATGCACCAGTAAATTTTTTGCGTCCTGCAGTAGATAAAATGTTTGATAGTGCTGCAAATGTTCTGGGAGAAAAATGCATAGCCGTAGTTCTTACCGGAATGGGTGCAGACGGCGCAAAGGGATGTAAGCACATAAAAGATGTTGGTGGATACACAATTACTCAGGACGAAGCTTCTTGTGTAATTTATGGAATGCCAAAGGCTGCTTATGAAGCGGGAGCTTCTTGTGAGGTGTTACCTCTTAGTCAGATTGCAGAAAGGTTGTGGGCGCTTGTAGGATGATAGATACCGAAGCAATAGATATTATCAATTCGAAAATCCTCTCATACTCTGGCATCTATGTTGCAGAATCGCAGAAGCCTGTTTTGGATACGTTTATTCGAAGGAAGGCTAAAGAAAAATGCGTTACACCAAAAGAATACTGCATGACCGTGGAAGCTCACACTCCAGATTTTGATGAAATTATCAATCTGGTAACTGTGAATGAAACATACTTCTTCCGCGAAGAAAAACAGTTTGATTTCTTAAAAAACGAAGTTTTCCCTAAATTTGTAGGAAAAAGCATTACACTCTGGACCTGTTGCTGTTCAACAGGAGAAGAACCAATTTCTTTAATGGCGCTGGCTCTTTCTATGGGTGTAAAACTCACAATTTATGCTTCAGATATTGATGATAACGCACTCGCAATCTTAAAAAAGGGTCGTTATTCTTTATTTTCTTTACGCACCGATGGTAAAAAGTATCATGAACTGTTAGAGCCATACAGCACAAAGACAGAAACAGAAATCATCTTTAATCGTGATTTCCTGAACAATATCCACTCCTTCAAATTCAACCTTATCCAGGACGCGGTTTCTTCATTGCCGTTTTTCGAAAACGCCGAAATCATCTTTATGCGAAATGTTTTCATTTACTTCGACAAACCCACTCGCGTAAACGTTACCCGAAAAGTTTCCCAGCGATTGAAGGACGAAGGTCTTCTGTTTTTCTCTATGAACGAAATTGGCTCAATTGACCATACAATCATTCCGGAGTATTTGTCTAAAACAAATCATGGAGTGGTTTATTATTTTTTACGTGGAAAGCGACAGGAGCCGGTTCGTGTAATTCACGAGATTGAAAAGAAAAAGGCAGATGAAAAAAAGAAATCGCTTATGCAGGAAAAACTTCGAAAAGAAGTAGAAAAGGCAAAAATTCTTAAAGAAATGCCAGAAATTCCTGTAATTCAGCCTTCTTCTGTAGAAAAAAAGCCCGAAATTCCTCAAATAGACTTTAAATCTGTGTATGAAGATATTTGTGCAGAAATAAACCGTCAGGATTTTGTTAAGGCCCGCAATATTGCTCAGTCGATTAGTGGTGAACAGTACAAAAGATATTCATTTTTTATGCAGGGATATGTTGAATATCATGCAGATAACCGGGCAGCCGCAGAAACACTTTTTTCGTATGCAGAAGCCGCCGCAAAAGATTTCTGGCCTGCATATTTTTATCACGGAATGGTTTTAAGAGATATGGGAAAAACAGATAAATCAGGCTGGTATTTTAAGAAGTGCAAAGAAATACTCACTGAATTCGGGGCAAAAAATCCTTATGATTTCACACTGGATTCCTTTAGTCCGTCATATATCTGTTCATTATGTAATACTTTTCAAGGGGGAGAATAATGGAAATAGATAAGTCTTTGTTTATTGCCGATTATATTTCCGAAGCAAGAGAAAATCTTGATGCAATTGATGATATTGCTTTTCAGGCTCTAAAAGAAACAAGAAATTCCGGATTTTTAAAAGAAATTTTACGATATTTGCACACACTCAAAGGTTCTTCCCGCATGATGGAATTTACCCAGATAGAAAAGGTAATGAACCATCTGGAGAGCGTTTTTAAAACAATAGACAGCAATCAAACAGAAATTCCTGCAAAAATTATTCAGCTTCTTATGGGAGTTTCTCAGATTATCCATGATGTTATTGATCAAATTGAAGATGGAAGCGACGGAACTTTTGCAGAATACGAAAATGTTTTGCAGAATATAGACAAAGCCATGGAAGATGGTGATTTTCAGACTGAATTTAAAACAAGCCGCGTTTCTACAGAAGAAGATATTGCAGAAGAAATTGTTGAACGCAATTCTGAATATTTCCGTGATTCTAATACAATTAAAGTTCAGGTTTCGCAGATAGATTCAATTTTACAGTCGCTTGATAAATTGATTATGCGTCAGATTAAGCTTAAAAATGAAATTGAAACTTTGAAAACTAAGGATGATTCTGCTGGTTTCCAGGCTTACCAGGAGCTTTCTGAAAATATAACTGTTCTTGAAAACCAGAGTGTTGATATTCAGAAAAACATTATTTCGCTCAGAATGCTTCCATTCGATATGATTTTAATGCCGATAAAGCGTTCTATCGTTTCTGAAGCCCTTAAACTTGGTAAAAACATAGATTTTGATATTCCACATTCGGAAATTACAATAGACAAGGCTATTTTGGAAAGGCTGCCGGCTATTTTGATTCACCTTGTGCGAAACTCCATTGACCATGGAATTGAAGCGGTGGAGGAGCGTTTGAAGGCAGGAAAACCAGAAAAAGGCCAGATTTCTGTTTCTGTAAGCCAGGTTTCCAACCGAATTTTTATTACCGTAAAAGATGATGGACGGGGAATTGATTACAAGAAAATTAAGGAAAAGGCACTTGCACTTTTCCCGGAGCGTGAAGCAGAAATTATAAGTGCAGATGATAACGAACTTTTGCAGTACATTTTTATGTCTGGCTTTTCTACAAAAGATAAGCAGACCGAACTTTCTGGCCGTGGAATAGGGCTAGATGTTGTTCGTTCAGAAATGGATCACCTTAAAGGAAAAATCTCTGTTTATTCGGAACTGGGTAAAGGTTCCACTTTTGAACTTTCTCTACCTGCTTCTCTTGCAACCCAGGATGGTCTTTTTGTAAGTGTTTCTGATAATTCATATCTTATTCTTTCTCACTATGTAAAAGAAATTCTTACAGTTCAGAAATCAGATTTCCTGCGCCTGCAGCATGGGCCTGTTCTTAATGTTCATAACGAACTTGTACCTGTTTATGACTTTGATATTATTAATGCTAAGTCAGAAAAGAAGGCTGTTGCACGAAACGAAATTTCTGTAATCATTCTTGAATATTTGAACCGTAAAATTGGTGTAATGGTAGATAAGGTTTTGCATTACGGAACAGTTGTAATTAAGCCGGTTCCACCTCTTTTAAAAGATTTTAATGCATTACAGGGCGTTGTTTTTGATGAAAATTACCGCATTATTCCAGTTTTGAACATTCCAGATACAATCAAGCGTTTTAAAACTACAAATGTTTATGATGTAAAAAATCTGGAAGTTCGAAAAATGCCTAAGATTCATTCAATTCTGGTTGTTGATGATTCACACACAACCCGTCATATTGAACAGATTATTCTGGAAGCAGAAAATTACAACGTTTCTACTGCAGTTGACGGAATTGATGCTCTTGAAAAACTTAAGGAACACCGTTTCGACCTGGTTATTACCGATGTAAAAATGCCTCGAATGGACGGTTTTGTTCTTTTGCATAATATTCGCCATAAAGACGAACTTAAAGATATTCCTGTAATTATGATTTCTTCCGTATTTGAAAATGATACTCTTGATAAGGCAACTAAGCTTGGCGCACAGGGATATATTGTAAAATCAGACTTTGAACGTGAAAGTCTTACTGCAAAAGTAAAGGAGCTGCTGCATGAGTAATTCCGAAAAGAAACTTATTTTTGTTGTAGAATCTTCGCGAGTTCTTGCAAAGCTTATTTCTACAGAGCTGAAAGAGCAGGGCTATAACGTAGAAACATTTACCACTGGTCTGGACGCGCTTAAAGGAATAATTACTTCTTCACCAGATTGTATTGTTGCAGACAAGGTTTTGCCGGTAATAGACGGAATGGAACTTTGCAGAATTATGAAGGAAGGTTCCACAAAAAGTTCTATTCCATATATTCTCTTTTCTGCAGAAGATACAGTTTTAGATTTCTGGTCTAATTCAATTGGTGCAGATGATGTTGTTTCTATTTCTCAGGCTAATTTAGAAGAACTTTTACTCAGCCTCAAAAAATTATTAAAGTATAATTACATAGAAACAAATTCTTTTTATCAGTCAGAAAATCAGGAAAGACTTCGTTTAGAATCAAAAATGACTGCTGATGAAAAGATGATGTTCTGGGTTGTAGATGCCATGGATAGGAGCGATTTTTATCTGAACATGGTAAAAAACGTTCTAAAACTCTACGAATTTGTTAAAACTACAGACATTCTTGTAAAAAAAGTGTTCGAAATGCTTTATAAAGTGTGCGAATACGATGTAATTACATTAATTCTGGATACTACAGATACCCGATTCTATAATTCTGGAATGGAGCTTTTGGCGCCGGAAGAAAGTGAAGAAATAATAAATATCTGTAAAGCTGATTATGAACAAAAAGCCAAAAAGAATCATACAGTCACTTATGAGATTTCTAACATTCCGGAAATTGTAAAAAAATCAGACAATAAGAATGAAAAACTGGAATCTTACAGAGATTATATTGTAAAAGCTGGTGATAAATTTATCGGAAGCCTTCATATTGCATCCCGAAAGAAAAAGATTTTCACTTATAAAGTTCAGTCTACAATCGAATATATTCTGCCTGCATTGGGTTATATTCTGGAAGAATCTCTTCATCATGAAACAATTTCTCATTCAGAAAAGAATTTGCGAAGTGTTTTTTCAAAGTTTGTTCCTGAAGAAATTATTGATGAAATGATTAAATCTGATGATTCGGAACAGCAGGCTAATAACGAAAAGCGCAATGTTGTAATCCTCATGTGTGATATTCGAAGCTTTACTTCTATCAGCGAAATTAACCAGCCGGAAGATGTTGTAGGCTTCTTAAATACATACTTTACCCACATGGTAAATATCGTAAAAAAATATGGTGGTACCGTAGATAAGTTTATTGGAGATGCCATCATGGTATTGTTTGGTGCGCCAATTTCTTATAACGATAATGCTCAGCGTGCTGTTCAGGCTGCCATAGAAATGTATGCTCAGCTTGATCAGATTTCTACAGGAAACATGAAATTCCCTGAAGGAATAAAACTGGATATTGGAATTGGTATTCACTACGGAGACGTAATTGTAGGAAACATTGGAAGTATAGATAAAACAAGTTATACCGTAATTGGTGATACTGTAAACCTTGCTTCCCGCCTGGAAGGTCTTACAAAGCTTTATGGTGCAAAGGTAATTATTTCCGAGGCGGTTCGCGAAGAACTTTCTGCAGAAATGAATGTCTTATTGCTGGATTCCGTAAAGGTAAAGGGTAAAAAGGAAAGCGTTCAGATTTATCGTGCGGATGAAAAGCCGCTTCCTTCTGCCTTTACAGAAGCCTATTCTAAAGGTTTTAAATCTTATACAGAAGGGGCATTTTCTCTTGCAAAGCCTTACTTTGAATCTGCCCTGCAAACATTACCGCAAGATAAAGCCACCCAGCTTATGATTGAACGTTGTAATAAGTTTATTGTTAATAAACCAGAAAATTGGGATGGTGCTGTTGCACTTACTTCAAAGTAATGTGAACGGGTTTTGCCGTCCGCTTAGTTTTACCATATAAAGAGAGGTATATATGAGTTTAAAAGAAAAACTAAAAAAGAAGAAAGAGGAATCCACGGAAGACGTAAATTTCGGGAAGCAGGTCTTTAACAAATTGCTTCTTCCTGTTGTGATTTTTGAAATCATAACAATGACTCTGTGTATTTTGCTGGGTGATATTCCTTTACCCAAACTTACAGGAACAATTGTTTCCGGTATAATAATTTGTCTGGTAATAAATATTATTGCCCTTTCTATTGCCGTAAACATTGCGAGTCAGTCTATAACAGAAGATTTAGTTTCGTTTTATAACGATGAAACAACTGTAAAAGAAAGAACCAAGCTGATGAAGCAGTTAATGGCCATGCCTCCAAAAATTGGTATAATTGTACTTGCAACTTTTGCCATCACAGGTACAATTTGGGCTGTTCTCTGTACAAATAATGATGAATTGAATCAGGATTCATATATTTTATTCGGTTTGGGAATTCTGATAGGAACCTATTATGCCACAATCTATGCAATAACAGGAGTGACCCAGAAAATCTGTTCACACCATGCTGCCGTAATTGTTGCAAAAGGCGTTTCCAAAACAGAAGTAGAAAAAAATCATACTTTTGGAACAAAATCTGCCTTAATTACAGTTATGCACATCTTTTTGCCAATTCTGCTGGCAAGCCTTTCTGTGTTTATACTGGCATGGCGGGCAACCGTTTCTTACATTTCAATCAAACTGGTTTTTAAAAAGCTGATTATAATTGCCATTGCAAACGGAATTCTCTATCACATTTTCTCAGACTCTCTTTTTAAGAGAATGATGCGTTCTATTAACAACATGGCCGAATTGCTTGGAGGAATTAACAGAGAAAATCTGCACAAAGTAAAAGCAGAAGGAACCGACCTTTCAAACGAATTCATGTACAATGTTTACCTCATCAATACAATCATCAGCATTCTGCAGAATATTCTTAAGGAAAGCCAGAGAATCAGTATGGAAGTTATTGAATCCAGCAACGAGCTTTCTGTTATTTCCCGTGAAACTGCCGTTACCTCTCTTGAGCAGACTTCGGGAATTAAGGAACTTCTTTCTGCAATGGAAGAAACAGATGCCCTTTCAAAAAATATTGCCGAAAAAATTGGTGAAGTTTCGCTGGTTGCAAAACGAACAACAGACAATATTGGTGATGGTTTTGATATTCTTAAACAGAATATGCAGAAGCTGGACGAAATTAAACGTGCAAATGATGTAACTGTAGATGGAATTAAAAACCTTACAGAAAAAGTTTCTGGAATTAATGATATTGCAAGAATTATTAATTCTATTGCAGACCAGACAAACATTATTGCTTTTAATGCAGAACTTGAAGCTTCAAGTGCAGGTGAAGTTGGTGAAAACTTCTCACTGGTTGCTAACGAAATCCGCCGTTTAACAAACTCTACAATCAATTCTACTAATGAAATTAGAAACAGAATTACAGAGATTCAACATTCTTCTGATGCACTTTTGCAGGCCTCTCAAAACGGAAGTAAAAAGATTCTTGATGGAAACAAGATTATCAATGAATTGAACCATAGATTTGAAGAATTACAGCGTTCTTCTGAAACTATGGATTATGCTTCCGAAGATATTCAGAAGATTATTGAACAGCAGACTGCTTCTTTTGCTCAGATTGTTGTTACTTTGCGCCAGATTTCCGAAGCAGCAGAAACCTTCTCTGGTTCTACTCAAAAAATCAGCGATTCAGCACAGAACCTGTGTACTATTTCTGACAGCTTGAAAAAGCTTCAGCCGGAAGATGTTCTTTATGGAACTTCTTCTGAAGGTTCCGCAAATGAAAGTGCGAAAGCAGAAGAAAATTCTAGTGAAAAAAGCGAGGTACAATAATGAAACAGAACAAGGAAAAACTTTCACTCGAAAGAAGAATTCTTAATGCCAGCCATTTACCAGATGTCGCAACTGGAATTGTAATTCTTTTATATACTGTTTTTATTCTGAACTTAAATCTCAAGCTTCATTATCCAATCATTCTGGGTGTAATTATTGGAGTTTTGTTTGCTCAGTTTGGAATTTCTCCAATTACTAACCATTTTCTTATGGGAAAAGTTTCAAAAAGAGTACAAAAATGGGAAACAGAAGAAACTACAGTGGAAGAAAGAACAAAACTGCTTCTTGATATTCACAAGCTTCCTGGACGCAAGGAGAGAGAAGCCTTTTTGTACTTTTTTGTATGTTCTTTTGGTCTTGCAGCTGCATATAAAATTCTGCTGGATATGAATAATCAGCTTAATGTTGTGAGCTGTTGTTTTTGTATTTTGGGTGCTTATGTAGCCTCTCTTCTGGCTCTGGCAAATACCCGTGCAATTTGTAATGAATATGCAGTGCGCATTGTTGACCAGGGCGTAGATGAAAAAATCCTGAACAAAAAGACCTTCTTTGGAACTTCTTACCAGCAGACATTTATATTGTACTGTACAATTCCAGTTCTTTGGGGAATTCTTTTGGCAGTAATGCTTTTTTATGTTTATTACTTTAATAATATTCCAAATGTTAATGGCGGATACCTTCCTGCGGACATTGCCGGCCCTGGTTTGCGGGGCGGTCAGCTTTCACGCCTTGGCTTTGTGTTATTAATTAATGCATTAATCGGTATTGTTTCCGTTTATTCATTCTTAAATAGTATTCTGGTTTCTTCAGGAGCCCTTCAGTCTTCTATGCAGCATATTATTAAGAATGATATATTTACAGTAAAACTTGCTTCTACAGATTTTGAAACAGAAGTTTCTTATAACCTTTATCTTGTTAATCAGATTGTATTACTCTTCCGTTCTATTTTGGATGATATGCGCGAAATTGGAAATACAATGATTGTGCCAATCAACGAACTTTCTGAAATTTCTCAGGCAACTGCTTCTACTTCTTTGGAGCAGTCTACCGGTGTAAAAGAAATTCTTGCAACAATGGAAGATACAGACCGTCAGACAAGAAACATTGTAGAAAAGATTGGTGATGTAACAACTGTTGCTGAAGGTACAGAAAAGAACGTAAATGCCGGATTTGAAACCTTGCAGTCTAACCTGGATAAGATGACAGAAATTACAGAGGCCAACGTTTCTACAATTTCTGGAATCCGTGAACTGGGCGAAAAAATTGGCAGCATCTGGGAAATTGTTAAAATCATCAATGATATTGCTGATCAGACACGTATTATTGCCTTCAACGCCGAACTTGAAGCTTCTAGTGCCGGTGATTCTGGTAAAAACTTCCATATTGTTGCTAATGAAGTTCGTCGTCTTGCGGCTGGAATTACAAATTCAGTAGATCAGATTAAGGATAAGATTACAGAAATTCAGCATTCTTCTGATAACCTGATTATTACTTCTGAATCTGGAACAGAAAAGATTCGTGAAGGTCTTGAGCTTTCTGAAAAGCTTAAAGAAAAGTTCAATGATATTCAGTCTTCTTCTGAAATTACAGTTGAGTCTGCTAATCAGATTAAAGAAATTATTTACCAGCAGTCTGCCGCTTTTGACCAGATTGTTGCAACTGTTCGTCAGATTTCTTCTGGAATTGAAAACTTTTCTACTTCTACTGGAACTGTTAATAATACAGCTCATAAACTTAAGGAAGCAGCAAATCTTCTGGAGAATTTGCACACAAGAATTATTACAACATCAGAATAATCTCTGATGAATTTAATTTGATGTGGTGATAGAATAAATGAACGGTGATTGAGCCTGCCGAAATCATTTTTTATGGTGGTTTCGACAAGCTCAATCACCATAATTTACAGGAGGTAAAAAAAATGAAAATTAAATCAGTATTTAGTCATGCTTTTGAAAAGTATGGAAAAGTTCTTACAGGTTATGATGTAACAGACCTGCTCAAAAAACTTGATGAAACAACAAAAAAGCCGGATAACGCAGTAATCTACGAACCAGGTGATGCTGGTCTTGAAGCACTTCCAGTTGCTAAAGAATTCAGCGAAAATGCTTACGGCGGAATGCCAATTCAGGTTGGATACTGCAACGGAAATAATACAAAATTGAACTGTCTTGAATGGCACCGCGGTTCGGAACTGAACATTCCTTCTAACGATATGGTTCTTTTGCTCGCTCCACTTCAGAGCGTAAAGAACGGAAAACTCGATACTGGCGCAGTAGAAGCTTTCTATGTTCCAGCAGGAACTGTTGTAGAAGTTTATGAAACAACTTTACATTACGCACCATGTAATGCTGTTAAGAATGGGGAAGTTTCGAAGGAAGGTTTCCGTGTAATCATCGTTCTTCCAAAAGATACAAACACAGAAAAACCTGCTATTAAAGAAAAGAATCTTGAAGACAAGCTGCTTTGGGCACGTAATAAGTGGCTTATCGCTCATCCTGATTCAAGCGAAGCAAAGCAGGGTGCTTTTGTTGGCCTGACTGGAATTAATATTGATATTTCAAGAGGGTAAATGAGTAGAGATTCCCCGGTCGAGCCGGGGAATGACAGTGCGCTTGTCATTGTCTGTATGGCAGGGCGCTTGTCATTGTCCGGCTTGACCGGACAATCTATAGGGGATAGCCTGAAAAACGCTTGTAAGAAATTTCCCCTATTGACTTCTGGCATTAATGTATTAAATTTAGAATATTAAATATAGGAGCAAAAAATGAATAACAATTCACCAAAAATGAAAATTGGTATCGTAGCAGTTAGCCGCGATTGTTTCCCAGAGCCACTTTCTGTAAACAGAAGAAAGGCTCTCGTTGAAGCTTACACAAAAAAATATGGAGCAGACGATATTTACGAATGCCCAATTTGTATTGTAGAAAGCGAAATCCACATGGTTCAGGCTTTGGAAGACATTAAGAAGGCCGGATGTAACGCACTTTGTGTTTACCTCGGAAACTTCGGTCCAGAAATCTCTGAAACTTTACTTGCAAAGCACTTTGACGGACCAAAAATGTTCTGTGCTGCTGCAGAAGAGTCTGGAAACAGCCTTTTGGACGGACGTGGAGATGCTTACTGTGGTATGCTCAACGCTTCTTACAACTTACAGCTCCGCAATATCAAAGCTTATATTCCTGAATATCCAGTAGGTGATGCAGAAGACTGTGCAGATATGATTCACGACTTCTTGCCAGTTGCTAAGGCAGTTTATGCTTTGAATCACCTTAAAATTATTTCTTTCGGACCACGTCCACTCAACTTCCTTGCTTGTAACGCACCAATTAAACAGCTTTACAACCTCGGTGTTGAAATTGAAGAAAACTCAGAACTTGACCTCTTCGAAGCATTCAACAAACATGCTAACGATAAGAGAATTCCAGAAGTTGTTGCTGACATGGAAAAAGAGCTTGGAAAGGGTAACAAAAAGCCTGAAATCCTTGCAAAGCTTGCTCAGTATGAACTTACTCTCCTTGACTGGGTTGAAGCTCACAAAGGTTACCGCGAGTACGTTGCAATTGCTGGAAAATGTTGGCCAGCATTCCAGACACAGTTCGGTTTCGTACCTTGCTATGTAAACAGCCGCCTTACAGGAAGAGGAATTCCAGTTTCTTGTGAAGTTGATATTTACGGATGTCTTTCTGAATTCATTGGTACTGTTGTTTCTGATGATATCGTTACACTCCTCGACATCAACAACTCTGTTCCAAAGGATATGTATAATTCAGAAATCAAGGGCAAGACAAACTATACTCTTACAGATACATTCATGGGCTTCCACTGCGGAAACACATGTTCAAAGAAGCTTGCTTTCTGCGAGATGAAGTATCAGAAGATTATGGCACGCAGCCTCCCAATCGAAGTTACAAACGGAACTTTGGAAGGAGATATTGCTCCAGGTCCTATTACTTTCTACCGCCTGCAGTCAACTTCTGACAACATCCTCCGCGCATACATTGCACAGGGTGAAGTTCTTCCAGTTGCTACACGCTCATTCGGATCAATTGGTGTATTCGCAATCCCAGAAATGGGTCGCTTCTACCGCCACTGGCTCATCGAAAAGGGCTTCCCACACCACGGAGCTGTTGCATTCGGTCACTTTGGAAAAGCACTCTACGAAGTATTCAAGTACATTGGTGTAGACGTAAGCGAGATTGGATATAACCAGCCTAAGGGAGTTAGATATCCGACTGAGAATCCTTGGGCTTAGTTTGACAAGGATTTGTCATTGTCCGGCTTGACCGGACAATCTAAAACAGAAAAACCAGTTCTGATAATTCAGAGCTGGCTTTTTTTGTTTCCGTAATGCTTTTTTTATTAATTCAAGTTATCATCAATAATTTGATTTATATCTTTATTAATTTTTTCTTTTAAAATTTCACGAATTTCTTTTTTTGATTTAGATGCGTCTCGTAAGAATAAATCTGCGGGATGAATTTCAAGTGCATATGCAATTTTAAGAATTAATTCAAATGAAGGAAAGTTTTTTCTTGATTCGATTCCACTGATTGTACTTTTTGCACAATCGCAGATTCCAGAAAGCTCTAATTGAGACATATTCTTCTTTGTTCGATAAAATAATAGATTTTCAACAAAATCAGATTTATATTTCTCCATAAGTACAGAATAACTGACTAATCACCTTTACAATTCGGGTAAACCGTACTACAATGTGTTTAAGTACAGTTAAAATGACTTAATTCGCATATAAGTACATTTTGACTGTTATATTAGAGAAAGGGAGATATATATGATCTGTGTAAAGTGTGGAAAAGAATTAGATGAAGGGACAATTTTTTGTCCGAGTTGCGGAACAAAGGTAGAAGAAACTGTAAGAAATGAAACAGCGGATGATTCTGGTTTATTGGATGAAACATCATCTGTTAATGAAAGAAACATTATAATTAAATTTATGGATGAGTTTTCAGCTAAATTATATTATTGGGGTTTACTGATTTTATGTATAATTGGAATTATTTTTTTTGGATACAATTCATTAATACCTTCAATTGGGCTTCTTTTAGCTGATGTATTTGTTCTTAGATATAAATTTAAATCAAGAGTTAATGGATTTCGTGTAGATTATGATAAAAGAACTATTACTATTCCAGATCATATAAATGTGACATATGATACTAAAGACTTTTCACTGAACCGTTTTATTAATGAAGTCAAATATGGAATAACATTCTCTTTTGATGAGCTTAAAAGTATTTCCAGTGATGGAGAACGAGAAGTAAAGACTGATGAAAAGGGAAATGTTACTGTAAAAGATTATAATATTCTTAATATTATAACAACATTTGGAAGTATTAGATTCAAAATGAAACATAATGATACTAGATTTGAAAAGGTAGCACAGGCAATTTCTGATGTAATCGATTATGAAAATCACCAGTAATATTTTATAGGATTTTGTGATTATGGAATCAAAAGAAAATTCAGATGGCGAAAAACCGATGATAACAAAATGTACAATCTGCATAATTATAATAGCATCATTAGTTTTATCTATATTGATTCAATTTCCATATCATTGTATAGCAAATGCTACATTAAAAGACTGTTTTGAATTTTCAGCATCACTTTTTAGCACTTTTTCATTAGCTTTGATAGGATGTCTTGGATTAAATATTGTTAGTATCAGAAAACAAGGATCAAAATATTATCCAAGAGCGTATGGCAAAAGAAAACTAGATGCTGTAATAAAATCAATTTTAATAGATTTTCAAGAGAAGGAAAAATGTGATGAAGTTGTAAAGTATGTTAATAGTCTTTCTCAAGATGTATATTTTGAGAAAGTGTTTTTTCTTCAAAGCGTAGATTTTGATTTTGTGATGCTATGGAATGATTTCAATTTCTATCAAAATTCCGGAAATCTAAAAAAACAGAAATATTGGTTTGACTTACAAAAATGTATATATATAAAGCTGTTTCAGAATAAATAAGAATAACTGCTAATAAAAAACTGTCGAGTTGGTGCCATAAAGAGAAAACCTGAAAAGGCACGCTTTTTATAAAGGAGACGGAAACGGCTCCTTTTATTTTTTATGAATTTTATCATCTGATGAAGATGAACTGTTTTTGTAGCAGCAATAAGTTTTTTAGAAAAAGTTGTATGATATAATCAAGAATATAAATAAGTTAGCGGAGGAAGAAAATGCTTGTATTGCCCGCATATTTTGATGGAGAGACAGTAAAAACTGTAGACAATTATAAATTCTCAAAAGATCAGAAAATGATGATTACAGTATTGGACGAAGCAGAAGAAAAGAAAATTAACGGCATAAAAACTTTGCGAGGAAGTCTTTCGAAATATGCGAATCCAAAGCTGATTGAAAAAGAGAAATCGGCATGGAGTATGGCATCTGGAGAAAAACATGGTATACGCTGATACAAAACTGAAAAACAAAATGAAGTAGGTAAATCTGGGGTCTTAGGGGGTAAGCAGCTTGCTGCGTCCCCCTAGGAGAAGGGGTAGCGGAAAACGCCGCAGGCGGTTGGAGCGAGGGGAAGTCTTTCCCCCCTCCTAACCAAAAGAGAAAAATGGAAAAAGTGAAAAAAACAATCCAGCAGTGGTATTTAATTACACTTGACATCTGCAAAAACCATTGTTATATTTTATTCAGATGGTGAGCTTCTACCATATTAGTGAAGCCCCAAAAAAGCGGTGAATTTCTACCATAAGTGAAATGCTAAAAAAGCGGCGAGTTTCTGCCATAAAGTGAAAACCTAAAAAGGCAAGTTTTTATAAAGGAGTCGGAAATGGCTCCTTTTATTTTTTTATGGAGTGGTTTATGAAGTTTTATCACATTACAGATGATTATATTACTTTCTTACGGCAATTTGATTCTAAGGTATCAGAAAATAAGAATCAGACAAGACCTTATGTTGGAGTTGTTCTTGAGATTGATTCAATAAAATATGATTTTGTTTGAGTATTAAATTTTTGATTTTGTCAATAAAGTAATAGTTTAATAAATTCATCAAAACTAACTTGACGTAAATACCGTTCTATACTAAATTCAATTTTAGAAGGTCTCCATTAACCTTCGGTTTTAATCCGTAAAGAGATGAACTTTAAGAAAAGACCGCCCGCAATTTTGAGGACGGTCTTATTTTTTTAGGCTGTAAAATGTTTTCTTTAAAAGACAAACTTACATTTATAAACATAAATCAGGATTACTTGAAATATCTTCATGAAGAATGTCCGGAAGTTTATTATAAGCCGATTTGTTATGATAATAAGCCCTATCTTGGGATCCTGATTAACAATGAAGGCCAGGAATATGTGATTCCTATTTCTTCTGCAAAGAAAAAACATGAGTCATGGAAAAACATAGATTCTGATAGATTTTTGATTTATGAAAAATATGACAGAATGCCTGATTCTCCTGAAGCTGTATGCAAAAGACTTCCAGATGGAACTATAGAACATTTGCTTTCTGTAATTGATTTAAAGAAAATGATTCCTGTAAAAGATGGACTTTATGCAAGAGTTAATTTGATTCATTCAGATACTGATTCAGATGAAGTTAGAAATTATAAAAACCTAATGAATAAAGAGTTTGCCTTTTGTCTTAAATTATTGCCATTATTGATTAAGAAGGCTAACAAGATTTATGAAAAGCAGATGTCTATAGGAAAAATTGTAAAATACTGCTGTGATTTCAAGCTCTTGGAAGAAAAATGTAGAGAATACAAAAGTAAATAGCAAATTGCGAAAGCAATTTTTAGGCTCATCGAAAAAGGATTCCCACACCACGGTGCCGTCAACCTCTATGCTGCCATTTCTTGCTCCGAAAGGAGCCTAGAACTTCTTTACCGCTCCGTGTCCCGGGCAGATAATGTAATCGCTGTATTTGCTGACCAGATAGTCGCGGGCCTCGCGGGCAAGCTTTGGGACGGAGTCTACTCCGGTCATAAGGAATGGCGCGAGTGTATTAAACTCTTTTTGTTCGGCTGAAAAACCTTTTATATTTACGTAAATGTCGCCGCTGAAGACCAGTTTAAGCTCATCGCAGACTATTACTGTGTCGCCGCGCACATGGCCGCCTTTGCCTTCGTAAAAATCGAAGCGCTTGCCGGCGAAGAAGTGGCTTCCTATCGGTGCAAGTATTTCATCACCTGATCTTCTGCCAACAACAATGCATTTTTCCAGGGCTGGCGGCACATAACCTGAAATTATACGGCTAAGGCGGCAGTAAGGCTCGTGTAAAGGGTTTTGCTCACGAAAGTCAGCTTCCCCAGAAGCATCCAGAACAAAATTGTCGTAGCAGTTGCCGCTCATATAAACAGTGTCGAACTCTGACAAAATTCCCACGTGGTCCAGGTCGCCGTGTGTAATAAAAGCAGACTTTTTTATGGTTGAATATCCGTGGAAAAGCTCTTTGAACAAAGAAACCATTTCATTACGGTAGCAGGCAAAACCACAGTCTACAAACAAAAGCTCATCATCAGTTTGCAGAACATAGGTGTTGCTGCCGCAGGGCGGTTCAATAGAAAACAGTGTAATTTTATCATTAAGAGTGATAAAAGAAACATCGGGCTTAAAGTTTTCACCCTTGCGCTCGCGCACAAAGCTGGCAAACCGTCTGATGTAATCAAAAGTTTTTAGAGGGGACTTTTTCTGCTCATCAAGCAGCTGCATCATGCGGTTAGCGTGAACAAGAACCTGGTTTGTAGTTTTCTGGTCTAAGCCAAGAATTTTTCGCATTTCGTTAGCAAAGGAAACGTAGAAAACGGTTCCGTCCAGAAGGCGGTCTGTTACTTCGTAATCCAGGATTTTTATTTCGCAAATCTGTGAAATTTCATCTATAAGGCGGCTGATTTCAGAAGTGTTTTCAATAAAAAGGCCCATTTTAAAATACTGGAAGCCTGTGCCGTTTTCCTGAGAGCTTATGTAAGAAATATTCACGCTGTGCTGATGTAAAATCTCCAAAACTGGCATAACAGCGCCGCTGACATCTGGAAGAGTTAAGACAATCATTAAAATTTGACTTTCATCTTCACCGTCCGCAAGATAGCCGCATTCGGTAAGTTCGTTTTTAATCAACTTGTGTTCTTCATCACTTGCTGAAACTTCTATAAATAGCGTGTGTAAATCTACTGCTTTATTGTAATTTACCCGGACAATATTTCCGCCGTGGCTCGCGATAATTTTGCTGGCAACGAGAAAGGCACCTGCCTTGTCTGGCATTCTGGTTACGTAAGTTTTTTTCATAAAGTTGTTTATAGCGTTTTGAAATTATTCGAGTGTAATATCTCCGGAAGAGGTCTGGAGAATGAGTAAGGCTCCTCCGTCATTATACTTAAAATCGTGCTCACCACGGGCCGATTTTCTAACATCGCGAATATTATCACGGAAGGTTCCGCTGTTAGAAAGTACCTGCAAATTAAAGTTTTCGCTTGCTGGAAGTTCAACGGTAATGTTTCCGCGTGAAGTCTTTATTTGAGAGGTTGCAACAGGCGCATTTTCCAGGTTGATGAAAACTTGTCCAGAACCAGAAGATGCGTTGAAGTATTCAGCCTGTACTTTATTCATCTGAATGGCACCACTTTCAGAGGTCAGTTCAAAATATTCACCCTTGAATTTTGAAATTTTAATTTTTCCTTTTGTAGTGCTTATAGATAATGTATCGCCAGAAATTAAATTTTCAAAAGAAATAGAACCGGCATTACTGCGGGCATTTACTTTGTCTGACCAGATTTCTTCGGCAGAAAGGTTTCCTGAATCAGAAATGTATTCAAAAGAATTTAGTTTGTAATCATAAGGAATGTAAATAATCAGATTGCAATAATCAGCTTTATAAAAATGCTCTTTTGAATGTTCAATAATGATTGATTTATTTGCACGCTTAATAACCGGGCTGCGGGAAGTGTTGTTGCTGTAGGCTTCGACAGTAACTTTATATCCGCGGAAATTTTTGATTTCAACGTTTTCGGAATTGAGGGCCATAACAAGATTTTGAACATCAGCAAGTCGATAAGATTCTCTGAAAATAAGATTTGCCTGTTCCGCAAAAAGTGTGCTAGAAAATAAAAATATTGCTGCAAGGAGAAAGTGTTTTCTCATAAATAATATCTCCAATAAAAGTTTTGCTCCTTTCAAATATATCATTTAAAATCAATTTGTTGTATATTTTTATGAAGATTATGAAAAATACTAAAAGAAATGAACTTGCCGTTTGCGGATTTGCAGCGGTTAAAAAGTTGGAAAAAAATCATCCGGAAAAAATTACCCGCCTTTATTTTACAGAAGAAAAGGCTCCTATGTTTGGCGGTTTGTGCAAAAAACTTGCAAAGCAGCACGGAATTTACAATATGAAACCTGCTTCTGATTTGGAAAAATTGAGTGGAACTGTTCATCATCAGGGGGTTGTTGCCATGATTGAAGCCCCTGAAATTCAGGAGCTTGATTCGGATATTACAGATTCTTGGTGCGAACGCGGAGAAAATGCGGTTTTACTTGATAGAATTGGTAACGCTAATAACTTTGGTGCAATTGTAAGAAGTGCGGCTTTTTTTGGGATTAAGAACATTATTATTCCTTTAGATGAATCGCAGAGTTCAATTACTACAAGCAGTTATCGTGTTGCGGAAGGCGGCATGGAATATGTAAACATTTATTCTGTGTATTCATCTGCCCGTCTTATGGAAGCAATGAAGGGTAAGATGATTAGAATTGGAACTGCGCTTGATGCTACAAAGAATGTTTCTGATTTATCTGTATTAAAAGAAGGTGAGGGAGCACGCAAACCATTCTTAATTGTTCTGGGAAATGAAGAAAAAGGAATTAGTGATGTAATAAAGGCTAATTGTGATGAACTGATTATTATTCCCTGGGCCGGAATGGAAAAAGGAAAAGAGTGCTGTATAGACAGCTTGAATGTTGCACAGGCTTCCAGTATTATCTTTTATGAAGTGATGAAAGCAGTTAGGTAGTACTAACTGCTTGACATTATATTTTATATTCAATATGATTGTACACAATTAAATGTAAAAAGGAGTTGCTTATGAAATCATATTTTGATTTATCAGGTCAGGTTGCTGTTGTAACTGGTTGTTCAACAGGCCTTGGTGTTCAGATGGCAAAAGCACTTGCTAATCAGGGAGCAAAAATTGTTGCTGTTGCTCGTCGTAAGGAAATGATTGAAGCAGTTGCAAAAGAAATTGCAGATACATATAAAGTAGAAACTTTGGCTATTCAGTGTGATATTACAGATACTGAGCGCGTAAATGCTGCAGTTGATGAAATTATTGCAAAATTTGGTCGTATTGATATTCTTATCAATAATGCCGGAACAGGTGCTGTTGCTCCTGCAGAAGACATTACAGACGAACAGTTTGCCGGAGAAATGAATGTTGATTTGTTCGGAACATTCAAGTTTGCTCGTGCTGCTGCTAAAAAGGCTATGATTCCTGCAAAATATGGCCGTGTTATCAACATTGCTTCTATGTATGGTCTTGTTGGAAACAAGATTGCAGGTTCTGCTCCTTACCATGCTGCAAAGGGTGGAGTTGTAAATCTTACTCGTGCTCTTGCTGCTGAATGGGGAAAATACAACATTACTGTAAATTCTATCTGCCCTGGATATTTCTACACACCACTTACAAAGGAAACTTTGGATTCAGATTTCTTCCAGCAGAATGCTAAAACAATGATTCCGCTTGAGCGCTATGGAAACGAAGGTGAACTGGACAGTGCAGCAATCTTCCTTGCAAGTCCAGCTTCTACTTACGTTACTGGTGTAAACTTGCCTGTTGATGGTGGATATACTTGTATGTAATCAAACAATGTCGTTTTTTGCTACGCTAAAAGTGTTATAATAAAATAAACGAAGGTGGCGCAATGTGCCACCTTCGTTTATTTTACAACTCGTAAGTCTTGAATCTTCTTCACCGTTTCACTATTGTCTTTATCATGTCTAATTCTAATTATGAGCGGGATTTAACACAGGGGCCGCTTTTCAAAGGAATTCTTTTTTACAGTATACCTTTAATTTTTTCAAACCTGCTGCAGGTGCTTTTTAATATTGCTGATATTGCGGTGGTTGGGCGTTTTGCCGGTTCACTTGCACTTGGTTCGGTGGGTTCTACTTCGCAGCTGCTCTTTTTGTTTACAGGACTTTTAATGGGACTTGGCGGCGGTGTGAATGTCATTGTTGCCTTTTATATTGGTTCAAAATCAAAAAAGGATTTAGATGAAGCCCTTCATTCATCTTTTATCGTTTCTATGATTGTGGGAGTGGTGTTGCTTTTGGGCGGATATCTGCTTGCACGACCAGTCCTTACATTGATAAAAACAAAGCCTGAATTACTTGATGGCGCTGTAATTTATTTTAAGATTTACATGCTGGGGATGCCAGGGGTTGCCCTTTACAATTACGGAAATGCTGTTCTGAGTGCGGCTGGCGATACAAAGCGTCCTCTTTACTATCTTACTTTTGCCGGCATTATTAATATCATTTTGAATCTGTTTTTTGTAATTGTCTGTAAGCTTTCATGCGCCGGAGTTGCTCTTGCCAGTGTGATTTCGCAGTATATTTCGGCAATTATGGTAATGATTCCCCTTATTCGGGGACGAGATTTGGGTGATATAAAATTTTCTTTTTTGCGACTTAAACTTCACCGTGAAAAAACTATCCGAATATTAAAAATTGGTATTCCGGCTGGAATGCAAAACGCCATTTTTGCGATTGCGAATACTTTTATTCAAGTGGGTGTAAACTCTTTTGACGCTGTAATGGTTGCGGGAACTGCTGCAGGTTCTAATCTGGATAACATTATCTACAGTGCCATGAACGCTTTTTACATAGCCTGCGCAAGTTTTATTGGACAGAACTATGGTGCTGGCAACAAACGACGTATTCTTCATAGTATGTTGATTTCTAACCTTTATGCCTTTTTGCTTGGAGCGGGTTTGAGCACTTCAATGTATATTTTTGGACCTCAGTGCCTGTCTTTATTCACCAATGATCCCGCTGTTATTCAGGCTGGAATGCTGCGTTTTTCTATCATGTGGTTTTCTTATCCTGTGGCCACTTTTATGGATAATACAATTGCAGCCAGCCGGGGGCTTGGAAAAACTTCGGTGCCAACGGTAATTGTGCTGCTCGGTTCCTGCCTTTTCCGAATCATCTGGGTTTATACAATTTTTGCCTGGTTTGGAACTATTCAATCGCTATTCTTGCTTTATATTTTTTCGTGGACAATTACAGCGCTTGCAGAAATTGTATATTTTGTACGAGAATACAGAAAAATTTAATGTGGCGGTTGGGCTTGCCGAAAGCACCGTCTACAGATTTCGGCAAGTTCAATGATTGCAGCCTAATTACAGGTTAATTTCCAAAAGAATCGGGGTGTGGTCCTGACGCGGACCTGAATCAATCATCTCTGACTTTGTAATTTTGTCTTTAATTCTTTCGCTTACGAGGAAGTAATCAATACGCCAGCCCGAGTTGTTTATCTTGCTTGTCTTAATTCGCTGACCCCACCAGGAATAAACGTCTTTTACATCGCCGTGAATGTGGCGGAAGCTGTCTGTAAAACCACGGGCTAGGAGCTTTGTAAAGCCTTCGCGTTCTTCGTCTGTAAAGCCGGCTGAAAAGTGATTGCTGGCCGGGTTTGCAAGGTCAATTTCTTTGTGAGCCACGTTGAAGTCGCCGCAGGCAATGACTGGCTTTTTTGAATCCAGGCCGGCAAGATAGTCTGCGTAAAGTTTGTCCCATTCTTGACGTTCGGCCAGACGTTTAAGCCCGTCACCAGAGTTTGGAGTATAAACATTGGCAAAATAAAAATTGTCGAACTCAATGACAAGCAGGCGGCCCTCGTCATCCATTGTGTCGGGAGCGCCAAGGCGGACTGCCTGGCGGCTGGCAGAGAGAGCTTCCTTGTAGAGTATCATGGTTCCAGCATAGCCTTTTTTTGCAGGTGGCACAGAAGAAAGCCATTCAACCTTGTAGCCAGGAAAATATTCAGCTAAAAGTTCCATGTGCTTTGGGTTTGGTCCTTCGGCAGGAAGCTTGGTTTCCTGAATTGCGATTATGTCAGCATTGTAGTTGCCAAGTTTTTTCAGCACTTCCTGAGAAAGTTTTGCCCTGTCCGAAGCGGATGTGAGCGCTGCGTTGATTGAATCTATGTTCCATGAAATAAAAGTCATAATTTGCTCCTGCTTACTGATGAAAGTATACTGGATTGTGGAAAATATTTCAGCAGGTGAGGGAAGAAGTAAAAAAAACGACTGCCGATGTTTTCGACAGTCGTTCATAAGAGAGCCTCGGGTCAAGCCGTGGAATCTATTATTTAATCAGTGAATGATATTCCTGCAGAGATTTAACTCCACCTTCACCACCATTACCGTTCTTTACAGCTTCAATTCCCTTAACCGCTGCAAGAGCGCCGGCAATTGTTGTGATGTAGCTTACCTTATACTTCAAACAAGCCTTGCGGATTGTCTTGCGGTCTTCGGCGTAGTTGCGCTTTGCTTTTGGGGTGTTGATTACGAGGCAAACTTCCTTGTTCATAATCATATCTACTACGTCTGGGCGGCCGGCTCCAATCTTGTTTACTACGTCGCACTTGATTCCGTTTGCGTTGTAGAAGTCTGCTGTGCCCTGGGTTCCCACCAGAGAGAAGCCG
>JAGAZB010000047.1 GCA_017940255.1 Treponema sp.
CTTCCAGCAGAAGCCTCTTGCTGTGGCCAAAGCAGCTGTTTTCTTTTCTCTTCTTTCGTGCTATATTCTCCATTAGGTTTTCTTCCTCCTGTTTTTTGGTCTGTGCAATTTCCATTATAACAGAAGGTTGAAAACCTTTTTATTTTGGGGAATTATATTTTACAGCTTACCGGCGCTTTTTCCTGCAAAAGACCCGCGTCCCAAAAGAACACCCTGCCATTTTTGCAGAACACATAGCGCCATGGACGGCGCGTCAATTCTTTGCACAAATGCCCTCGCGGGTTTTCTTTAGAAAACCCGTCTTCAAAAATGGCAGGGAGGCCATTTTTGAAGGGCTTTCCGGGGTTCCGTGGGACCCTACCCACTCCATTCCCGCTTTGCGGGAACGCCTGCGGCGCCCCTCCAATCCCTGCCGTGCTTGTACCGCTAAAGGAGTTTTTGAACTTCCCATTATTTTTTTGTCCAGTGCCCCTGTTCGGGTGTTCATATCAACTGCCTAAACGGTTGCGCAGCTTGACCGCGACCTTGTTTCACCTTTAAGTTCAATTTGACTTTATTTTTAATAACTTTCTATATATTGTATCTTCTTTATTCCTAAATATTCCTAATATCCGTTTTGGTTCTCTATTATTTTTATATTCAGCAAAATTAAGTGCAAGAATGCATTCTTTTTCCGCAATGTCCTTATTTCCAAGTCTATCATTAAAAATTGCAATATACCCATGATGCCAATATTCATGTAGTGGAAAAATACTTTCTACATGGAATTCTTTCAAGATACCAATGCACTTTTTATACTCAGATTCTTTTTTTAGCCTTAATACTAATTCTGCTAGCCAATAAATATTATCAGTCTGAACATTCGATTTTTTTCTTCGCCATTCAATTGATTCGTATACTTTCTCTAAAGCCTTAACATTTTCTTTTAAATTGTATAAATATTTACTTTCATATAAGCAGAGTTCTTGTTCCCAAAAATCATCTTCTTTTATTTCCTGCGCCTCAAGTAGCGGGCGTCTGCATAACAATATTTTGTCGTCTTTGAAAATTATGTTATACGATATTTTTTACAGATTTTACAAATCTATAATTTCATATTTACTACATTTCAAAACTTCTTTCTATACTTGAAAGATGTTTTTATGTTTTTACAATCTTAAGCGGCGTAAAATCGCGTTTTACCTCTACCTTGCTTTGCCATAAAGCTCAATTTCAAAATATTCAAAATTCTACTTTTCGGAAGAAGAAGTTTCCACTGTAAAAAAATACAACCGCTTCTTTGGCCTTACCCTAAAGTTAGATTAATTTTTTCAGCAAGCTCGACTTGCAAAAAAAATATTCCCCGAAAAAGCTTTGTTCTATTGACATTACATCAAAAATACTTTATATTTTAAGTTGTAAGGTTAATAGAACAACACTTTGCAGAAAAACACTAATTATGGGTAACAGATTTACCCAAGGAGAAGTCACATGAAAGTAGCTGTAGTTTGCTCAAATGGCAAAGTAGGAAAATTGGTTGTTGCAGAAGCTCTTGCGGCAGGTTTTGAAGTCACAGGTTTTGCTCGTGGTGAAAACAAAAGCGAGGCAAAGAATTTTGTGCAGAAAGACATCTTTGCTCTTACAAAAGAAGATTTAGCTGGATTTGATGTAGTAGTTGATGCATTCGGCGCATGGGCAGAAAATGAATTGCCTAACCATGGAAAATCTCTTGCCCATCTGTGCGACCTTCTTTCTGGTACAAAAACTCGCCTTGTAATTGTAGGCGGAGCAGGTAGCCTTTATGTAAACAAGGAGCATACAGTCCGTGTCATGGACACTCCGGATTTTCCTGATATGTTCAAGCCTCTTGCAAATGCGATGGGTAAAGCCTTGGATGACTTACGAAAAAGAACCGATGTTCAATGGACATATATCAGCCCTGCAGGAGACTTTCAATCAGACGCTCCAAAAATTGGCAGCTGGATTTGGGGCGGTGAAGAACTTACCCTTAATTCAAAAGGGGAAAGTATCATAAGTTATGCAGACTATGCGGCCGCTTTGGGTGAGGAAATCAGAAACGGAAAGAACATTCAGAAAAGAATTTCTCTTGTCCGTAAATAAAGATTGGGGGATGACTAATAAGTATTGTCATGCTGAACTTGATTCAGCATCTACGCCATATATAGTGAAGAGATTCCGAAACAAGTTCGGAATGACACCGTGTAACAAACTTATTAGTCAGCCCTAATTTATCGGATTGTGCTATAATGGAGTTACTTATGGAAAATAAACTGACAATAAATGACATAGCTTCATATTTGGACAAAGTGGGTCTTCAATACCTTGCGACAATCGGACTAGACGGAAAGCCTAAAGTTCGCCCCGTTCAGTATATGGTTACATCTGATAATAAACTCTGGTTTTGTACAAACTGCGAAAAAGCAATGTATGCAGAACTGCAAAAAAATCCTTATGTTGATTTATGTGCAAGCAAGCTGCAAGAAGATGAAATCAGTACCGCATGGATTCGTTTTAGCGCCGAAGTTGTTTTTCCTAATGAAAACGACGAAACTCTAAAAATAAAAGAAGCTATTATGAAAAAAAGTGCGATTGTTAAAGAGCTTTATAATAACAATCCTAAAAATCCTATTTTTAAGGTCTTTTATCTTAAAAACATTCAGGGATCCCTTTCAAATCTGGGACATGTAAAAGGATTGAAGGAAAGAGAAAATTTTTTACCAATTGTTGAGTTTAAATTTTAATACGAGGTAGAATCATGACACAAAAAGAGCGAAGAGAATTTTTAATTCAATATCTTCTTGAAGAAAATCCTAAGTATGAAAACATTGAAATTCCTCAAAGCGATGATGAACAAAAATATCTTTTCCGCTCCCTTGTAAATGTCCGTCCGCCACTTCCTGCA
>JAGAZB010000048.1 GCA_017940255.1 Treponema sp.
CGCTATCGCTCACTACCGAGTTTCCTTCGGAAACTCGAACGGGGAAGGCTTTCTCCTCCTTAACAAAAATCTGCGAGTCAGAAATTGCCGCATGGCAATTTCTGAGTAGTGAGGGGCGGGGCGTTACGGGGCGGCAGCCCCGTAGAGGGGGTAGCGGAAGCCCCCGCAGGGAGCGAGCCGAAGGCGAGCGACCGAGGAGGCTGGAGCGAGGGGGAGACTTCCCCCTCCTCCTGATTTGTGGTAAAATGCGGTCACTATGGATTTATTGAAGAAACTTAACGAATGTGAAAATCGCTTGAAGGAAGTGAGCGAACTGGTAATGGATCCTGACCTTGTAAAAGACCAGAAAAAATACAAGGACACCATGCGCGAACACGGTTATCTTACGGAAGTGTGTGCGCTTTATGACGAATACAAGAAGGTTTTGCAGGGAATTCAGGATGCCAAGGAAATGATTACTGCGGAAGATGACGCAGAAATGAAGGAAATGGCACGCGAAGAGCTTAAGGAACTGGAAGAAAAGCAGCCAAAAATTGAAGAAGAAATTAAACTTAAGCTGGTTCCGCCTGATCCGCTTGATGAAAAGAATATTATTCTGGAAATCCGCTCGGCAGCCGGCGGTGATGAAGCTTCGCTTTTTGTACGCGACCTTTGGGAAATGTACTGCCACCTTGCAGACCGCAAGGGCTGGAAAACTGAAACTATGGAAGCTCAGGAAACTGAAGTTGGCGGCTTTAACAAGATTGTAACTTCTATTTCTGGAAAGTTTGTTTACGGAACTCTGCGCTGGGAATCTGGTGTTCACCGTGTTCAGCGTGTTCCTCAGACAGAAAGCCAGGGTCGCTTGCAGACTTCTACTGCAACTGTTGCGGTTTTGCCTGAAGCAGAAGAGGCTGATGTAAAAATCAATCCTAACGATGTTCGCGTTGACGTAATGCGCGCCGGCGGACCTGGTGGACAGTGTGTAAACACGACCGACTCTGCCGTTCGTCTTACTCATATTCCAACTGGTATTGTTGTTATTCAGCAGGATCAGAAATCGCAGATTAAAAACAAGGAAAAGGCTTGGCAGGTTTTGCGTGCCCGTCTTTTTGATCTTGAACAGAGCAAGCTTGATGCAGAGCGTTCTTCTGCCCGCAAGAGCATGGTTGGTAACGGAGACCGTTCTGAGAAGATTCGTACTTACAACTTCCCTCAGGACCGCGTAACTGACCACCGCATTAACTATACGGCTCATAACCTTCCGGGATTTATGATGGGAGATATGGACGATATGCTGGATGCGCTGAACGTTTATGCTAAGGAAGAGCAGCTGAACGAGGTTAATTAATTAAGAGGAGGGGGAAGTCTCCCCCTCGCTCCAGCCCGCGAGCGGTCTTCCGCTACCCCCTCTACGGGGGTGTGTAAGGGCGCTAGCGCCCGGTGTTTAATAGCAAGCCGTAAAGAAAAATGCGAAAGCATTTTTTAGGCTTACCTTATTCCCCCCGTAACGCCCCGCACCTATCCTATATGACTATCCAAGACTTTAAGACTAACACAATAAAAAGGCTCTCACAAAGCTCCCCAAGTCCGCAGCTGGATGTGGAGGTTTTACTTTCTTATGCACTGGGCTTTTCTAAAACAGAACTGCTTATGAAGCGGGATTACGAGATTCCTGCGGACGGCCTACGGTGGCTGCAGGAGGCTGTAGAGCGTCGTGCGGGCGGGCTTCCTATTGCTTACATTACGGGCCACAAAGAGTTTTACGGTTATGATTTTTTAGTTACCCCGGCAGTTCTAATTCCAAAGCCGGACACAGAGATTTTAGTTTCCCGCGCTGTGGATGTAATTCTTGAAAAAATAGACGCTCACCCCGACCGCATTTTGACGGTGTGCGACATGTGCACGGGAAGCGGCTGCATTGCACTTTCGGTTTTGAAATCACTTTACGAAAGCGAGCGTGTACCGGCAGAAAGGCTGCCAAAATTTACTCTGGTTGATATAAGTAAGCCCGCCCTGGAAATTGCGCAGAAAAATGCAGAAGCACTGCTGCTGGGGGCGGGGGCTGACGGCAAGGAAAATCTGCTGGGAAGGGTTCGTTTTGTTCAGAGCAACCTTTTTGAAATGCTGCCCTATCAATTTGACATAGTTCTAACTAACCCGCCTTATGTACCGGCCTCTCTTACTGACCAGCTTTTAAAAGACGGCCGCAGTGAACCGCGCCTGGCACTGGACGGCGACATAACGCTATCCGGCGACAAAGCCGAAAGCGACGACGGTCTTGAAATAATCCGCAATTTAATGCCGCAGATTTACGACCACACTGTTTTTGGCGGATTTTTCCTGATGGAAACGGGGGAATACAACATGCGCGGCGCAGAAAACCTTTCTTACCGCGCGGGCTTCAGAAATACCCAGGTTTACAAGGACTTGGAAGGCCAGGAGCGAGTGCTATACGGCGAGAAAATGAAGGTATAAGAGGAGCCGCTCGCGCGGCAGCACTGCCCCCTCCAGCTTTACAAATCTTCGCACTTAGTGAAGAAGAGGCTGATTCCTTCCTTGGGAAACTTTTTCTGGATTTCTGTAATCAGTTCTTTAATCTTTTTTGCAACATCGGCGGAAACATAGGCAAAGAGAATGAAGTTCATTTCTGGCCATACTGTGTCGCCGATTTTTTTTGTTTTAAGGCCCTTTCCCTGAGTTCCCGTAATCATTGTGTACTCAAAATCTGGAATTTGGCTTTCCAAAAGTTCTGTTATATCATCCATAACAGACTGGTTAGAAATTATTTCTGCGCGATATTCAATCATTTCTTTCTCCAGGATAGATTGTCCGGTCACGCCGGACAATGACATATAAATGACGGTTAGGCGTTTGGACTGGTGGTTTCGACAGGCTCAAGTCGTTCGCTTCGCGAACTTCCCAAGTTTGCTTTCGCAAACTTGCCAGACTTTTTCATCACCAAACTATACAACACCGGAATAATCAGTAGTGTAACAAACGTACTGGAAATTAAACCACCGACAACGGCCACAGCAATCGGCTGAACCATCATAGCCTGTCCGCTGGTTGCAAAACACATAGGAAGCATACCAAGAACAGTAGTAAGTGTCGTCATCAAAACAGGACGGAAGCGGCTCTTTCCGGCTTCATAGCAGGCTTCCATAAGAGGAACGCCACGACCAACCAGCAGGTTTGTGTAGTCAACAAGAATAATACCGTTATTTACAACAATACCAACCAGCATAATAATTCCGACCATAGACATAATTGAAAGTGCCTGTCCGGTAATCTTATAAAGGAAGATAACACCAATTACAAGGAAAGGCATAGTTGCAAGGTTGATGAGCGGAGCCTTAAAACTTTCGTAAGTGGCAGCCATAACACCAAATACCAGCAGAACAGCCATTGCAATAATCTTAAGATAGAACTGCATCTGCTTCATTGTGTCGCCCCAGGAACCTTCATAGCTGACTGTTACACTATCAGGAATAACAAAGGATGAGGCAATACCGTCTTTAATCTGCTCTTCTACAACATTGGCATTTGTTTTAGAAATAATACTTGCAGTAACATGAAGAATTCGGGTCTGATTTTCGCGGCTGATTGAAACAGGTCCCAGCCCTTTTTTGAGCGAAGCAAAGTTTGCAACAGAAACCATTCCACTTGAACCCCGCACATAAATTGATTCCAAATCTTCAATCTTTTTGCGGTCTTCTGGGCGGTAAGCAACAACCACGTTGTATTCTTTTCCGTTATTGCGGTAAACGCAGGCGGTAGTTCCGTTGATGGCATAATTTATTTCGCGGGCAACAGTTGTAATATCAACTCCAAAATCGTAGGCACGCTGACGGTCGATTACAACTTCTACCTGAGGAAGACCACGATCCATACTGATAGAAGCTTCACCACATTCGCTGTTGTTATTAATCACTTCTGCAATTTTATCTGCTGTATCAAGCATAGCGTCCAAATCATCAGAACGAAGGATAATATCAATATCGCTCCCCATCATCTGGCCCATCCAGCCGGCACGGAAGCTCAAAGTTACTCCAGGGAATTCATTAAAGTGTTTTCGCAGCTTAGCCTGAATATCTGCGGCTGAGTCTATCTGCTTGTCACTTTCCGGCAGAGCAATCTGAATGCTACCCTTGTTTGTACCGGAATTTCGTCCACCACTTCCAATAGAAACAGTTACGCTATCGGCACCCTTTACTTCATCATCTACAATTTTTGAAAAAGCCATACAAACTTCTTTGGTTTCTTCAAATGGAGTTCCAACCGGCAGTGTGATGTTCAGGGTAACTGAATCATCATTTCCACCCGGCATCATATTAATGCGCATGGTTGGAATAAGGGCAAAGGCAATAATCAGCACAGAAAGAGCGGCTACGATGGGAATCAGCCTGTTGTGAAGAGCAAGTTTAAGCAGTTTAGCATAGCCACGGCCAATAAATTCAATAGATTTCTGGAAGGCACCATAGAGCACCTTCAAAACAGGATTTGTTACAGGCTTTTCTGTTCTGTTAGAAAGAGGCAGGAATTTTCCCGCAAGTACCGGAACCAAAAAGATTGCAACCATGAGCGAAGAAACAAGGGAAATTACGATTGTAAAGATAATTCCCTTGAACATCTGTCCCATCATTCCCAAATCTGCAATAAAGAAGAGGAATGGCACAAATACACAAATAGTTGTAAGGTTACCGGAAACAACAGACATAAGCATTTCCTGGCTTCCAAGGATTGCCGCAACCTTTGGCCGCGCACCTCGCTGTCTATACGAGTAAATGTTATCAATCATAACGATAGACGCGTCTACAATCATACCAACGCCAAGAATCAAACCGGTAAGGGTCATCATGTTCAGGGTGATTCCAAACTGGCTCATTGTAAAAAGCGTAATTATGATAGAAAGCGGAATGGAAATGGAAATTATAATAGTAGATTTAAAGTTCTGAAGGAATACAAACAAAATGATGATAGCCAGAACAAGCCCCTGCCAGGCAGACTCAATCAAAGTGTTGATTGTTTCGCGGATGGAAACTGTATCATCAGAAATGATTTTCATAGTGATGTCTGAAGGAAGAACACTTTTAAGCTGGTCTATTTTTTTATAAACATTGTTGGCTACGGTTACTGTGTTTGCGTCACTCTGTTTTGTGATTGAAACATAAACACCCTTTTCGCCGTTGATAAAGGATTCGCTGGAAGTTTCTGCAAAACCAAGGCTGGCACTTCCAATGTCGCGGAGTTTTACGTTGTAGCCGTTGATTGTGGAAATTACGGTGTCGTTTATTTCATCAATACTGTTGAATTCGCCGGTAGTGCGGACAATGTAGTTTTTGTGTCCGTCCTGAACTTTACCGCCACCAAGCTCCAGATTCTGTTTAGAAAGGGCACTTACAACAGTTGGAATTGTATAACCGTAAGCGGCCAGACGGTTCTGGTCCAGCTGAACATTTACCTGGGCAGTACGTCCACCGTAAACGCTGGCCTCACCTACTCCGTCGGCCTGCTCCAGGATATCAACAATCTGACTTTCGGCAATTTGTTTTATATCATCTACGGAACGGTTACCGCGGACAAGGATTCGCATAATTGAATTGGAAGTTCCCGAAAAACGGAAAATTGAAGGGGTAGAGGCCGCGTCCGGCAGGGCACGGGAAATGCGGGAAAGCTTATCGCGAAGGTCGTTTACAACTTCGTCCAAATCTGTACCATAATTGAATTCAAGGCTGACTGTAGACGAACCTTCGTTTGAAGTAGAAGTCATGTTTTTAAGTCCGTTTACGCTGACAACGGCACTTTCTACCACCTTGGTAACGGTCTTTTCTACTGCTTCCGGCCCCGCATTTGTGTAGGTGGTCATAATCATAAGGGAAGGATTTTCAACTTCCGGAAAAAGGGCTATTGCAATTTTACTGAAGGTAAAGATTCCGAGCATTCCGAGCAGGGCAAAAATGATGAGAATCAGAACCGGATGCTCCATTGTTTTTCTAGAAAGGCTCATCAGCGGCCCCCTTCGGCCGGTGCATCTGCCGCAGCAGGCACAGGAGCCGGCGCATCTACATCGCGAACCTTTGAACCGTTGGTAAGAGTAAGCATACCTTCAATTACAACTTTTTCGCCGGCAACAACGCCATCCAATATCTGATAGTAACCATCAATATTCTGACCAAGACTTACCTGGCGTTTTTCAACTGTACTATCTTCTTTTACAACGTAAAGATAATAATTGTCGCTGTTATTTACGAGTGAATCCTGAGGTACAACCGGATAACCTGAATAGTCATTTGTATAAAGCTTAACTTTGGCAAACATTCCGGCATTCACCTTTTCGTAATTCTGTTCAAAATTAAGAATAATTTCCTTGGTGCGGGTTGCAGAATCAACAACCGGAGAAATGCGCACAACCTTGGCATAAAACTTTTCGCTGCCGTAAGCCTGCAGGGTAATTTCTGCCCGCTGACCAATACGCAGGTCTGCAACATAACGTTCCGGCACCTTTGCACTTACCTGCAGGTTTGCAATATCACCGATTTTTGTAATTACAGAACTAACGCTAACCTTCTGGCCGGTTTTCACAGGCGAAGAAATAATACTGCCGGAAATTGGAGCAGTAACCGGACTTTTTGCGTAATAGCTTCCCGGCTCTGAAGGGTCGATATAAGCAATAAGATCGTCCTGCTTTACAGGAGAGCCCAACGACACCTTCATTTCTACTACACGGCCACCAATTGAAGGGAAAACTTCAATTGCAGTCTGAGTTTCAATCTCACCATTTGTAATTACAAAATCTGTAAGGGTAGTATTTTCCAGCACCATTGTGCGCACCGAAGTTTCCTGAGCGCCGCCAAAAGCGCCGAATCCGCCCCAGCCGCCTTTGCCGCCACCAGGGAAGCCGCCAGCCTTGGCCTTTTTTGAATGATTGATTGCAAGAAGAGAGCCAGCCAAAGCAAGCAAAATTACGGCAAGGGTTATGATTGTAACATATTTCTTTTTCATCTTAGTTTTCCTCTATATTTTCCCCGAGTGTTCCAAAAGGCACTCCAAGTGTATTTTCCAAATCCAAAATTGCAGAAATGATTGTATAGCGCTGATTCTGCAAGGTATTTTTTGCACCTGCAAGATTATCTGCGGCTGTCTGCAGCGAAAGCAGATCTTTTGATCCGGCATTGTAAGCAGCCAGAGTCATATCGTAGGTGCGCTGCATAAGAGTGACATTTTTTTCGTACATATCAAGCTGAGTCTGAGCCTGCTTGATTGTGTTGTAACTGCTGCGAATCTTAATTGCAAGCGAAGTTTTACTGTCTTCAAGCGAAAGCTTAAGTTTTTCAAGATTAGCTTTCTGATTTGCCACGCTGAGGGCCCCGCTAGACCATGGCATATAACCATCAAGCGGAATAGAAAGACCAAGGGAATAGCTCATGCTCAGCATTTCATTTGTAATATTTTCATTTGCAGAGGCTGAAGCAGAAAGAGTTGGCCCGTAAGCCGAAAAACGGCTTGCAAGCAGGCTATTCTGTGCCGAAGAAATATTTTTAAGTACAGTCTTTATTTCAGGAAGCTCGTTCAAATCAATCATAATAGATTCTTCTGTGATTTTCACATCTGCGGCTTCTTCAAGGCTGCCTTCCAAATCAATTTCTTCCCTTAAATCAAGGCCAAGAACCTGCTTAAAAGAATCCAGTGAAATAATATAAGCCTGCTTAAGATTTTCTACAGCAGGAAGGTTGCGTTCATAATTGTACTGGGCATTCAAAAGCTCCAGCTCCGAAAGCCGGCCCTGATTATACTTTGCAAGGTTCGAATCGTAAGTCTGTTTTGCACTAGCCAGAGCGCTTTCCTGTACCAGAATATTTTCCTTATTATAAAGCAGGCTGTAAAAAGAAGCGCGCACACTCTTTTCTATAGAGCGCATTAAAGATTCATAAGAAAGTTCACCTGCCTCGTAGGCCAATTTAGCAGATTGAATTGAAGTATGCAAAGATGGAGAAAGTCTTATGCTAACCGAAGCACTTGCAGAAAGGGTCGGATCATTTACACTCTGATTTCCTTCCGACCAGGCTTGATTTGTACCGGCAACAGAGCCAGCGTAACTTCCGCTTAAAGAAAAAGAAGGACTAGCTGAATTCCAGGAAGAATTTTTCTGTTTCTTGAGCAAATCCAAACTGATACGCTGCTGCTTCAACGAAATATTATTATCTGCCGCAAGCACAACAGCCTCGTCCAGAGTTATCATCCGGACTTGTTTTTCATCATTCTTCTGCTGAGCAAAAAGACCTGCACATAAAGCAGAAACAGATAACAGCATAAGAAGTTTTTTACATCCCTTAAGAACTTTCACCTATATAACAACTATAACAAATAATATAATAAATTACTACTATAAATTGAAAAAATCTGTTATTTTTAATTTAAAGGAGATTTTTTGTGAGTAAGGAGCTTGTTTTTCATTCTGATTATTCAAATCCTTCTGAATTGATTTCTGAATTCTTCCAGATGAACGAATATTTCTCTGATGAAGAAAAAAATAAAATCACGGAAGCCTGGAATCTCCTTGTCCGCATGTCTGACGGGAAAAAAAGAAGCTGCGGAACTCCTTATTATGTTCATCCTCTTAGAGTTGCAAACATTCTTGCCCAAAGCCGCCTTGACTGCGACACAATAATCTGCGCAATCCTTCATTCTATTCATGAATTTAACGTAAGCTCAGAAGAACTGGAAAAGCAGTTTGGCGAAAACACAAATAAAATTATAAATACTGCAAATAAGATTTTAAATCTGCCGATTAACACAAAAACTCTGAACCAGTCTGACGCTATCCGCAATATGCTTTTTGCAATGTGTGATGACGCAAGAATAATTTTGCTGACCCTTGCCGACCGTCTGGACAGAATCCGCAACCTGAAAAGCTTTACAAAAGAAGAACAGCACGAAATTGCAAACTCGGTGATTGAAATTTGGGCGCCGCTTGCAGACAGACTTGGAATGCAGGCTGAAAAAAACGAGTTTGAAGATCTGAGTTTAAAGTATATAAATCCGCAGGTTTTTCTTCAGATAAAGGCAATTGTAGCCCAGAAAAAGGATGAACGCTCTGCCTATCTGGAAAAGGCAGTAAACTCAATTTATAAATCCGCAGAAAAAATGGGTATTCCGGTAGAAATTCAAAGCCGCGCAAAGCATTTTTATTCAATTTATCAGAAGATGAAAAAGCGCAACAAGGAAGCGGGAGAGCTTTTTGACCTGCTTGCTCTGCGCATTTTGTGTGATACTCCGGCCCAGTGCTATACTCTGGTTGGAATTGTTCACGGACTTTGGAAGCCTCTGGACGGCCGTTTTAAGGACTACATTGCCATGCCAAAATCTAACGGCTACCAGTCTTTGCATACAACGGTTATGTGCGAAGGAAAGCCGCTGGAGATTCAGATTCGCACCCACGAAATGCACAATATGGCCGAACACGGAATTGCTTCCCACTGGCTTTACAAAAAGGGCATGAGCCGGGAACTTGTTGAAGCAGACAGACTTGAAATTTACAACAAGCTGCAGAAAATTAAAGAAGGCCTTACCGACGGCAACAATTTTGAAACTCTAAAAAACGAGCTTTTGGGTGATGAAATTTACGTTTTTACTCCTAAGGGTGATGTAAAAAAACTTCCGATGGGCGCAACCGCTATAGACTTTGCTTACGCAGTTCATTCTTCAATTGGAGAAAAAGTGATTGCGGCCAAGGCAAACGGAAAGATTATTCCGCTTTCTAGGCCTCTGGAAAACACCCAGATAATAGAAGTAATTACAAATCCTCAGGCTCATCCTACAGAAAACCAGCTGAGCATTGTAAAAACTACCAAGGCTCACCAGCGCATCCATTCATGGCTGATGAAAAACGACCCGACCTTTAGCGAGCGGCTTAGTTTGCAGGCAGCAGCAAGTGCTGGCGGCAGCACAGGCACTGCCGATAGTTCGGGTTCAGTTTCTGGCACAGGGGCAGCTTCTACAGGAGGCGGTGCTTCGGGGTCCGGAACTGCAACAGAAGTTTGGGTTCCAGGCACACAGACGGGAAAACGCCGCAAAAAGCGCCCGACAAACGAAGACCGCGCCGCAGCCGAAGCTCAAAGCCGGCCAAAGAAAAATGTTCTTGTTCAGGGAGAGCGAAACGTTTTGTACAATCTGGCCCAGTGCTGTCACCCTCAATACCCGGATTTAATTGCAGGTTACGTTACCCGCACAAAAGGCGTTTCCGTTCACCGCGCCGACTGCCTAACCTACCAGCGCATTCCCCACAAGGAAGAACGCAGCGTGCAGGTTGAGTGGGATACAAAGAATTAAGCCCGCCAGCAGCTATCAGCCAGCAGAGAACTGCCAGCCAGCTATTTTCCACGCAGCATAAAGCTTTTTGCAACGCTGAATGCTGGCTTAAGATACCAAGGACGAACATCTGCGTCGGCACGCTTTATCATTTCGCGAATTGGGATTTCCTGCGGGCAGTGTTTTTCGCATTTTCCGCAGCCCACGCAGGCTGTTGCAAAGGCAGATTCCTTGCGGAGAACGGTAGTCTGGAAGTAGTCTTTACGTCCGGAAACTTTTGTTTCAGAATACATAAGGTTCCAGCCGCGGAAAAGTCCGGGGATATCTATTCCTTTAGGGCAAGGCATGCAGTAGCGGCAGCCGGTGCAGCCAACTTTTTCGGTGCGCTTAATTTCGGCCTTAATTTTTTCGATAAAGGCAAAATCTTCTTGAGTGAAATGTCCGGCCGCTGCCTCGCTGGCAATGCGGCAGTTTTCATTTACCATTTCTACGCTGTTCATACCCGAAAGCACACAGGTTACTTCGCTCTGATTGTAAAGCCAGCGGAAACCCCATTCGGCAGGGCTCCAGCCGTGAGGGTGGGCAGCAATCATCTTTTTGGCAGATTCTGGAAGAAGATTTACAAGTTTTCCACCGCGAAGTGGTTCCATAATCATAACGGGAACACCCTTTGCGGCGGCGGCATGTAATCCATCAACCCCAGCCTGAGAAACTTCGTCCAGATAATTGTACTGAATCATACAAAAGTCCCAGTCATAATCATTAAGGATTTTCTGGAACATTTCTGTTGTTCCGTGGAATGAAAAACCAATGTTACGAATCTCGCCACTGGCCTTTTTCTGGGCAATCCAGTCTTCAATTCCTATGGCTTTTAGCTTTTCCCACTGAGAATAATCAGTAAGATGATGCATAAGGTAGTAATCTACCCAGGTAGTGCGCAGACGGGAAAGTTCTTCTGCAAAATAGCGGTCTATTGCGGCACGATTTGAAATTAAATACTGAGGAAGTTTTGTTGCAATATTGATTTTATCACGGATTCCGGTGCGTTCAAAGATTTCTCCTATTGCGGCCTCGCTGCCCGTGTAGATGTAGGCGGTGTCAAAATAGTTTACGCCGGCATTGTAGGCGGCCATAATTTCCTGCTCGGCCTTATCCAGGTCTATACGGCCGGCTTTTGTGGTAAAGCGCATGCAGCCAAAACCCATTAAAGAGATATTTTCGCCTTTTTTGTTTTTTCTATATTCCATTGTCCTACCTACTCCAAAAATTGATGTGCTTCCGCTTAGGTGTTCCAGAAAACTGCGGCTGAGCGTAAGAGGTATCCGACTCACTTCGCTTCGCTACGTTCGCGAACGCTCAGATGCAGTTTTTGGCCCACCTTCGCTCACGCGCATCAATTTTTGTGCTACTCGTTTTATGAATATCGCCCTAACACAAAGGCGAAAATGCTCTCTTCCTTAAAAAAGCGAATTATTTAATTGCCTTTCCGGCGGAGAAGGCTTTGCCTACTACTTCGCCCAGAACGTTGTAGTTGTGGCTTACGGGGTCGTAGCAGATTGGGCGGAGTTTTGCGGCATCAATTTTGCCGTCGGTCAAAACTGATTCATCTGCGGAAACATTTACGATATTTCCTACTATATAATCATCATTTTCGCTGAAGGATACAAGTTCGCATTCCAAAACCATTGGAAGCTCGTTGATTACAGGAGCATCTACAAACTCAGACTTTGAAACTGTAAAGCCTGCTTTTTTGATTTTATCCGGCTCTTTGTTGCCGCTTACAATTCCAAGATAATCGCACTCTTTTACGTGAGCGGCATCTGCCATGCTTACAGTAAAGGCCTTGCGTTTTGCAATGTTTGCAGTTGTCTTGTGACTCTTGTCCAGACAGATTCCAATCTGATTTGTGTCGTGAATACCACCCCAAGCCGCATTCAT
This sequence comes from Treponema sp., assembly GCA_017940255.1. Classification (GTDB taxonomy): domain Bacteria; phylum Spirochaetota; class Spirochaetia; order Treponematales; family Treponemataceae; genus Treponema_D. The sequence continues at coordinate 12,229 of JAGAZB010000048.1, forward strand.
AGCGTCAGGGTTTCCATTTTCATCATAAGTTGTGATAATCAGTACCGGCATAGGGTACATAAATGTTTGTTTTCCAAAATTCTTTTTCATGATTTAAATATAATTCAATTTTGCACAATTGAAAAGAAAAAATAAATGAATTAATACAATTTTATAATGTTCACGTAACAGACAAGGAATAGAACTGTGGATATAATGACCATAAGAAAACTGACATATTATTTGCATTATTTTTTATTTGCGCGAGTGAAGGCGAATCAAAAACTGCATCTGAGCGTTCGCGAGCCGGCGAAGCCGGGGAGTCGGATACCAAACACGCTCAGCCGCAGTTTTCTGAGGCGCCGTAACGGAAGCAAATAAAAAATGAATACGTAGATATATAGGAGGACTGTATGTCATTATCATTTGCAGCGGTATTTTCGGACCACTGCGTGTTACAGAGAAATAAAAATATTACAGTTTTTGGATATGGTGAAGACGGCAAAGCCGTACAGGTTCTGTTAGCTGCAAAAGACGGCAGAGTTCTATGCAAAAATAACGGCAGGGCAAAGGCCGGCCGCTGGGAAGTTCAGCTTGAACCACAAGTTGCCCAGACCGGCTGTACACTAACCGCAGAGTTTTGCCCAAACAACTCAGGCGACAGTGAAAAAATCACCCTTACCGATATTGCCATTGGCGAAGTTTGGCTGGCTGGCGGACAGAGCAACATGGAGTTTGAGCTGCAGAACTGTACCGAAGGCCCTGAAGAAATGGCCGATACCAAGGGTGATGGCGGCGCAAAGAACGTTCGCTTCTATTATACTAATAAAATTGGCTGGATGGATGACCACTTTTTTGAGGCAGAGCGCAATACCTGCTGGCAGACTTGGGAAAGCCAGGCCCGCGGTTCCTGGTCGGCAGTGGGCTTTTTCTTTGCAAAAAAACTTGCTGCAGAACTTGGCGTAACTGTTGGACTTATCGGCTGCAACTGGGGCGGAACTTCTGCAAGTGCATGGATGGCCCGCGAATATCTTGAAAAAGACCAGGACCTTCGCACATACCTTAGCGAATACGACGAAGCAACTGCCGGAAAATCTATTGAGCAGCAGTGCAAGGAATACGACGACTACGAAATTGAAAATAACGAATGGCAGCGCAAGTTTGGCGAAATGTTTGCAAAAGATAACAGCCTTACTTGGGAAACTGCCACCTCTATTCTGGGACCTTGCCCATGGCCGGGACCAAAATCCTGCAAAAACCCATACCGTCCAACCGGACTTTACGACTGCATGCTGCGCCGGGTTATGCCTTACACAATGCAGGGAGTAATCTGGTATCAGGGCGAAAGTGATGATCACAAGCCTGCAATGTACCGCAAGCTTTTTACAAACATGATTGATAACTGGCGCACCGACTGGCACGACGACACTCTTCCATTTATTTTTGTTCAGCTACCCGAACACCGCTACCAGGCCGACAAGGATTTTAAGCACTGGTGCTTAATCCGCGAAGCCCAGCAGCAGGTGGGCGACACTGTAAAAAATGCCTGGATGTCCTGCGCCCTGGACCAGGGACAGTTCAGTGATATTCACCCAAGGGCAAAACGAGTGGTTGGTCAGCGTCTGGAAGCAATTGCAATGGAAAAGGTTTACGGCGTTTCTGATAAAAAGTCTCTTTCTCCAATGCTTTCTTCTTCTATTAATATAGATGGAAAAATTATTTTGACCTTCACAAATGCAGAAAGCGGCTTTACCCTTCATGATGACACAAAAGAGCTTGAAGAATACAAGATGATGGAAAAAGGGCAGGGAAATGAAGTGCCGGAAGATTTTACAGGATTTGAAATTGCCGGCGAAGACTGCATTTACTACCCTGCAAAGTTTGCCTTTGGCGGCCGCGACGGCGCTTTGAATCAAATTATTCTTTGCAGCGATAAGGTAAAGGAGCCAAAATTTGCGCGATACGCCTGGTACAACTACGGACCTGTTACAGTATTCAGCAAGGAAGGACTTCCACTAGCACCATTCCGCACTTCGCAGAAGGATAGTCTGGAAAAGGCGGCGAATGAACATGCTGCTATCCAGCAGATTATGACAGTTTAATGATGTTATAAATTACGTTATTAAACTGAAGGGGAAACTTGGGGCGGATGCTGGAGCGGGACAGAAAGTCATTTGCAATCTGTGGCGCGCCTTTATTTGAGTAGCCAAACAGATTGCGCTATGACTTTCTGGAACGCGCAAGCATCCGCCCCAAGGTTACAGTCCAACTTTATATAAAACAATATTTATTAGAGGAAATTATGAAGAAAACTATTAAAGTAATTGCGACAGCACTTTTGCTGATTACTACTTTTTCGTCAATGTGGGCAAAGGATTACTTGCCAAGTGCGGAAAATGTTAAATTTTTGGGACGAACTCATACAGAAAATGATGTGCTCTGGACCTTCTTTTCCAGCTCTGGAGTAGCTTTTAATGTAAATGCAAAAAGACTGGATGTAACTTTTGCCGGCGACAGTGGCACTCCACAAAGGAAGGACAACGGCTCCCTTGCCCGCGTGGCAGTTTTTGTAAACGGTGAGCGAAAACTTGATCAGCTGATTATGAAACAGGAAGTGACCTTCACTGTTTTTGACGAAGCAGCTCCTGTAAAAGGTGAAGTTAAAATCATCAAGATTTCTGAAAGTGCAAATTCAATTGCAGGAATTAAAAATATTTCTGTAGATGACGAAGGCACAATCAGCCCAGCAAGTCAAAAATCATTAAAAATTGAATTTATCGGGGACTCTATCACCTGCGGATACGGCGTAGATGACGAAGATCGTAATCATCATTTTGCGACAAGCACAGAAGATAACACAAAAACTTATGCCTACAAAACAGCCCAGGCTTTAGACGCTGATTATTCAATGGTAAGCGTTAGCGGTTGGGGTATTGTTTCGGGCTACACAAACGCTCAGAAAAATCCAGATTCAGTTCTGCCAAAAATCTATGAAAAAACAGGCTATACTTACGGAAACAAATTTAACGGAAAGCAGCCTCAGAGCCTGACATGGGATTTTAACCGCTTTGTGCCAGATTTTATTGTAATAAACCTTGGAACCAACGATGCAAGCTGGACTAAAAAGGATGATAAAAAGGTTGAAGAATACAAAAAAGCTTACATTGCTTTCTTAAAACAGATTCGCGCAAAAAATCCAAAGGCTCAGATTATCTGTTCTCTTGGAATTATGGGCGGCGACTTGTTTCCGACAATCGAAGAAGCAGTCAAAATCTACTCCGCAGAAACTGGCGATGGAAAAGTGAGCACATTACGCTTTGCAAACCAAAGCATGGCAGACGGCATTGCCGCCGACTGGCACCCTACAGAGAAAACTCACGCAAAAGCTGCAAACTTACTTGTACAGAAAATTAAATCACTTCAATAACTTTTCATAATATTTTATTATTAAGGCAAAACAGTAATATTCTGTTTTGCCTCCTTTATTTATATTCAAAAATTACAAATCGCCGAAAAATTTCGTTACAAAACGCCGAAAAAAAACTTTACAAAAGGCCGAAAAATATTATACTGTAGGCATGAGTGAATATAAACCACGAATTGTTGATTCAATATTGCAAGATAAACTTGAAGCCAAAGGTGCTGTTCTAATTGAAGGTGCAAAATGGTGTGGAAAAACGACTACAGCAGGACAGAAAGCTACAAGTATCCTTAAAATGGATAATCCGGAAACAAAAGACCAAAATCTTACTATGGCAAAACTAAATCCACAAAGATTATTAAAAGGAGAAACACCACGACTTATAGATGAATGGCAACTTGCGCCAACTTTATGGGATGCAATTCGTTATGAAGTAGATGAACGTCAAAAGATGGGGCAGTTCATTCTTACCGGGTCTGCAGTTCCTCCAGATACAAATGAAATAACACATTCGGGAACAGGCCGTTTCACATAGCTTTTAATGCGACCAATGTCATTATTTGAATCTGGAGAATCAACCGGAGAAGTTAGTCTAAAGTCTCTTTTTAACGGAAATCATGACGTTGATGGAGAAAACAAACTAGACATAGAAAAACTTGCCTTTTTAATATGTCGTGGTGGTTGGCCAATGTCTGTTGATTTAAAAGGAAAAGCAGCATTACAGCAAGCCTTTGATTATTACGATGCAGTTGTAAAATCTGATATAAACCGTGCTGATGGTGTAAATAAAAATCCAGAACGAGTAAAACGTATCATGAGATCTTTTGCCAGAAATCAAGCGAGTCAGGCAGCATGTACATTAATTGCGAATGATATTCTTGCAAATGAAGTAGAAAAAGTAAACGAAGATACCGTTCATTCTTACATTGAGGCATTAAAGAAAATATTTGTCATTGAAGATATGCCAGCATGGAACCCGAATTTGCGTTCTAAATCAGCCATCAGGACAAGTGACACTCGTTTTTATGTAGACCCTTCAATTGCAACAGCCAGTCTTGGAATTGGACCTGAGGATTTAATCAATGATTTACATACTTTTGGACTTTTTTTTGAGACAATGTGCGTAAGAGATCTACGAGTTTTTTCAGAAAGTCTTGATGGTTCTGTTTATCACTACCGAGATAATACAGGCTTAGAATGCGATGCAGTTATTCACCTTAGAAATGGAAAATATGGCCTTATTGAAATAAAACTTGGTGGAGAAGACCTTATAAATGAAGGCGCTGCCAATTTAATAAAACTAAAGGAATCAATAGATACTGCAAAAATGAAGGAACCTTCTTTTCTTATGGTTTTAACCGGTCTTGGTGACTACCCATATAAACGCGAGGACGGAGTTCTTGTAGTTCCGCTTGGAGTATTAAGAAATTAATATCAACATTGCCATCTTTGCTCTATCTATCAAAAAGATTTTTTTTCTGATAAAATCGTTTTACTATGGAAAATACAACAGAAAATAAAATGGGGGTTATGCCCGTTGGGAAGCTTTTGGTTCAGATTTCGCTTCCTATGATGATTTCAATGCTGGTACAGGCGCTCTACAATATTGTAGACTCTATCTTTGTTGCTCAGATTTCGGAAAATGCGCTTACAGCTGTTTCTCTCGCCTTTCCAATTCAAAACCTTATGTTTTCTACAATCATTGGTACTGGAGTAGGTATTAATTCACTTCTTTCTATGAGACTGGGTCAGAAAGACCAGGAAGCAGTAGACCGCACTGCCATGAACGGTATTTTGCTGGCTACAATCAGTTATGTAGTTTTCTTAATTGTTGGACTCACAGTTCCTCGTCCTTATTTTGAAAGCCAGACTAATAACCAGGAAATTATTGAATACGGAGTAACATATCTGCGTATCTGTATGATTGTTTCTTTCGGTGTATTCAGTTCAATCACTTTTGAACGGCTTTTGCAGTCTACAGGACGCACCATACTTTCTATGGCTTCCCAGCTTACAGGTGCCATCACAAACTGTATTCTTGACCCAATTATGATTTTTGGTTTACTGGGCTGTCCGCGTATGGGTATTGCCGGTGCTGCATGGGCCACAGTAATTGGTCAGATTGCAGCAGGAATTGTTTCCCTCATTTTGAATATCACAAAGAACAAGGAAATTAAGTTTGAACTTAAAGGACTTATTCCAAGCGGAAAAATCATCTGGGATATTTACAAGGTTGGTATTCCTTCAATTTTATTAGGTTCAATTGGTTCTTTCCTCACATATCTTTTGAACCTGATTCTGGGAGCCTTCTCTACCACAGCAATTGCCGTTTATGGAGTTTACTTTAAGCTGCAGAGCTTTATTTTTATGCCTGTATTCGGCTTGAACAACGGTATTGTTCCAATTGTTGCCTACAACTACGGAGCAAAACACAAGGACCGCATTCTTCGCGCCATCAAACTGTGTGCAATTGCCGCCTTTACAATCATGATGATTGGTTTACTGATTTTTGAATTCCTGCCACGACTCCTTTTAGGAATGTTCAACGCTTCAGAAGAAATGCTCCGCATAGGAATTCCAGCACTCAGAATTATTGCCCTGCACTTCCCTATTGCAGCCCTTTCCATCACTTTTATTTCGGTATTCCAGTCTATGGGCCGAGGTTTATTCAGCATGATTACATCATTTATCCGTCAGATAATTGTACTTCTTCCTGCTGCATATCTTCTTTCTCTCACTGGAAACATTAACAACATCTGGTGGGCCTTTGTTCTTGCAGAAACAGCCTCTCTTATATGCTGCGTCTTTGGTTTTAAAAACGTATACAAAACACAAATTAGCACGTTATAATAGAGGTAATGAAATATGTATTTCTGGCGATTCAATATATATGCGTCCTCAGCCTTTTCAATGAAACAATTTACCTGGTAAAACATTGGAAATCGATGCTGTATTCATATTTAATTCTCAATTGTCTTGTAGGATTTTTGAATACACTCGGCTATCTGGCCGCATTATATGCAGAAACGCTGGAATCATACATAACTGCGATTCAGCTTTCATACGGAGGGCGAGTCTGGTACACCTTCACCCTCCTTTTATTTACCGCGGAATTATGTAAAAAAAAGTTCCCGACAATCATCAAATCAATTCTAATTCTTTTTTCTACCGCAACCTTTGTTCTTGTAATCACAGTAAGAAAGCATAATTTATATTATCTGATTTCGGGATTTTCTATGGACGGCTACTTTCCCCGCCTGATTTGGGAACGCGGCCCCTGGTATAACATTTTTATGCTGGTTCAGATTGTTTTAATGACAATCATTTTCTTCTGGCTTTTTGATGAATTCAGAAAGGTTAAAAATCCCACTGAAAAAAAGAAATTTCTGATGGTCATTTTTTCTATGATTATGCAGTCACTTTTCTTTGTCCTTGAAATGGTTGGCATAAAGGGAGTAAAAGGCTACTACGATCTTACAATGATTGGTTGTATGATTGGAACCATCTTCATTTATATTGCCATTCTGCGTTTTGATTTAATGGAAACCCGCCAGCTTGCAGAAAAATTTATGATAGACAGGCTTTCGGAAGGAATTATTGCCACAGATAACGATGGTGTAATTCAGTATTTTAATCAGCCTGCAAAAAATCTTTTTCCAGAATTAAAAATTGGTGATAAACAAATTCCAGATAAAATCAAAAAAATGCTTGAAGACGGCAAAAAGATGAAAAACGAACTGTTTGATGAACACTTTTCCATTGAAAAAAGGATTTATCTTGCCGAAGAAAATGATTTAATCCGAGATGATAAAAGTTTTGGAAAGATTTACACACTTATTGATGAAACAGAACATATCCGCTACATGAAGGAAAAGGAAAACCTTAGAGTAAAGCAGCTGGAAATTAACAATTATAAAAAACAGATTCGCATGGGAAATGAAACAATATTCTCAATTGCTAATGCTGTTGAAGCCCGCGATAAAATGACAGGCCGCCATTCTTTAAGGGTTTCTGAATATGCAGTTTTGATTGCGGAAGAATTAGGATTTTCAACTGATGAAATGGAACAACTGCGTAAAACAGGCTTGCTGCATGACATTGGAAAAATTGGTGTTCCAGATTCAATTTTAACAAAACCTTCCAGCCTTACAGAAGAAGAATATGAAATAATGAAAACTCACACTACAATTGGAAGTGAAATTCTAAAGGACTTTACATTTATTCCGCATGTAGATGAGGGGGCAAAATTCCATCACGAACGCTACGATGGAAAGGGGTATCCTTCAGGTTTGAAGGGAGAAGATATTCCTCTTAATGCCCGCATAATTGGAATTGCAGATGCCTTTGATGCCATGACGGCAAACCGAACCTACCGCAAGGCAATGAATATTGAAGATGTAAAAAAGGAAATAAAAAAGTGTTCGGGTACTCAGTTTGATCCAAAACTGGCAGAAATCCTCCTGAAGCTTATAGAAAGCGGAAAGATTCATCCTGCCAGCAAGGCTTCTGCATTATAAATTTACCCTAACAAAAAATGGCTCCCAGTCACGATAACGGCTTTTCGAAACCGCGGACTAGTCCGCTAGGCGCTGATTAGAATTTATATTCAGCAGAAAGATTTACGAAAGAATTATTTTCCCAGGACTTGAATTCACTGTTATCATCACCGCACCAGATGTACATTCCGCTTGCGGCAAGAGTAAGGTTTTGATCAGCCTTGAAAGAAAGCTTTGGCATTACTACTAAATCTTTGTTTTCAAATCCGTACAATACAGTTACTTCTGGAGCAATTTTGTCGTTCATAAAGCTTGTTGTAAAATTGCAGACAAGCTTGTTGTTTGAATAACCGTTTGCAGCATAATCTACGTCCAAAAGTCCTGAATCAAGGTTTGTGTCACAATCACTTCCGTGAAGGATGAAGGTACCAGTTTCCTGAACGTTCAGGTTAGCATTCCAGAAAGGAAGGTCGATGTCAAAACCGCCAAGCCAGGCAATAGAATTATTGTGAACCCAAGGATCTGTACCGTCTGTATCATCAGTCAGGTTATAGGCAAACTCGCCGCGTACATTAAAGTGCCAGATGATAGAAGAAGCTTCCAGTCCGAAAGTCTGCTTTTTGTCATAAGCAAGGAACTTGTCTTCATCAGATGCCTGACCATTTGTAAGATAAGAAGCGATAAAGGAATCTACTTTGCTTGCATTAAAGCTTGGCTGCTTGTACCAGCCATTGTAATAGCTGATTCCCATATCAACCATGCCAAGAGTCCAGGTTGCACGGCCGCCAAACTGGCCGTATTTAAGAGACCAGAGGTCAGGATAAATTACACTTGGGTCAGAAGAAAGTGTACTTGCGTATGTAAGGGCATAGAGATAGGCTTCTCCAGCACTTTCCAATTCATCTTTGATAGATTCAGCATCAAAACCGGCTTCTTCGCAGGCAGCCTGATAAGCACCTTTTGTTTCGGCAAGGTTAACTTTGTAGTAGCCTTTGTTTGCGGCTTCAAGGGCACTTTCCAAAGCAGAAGTATTATTCGAAATGATATTTTCTATAACAGCCGCTTTCTGTTCATCGGTCATGCTGCTATAACCTGGAACTGCCAGAGTGGCATACTGTTGGGCGGCGGCCTTGATTGCTGTGTTGTAAGCTGTTTCTGCGGCTGCGTATTCTGCATAAAGAGCGCTCAAAGTTCCGGCAGTGGCAGTAGCAGTAGTGTAGCGGGTAAAGGAATCTGCAACATAAGAAGTAGCATCAACAGTTACCAGACTTGTGAGTGAAGAAACCTGAGCGGGAGTCCAGCGGCCACTTGTGGCAAAACGGTCTACCGGCAGGAATGGAGTGTAAACGCCTTCTATGTTCAGGTTTGCAAAAGGAAGACTTACAAGGCCGCGAACCATTGGAGTGCTGATGCGGCGGTCCAGGTAATCTGGGATGATAAAGTCGGTGTAGTCATCTGCGTTGAAGTTGTCTAAAACGTGAAGCTTGTCGCCTTTACCCCAGACAAGCTTCATTTTTCCGGCTTCTAGAGTAAAGTAATCTCCAAAACGGCCGCGCAAAACAAGTTCGTCTATTACGTCTTCTGGGTGGGCCTGGATTCGGTCTGCATCTACGCAGAGAGAAAGCTCCATGTCAGATTTGTTGCCGCTGTAGCTAAGGTCTACTGTGGCGGAAGGGGTTGCTTCCATTTCAATTTTCTCGGCGGCAGAGTCAGAGTCGTCATCGGAAGAGGTGTCTACGTAGGCACGAAGGTCTAAAGAAGCGGAACCGCTTACTTCCAGCTTTGAGCCGGAGCCCAGGGCGCCAGCAGAAGAATCTTCTCCAAAAGAATCATCGAATCCGCCAAAGTCGTCAAAATCCTGGGCGAAGGCGGCACTTGTACCAAGCCACATTGTAAGGGCGGCGGTTAGTAATAAAAGTTTATTTGTTTGTTTCATTTTTATGCCTCAATTAAATGTAAATTAAGAAAATGCGTTAGCGATGGGAGCCCCTGCGAAGCAGCCGACCGCAGCGGGCGGTGGCGAGTTTTCCCAAGAAAACTCGGTGAGGTCGCCTGCGACCGACTTGAGTCTATCGAAACCACTGCCCGCGAGGACGGTGAGCGTTAGCGAAGGGCGGACGTAGCGACCACCCGCGGAGCAAAGCGGAGCGGGTGGGAACGCCCTCTATAACCTACTTTCCTGTTGTCAAAAAGTTCTGTGTAAAGTAGCGGGCTGGGATTTCTTTATCCAGAGCGACAACCTTGGCAATTTTAAGAGTTGTGCTGTGGCCGGTCTGAACGTTTGTAAGCTTGTTTTCCATTGGCATGTCGTAGCCCTGAATCTTCTGAATGTCCAGAACTTCAAGCACCTTAATGAGCTTGTCGTTTTTGTCGTACATTTCTGTGTGGATTGGATACATTGTTTCCTTGTCGACCCAAACAATGCGGTAGTTATACTGAGTGCCCTTTTTATCCAGAGGAATCTCTTTAATAACATAGCAGTCGTAAGTTTTGCCGCTTTCTACCTGTTTCTGCTCGTCGCGCAGGTACTGGTGCTCGTCTTCGCTTACATCGCGGGTGGTAAGATCATCATAGCTGGCGTCTGAGCCCATAAATGCCTTGGAACCTTCGCTGGAATTTACACGGCGAACCGATTTGAGGGCCGGCAGATAAATGTGTTTTTCGTCTGGGCCGTTGTCGTCTGTAATCTGGAGGAAGCGGGTTCCCTTGTTTGTACCGGTTTTGAAATCCATTACGATGTAGGTTTTTGCACCGTCTTCTTTTCCGTACTCGCGGAAGCCGTTTGCATCGGAAGTTCCGTTTTTATCGGTCAAAATCATGTAAACATCGGTTACTGAATAGGCCGGCTTTTTAAAGTCTGCAACCTTGTTCATAATCTCGTTACCCTTTTCGTCTGCAAAGGCGAAGCCGTTCAAAACTGCAAGTGCTGCAGCAACCATTGTAATTTTTCTTGTAATTTTCATATAAAATCTCCTATATTTTCAGCAAAGGAGGGGGAAGTCTCCCCCTACGCTCGCACTTTGTTGCTCGCTACCCTCTCTCCTAGGGCTACGCCCTAAAACCCTTCTACTTCGAACCTTTCGAAATAAATTTAGGCGCGTACATATTTAAGAAGCCCGGAATAACTGTCATTGCAAGGAAGCTTGATGTAAACATTACGATTGCAACCAGGATTCCTATGTAGCGCAAAACTACGAACTTACTGAAGCACAAAACCAAAAAGCCGAAGCCTACTGCAATTGCGTTTGTTACAATTCCGTGTCCGCTCTTGCGGAAGGTCATTCTTGTAACCTCTTCCAGATCATCAGATTTTGCTCGTTCTTCCTTGTAGGTGGTCATAAAGTGGATTGTGTAGTCAATTCCAACTCCAACTGCTACCGATGCAATAATACTTGTTACCAAATCCAAATTGATTCCAGCAAAGCCCATTACCATGTAGTTCAGGATGATTGCCAAAGCCAGTGGAACGGCACCAAGAAGTCCTGCCCAGCCGCTCTTGAAGGCCAGGGCGATAATTACGAATACACAAAGTAGTGAAATCAAAAGGCTTGTAAGCTGACTTGATACAATCATCTTTGTCATTGTGTATTCCATTTCGGCAGTTCCGGTTGGTTCAAGTGTGTAGCCTTCAGGGAAGTGCTCCTGGGCAAACTTCTGGGCGGCGGCAATAATTTCTCCTGTTGTCTGTGTTGAATGATTGCGCAACTGAACTGTAATCCTCATTACCTGTGGATTCATGTCGTCATCAACAAAGCGGTTTAGTGAACCAGAAAGCAATGTCAGATATCCCTGTACAACTCCGGCAAGTTCTTCACGGCTTGCAACAGGATATTTTGTATAATCGTATGGAATCTCGTAATAAGCGGTTCCGTTGTAGTTCACCTGTTTTTGCAACTCGTTTACTATATCTTCTACGCTGGATGTTTTTCCGCCGGCATCAACGTAGGCCTTGTTTATCATGGCAATTACGTCTTCTACGGTTACGGTCTGTTCAAGGGCAGCTGCGTAGGCGGTGTTAGGGTCTGTCCAGCTTGATGGGTCAAAGCTTGATGTTTCTGTGCTTTCGTCAGAAGAATCTGCAAATTCGCTGTCGGCAAAGTCACCGAAGGTGTCGCTTTTGAAATCTCCAAATGTGTCGCTGGCAAAAGCGTCGTCAGCAAAAGAATCATCCCCGAAGTCGCCAAAATCTCCAAAATCGTCAAAGTCATCCGAACCATCCGGATTTGCAGTATTTGCTTCAATCATAGCTGCCTGATCTGCAGAAGCTGGAACATGCCAAACCTGATTGATTCGCTTAATAAAATCTGTGAAGGAAACAATCTTTCCAACATCAGGGAATTCTTTTTCCATATAATTCTGCAGGTCATCAACAGCCTTTAAGATTTCAGGATTTGTAAGACTTCCTTTTTCCGGGCCCTTTACGTTCAGGTAAAGACTGTTTGTACCGGCAAACTGCTTATCTATGTAGTTCATATCCTGACGCATATCGCAGCTTTCAGGGAAGTAATTTACCAGAGCAGTATCTATGTGCAGCATACGCAAGCCCAGTACAGAAATTCCGACCATCACAATGATTGAAAGGAAGAGACGAGGCTTTGAACCACAGAAAAAGTGGTAAATATTGTAGAGAGTGTCTCCCTGTGCTTCATCAGCTGATTTTCCACCACGAAGGCGGCGGGCATGCTCCAGTTTGCGGGCAAGTTTTTCGCTGATATTGTGTTTTTTATTTCGGCTGGCCTGAACCTTCTGTGGATTCTTAAGTAAAAGAATTGCTGGAATAAAAGTAATTGCCAAAAGCAGCGAGATTGCAACACCAACTGCGGTGAATACTGCAAAGCTGTGAAGCGGTGCAATTGGGCTTGAAATCAAAGAAATAAAACCGATTACGGTTGTAATTCCAGCCAGAAAAACGGCTCCCATAACCTCGTGCAGGCCAGAGAAAACTGCCTCGCGGTATTTTTCCTGAGTAAGATCCCCTTCTGTCATATCCAGGGCAACATAATAGTGAGTAAGCACATGGATTCCGTAAGCAGAACCAACGGCTATCAGGGCAACAGGAATTACGCTTGAAACCAGAGTGAAGGTTACGTGGAAGAGTGCCATGAGGCCCATTGTCCAGCTGGTTGCCATAACAACGGTGATAAGTGGAAGCAGGGTTCCGTCCATTGTCTTAAAACTGAAGTAAAGTGAAAGAAGTACAACTACAATTACCAGCGGAATAAGGCGGGTAAGGTCCGCAAGCATAAAGACTCGGGAATTCTGCATAACCGTAGGGTTTCCGTAAATCTTTAAATCCAGATTGTGACCTGCAACTTCCTCATTTGCAATTTTTGTAACTGCATTAAGTGCTGCTTCCTGCATTTCGGCTTCAGAACGAATCTTCTTTTTGCCGTTAGAAGCAGCCAGTTCTTTTTCGTAGTCTAAATCATAAGGGCTCAAGGTAAGCTGCATCTGAGTTCCGGTCAGATTGTCGTTTATAACAACACGATTATACATTGCATCCCATTCTGCAAGGCGGCTTTTAAGCTGTTCAATATCTTCCGGGCTACCAGTGTAGCTCTCTGGAATCAGCTGGCTGGCAGAAATGGATCCATCAGATTCACACACAAAATCAATATGAGTAAGAGAATCTACATCATCAATTTCGTGCAGTTCCAAAGCTCTGTCTGTAATATTTCTAATAACGTCGATATATTCTGGAGTGAGGATTGTACCATCCTTAGCTTCCATACTGATACCGATAACCATCATGCTTCCAAACTGCTCTTCTGTTTGAGAAAGCCTTGTATAAGAAGCATCTTTTTGCGGAAGGAACTGGCGGATAGAATTGTCAATTGCCAGATCCTTGATGAAAAATCCCAGCAGTCCGGTGATAATCACACAAAGAATGATTATGAAGTGCGGATGCTTGAAAAATCGTTTAGCAAAGTTCATTATTTGCCCTCCATTTCAAATTAAGCGCTTTTATAATTATCTCTATCAGAGAAACAAAAGGTCTTCCGCTGCGCGTCCTCGAAAAATAGCGCGGTGCAAGCCGTATAAGAATTTTATAAACTGCGCTACGCGCCGGCTTGCAAGCGATTTTTCGATTCCGCTTCGCTCGCGACCTTTTGTTTCTCAGAGCAAGTATTTATAAAGCGTTTACTTAAACTGCTTAATTAAATAGGGAGGAGGAAAAACTTTCCTCGCGTCCCGTAACATTACATTGGTCCATAAATGTTTATCCGTTTAATTTCTTAAACGTTTAATCATTTACACAGATAATATAGTGATATAAAACAAAAAGGTCAATAAAAATCTGATTAAATGTTTAATTTTTTAAACCTTTGAACAAAAGTTGACAAAATTATTGCCTACCCTTACAATTAAAAAGATGATTACCAAGGAAGAACTTCACAATACAAGAGAGATTCTGCATTCATGCCTCCCCCTTTTTATTGCTCTGGGAGACGAATTCCGCCAGCAGCTGATTATAGACATTGCGGCTGCCGGCGAAAAAGGCATTAACGTAACCGACCTGTCCGAAAACTCCAAGCTCAGCCGCCCCGCCATTTCGCATCATCTAAAAGTTTTAAAAGACATGGGCATGATTGCCCCAGAAAAAATCGGCACCCAAATTTTTTACAAGCTGGCCCTTCACAAAGACTTGGAAAAGCTTTCCGATTTTATTAATTCCATCAACCGCGTTATCGAAAGTTTGAAAGAGGAAAAGGTGAATTGAACTTGAATCAAAACCGAATTACATTAATTTTTAAATAGTATATAACACACCTTGTTTACTATACAAATATGTGATATAATTAAAATTGCACCACAGTGGTGGTAGGCTGAACCTCCGAATTTAATTGAATGAGGAGGCCTGCTATGACAGGATACGAAAGCATTATGCTTCTTTGTGCCGTTGTAACAACTATTGTTACAATTGCATCGTTTGTTTTTGCTGTACGCAAGGCTCTCGACAAAAAAAGAAAGAAACGCAAGTAGATAAAAAGAAAGCCTACGCTTACTGGACTACGCGTAGGCTTTTTTAAGCTATCACGGAGATTCAGCCACACTGCTGTGGTGCATTTCCTTTTGTATACTATATCACAATATTGCAGAAAGTCAACCTAGCGCATACCGCTCAAGCGGCTTTTTAGGTCGTAGCACTTTTCTTTAAGGCGGCGCACCTCGCTAAGGCTGTTCATAATTTTTGCTGTCATGTAAACATCTACAATTCCGCTGTCAAAAAAGAAGTCGGCAAATGTTGCAAATCCACCCACATTCATACGGTAGTCACCAGGAATAGAAATTGCTCCCAAAACCCGCTGCAGCTCCTGCATAAGATAATTTACCCTGTCCATAGAAACTTTTGCATTGCTGAGCTTTGAATGTTTTATAAGGTCTGTAATGAAGCCACCGCCCAAAACATCCAGAAAGCCCCAGTTGCGGGCCGAAGAAAGCTGACGTTCTGCGTCATCCAAACAAGAAATAAGTTGATTTGTAAGGTTTATAGCCTGATTTACCTGAAGGTCATTTGCCATTATCTATCTCCCAAAATTTGATAATTAAAATATAGCAAGATTTTTAATGAAATAAAACAAAAATATGCTAAAATAAGCTTATGAATTATGATGCTTTGGTAAAAACCGCAATTGAAATGACTAAAAAATCTTATGTACCCTACTCTCACTTTCATGTAGGTGCCGCCCTGCTTGATAAAAACGGAAAGGTGTGGACCGGCTGTAATATTGAAAATGCAGCCTACGGACCAAGCAACTGCGCCGAACGCACAGCTGTTTTTAAGGCTGTAAGCGAAGGCGTTTTGGAATTTGAAGCAATTGCTGTTGTAGGGGGAGCAGAAGGAGCAGACGGCCAGGTTGTTATTGACGATTTCTGCCCGCCTTGTGGAGTATGCCGTCAGGTTTTGAGCGAATTCTGCACCCGCGACTTTAAGGTCATTCTTGCAAACGGCAAGGGGGAAGAAAAAATCTTTACTCTGGCAGAACTCTTACCAGAAAGTTTTAGTTTGAAGTAGCATCTTTTGGCAGACTTGCCCAGTGGTCATAGGGCTTTCCCGCCAGATAAACTTTCTGCAAAATATTATCTTTGTAAATTACCTTAAGTGAATAAAAAGGGTGATTTTCTGCAAGAAAATCGTAAAAGATTTCGTCGGCCTGCCAATGTGGCAGGTCTTTTAATTTAGAGATTGGAACCCATTCCAGGTCGCCTTCGGGGCAATCGGTACGCAGGCTGCCGGAAAATGTGCGGGCACGGAAAATGTGCATGAATTCGGTATAAGCTCCTGGAACAGGAAGCGGGGGCGTTACGGGGGCCTTCTCTTTCTCCACTGATAAATGTGGTAAAGCTAAAAAATGCTTTCGCATTTTTTTTAACGCTTTGCTATCGAACACCGGCCGCCAGCGGCCTTCCACACCCTCCTCAACATTTGAAACATCCACAAAAGTAACAATCCCGCAGTATTCCAAATCGTCCGCCGCAATCACAAGGCCGGTTTCTTCAAAAACTTCGCGGCGCACACAGTCTTCCGGACTTTCGCCGTTTTCAAACTTTCCGCCAATTCCTATCCACTTATCGTGGTTGTAATCGTTTTCTTTTTTTGTACGGTGCAGCATGAGGTAGCAGCCGTCTTTTTCTATATAGCAAAGTGTAGTATTCACAAGAGTTTTCATAAGTGTATTTTATCAAATCATTTAAATTTACAATAGACATTTTCTAAACTATAATAATAGGCTGAATAATGGTTACTTATTACACAGTTTTATTCTCAATTTCTCTCATTCTGGTTGCTGCCTATGCTGTTGTCTGGCATAAGCACTACGACCTTTTTCTTTCGCTGATTTTCTGCTTTGTTCCAATTGCAAACCTGGGATATCTGCTGGAAGAAAAAGCTCTGAGTATTCCAGAAGTTTTAATTGCCATAAAAATCACATATATCGGCGGAAGTTACCTTATTCTTTTTATTATGTTCGCCATTTTTAACATGTGTGATTTGAAACTTAAAAAGCCGTTACGATTTACCCTGCTCATAATTACTACAGTTATTTTTTTGCCGGTACTTACAATCGGAAAAGGCACATACTTCTACAAAGATATTCAGGGCACTGTTGTAGACGGGCGGCTTGAACTTTCAAAAATCTACGGAATGGGACACACGCTTTATTACGTAATGCTTGTTACTTATGTAATTATTTCCTGCGCCGTTATTCTTTACAGTCAGAAGAAAAAACGTGATGTTTCAACCCGCACAATCAAATATCTTCTTGTTGGTGAACTCACTACTGTGTTTATCTTTTTCGTTGTAAAAATCTTTAAGCTTAATCTTGATTTAACACCACTTGGTTATATTATTGATGAAATCTTTATTCTGGTGATCGCTTCGCGACTTCATCTTTATGATGTTACAGACACCGTGATTGACACTATTTCTCTGAATGAAGAAATTGGTTTTATCAATCTTGATAAGAAATTTAACTATCTGGGCTCCAATTCACTTTCTAAAAAGATTTTTCCCGCCCTTGAAGAAGTCAGAATCGACCAGAATGTATCGAAAAATGAAAGTCTGAATAAGGAAATTGTTTCTAAAATCCAGAGATTTATTAAAGATAATTCAAAAGACACTTTCCTTAAAAAACATGGCGAAAAAGTTTATCAGGTTAATATTGATTATCTTTACAACGGTAAATACAAACGCGGTTACATGCTTTTTATTCAGGATGATACACAGGACCAGAAGTATATTAAGCTGATGGAAAACTTTAACAGCAAGCTGCAGGATGAAGTTGCTCAGAAGACTGAACACATTGTACTCATGCACGACAATCTGATTTTGAGTATTGCCAGTATGGTAGAAAGTCGTGATAACTCTACCGGCGGTCACATTAAAAGAACTAGTGAAGGTGTTCACATTCTTATGACCGAAATTATGAAGGGTAACGAGTTTAATATTTCAAAAGAATTTTGCAAAGACATTATTAAAGCTGCTCCTATGCACGATTTAGGAAAAATTGCCGTTGATGATGCTATTTTAAGAAAACCTGGACGATTTACACCTGAAGAGTATGAAAAGATGAAGATTCATGCTGAAGAAGGGGCTCGAATTGTTCGGAAAATTCTGAAAGAAACTGATGATGCAACTTTCCGTAAAATTGCAGAAAATATTGCTCATTATCACCACGAGCGCTGGGATGGTTCCGGCTATCCATGCGGCTTGAAGGGCGAAGAAATTCCACTGGAAGCCCGAATTATGGCTGTTGCCGATGTTTACGACGCCCTGGTTAGTAAGCACGTTTACAAAGAAAAGATGAGTTTTGAGCAGGCCGACCAGATTATCATGGAAGGCATGGGGAAGCAGTTTGATAAAAGACTGGAAAAGTATTACACTGCGGCCCGCCCAAAACTGGAAGCCTATTACAAAAGTCTGGAATAAGCTCCTAAGTATCTGCCTCTTTATTTTGCAAGCAGACAAAGTCCTTCTACAATTGCTTCGTGTTCCTGTGGCGCTATGCGCTCGTAGAGGCTGTCTGGAGTATCGCCTGGCATCACTGGAACTTTTTTCTGAATCAGAATCTTTCCGCCATCGCATTCTGCACTTACCAGATGAATTGTACAGCCGCTTTCTTTTTCGCCTGCGGCAAGAACGGCCTCGTGAACATGATGGCCCCACATTCCAACTCCGCCAAACTTTGGCAAAAGTGCCGGGTGCAGGTTGATTATTTTTCCTTCATACTCGCGCAAGATATCGCCTGCAAGAACTGTAAGCCAGCCAGCCTGAACAATTGCCTGGGCTTGGAACTTGTGGCACTCTGCAAGCACAGCATTTGAAACTGCAAGACGCTTTTCGTCGCGAGTGGCAGCTTTTGCGGCTTCCTGGCCCATTACGGCATAAGGTGAACAGATTACACTTGGAATGCCGGCTTTTGCGGCGCGTTCCAGGGCATAGGCTTTTTTTGTATCAGAAATTACACAGACAATTTCGTAAGGACATTCATCGCCCTTAGACTGCTGGTAATCAATCAAGGCTTGTAAATTTGTTCCGCCCCCGCTAACGAGAACGGCTGTTTTAAGTTTCTTATCGCTCATGCGCATAATCTAGCATTTTTTTCAGAAATAATCATCTGTTCACGCAAAAGTAACAAAAGTTACCCCAAAAGTGACCAAGGTCACCCTTGCAGCCGGGGAAAAATGGACTGATAATTAAACCATCACCCGCCCGGTGGGCGGAAAAAACCGCAAAACTGCGTTATCGCACATCCATGTGCGACCGCGGCCGCGGAAGCTTGGAGGTAGCTTATGGAAAATATCTTAGCTGTTTTAGCTGAAAATCTTCCCTGGTTTTGGGTCGCGGTCACAATCATCTGTGTTGTGATTGAATCGCTCACCCTGGCTCTTACTACCATTTGGTTTGGAATCAGTGCCTTTGTAATGGTATTTCTTGCCTTTACGCCACTGCCCTTCCCTGCCCAGCTATTCATATTTGTAGCACTGGCTCTGGTACTTTTGATTTTTACACGTCCGCTTGTAAAACAGAAGCTGAATCAGAAAAAGATTGCCACAAATTATGAAAGAGTTATCGGGCAGATTGCTGTAGTTACAAAAAAAATTACAGCACTGGAAAAAGGTTCCATAAAACTTAATGGTATGGAATGGACTGCCGCAGTGCGCGAGGATATCGTGCTCGAAGAAGGCAGCAAGTGTATTGTAGAAGAAATTGCCGGCGTTACGGCGTATGTTAAGCAGATTTAAGCGCGGTGGTTGAGCCTGTCGAAACCACCGGATTTTTTAGGAGGTCTTAGTTTATGATTTACGTTATTATTGCAGTCGCAGTTTTGGTTATGCTTCTGATTATCACAAACATCAGAATTGTTTCTCAGTCTAACGCTTTTGTTATTGAACGCCTTGGTGGCTATCACGGAACCTGGAATGTTGGTATTCACGTAAAAATGCCATTCCTGGACCGTATTGCCAAAAAGGTTTCACTCAAGGAAAAGGTTTTTGACTTCCCGCCACAGCCGGTTATCACCCGCGATAACGTTACAATGATGATTGACACCGTTGTTTATTTCCAGATTACAGATCCAAAGCTCTACACTTATGGTGTAGAAAAACCAATCAACGCACTGGAAAACCTTTCGGCTACAACACTTCGTAACATTATTGGTGAACTTGAGCTTGATGAATCACTCACAAGCCGCGATGTTATTAATACAAAGATGCGTTCTATTCTGGACGAAGCAACAGACCCTTGGGGAATCAAGGTAAACCGTGTAGAGGTTAAGAATATTGAACCTCCACAGGCTATCCGCGACGCAATGGAAAAGCAGATGAAGGCAGAACGCGAACGCCGCGAACAGATTCTGATTGCCGAAGGACACAAGCAGTCTGCAATTCTTGAAGCAGAAGGTCAGAAGCAGGCTTTAATTCTGGAAGCTGAGGCCGCTAAGGAAGCCGCTATCCAGAAAGCAAAGGGTGAAGCAGAAGCTATCCGCGAAGTTCAACAGGCTAAGGCCGAAGGTCTTAAAATGCTGCGCGAAGCCGGCATGGACGACGCTGTTCTTAAGCTCCGCAGTCTCGAAGCCTTTGAAAAGGCCGCAGATGGACAGGCAACAAAGATTATTGTTCCGTCTGATTTGCAGAGCCTCGCTGGGGTTGTAACAAGCGTTGCTGAAATAGCTAAAAAATAAGGGGCTTCCGCGACGGTGGTTCAAAATGCTCTCGCTGAGCGTAAGTGGTATCCGACTCGCTGCGCTCGCGAACGCTCAGAGGTCGCATTTTGACCACCTCTGCTCGCGCCCCTTATTTTTTTTCCTTCCCAGGAGAGAATTATGAAAAGAAGTCTGTTTATCATCTTATCTTTACTTTTTGCAGTCTCGTTGTTGTCCTGCAAAAATCAAAAAGAAACCGTAACTCCCGAAGAGCTCTGTTTTGACATTCAGAACATACAAATTGATATGGCTTATTCTGCTTTGAAAGAGCTTTATGATCCGGAACCCTTTGAGCAGTTAAAGGCAGATGTAATATCAGGTAAGGCTGACAGGCTGGAATGTATTTTCAGAATTCAGGAAATTCTTAGAGGCTACAAATGTGCCCACTTAAATCTTCAGCCAAATGACAGTGATGTTTTGTATTCAAAAATCCTGCCATTTTACTTTTACTGCTTTGGAAATGATTATCACATCTACTGGACAATTCCAAAATATAAGAAATATCTGGGTTGGAAACTTGTAAAAATTGGCGGACAAACAGTTGAAGAAGCCCGAGAAAAACTTTGTAATTATTCCTCCTTCCCATATGAAACTGTCAGTGGTGAAAAATATGTTTTTGAATATCCTCAAAGTTATATCAATTATAAAGCTGCTGGCCTTGTTCAAAAAAGTGGAAAAATAAATATCACACTAGAATCTCACGACGGAAAAATCAAAACTTTTAATTGCCCGCCAATTAATCCTTCAAGAATTCAAAGATGGATAAAAATAAGTCCAGAAAAAGAAAATAAAGTGATTATGCATAACGATACAAGTAAAAATTATGCAGTTTCGACTTCTTCTGAAAAAAAGGCTATATATGTTCAATATAATTCCTGCAGACCAGATGATAATTATAGCTGCCAGCAATGGTTTGCTGATATAGTTTCAGAATTGAATACCGGAAAATATAATACTATTGTTTTTGATGTTCGATATAATCCGGGTGGATATATGTCTATTGAATGGATGATTAATAACGAACTCTGGAAAAATAAATCCGAGTTTGATAAATATAATCTTGCACTTGTTACATCTGGAAGAACTTATTCCTGTGCTACCTGGTTTATGAATGATTTTATAAGAAATTATCCTCAGGTAAAAATTTTTGGAGAAGAAACAGGACAGGCCGTGTTCAATTATACTGATGTAGACATAAACAATAATCGGAAAAAGCTTAATTGCCATTTTAATTTTCCGCATATACTTGATACGGAAATTCCAGAATTATATAAGAGGGCAGAAGAAGTTACTCATTCAGATATTCACCGTGGAACTTTGCCTGATGTTGAAGTTTACGAAAAGTTCGAAGACTTCATGAAGGGCGAAGACACAATTTACAATAAAATATATGAGTACTTTAATAAATAGCGTAATGGCGTAGCAAGCTAATTGTCGCATAGTCAGGAAATGTGTGGTATAATAGAATTATGAATTACAAAAAGTTTCTGGACAAACCATTCCGACTCATGTCTCTGATTGGCTCTATCTATCTAATCGCCATGCTGCTTCTGAATGTATTTACCGATTTTTCTTACGAGCTGAGCATCATGCCTTTTTCAAGAATCGTTTCATATTCAGCACAAGGTCTGGCACTTGTCCTCTGCCTGCTTTCTTTTTGTTTTTATACCCATCACAGCCTTTACTATATTGCCCTAGAAACTCTAACTTTTTCTTATCTGTATACAGGCCGCATTTATACCGCACTTTTTTTAACAGCAATTTTATTTGTACTGCTTCTTGTTGAAAATCGTCTTGCTTCCCGCCTTAAGCTTGGAATCTATCTTGCCTTGGAATTAATAAAATTTGTCCTTGTGATTCCTTACGGCGCCAGAAGTTTTTTTGAATATCTTGGAATTACCCTTTTTGCCCTTGCAACAATCGGCTGTATAAACCTTCTCTTTCGCCACGCCTACGACAAAAAAGACGCCACCCCAGTCAGTCTGGACGACTACAAGCTTTCCGACCGCCAGAAAGACTGCATAAAAGAAATTGTCGTAAACAACACAACAATTAAAGCCCTGGCCATCACCCACAACGTAAGCGAAAGCGCAATAAAAAAGGACCTGGCCCACATTTACAGCGTGCTCGGCATCACTGGAAAAGCAGACCTCAAGGCCCTTTTTATTGGTTATGAGTTTTAATTATTTATTATTTAAAGATTCCTGTAACGGTATCAATAATAGAAGGAGCTTTACCTACATCCTGTAATTCTACAGCCCCACCTGATTTCTGAACCTTTTCTTTTTCAACAGACTTATATTTAATTGCAAGTGCAGTTCCTGTATAAGTCACTTTACTTGAAGAACCTGTAAAGAAATCTAGAAGAGTAGATTTACTTTCTGCACGCTTATCAATACGAACATTAATAATATCATCTGCTCCAATAGCCTTTGCTTTTTCCATAAGATCACCATAAGTTACTCTTTTTCCCTTATGTTCAACAGAAAAATGAAAGGGGCCAATAATATTTTCTTCAACAGCTTCAACAGAAACAATTCCAACAGGATTAAAATCTTTTACTGTAATTTGAGCATAGTTAGCCCAACCTACTTCTGCAGTGTAAAAATCACTCGTTTTACACCCCATCAAGACAACTGCAACAGCAAGTGCTGCAAGCATGCCAATAATTTTTTTCATGACAAATCTCCTTTTTTACGTTTTTTTAATTAAAACCAGAATCTAAATCCCAGATTAGCAAAGAAACTCAAAAAGTCTGTACCTAATCCAGCATCTGAAATATATAATGTAGGCTCCCAGCCGCCTTGCAAATATAATTCAAGAAAGTTATCGAAACAGAAAACATTTGTACCAATAAGGAGCCGGGGAGCAGCTGCAAATCCAAAAGATTCACCTCCCAAACCAAGACCTGCATAAAGGCCAAGTCCATAATAATAGCCCCATGTTCCGGTAATTGTCGGATTAGAAATCCACCAGTCAGCAGTGAGACCAAGATTCATTCCATCACTGTTTCCTGAAAAATCAAGGGCAAAAACACATGGTACCGACTGAACCTTAAAAGTTACTGCACCACCAAGCGGATATCCAGCCTGTGCGCCAATTGCAAAAGACTTACCTTTTCCTTTTGCAAAAACACCCGTACTTCCAATTGTAAGAAGAATTACAAACAAACCAAGAATCTTTTTCATTCTTTCACCTCTTATTTTTATCTGCCAAAATTCAGTTTATTCAGCAGAGTTTTTAACATACCAGGATTTTCATCCATCATTTTGCAAAGATAAGAAATTGACGAAGAATTATCTGCATTATTCAAAAATATTTTGCTTTCACTTTGCATATAAGACGGAGAATCTTCCATTCCATCAGAAAAGGCTTCTTTTACACTTCTCCAGAAAGATACTTCTTCTTCAGATTTCATCCCCGATTTATAAGAAAACTCTATGTTGCAGAAATTCACTTTGGTTAATTCTTTTTCCATAGAAACAGACAGATTAACTAAATCATCATATATAACTTCAACATAATGTCCGTCTTTTTGCAAAATTACTTTTTCTGGAAAAAAGATAACTTTCACTCCGTCAGGAGAATGAACTATTGTAACTAATTCACTATAACAGTCTATTTCTGAATTTTTTTTCTGCAAATTTGAAATTGATTTAAAAAACATAGATATCTTTCCTATTTATAATTCTAAATGAGTATTTAGCTAATGTTATCAGTTTAATTGATATTCAAAAGTCTATTACCAATTTAATTGTATGTCAAGATAATTAACTTCACTTTATAATGGTAAACATGAATGTCTATCAGAAGGAATTCATAGATAATCTAAAAGAATACAGAACCGAACGGAAAATCTCACAGGCACAACTTGCTGAACTATGCGGTGTTTCAACAGGCACAATAGGTAATGTTGAATGTGGATTAGCAAAACCTTCATTTGACCTCATCATTTCAATTGCAGAAAATCTTTCCATTCATCCCGCACTGCTTTTTTCAACAAATGCCCTTATTCCAGAAAAATATCAAAATGACCGCAAAGTCTTAGAGAAAATATTACACACTCTCCAGACAGAAGTTTTTGCAAAATAAAAAAATCCCCATCAATCGCTTCCGCAAATGATGGGGATTCTCTTTAAAAAGTAATCTATTTTTTTACGTTGCTTGCAAGTCTTGCTCCGAGACGTTTTTAGCTCTCCGGGTCAAGCCCGAAGATAACACCTAATTAGTCTTCAAACAAAACGCTGTCTTTCTGGCCCTTAACTTCGCCCTTTGCATATTCAACGCGGCCAATCTTGTAAGCCTTCATATCTGGGCAGTAGTCTTTGTGATATTTTGAAGCATTTTCATTGAACATTTCAATAACAGCATCAGCCTCTTTTGCAGAAACAGCAAGAACAAAACCAATCCCCATGTTGAAAGTATTGTAAATTGAATCAAGGTCGGCACCACGGCGGATAAGCTCACCGAATACAGGAGGAATGTCCCAGCTGTCACGCTTGATTACAGAAATCAGCTGCTTTTTGCCATCCTTTGCTTTTGGATACATACGAGGAATATTTTCGTAGAAGCCGCCACCAGTTACATGAACCATACCGTGAATTGCCTTGCGGTATTTTCCAAGAACTTCCATAACAGGCTTAACATAAATGCGAGTAGGAGTAAGAAGAACTTCACCAATAGTTTTGCCAGTTTCTTTTCCGTCAATTACAAATGGATCATTAAAATTCTGAACAAGCTTGCGAACCAGAGAGAAACCGTTTGAATGAACACCAGTAGAGCTCAAACCAATAAGAACATCGCCTTCGCGGATTTCTTCACCGGTAATCATTTCTTTCTTTTCGCCAACGCCTACACCAAAACCGGCAAGGTCGTATTTTCCATCATCATAAAAATCTGGCATTTCGGCAGTTTCACCACCAAGAAGAGCACATCCAGTATCAACACAACCGTCTGCAACGCCCTTTACCAAATCAGCTGCAACATCTGCATCAAGTTTTCCGCATGCAACATAGTCCAGGAAGAAGAGAGTCTGAACGCCAGAACACAAAATGTCGTTTACGCTCATGGCAACGCAGTCAATTCCCACGGTGTCGTATTTTTTCATCTGGAAAGCGATATCCAGCTTAGTTCCAACGCCGTCTGTTCCACTTACAATTACAGGATTTTTGTATCCCTTTGGAACCTCGAACATTCCGTTAAAACTGCCAAGTCCTGTCAAAAGTCCTGGAATTGCAGTGCGTTTTGCATGTTCTTTGTACTTATTTACCGCGCGGTAACCTTCTTCTACGTCTACACCTGATTCTTTGTAAGATGCCATTGTTTGCTCCTATATATTTGGGCGTTCCCCTCGCTTTCGCTCGGGTCGCTACGTTCCGGGTTCCGCTATCGCTGCATTCCTTCGTTCTGGTGGTTTCGACAAGCTCAACCACCGCCACTACGGAACGGCTTCGCCGCCCTTCACATCGCTAACGCATTGTTTTAGAATTTAATATCAATACCACTAGTTTCTGCTTCGTCCGCAAGCTTCTTTCTAAAGTCCTTTAATTTTCCTGCAAGCTCTTTATCCTGCAAAGCCAAAATCTGCAAAGCAAGATAAGCCGCATTTTTTGCGCTGTTAATTCCAACAGTTGCAACCGGAATCTGAGGAGGCATCTGCACAATGCTGAGCAAAGCATCCATTCCGCCAAGTCCGTTTGATTTGTCGCTTACACATTCAAGCGGAACCCCAATTACAGGCAATGTTGTAATTCCTGCAATTACACCAGGAAGAGCAGCAGCAAGTCCAGCCCCGGCAATAATTACCTGGCAACCGTCTTTTTCAACTTCTTCAACTGTTTTTTTGAGTAAAGCCCCGGCACGATGGGCAGAAATGATATATGCCTTGTAGTCCACACCGAATTCTGTAAGAATGTCGGCAGCCTTTTTCATGGTGTCTTTATCAGACTTAGAACCGAAAAAAATTGCAACTTTCATAAGCAGATTATACAGAAATGCAGGTTCTCTCGCAACTACACTTATTTAATAAGAAACTTCTTATGCTTGACACAATATTTAGGTCGGAAGTATTATAGTTTACGTGATGATAAAACGAGACTGCGTATTTACCCTACATTTGAAGCTTGAAGAACTCGCAGAAAATCTAATTTCCCTGATAGATTTACTGAAAATGAATTCATCTCTGAACGATTTATCTGATATTTCAATAATTTCTACAAAAGGAAGCGTCAAACTTGAAAATCAGATAAAAGAAGTGTTTAAAAGCAAGTTTGATGATAACCACAAAATTGATTTTAACACTTACTCTTCAAATATAAATTTTGCAAACAAGAGATTTGTGTTTATCATCCTTCCAAAGTTCTTCTTCAACCTGAAAATCAAAAGAATTCTTTCAAAGAGCTTTCCAAACAACAATTTTACAAACATCATTTTTGTAACAAACAAAAAAAAGGTGAAGGATTTTCCTTCCTTCACCTCTCATTTTAATAATGCAGTTTTCAGATAAAAATCTTCTCTAAAACTACTCTACCTTAATTCTAAATGGCATTGCAGGCAATTGATTCTGCGAATACAAATTCACAGGATTTGGACTGTCTGCCCAAAGATAACGCAATTCTTTGAGTTTTCCATACTCAGGGAGCAGGTTAACTTCAACATTACTTGTATCCAAAAGCCGAGCTTCTGCTTCTACGCAAATATATTCGCCGCGATGTTCATAAAGCAGGCTGAAGCCATGAACTACAGGATCTTCTTTTGCAAAATCGGCAACATCATTTTCTGTAACCCGATAAGAAACAAGGCCCGAATTTCCACAATCAAAATGAACAAAATATTTTCCATCGCGAAGTTCACATACATCAGCTTTTGGCGCAGCAGAAATGAATGATTTTCCATAAGCAATGCGCAAAGCTTCCATTGCGGCACGGCTGCCAACAGTCTTTTTCTTTTCTGGGTGAAGATCATTCCATTCACCGGCATCAATAGTTACTGCCACACCAGTTCTTCCTGCAATTTCTGCTGCATCAGACTGCACCTGACGAATTTCTGCCCAGCCGCCATTTACAACCGCAGTATCTTCACCATGGCCATCGCTAAAGTTTGGCAACTGAACAACAACAAAAGGCAAATCTTTTGAACCATAAACAAATTTATGACGCCAGAGATTAATGAGTTTTACAAGCATAGCCTTGTATTCTGGGGCACGTCCAGCATCAGATTCTCCCTGATACCAGAGTGCACCGGCAACCGCATACTTAAAGCAAGGAGCAAGCATACCGTTATACAAAGCAGTTGGCATCCATTCAAAGAATACCTGATCAGGACAATCGCGAATTGTACGTTCAATAAAGAACTGCCATTCTCCCTTTAAATCAATATATTCACCATCAAGAGGGAAAAGACTTTCTTCGTGTCTTTCAATATTTCTTACAGCAGTAGGTGCAACATAAACTCCTTCTGTAAAAAGACAGTATGGCTTTTCTTCGTAGAAACGAATTGCACCCTCTTTTCTATTCTTCTGAATCTTGAGAATGATTACATTGTGACCTTCACGCAAAAGTCCACTTGGAACTTCGTAACGGCGAGGTGGATAGCAGTAAGGTGTGTTTCCAACCTGCGAACCATTTACATAAGCAGAATCTGCATCAATAATTGTTCCCATCCAAAGCCAGGTTTTCTGAGAATTAAAATGAGAAACCTGTTCTGCTGTAAGAGTAATATCCTTTTTAATCCAGATTACACCAGCACTCTTGAGTTCATCTAAATAACCAGGAATTGTGCATGTGTGCCATCCTTCATTTGACTCTGTATCTGGGAAAACACAGTGACGGTTTAAGTCAAAATCCCAGTTTTTCTGAGCTTCGGCAACATCACGCTGTTTTTTTGAAATATTTTCAGGGTTTTCGTAATATTCAAGCTGATTTAACAACTCACTCTTATCACCCATTTCTTCCAGAGCAGATTTACTAAGCCATGAAGCAATAGGAGAACCTCCCTGACTGGCATTAATAATTCCAACAGGAACATCCAGTTCTGCAGAAAGCTTTTTTGCAAAGAAATATGCAGTTCCAGACATTTCGCCCAGAGTTTCTGGAGAAGCTGCCTTCCAGTTTATAGTGCCCGGTTCAAAAGAATCTTTTTCGCCATCCAGAGCCCAGCGAATTGGAACTGTGAGCATTCTGATATTTGGATTTTCGGGAAGAGCAAATTCCTGTGGATAAGTAAATTTCATTCTTTCCATTGGAAGCTGTGCATTTGACTGTCCGGAACTTACCCAAACTTCACCAACGTAAATGTCTGAATAATCTATGCGTTCGTCATCGGCCTTGATAACCATTTCAAAAGGACCGCCTGCTTCTCCCGGGCTGAATTCCAGTTTCCAGTTACCGTATTCATCACTCTGTGTAATAGAAGTTACCCCTCTAAAAGTGAGCATGATGTCAGTGTAACCAGCAGCTGTACCATAAATACAGTTGATTTTATTACGCTGCAAAACCATTCCTGAACCGAAAATTCCCTTTACAGTCAAATTAGCTTTCATTTTTTACCTCTTCCTAATTTATTCACTTATAAACTTATCCAGTCACGACCAATGTTTTCATATCGGAACCAGTCAAAATCAGCATAGAAATCTTTGTTCTCTGTTCCTGTGCCAGAAGTTGCAAAAACTCCCACAACAGTACCAACAAAACCACCTGCCTTTTCCTGACTGAGTATACTTGCATCTACTTCATTTTTGAACATGTGCATGTTTCTTTCATCTGGTCCGTATTCAAAGAACAAGCTCTGTTTTTCTGCAACAACACGCAGGGTACAGAAAACATTTGTGCTTGAAGCACCTGTAAGAATATCTTCAGCAAGCACTTCTTCGTTTCCGTTAGAAACTTTGATAAGCTGAAGAACAACAAGTTTTCCTCGCAAAACCATCTGAAGTCTAAAATGGAATTTTTCATTCTGAAAACAAACAATTCCGCAGGCATCATTTTCATGAACAAAGTTTGTTTTTACTACGGTTGCGGCTTCAAAACTGAAGGCAGTCTGGCGGCGGACCACCATATGCACTTTGCCGTTTCCAGTTAGAGCCTCGCCTCCATAAATACGCAGCTGGCCAGAAGAATCTGTACAGTTTATGTATTCATCATTTCGCTCTCTAAGACTGAGCCAGTAAGAAGCAAGTTTATTTGTGTTGAAATCATCAATATTTGGGAAAGTGACTGCATCTGCATCTTCGTTTGCTCTCTGCACTACATGACCAGACAGACTATAGGCGTTTTCTATAAGTCCGGTTTCCCAGGAACAAACAGGCCAGCCGTCTTCCCATTTTACAGGAACAAAAAAGGTTTCGCGCCCCATATTGCAGAAGCGCTGCTCACCTTCTCCATAAGGGCGGGAAGCAAGACAGCACATCCACCATTTACCGCTGCTGGCCTGAACAAGGTCTCCGTGCCCTACATTGCGAACTCCGGCCGACTGCCCAAGATGACGGTGTGTTAAAATCGGATTAGATTTTTTTCCTTCCCACACACCATCAATTGTCTGGCAGCGGGCAACACAAACCGCATGGTCAGGACCGGTGCCGCCTTCTGCATGCAGCAAATAATAGGTTCCGTTGATTTTATAAATATGAGGACCTTCCGGCCAGACACAGTCGCGTAAAGCACCGCGCCAGATTCCTTTAGATTCCCCAATAAGTTCGCCATTTTCAAGATTTATCCGCTGAATCCAGATTTCCCAGTTTCCGTTATATTTAGGACCTTCTGGAGCAGGACGGGTTCCCACATACCAGGATGTACCATCATCATCAAAAAAGAGTGATGGATCAATGCCTTCTGCTCCTTTTACGGCAATAGGATTAGACCAGGGACCTTCCGGATTGTCTGCAGTAACAAAAAAGTTCCCCAGTTTATCTACCTGTGTACAGATACAGTAGAACTTTTTATTGTAATAACGGATTGTTGGAGCAAAAAGCCCGCGAGAAACGCCCTGTCCTTCAAAATTAAGCTGTTCAGGACGGTCGATTATATTTCCAATCTGTTCCCATTTAATTCCGTTTTTACTTCTGAATATTGGAAGCCCCGGAACATAGGAAAAAGATGAACAAACTAAATAATACATTCCCTCTGCTTCGCAAATAGAAGGGTCGGGATAAAATCCTGCCAGGACAGGATTGATAATACGTGAAGCCATGGTGAATATTGTACTACCAAAAGGCGTTTTTTTAAACTGATTTTTTGACTACTGTAATTATAATTTACATTGTTAGAAAAATAAAAGGGCTTCCGCTCTGCATCTTTGAAAAAGCGCACAGTGCAAGCCACATAAAAAAAAGCCGTACGCTGTGCGAGCTTGAAAAACGCACAGCTGCAATCCACAGGGCTGAACGCCCAGGATTGCAAGTGCATTTTCAATCTCGCTCCGCTTCCGGCTTTTTTTTCCTTAATAATCAACCAGCTGATTACAACTGGCCGCCTTCTACTACAAGAGAGTCGGCGTCTGAGTTTGGACCGTATACGGCACGCAAGGTTGCTTCGTAGTCGGCATGGAAGAATTTTTCGCCGGCCAAAGACTTAATTTCTTCGTTGAGCCAGTTCAAGAGAGATTCATTTCCCTTTGTAACGGCTGGAGCAATTGTATCAAGGCTTCCAAGAGATTCAATTCCAACTGTGAAGCCTGGATTTTCGATTGCCCATGCAAGAACTTCTGTGTTATCAGTTGAAAGTCCAACTCCACGACCATCCAATAAAGCATTGTAAGCTTCTGAGTACTGGTCGAACTTCAAAAGATTTACCTGTGGATAGTTTTCTGTAAAGAAAGTTTCTGCTGTTGTTCCCTTTGAAACAATCAGAGTTTTTCCGTTCAAATCTTCCGGCTTTGTAATAAGGTCTTTATCGTTAGAAACAACGCCAAGAGCGCACTTCATGTAAGGAAGAGCAAAATCAACCTTTTCTGCGCGAGCAGGAGTTACTGTAAAGTTTGCAAGAACCAGGTCTACCTTACCAGTTTCCAAAACCTCTACGCGGGCAGCAGCTTCTACAGGAACATACTTTACTTTTACGCCCAGGTCTTTTGCAATGCGGTCTCCAAAGTATACATCGTATCCCTGGTACTTGCCGTATTCATCAACATAACCAAATGGTTTTTTATCGCTGAAAACAGCAATTTTGATTGTCTTGCTTTTCTTAATCTGTTCCACAGTACGGAACTTTGGTTTAGCAGCAAGCGGACTAGCGGCAAGCACAAGAGCCAAAGCCGCAATAATTTTTACTCCAGATTTTTTCATATTCATACCTCACAATTTTTTTAAGATTTATTCACGTGATGAGGTATTTATAGCATGTAATTACCTACTAAGTCAATGGGTAATAATAGCAAATGCGTTAAAAAAAAATGCGATTAGCATTTTTTTAGCATTTACCTACCTGCTCGAAAATCCGTTAAAATGTGAAGTAAAATTCACTGCCCTTTCCTTCCTGACTTTCTACGCCAATTTTACCGCCACAAATTGCTGCAACTCTAGCTGCAAGGGCAAGCCCCAGTCCATTTCCCTGAGTAGCATGGCTTGTATCACCCTGAAAGAATTTTTCAAATACCCTTTTTTTTGTTTGGGGATTCATTCCGCAGCCGCTGTCCTTTACAGATATTTTTATTTTCTTTTCTCCACCTTCGTTCTCAACCTCTTCAAGCTTTATCAAAATCCGCCCGCCTTCCGGCGTAAATTTAATGGCGTTGGAAATAAAATTATTCCAGACCAGGCTTAAAAGCTCTCCATCTGTGGTGACCATAATTCCATCTGCAATATCTGCTTCAAGCTCTAGATTTTTTTCACTCCAGGCATCTTCAAAAGTCAGAATGCTTTCCCGCAGATATTCCCCAATATCATAATGAGCAACCTTTGGATAAATCTGCTGATTTTCAAGCTTATTCAGTTTTAAAATATTGGTAACAAGTGCTGTAAGGCGGCGGCAGTTTGAAGATACTGCCTTTGCATATTCCAGACGGCTTTTTTCATCAAGATCAGGAGCCTGGAGCATGGTTGCATAATTCTGCATTACGGCCAGAGGAGTTTTTAACTCATGTGAAACATTAGAAATAAAATCGGTTTTTAGAGTTTCAATTCCATTCAAATCCTTAATCATCTTGTTTAAATCAAGAATCATAATATCAAGATAATCGTATTTTTCTGGAGGATTGATTGTAGGAATCTGAATTGTAAAATTTCCCTGAGAAACCTTTTCTGTTGCCTTCGAAATTTCCTGTAGGGGGATTTCGTATGTCTTGTGAATTTTATGTCTTACATATAGAACAATAAGAGCAGAAATTATAATCCAGTAAAAAAGAATCAAATGAACTGTAATAATTGCCGGCCAAAAACACTTTAGGCTTAAAAGAATAAGTCCAACATTTACACCCGCCGTAAGAAGCAGCATTCCAAAAACTGTCCAGAAAAGGCTGGCCGGGAAGCGACTTTGTTTCACTTTGTCACTCATCTTATTACCGCCTTGTAGCCCAAACCGTGCACAGTAACAATTTCAAAACCACTGCATTCAGAAAGCTTTTCCCTCAATTTTGTGATGTAAACATCCACCGCTCTGGGTGTTGCATTGCTGTCTGCATCCCAGAATTCGTCCATCAGCTGAACACGGGTAAAAGTTTTATTGGGGTAAGAAAGAAGTTTATAGGTAAGGTTGAATTCTCTGGCGGTAAGCGGGATTTCGGCAGAATCCCCTCCTTCCACGCAATTACTTGCTGTTACCGCATCTGCATCCAAGGTTAGGGAGCCCACGGTTAGTTTTTTGCTCTGAGCAATATTTGCCCGCCTTAAAATTGCAGAAATGCGCAAAAGCAGTTCATCCAAATCCACAGGCTTTACAAGATAGTCATCGATTCCTGCCGCAAAGCCCTTTTGCTTGGAAGCAAAATCATCCCGAGCCGTCATAAAAATAATTGGAATAGTCTGATTTACCTTGCGCACCGTTTGGGCAAATTCAAAACCGTCTATCTGAGGCATCATGATATCTGAAATTATCAGGTCAAAAAGAGTGTTGTACATTGCATTGTAGGCATCGTTTGCAAGGGAGCAGCCAGTTACTTCAAATCCGTTCTTTCGCAAAAATGAACAGAGTGTAAAGTTCAGTCCTGCATCATCTTCAACAACCAGAATCTTAATCATAAAAAAATTATAGCACGTTGAAACCCGCTTCGCTCAAAAAAAGTCAAAAATTCCTGCAAAATCCCGAATTTTTAATATTTCAGCAACATTTCGCAAACATTTTAGAAATATAGGGAAAGTATATTTTTGTCAGAAATCAGGCGAAGGCCCGGCGGATGCTGGCAGTCGCAAAAAAAAACAGGAGAAAAATATGACAACCAATAACGGAAAAACAATTTACCTTGTAACTGGAGCTGCAGGCTTTTTAGGCGGAACAATCTGCCGTCAGCTTATAGACCGGGGAGAAAAAGTAAGAGCCTTTGTACTTCCAAATGATCCGGCAGAAAAATACGTTCCTGGCGAAGCAGAAATTGTACGCGGAGACCTTACAGACCTTTCTTCGCTGGAAGAATTTTTTACCGTGCCGGAAGGTTTTGAGACAATCGTAATGCATATTGCAAGCATTGTTACTGTAAATCCAGCTTTCAACCAAAAGGTTATTGATGTAAATGTTGGCGGAACAAAAAATATAATAGAACTTTGCAGAAAACACAGGGAATGTAAAAAGCTTGTTTATTGTTCCAGCACAGGGGCAATTCCAGAGCTTCCAAAGGGAGAGAAAATTGGTGAAGTACAAAGCTTTGATCCTTCAAAGGTTTTGGGCTGCTACAGTCAGTCAAAGGCTCAGGCAACTCAGCTTGTTCTGGATGCCGCAAATGCAGAAGGAGAAGAAAGAATAAATGCCTGTGTAATTCATCCAAGCGGAATTATGGGACCGGAGGATTTTGCAGTAGGCGAAACAACTAAAGTTTTAATTCAGATTATCAATGGAGAAATGCCGGCCGGAATTGACGGAAGCTTTAATCTTTGTGATGTTCGCGACCTTGCAGCAGGAGCCATTGCCGCCGCAGACAAAGGCAAGAGAGGTCAGTGTTATATTCTTGGAAATGACCAGGTTTCTTTCCGCGATTTCAGCCGCCTTGTAAGTGAAGAAGCCCATTGTAAAAAAATGAAGACTTTTATCCCGGTAAAAATGGCCAGTTTGATTGCAAAAATTATGGAAAAGCAGGCAGCCCGCAAAGGAAAACGTCCGCTTATGACAACCTTTGCCGTTTATAACCTTGCCCGCAACAACGATTTTGATTCAAGCAAAGCCCGCCGTGAACTTGGTTACACAACCCGCAGTTACCGCGAAACTATGCATGATGAAATTGAATGGCTCAAAGCCACAGGAAAAATAGCCTAGGAGTTGTTTATGAAGAAATTGATTTTTGCAATGTCTTTTATTTTTGAAGGCTTGCTTTTTGCTTCAACACTAACAATAGACGATGCGGTTTCCTACGCACTGCAAAACAGCTACACAGTGCGTACCGCTGCAGTAGACCTTGAAAGTAAGGGAGACACGGCAAATCATATTCTAAACTCCTTGTTTCCAAGCCTTCAAGCCAGTGGCACAATCTCCCGTGCCACTCAAAGCGAAAGCTGGAATGCAATGGGGAATCTTTCTTTAGGGCTGAATTACAATGGTTCTCTTATCACAGATATACGAAAAGCCCGGGAAGATTACCAGGCCGGCCAGATTTCCTTTGATCAGACAAAACGCAAGGTTGAAAGGGATATAAAGAAACTATTTTATGCAATGCTGCTTTCACAAAAGAATCTGGAAAACAACCTGCTAAGTCTGGAAAATACCCGTGAAAGAGCAGTATTAGCAGAAAAATCTTTTAATAACGGATATATAACACGCCAGGATTTTTTACAGACACAGGTTTCTTATCAGAATATGAAGCGTGATATTGAAAAAGAAGAATTAGCTTTTGGACAGCAAATGGATCAGTTTGTTATGCTTCTGGGAATGCCGGCAGGAAGCAAGGTAATACTGGAAGGTGATTTGAATTCAAAGATTATTGATTTTGATGAATACGAACTTTTACAAAAATATGGACCTACAAATAGCGAATACGTACTGTCTGGAATAAAGCTTGATTCAATAAATCAGCAGATTACAGGACTTCAGTTAAAATCCTTTACTCCTACTTTTTCACTAAATTATTCCATGAAGCCAACTATAAATGATTTTAATTCAAACTGGTTCAACGCTTCAAACTGGACAGATACAGGCAATTTAAATTTTACTGTTGCCTGGGATTTAAGCGCACTTTTTCCCTGGTCAAACAACCGCATTCAATACCGAAGCCTGCAAAGAGAAAAAGCAAAGCTAGAAATTGCACGAGAAGAAATTACTTCCCAGCTATGGACTGAAATAAAAAAGACTATGGATAACATTTCTAGTGCAAAGGCTGCAATTGCAGCAAGCGAAAGTCTGATAAATCAGGCTCAGCAGGCATATAACCTTACAGAAGAATCATACAGAAACGGCCGTTCAGATTTTCTCACTGTAAAAGATTCTGAAGCCCAATTAAACAAAACAAAACTTGCTTATCAATCTGATTTATATACATATATTTCGAGCATGATAGACCTTGAATATCTTTTAGCCCTGCCAGAAAACTGGGCCGAGTAATAACAATAAAACCTAATATCAGGAGATGCAACATGAAACAAATTAAGACAATTACAGCAATAATTATGATTACAAGCATGTTTTTTTCTTGCAGTGGAAAGAAGTCTGCAAAAAATGGTGATGAAAACAAGAACGAAGAAAGAAGTGTTACTGTAAACACCTGGAAGATCAAAAATACTTCACTTTCGGATTATATAGAATTCAGTGGCGAAGTTCTTGCACGAAACAGTGTAGATATGTATTCCACAGTCAGCGGAAAAATAACCCGCCTTTTTGTAAAAGTGGGCGATAAAGTAAGCGCAAATCAGATTATTGCTGAAGTAGATTCCAGCAGACCCGGCGCTGTATATTCAGCAAGTCCAGTTCGGTCTTCTATTGCCGGCACTGTAGTTGCCCTTCCTGCCAGAATTGGTGCTCAGGTAAGCACATCTTCTGTTCTTGCACGAATAGGACAGATTGAAAACCTGGAAATTCACATGGAAGTTCCAGAACGTTTTTCTTCACTTTTAAAAATGGAGCAGCAGGCACTTATTACTCTTCCAGCATATTCAGAAGAAGTTCTTTCTGCAAAAGTTACGGAAATCAGCCCGGTAATTGATTCAGGCAGCAGGAGTACAAACGTAATTCTAACTTTCACGTCTGAAAATGCAGAAAAGTTTGCAAAAGCCGGAATGAGTGCAAGAGTTCACCTGATAACTGAAAAACTTGAAAACATCATTGCAATTCCTTCTAAAACATTAATTTATGATGAGGATAAAAGTTATGTTTATATAGCAGAAGGACAAAGAGCAGCCAGAATTGCAGTAGAAACAGGTCTTAAAGTAGATGGCCTTATTGAAATTAGAAAGGGACTAACAGAGGGAGACCTTCTTGTTGTAAAAGGTCAGAGCCTTATTGCAGACGGGCAGCTTATAAATGCCATAGAAACAGGCTTGTAACCCTAAAAATTATAAACACAAAGAGGAGGCGAATATGTCTTTTACAGAAAAAGTAGTCAGTAAACCAGTAACAATTCTTTTTATATTTCTTATTCTGGTAGGAACAGGTTTATTTACCGCAAAAAAGCTCCAGGTAGATATGCTGCCGGACTCAAATTATCCTAACGTTATGGTAATTTCTACCTACGGCAATTCTTCTCCAGAAGAAGTTGAACAAAATCTAACCCGAGTTCTTGAAAAAGGACTTTCAGGTCTTTCCGGCTTAAAAAATATTACATCAACATCTTCTACAGGATACTCAAGCGTAAGGCTGGAATTTGTCAGCGGAACAAATCTTGAACAGGCCACAAACGATATTCGGGAAAAACTGGACGGAATAAAAAATCAGCTTCCTTCAGGAGCGACAAATCCTACGATTAAACATCTGGATGCTTCTATGCTGCCTTTCATGAATCTTGTTCTTCAGGGAAATAAAAGTCCTGAAGAGCTTTACTGCTATGCCGACAGTGTAATTGCTCCAGCACTTGAACAGACAGAAGGCGTTGCATCTGTAGATATAAGCGGCGGACAGGAAAAATCCATTCAGATTTCTGTTTTACGCTCAAGTCTCGAAGCCTATAACCTGACAATTTCCTCTATAGCCCAAAATCTGAAAACTCAGAATATGACAGCTTCCGGGGGAATTATAAAAGCTGATGAAATGAACTGGACTGTACTGGCAGACGGAACTTTTAAATCAATTGAAGATATTAAAAATACAGTTGCCGCATATCGCCGTTCTGAAAGCACTGGACAATTACAGCCTGTTTTAATTCGGGATATTGCAGATGTTTATGAAAGTCCAAAAGAATCAACTTCGCTTGCATACTACAACGGCAAACCCGCAGTCATACTAAGCCTTCAAAAACAATCTGATAAAAACACAGTAACAACCTGTCACAATGTCAGAAAAAGCATTGTTCGTCTTCAAAAAACTATGACCTCTGATATTCATCTTGTAGAAACCAGTAATGACGCAGACCAGATTGAAGCAACAATTCGTGAAGTTATTAAATCTCTTGTAGAAGGAGCTCTGCTTGCAATAATTGTACTCTTCCTCTTTTTCCGCAATGTAAAAAGCACAATCATTATTGGAGTTACAATTCCAGTTTCTATGATTGTTACTCTGGTTTTTATGTATTTTACAAACATGACAATCAACCTTCTTTCTCTTGCGGGTCTTCTTGTAGGTGTTGGTATGCTCGTTGATAACTCTATTGTTGTTCTGGAAAATATTTACACACATGCTGCAAAAGGAGAAGATGCATATACAGCTTCTGTTAATGGCACAAAAGAAATGATTATGCCGGTATTTTCAAGCACCCTTACTTCTGTTTGTATTTTTCTGCCTATGATTATTTTCAAGCGAATGTTGGGACTCGTTGGAGCAGCACTAATCAACCTTGCCGCAACAATTTCCTTTGCCCTTCTATGTTCTTTTGCAAGCGCTGTTCTTCTCATTCCGGTTCTTACAGCCCATTATCTAAAAATTACACCACAGGCAATACAGCAAAGTTTTTCAGAAGAAAAGCTTAAAGCCCAATCTCCAAAGGCAAATTTCTGGTCAAGAATTACAGGCTCTTACACAAAAGCTGTAAGCTGGGTAATTCATCACAAGCTGATTACAATAATTGCACTCATAATTGTGCTGATAGCATCTATTGCCACAATTCCAGGCAGAGGCTTTGAACTAATGCCCGTTTCAACCGAAAAATCTCTTGTAGTAAATCTTACGCTTCCAAAAGGGACTCCTCTGGAAGAAACAGACCGTGTAATTCACTTGATGGAAGCTAATGCTTATGCAGAGGATTCTGGCATAATTCATTCAAACATTACCATTGGTGATGAGAACTCTATGTCATCATCTAATACAGCAAAGCTGGAGCTTGTTCTAAATCATGGCAGTGAAGAGTTAAAATACAAGCTCAGAAAATATTTTTATTCAATTCCAGACGCCCAGTGGTCATTCTCTTCATCATCTTTATTTTCTGTTCTTGCAGGAAGTGGAAATCTCGAAATAAAAATGAAGTCAAATGATAAAGAACTTCTACGCGAAACAGCCTCAAAAATCCAAAAGCTTGTCAGAATGAATATGGAAGATAAAATTTCAGAAATCTCTTCTGATTTTACAGACGGAATGCCGGAAATTAACATAAAACTGGACCGTGAGGCTATGAATAGATTAGGTATTTCCGTTCAAAGTGTAGCTTCTGAACTTAGAGCTTCAATAAGCGGTATAAATGCCGGTACCTACAATTATAACAATGAAGAAACGGACATTATTGTAGCTCTTGATGAAAAAGACAAAAAACGCTCTTCAGACCTGAACTCCATTTATGTTATAGCAAATGACGGAAAACGTTATCCGCTTGCTGCAATTGCGCACTATGAAGAAAGCAGGGCGCCGGCTTCTATAAAAAGGGATAATCAAATGCCAGTTGCAAGCGTTTCAATCACACCAGCAAAAGGACTTACAGTAAGTGACATTCAGGCAGAAGTAAACAGCCTTATTTCCCAAAATATTCCAGAAGACGAAAACCTTACCTTTATTACAGGCGGGGACCTGGCAGATATGATTGCCGAAGCAAGCGGATTTGCCGTAGTAATTGTAATGGCAATCATTCTTGTTTTTGCCGTAATGGCCAGTCAGTTTGAATCAATAAAAGATCCTTTTATTATCATTTTCACCCTTCCACTTAGCTTTATTGGAGTTGCGCTGATTTACCTGCTGACCGGACAAAAAATCTCTCTTATGTCAATTTTCGGAATCCTTATGCTGGTAGGAATTATTGTAAATAACGGAATTGTCCTTGTAGATTATGCAAATCAGCTGAGAAAAAAAGGCATGGAATTGGAAGAAGCTTGTATTGAATCTGCCAGAAGCCGTCTGCGTCCAATTTTAATGTCAACACTCACAACAATTATTTCTCTTATTCCAATGGCATTTTGGCCTAGTAAAGGCGCAGAAATGATTCAACCTGTAAACATTACAGTTTTAGGTGGACTTGGATTTGGAACAATCATGACACTGTTTATTATGCCTGCCATTTACTATATATTTAATGCAAATGAAAAGGTACATGCGAATAAGT
The DNA here is from genome assembly GCA_017940255.1 of Treponema sp. Lineage (GTDB taxonomy): Bacteria > Spirochaetota > Spirochaetia > Treponematales > Treponemataceae > Treponema_D. Next base: position 52,569 of record JAGAZB010000048.1, read on the forward strand.
AGAATTTTACTTTTCTTTCTGTTGATTGCTCCACGGCAAAACTGCCATGCAGATGCCTTCAACGGAAAGGGAATTTTTTCTTTTGACTTTAGCTACATGGGTGCAGGCTTACAAAATAATGGCTGGGGGCTAGGCTTTACTTATGAGCATGGAATTATGAATTTTGCTTCGCTAAAAGGAAGTTTTTCTCATGTTTCACTAAAGCCTGATTTGGAACACGACTGGATTACTTCTGTTGGGCTTGGACTTAATGCCAGGATTTACCCTTTTAATAAGGGAATGAACATGCTGTATCTGGGATATGGGATTGGTACAGATTTTGTAATGTATATGGGAGAGGAAGAAGAAAAAACATCTACCTATATTTCCCATTGTCCCCACCTCGGCTGGAAACAAAACTTTCTTGATTACGTGATGCTGGAAGCCTATATTGGTTACAGGATAAAAACAACAGAACCAGATGCTTTTGCACTGGAATGCGGAATCAGCAAGCACGGAGTTGAGTACGGAATTACAACCCAGTTGAATATAAAAAAAATCTGGCAGTGGATTATTTCTTCCTGCTCTCAAACTCAAAAGTCTTAAGGAAATTCTTGGCACGTTCAGTTTTTGGATTTGTCCAGAATTCTTCAGGAGTGCCGGTTTCTATAATCTGGCCTTCGTCCATAAAAATAATTCTATCTGCAACAGCACGGGCAAATTCCATCTGATGAGTTACAATCAGCATTGTTTTTCCATCATTGGCAAGGCTCATCATAACATCAAGAACCTCGCGAACCATTTCCGGGTCCAGGGCGGCGGTTACTTCGTCAAAAAGCATAACTTCTGGGTGCAGGCAGAGCATACGCACAATTGCAACACGCTGCTTCTGACCGCCGCTCAACTGGCGGGGATAAGCATTTTTCTTATCAGCAAGGCCAACGCGTTCAAGCCAGGCTTCGGCCTCTTTTTCCACCTCATCCATCTTTAAATTCAATTCATGAGCATGCTTTGGCCCCAGCAGAAGGTTTTTCATCACTGTAAGGTGTGGAAAAAGGTCATAGCTTTGGAAAACCATGCCAATCTTCTGGCGGATAAGGTGCATATCCTTTTTGCGGTTAGAAATCACTTCTCCATCCAAAAGAATCTCTCCCCCCTGAATAGTTTCCAGTCCATTAATACAGCGCAGCAGGGTAGACTTTCCGCAGCCGGAAGGCCCCAGAATTACAATAACCTCGCCCTTTTCTACATTCAGGGAAATGTCCTTAAGAATCTCGTTTGAGTCAAAAGATTTCTTTATGTTTTTAAGTTCCAAAAGTGCCATTATCTTTGTCTCCTTTCCACTGCCCGCGCCGCTAAACTCAAAATCCAGCAGACAAAGAAGTACATCATAAAAATTACAAAGTAAACTGCAATGCTGGCTGTTGGAACTGTAAGGCGGTTGGCTTCAATAATCTGCTGCCCGATTTTTACAACTTCTATTACACCGACAAAAACTACAAGTGAAGTAGTTTTAATCATACGGGTTATAAGATTCATGCTCAAAGGTAAAAGAGGGCGCAAAGTCTGAGGAATAATGATATAAAAGAAAATCTGGCGTTCTGTAAGACCGATTGCCCTGCCGCTTTCATACTGATGTTTTGGCACACTTTCTAAGGCCCCGCGAACCAGGTCTCCCATTTCGGCAGTTCCCCAGAGGGTAAAAACCAGAATACTGGCAGCTTCACCGCTTAAAGAAATGTTGAACATGCGGGTAAGGCCGTAGTAAGCCAAAAAGAGCAGAACCATCTGTGGCATAATTCGCATAAATTCAAGGTAGATTCGGCAAATTGCACGAACAAAGCGATTTTTCACGGTCATGAGCATGCCAAACAAAAAGCCCAGAATAATCGAAAAAGCCACCGAAAGCAGAGCAATCCAGACTGTTACCCAAAGTCCGCCAAGCAAACGAACAAAGTTTGTTCCCATTGTGAGTACACCAAAGGCCTGCCTGATTGCGTCCATCATATTAACACTAGCGTCCGAACTGGGCATAACGCAGTCTCCTTTCGGCAAAAGCCGCAATCAATGAAATTGGTAAAAGCAGCACAAAATATGCAATACAAAGCAAAAGCAAGGCTTCTTCGGTCTTGTAATAAAGACCAATTAAGTCTTTTGCAACGTACATCAGGTCGGCAAGGGCAACAGCAGAAAAAACTGAAGTTTCCTTAATCATAAACATTACATTAGCACAAAAGCCCGGAATAGAAACCGAAACTGCCTGAGGCAAAATTACATACTGAGTAACCTGCCTAGGGGTAAGACCAATGCACTGAGCAGATTCAATCTGGATTTTAGAAACAGATTCCAAAGCAGAACGGAAGGTTTCTTCCATGTAAGAGCCGCCCAAAAAAGTAAGACCGATGATAGCACACTGAACCGAGCTTAATTTTATTCCCATTCTAGGAAAAGCAAAATACAAAAAGAAAAGCTGAATTAAAAGCGGAGTATTTCTGGAAAGTTCAATGTAGGCACCAACAATGCGGCGTAAAACAGGCACCTTAAAATATTTTACAAGGGCGCAGGCCAGTCCCAGCACTACAGAAAGAAGGATTCCTATAAGGGCCAGCTTTAAAGTGAGAGCCGCCGCTTCAAGATACATGGGTGTTACTTTTTGAATAAAACCAAAATCCATTTTTATAATATAATGGAATATGAACCTAACGTAAAGGTAAAAGAAAAACTACAACAAAATCTTTATTCATTCATCTCTGCAATTTCCAGCTCTAAGGTTTTCTGCAGGGCTTCATCATAACCGGTTAAAGCAGAAAAAGGCAGAAAGATTTTTGCCCGCTGACTCAAAGGCATATGATTTTTTAAGGAAGAAGAGTTCCAGTCATAATCAATAATGTCAGAATAATATTTTTCAGCTTTTGAATTATTTTTCATGCGCGATGTTGTCCCTTCTTTTTATAAATCCAAACTTTTCAAACTTACCCCATATATTACATATAATTAAGCATTTGAAAATCTTCTTCACTTCTCAATTTCTCCTGCATTTAATATTTCCCAGAAACCAGTTTTATTGGAACCTGAACGTTTTATATAACCTTTCTGTTTGAGAACTGCAATTGCATTATCAACGGTAGTCTTTCCAACTCCAACTAGCTGTGCAATTTGAGGTTTTGTAATATTTGGATTATTTCGGATTTCTGAAAAAATCTTGGACTGGGTATTATTAAGCTGTGAATTATCACCCGTTTTATTACCCGGTTTATCACCCATATTGTTAATCCAATTAAAAGGGATTTTTACAACAATAGAGTTTTCATGAAATTCGTATGCACTTTTTCCGTATGTGCTGGTAATTTTTGGAACACCACGGCCAGTTTTTTCACTAATATGAAGTTGTAAGAATATTTCTGAAAGTTTCTTATTTACAGGAACAGATTCACCTCTAAAAAATCCTTCAAGCGTCTGTTCTGGCGGTAGTATTCCCCGAGAAAGAATTTCAATTCTATCTGAGAAAACGGTAATCATCGGTTCATTTTCTGTTACCCATTTATTATGAACAAACGCATTTATAACAGCTTCCCTGAAAGCATCATTTTCAAACAAAGGAACGTCCTTTCGCTCTACAACTCTATCCTTTTCATCTGCCTGAAGAATATTCAAGACATCTCCATAACGAAGAACTTCATCAAGCGTATACAAAATACATTGGTAACCAAATTCGCGGATAGAATACATTTTATCTGCTTTTGTCTTTCCTGAGAAAATGGCAACTCTTAACGGAATCTGAGAATTATCAGAAAGCAACTGTGCAAGAATGTTATATTTCCCATCTTCTGTAAGAAGATTAAGGTTCTTTTTGAAATTATCAGGATTAAGTTTCAGACCTTTAGCACCATAATAAATAAACAGTTTTTCAAATGTTAAATACTGATATTTTGAGGGTGTATTCTCAATTGTTGGAAATCCGTGTCGAAGGACATCAAACAGATAAGACTCTTTTTCCGGATATTTTCTGAGACTTTCTTTACTTGAACCAATTCGTATAAAGCGTTCGTTATCAAAACTTGTAGGAACTGTCCTTGCAGCCGGAATAGTAAGAACAACAACCTTTTTACCCTCATAATTTGTTTCTTCAAAACTAAAATTTAAATCTGGATAAATCTGTCGTGCAAGAAAATGTTTTAAAGGCTCATTTTTAATATCCATGTTGCAGTTGAAATTCGTACCTGTAACATCATGAGTTTCATTATGAATTCCCCAGACAAAATAAGCATTCTTACGACCTTCAATTGCAGCACTGTTTGAGAGAGCAGAAATATACTGTCCAAGCTGAGTCTGATCAAACCAGTTTTCCTTAAACTCTAACCATTCACGTTCAGTATCATAAGAACGGAGTTCATCTAATAATTCATGTAATTGATTATTCACTTTATCACCCATGATGATTATATCACACATGGGTAATAAAGTAAGTAATATGGGTGATATTTTGCCACAAAAATTATCTTGGTAATCCAAACATTTTCATGCGCGATGCCCTCCAATCTGAGCGTTACGGTCGCGGGTTGTGGCACCATCTTCAAGATTTGTACCCTTCAAAATTGCATTTTTCCCAAATTTTTTCATGATTTCAAGCCGGGCCTTTTGTAAGCGGTCTTCCTTTTCCTGGTTCAGCCCGCCTTCCTTCTCATCAACCGCATCAAATAAGCCAGGCTGCCTCTGGCTCACCGGAATTGTGTTATTGGCCGTAATATTCACCCGCCGCACCAACCAGAGAGGATTTACAGTTTTTTCAAAGATTGACATAAATCCTTCTACAATTATCTTAGAAGAATTTGTTTCACTAGAAAAAGCCCAGGAGCCATGAGCCGGCTTTGGAGTCTGCCGTCCGTAAAAATCAGTTACAACTTCACCATCAAAATCTGGCAGATCAAGACTTTCTATATCATACCCCACCTGCAGGGTAATCGACGAAGCCACCAGCTTCTTTTTGAATAAATCCAGAGCCAAAAGTTCGGCCATTTCACGAACAATAATTTTTGCCTTTTCGTAAGTGTATGGTTCATGAAGCACCTGCCCGCTTCCAAGGCTTTTTGCCTCCGACTTGTAGCCCTTTATCTCCTTCATACCAACCGGTTCAAGCCCCCAGGCATGGTCAATCAGAATTTCCGCATCAATTCCAAACTCATCATATAAAATTTCGGGATTATTCAAGGAAGTTCTGGCAATATCACCCATTGTGCGGATAAAGTATTTTTCAAGCCGGCGGGCAGTCCCCTTTCCAACCCGCCAAAAATCTGTTATAGGCTGATGGTGCCACAGCTCCCTTCTGTAAGTTGGAATATCAAGCTCTGCAATTCTTACTCCGTCCTGGTCTGCAGGAATGTGCTTTGCCACAATATCCATTGCAATTTTACAAAGATAAAGATTTGGCGCAATGCCAGCCGTGGCTGTAATGCCGGTTTCTTTTAGGACATCATGAATTACACGAACCGCAAGCTCATGAGCTGTAGTTTTATAAAGAGAAAGATAAGAGCTTGCGTCTATAAAAACCTCGTCGATTGAATAAACATGAATATCTTCTGGCGCAAAATATCTAAGGTAAACATTATAAATGCGGGTAGAATACTGAATATAAAGAGCCATTCGGGGCACCGCAACTATGTATTCCAGCTCTTTTCCGGTCTGCCTTTTTATTTCCTTAGCCTTTGCTTCCACTTCAAAAAGCCGGCTGCGTCCGCTGAGTCCGTAAGCCTTAAGAGCCGGCGTTACGGCAAGGCAGATTGTCTTGGAAGTACGGCTTTTGTCTGCCACAACAAGATTTGTTGTAAGCGGATCTAAAAGCCTCTCCCGACATTCCACCGAGGCATAAAAAGATTTAAGGTCAATCGCAATATAGCAGGCCATATTTTGATTTTACACGATTTTATCTTTTTCCACCATAATTCCCCGTGCATGCCAGGCTAAAATGCTTTATAATAAGAAGATAGATGAAAATGCATTTACCAAAGCTGATTAAAAAACTTATAACCTTCCCCAAATTTTTTCCCCGCGCCGCACACCCACGCCAGCTAGTGCTGTGCATGCTTTTTCTGATTTTTGCGGGTGCAGGTCTTGGGGGTGGCGGACTGCTTTGGGCGGATACATGGCCTCCAATCCCCGCCGCGGATACAAACGGACAAATAACCGTTGCTTCAAAAACCATCACCCTGGAGGCAGATATAGATATCAAAGACCTTACACTTCTTGTCAAAGGAACTGTTACAATCGACCTGAATGGCAAGTCCCTTACAATTGGAACATTATATCTGGGAGGAGAACGCACTGGACCCGATTCTTCGCTCACCTTTGATTCTACAAACGGCAGTGGAACTGTTACTGTTAAAACTTATGATGTAGCCAATAATGCAGACACAGCATTAACCGTTAATTCAGGCGTTACCCTTACTCTGAATGGGAATTATTATTTAAATACAGATGATAACAAAAAAACGATATTAACAATCAATGGAAATCTTATTCTTGGAGAAAATGCTACACCATATACAGATGGCGGAGGTACCTACAATCTGGAAGCTTCTATCGACCCAGCAACTCCTATTGAAGTTACTTACGAAACAAATAATTACTACTGGCAAGGTTCTTCTGATACCGACTGGACTAATTCCCAAAACTGGACAGCAGATTCTGATGGAACAAAAAAAGTAAAGAGCGCAACCTACCCTGGCTGCAAAGATGATGAAAGTGCACATTTTGAAAGTGACTATGCAAATGACATTACAAACTTTTCTCTTACAGGAACCAATTTATCAATCATAAATAATGCATCAATTTCTTTTGATTCTGCAATTTCCGCAAACACGATTACAAATACAGGCAGTCTAACTGCAAGTGATATTACTGCATCGACAATTACAAACTCAGGAAGTCTTACTTCAGACATAATTAATGCATCAACAAACCTTGAAAACAGCGGAAGTCTAACAGTCGGAACTATTACAGCCTGCCCAAGCCTTACAAATAACGGCGGTACAATTACAGCAGATTCCATTACGGCAACTTCGGTTTTCAGTAACAGCACGATTAAAACACAAAATCTGACAGTAGTAAATGATATAAAATTTGGTGATGATAGCACAAAGGCCGGCACTTTAGAATTTACTGGAAGCGGAAGTTTAAACGTTACTTCCGGGACTGCAAATTCATTTTTTAACGACATTGTGATAGACAATGGCGCAAGTCTTACCCTTGCAAACGATATTATTGTTTATGGAAACTGGACTAACAACAACTCAAGCGGCGGCCTTTCGGCTGGTACTTCAAAAGTAACTTTTGCGGGCAGCGGAAACACGGTTTCGGGAGACAACACTTTTGGCTCTGTTACAGTTTCTGCCGCAACAAGTTTTTCTGGCAACAACACTTTCACAAAATTTACCTGTACAAGTTCCGGCGTAACGCTCACATTTGGGGCGGGAAAAACTCAGACTGTTAATGGGGCTTTTACAATCGAAAATTGTACCCTCACTTCCAGCGGCAGCTGGAATCTGGATGTTACTCCTGCAAATGCCAGCGTTTCTAATGCCACAATCAAAAACTCTCACGCCACAAACTCATACATAAGTGCGGAAAGCAGTACGGACGGCGGAAACAATACAAACTGGGATTTTACAGGCAACACTTACACCTGGACAGGCACTTCCTCATCAGCATGGACAACAGCTTCAAACTGGTCTCCTGCCAGCGTGCCGGGACCTTCTACCAATGCAAATATTCCTGGCGGACGCACAAACTATCCAGATGTTTCAAGTCAAACAATTAAGATTACAAATTTAATTCTTTCTGACAGCACTTCAAAAATCACTTTGAGCGGAGCAAGCGACCTTACAGTTACTGGTACGCTTACAAATAAAGGAAGCCTTGTTTTTTCTTCCAGCGGACGAATTAAAAACGGCTCGGGCAATGCAATAAACGACACAGCAAACAATGGCACTGTAGAATACAGGGGCGGCACAGCAGGCTCTCCCCAGACTATAACAGACTATGGAACTACAGACTACGCAAACCTTCTCATCAGTTCGGGAGTGGCAGAATCATCATCAGATATAACGGTGGGCAAAAACCTGATTATAACAGGCTCCGTAACTATAAACAGCGACATTACAGTAAGCAGTGATTTTATTCTTCTTGGAGCTTCATACAATACAACAGACCAAGAAACAAATATTTCTGGAATCTATACCTACCCGGGAAGTTTAAGTCTTCCTGCAAGCACAGAATCCCCTTACAGCGCCCAAGTCACCTGTGGGGCAGGCTCCAGTATCACATCAAAAAACTTTTACGCAAATGGAATTACAGGACTCGGCACCTGGAACTTAAATCTTCCTTCAAATTACAACGTTCCTGAATCCACAAATTTTGCCCAGGCCTTTTACTGCGATTTTTCCGACGCAGAATTTACAATCACCTCTACCACCACAGGCTCCCTCAAAATCATGGCAGAAAACTGCCAGATAAAAGACGGCTTTACCGACGGCTGGGATTACGAAGACTTTGAAATAGACTCTGCAAAAACAGTGAATGACGATGTACTCGAAGTAACTTTCAACAGGGAAGTCAGAAATCTGGGCTCATCTGTAAACTCGGGATTGTCAAACATCATCATTACAGATACAAACAAAAGTGCAAGCGGCATTTATTCAGATGCTTCATGTTCTACATCATTGCCAACAACAACAGGCGCCCCTTCCGCAGCCCGCAGCACCCTCTACATCAAATCGCCAGAAACCTGGAACACAGACGCCACAGGAAGTTCAGCCGGAAGCGGCACCGACCGAAGCGGCAACTCAAAATCAGTTACCCCAGTGCTCAAAATCACCCGCGACTCATCGCCTACCACACTTCCCTACTACATAACCGACATGTACGGCAAACGCCTCAAAAACTACGCAGGTTCCACCGCAAGCACAGCTCCTTTTACAGCCATCACCGACAGCTGTGGACCAGCCCTCATTTCAGTGCGCACCGGCCAGGAAGTCCACTCCGAATACAATGCCGCAAGCGGAGCCGAAAGTCAGCCACATTATGATTCACACAACTTCCTTGAATTCAGCTTTTCGGAATCTTTGGAAATAGACCAGAACGAATGGCCTGCCGGAGAAACAGAAAACATCCCGGTAACAGACAATCTGGGAGCAGTAACAAGTTCTCTTTCAGCAACAACAAACCTAACGCTCGCTGGTCTCTGTCAGATAGAAAACGGCCAGATTTACACAGGTTCCGCAGGCTCGGCAAACAAATATGTAAACGCATTTTACATTCCTCAAAGCATAGAAAATGCCAGCAGCATAAGAACAATCCGCATTTCAATTGCCGGTTACACCTCCGGCACCCTGGAAGACCGTTCAAACAGCCAGCACAAAATCTGGCCGGGCTACATAGAATCAGCCGTACAGCCTTCCGGCAGCATTACACTGCCTTCAAGCGTACAGAACGGCGCCATCAAGGACGCAGCCGGCAACAATATCATCTCTGCAAAATCTACAATCTCTGTTAATTCAACAGAAAGCGGCCTTTACGGAGCCTGGGACCTCACCCCGCCAGCCGCAGCCCCTCTCCGCCTGGACATTTCCACAGCCTGGGAAGAAGGCGACTACAACGAAGCAATCGGCAACAGCCGCACCGGCGAAGCCTACATAGACGAAATTGAATTCCACTTCTTTGATAACAAGCCAAGCTACACTTCTCAGGATGCGGCAGCATGGCACACAGAACGCGGATGGATTGTAAACAACACAAGCGACACTTTATACACAGATTTTTCTTACACGGCAGACATTATCGGAGGAGCAAGGGCCTTTGATTCAGATGCAAGCAGACGCACAAGCGGCGGAATAAGATTTTCTACAATCGCGTCTTCAGTTTCTGCCTTCAAATACACTGCTTCTCAAGGCGCAGATGCCGTGGCCGACACAAGTTTTGAATCAGCTTTGCCATACCGGGGAGCAAAGGGAACTCTTTTTACCGGCTCGTCCGAAGTAAGGCGTGCTGCCGACCGCCACGATGGCCTCTACTTTGGGCTGGCAATCAAAAGCAACAAATACACTGTAATGGATTCTTTTACAATTTCTTATGATGAAAGCACAGGTTTCGTAACCGATTTAGCCGGCAACAGACTACGCAGTCAGACTATTCACACAATCGACCGCACACCACCTTCTTATGATATTACACTCAGCCCGGTAAACCAGAAGCAAGCCTGTATCATCATCAATAAAAATATAATGACCAGCACAGATGATGTAAAATTTTACACTTCCAGCGGAAATAAAGTTCAGTTCACAGAGGATTTTGCTTCTTTAATCACAAAATGTTTTGAAGTAATCACAATTGATTCAAGCGGAAATCCAGAAAATCATGAAAGTCTTGCGATAGACACTTCTGTTCCCGCAGAAATTCAGCACATTACGAGTGAAACAACAGGAAGCGAAGTTACAGCAATCACCCTCACCTTGAACCAGAATCTCACCGTCGAAAACCTTAAAAACTCTTATTTCAGGCTGATTAATCCTTCGGATTACGGCGACTATTCAATTGACCCGGTAACTGGTATTGAAAACGTTCGTGTAACTTTTATTCAGGACGCTATCGGAAATTACATGAATATGTTTGAAGCTCACGCAATTTCGGAACTGGCAATTAACGCTATCAGCCCTCAGTATGCCTACAGTTCAGACACTCAACCTGCAACAGGCTGGTCTGTTCACGACTGGAATGCCGACCAGCAGAATTTTGGTACTCTTCCACTCAATCATGATTACGACATTGTTTCTTCCGCAGAATCTGGTGTAAATGGAGCCCAGCTCTGTTTTACAGCAGCTCCAGAGTCTTCATCAATTTCTACAAAAATTAATTCTGATTTAAATCAAAACTACCGAATCTGGCTTCCTGCATTAACAGGCTATTCTTTTTCTGCCTTCACTTTTGCACCTTCTTCTACATCATCTTACCAGAGCGTGCAGGCCGCAAGCAAAGATAATCAACTGATTCACACAATTTCTTCAGAAATGACATCTTCTTTACAAAGCGGTACTCAAGTTTCTTTCCTCTATGCCCTTACAGATTCTCAGGGCAGTCTGGAAAGCATCTGTAATATTCCGTCTTATGATATTGCAACAGGACTTTATGACACAGTTTCTGCAAACCGCATACCACTTTTTGCAGTGCGGCTCTTAGATTCCAGCGATCTCTTATCTCTTGATTTGTGGTCTTTCAAACTAAAATCGCTCACCTTACAGAGAGGTGGCGTTACAATCTTTAATAATGTAATTAACGTAACAAATGGAGAAAGCCTTACCCTGCAGGTAGATGTAGCAGAAGAAGGCACTTTAAATGTTATGATTATGACTCTTGATGGAAATATAATTGATTATCTGGCACACGGAAAAACTGCCGCAGGAACTTATCATTATTCATGGAATGGCCGCAATAAAGCGGGCAATCCGGTTGCACGCGGCATGTATTTTATCCGCGTAACCGGCAAAAACTTTGACGAAACCCGAAAAGTTATGGTCGTCCGTTAGCAAGGCGTAAAAAAAAACGCGTCAGCGTTTTTTAGCCTTACCTTTCATTACTTCTTCCCAAAAATCCTACTAAAGTTATAAAATCCCAGATTCCAGATACCAAAATCATGGCCGCCAGAAGTTTCATACCACTGGAAATTTTCACCTTCCTTCAAACTCGCCGAAAGCAAAGGAATATTTTTTGCCGCATTTACGTGTGAAGCATAAGCAATTGAATCTTCAGTACCACAAATATTATAGAAATAATGAATCGGATACTCAGGATTAGAATCAACATGAACCGCAACACGATTTGCATCGTAAGAAGTAGGTGCCGCAGAAAAAGCGCCAAACCAGCTGAACAAGTCCAGACATTCACAAATACCAATGTTAATAGTCTGCATTCCGCCCATAGAAAGCCCCGCCATAGCACGATGGTCGCGATCTGCAAGCGTATTGTAGTGAGAATCCATGTAAGGAATTAAATCATTACGCAATTCCTGGCCAAATTTGTAAAAAGCCAGATAAGATTTCTGAGGATTTGGATCAGTTCCTGAACGACCGTTCGGAGTAACAATAATAAAAGGCTCAATTTCATCTTTCTGAGTAAGATTATCCATAATCTTTTTAATCAGAGAATCGTTATCCTTCATTCCCCATTCATTTTCATTTCCACCAATTCCATGCATCAAATAAAGAACTGCATATTTTTTTTCAGTGTCATCAGGATTATAAGCTTCCGGAAGATAAACATTGGCATGTTTTTCGTTTGCTGAACCATCACCATAATATTTTTTTGATTCATAAGTGATATATTCAATTGTACCGCCACCTTCCTTTACGGGGCGTCTGTATTCAGGCGGAATAAAATCATTATTAACAAGAACTTTTGTTTCTTCAGCGATTGCCTCTGCAATTGCATCTGAATTATCATTTTTTTTATCAGAACAAGACATAAGAACCCCCATCGCAATAAGTGCAGCAGAAAGAACAAGTGATTCACGCATTTTTCAAAAACTCCTTTTTCGTGGTAAAACGTTTTACCAATTTTTAGCAAAAATTTCAATCAGAGAATCATCCTAACTACTCGCTTAAGAAGTGAAAATGCAGAACAACAACCTGTCAGAAAAGAAAAGGGCTTTCGCATTATAAACAGTTTATCTAAAAAAATGGCGCGAAGGAACGAAACGGCTTTCGAAAAGCCTCTATTTGTGCTGCCGCGTGAGCGGCAAGCGTATATAATTACAAGCACAAATAGCGGCTAGCGGACTAGTCCGCGGTTTCGCAAAGCCGTTTCCGTGACTGGGAGCCATTTTTTTTAGACAGAAATAATTATAATGCGAAAACCTGTCGTCTTCTCCCCATTTGATACTTACATACATTTTTACTATAATATACTTATGAGTAACGATAACAACGAAAAGAGAGACCCACTCCTCTGCCACTGGGCAGATCAGATGGCAAACCAGATTATCCGCGAAAAGGGAGATTTGGATTCTTATACCTGTGCATCAGGAATCACACCAAGCGGAACCGTACACTTAGGAAACTTCCGCGAAATTATTACAGTTGATTTGGTTGTTCGCGCTTTGCGTGACCGCGGCAAGAAAGTACGCTTCATTTATTCATGGGATGATTACGACGTATTCCGCAAAGTTCCTGCAAATATGCCAGATCCTGAAGTGCTTGAAAAATATCTGCGCTATCCAATTACAGAAGTTCCAGATACAACCGGCCGCAACGAAAACTACGCTAGACACCACGAAGTTGATATTGAAACTCAGCTTCCACGCGTTGGTATTGCACCAGAATTCCTTTATCAGGCTAGCCGCTACCGTGCAAACCGCTACGCAGAAGGTATGCGCAAGGCTATGCAGAACCGAGACCTTATCAAAGAATGCTTAAATGAATATCGCGATGAACAGCACAAGATGAAGCCGGAAGACAAATACTGGCCTGTTGCAATCTTCTGTGGAAAGTGCCAGAAAGACACAACAGAAATTACAGATTATGATGGCGAATACGGCATTACTTATAAATGTGAATGTGGAAACTGCGAAACTGCAGATATCCGCACCTTCAAAGGCGCAAAGCTTGGCTGGCGTGTAGACTGGCCAATGCGCTGGAACGAAGAAAAAGTTGTATTCGAACCGGGTGGAAAAGACCACATCAGCCCAGGTGGAAGCTACGATACAGCAAAGCTTGTTTCTAAGCGTGTTTACGGCTGGGATGCACCAGTAACTATGCGCTACGACTTTGTAAACCTCAAGGGTGTACCAGGAAAAATGTCTTCTTCAAAAGGAAAGGTAATTGCCCTTCCAGATGCACTTGATGTTTACCAGGCAGAAGTTCTCCGCTATCTCTTTGCAGGAACTCGTCCTAATACAGAATTTGCCATCAGCTTTGATATGGACGTTCTTAAAGTTTATGAAGATTATGACAAGACAGAACGTATTGTTTACGGCGTAGACAAGGCAAAGAGCGAAGATCACTTCAACAAAGAAAAGAGAATCTACATGCTCTCTCAGATAGACGGAAAGATTCCAGAGGTTATGCCTTACCAGATTACAATCCGTCAGCTTACAACTCTTCTTCAGATTCATTCTGGCGATATTGATGCAGTTATCAAATCACTTGGTGATGTAAAACCAGAACAGGAAGAAAGACTGCGCCGCCGAATTGAATGTGCATGGTTCTGGGTAAAGCATTCTGCTCCAGACTGCGCACCAGACTTCTGCTTTGAATTGCGCAAAGACGGTTCTTCTGCAACTCTAGAAAAATCTCTTGCAGACGCTGTAAAGAAGGTAAATGAAACTGTAGTTCCAAAGGTAGACACTTTCCAGACAGATAAAGACTGTCAGCAGGCAATTTATGATGTTGCAACTGAACTTGGTTTGGACACAAAGCTTTTATTCACAGCACTTTATAATGCACTTATTGATAAGGACCAGGGTCCACGTCTTGGAAGCTTCTTCCGCATTATCGGAAAAGAACGTCTGAACAAGATTCTTGGAAACGTAAAAGTTGCCAGCGCAGAAGATCTTGCTAAAAAGGCTAACACTCAGAAAAAGCTTACACCGGCAGAAATTGATAAGCTTCCTTTACCAGAACGCTTTAGCCGCCGTGTAATTCTTAAGGTAAGCAAGATTGAAAAGGTTGAACAGCATCCGGGCGGAAGCTTCCTCTACATCCTCACTTTGAACACTGGAGATGCAGAACCTCGCCAGATTGTCAGCTCAATCGTAAACTTCTACAAGCCGGAAGAACTTCTTGGCAAGAACATTGTACTTGTTTACAACCTTAAGCCTGCAAACTTCCGCGGCGTTAGAAGTAACGGTATGCTTCTTGCTGCCAGCGATCCAAACACAGAAGCAGACACTTGCGAAGTTATCTTTGCTCCTCAGTTTGAAGTTGGTACAATTCTTGAGCCGGAAGGCTTCTCTGCACCAGAAGAAGAACTCTGCTTTGTTAAGCCAGATACTTTTGCTCAGATGGAATTACACACAAAAGACGGATTTGTAGAAATCGAAGGTAAGAAGATTGGCCATGACGGCAAATTCCTTACTGTTGAAAACTACAAAAACGGAAAAGTAAAATAAATCTAAATTATCTTATTACTGTCAGCAGCAAGGCGACAGTATAAGGTAATGAAAGCAGAACCGATGTCGGAATTGCTGGAAAAATGTTCTGAATGTGAATACCAAAATAATCGGTAGCACAAAAAATCAGAACTGCAGCAAGCATCCGCATCGGTTTCTTTTTGCCCAAAAAGATTGCGGCCAGCGCCATCCAGCCACGGCCACTAGAAATATTCGGCACAAAAGAAGAAAGACGCATAGTCAGCATAATTCCCGCAAGGCTGGAATAAAGCCCGGCCAAAGTCCAGGACAAAACTCTTGAAACAGAAGGATTCACACCTTTAGCAATCAGTACATCAGAATCACTTCCGGTAATCCGCAAATAAAGTCCCCAGCAAGTCTTTTTCAAAAATAAAACTGCAGCCATCACCATAAAAAGGGTAAAGATTATTGTAAAGATTTTTGTATGCATTACATTGTAATGATAGCTTGCAGAAGTCAGAACTCCACGCGAACCAAAAAAGACAAAAGCCAAGCATGATGTAAGTGATGCCAGCAGAAGATTAATTGCAGTTCCCGCAATAAACTTATGAGCTCCAAATTTTTCTATAAACAAGGCAAAAGTAAAAGTCAGCAGGACCGAGGTAATGACTGTAAACAAGAAGCCCAATACAGGGTTCCCCGTAGCAACCGTAAAGGCAAAGTTCAAAAAAGCTGAAAAAGAAACAAGCCCCTCCAGAAAAAGAGCCAGACAGCCGGCATACTCGCTAAAAAGTGCCGCAAAAGAACATAAAATCAGCGGGCAGGAAAAAGAAAGTATATCAATCAGCATCTTTGCGCCCCCTTAGGCCCCCGAGTGTCATCATCGGGCTTGACCCGATGATCTTTCCGATGAGAAAGCCCCTGTGTTTTAAAAACAGAAAAAGAAACCACAAGCAGAATAAAAGCCTGAATCAGACTACTTATATCAAAACCAACATTATTGTATAGGGCATAGCGGTTTGCATAAGTTGTAATAAATCCCAAAAACAAAGATGATGGTATCATCAAAAGAGGATTTGCCCCTGCAAGCAGGGCTGTAGAAAAGGCAGACCAGCCCATTCCCGAATAAAAACCCTGGTGGCAGGTAAAATATGTACCGGCAACAGCAAAGGCTCCGCAAAGCCCATGCATTGCTCCTGAAACAAAGGCACTTGAATATATAAAGCCCATGTTGTTATATCCTGCAAATTTTGAAAACTCTGGAGAAATGCCGTAAATAATCAGTTTTCTGCCAAAGGCCGTTTTATTAATCAGCAGATAAAAGAAAATACAAAAGAAAATTGCAATGAAAAAAGTTATATTAAAAGTAGAAGGTGGCATAAGGCTTGCGAAACGAAACTTCTGCGCAATAAAAGGAGTTGCCAGAAGATTATCAGTTTTACTTCTAAATGGCCCTATTACAAGCCCATCGATAATAGGAATAAGGGCTGAAGATGCCAAAAATGAAGTAAAAAGAAAATCTGCATTTCTTGTATGCTTAAGAAGGCCGGAAATTAAAGCCATAAGACCGGAAGCAAGAGCAGCCGCAATAAAAGCAAGAGGAAGAGCAAGGGCTGCAGGCAGAAAATTTACATGGGCAAGAATTATAGCTGCTACAAATCCCCCTAAATAAATCTGTCCTTCACCACCAAAGTTTAAGTTACCAGATTTAATAGAAAAAGCTGCCCCCGTTCCCGCGAGCATATACAATGAAGAAAGATTTAATGCCGAACCTAAAAAAAACAAGTTCATAAAATCACCACATACCTTAAGCGTTACCTAAGATAATTCTAGTTCCCTTCTGAGCAAGGCTTTCCAGTTTAGAGTACAAGCGTTCTGTACCTTCAACATCAAGTCCTTTTGTCGGATTAAACAAATAAAGCCTGGAAGGGTTTTCTGCAATTTCTCTCTCCAAAATAAGCCGCTGCAGCATGCCACCAGAAAGACAAACTGCCTTTTCGTCCAAACGAATATTTACCTGAGCTTTATCAAGCAGCTCGCGGGCAAAAGCTTCTCGTTCAGAACGTTTCTTTTCTGTATGATAAGCTGTAACCAGCTGTAAAATAGTCAATTTTGGATTAGATGCCCTAAAGGTTTTATCAGATGGAATATATCCAATTTTACCAGAACCTTCAATTGGCCCAGCTGCGTGAAGAGCAAACACATCATCTTCACTCACATCTTCTTTTTCAATAAACGAAGGCAGGGCAACTTCCTTAGAAATACCAAAAAGCTTCTGTTTAATTTCATTCTCTGTAAAAAGAGCAGACTCTTTTTCTTCCAGAACTTTCCCTTCCTGCAAAAGTATAATCTTATCAGACTGTTTCATTGCCTGGGCAAGATTATGAGTGATTATCAAAATTGTAATTCCAGAAGATGCCAGCGAACGAAGTTTTTCATCAGCTATAAATGGAGGTTCGTCCAAAATTAAAAAAGAAGGTTTACGAAGAAGAGCCGCACTTAGTGAAACAAAGAACCAGACTTCAAGTTCAAGTTTTCCTACCAGAGTGCCCTCTTCGTAATCAGGCAGCCATTCCTTAAGCACGGCAGCCACTTCATTTTTTTCAACTCTCTTCTGTCCAAGCAAAATATTTTCGCCAATAGAAATTGAAGGCGCCAAAAGAGGTCTCTGATGAACACAAACAATCCCCTTTTCTATGGCAGCATGTGGATTATTAAAGAATACCGGCTTTTCATCAATCAAAATCTGACCGCTTGTAGCTTTAATATCCCCGCAAATAACCTTCGAAAGTGTAGACTTTCCAGCCCCATTCTCTCCAAGCAGGGCATAAATCTTTCCCTGCTCAAAATTAAGGGTCACCCCAGAGAGAACGGTTTTATATGAATAGTTTACACAAATATTTTGAACTTTTAGCATTATTTTCCAGCAACAATATCTGCAAGAACTGCAGACATCTTTTCACGAATCTCTTCAGGAACTGTTGAAATATAAAGAGGATCATCCTGTACAAACTCAATAAAGCCGTCTTCAATTCCAACCATATCTGCCTGTCCCCATTTTACAGAACCTTCAATAAACTGCTTAGTAACAATTTCTGCCATTTCAGCCTGTTTTACAGTGCTGCTACCAATGATAGTTCCAGGAGCGCGCTTAAATCCGCTGTCATCAAACCATGAAATATATACACCATTGTTTACTGCAGAAGAAATAACTCCCTGAGCAGCTCCCCCACAAATTGGAAGAATTACATCAACTCCATTTTTAATTACCGCATCAGCAATTTCGGCACCCTTTGTTGCATCATACCAGTTGCCAACCACACGAAAATCTACAAGAGCATCCGCATATGCCGATTTTGCGCCCTTTACAAAAGAAGGATAAATAATTTCGTTCATAACCGGATATTCCTGAGCCGCAATCAAAGCAAGGTGACCACTTTTGCTCATAAGACCACCGATATAACCTGCCAAGAAGCCCTGCTGAGCCTGATCATAGCAGACTGTATAAATATTCTGGTTACCTTCACGAGTTGCATCCAGCAAAATAAATTTCTGATTTGGAAACTGCTGAATAATAGGTTCTACTAAATCTGGCAAAGAAGGATTTGAAGAAATAATTACATCATATTTCTGTTCTGCCGCAAGAGCTGTAATTTTAGCCCCCCATTCAGCCTGATTAGTACCTGCTTCCATTACAAAAAGGTTGATTTTTTCACTTTCACCTGCAGTCTGATTAAAATCTTCAACTGCTTTTGTTACACCACGAGCCAATTTTTCATAAGTTGGACTATCATCAATAATTCCAGGAACAAAAACCGCAATTGATTTTCCACTTGCTTTCTTGGAACATCCGCCAAGACCAAATACAAAAGCTGCCAGCGCAGCACATGCCAAAAGTATTTTTTTCATTTTTTCCTCACAAAACAACTTATAATATTTTCGCGCGTGAGGATATATTAGTTTTATATAAAACTATTGTCAATAGAAATTACATACTTTATAAACCTCAGAAGGTCTGCATTAAAAACTTTCCTTTTCCCAAAAAAAAATGGCTTCCAGTCACGAGAACGACTTTCGAAACCGCGGACTAGTCCGCTAGCCGCTATTTGTGCTTGTAATTATGTACGTTTGCCGCTCGCGCGGCAGCACAAATAGAGGCTTTTCGAAAGCCGTTTCGTTCCTTCGCGCCATTTTTTTAGTTAAAATTTGTATTAATTCTCTCCAGATACGAAGTGAACTGTTCTTTTTCTTCCTCAGAGAAGCCTTTATAAAATGTAGAAATCAATTCCTGGGAAATGGACTTTGTTACTTCCGTATACTCCTGGCCTTTTTTTGTAAGAGAGAGGATTTTTGAACGCTTATCTTCTTTATCGCTTTCACTGCAAACAAGTCCTTCCTTTTCAAGCTTACGCACAAGCACAGTTGTTGTAGACTTATCACGGTTTATCGCTCTGGCTAAATCGCCCATTGGCATTGAACCATTTTTACATAATTGAAAAAGAATATTGCCGTGAGAAGAAGCAAAATCTGGCAGCCCCCTTTCCTTCAAACGGGAAATCAAAAAATCAGCGGCCTGAGAATGAATGTGAGAAAGCATCGAAATAGAAGAATTAATATCCATAAATATATTTTATCACATATTTTAATTTATTATGTTGTAATAAGTAAAAAAAATTGTTACCTTTTAAATATGTACGGATTTTTACTGAAAAAGAATTTTTGCGACGGATGGGATAATCTTCTTTCTGTCATAATCACAAATGTAATCTTTATGTTTGTGGGCCTTGGAATTATTGCATTAAATGCGATTACTGCACAAAATACAATTCTTCTTGTTCTCGCCTTCATATTAAGTTTTATTATTGTAAGCATTGTTGTTTTTGCCTATGGTGATTCAGCTGCCGCAATCGCAGATTTTAAGGGAATACACTATGCTGATTTTTTTAAGGCAATTCCCGGAGTTATAAAAGATGCAAGCCTTTTTGGCTTAATGTGTGCGCTAATCACAATGATTTCCGGCTTTTCTATCCGCTATTATTTTGAACAGAAAACTACAATTTCTTTTATGATGGGAGCCGCAATCTGCTGGATAGATATTTTTATCATTCTTTCACTGCAGTGGTTTGTTCCTCTTCGTTCAAACATGCACAACAACTTTAGAAAATGCCTGCGCAAATGCTTTATCATCTTTTTTGATAACACAGCATTTTCTGTTCTAACAGGACTTTATACCATCTTTCTTATTGTACTTTCAGTTCTCTTTATAGGATTCTTGCCTTCAATAGCAGGAATTGAAATTGCAAAAGCAAATGCCCTTCGTTTGCGCCTCTACAAATATGATTATCTGGAAGAACACCCGGAACTACAGACCAAGCGAGAGCGCAGCCGTATCCCTTGGGAAGAGCTGATTTATGATGACCGAGAAACTCTTGGTCCCCGCAAGCTTCGCAGCTTCCTTTTTCCCTGGAAAGACGAACAGAGATAAAGTACTACATATTTCATTGCCTTAATTTATAAAATCCATTTTCTTTAATTATGATATATAAATATAGAAAATTAATTGTAGGAATCCTCTTATTAACCTCATCTTTGATGTACGCTGAACAAAACATAAGATATCAGATTCCAGAAGAAACTCTTCTTGCTGAAGATTACAAAACCATAACAATGGACAAAACAGAGCGGATAGAAGATATCATTGAAACAGAATTATTCGGAAAAACAAATTTCAGCAGCACAATGATAATTTCCCGTTTGGATGGAGGAATATGTTTTTCCTACCATTTTTATAATGTTGAGGAAGATAATCTTTGTCTTGGAATTCAAGCCTTTAATGAATCACAAAATGATGCCGTCATCTATGTAAATACAAAACAAGAATGTGGTGCAAAATGCAAAATCTATCTGGATAAACCTGAGAACAAACAGATTTTCTATGTATGGGAACCATTAAAGGAAATTGTAACAGACAAAACAAAGGAAAAGCTTGTAATCAAAACAGACAAGAAAAATTATACGGTTTTTATTAGAACAGGCATAAAGGAACTGGAATTAACTGTAAATGACTTCCCTAAGCTAAAATCAATTAAAGGACTTGAAAAATTTCCGAATCTGGTAAACTTATCTTTAATTGGCTTTGATTATTAGTCTACGATATTCAATTCATACAGCAGCTGAAGGTAGCAATTGATGAAAAAGATTTTATCATTAATACTATTAATCGATTTTTTTGGACTGCCAATTTTTTGTAATGATAACAAAATACAGCTTAAATTAGATACAGATATTACAAAAATAATTGAGCAATTAGGAGAACCGAAAAGTATAAGCGTAGAAGAGTTTACTTCTAATACCAATTTTGACACAATTTGTTACGAATATGAGCATGTAAAGATATACACATACCGTATTACTCAAGTTATAAGCAAAATTAAACTGCTCTCAAATGAATTTCAAAGCCATTGAAATTCTTTATGGATATAGTACCCCATAACAAAGTCGCAACATTATAAAAAAAATATGACATACACTCTAAAAGTCTTAAAAGATTACAAGGAAAGAAATATGAAGAAAATCATTTTTAGTCTATTACTCAGCCTACTTACACTATGTACAGCTTTTGCTGTTGAGGAGACATATCGTCTCCGAAATGTTGATTCCAAAAATATCGGTATATATATCCCGGTTGATATTGAAAATCAAATACGTAAAACAAGGCTTTTTTATGAATCTTTAAACGTAGGGCATTCGTTTCATCATGATGTATTGTTTTTAACAAAAAACATCTGCTTCAGCGACGTAGGCTTTCATGATGGCTATGCAATAGAATCAAAAGATTTTAAGAATTACCGCTTTGTTGAAAATGATAATGGCATTTTTTGTATAGATGAAAATGGAAACTCTTACAAAAAAATTCCTGGAAAATTAAATAAAAAAGGCTACGGTTATGAAGCTTTTGCCGATTACGTCATGAACATAATCATAAGTTTTGCAAAGGATATGAAGAATATTCAAATTAAAGATGGAACTATTACAATTGATGGAATTACTTACGAAGTGAACCTTGACCGAAATTTCTTCTGCTGGGACAACATAGCTATCTGGCTATATAATGAAAACGGTTTTTATGCTCTTGTAAAAAACGGCATAAACGGAGAATTGCACAAAGGTTATATTGATGAAGATTACATCTGGTGTGCCAGTAATGAAAAAATAAAAGAATTTCCATTAATGTTCATAGACACAAATGAAGAACTTCCATGGTATGGCAATCTTCCAAAAAATCAGTACCGTTACTTAAGAAATTTGGTTTATGCCCGTCATGGATATACTTTTAATAGTCAGGAATTAAAAGACTTTTTCAGCCAATTCAACTGGTACACACCAGACTCTCAATTTTCCGAATCAGATTTAAACCTGCAAGAAAAAGAATATATAGAATTTCTCTTAAAAGAGGAGAATAAGTAAAAAAAAAGGCCGCTTCGAAAACGAAGCGGCCTTTTTAGTGTCGGTGGTTTCGACAAGCTCAACCACCAGACTACATTATTTTACTTTGTCATCAACAAAGTTTTAGCATCAAGATTAACTTTTCCAGAGCCATTCTTAAGCAAAGTGAGGGAAAGAGCATTTCCATCGTTTGCCAAATGAGCAACTGTAGCAAAAGAATCAAGTTTAGCAGCATCCAAAGTTCCATTCAAATCTGAAGCTTCATTTGTGAAACTGAACCAAGCTGTCATCTTTTCTGCCTTTACAAAGTCTGCAAAGCACTTAAGATCTGCATCAGCAACTTTAGCAAGATCAAGACCATCAACTACGATAGAAGCGATTTTGATTCCACCGTCTTTAAGAGCCTTAAGAGTATTTACAACTTTTGGAAGTGTGAAAGTTTCCTGGTTGAAGTTCAAAATTGTTCTGTTACGAACGATTTCTTCATTAACTTCATCAAGATTAAAACTCTTCTTCTTTGCAATTTCTGCCATTACGCTTGAATACCAGGCAATAACGTTAGAAGACTGCTGATCGAAAGAAACATGAACCAAAGCCTTGTCGTTCAAAAGTGAATCAATTCCGAACTGTACAAGAACTGAAGTTTTTCCAAGTCCTTTTTTTGCAGTTACAAGACCCATTTCTCCATCTTTAAGAGCAGCATTTGTTGCATCAAAATAGCGAACAGGGCTATGAGGGATTAAATCTTTCTTTTCCATTCTACGCCTCCAGTTTATTTCTTTCCTGCAGCTTTAGCTTCCTTGTGCTTAGCGATGAGTTCATCAGCAACAGCATTAGGAACTTTACCATATTTCAAGAATTCCATTGTGAATTCACCCTTACCCTGAGTTGAAGAACGGAGGATAGTAGAGAATCCGAACATTTCAGAAAGTGGAACTTCTGCGTTTACTGTAGATGTGTTGTTTTCATCAGTTGAATCAACAATTACACCACGGCGCTGGTTGATAAGACCGAACAAGTTACCCTGGAATTCTGTAGGTGCAGTCATCTGTACCTTCATGATTGGTTCGAGGATTACTGGCTTAGCCTTGAGATAACCTTCGCGGAAAGCACCAATAGCGGCAATCTGGAATGCGTTATCGTTAGAGTCTACTGGGTGGTACTGACCATCATTAATTGTGATCTTAACACCTACGATAGGAGCTCCAATCAAAGAACCTTCCTTCATAGCCTTCTGGAATCCCTTATCACAAGATGGGATATATTCGTTAGGAATAGCACCACCCTTGATAGCGTCTACGAATTCGTAGTCTTTCTCTGTATCTGGTTCCATAAATCCGGCAACACGACCGTACTGTCCAGAACCACCAGTCTGTTTCTTATGTGTATAGTTGAAGTCACCCTGCTGAGTGATAGATTCACGGTAAGCAACCTGTGGAGCACCTGTTGTAACTTCACAGTTGTATTCACGCTTCATACGTTCAACGTATACTTCAAGGTGAAGTTCACCCATACCCTTAATAATTGTTTCGTTAGATTCTGGGTCTGTGTATACGCGGAATGTAGGGTCTTCCTTAGTAAAGCGGTTAAGAGCCTTAGACATCTGCATAGCAGCCTGTTTGTCTTTTGGTGTGATAGAAAGAGAAATTACAGGTTCTGGAACGTACATAGAAGCCATAGAGTAGTTTACTCCACCGTTTACGAATGTATCACCAGAAGCACAGTCTACACCAAAGAGTGCAACGATATCACCTGCACAACCTTCGTTGATATCTTCCATCTGAGCAGAGTTCATGCGAACAAGACGTCCAACCTTGAACTTCTTCTTTGTACGAGTATTGTAGAGTTCTTCACCCTTCTTAATTTTACCCTGGTAAACACGAGTATATGTAAGCTGACCATACTGACCATCATCAAGTTTGAAACCAAGTGCAACACAAGGCTTGTTATCAACTGATTCAAGTTCAACTTCAGCTTCGTTGTTGTCCAAGTCAAGAGCAACGTTGCGAACTTCGTTTGGAGCTGGCAAGTAGCGAACTACAGCGTCCAACAAAGGCTGAATACCCTTGTTTACGTGAGCAGAACCACAGAATACACCTACAAACTGTTCTGCCAAAGTTCCCTTACGGATAGCAGCAATAACCTGATCCTCTGGAACTCCATCGTAACCATTTTCCATGATTGCTTCCATCAAAGAATCATCAAACATAGAAGCAGCATCAAGAAGTTCTTCACGATACTTTTCTGCATCAGCCTGCATATTAGCTGGGATTTCAGCGATGCGGAGATCTTCACCATTAGGACCATCAAAGTAGATAGCCTTCATAGCAACGAGGTCTACAACACCTTCAAGTTTGTCTTCCAAACCAATTGGAAGTTCCATCATGTATGCGTTCAAACCAAGTTTTTCGCGGAGCTGAAGACGTACACGAAGTGGGTTAGCACCCTGGCGGTCACACTTGTTAACGAATGCAACGCGAGGTACATGATAACGTTTAAGCTGACGGTCTACAGTAATAGACTGAGACTGAACACCGGCAACGGCACAAAGAATCATGATAGCACCGTCGAGAACGCGCAGAGAACGTTCAACTTCTACAGTAAAGTCTACGTGACCCGGTGTGTCGATAAGGTTGATTGTGTAATCCTTCCACTGTACCTGAGTAGCTGCTGACTGGATTGTAATACCGCGTTCGCGTTCCAGTTCCATGTTATCCATTACAGCACCAACACCGTCTTTACCACGAACTTCGTGAATAGCATGAATCTTGTTACAGTAGAACAAGATACGTTCAGAAGTTGTTGTCTTTCCTGAGTCAATGTGGGCACTGATACCGATATTTCTTACTTTTGAAATATCCCAAGCCATATTAATACCTCTTTTAAAAAAATTATTCGTAGATTATACTTATCACGACATTTTACCGAAAACAGACCTTTAATTCAACCCTCAAACGTAAATCCGAGCTTACAAGAACACTTAATTTTCTTCCACACAAAAGCAGATGTTACCGTCAAACTGCAGTTTTTCTTCGTGATTTCATCATTATTATAACTAAGAGAAAATGATGAATTACAAGAAACTTTCACACCAGATTTGCCGGCCCATGAAAGACTAGCCGCAATTTTATAAGTATTAGTCACTTTCAGATTTTCTAAATCTGGAGAAGAAGCAAGAGAAGCTGTAAGGCCCGGTGAAAAATCACCACAATAAAAAACACTTTTGAGCGAAAGACTGGCTCCGTCAAAAGAAATGGCAAAATCAGATGGAGGCTGAAGAAAATAATCTGGCATAAGAGTTTCCAAAGTCATATTTGCAAGCACAGAAAACTGAAGAAGCATAAAAGGAAAAAGAAACTGACTTCCCGCACCTGCTTTTAATTCATGAGATTCGGAAGAAAGATTAAAAGCATTATAAAGAGAAAGTCCGTTTTTTACGAAAACCGGAAAATAAGGAGTGTTAAGAGTGAACTTATATGAAAAGTTTTCTTTTAATTGAAGGAGAGGCTCCAGACTTTTACCAGACGCTGTAATATCAGCCTGAGCCTTTCCCTTGTAAAAAACAGAGCTTGTAAAGGAAGTGTGTTCAAAGATGAATTTATTTTCGGCCCGATAATTCCATTCAAAGCCGCCAAAAGGACTTTCGTTGGCAGTAGTCATAAAGTAACTTTTAAAAAGGGGCAAGTTCAAAGACAGATGCATAATTGCAGAAAGATGAGAACCAGCCGGATAATAAGGTGAATCCAAAAACCAGGAAGTTCCACTCATTTCTTTATAGGGGAAAAATCCACCGCCAGCCCCTATTTCAAGCCGGCTTTTTTTGCCAAATGAATAAATTCCATGAAGAGAAATCACATTTTTTTCTTCTTCTGGAGAATACCAGTTACAAAATTCCAGCGAAAAAGCTTTTTGTTTTATACCCAGCTGACTAAAAAGGCTGACTGGTCTTGAAAAAGTTGCATAACCAGGCAGACTTGCAGTAAGGCCTGAGGCAGAAGAAACTGATGAAGAAAATGGAGAGGCAGAGGCCGCAAGCAAGGGAGAATTCATTTTACTAAGCAGGCCTGCAGCAGATAAATTTCCACACCTTATATAGAAAGGAAATTGCTTTGATATTTTAGAAGAAGTAGCGGATAAACCGAAATTGTTTTCATCATCTTTAATTGAAAATCTTAATTCCCCTAAAAATGATTTTAAACGAAAGGCCGAAGTTAATTCTGAATTCCACGCTTCATAAAATTCCAGTGCAAAATCCTTTGAAAAATCTTTTTCTGAGGCAAAAGAAAGAAGACACGAACCTGTGTAAATCAGCATAAATAAAATGCCTTTTTTGAATAAATTGTTCATACATATATATAATTGCCGCAAATGTTTAAAACAGGAAAAGATTTAGAGAAAAAAAATAAAAAAATCCCCGGGTATTCACAGAATCTGCAATAACCGGGGATTCGGAGTAATTATTATGATAATTTTTTAATTCGTTGTACTTGTAACGTAGCTTTCTGCCTTTGCAAATTCATCGATTTTTTCGATTCTTGTGCGCCAGTATTCAGCTTCGCTTTTTGTTGTGTATGGACCCACGCGAACACGGTAGAAGAGGCGTGATTTATTATCCTGATATGTAAATACATCAGCAGGAATCTTGTTTGAATCCAATACAGAGCGGGCATTATCTGCACCTTTTTTATTGCTGTAAGAAGCAACCTGTACCCAGAACTGTGTAACTTTTGGTTCTTCTGTTACTGTTACAGATGCATTACCTTTAACAGAAACTTTTACAGAAGATTTTGATTCAGCTTTAGCTGCAGGTTTTTCTGATTTTTCAGACTTAGCAGGTTTTGTATTTTTTGGAGCCTTTACAACAACCACAGGTTTTTCTTCGGCAGGAGAAACTTCTGGCTTTGCGGGAGCTGGAACTGGAGCTTCAGGAGCAGGCTCTTTTACATCTGGAACATTTACTGTGATGTTAATATTCTGAGGCTGAGCTGGTGTCTGCGCAGCAGGTTCTGCAAGATATCCGTTTTTAAGGGCATTCAAATCGATTGTTGTTGCTCCACCATATACAGTTGTGTTATCGGCAAGGACGATCATGTCGCTAACAGATGTAGTTGGAACCGGAGGCTGAACATCAATCTGACTAGTCCATCCAGAAGATGAAGAAGCAGGCTTAGCCTTTTCTACAGGAGCTACGCTTGCAATTGCAGGAGTTGGATTTCTGGCTGGTGAATAAAGAATTCCAGCAGTTCCCAAAACAACTAATAAAAAAGCTCCTACAGCGGCGATAATCCATAAAGTTTTTTTCTGTTCCATAAAATTTCCTCTTTTCACTGGTAAAATACCAGCCACCTTGTTTTGTTTATCGGAAATATGAAAAATTAGTTTAGGAAAAAATAAAAAAATGTCGTGAGGTAGATTGCCCGTTCACGCCGGGCAATGACAAGGGCATGCGAGGGCATGACACGGTTATGCAGTGGATTGACACGACTAACGATTTTTTATGATTTTGAGAGGCTTTGCTGTTTTCTTGTATTCAGAAAACAGATTGCGCTGAGCCCAGAAGCGGCGGAAAATCTGTTTATAAGAAAGATTATCACGCTGACGGGCACGACGGATGCGGGTAAAAAGTGGGGCAGTTACATAAATTATTTCTTCACAAAGATTTAAGATTTCTGATGTTTTATAAAGCACGGTTGCGTTTATAATCACTTTTTCGTGACTTTCAATAAAATCTTTTATCTGACTAGTGATGATTGGGTACACTATTGCTTCCTGCACAGTTAACAGTTCCGGAATTGCAAAAAGAAGGCGGCCAAGTTCCCTGCGGTCTATCGAGCCGTCATCGCGGGCAATTTTTAAATTCCGCTCCTGAGCATAAGATGAAAAGGTTTCTAAAATCCGGTCTTTTGCAATTTCAATGGCAGCATGAACAAGAATATCCGCATCCACAGAAGACCAGCCGTCTTTTTCCATTTGAGAGCAGATATAATTTTTTCCGGCCGCCATTGGCCCCACAACTGCAACTACGCGCCTAGGAATAACGGAGCCGGTAGATGACGAGTTTTCGCCAGAAAACTCGTGGCAAAGGTCGCGAGCACTGATTACTGTCGGGACACAATTTACCTTTGCCATCATTAGTGGAATTCTCCCCAGTTTTTGCCGTATTCAATGCTTACGCGGAGAGGAACATTCAGCTTTACAGCATTTTCCATTTTTTCTTTGATGAGGGAAACTGTCTGCTCAATAACAGCAGGTTCATCCGGACATTCAAAGATAAGTTCATCATGAACCTGGAGAAGCAGACGGGCCGGAGAATTACTCTGGCGCAGAGCCTCGCTTACCGAAAGCATAGCCTTTTTTACAATATCTGCGGCACTCCCCTGCACTGGAGTATTTACAGCAATGCGTTCTGCGGCCGCTTTTTCAACCTTGTTTTTGCTGTTAATATTCAAAATAGGGCGGCGACGATGGAAAATAGTTTCCACAAAGCCATTTTCTTCCGCAAAGCTTACAGTTTCATTTATGAAGTCGTTGATTTTAGCGTACATCTTAAAGTAACTGTTGATAAAATCAGAAGCCTGAGTGCGCGAAATTTCAAGGTCGCGGGCAAGACGGAAGGCTGACATACCGTAAATTACGCCAAAGTTAATGGTTTTAGCTGTACGGCGCATTTCTGGAGTAACTGCCTCTGGTGCAACTCCGTAAATAAGAGCCGCAGTGGCCTTGTGAACATCGGTACCTTCTATAAATGAGCGGCACATATTCGGGTCGCCACTCAAATGAGCAAGAACCACAAGTTCAATCTGGGCGTAATCCGCAGAAATTAAAACCTTGCCTTCCGGAGCCGTAAAAGCAGTACGAATACGGCGGCCAGCTTCACTGCGAACAGGAATATTCTGTAAATTAGGGTCACGGCTGGAAAGTCGGCCGGTAGCAGTTCCTGTCTGAATAAAATCTGTATGTATGCGACTGTTCTTATCAGCCATAGTTGGAAGAGTTTCCACATAAGTAGACTGCAGCTTTGCCATTTCGCGATATTCCAAAATCATGCGAGGCACAGCATCTACATAAGAAAGCTCTTCCAGAACAGAAGTATCAGTTGAATATCCACGTTTTGTTTTTTTACCCGGAGTAAGTCCGCGCTCTTCAAAAAGAACGGTCTGCAACTGCATAGGAGAAGCAATGTTGAATTCGTGACCAACTTCTTTATAAATATTCTGCTCAGTATCTTTTATGCCCTGTGCAAGTTCCAGACTGTATTGGAGCAAAAAGTCTGTATCAAGATGAATTCCGGCAAGTTCCATATCGCCCAGAATTGGAAGTATTTTCATCTCAATATTATTGTAGAGATCAGAATCTTTCATTGCTGCTTCATACTTTTTCCAGAGCTGGAAAGTAAAATCGGCATCTTCGGCCGCATAAGGAGTTGCAGTTTCTAAATCAATATCTGCAAAAGTCTGACCTTTTTTTACAATTTCGTCGAATTCAATTCCCTTAAGGCCAAGTTCACTTTCGCCCAGATATTCAAGAGAATAGCCGCTTTTTCCGGTGCGGTCTGGTTTTTGAAGCCAGGCGGCAATCATAGTATCCTGAATTTTTGCCTGAATTGAAGTAAGCGAAGTAAAGAGCCCGTTTGAAGCAAGAACTTTTAAATCGAACTTTGCATTATGAAAGACAATTGTAAGCTCAGGATTATCAAAAAGACGTTTAAGCTGATTAAATACAAAAGCCTTTGAGAGGCCCTGGCCGGCAGAAAAGAGATCTCCGTCGTCTTTTTCAAGAGGAACATAAACAGCCTCGCCGGCTTTATAACATAGACTGAAACCAATAATTTTAGCACTGATTGTATCCAGCGAATCTGTTTCCGAATCATAAGCGAGAGTTCCAGCCGCAATTGCAGCATCTATATAGGAAGAAAGTTCTGATTCGGTAAGAAGAGCCCGGTAGTTGCCGGTATTTTTGCGAACAGGAAGAGGCTCGTCTGAAGTAAGGAGGGCGTTACGGGGGGTACCCCCGTTAGAAGGGGTGGCGGAAGACGGCTTGCCGGCTGGAGCCAGGGGAAGGCTTTCCCCTTCTCCATTTTCTACTCCCAAAGATGCATACTGCTTGGCAACAGCGGGAACATCAAAAGCCAAAAGGGCCTGTGCCGCATCATTAAAATGATAAATTGCATTTGAATTCAGGGCGGCATCAATATCCGGGCAAGGAACTGTATCGCAGAGTTTTACAAGACTGCGGCTAAAATAAGCATTCTCCTTTCCTTCGATAAGTTTTTTCTGATTGGCTCCTTTAATTTCATCGATATGGGCGTAAATTCCGTCCAAATCCTGATATTCAGCCAAAAGTTTTGCAGCTGTTTTTACACCAATTCCGTGAACGCCGGGAATATTATCTGCAGTATCTCCATAAAGCGAAAGCAAGTCCAAAAGCTGGGCTGGTTTTACACCCCACTCGGCCTCAACGCCTTCAATTCCGGTAATTTTCCAGGTGCTGGCGCCGCTTTCCGGCTTAAGAATCTGGGTAGATTCAGTTACAAGCTGCATAAGGTCTTTATCGCCACTAAGAATGCGGCAGGTGCGGCCCTGCTCCTGGCACTTGCGGGCAACAGTTGCAATAATATCATCAGCTTCGTAGCCGTCGCACTGCAAAACGGGAACGCCAAGTGTGGTGAGAATATCACAAATCCAGGGAACCTGAGCATGCAGATCATCGGGAGTTTTATTGCGGGTAGCCTTGTACTGGTCGTACATTTCGTGGCGGAAGGTTTTTGTTTTAGAATCCATGGCGGCAAGCAGACAGCCTGGTTTATAGTGCTGTAAAACAAAATGCAGATTTCTGAAGAAGCCAAAAAGGGCCGAAACATTTTCGCCATTGCGGTTTGTAAGCGGGCGTGAAATAAAAGCAAAGTAGCAGCGGAAAATCAATCCGTAACTGTCGATTATATAAACGGTTTTATCATCAAATTCCATGAGTTTATTTTAAGGGAAAAGCAGGGATTTGGATAGTAGTTTTTGAAATTAGGGTCTGGAGGAGTATTAAGCTATTATACCCTTTCTGTTTATTTCTGTTATTCCCATCAGTAAATTTGGAACATACAAATCTTCATCAAGCTTTTCCCAATGAATTCCTAATCCACCGCCACTTAATTCATAATTATTTAAATCTTCTTTATTTGCAGCCAGAAGAGTTGGAAAATACGCAAGAGGCAAAGAAAGTTGTCTTCCATCTACTAAAAGCAACCACAAATTATCACTATCAAACCAGACTTTCTGAGTTTTTGCATTATTCAAAGAAAAATCCATTCCATGCCTCCTTAATCTTTTTAGTATTATTATTGATTATATCAGAAATCTCATTAAGTTCTTTTGCAGTAAAGCCAATATTATCCGCAAGAACACCTCTATCTTGAACCCAATATTTTGCAAGAGAGCCATTCTTGCGGACATGAATATGACACGGCTCTAACGGATTACCTTCATTAGAGAAAAAGAAAAATCTATATCCTTTTTCAGAAAAAACTGTGGGCATATCCTTATTATACCACAGCTTTTTTAATTTTATCTAGTGAATCCATCTCTTTTGAGACAAACTCAGAGTTATATTACGCTAATTGAACTCACGGATGGCACACACGAAAATTTGATCATTCTTATCGCTATTATGGCCCTACCCTCCTCTAAAACTTTTACTCTTACTAAAAAACTTTATTAGAATTTAATATTTTTTTTTCTGAACTACTTTTATCTGATGATGAAATATGGTATATTTATACCTCGGAAGTGTATAATTATGCAAGAATGCAACTTCGTTTGTTGAAAGTCTGATTTGCACGACCCGGATACCGCGACGGTCGCGGTAAGGAGAAAAACGAAATGAAAAATGCTTACGTAAACCGTGTATGGGAAGAAGTAAAAGCAAAGAACGCCAACGAACCTGAATTCTTGCAGGCTGTTGAGGAAGTTTTGACAACTCTTGATCCAGTTGTAGACCAGATGCCAGAACTTGAACCAAATGCCATCCTTGAAAGATTGGTAGAACCTGAGCGCGTAATTCAGTTCAGAGTACCTTGGATGGATGACGCTGGTAACTATCATGTTAACCGTGGTTTCCGCGTACAGTACAACAGTGCTATTGGACCTTACAAAGGCGGTCTTCGTTTCTCTAAAGAAGTTAACCTTTCAGTTCTTAAGTTCCTTGGTTTTGAACAGGTTCTTAAAAACTCTCTTACAACTCTCCCAATGGGTGGTGGTAAAGGTGGTTCTGACTTCGATCCTCACGGAAAATCAGACAAAGAAGTTATGCGCTTCTGCCAGAGCTTCATGACAGAATTGTATCGCCACATTGGTGCTGATACAGACGTTCCAGCTGGTGACAAAAACGTTGGTGGACGTGAAATTGGATACCTCTTCGGACAGTACAAGAGAATCCGTGATGAATACACTGGAGTTCTCACAGGTAAGGGACTCACATTCGGTGGTTCTTTGATTCGTACAGAAGCTACTGGTTACGGACTTATCTACTTTGCACAGGAAATGCTCAAGAAAGTTGGAGACGACTTCAAAGGTAAGACTTGTGTTGTTTCTGGTTCAGGAAACGTTGCAACTTACGCTGCTCAGAAACTTATTCAGCTTGGTGCAAAGGTTGTTACACTTTCTGACTCTAACGGATACATTTATGATGCTGACGGAATTACTCAGGAAAAACTTGACTGGGTTAAGGAACTCAAGGGTGTTCGCCGCGGACGCATTGCTGAATATGCTAAGCAGTTCCCTTCTGCTAAATACTTTGAAGGAAAGAAAGTTTGGGAAGTTAAATGTGACTGCGCATTCCCATGTGCTACACAGAACGAACTTCTTGGTGAAGATGCACAGAAGCTTCTTGATAACGGTGTAAAACTTGTTGCTGAAGGTGCTAACATGCCTTCTAACATTGACGCTGTAAACAAGTTCCTTGCTGCTAAGATTCTTTATGCTCCAGGAAAAGCTTCTAATGCCGGTGGTGTTGCTACATCTGGTCTTGAAATGTCTCAGAACTCAGAAAGACTTTCTTGGTCTTCAAAAGAAGTTGATGAAAAACTCCACGACATTATGATTAACATCCACAACAACGCTTACGATACAGCCGTTAAGTTTGGCGCTACAGACGGTAAGTTTGTAAACTATGTTGCTGGTGCAAACATCGCTGGCTTTGTAAAAGTTGCCAACGCAATGATAGCACAAGGCCTTGTATAAGGACTTGTGCGGTCGAGAATTGCGTAAGCAATTCTCGGTGAGCTCGCGAAAGCGAGCGACGCACAGGGGCTTGGTATAATCCAAATTCAATGAGAAATAATTAAAAATACTTTTTTATTTCTTCCAAGGCCCGCAGGTCGGAAATTGCTTCCACCAGCGGGCTTTTTATTTTGTCGCTGCCATCCAGAAAATCAACCGCGTTTTGAATCATTCCGGAAAAATAACCGGTTCTTTTTGGAAGATGAACACTGCGGTCGCGGGAAAGTGAATAAAATCCTGTATATAATTTAGATTCTTTGCGCTGGTAAAATTTTGCATAGCCATTACCTATGCAGATTCGCCCTTCTGTTCCAAGAATATCAAGTCCAAAGCTGAAAAAGCGACTGCGGCCACTCATGCTGATTGTTACATCCGGACAAGCTGCTGTAGTGTAATGAGCGCTAAAATTGCGAACTAAGCCTTCTTCATCCTTAAAAATACCTGTAACCACAGGAGATGTTAAATCATCATCTAAAAGAAAACGAATTATATCTACCAGATGGGTTCCGTCGTGAATCAAACTGTAAGCACCGTCTTTTTCGTACTGTTCGCCATAGATTCTGAGTCCGGAATAGAGTTCACCCCGCACGCTTTGCAGCCTGCCTATTTTTTTCATGTAAGCCTTTGCAGCATTATAGTCTGCGGCAAAACGACGCTCGTGATTTACCATTACGGGCACGTTGTATTCTTCGGCAACCATTGCAATCTGAGCGGCCTGCTCTGTATTTAGTGCCACAGGCTTTTCAAGAATTACCAGACGGGGCTGAGCCGCAATAGCAGCAAGACATTCACTTAAATGCGAATCTTCATTTACAGCAACTGTGATTAAATCAGGAACCTCTAGCTCGCCACCAGCAAAAGCCTTATACATTTCTGCACTGGAAGCAAAAGTTAAAGGCTTTTTTCCGCATTTCCGGCCCACATAGCCAGCCCATTCTGCAAGCTTCTGAGAATCTGTATCAGCTCCCGCAATAAGGCGGATGCGCTTATTTCCAAGCAGAGCCATTGTGTGGGAAGCAGGCTGCTCCCGTTTTTTATCAAAACCGAGTGAAAAACCAATTCGGCCGGTCCCCACCAAAGCCGCTGTATAAAAATCACGCATCAAAGGCTACTCCCCAACTATTTGCTTACTCAAATCTGAACCATTTGAAGTCAAAATTACAACCCGGAAGGAATACAAAACTTATCTTCTGCGCTCCGCTAACAGGTGTAATTTCAAAAGTCTTCTCTTCATAATCGTCTGTATGAGCGAATTCAATTACCTGAGTTGAATTCTTACCGGTAAGGGCACCTTCAGAATCAAGGCCAAAGAATTTTACGTTGATTGTGTTATTTTCAGTATTAGATTTTCCACAAATCACAAGCTTTCTGGCACCGGCCCCGCTTCCAAAGTTCATATTTGCAAAATCAAGGTTTACGTTATTTCCAATTCCCTCTACAGCATCCTTAGTGCGGGTAAAGGTATCTCCTGCAACTAAGTCAGCATCAAGAGCACGCAGTTTTGCATAAGCCTTTGGTGTCTTATCAAAATAGAAGCCGTGGAAATAAACTCCTTCTGGAAGAACAACACTGATAGTGTGAACTCCGAACAAACGGCGGCTCAAAGTAAATACGTTTTCTGAATAAACGTTATAGATAGACTCATGCTTGTAAGTAAACTTTCCAAGACATTCGCCGCCGCCTTCAGCAACACCCTTTTCAGCAGCTTTTGCACCGTTCCAGTCGGTTCCAAGGCCAGGTTTTCCATCCCAAACTTCAACAGCAAGCTCTGTATTGTGAGAGAAAATTGGAATATGAATTGTATCTGAACCATCAGGGCCAAAATCAACCTTGTCAAAAGAAATCCAGGTACAGCCGCTGTTTCGGGTAGAAATACCACTTTCCAGAGAAAGGCCTGGTTTTTCCTTTCCTTCAAAATCATCCCAACCATTCAAGCGGCAGGCTTCTACCAGTTCGTACGGATTTACCTTGTGAGTTCCAATTCCACTTACAGTAAAAGGCAGGTCGCTCAAAACTTCATCATACTTTGTGCCGTTCTGAGCCGTGCAGCGCAAAATACATTCACCGTCGCCGGCCGCAAGAATTTCCGCACTTTCAACTCCACTTCCCTCACCAGTCTTATTCTGCACTTCAATATTGTCAGCTGCAACGCACTCTTTAAGCACAGGATTCCAGTTTATTTCTTTAAGACTGGCATTTTCCGGTAAAACCTTTGCGGTAACGCGTACCTTGCGGCGTGCCGCGTCAAGGCTAGTTGCACCATCACAAGAGATTTCTATCTTACGGCTAGGCACAAAGTCTTTTTCTGCGTGAATTGCCATATATGGCGCAACCTCGCTCCATTTTCCAGCCGAACCATCAAACTTCATAGAAACATTTGGAAGGCCCGCACTTGCCGCGGTCACAACAAAGCTTGCTCCTGGGCGCTTTGCACGCACAATTGCAATCAGACGGTTTGAAAAAAGACGTCTTGTGTGACTGCGCGCTCCGCCCGCACCATTATCATCACTTGTGTATTCGTCATAATCAGTTGAATCGCCGTTATCCATACCCACAAGTTCGGCATCCCCTGCTACATTAAAGGTAATATAGTTGCGGGCATTTTCTACCAGAGTGCCGTCTTTATCGGCAGTCATTATCTGAATAAAGTAAAGGTCACCAGTTCCTCCAGGAGTTCCCGAAGCATCAGAACCCCCCGAGCCCCCAGTACCAGCCCCATCACAAGCAGCAGCCGCACCTTCCGCGAGTGCCTCTTCCGGCTTGAGCACAATCTTTGCAGGGTCACCAAATGAGCGTTTTACATCTTCCGCAATCACAGAACCATCTGCGCCATAAGCTACAGCCTTAATTTCGCCCTTGTGATATTCCACTATCCAGTGACCAAAAGGTTCTGCCCCGTGTGCATGATCAATTTCCTGTTTGCCCAGAGATTTTCCATTAAAGAAAAGCTCAACGCAATCGGCATTAGAATAGGCCTTTACATCAATCATCTGACCTTCATTCCAATCCCAGTAAGGAAGAAGATGAACAAAAGGAGCCGCATTTTTTCCAGCCCATTCAGACTTAAACAGATAGAAGGTATCTTTAGGGAAGCCCGCTGTATCAATCTGACCAAAGAATGAAGATTTTGTGTGATAAGGAGTTGGTTCACCAATATAATCCCAACCAGTCCAGATATATTGACCGGCAGAAAATGGACATTCACGGTCATTGGCAATTACAGTCTGAGTATTTGCACAGCCCCAAGGAGTTGTACAGTTACCCAGCGTTGAACACTGGCCGTCGCTAAAGGTTACAAGCTTTAAGGAATCTGGGAAGTGATAAATACCTCGGCTCTGAACAGTAGAGCCAGTTTCTGAACCATAAATTTTCCAATCCTTATATTTTTCGTGATGTTCATCATACAGGCGCTCCAGATAGTTGTAGCCCACTGTATCAATTTCTGTTGCACAATGCTGAGCGCCATCTGTCATCATATAGTTTGAAGCAATAGTGATTGGAGCGTTGCGGTTAGGGTCATTTTTTACAACACAGGCATAAAGCTTCTTTGTGATTTCAAAACCGTTTCCCATGTGAGTATCATAAATTTCATTTCCGATTGACCACATTATGAGGGAAGGATGATTACGGTCACGGCGAACCCAGGCACTTACATCCCGCTCACACCAGTCGTTAAAGTAGTTTCCGTAATCAAACTGAGTTTTAGGCTTTTCCCACATATCAAAGGCTTCATCATCAACCATAATTCCCATTTCATCGCACAGATCCATCCATGCAGATGGAGGAGGATTATGAGAACAGCGGACTGAATTTACACCCATTTCCTTAAGGCGGGCAAACTGACGGCGCAGAGCGTTTACATCAAAAGCGGCACCTAAAGCTCCCTGGTCGTGATGATGACAGGCACCGAAAATTTTCTGGTGACGGCCGTTTAAAAAGAAGCCCTCATTTGTAGTAAATTCTGCAAACTTAAAACCACAATGCTGAGTCTGTTCATCAATAACATTTCCATCTTTATCAAGCAGGCGGGTTGTCAAAAGATAAAATACAGGATTATCTAAATCCCAAAGTTCAGGTTTTTCAATAGTGATTTCTTCACGAGCACGAGAAAGTGAAAGTGTAGAAAGAGCCGGCACCAGCTGATGAAGAGAATCTGATTCTTCATCTCTAAGAGGAACTGGAGAAAGCGGGAATTCCGACTTTGCAATAACTTTTCCATCGCGACTACTAATCAGATTTTCAATTTTCTGACCGCTAAGAACGCCAGCAACTTCTGCAGTAATCTTAATATTCCATTCGCCATCAAGTTTAGACTTATCGGCAGGCAGGGCTGTAAAATATACGCCGTCTGTTGGCAGATGAACTTTTGAAGAGTTGATGTAAGTAACATCGCGGAAGATTCCAGCACCGGAATACCAGCGGGTATTACAATTCTGATAAACAACAATCACCAGAATTTCATTTTCGCCAGCTTTTACAAGGGAAGAAATATCAAATTCAAAGGTTGCGTAACCATATTTCCATTCACCGGCTTTTTTTCCGTTTACCCAAACAGCAGAGTTCATGTAAACGCCTTCAAAACGAATTGCATTGTGACGGTCACAAATTTCTTCTTCTGTTAAGGTGAAGGTCTTTTTATAAAAGCCAACACTGTTTTTGTAAAGATCAGAAACATGATGAATCTGCCAGTCATGAGGAATACGAACAGACTTATATTCCTGAGCCTGGGCATCATTAAGAAATTTATCGGGACTAAAAAGGATGGGATTTCCATCTTTAAACATAGAATTATAATCAATAGAAAGTTCGGCAAAATTCCAGCCGTCATTAAAAAGCTTCTTCATGCTTTAAGTATAAAATGGAATGAAAAAATATGATAGTCAAAAAGATTGTAAGAAATGATTTGATTATTGGACAAAAAAAGTGCCCAGATAATCCCAAGCACAGCTCTTAGCGCATACCGTTGCTGGATTCCTCCTCTGGCGGGGTTTTGCGAAAGACACTTGAAGGGCATCTGGGCATAAAGAATTTACTATATTATGCCTTTTACGTCAACAGTTGATTAAGCTGTTCTATACCTTTATGCATAAACTCTTTTTCTTTGTACAGTTCTTCATCAGCTTTTTTTACAGCTTCTTCAACAGCACTTTCTCCAGTACCCACAATCGGAGCATAACCAACACTTAAAGAAATATGATAAGGATACTCATTATTTTTATTCAGTTTTTCAAATTCCTGATAGAGATCTAAACGGAGTTTACCGGCTTCTTCACAAGAACAGTAATTAATGATTGCAAATTCATCTCCACCATAACGACAAAGGAAGGAATTTGTGTTTCCCAACAATTTCTTTAGATAATTTGCTGTACGAATAAGTGCAATATCACCTTCCGGGTGGCCGTATTTATCATTTATTTCTTTAAAATAATTTATATCAAGCATGAAAATGTGATTATGTACTTCTTCATCATATTCTTCAGACTGCGCAATCTGATTAATTTTTGCATCAAAAGCGTGACGGTTATTCAGGTCCGTTAATGAATCGCGGGAAACCTGATCAAACTGCACTTCGATATATACCAGCAAAAAGGCAAGAGTTAGACCCTGCCATACAATTTTTGCCCCAGGGAAAAACGCATGTAAAAGTCCCCCCATTAAAGGACACAGAAGGAATGAAAAGAAAGTTACATATCCGTGATAATAAGGCGGCCGTAATTTTTTTGTAAAAAATGAGGCCAGAGCAACAGCGGAAGAAAAAGTAAAAAATCCGTAAGTAATAACAGATTGAATAAAGAAGAGGTCACCTTTCTGAAAGGTATTTGTATGCGGATCAATATAAAAAAGTAATTGAGAAAAAGGACTGGAAAGCGTTACCAGAACATAAAACATCAGAGGAATAGAAGAAACATAATAGAAAGTTCTGTTTGTATTCTGTGAGCCCAGCATGTAATAAAGGATGTAATCAGTCCATAAAAATGCAATAGCGGATGTTAAAATATAATATAAAATATTAAGAATCCAATTTAATGTGTAAAAGACAGGAATCTGTGAACCATCAATATAAATCAGGAAAGTATCAACAATAAAAAGAGCTATTGTACTAACAATAACCCGCCAGTACATAATACTACGGGTTTGCTTATCGCTTAAAAGTTTAGAACGGTATGATATCCAAAAAAGGATAAGCAGACACATTACATTTACTTCAGTGCGGTAAAAAAGCTCGTACATCTTATTTCTATTATACACTAGCCTTTTTAATAAAGGAAGAAAAAAAACTATGGAATGTTCTTCCTTTCTTCAAATTGACACTATAAGGGAAGGATTTTATAATCTGGCTATGATTAAAAGCCTGTCTGTAACCGTTAGTCCAAAAGATGAAAAAAACGAATCTCTTATTCGTTCTTTAATTGTCAAAGAACTCAAAAAAAACAGAATTTCCTACAAAAAAATGGCACCTGTTTTTGAAAAAAAATCTATTGATGCCAGACACGGGCAGGTAAAACTGCACCTTAAATTTTCTGTATATTTAGATGATGATGTAGACAAGGCCGGAAATGGAAATATAACAGGTTCAGGAACATCTTCTTCAGCTGCCTTTGTATTACCAGAATGGAAAAAAGCTGACGGAAAACATTCGGTTTTAATTATTGGTGCTGGGCCGGCAGGACTTTTTGGAGCCCTCAAACTTCTGGAAAAGGGAATTAAACCTGTAATCATTGAACGCGGCGCCGAAACTTCTCAAAGAAAAAAAGACATTGCCTTAATCAGCAGAGAAAATATTGTAAATGAAGATTCAAACTACTGCTTTGGTGAAGGCGGAGCCGGCACTTTTTCTGATGGAAAACTTTACACCCGCAGTAACAAACGCGGAAATATTCAGGAAATACTCGCAACCTTTGTACACTTTGGTGCTGACCCAAAAATTCTCACCGATGCACACCCTCATATTGGAACAGACCGCCTTCCACAGGTGATTAACGCAATGCGTAAAAAAATACTGGAATGCGGAGGCGAAATCCACTTCAACACAAGATGCACAGAACTGATTATTGAAGGCAACTGTGTGAAGGGTGTAAGGACCGTAAATGTTACCGGCGAGGCCGCAGGCCGGGACTTTCTTGCGGATGCAGTAATTCTTGCCACCGGGCACTCTGCTCTGGATGTGTACAGCATGATGGCCAGGTACGCGCCGCAAGGGCTGGAGGCCAAAACTTTTGCGGCGGGGGTGCGAGTAGAACATCCACGTGCACTGATAGATTCGATTCAATTCCACGGGAACAAGGAGCAGGCGGAAATACTGGGAGCTGCGGAGTATCGCTTAATTACTCAGGTAGATGAGCGTGGTGTATATTCCTTCTGTATGTGCCCCGGCGGCTTTGTAGTTCCTTCCTCATCAGGCCCCGACGAAATAGTAGTAAACGGCATGTCAGCCGCAAAACGCAATTCCAAGTGGTCAAATGCCGCAATTGTAGTAGAAATCAGACCGGAAGACATTCCCGCTGAATACAAAAGAAAAGCAGAAGAAGCTGGCTGTCCTGCACTCGCAGGCCTTTTCTTTCGCACAGCAATAGAGGCCAGCGCAAAAAAACAGGGAAAAGGTCAGGCTGCTCCAGCACAAAGACTCACAGATTTCCTGGCAAACCGCCCTTCCAAAGATTTTCCTCAAAGCAGTTATACCCCGGGTTTAGTGTCTTCAAATCTAAATGAATGGTTACCACCTCACATTTGTAATCGTCTTACAAAAGCTTTCCCAATATTCAACAAGATGATGCGCGGCTATGTATGCGACGATGCACTTATGATTGCAGTAGAAACCAGAACAAGTACACCTGTTAGAATCAGCCGTAATCCAGACACCTTTGAATCAACCGCTCTAAGAAATCTTTATCCTGCAGGAGAAGGCAGCGGCTACGCCGGCGGAATTGTTTCCAGCGCCATGGACGGTCAAAACTGCTGTAAAAAACTAATGCAAAATTTTTAGTTATATGCTATAATTATTGCATGAAGAAGAACTCAGTTAAGGCTGAGAGAGTTGTATCAATTGCAGGCTTTGTATTTTTAGTCATTGCTGCTATTGCAGGATTCGCCTTCGACGGCGACAAATCTTCATTTTTGGAATATTTAGCTCCAACAGAAATAATTATTCCTTATACACACGTATTTTGCGCAGCATTAGCTTTTGTCTCAATTTTGTTTCCTAATTATTTTATTATGGTTGCAATTTTTATGATTGAAAGCATCCTTACCATATTTACCCACTATGATATGCTGGGTATCTTTTTCTTTTATGCCGCAATTATCCTGCTGCTGGTTAAAGAAATTTTCACCCGTAAACATACTCCAATAATTGTTACATTATTTATAATTCACTATCTTTCGCTGCTTGGAACTTTAACCAGAGGATGGAAATACACAGCCATTTCATACGGTTATTCCGTTTTCTGCATGGTTTTCTATATCTGGATTTATAAAATTCTCAGACGAAAATTTTCATGTTATATTCCTTCAAATATTTCAGAAAATAATTCCATTCCGGGAATTCGTAAGGGGGACCACCTGAAACTTTCTGAATATGGACTGACAGAAACTCAGGCTCAGTTTGTTCTTGCAAACATTCATGAAAATCTTTCTTTCAAAGATATAAGCAGCAAATTCTATGTAAGTATTTCTGTAGTAAAACACGAATTTGTAAAAGTTTATAAAATCTTTTCTGTAGATAATCTTTTTGAATTAAGAATGCTTTTGTTACAGTATCAGCTGGAAGCATAACTGAAAGCAAAAAGTGTAAAAAAAAAGCCATTGCTGATCTCTCCGATGCCAGCAATGACTTCCTCACTCCAATTCTCCTTCCGATATAACACAACGCTTTAGATATAATCTAGTCGCGAACGACTCGTGCATTCCTAGGTTTTAATTACTTTTTGAAATATATCTTGTAATACGTTTTGTTATATTTGTATTATAATATAAACTACATCGTTTTCAATACGTTTCTATACGAAAGAACCGAGGTTCAAGCAAAAAGAACCGTGGTTCAATTTTATAAAATTAAATAAAACTAAACCCAAAAGGCACTTACAGCACAGATTTTAAGAATTGTTGCAATCTTTCGCTCTTTGGATTCTGGAAAATCTGCTCTGGAGTGCCTTCTTCTTCGATATATCCGCCATTCATAAAAAGAACACGGTCTGCAACTTCCCGGGCAAAACCCATTTCGTGAGTTACAACAACCATTGTCATTCCTTCTTTTGCAAGATCTTTCATTACATTAAGAACTTCACCAACCATCTCTGGGTCAAGCGCAGAAGTTGGTTCATCAAAAAGCATTACATCCGGCTGCATTGCAAGTGCGCGTACAATTGCAATTCTCTGCTTCTGTCCGCCAGAAAGTGTTGAAGGATACACATTTGCTTTTTCTGTAAGTCCAACCCTTTCCAAAAGTCTCAAAGCCTCTTTTTCTGCTTCTTCCTGACTCTTTAATTTAAGGGTAACCGGAGCAAGTGTAATATTCTGCATTACTGTAAGATGTGGGAAAAGATTAAAATTCTGGAAAACCATTCCCATCTTTCTGCGAGGAAT
This sequence comes from Treponema sp., assembly GCA_017940255.1. Classification (GTDB taxonomy): domain Bacteria; phylum Spirochaetota; class Spirochaetia; order Treponematales; family Treponemataceae; genus Treponema_D. Next base: position 95,955 of record JAGAZB010000048.1, read on the forward strand.
ATCCAAGTCTGTATCAGGAGAAGTCATGTCTTTTCCTTCAAACAGAATAGTTCCCCCACTTGGATTTTCAAGACGATTCAAACAGCGCAAAAATGTACTTTTTCCTGAACCAGAAGGTCCAATCACAACTATTTTTTCACCCTGTTTTATATGAATAGAAACATCTTTAAGAACGTGTAAATCACCAAAACTGATTTTTAAGTTTTTAACCTCTATCACTTTTTGCCATCCTTTTTTCAAATGCACCAAAAAGCTTTGTAAGCCCTACGGTTAAAATAAGATAAATGATTGCACAAGTAAGAAGAGGAATCCATGCATTGTAAGTTGCATTTCTTATCATATCTCCTGCTTTGGTCATATCCATTACAGCAATAAAACTTGCTACAGAAGTTTCTTTGATTAAAACAATAAATTCGCTGGTATAAGTTGGTAATACAGCTTTTGCAGCCTGAGGAAAAATAATTTTTCGTAAGGTCTGCCATTTTGTAAGCCCCAAAGAACGGCCTGCTTCCATCTGTCCGGCATCAATACCCTGAATACCTGCACGGAAAATTTCTGTACAGTAGGCACCAGAGTTAAAACCATAAGACAGGATAGCAACAAAAAGACGGTTCATACCAAGAGGAGCAAAAATAACGAAGTAAAAAATCATAAGCTGAGTTGCTAAAGGTATTCCACGAAGAACTGTTGTATAAAGATTTGCAAGAAAGTTCAGAACCTTATTATCAGAAATCTTCATTAGGGCAAAGGTTCCGCCCAAAACAGTTCCAATGAGAATAGCACAAATAGCTATCAACACAGTGATGCCGAGTCCTTCGAGTATCAAAAGATACCTCTGGCCGGCAATCATAGTATCATAAAAAGATTGAAACATTAAACATCCTTTAAAACTAAAGATTCCCGTAAACAACCATTACGGGAATATAAAATCGGCAAGCACAGCTTGACTTTGTGCCTTTCTTTCGATTACAGGCTTTTATTTACGAACAATAATAACCTGCTCTGATTCAAAGTATTCATCAGAGAAGTCTACGTTCTTTTTTCTTTCTTCTGTAACAGACATACCTGCTGCAATAAAGTCGATTGTTCCAGACTGAAGGGCTGGAATCAGGCTGTCAAATGCCATATCTACAACTTCAAGACTTCCTTCTGCCTTAGAAGCAATTCTCTGTCCCATAGAAATATCGAAACCAACAATATCCTTGCCGTTTACATATTCAAAAGGTGGGAATGTAGCGTTTGTTCCTAGTTTAATTTTCTTTGAACCAGAAGAAGCAATAGCTTCAGGAATTGTAATATTTCCATCAGCTGGCATAAATGCGTTTACAAGTGCTTCATAATCACCATTTGATTTCATTTCTGCAATTACAGCATTAATATTTTCAAGAAGTGTGCTGTTTCCTTTTTTTACAGCAATTGCATAAGCTTCTTTGTTATCAGCAAAAGTCTGATCATGAATAATCTTTAATTCAGGATTTCTGGCAACAATCTGTTTTGCTGGAAGTTCATCAAGAACAACTGCATCAAGGGCACCGCTCTTCAAATCCAAAGCAGCATCAATTCCGCTCTTGAAAGAAGAAATTTTTGCATTTTCAACATTTTCCTGAACATAAAGTTCACCTGTAGTTCCGCTCTGAACACCAATCTTTTTTCCAGGCAAATCTGCAGCTGAATTAATTACAACAGTTTCTTTAGCACAAGAAACAAATACTGTAGCAGCAATCAGAGCCGCAATCAAAGTCTTCATTTTTTTCATATTAGTCTCCTGACAAGGCACCCTGAGGCGCGAAAATAATAAATATTCACTATACTATCAATATTTACATATTTATGCAATTACTGGCGCGATTAATGTAAAATTATTCATTTTTTATAGAAATTGACTTTGTTGTTTCGGAGAGAACTACTGCAGCAAAAATAGAAGTGAGGCATAAAAAAAATGAGTTGCGAAAAGCGCAACTCATTTTTTTAGGGAAAGTCTAATCTACTTTGTCTTTACTACCACTTTATTCAAGTGCCAGATATCGCGAACGTAATCTTCGATTGTACGGTCAGAAGAGAACTTGCCGGCATTTGCAATATTCTTGAGCGCCATCTTTGCCCAGCCCTTCTTATCGCCGTAAGCTTCTGCAATACGCTCACGAGCCTTGCTGTAAGAATCAAAGTCGGCAAGAACGTAGTAAACATCAGGACGCTGACCTTCAACACCATAAACCAGAGAATCATGAAGTTCTTTGAAAAGCTGATGTGTAGGATCGTAAGTGCCGTCTACAAGCTGTTCTACAACTTTTGCAAGAGCAGGATTGCAGTCCAGATATTCCTGTGGATTGTAAGAGTGATCTGCTTCCATCTTCTTAATTTCTTCTGTAAGAAGACCGAATACAAAGCCGTTTTCTTTTCCTGCTTCTTCAAAGATTTCGATATTTGCACCATCCATAGTACCCAAAGTGAGGGCACCATTGAGCATGAACTTCATGTTTGAAGTTCCCGAAGCTTCAAGTCCGGCTGTAGAAATCTGCTCTGAAACATCTGCTGCAGGGAAGATTTTTTCTGCTACAGATACACGGTAGTTTTCTACGAATACAACACGAATCTTTCCGCGAACTCGGCGGTCGTTGTTTATTCTTTCGGCAACTGTGTTAATCAATTTGATAATAGACTTTGCACGGCGGTAACCAGAAGCAGCCTTTGCACCAAAAATAAAGGTTCTTGCAGGAGGATTGTAAGATGGGTCCTCTACAAGACGATTATAAATGTACATTACGTGCAGAATATTCAAAAGCTGACGTTTATACTCATGAAGTCGCTTTACCTGAACATCAAAAATGCTCTCTGGGTCAAGGAATTCATTCTGAGTATGCTTGAGGTAATCTGCCAGAGCCTGTTTGTTTTCAGTTTTAATGCGGATAAGTTCATTAATTGAAGCATCATCGTCAATATACTTTTCCAAGCCCTTAAGCTGAGATAAATCTTTTTCCCAGCCATGACCAATACGGTCTGTAATGAATTTTGCAAGCTGAGGGTTTGCGTTCAAAAGCCAGCGGCGCTGTGTAATACCGTTTGTCTTATTATTGAACTTTTCTGGGTAAAGTGCGTACCAGTCTTTAAGCTCTGCAGTTTTAAGAAGTTCTGTATGAAGGGCAGCTACACCGTTTACGCTGAAGCAGGCATGAATAGCCATCCAAGCCATGTAAACCATGTTGTTATGGATGATTGCCATGTGCTCGTGCTTGTAGTAGTCGTTAGGGAACTTCTGGCGAAGTTCAATTACAAGGCGGCGGTTAATTTCTTCTACAATCTGATAAATACGTGGAAGAAGTCCCTGGAAAATTGAAATTGGCCATTTTTCCAATGCTTCTGCCAAAATTGTATGGTTTGTATAAGCAAAAGTATGAGTTACAACATCCCATGCTTCATCCCAGCCTACATTGTATTCATCCAAAAGAATGCGCATAAGTTCAGGAATTGCAACTACAGGGTGAGTATCATTCAACTGAATTACATGAAGTTCTGCGAACTTGCTGAAGTCTGTTCCGTGGTCTGCAACATAGTGGCGAACCAGATCCTGCAAAGAAGCAGAACTGAAGAAATACTGCTGCTTAAGGCGGAGAGCTTTTCCACTAGGGCCGTTATCATTTGGATAGAGAACGCGGCTAATGTTTTCGGCACTGTTCTGGCGTTCAACGGCACGGTTATAATCCATGTTATTAAAAAGCTGGAGATCAAATCCGTTTGGAGATGAAGCCTGCCAGAGGCGGAGTGTGTTTACAGTCTTTGTGTCATAACCAATAATTGGCATATCATAAGGAGTTGCAGTAACTTCTTCAGCATTTTCCAGATAGAAGCGTGGCTGTCCGTCTGGAGTTTTTCCATAAGCAATGTTACCACCAAATTTTACAGTAACAGCCAGGTCTGAACGTTTAATTTCCCAAGGATCGCGGTGAGCAAGCCACTTATCCGGATATTCAACCTGGTATCCGTCTTCAATCTTCTGTTCAAACATACCGTATTCATAGCGGATACCATAACCGTGTCCAGGATAGTCCAAAGTTGCAAGAGAATCCAGGAAGCAGGCAGCAAGGCGGCCAAGACCACCGTTTCCAAGTCCTGCATCTGGCTCTTCATCTTCAATCATATCAAAATCGATATTCATGTCTTTAAGAACTTCTTTTACAGCGTCCTTAATGCCTGCATTTATAAGGTTGTTGCTTAAAGCTCGACCCATTAAGAATTCTGCAGAAAGATAATAAAGCTGTTTTGTAGGCTTTTTTTCGTATTCTGCGCGGGTTGCCATCCAGTTTGGCATAATCATTTCCAATGCAGAAGCAGAAACTGCATCAAAAAGGTCATGTTTGTTAGCCTGAGTAATATCTTTTCCGTACTGACGTCTCAAACGTGCAGAAAGATTTTCCTTAAATTGTTCTTTGTTAAATTCCATACAAATCCTCTTGTAAATAATTTATTTGCTCATAAGAATAACCGTGCTTCCAGAAATCAGCACATAACGAAGCTGTCCCTGCAACGATTCTTCTTTCCCACTTTCCAATATATCTTCAGGGGCATCAAAAGAAGTATCCGCAACGCGATACCATTTTTTTCCACCCGATAAAGCCGGTAATGAAATTGTTAAATCATAAATATCCATATTGCTTGCAATATAGAAATCATTATCTAAGCCAAGTCCGTTCAGGCGGAAGGCCAGGAATTTTCCAGTCTTACCCCAATCAGGGACCTTTCCATTAACATCATACCACGAAACTTCTGGAATTGCACCTTTCTCATAATCATCACGGAAGAAAGAAATTCTGCGGAAAACAGGATGATCAAGACGCAATTTAATAAGACGAGAAGTAAACTGAACAAGACCTGCATTTTTTTCTGCAAGATTCCAGTTGAACCAGGCAAGTTCATTGTCCTGGCAGTAAGCATTATTGTTACCGTGCTGAGTGCGGCGCATTTCATCACCGCCCAGAAGCATTGGCACTCCCTGCGAAACAAAAAGATAAAGCAGGAAGTTTTTAATCTTTTTAATACGGATATTTTCTATTTTTGGATTTGTGCATTCGCCTTCAAAACCGTGGTTGTAACTTAAGTTATCATCACTACCATCGCGGTTATTTTCGCCATTTTCTTCGTTATGCTTGTAGTTATAACTTACCAGGTCGTTGAGAGTAAAACCATCGTGTGCGGTAATAAAGTTAATGGAAGCAAGAGGTGAACGGCCATCATGATTGTAGCAGTCTGAACTACCACAAAGGCGGGTTGCAGCGGCAGTGGCAGTTTTTTCATCACCACGCATAAAACGGCGGATATCATCACGGAAGCGGCCATTCCATTCGCTCCAGCGGTTATTTTCGCCTGCAGGAAAGCCCCCCAGCTGATAAAGCCCTGCACAATCCCATGGTTCAGCAATAATCTTTGTTTTAGAAAGAATCGGGTCAACATTGATTGCTGTAGTTATTGGCGGCAGAGCCGGAATGGAACCGTTAGCATTACGAGTTAATATAGAAGCTAAATCAAAACGGAAACCGTCTACATGCATTTGGGTTACCCAATAACGCAGGCTGTCCAAAATAAATTCATAAGCAACAGGATGATTACAATTTACGCTGTTTCCACATCCGCTGAAGTTCATGTAATATTCTTTATCATTTGGAGGAAGAGAATAGTACACATCATTTTGAATTCCACGGAACTCAAAAGTATAACCACGCTCGTTTCCTTCGGCAGTGTGATTATAAACAACATCCAGAATTACTTCTATTCCAGCCTTGTGCAGCTCTTTCACCATCTGCTTAAATTCACGAACCGCGCCTCCAGGAGAACGGTCTGAAGAATAAGAAGTTTTTGGCGCAAAAAAGCCGATTGTACTATAGCCCCAGTAATTTACAAGCTGCTCGCCGGTTCGCGGGTTTGAATTGCCGTTTTCGTTTTCATCAAACTCAAAAACAGGAAGCAGTTCAACTGCGGTAATACCAAGTTTTTTAAGATATTCAATTTTCTGAGTAAAGCCCTTGTAGGTTCCGGCAATTTCGCGAGCTACGCCAGAACTTTCTGAAGCAGTAAAACCTTTTAGATGAGTTTCATAAATAACACTTTCGCCAAGAGGACGATTAAGAGGTCTGTCTCCTTCCCAATCAAAGTCCTCATCCTGTACAACGACACATTTTGGAAAATCTGATAAATCTTGAACTTCCCCACCCTGATTCGCTGTAAAACCAACAGAATGAAGATTGTTATATGAACGGAAAACAGAACCGTTGGAGAAGGCTTTGGCGTATGGGTCAAAAAGATATTTATGGAAGTTAAAGCGCAAACCACGAGGAGGATTATAAGGTCCATCCATTTTATAAAGATAAAGTGCGCCAGGTCCCAGCCCGCAAACAAGAATATGCCAGACCGAACCAGTTTTATTATGAACAGGATCAAGATCTATTACAGCAGACGGCTTTTGGTCATATTCTGAATTAAAAAGAATAAGCTGAACACGGGTAGCATCCCTGCTGTAAATTGAAAAATTCACACCCTCTGAAGTGACTACGGCACCGTATCCAAGGGGTAAACCATTTTGCACTTTTATATCAGCCATAATTAAATTATTTTACCACAGGTATTTTCAGAAATCCACAAGAAAAATATGCTTTTTGCAGCAGTTCTTTAGGTTGTTTTTGCCGCAGTGTGATGATATAATTTTGCATAATGAAAACCGCTGTAGTTGCAATTATTGGTCGTCCTTCTGCCGGAAAATCTACTTTTTTGAACACCGCATGTCAGGAGCCAGTTAGTATAGTTTCCCCAATTCCTCAGACCACCCGCAATGCCATTAAGGGCTTTGTAAACACATCTCTTGGGCAGCTTATTTTTATAGATACACCAGGCTATCACGATTCAGAAAAAAAACTGAACCTGCGCCTGAGAAACGTTACCGAAAGTCAGTTGGAAGGAATAGACTGCGTACTTTACGTTATAGATTCTACCCGCGCCACTGGTGAAGAAGAAGTGCATACAGCTGAATTAATAAAGGACATGCAGGACAAGGTGGTTGTTGCAATCAATAAAACTGATTTAAAAACAAGCCGTCCTCAGGAAATCCGCACTTTTATTGCAGCGAACCTTCCACAGGTGCCAGCCGAACGTATTTTTGAAATGTCGGCCGAAAAAGATCAGGGCATAAACGAAGTTCTTAAAGGGCTCTACGATATTTCTCCGGAAGGGGAGCCGATTTATGACGAAGAAATGTATACCGACCAGGATTTGCGCTTCCGAGTGTGCGAAGTTATCCGAGGAGAAGCCATAAACCGGCTTTCCGACGAAATTCCTCATGCCGTATATGTGGATGTTGCAGATATTGAACACAGAAACGAAGGTAAAAAGCTTTGGATTCGGGCATTTTTGTGCGTTGAACGTGAAAGTCAGAAAGGAATTGTAATAGGAAAAGGGGCTTCAAAAATCAAAGAAATAAGAAGTGCCGCCTTGCGCAAACTGAACGAAATATACATACAGAAAATTGAGCTTGATTTGCAGGTCAAGGTAGACAAAAACTGGAGACAGAGAGATTTCACTCTGAACAGGCTGATTCCACAGTAAGGCGGGCACATGAATGATTTAGACACTTTAAAAACTCAACTTTATCCTGTACTTTCTTCTGGTGCCTTAATCCGCATAGCTGGTCGTGTACTCCTTCACATAAACAAAGAAATTGTTCGCCACACAGAGCGAACCTCATATCTGGTAATGAAAATTGCCCATGCCTATAAACTGCCTGAACGGGGAAGCATACGAAACCTTGTTTTTCTTTCACTCTTCCATACAATCGGGTTTTTCCGAGAAGACATGTTCTTTAACTATTCTCCTTATTCAAATGACATAGATTACCTTTCAGACACTCTGGAAGTAAAAAGCAAGTATATGTTCGGCTGTTTTTATCTGGAATTTATGACGCCTATCAAAGATGATGCCATGGCTCTGGATGATTTTAACAGCGGCTATAATAAAGACATAAAAAACTACCTTTATCAGGAAACATATAAATCAATAATAAATCTCTGCGCCCGAGTAAGCGATTTTGTAAACAGATACCCGGACAAGCCTCTTCCAGATGATTTGAATGACCTGGCTCCAGGAAAACTTGATCCGGAAGTTATAGGTATTTTTTCAGGGCTGAATAAAAACCATGAACTGGAAGACTGCATCCGCGACGAAGGATATCTTGAAGAATTATATGATTTTATAAACAAAATGCAGTTTTCTGAGGAAGACAACAAAACTCTGGAAAAACTTTTAATTTACCTTCTGGACTTCAAAAGTACAGTAACAATGAGTCATTCAATCAATACTTCTTGTTACGCACTCGCCCTTGGACTCAGAAAAGATCTTACCTCTGAACAACTTTCAAAACTTTTTACAAGTGCAGTTCTTCATGACATTGGAAAAATTGTTACTCCTCAGCGTATTTTGGAATATCCGGGGAAACTTTCTCCAGAAGATATGGGTATTATGCGCTACCATGTAAATCACTCAAAAAGAATTCTAAAAGGTTTGGTACCAGAAGAAATCCTTGATAATGTATTCCGTCACCATGAAAAATTAAACGGAAGCGGTTATCCTCAGCATCTTACGGCATCTGAACTGAATCTGACACAAAGAATTCTGACAATTGCTGATATAACAAGTGCCCTTTGTGACAGCCGAAGCTACAAAGGCAAGTTTTCCAAAGAAAAAGTTCTTTCAATAATGAGGGAAATGACAGACAAGAGGGAACTTGACGGAGAACTGATGAACATTCTGGAAAATGAATTTGATATAATTCATGAAGAAATGCCGGTTCTGCAAAGCTTTATGCGGGTTGATTTTAGTAAAGTTATCGGCAAATACAACGAATACATTCTTCACCTCAGCTCCCCTACAGCAGCTTCTGGCGATTTGGATGATATTGAAGAACCGGAAGATTTGGAAGAGCTGGAAACTTTAGAAGACTTAGAAGAATTGTAGAAATATATTATTTCCGCTATATTATTAATACCTTTTCAGATAATAATTTTGAGGTAAATATATGGCACTTGAATGTGGTATTGTCGGACTTCCTAACGTTGGAAAGTCTACTATTTTTTCGGCTTTGACTGCGGCGCCTGCTGCGGCAGAGAATTTTCCTTTCTGTACAATTGACCCGAACATCGGAATTGTTGATTTGCCGGACGAGCGTCTGGACTTTTTAGCTTCGATTCACAATCCAAAAAAGAAGACACCTGCAAGCGTAAAGTTTGTTGATATTGCAGGTTTGATTAAGGGAGCAAGTAACGGTGAAGGACTTGGAAACAAGTTCCTTGCAAATATCCGCGAATGTTCAGTAATTGCTCACGTTGTACGCTGCTTTGACAACCCTGATATTATGCACGTTCGCGACAATGCTAACGAGGCCGCTCCGATTGACCCTGAAAGCGATATTCTTACTATAAACTGGGAGCTCTGCCAGGCAGACTTGAACACAATTGAAGCCCGTCAGGATAAGGTTACCCGCGCCATCCGCTCCCTTGGAAAAGAAGAAGAAAAGAAGTACGCACCTTGGATTTCTGCCGTTGCAAAAATTAAGCCCCTGCTCCAGGACGGAAAATGCGCCCGCACAGCAGACCTCACTGATGACGAGCGAGCTGCCCTTTACGATATGTTCCTCCTCACAATGAAGCCAACAATTTATGTTGCAAACGTAGACGAAGATTCTATTGAAGCTCAGACAAATAAATATGTAGAAATTGTAAAGAAATATGCTGATGAAGAACACAGCGAAGTTGTTGTAATCTGCGGTAAGTTCGAAGCAGACCTTGCAGAAATCACTGACCCTGCCGACCGCAAAGACTTTATGGACAGCGTTGGTCTTAAGGAAAGCGGACTTGCAACTCTTGCCCGCAAGACCTATCACCTTATGGGACTGCGCACCTTCTTTACAGGCGGACCTGATGAATGCCGCGCCTGGACAATTCACGCTGGCGACAAGGCTCCACGCGCAGCCGGCGTAATTCACACAGACTTTGAGAAGGGCTTTATCAAGGCCGAAGCCTACACTATCGACGACCTGCGCCAGTACAAGGACGAAGCTGCAATTAAGGCAGCCGGCAAGTACCGCCAGGAAGGTAAAGAATACGTTGTTCAGGACGGAGACGTGCTGTTCTTTAAATTCAATGTATAGGTGATTGTATGGATATTAAATGGATAATTCTAGCCCTAGCCCTTGTTATGTACCTTCTCGTTATCATCTTTCAGGAAAAGAAAGTTTGGATGACATCTTGCGCCGCACTGGTTACTATCGTGCTAGGCTTTTTAGCACAAGGCGGGGCACTTACAGGTAATGTGTTTGAACCGCTCAGCGGACTGGGAGCACTCGCCCACCACATTTTCCTTGAACTTATAAACTGGAACATTCTTATGATTTATGTGGGCTCTATGATTATTGCAGCCCTCTTCATTTATTCCAGGGTTCCTGCCCGTATTGCAGATGCCCTTGTTGCAGTTTCACCAAGCACGGGAATTGCAGTAATTTTAATTCTTGCAATGACAGGAATCATTTCCATCTTTGTAGAAAATGTAGCAACAGTGCTTGTAATGGCACCGATTGCCATCGCGCTTTCAAAAAAACTAAAGCTCAATCCTGTTCCATTTATGGTCGGGCTTGCAGTAATGTCTAATCTGGAAGGAACTGCAACTTTAGTTGGCGACCCTCCAAGCATGATTTTTGCAAGCTACGCCCACTACAGCTTTAACGACTTCTTTGTACATCAGGGAAAACTTTCCATTTTCTTCTTTATTCAGGCAGGAATGATTGTGGGCTGTATCTTCTTTTACTGCTTCTTCCACAAGGCTAAGGAAAAAGCCACTGTAGACCGTGAAAATGTAATTTCTTATCTTCCACTTTGGCTGCTTTTAATTATGATTTTTGGTCTGGCAGTAATTTCATTCCTCACACCAGAACTGGGTTACTCTTCAGGCTGTTTTGTACTGGGTCTTGGAATTCTTGGCCTTCTTTGGTACCGTTTTAATCAGAAAAAAACACGAGCCGATGTATGGCAGCTTGTAAAAGAGTTAGACTGGGAAACAATCTTCTTTTTAATCGGAATTTTTGTTGTCGTTGGAGCCATAAGCGAAACCGGCCTGCTCAATGATTTTGCCCTCTGGCTTGCTCATGTTACAGGCGGCAGCAAATTCTTAGGCTTCATGCTGATTATTCTTTTCTCAGTTTTGATTTCTGGCTTTGTTGACAATGTTCCTTACATTATCGTAATGCTTCCGGTTGCAGGTTCTCTTGCAGAAACCCTTGGCATTCAGAAAGAACTCTTTATGTTCGCCCTTTTGATTGGCTCATGCCTAGGCGGAAACCTCACTCCATTCGGAGCCTCTGCAAATGTTGTTGCCATGGGAATCCTGAAAAAAGAAGGTCATCCTATCACCTTCCCGGGCTTCCTGAAAATCAGCGCACCATTTACAATCCTCACAACCGCCGCCGCCGCCATTACCCTCTGGCTGGTCTGGGCATAATCAAACAATGTCCGACTAGCACTGTCATCTCTCGGCTTGACCGGGGGATCTTTTTTAACACTTTTCCTAATCATTTTCCCTCACCTTCCGACAATAACAGTAGAAGCCTAAAAAGTGGGAAGGAAGTGAGAGAAAAATGACTAGCGCAATTGGAAATTACAGTAATGCATATTCGTACAGCGGGGCAGTAGGTTCAAGTGGTGCTGCCGGAAAGCTTTATGTTCCTGTAAGCAAATCTGCACTTTTGTATTCTCACTTTGATCATGTTTCTGGAGTTGCGGCACGTTCTGGACAGGAAGGTGTTTCAATCAGTAAAATCAGAATTCTTAACTCTCTTATAGACCGCCTTTCAGCAATCAAAAATCAGCCAAAAGAATCTGTTACAGATATTAGTGATGATCAGGCACAGGTGCTTATTGAACAGTACCAGAAGCAGATTCAGCAGACTGTTGCACAACAGCCTTATGTACTTGCAGGTGCAAAACCTCAGGCAGGAGCATTATTTGCGATAGACGCATAATATCGATTAAAATTCTTGTTTTTCTTATTATTAGACATAAAATTAAAGTGATTATGACTTTTCGAACTATAAGTATTTTATTTGCTACATTGTCTTTTCTTTTCACTTTATCAGGCTGTGATTCTAAAAACAAAAATGTTGTTATAGAAGAAAGTCAGCCTATTGAAAGTAATATTATCGCTCATGACGAACAATTCCACTTTCAGCCAACGCTCGATTCTTATAAACCTAAAAAAGACTATTATAATTTCTATTTAACCTATAAAACAGCACACCCCTGGTGGGATGCAGTTGCACTTGGAATAGAAGATGCCGTAAAACAGTTTGAACAGAGCGGCATTTTTATTGCATATGATTATCTGGCACCAGAAAAAATGTCTGCTTATGACCAGATAGAAAGAATTCAGAAAGCAGCCGCAACAAACACGTATGATGTAATTGGCGTTGATGTTGCAGATGTTGAAATTGTTACCCCTACAATCAATAAGCTTATAGACCATGGCCAAAAGGTTATGACCTTCTCCTCTTCTGATTCTGGAAAAGAAAACGGCTGCAAACGAATTGCCTATGTAGGAAATACCCACAACTATGAAGATGGAAAAGATTTAGCACAGGTACTTTGCGAAAAATTAAATTACAAAGGAAAAGTTGCTCTTCTTATTGGAAATGTTGGAGCCCCTTGCCACGAAGACCGAGCCTTAGGTGCAAAAGCCGTTTTTTCTCAATACCCGGAAATAGAAGTTGTTGATGAGCAGTACGATGAAGATGATGATGTAAAAGCATATATTTTTACAAAAGAATTCATAAACAAATATCCAGATTTAAACGGAATTATTTGCTGCAACATGAGTAATTCTGTTGGAGCTGGAAGAGCCGTTTTAGAAGCAGGCAAATCTGATGAAATTGTAATCACAGGAATGGATCACGACAAGAGGGCTTTGGAGTACCTTCGTGATGGTGTTATTTATGCCCTCGCCCTGCAAGATTGTTATTCAATCGGTTTTGATACAATAACAACCGCCGTGAAGATTGCAGATGGTCTTCTTCCAGGAAAAGACTATCCTGAAATGACAGAAGAAAATACACAGGTTTTCTTCCAGGAACAGGCAGAGTGGCTATTGCGTTCACTGTATGGAGAAATTGACTAAGTTGAAAAACATGAAAATCAGCAGAAATAAAATTGTCATAACAGGTGGCTTACTTTTAATTATCAACCTCATAATTGGAACAAGCTGGAATGTTGAACGGGCACAAGAAGAAACACAGGCCGTTGCTGAAAGTGTAAGTAATTTCTATATAGAGGAACTTGCAAATCGCCGTGTATCAATTATTTCAGATACATTAAATCAAAATTTTCAATACATAAATAATGCTCTGGATACAATTACAGAAACTAATTTAAGTTCCATTGAAAACCTGCGTTCTTTTCTTGGTAAAATTAGAAGACTTTATGGTATTCAAAAATTTTCTTTTGTAGATGAAGATTTTCTTGTTTACAGCGAACACAGCACAATCACCGGAAAAAGTCGTTATTCATTCTTAGAAAATGGTTTCTCGGATATTCATGTTACCACGGTTGTAAATTATGGCGGCGAAAAATTATTGTTCATTGCAATGCCTGTTGAAAATATAATGTTTAATGGAAAAAGAATAACCGCCTGTTTTGCCCAGGTAAATATAGATCAGATGGTGCGTTCCATGACTTTCCGCGCCGATGACATGGAAACATACTTTAATCTTTATCTGAAGAATGGAGAAAGTCTTACAAATGCCCCATTTGGAGGAGTTGAACCTGGTCGTAATCTTCTTTCAGTAATCAAAGAAAATGATAAATCTGAAGAAAAGTACCATAAAATTGCTAATGATTTTCAGAAAGGCCTAAAAGGAAGTATAAATGTACCATACAGAAGGCAGAATGCACATCTTTATTACGCCCCTGTTGATGATACCGAATGGATGCTTTCAATTCTTGTTTACGATAATGTAATAAACAGACAGATTAAATCAAACAACCGAAAAATCATAGCACGAAATTACTTTCAAATTTTAATTACTGTTATTTCTGTAACGATTTTGTTTATATCTATCGTACTCCTTATTCGCAAAAACTCCAGACTCATGCTCGAACAGGAAAAAAGAATTGCAGCAGAAACAAAAAAAGCCTACGACAAATTAAACAAAGAAAGGCAAGGAATGCAAATTATTCACTCCATTATTCATTCTGGTCCGTGGACAATTGAATTTAATGATAAGTGTGAAATAGAGAAATGTGAATGGTCAGAACCATTCCGCAAAATGTTGGGATATAATTCTAAAGAAGAATTCCCTGATAAATTGGAAAGCTGGTCTAATCTTTTACATAAAGATGATAAAGAAAGAGTTTTAAAGGCTTTCTGGGATGCTGTAAACGATTATTCTGGAAAAACAATTTATGATGTTGAATATCGTATTCTTACAAAAAACGAAGGCTGGAAATGGTTCCATGCTGCCGGTAATTTAATCCGAAATCCAGACGGAAGTCCTATTACTTATATTGGTCTCTTTATTGATATCAATGAAACGAAGTCATTAAAAGTTCTTTCAGAAACAGACCAGATGACAGGCCTCTTAAACCGTGTAAGTGGCGAAAAACGAGTTACAGAAGCCTTTAGTGCAGGAAGAGGAGGTCTTTTCATTCTTCTTGATATTGACAGCTTTAAGTTCTTTAACGATACATTTGGACATGAAATAGGTGACCAGGTAATTATAAATGTTGCACGCTGCCTTAAAACTGCATTCAGAGGAGAAGATATTGTCTTCCGCCTTGGTGGCGATGAATTTTCTGCTTACGCACAGGTTCACAAGGAAGAAACAGCCCGTAAAATAATTAATCGCTTTATTGAAGGCTTAAAGAAAATTTCTATTCCAGAATTAGGTGATCATCCTATTACTGCAAGTATTGGAGCCGTTGTACTGCCCGAAGGTGAAGAAACAGACTTTACAAGCAATTACAAACTTGCCGACCAGGGCGTTTATGAAAGCAAGAAGATAAAAGGCCAGTCTGCGGTAACCTTTTTTAAGCAATAATTTTCTTTATTTGCAAAAAATCCGTTAAATCACTATACTATCCCCATATTTTTTTTATAGGAAGTTTGAAATGGGCGGATATTTTGGCGTTGCTTCAAAAGAAGACTGTTCGTTGGATTTGTTTTTTGGAGTGGATTATCACTCTCATCTTGGCACACGCCGCGGTGGTATTGCGGTTGTTAATTCTGACGGGCACTTTTCACGCTCAATTCACAATATTCAAAACTCTCCATTCAGAACAAAATTTGAACGCGATATAGAAGAGCTTCACGGCAAGCTTGGAATCGGTTGTATTTCTGATTACGAACCACAGCCTCTTTTAGTTCACTCTCACCTTGGAAACTTTGCAATCACCACAGTAGGAATTGTTACAAATAAAGATGAGCTTGTAAAAGAAGTTCTGGATTCCGGCTACACTCACTTTTTGGAAATGAGTGGCGGGGAAATAAACCAGACAGAGCTTATTGTTGCCCTGCTTAATCACAAGGACACAATTGTAGAAGGAATTAAGTTTGTTCAGGAAAAGATAAAGGGTTCTATTTCCATGCTGATTTTAACAGCCGAAGGAATTTATGCAGCCCGCGACCGTCTTGGACGCACTCCTATTCAGATTGGACACAAGGACGGAGCCTTCTGTGCAAGTTTTGAAAACTTTGCCTACGCAAATCTTGGTTATACTGATTATCACGAGCTGGGACCTGCAGAAATTGTTTTCTTTAATGCAGACAAAATGGAAACTTTGCAGCAGCCTGGTAAAGAAATGAAGATTTGTACCTTCCTCTGGATTTACTACGGCTACCCGACAGCCTGCTACGAAGGTGTAAATGTTGAAGCCATGCGCTACAACTGCGGCCGCTTCCTTGCCCGCCGCGATAAGGATTCCGTTCATCCGGATGCAGTTGCCGGAGTTCCAGACAGCGGAACCGCCCACGCAGTTGGCTACGCCAACGAAGCAGGCATTCCATTTACCCGTCCATTTATTAAGTACACTCCAACCTGGTCGCGTTCCTTTATGCCAACAAATCAGGACATCAGAAATCAGGTTGCCCACATGAAGCTTATCCCAATTCAGCAGCTTATTGAAGGTAAAAAGATTCTTTTGATTGATGACTCAATTGTTCGTGGAACTCAGCTTCGCGAAACTACAGAATATCTTTACAAGAGCGGCGCAAAAGAAGTACACATCCGCCCTGCCTGCCCTCCTCTTGTTTACGGCTGTAAATATCTGAACTTCAGCCGCTCAAAGAGCGAAATGGACCTTATTACCCGCCGCATTATCCGCGACTTTGAAGGCGAAAATGTAAGCGACGAAACTCTTGCAAAATACTGCGACCCTGATACTCCAGAATACGCAAAGATGGTTGAAGAAATCCGCAAACAGCTGCACTTTACAAGTCTGCGTTTCCACCGCCTGGACGACATGCTGGACAGCACAGGTCTTGACCACTGCAAGCTCTGCACTTACTGCTGGAATGGTAAAGAATAATAATAGAAGAAGCGTTAAAAACCGGGCTGCGACAGCGGGCCGGTTTAGCTTCTACCACTAAATTCCGTAACAGATTATGAAACGCTACCAACTTACATTTACCGGCCGCGTACAGGGAGTGGGCTTCCGATGGACAGCCCAGCAGCTGGCAAACTCCCTGGGGCTCACCGGATGGGTTTACAATGACTGGGATGGTTCTGTACAAATGGAAGTACAGGGCCGTCCCGAAAGTATTAAAAAACTCATAGAAGGCCTGGACCGCGGAACTTTTATTCAAATTGATAATCTTGAAAAAAAAGAAATTCCTATTATAGATTACGAAAGAACCTTTAAAATCAAGGACTATTGATTTACAATAGATATATGAAAAGAAGTGCTGCCCTCATTCTGACAATACTCCTGTTTTCACAGTTCATTTTCTCACAGTCAGTGGAAAATGTTCTACCTATCACCTATTTAAAATATTTTGAAAAAGCCTACCCGGACATTACATTCACAAAACGATATGATAAACAGCTAAAAGACTGGCTTGTAAACATAAGCGTTCCCTACACTCCAGGAGCGCGCGGAAGCCGCGGGCGAACCTTCCAGTTTGTCTGGTGCAACGGAAGCCTGCTCCCCATGAATGAAGTACGCAATGCTGAAAAATACTGGCCGCTTCTTTACAGCTACCAGCGCACACTTGTCGATCCGGCCAATTACACCGAAGAAGAGCGAGAGCGAATAAAAGCCTTCAGCTCAAAGGAAAGCCGCAAAAACGGAGCCGGTACCCCAATGTTCTTTTTTGATGCAATTTATGATTCCTCTTCCCGAGTCCGCCTGGAAAGTCACATAAAACGGGTTCGCTTTTTGGGAAATCTAACGAATGTACACGAAAGAATGCTTGAACCACTTACCCGTGTAGAAAAAAGGATTTATGCACTGGCAGAAAGCAATGAAGAAGTAAAGTCTTTTCTTGCAAATCTGAAATCTAACGACGCCTACTACTGGCGCATTATTGCAGGAACAAAGAGAAAATCCTTTCACAGTCTGGGAATTGCAATCGATATTCTGCCAAAAAAACAAGGCGGCAAACAGATTTTCTGGAGCTGGGCGCGAGACAAATATCCAAACACCTGGATGCTTATCCCCCTAAAAGACCGCTGGATGCCGCCTCAATCCGTAATCAGCATTTTTGAAGAAGAAGGATTTATCTGGGGTGGTAAGTGGGTCATCTACGACAACATGCACTTTGAATACCACCCCGAATTGATTCAATTTAATTTTTCAAAAGCTCAAGGTTCTTCTTAATCAGTTCGCAGCGCTGTTTTACGCAGTCCGGGCTTCTGTGTGGATCACTTGGAGTATTGAAAGTGTAATCAATCAAACGTTCAATAGTAGTAGTTGCAACATGCATACGGGTATCACTGCTGGCATAATAAATGAAGACACGACCATCATGCTCAATTGCACCGTTTGTAAACACAACATTACTTACATCACCAGTGCGTTCTGCTCCAAGAGGAACAAGGAAAACGCCACTAGGCTCTGCAATTACACGGCTAGGATCGTCCAGAGCAGTTGCGTAAACATAAAGAACATAGCGTAAACCATCAGCAGTATTTCGAACTCCATGCGAAATATGAATCCAGCCACGTTCTGTTTTAATTGGAGTTGCGCCGGCACCATTTTTAGCCTCAGTTATTGTGTGATAAATCCTCTTTGAAATAATTTTCTCTTCATCAATAACAGCATGTGTTATATCATCACAAAGACCAAAACCAATTCCACCACCACTGCCAGTGTTAATAAAATCATCCATAGGGCGGGTATAAAAAGCATATTTTCCATCAACAAATTCAGGATGAAGACACACATTTCTCTGCTGAGGACTATTTTTTGTCACAAGATTTGGAAGACGCTCCCAGTGTTCAAGATCCTTTGTGCGCACAATTCCCGCTGCAGCAACTGCGGCGCTCAAATCCGGGTTAGAAGTATCCTTACTTTCTGAACAGAAAACTCCGTAAATCCAGCCGTCCTGGTGCTGGGTAAGGCGCATATCGTAAACGTTAGTTTCTTCAGGGCAGGTATCTGGCAGCACAATAGGATAATCACGGAAGCGGAAGTTATCAATTCCATTAGGACTTTCTGCTACAGCAAAAAATGACTTGCGGTCATTACCTTCTACGCGGCAAACAAGGCAGAATTTACCATTAAGATAGATTGCCCCGCTGTTCATTACGGCGTTTATTCCAAGCCGCTCCATAAAAAAGGGATTAGTTTCCTTACAAAGATCATATTTCCAGGTAAGAGGCACGCTGTCTCTTGTCAAAACAGGATTTTCGTATCGTTCGTAAATGCCATTGTAAAAATCACTGCGAACCTTATTTGGGCGAGAAAGAAATTCTTCCTGTGCCTTTTTCATCTCAAAATATTTTTCGTGAATCATACCTCTTAATCTCCTTGAATCTGTGCTGATAAGAGCACCAGTTCCTGTGTTTAAGTCAGTATATCAGTTTTTACTTAAATATCAAGAGATTTTTAGGTAAATTTTACTTTATAAGTCTGATTTTCACTTTCTTCTTACTTCAAACTGCTTCTCAATATTTTGAGGCCGCGCTTCATCCCTTTTTCGGTAGATTTTGTAAAGTTCAGCCTGAGCATCAAAATCTCCATCCTTCTTATCGCGTTCTACATTTTCCCATGCCCCATTTTGATGCAGCTCCATGGCACTAATATTATCACGGAAGTAAATATCCAGAATCGACTTCACTTCTTCAAAGGCGCCTCTGTCCAAAATCGGGAACATAAGTTCAATTCGGCGGTCCAGGTTGCGGCTCATCCAGTCGGCACTTGAACAGTAAAGCTCCGGTGTTCCCCCGTTCTGGAAGTAGAAAATGCGGGAATGTTCAAGGTATCGGTCTACAATTGAAACCACGCGAATGTTTTCACTCATACCAGGCACACCAGGCACCAGCATACAGATTCCGCGGATATTCAAAAGCACACGTACACCAGCCTGGCTGGCCTTGTACAAAGCGGCAATTACTTCTTCGTGAGTAAGACTATTCATTTTGGCAATAATAAGGCCAGGCTGTTCGGGCGTACTACGCTCAATTTCCCGCTGAATCATAGAAAGCAGGCGAGATTTAAGTGTAACCGGCGCCATTGCAAGACAATCCATTTTCTGCAGGGTTGAATAACCGGTTACCAGATTAAAGAACATGGTTGCATCATTTGCAATCTGAGGATTTGCCGTAAAAAGCGAAATATCTGAATAAAGCTTTGCAGTTTTTGTGTTGTAGTTTCCGGTTGCCAGGTGAACATAACGGCGGATTGTGTCACTTTCGCGGCGGATTACCATCAGTATTTTTGCATGCACCTTAAGATTAACCAGGCCGTAAATTACAGTTACTCCGGAACGTTCCAGTTCATTTGCCCAGGCAATATTGCGTTCTTCATCAAAACGAGCCTTAAGCTCTACAAGAACAACCACCTGTTTTCCGTTATGGGCCGCCCTTTCCAAAGCGTCGATTATCGGAGAATCGCGGCCAGTACGGTAAAGGGTCATTTTTATAGCAAGCACGTCTTTATCATCAGCTGCATCATTCAAAAATTTTACAACAGGATCATAACTTTCGTAAGGAACATGTAAAATCTTATCTTTAATCTTTAATGTATCCCAATAAGGCTGGTCTTCCGGTAAATCTGCCGGGTAAAAATGCTCCCACTTTTCAAAAGAAAGCTCCGCGCCAATATCACTATCCCGCAATTCCATCAAATCTCCAGGATTAATAATGCGGTCTACCTGATAAACATCTTCCACCCCAATTTCAAGCTTTTCCATCAGGAATTTTTTGATTTTTTCACTAGAAGAGTTACAGGTCATCTGAACTGGGAAAGAAGATTTTCGCTGAATCAAAACATCTTCCATGGCATTAATAAAGTTTCCGGAATCTTCGTCTACAGAAAAGTCGGCATCGCGGGTAACTTTGAACAAAAGTGATTCTTCAACATCAAAACCAGGAAAAAGATTTGTTCCAAACACAGAAATAATATCCTGCAAAAGGGCAAAAGGTTTACCGCTGATAAGAGAACCACGCTCAGAAGGCAGCCAGAAAATATTAGAAAGCCCAAGAGGGATTTCCACAAAGGCAATTCGTGGTAAATCATCCGAACCTTTAAGCTCCTGTGAAGAAAAACGAATACCAGAAATCGGCTTAAGTAAAAAGGCCGCATAAACCGAAAGGTTTTTTATATTCGGGAAGGCTTCTGTATCTGTTCTGAGAGGAGTTAAAAGCGGGTAAATATCTGTCTGAAAAAGCGCATGCAGATATTCAGTCTGCTGCTGGGTATAAGATTCTGGCGTTACATAAACGAGTCCCTTTTCAGAAAGGGCAGGCAGAATATCTGTCATGAGGCATTCTTGCTGTGTACGCACAATCTGATGGGCACGGGCAGAAATAGAAGTTAGCACCATCTGGGGATTCAGTCCCGAAATATCGGTTGAATCTGGACTATCAAAAAATTGGCGCTTTAGGGATGCTACGCGCACCTGAAAAAATTCGTCAAAGTTTGAAGTAACGATTGAAAGAAACTGTAGGCGTTCCAAAAGAGGCAGGTCTTTTTTTAATCCTTGATGAAGTACACGAGCATTAAACTCCAGCCATGAAAGCTCTCTGTTAAAAAATCTGTTTTCCATAATTTCTTCCCCAATCATTCGTTTCCGCCCTCGCTGCGGGAATCCTTCTATAACAAAATTACCTTGTATCCAAAAACCGACTCAAACATTCCAGACTTTTCAGACAAGGCAATGCGTTCAAGAATGGTATTTTTTGTATTTTTTGTGTGAATTACCAGATTATTCTGTTCCAGTTTGATAGAAATATCACTGAATTTCTGAATATGACCGCGGTCCAGCGCATCTGCAATGCGCAAAATAGCCGTAAGCTTTAATATAGTCATGCGGTCCTGACGTGGCAGCATAAGAAAACTGTCTTCATCCTGAGGAACAGACGAACCTTTGTGATACTTTGCAATCTCCGAAACAATCGTAATATCCTTGCGACTCAAACCAAAAATTTCTGAATTTTTGATGATGTAAGAACTGTGCAGATTGTGATTATCATAGCGGATAAAAGAACCAATATCGTGCAAAATAGCCGCAGTTTCAAGCAAAGTGCGGGCGTGATCGTCCAGGGCCAGCTCGTTTTTAAGAACATCGTAAAGCTTTGCGCAAATCATCATTACACATTCTGAATGTTTTTCATCACCATGATACTTGCGCAAAAGATTTCGTGCCGAAGCGGTAATCTGTGTAACGAATTCCTGTCGTAATTCCTCATTTTCTCCAGAATACTTATTCAAAAGCAAGCCGTTACGAATGTTTGTTTCCGGCACCAGCATTTTTTCTGCCTTTGTAAAAAGCAGGAAGCGCAGATAAATTAAAAGGCTAACCTGCAAGGTTTCGGCTTCGTTATAAGGAATTTTAAAGCGGGCGACACATTCGTCCAAAGAATAATTCTGAACTTCACGAACAAAAGCTTCAAAATCTGCCTTATCAATTTCCCAGAGGAAGGTAGAAACAGGTTTTCCCACATGAAGGGCCGCCAGTGTTACATCAGAACCAACTGCAATAAACTGTTTTACCTCTTCCAGACTAAGTTCATTTTCCAAAGAGCCCTTTGTATTGTAAATGGACTCCTTTACATATCGCTGAATATCATCATAAGAGCTGGTACGTTTCTTAATCTGCTGTTCAATGCGCACAGTTCCAAGGCGCAGACTATGCACACCAGCCATTTTTCCGTCAGACATCATCATAATTTCGGTTGTACTTCCGCCGACAACTAAAATTACGGTATCGTCCAGAAGATGAACAGATTGGTCTTTAATACAGTCATTTACAGCAAGATAAACAAGTTTATTTTCTTCAATACCATCAATGATATGCACACGAAGCCCGGTCTGCACAAGAATACGGTCAATAATCGGGTCGCTGTTTTTTGCATCACGGAAGGCACTAAGAGCAATACAGTTTGCTTCTGAAGGCACAATACCCCAGGACGCAAGCTGCTCAACATAGCGTTTTAAAATTTGAATAAGCTGATTTTGGGTTTCCTGACTGATTACTCCGTTCGTAAAAACGTCCTTTCCTAAAGGAAGGGGCATTGTAGAACGGTCTATAATATTCTGGGTTCCGTTTGGCGTGAATTCGGCAACAAGAAGCCGAACCCCCGTAGAACCTATTTCTATAACTGATTCTGGGGTTGCCATGGAACCTCCTGTCTTAAAGCTTATCTATAAGCATAGAACACTTTCCACTTGGAATTGGAAGTGTCTTCTTCTTCTGATCAAGAATATTGATTGTAAAGTAATAGAGTTTTTCGCTTTCCATCTGAATTTCCCAACCACGAGAACTCTTATTAGAAAGAATTGTAATGAGGTTTCGTTTAAGAGAAAGCTTTTCAATTCCCATAATCTCAAGATTTGGAATAATCCAGTCTACAGTTTTACGAGGCAAACTGATTGCAAGACCAATTACGTTTTCAATCATCAAAGCAATAGTAGAAAGACCGGCTGTAATTATATAGCGCGAGCGTGCATAATCCTTTTTATTTCGTTTAGCCTTACCTTCTTTATTTGGCATGTATGCTTCGAATAAATCACCAGGTTCTTTATTTTCATTAGGCATAAGACCTTCCAAAACAAAGTACAAGTGACGGATTGCACATTCGCGGGCGAATTCATACTGACCATACTTTTCCAGTCCCTTGATAACCATAAAGTTATAGGCTGGCATAACACTTCCGCAGAAACCGTTTCCTTCTTCACTAAAGTTAGGATCATCTGCAGAAAGAGTTGGGAAAGGATGCTCAGTTCCGAATGTATTAGGATTGTTCAAATGTTCAACAAGTAAATCTGCTTTATCAGCATTTGGGATTTCTGCAAGCATTGTCCAATAAGCGGCAATTGTCTTAACAGGCAGACGTGCTTCATTTTCGTCCAAATCATAATAGAAGCCAGTATCATTATCCCACATCAAAGAATTGATTTTTGTTTTTATTGCAAAGTAAAGTTTTCTGTACTGGAAACTGATTTCTTTATCATTCAAAATATCGCCCAGAGCAGACATATACGAAGCGTTAATTGCCATGCAGGCGTTAAAATCAACAGGATAACAAACATTTTCACGAGGAGAATTAGTCATTCCTGTAGCAGAAACAGGTACTGAATAAAGCCCATTTTCCTTGCGGAAGTTTTCATTGAGCCAGTCCATATATTTCTGAAGATATGGCATAACATCCTTAATGCGTTTCTTGTTTGCAGATTTATGGAAAAGGTTATACTCAGCAAATGCAAAAAGAGGCAGACCTACCCCTTCCGGATTCTTTTTATCCAAAACTGGCTGGTTAGCCTTAACATCATACTTATTGCGGATAGCACCATTGGCTTCCTGCATTTTGTAAAAATAGTCAATATTTTTGCAAGAATCAAAATTGCGGTTGGAATAAACTAAAAAGAATGAAGAAAGAATAGACTCAAACTGATTAATTGTCAGCTGACCATCCTCAGGATAAATAAAGAGTCCATTTGTATCCTGCTCTCCAGATTCTGGATTAATCCAAAATGAAGAAACCCAAGACCACGTCTTATTATAAATGTCAACAAAATCCTGATCGTAAAAATGGATTTTTGGAAAATCGTGTTTATTCACAAAGACTCCTACAAAGCATTCACTTTTTCTAAAAACTGTAACTCACATTATAGCACACTTTTAAAAAAAAGTGGAAAATTCCGAAAAAAATATGCAATTTTTTTTAAATTTTACCCCTTTGAAAGTTGACAACATAAAAAAAATTTCAATTTTTTATAAAATTTTTGTAGGAAATCGAATTTTGCGGCAACTATATAAATAGAGGTAATTATGCAAATATATTCATTTTCGCCCTTTGGTTACGAAGGTGCATTAGTCACAGTTGAAGTAGATTTACGCAGGGGGATTCCCGCAGTAGATATTGTAGGACTTGCGGACGGAGCTGTAAAAGAATCTCGCGAAAGGATGCAGGCCGCCATCAGAAATGCGGGTTTTGATTTTCCCCCGGAAAGAGTTTTAATCAGCCTTTCCCCTGCCGACCTGAAAAAAGAAGGTGCCGGTTTTGATCTACCCGTTGCCCTAAGCGTTC
The DNA here is from genome assembly GCA_017940255.1 of Treponema sp. Classification (GTDB taxonomy): domain Bacteria; phylum Spirochaetota; class Spirochaetia; order Treponematales; family Treponemataceae; genus Treponema_D. The sequence goes on from JAGAZB010000048.1 coordinate 120,718, forward strand.
TTAAGGCGCAGGCAGAAGCTTCTGGAGTCCTGTTTGATGATGAAACACTTCTTGTGATGGGTGAACTAGAACTTTCTGGAAAAATCCGCCCTATAAAGGGGGTAAACGCCGCAGTTTCTACAGCCTTTGCAAATGGCATACGCCGCTGCATTGTCCCCCTTCAGAACGCCGAAGAAGCCCGTGAAGTTCCGGGGACAAAAGTGTATGGGGCCGATTGTCTGGAAAACGCTTTCAGGGCGCTTTCGGAGGCGGAGCTCTTTACTACAAAAGAGGCGCGTTTGAAGGAAGAAGACAGAGTGGAATTTTGCAAGATAACCGAAGGCCTGGAGTATGCACAAATACGGGGGCAGAAAGAACTTGTGAGGGCTCTGCAGATTGCTGCGGCTGGCGGGCATAATTTTATTGCGGTGGGGGCCCCCGGCTGCGGGAAAACCATGGCAATTCAGAAGTTTCCGGCGCTGATGGCAGCTCTCACAGAAAGTGAAGCTCATTCTGTTACAAGAATCTGGTCTCTTGCAGGCCTGATTAAGCCTTCCGAACCGCTCATCCAGACGCCTCCATTCAGAATGCCACATCAAACTGCATCTATCGAAGGCATTTGTGGCGGCGGACCACAGTGCCGCCCCGGCGAAATTTCTCTGGCCCACAACGGAGTTCTTTTCCTTGATGAAGCGGCCGAATTCCGAAGTTCAGTTTTACAGATGCTTAGAGTTCCTCTGGAATCAGGAAAAATCACTTTGAGCCGCGCCGGCCGAACAAGCACTTACCCTGCAAATTTTCAGCTTCTTATGGCTGTCAACCCCTGTCCTTGTGGCAATTATGGTTCAAAATCAAAAATATGCCTCTGCAGCACAAAATCGATAGAACAATACTGGAAGAAGTTTTCTGCTCCTCTCTTAGACCGCATTGATTTACGGGTTTTTGTTGATAATCCAGATAATTCGCAAAAAGAAAAAAGTTACGAATCTATGTCTACAGAAAAACTAAGGGAAGACATAAAACGGGCCATTATCATTCAACGAAAAAGACAAGGAATAAAAAATGCAAAACTGACACCCCAGCAAATTTCTGATTTTTGCAAAACTGATAGTGAGGGACATAAACTTCTGGAAAATGCCGCTGAAAAATACAATTTTTCTCCACGCGCAATTTCTTCCTGTCTCAAAACTGCCCGAACAATTGCAGATATGGAAGGCTGTGAAAATATTTCTGTTTCACACCTCAAAGAAGCAATTTCTTTCAGGAAACTCTGCTGCAATACAACGCTGGAATTGGAATAGTTTGCGAGCAAACTCTATACCGGAGAAGAGACTTACGTTCGTTCGCGTTGCTCACTCACTACCGAGTTTGCAAGCAAACTCGTGAACCTCTGATTATCATTGGCACAATCCATGCATCAACTGAGGTTCGAATCTGCCTAAGGAGTTCAAGTCACCTACTTAGAATGTGTATAAAAAAAAAGACTTCCATATTTAGGAAGTCTAAAGTACCGGAGAAGAGACTTGAACTCTTACACGATTGCTCGCAACAGATTTTGAGTCTGTCGTGTCTACCATTCCACCACTCCGGCGAGGTTTTACAAATTTATCAGATTATTAATTTTTTTTCAAGTGTAACAAGGAGATTTTATTTACTTTGTGCTATAATAAATACATGAAAATCCAGCCGGAAACCTTTGTAAATGCAAAAGCAGAAGAAGTCCTGAAAACTGTATTCGGCTATGACTCATTCCGTCCCCTGCAAAAAGAAATAATTCAGTCTATTTTAAGCGGAAAAGATACTTTGGGTGTTATGCCAACCGGCGGCGGAAAATCTATCTGCTATCAATTGCCATCTCTAATTTTCCCGGGGCTCACAGTTGTTGTTTCACCCCTAATTTCGCTCATGCATGACCAGGTAGCTTCTCTTGAATCTACAGGTATTCACTCAGTTTTCCTAAATAGCAGTTTGGAATGGGAAGAATATCTGTTTGCCGCAGATGAAATCCGCCAGGGAAAGGTAAAAATCATATATGTTTCTCCAGAAGGATTAAGCACAGGCAGAATTAGAGATTTACTTTCTTCCCCAGAAGTTTTAGTCTCTTGTTTTACGATTGATGAAGCACATTGTATTTCCGAATGGGGACACGATTTCCGTCCAGATTATCTTGAAATTCGTTCAATAAGACGACTTTTTCCTCATGCCGTTATGCTTGCCCTTACCGCAACTGCCACGGAACAGGTTCGTCAGGATATCATCCAAAATCTTTCACTCAAAGAGCCCTCAGTTTTCATATCTAGTTTTGATCGTCCAAATATTTTTCTGGAAGTCCAACCAAAAAGGAATGCTCTCGACCAGGTTATTAGCTGTATCAAAAAACACGCGGGCGACAGCGGCATAATTTACTGCAATTCCCGAAAACAAACTGATGAACTTACAGAAAAGCTCGATAAACTTGGTTACAGCGTTTTGAATTATCACGCCGGCCTTAGCGATAACATCCGCAGTAAAAATCAGGATAAATTTATAAGGGATGAAGTACAAATCATTGTTGCAACAGTTGCCTTTGGAATGGGAATAGATAAACCGAACGTACGTTTTGTAATTAATTATGACTTGCCAAAATCTCTGGCCGAATATTATCAGGAAATAGGACGTGCCGGCCGGGACGGGCTTTCTTCCGACGCCCTTCTTCTATACAGCCCCGCAGACATCCACAAAATCCGCTTCTTTTTCCAGGATGTAGCCGACCCGCAGAAATCAGAAATCCTTTTACAGGGAATGATACAGTACGCCACATCCAGAATATGCCACCGTAAACAGCTGCTCGCATATTTTGGAGAAAGCCTCAAAAGGCCGGTAGATAACTGCTGTGATATTTGCAAATGCGGCTCACTCCCCCTCAAAAACGTTACCATTCCTGCCCAGAAAATTATGTCCTGCATAATCAGAACCAGACAGCGATTTGGCGCCACTTATGTTATAGACGTCCTCACCGGCTCAAAAAACAAAAGAATTTATGAAAATGGACACGATAAGCTTTCCACCTGGAATATTGGCGATGATTTTTCACGTGACGGCTGGTATGAACTGCTTGATTTACTTACGGCTGAAGGACTAGTCACAAAAACCGGAGAATACAATATTCTGGAAATTACAGCCAGAGGTAAAAACTTCCTGGTCAACCGCGAAGAACTGCATTTGCCAATGTCAGATTTTGCTACAATGAAGTTCGCAAAGAAAACTTCCCTCCGCAAGGTTACAAGTACCACACCAGCTCAAGACGATGATGAAGCAAACCAGATAATTACAAAACTTAAGGCATGGCGAAAGCGCAAGGCAGATGACATGAATGTACCGCCTCATATCATTTTCGGAGACAAAACACTTCTGGATATTGCCGCAAAAAAACCGACTAACAAAGGGGCCCTGTTAAACATTTACGGAATCGGAAGTGCAAAAGCAGAAGCATTCGGTCGGGCAATTATGGAAATTGTTACAGATGTAACACTTAAGTAAAACTAATCCAAAAGGCCGAATTCCAGATAATCAGATGTTACCTCTTCGTTTGGACAATCATCAAATGCCTTTTTAAGGCATTTATGTAATTCACGGATATTTCCAGGCCAATGATAAGTTTCTATCGCCCTTAAAGTACAATCAGCAAGTGACCTCTTATTTTTCTTAGCATATTCCTCTGCCAGCATAATCAAGTCTTCTGGCCTTTCTCTAAGAGGAGGAATCTGAATAACAGTATCACAAATTCTGTAATACAAATCAGAACGAAAGGAACCGTCTTCCAGCATCAACTTGATATTTGCATTTGTGGCACATATAACACGGACATCAACTTTTTCACTCACGTTACTTCCAACTTTCTGAATAATACCATTTTCTATCACAGTTAAAAGCATTGCCTGTAAAGCCTGCGACGCCATACCAATTTCATCTAAAAGCAGAGTTCCACCATTTGTTTTCCTGAACAAGCCTTCACTTTTTATTGCCCCAGTAAAGGCTCCGTCTTCCGTCCCAAAAAGCGTACTGGCCGCCAGAGTATCCGAAATCGTAGAAATATTAATCTGTTCAAATTTATTTCTGCTTCGATTAGAAAGTTTATGAATAATGCCGGCCGCAGTAGATTTTCCGCTGCCTGTTTCGCCTAATAACAAAACAGGAGTATTTGAGCCGGCAGCCCTCTGTATTTTAGCCCGCACCACCTTCATTGCCTCAGAATTCCCCCTGAAAAATCCCAAAACAGAATCTGGCACAGATTTCATATCTTTATTTTTCAGACGTTTTTCACTAATCATAGTTTTTTCAAGAACTTTACATAAAAAACGGGCAAAATACTCTTCCGTAATTGGATACGGAACCGAATAAGGACTCATACTTTCTGCCAGAAGTCTGATAGTTGCCCTGGTATCAAAGGGTACAATAGTTAGACAGACTATATTGTTTGATTTTAAATTTTGAAGGAAGGATTCCGATGCTAAAGACAAATAATTAGCATCGATAATGTACAGGCAGGCTTGATAAAAGATTTCTTCTGAAGGCTTATTTACAACCTTCAGAATGGAATTAGCTCCAACTGCATTACAGCAAAATTTCAGCACATCACTTCTGCTGGAAACAATAACGAACAATAGGCGCTCCTCTTTTTAGCAGGACTACTTCTTTTTGAACAACCTGTACCATACAAGACTTAAAACGTACCATATGTAAGGAAATATCAAAAAGACCTTAAAGGGATTATGCATAACTTCGAACCACATTTCATGGCCCCTATCAAAAGTTTTTTCACTAACTCGTTTTACGCGCTCAGAAAAAATACCGAAGGCATCTTTGTAATATAAAAATATACTTGAAGAAAAACGATTACGGCGTCTGTAAGCCCAGCAGTTTTTTTCTTTAATTCCATCACTTAAAAGAACCAGAGAAGGCTGAGCCTTAAAAATTGCCTCAACAATATCATTTTCCACACTCTTAGGATAATAACCCACATAACGTCCAATAATCCTTAAATTTCTAAAAGTATCACGAATGTTATGCTCAGTTTTTGAAAGAGTCTTTTTTGTTGAGCCGAATAAATACAAAGATTTATAGTGTGAATCAAGAATTCCTAAAATCTGAATTACAGCATTAAAAGGATTATAGCGAACAGGAACATCGAGTTTTAAGAATTTTGCTCCTTTAAGAATACTTTTTGAAACCGGAATAATTAAATCAGCATTTTTGATTGCATCACCATAATCACCCTTGTGGCGGGCTCGTAATAAATTCCAGATAGAAAGAAAGATGATTTGTTTTGTCCCAGGATTAGCAAGCAGCTCTAAAATTTCATTTTCCAGATTTTCTGGGGAACAGATATCAACAGGAACCCCAAGTAAAGAAATACGATTGATAGACATATATAACCCTTAAGACAATTTTATAAAATACTGGTTTGAACAGCCGCAAGACCATATAAGGCCGCAGTTTCTGCCCTTAATATATTTACGGCAAAATGAATAGGATGAAATAGTCCTTTTTCACACAAAAATTCAATTTCTGCAGGACTAATTCCACCTTCACAACCACAGCAAACACAAACTTTTTTTATATTTTCTTTTCCAGCCTGATTTATTACATCTCTTAGTTCTACAGTTCGGTCCGTTCGCTCATAAAGCACGAATCCAAGTTTTGAATCAGAAGCTTCGTTCCATTTACTTACAGCCTCTTCCAAAGAAAGCGGAGGGAACACTTCTGTAGCAACCGGAGAACCACTTTGCTGACGGGCCTCCTTTACAATTCGCTCCAGCCTCTCTCTTTTTGCACCTTCCTGAGCTAAAATACTGCTTTTTTCTGAATATTCGCCTTTTATCGGAATAATTTTTGTAACGCCACATTCAGTGGCCTGACGAACAATCTGCTCAAACTTGGGAGCTTTTGTAATCATCTGAAATAACCAGAACTCAGGAGCAGAATCCATTGCATTCAATTCCGCAGCCTGCACCCCTCTAGTTATAGAACGATTATCTTCTCCCGAACATTTTCCGCTATCAGCACATATCTGAAGTAAAACAAGTTTTGCTTTCTCATCAATTTTGGCAACCGTACTCTGTACCAGCTCCCCATTTGTAAGACGGAGCGAAAGCATATCGCCTGTTTTTACACGTAAAACCTGACGCAAATAACGAAAATCTTTTCCATCAATCTGGACAAGCCCGTTCGAAATCTTCTGTTTATCTAGAATAAATTGACGCATTATCTTTTTTCTGCAACCTTGTCTGCATTAAGTTTTTCTTCATCAACTTCATCCTGGAGCTGTCGCAAAGTCTTTGTAGACTTCACTAGCTCATCAAAATGACCGTCCCGAATAATTTTTAATGCCGCATTAAGCTGCAAGTCATAATCTAAATCATAAAGACTAGCCGGCTGCGCCTTCTGCACCTGAATACGAATAAGTCTTCTGATTATACGCTCATCAATTTCATACTTTTTTGAAATTTCTTCAGCTTCTTTTTTAATATCAGCTTCGCTCATTCCAGGATTCTTATCTACAGTATCTGTAATAATGTTTGAATTCAACATATCCATGTAGATTTTTTCCTGTTCAGGAGTCATAGTCTCAAAGTTTTTAATTTCATAATCAGGAGGAATTCCAATCTTATCGATATTTGTATCACTCGGCGTGTAATATCTAGCCATAGTGATTTTAAAACCATCGGTATTACTTAAAGGAATTACCTGCTGAACAGAACCTTTTCCATAAGTACGTTCACCAACAAGATAAGCCAGATGATAATCTTTTAGGGCCCCCGAAAGAATTTCAGATGCACTAGCAGAACCACGGTTGATAAGAACAATAACAGGAATATTCTTTTTAACAGTTGTATTTGAAGCAGATGCGGTAAACTGTTGATTTTCAAACAATAAACGGCTCTTTGTAGAAACAATCGGACCAGCATCAATAAACTTATCTGCAATATCAACAACACTTGTTATTAATCCACCCGGATTATCACGCAAATCTATAATCAGACTTGTATAGCCCTGTTTTTCAAAATCATCAATTGCATCCTGTAATCTTACAGGTGTATCCGGCGTAAATTGAATTAATCTTGCATAACCAGTTTTTGTTCCTTCAATCATACCGGCTTTTATTGTTGGCACTTCAATTAATGCTCTGACTAAAGTAACATCAAACTTCATGTTTTTTCCACGAAGGATTGAAACTGTAACTGATGAACCAATTTCTCCACGCAAATGTGCCAGAACATCATTCATAGTCATATCCGGCGTAGGCATTCCGTCAATTGCAACAATCAGGTCCCCTGACTGAATACCGGCTCGTGCCCCAGGAGTATCCTCAATCGGAGTAGCCACCTCCACATAAGCCGGCTTATCTTGCGTAGATTCAGCGGCTTTAGAAATAGAAAGCCCTACCCCACCAAAACTGCCAGCGGTAGTGTCCGTAAGGTCTCTCATCGCATTAGGGTCCAGATACAAAGTATAAGGGTCGCCAATTGCATCAAGCATTCCTTTTAGCGCGCCCTCATATAAAATTTTCGGATCTATTTCATCTACGTAATTCTGTTGTACAAAATCAAAAACAGAATTCAACTTTTTCACATACTGAAAACTCGAAATTTTTGAATCTTTTTCTACAGAAGATTCCGCAAAACACTGTGAAGTAAAAAACAGAAGAAATACAATTGCCGACAAACTTATGCCGTAATGTAATTTCCCATTCTTAAATAAATTTTTCATTCTTTTATTGTATTCCACAAAAGCCAAAAAATCTACACAAAAGTTGAAAAGCACTCTCCCCGAACCATTTCATTACCCCTCCCACCTAACCAACCTACTCGTTCTCACCAGGCGATTCCCCTCTAAAAGGCCTTTTTTATTTCACTTTTTACTATAAATATGATATGATTATAGCATGTCACAAATAATTCCAGTAGCAAGCGGAAAAGGAGGCGTTGGAAAAAGTCTTCTTTCTGCAAACTTAGCAATTGCTTTAGGACAGCAGGGAAAAAAAGTAGTTCTTGTCGATCTTGACCTTGGAGCTTCAAATCTTCATCTTGTAATAGGTCAGCACCCGGGCACAGCAAGCCTTGGTTCATGGTTCACAGAAAAAAGTGATTTTAAAGATATTATACAGCCAACCGACTATCAGAATGTAAGCTTCATCGCAGGTGACAATCAAATCCCAGATTTAACATCACTAAAACACGTTCAGAAAGTAAAACTCATCAGAAATCTAAAAAATATCGACACCGATTATGTAATTTTAGACTTAGGAGCTGGAACTCACCAGTTTATTCTTGATATGTTCCTGCTTTCTCCACAAGGAATTATTGTTTCCGCTCCAGCAGTAACAGCAACTCTCAACGGATATCTTTTTCTAAAAAATGCAGTTTTCCGTCTTCTTTATACTACTTACAAGCGGGGAACTCCAGGCAGAGCCTATCTGGACGAAATGAAAAAGGATTCTGCAACCATGCAGAAGCTTTACATACCACAGTTGATTCAGGGACTCGCCCGTGTAGATCCTCAAACAACTCAGATTTTTATAAACCGAATGCAGCAGTTCCGTCCTCGTCTTGTTATGAATATGATTGAAGACCCTAAAGACGCAGATAGAGCTCAAAGAATAAAATCTTCATGCAACCAGTATCTTGGACTTGAGATTGAATATCTTGGTCTTATGTACCGTGACCTTTTCCAGGACAAAGCACTTGCAGCTCAGCTTCCTGTTGTAGTTTATAAGCCACAGTCAGTTTTAGGCCAGGCAGTTTACAGAATTGCAGACAAGGTGATTTCCACACCAGCTCGTCAGTTTGATGCCGCTTTTGCCACAGAAGCTTTCTCTGGAGATAATTTTCAGGATGCAGAAGAAGATGCAAACGAAGATTATAACTTTAAGCTTTCTGGAATTGACGACCTCGTTTCTGGCGGAACACTTTCTATGGGTGAACTTGCAGAAATGGTTAAAACCCAGCAATACGAAATTACTCAGCTCAGAAAAGAAAATAACCTGCTTAAATCTAAACTATTAACCGCCGCACAGCAGGGCTTTTCAGTATAATTTTTAATTTTAAGGAAAAAATATGTTTTTATATATGAATTATCCATCCTGGATCCATCCACAAATTTTTCCGGGAGTAAAATTTTTAGGACTCCTCCGATGGTATGGACTCATGTACGCATTTGCCTTTGTAACAGCATATTTTATTTTGAGAAAATGTGCTAAAGAAGGAGCATTAAACACAGAATCCTACACAATTACAGATGATGATTTATTTAGTTTTATCTCAACTGGTATCATTTTTCTTTTAATCGGAGCCAGAGTTTTTTCCACTCTGATTTATGACACCAGCGGATTATATTGGAAAAAGCCCTGGCTTATTTTTTGGCCTTTTGATAGCAACGGTACTTTCACCGGACTTGCAGGAATGTCTTATCACGGAGGATTTGTTGGCGGAATCTTAGGAATGATTATATGGTGTAAACGCCATAAACAATCCTTCTTAAAATGGTCAGATGCAATGGTATGTGCAATCCCTCTCGGTTATACATTTGGCCGTCTTGGAAATTTCTTAAATGGTGAATTATACGGAAGAATTACAACAATGCCTTGGGGAATAGTTTTCCCAGGCGCAGAACGTTTTTCTTCAAGCCTGCCTTGGGTTCAGGAATTCGCAACAAAAATAGGAATGTCTTTTTCAGATGGCAGACTTGTAAACTTACCACGTCATCCAAGCCAATTATACGAAGCATTCTTTGAAGGAATTGTACTCTGGTCTGTAATCTGGTTTGCACGAAAACACAAAAAATTTGACGGAATGCTGGGTGCAATTTATGCAGGCGGATATGGTTTCGTCAGATTTATAATCGAATACTTCCGCGAACCTGATGCAGACATAGGTTATAGAATCGCAAAGGATTCTTCTGCACCAATTTATACAAACACATCACTTTTGAATTTCTCAACCGGGCAAATTTTATGTTTTCTAATGATTACTTTTGCAATTATTTATGCAATAGTCGGCTGGAAACTTTCAAAAAAGAACAAATAGAGGATTAAAAAATGACAATTTTACAAGGTATTTTACTCGGAATTCTTCAGGGAGTTGCAGAATTTCTTCCAATATCATCTTCAGGACACCTTACAATCGCACAGAATTTATTTAATCTTGAAGAAGTTCCCCTTCTTTTTGATGTATTTTTACATTTAGCAACACTTGCAGCTGTCTGCTTATTTTTCAGAAAAAAAATCTGGAACCTTTTAAAATGTTTCGGACGATGGATTACAAGACGCCCAATTTCTGAAAACACTACTGTTGATACAGAAGATTTATTGAGTGGATCAGATGAATTAGGACGTAAAACAATTATCGCTATCATACTATCAACAATCGTTACAGGTGCAATCGGAGTGGTTACAAGTAAATTAATTCCTGAACTTCCTGTAAAAATTATTTGCTGTGGTTTTTTAGTTACATCAGCTTTGTTAATTCTTTCTGCAATTCTAGAAAAAAGACACTCTGCTAAAACTGAATCAAACACATGTGGACTTACTAAGAAACAAGCACTTTTCATTGGTTTAATGCAGGGAATCGGAACTTTACCTGGAATCAGCCGTTCAGGTTCAACAATTTCAGGAGCACTTTTTTGTGGAGTAGACCGAAAAGCTGCCGGCGAATATTCATTTATTATTTCTATACCTGCAATTCTAGGGGCATTTATTCTTGAACTAAAAGATCTTGGAGAGGTAACAGAAAGCGTAGGCCTTCTTCCTCTCTTATTTGGATGTTTATCTGCCTTTATTGTTGGTTATTTATCTCTAGCCCTCCTTATGAAAACAATTAGAAAAGGAAAGCTACAGTGGTTTGCATGCTATCTTATTCCAGTTGCTATTTTAGGACTTATTTTCTTGAAGTAAATGATTCCAGTCTTTGATAATCCAGCAGAACTTGAAGCTCTTGCAAAGGAAAAATACTCACTTCCACCATTTTTAATGATGGAAAATGCCGCACATGCTTTAGCAAACTTCATAAAATCAATTAACCCGGAAAACAAAAAATCTGTTCATATTTTCTGCGGAAAAGGTAACAATGGAGCCGATGGACTAGCACTTGCCCGCTTAATTCATAACTACATTAAAACAACCATTTATTGTCCAATTAAACCTTCAACTCCCGAAGGTCAAAAACAATATGAAATTATTACAAACCTGGGGATTGGAATCTCCCCAAACTTCGAAGACTTTTTTAATTTTAAAGATTCATCAGAAGAAACTATTCTTGTCGATTGCATTTACGGAATAGGATTTCACGGACAACTTCCAGATAATATAATTTCCCTTTTTAAGCAGTTAAACGACTTAAATAATTGCACCCGCATTGCATGCGACGTTCCCTCTGGTCTGGGTTCTACATATGCATTTAAAGCTGATTATACACTTACAATGGGTGAATTAAAAACTCCTTTATTTACTGATGAAGCAAAAAATTTCACTGGACAAATTATTCTCGGGAATCTTGGAATTCCTGAAAAATCATTCTTCTCATTATCAACACCGACTTCTTATTTATTAGAAGAAAATGATGCAAAAGCACCAATCCGTGAAAATTGCATGGCCCACAAAGGCACCTATGGTCACAGTGTAATATTCGCCGGAGAAAAATCTGGAGCTGCAATTCTAAGTGCAACAGCAGCTATGAATTTCGGAAGCGGTTTAACCAGTCTATTTAAAACAGAAAACTCAAATCTTTCACAATTTAAAATTTCCCCAGAACTCATGATATGTGATTCAATACCATTAAAGACAAGTGCAATTTCTATTGGTTCAGGACTTGGGTTCTCTAGCGAAAAATCAATCAACACATTTACTAACTGGTTTGAAAACACAATAAAACCGGCTTGTGTTCTCGATGCAGATATTTTTTCATGTAATACTTTTAAGCAATTATTATGTAAATTAAATTCTATAGAAAATGCAAGAATTGTATTAACACCACATATAAAAGAATTAAAAATTATATGTAAGGCTTTAGGAATAGATTCTTCTCTTGATCGAATACAAATTGGAAAGAAATTCACACAGCAGTTTCAGAATTGCACACTAGTAATGAAAAGTGCCATCACCTATATAGCAGATAAAGAAACCATCTATATCTGCAATGAAGGATGTCAAAATTTAGCAAAAGGCGGAAGTGGAGACGTTCTTGCAGGAATGATTACCTCACTTCTAACTCAAGGATACTCTTCTAAAAATGCCGCCATCTCAGCTGTATATTTCCACGCAAAAGCTTCAAAAAAATTAGGCGCTCAATCCTACAATTTAACCCCAGAAAAACTAATCAGTAATCTTTAAACCAATCTCTCAAAGCAGCCTGTCTAAAATCGGAAATGCGTTAAAAAGCAAGCCGTAAGGGTTGCTTTAGCATTATCCGATAAACCGGCTCGGAGCGGCTGTGCCGCTCCGCCGTTGGTAGCTGCTAAAACAGGAAGAACTTCGATAAAGTAAGTAAGTTTATTTGCGGCAGAAAGTTTTAAACAAAAAAAAGCCCAGCAGCTACCTACTTTCCCGCTAAAGAGCAGTATCATCGGCGTAAGAGAGCTTGACTTCCGTGTTCGGAATGGGAACGGGTATTACCTCTCCACTATGGCCACTGGGCAATAATTCAAAGGACGGAAAC
>JAGAZB010000049.1 GCA_017940255.1 Treponema sp.
AAACATGTTGATGGTGCAAAAGATAAACTGTTTGACGTTGGCTTAACCGGCAAATTTGGCGATTTCACATTAGATGCTATCTATCTGCATGGCGATGCTGACTGGGCGAAAAACGAAAAGGGCTTTGTAGTAACCGCTGGTTACAAAGGCGCAAGCTTCAAGAAAGCCGGCACCTGGGGTCTGGAAGCTAAATACTACAACCAGGGCGACGCTACTATTGTAAGCCACACCATGAACGGTGTATTTCCGAACAATGGCGGATTTAAAGGCTATAAAGTAGCTGGTTACTATGCTCTTGCTAAAGGCATGGTAGCAGGCGTAGAATACTATGACCTGAAGGCTAAAGAATCTGACGCTAAGGATCGTACCCTGTGGACCGAACTGCAGGTTCGTTTCTAATCTGAAGAACAGGTATACCATTCCGAAAGATACGCAGAAAAGCGTAATAAAATCAGCAGGACTGCTTCGGCAGTCCTGTTTTTTTATGTAACTGTAGAAAATTCTACTTTTGTTGAAATGTTGAATAGAATGTTAATCAACTTTATATAGAAAATCAGATAAGCGGCTAATCATCGCTGTATTTATTCATAAAAAATTATAATGTTGTCAACATATTTTTTTAAAATTTCACAATTCTGACTGGAAGATTTCTTTAAAATATGGTAATATAAACTGCAGTGAAATAAGCGTTGGCAGTTCAGTTTGCCTAGCGATTCCTATGAGGAGGGAATGGAATGAAAAAAATAGTAACTTTTATATTTTCTGTACTTGCGGTCCTGTTTATGCACATGCCGTTTATGGGCACTGCAGAAGCGGCCTACGTTGCGGTTATTCCTATTGATGTGGATGTAGACAAAGTGGAACGGGCTGCCGATCTGACAAACTATTACTGGGATCTGATTATCGATAAATTCCAGTATCCGGATTATGAGCTGGTGGATGATGAGAAAGTTTCCGCTGTTCTTCCAGAAGAAGGGCTGAAAACTTTTGACCAGGCCACGCTGGCTGCAATTGCTGATAAGGTTGGTGCGGAAATTGTGGTTGCCATGCGTATCAGCGAAGTAAGCGAAAGACCCAAGTCTTTTCTTCGGGAGCCTGCAGTGGAGTGTCATATGAAAGGCGAATTTGCTTCCCTGAATGTGATGCGCGACAAGAAGCCTTATTATTATAAAAAGATCAACTATGATGAACAGATTGAATCGATACTGACCGTCCGTAACGACTGGCTGCAGAATGCATTTGCCGATTATGCACGTCGCGGTATGAACAGAACCATAGAAATGGACAAGAAAAAGATTAAATAAGGTATTGACTACGATAACAGTAAAAAAAAGAAATGCCAGTCTTTCTGACAGGCTTGTGAAAATGAATCTGAACCGGAGAACGGAAATGTTCTCCGGTTTTGTTTATTTGTTTGTATCCAAATGAGCGAAAGTATATATGCCTCCAAAGTTTTGTATGGCCGCACATAAATCAAACAGTTTACGGTCTTACATACATTACGATTTTATTTTATACTTGACAAACAAACTCATTAATAATAAAATCTTATTGCGACCTTGTTCTATTAAAAAATCATTTTATGGAGGAAACGTATGAAAAAGAAATTACTTGCGGCGTTGCTGTTAGGTTCTATGGTGATTGCCGGGTGCGGCGGAGGTTCCGGCGATAAGAAGGCGGAGCAGAAAGCTGCGACTAAAGACGAAATCGTCATCACCGCCGGAAACAACCTGGTAGCCGGTAAGTTTGACCCCACCGTAGGCTACGGTGTCTGGAATCCGGATATTTTCCACAGCCACATTCTGAAAATTGGTAAGGACAATAATCTGGAACAGGATCTGGCTGTTAAAGAAACCATTAGCCCGGACGGAATGAAATACACCTATGAGATTCGTAAGGAT
>JAGAZB010000004.1 GCA_017940255.1 Treponema sp.
AGTAAATCAGAATTAACGCCCTATTTCACAACAAATCTTTTGGAAAATGGAGTAGGTGTCATAATAGATGAATCAGTAGACAGCTCTAATTATTTGGCTATTAATATAGACGATTATTATCACCACATTGGAGTTTATCCAACTCCAGAAATAGCAGATTTATTAATTGTTGGAAAGGAAGCAGAACAGGACTATTTTCATTTATTTATTGTAGAAATGAAGAATATAAAAAAAGCCGCATATTTTGATATAGACAATATACATGGTAAGTTCGAAACCGCAATAAATGATTTTATGAAAATAAGATATTCAGATCCTTTCCTGAATATAAAATATAATATTGTTGAATTTAGACTTTTCTTCATTCATGACGCATATCATCTAAAAGAAAAAGGGTTTTCTGATTTAGAAATCAAATCTTTTTTATCAGGAACCAAAATGGAACTTCTTCAATCTATGGCACCCTTTGAATTTCGTGGAAAATACTATCTTATTGAGTATGAACTTCCAAACCCCTTATTATCTTGGTAAAACATAGCCTTGCGTTGCGGGCGGCGCTTGAGCCCGCAGAAAGGGTAGCGAAAAACGCCGCAGACGGTCGGAGCGAGGGGAAGGCTTTCCCCTCCTACTTATAAAAAAATGGAGGTACAACAATGACAGCAGACAATAATAGTGAAATCGTGATTTTTAAGACTGCGGACGAAAAGATTTCTGTTGATGTTCGTTTTGAAGGCGAAACAGTCTGGCTTACTCAGGCTCAACTGGTGGATTTGTATGGTTCGAGTAAGGCAAATGTAAGTGAACATATAAAGCATTTTTCTGGAGAAGAAGAACTTATTGCAGTATTTTCACAAATCTAAAAAACAGATATTTTGAAATTTCACTGCCATCAACAGAGACATTACCAAAGTTGATGAATGGGGAAATTGAGGTATAATGGATAAAAAGGAGAAATAGATGTTACCGAATTTTATAGAAGAAGAAAGAAAAAGTTATAGAATGACTCCAGATTCTTTTCATAAGGCACACAAAATAATCCATTATTCAATTACACTTATGAAATATATTGCTATTAATTCATACTTTAAGTTAATTAATATTGATTCTCCAAAGTTAAAAAAAATACAAAACCTTCTTTGTGAGAATTTTTTGCGACCAACAGAAGGAAAGTGGCTTAATTTTTTTGAACAAATAATACTTGCTGATCCAGAAGTGAAAAGTGTTATAACGAAAGGGCTATCTGAAGAAAGTGATACACTCTTAAATGAATTAAGTTTTACTTTTATTTCAAAAGAATTTCGCAAAACAAAGAATTCCATTCAAGATTTTTTCTACCGTATTATTAAAATAAAGAATACTAGTATTTCTCATGGGCTTTTATCAGAAGATAATGCTGATTTTTTTGTTGAAAAAATTGAGCCAATATTAAATGAAGTTATACAAAAAACTGAATCTTTTTTATCATTAAATCTCTTTCTGATAAATTCAACAGCTTCTGACTCATATGAAATCATTCCATATGAAAATATTGATTTCAAAGAAAATGATTATAATCTTGATAACGTTGATAATGATGGTTTATATATCTGTATCGATAAAAAATTGTATTATGCTTGGCCTTTTATTACTTGTAGAGATGGGACTATTCTTATTTATGATAGTTTTGATAATAAGACACATAAGGTAAATTTTGTCCGAGGTTCAAACAGACCTTATATTTATACAGATAGTAATACTCTCCCAGAATTATTTGGCATAGATTATAACTATTTAAATTCTAAACCATTAGATATACATGTAAAATGTACCAATGGAGTTTCACATAATCTTCCAAATGCAGATTACGACAAATTTATTGGACGCGAAAAAGAACGTAATGAACTAAAAACTGCTCTAGAGCATAAGAGACATTTTATAACTGCATTAGATGGAATAGGAGGAGTTGGAAAAACTGCAATAGCTCTACACTGTTGTGAAGAATTACTAGTTGCTAATCAACAAGAACCTTTTGAATATATTATTTGGTTATCAGCTAAAAATACTCGTTTACAAAACGGTAAAATAATTCAGTTAGAACAATCTTTTGAACATTTAGGGCAGTTACTTGACACTATTCTTATAGTATTAGGCTTTAATGAATATATTCAAAAGAATGAACTTAAAGAAAAAACAAATATTGTTTATGAACTATTGGAACAAACAAAAGCTTTATTAGTATTAGATAATTTGGAAACAATTAAGACCGATAATTTGGAGCCGATTTGGGATTTCATAAATAACATTCCAGAGCCATCAAAAGTTTTATTAACTAGTAGAGAATTTCCTCAGAGTGTACCACAAACTATACGTATTGAGAATCTATCAGAAAAAGATTCTTATTCTCTGATAGATCAATTTGCATCGGAAATTAATATTAGCCAAACATATTTACAAGGAATAAGGACTGAAGTCTATAACTTATCATCAGGACTTCCTATTGTAATTAAGAGTATCTTGGGGCAAATAAAACTTGATAAAAATATTAATATTATAAAAAAAGAAATCCAAAATAATAGCAATAATATTTCAAAATTTTGTTTTGAACAACAGTTGCGAATACTCGATAAAGATCAAAAAATTGTTATTCTCGCAATTTGTTTATCGACAGAAATTCTTAACCATGATGCTTTACAATTAGTAACAAGTGATTTGATTTCAAATAATCTTAATGAAATTGTTCAGAATTTAAGAAATTTTTCAATAATAAAAATTACTAATACTGAAGAACGGACTGAATATACCATTTTGCCAATTATAAAGAATTATGCCTTAGGATATTTTAAGGAAAGCGAATTGGTTAATGAAGTTCAAAAGAAGCTTAATGAATATTATGAATTAAAAGATGTTGAAAATTATGCTTTACTTCCTATTGAAGCTGAATATATTTCATGTGACTCTCTGATACCTAGGAAAATGATTGACAAAGCTATGAGTTATGCAAATTCAGGTGAAGCAGAGCAAGCTATTCTTCTTTTTAAAAAGGCAACAACAGAGTATTCATTAGAGCCATATACTTGGTATATGTATTCTCAGTATTTGGCTCAAACAGAAGGAGCGTATAAAGATGCAATTAATTGCTTAAAAAAAGCGGCTACACTAACTTCAAACTATTTATATTATAAAAAGATGGGAGATTATTATTTAAAACTTGGAGAACAGTTAGAATCAATTAGAAGTTATAAAGAAGCCCATAAAATTGCAAATGAAGAGAAAAACAAATCAGAAATGATATATTTATTAGCTAATGCTGAATTCAAATATATAAAAGCTCTCAGGAAAAGAATTAAAAATGCAAGTGTAAACTATGAATCAGATGTAAAAGATAATCTAATTGCAGAAAGAAATTCGATGTATAACGATATTATTAACAATTTAAATAAATATATATCTACGCAACCTAAAATATATGACGCAAAAAAAGAAAAAATATATAGAACGATGGCTGAAGCATATTTTGGACTTAAGCAATATGATGATGCTATCAATTATATTAATATGACATGTGAAATATCTAATAATGATCCATATCATACCGAATTTAGAAGGGTTATTTTTGAAACAATGACTAGACGAGGAATTCATGATTAAAACATATGTAGTTTAGCAATACTACTTTACTTTGTATGGGGTTATAAACAAATAGGTTTTTAGGATAAATGGGTATCCTTCTTAAGTATAGTTATATTTTTTCTCTTGCCGATTAACCTTGTCTTTTATTAAATTCCAAGTATAGAAAGGAGGTTTATCTTGAAAACAAGTTTATTAAATGAATACATAAGTAAACGTATGACGGCTAATGATTTGCAGACTGAATTGAAGGCATTAATCTGCAAATACAATGAATTACGAAATACTTATCTTTTCATATATGCAGTTGATTTTGAAAAGATGGGTATTCCTGGTTTGGATCTATCTATTTCTTCTTCAGATTATCAGTTTATTCATGAAATACTTCGAAAAGCAGAATCTACAAGTGTTGATTTTTATATTGAAACACCAGGTGGATCTGGTACTGCAGCAGAAGATATTGTTTCTTTCTTACATAATAAATTTAATACTGTAAATTTTCTTATTGCCGGAGAAGCCAAGAGTGCCGGGACAATTATGGCTATGGCTGCAGATGAAATTTATATGACAGATAGTGGTAGTTTGGGTCCAATAGATGCTCAAATGAGAATCGGAAGATCTACGGTTTCTGCCTCTGATTATATTAACTGGATAAATGATAGGCGAACTGATGTCCAGAGAGGTATCCCTCTTAGCCCAGTTGATGCAACTATGATAGCTCAGATAACACCTGGTGAAATAGAAGGTGCTGTAAATGCCCTCAATTTTGCCATTGATAAACTAAAAGAATGGCTTCCTAAGTATAAATTTAGAAATTGGAAAACTACAGAAACTAGAAGCTGTCCTGTAACCGAGGACTATAAAATAAAAAGAGCCAATGAAATTGCTACAGCTATGGCAAATCATAAATTATGGCGGGATCATGGAAAATCATTAAAAATAGCTGACTTGGAAAA
This sequence comes from Treponema sp., assembly GCA_017940255.1. GTDB lineage: Bacteria > Spirochaetota > Spirochaetia > Treponematales > Treponemataceae > Treponema_D. The sequence goes on from JAGAZB010000004.1 coordinate 4,563, forward strand.
GTTAGGGCTTAAAATCAACAAGGTAGAAGATGATGCTGAGTTGGAAGATATTGTTTACAGAATAAAAATTGTATTAATGCTTTTATTTAATAGTTCTAATCATTACAAAATCTATACAACAGCTGACGAAACATTGTTTAGAGACATAAGTGTTTCTGCTCCTAGGGCTCCTATGCAGATGAATCCAATGAGTTTACCTTTTCAGATTGCAGAAGTTAATTGCCCTAAATGTCTTAAACGTAATAGAGTTTTTGCAAAATTTGCTCCTTTACCACCACAGCTTGAACATGATTTATTAGCTCAATGTAAACCATTCCCTGCCGATAATAAATTAAACTGCGAATGTGGATGTACAATAGATCTTATGGGATTAAGAAATCAGATTGAACATCAGTTCGGAAAGAAAATCATTGAATAATCTGATGAGATAGAATAAAATATAAATACGTTGGGGGATAAAGTATGGATGATCAGTTGCCTTTAGACATAGACTTGTATTCTCAGTTTATTGAAACTGTAAAACAAGAAGTCGAGAATGCGGACTTAAATCTTTGTCCAGTCAGTGCAAGAGAACCTGATGCTTCAGAATTTATTACACAAGACGAACCTATGGTTCTGTTCAGTGTATCAAATTAATAAGTTAATCGAATTGTGGTGGTAGTCTTCGGACGACACTTAAAGGCTCCTGATGTGTCGGGAGCTTTATTTATTTTAAATGTTATAAGCCCACTATATCTTTTCTTCTTATAAATACAAGATTTTTATTACCGTTTGTATATATGTTGTATTGATCTTTTCACCTCTGAACAAATCCTTTATTATTAGATTAAGGAGTTCTTTTATGGCTATGGAAAACGATTGGAAATTAGAGGAATTCTCTATCCAGAAAATGCACGAAATGATTGATATAGAAAAGATTATAGAAATTCCATCTTATCAAAGAGGTATTGTCTGGTCACAGTCTCAAATTAATGACTTACTTGATTCTATAAAAAGAGGTTTACCATTTGGGAGTATTCTGCTTTTTAAACGTCCTGATGGGCATTATCTTATAATTGATGGACTGCAAAGGACGTCTTCCATATATAAATTTGTAAATGAACCTGGAAAATTTTTTGAAGAAAGTGATATCAATAAAAAAGATATACTTAATCTGATTACAAAATTTAATATTTCAGGCAATAAAGAAGAATTATATTCTGATATTTCTTCTGAACTTATTAATTGGGTAAAATCCAATAAAACAATGAAGGAAGTAAAAGATTTACAATATGCTGAATTCGGTTATATTTTAAGTAATAAGTATTCTATTCTAAAGGGCAAAGAGTTTGAAATTGGAAAATTAGTCTCTCCTATGTTAAAAAATTTTAAGGACATCTGTGATAATATTTTATCAAAGAAAATACCAGCAATTGTCATGACCGGTACAGATGATAATCTTCCGGATGTATTTGATAGAATTAATTCAAAAGGAACTACATTATCAAAATATGATATATACAGTGCATCTTGGGGAGACGAAAAATACTACATAGATGAATCATTGCCAAAAGAAATTCTTGAAGCTAATCGAGACCGTTATGATAATATGCTATATGGACAGCTTCAATTAGCAGATTATGATTCTGTTGATTTTATCAAAACAAGAGAATTGAAGTTATTCGAATTAGCATTCGGTTTTGGGAAATACATTTCAAATACATGGCCTCAATTGTTTGGTGAAAGTTCAGATCCAAAGAAAATGTGCGGAATTGGTTTTAATTTGATAAATGCTTGTTTATGTAATCCAAATAATAAATTAAAAGCCATGAAGAGTATTTTCAATGACAAAATTGGGCAAGAAAATATTACTATTTTCATTTCAAAAATAATTGAATGTATTAATGAAGTTGATAAAACAATTGGTGCTATAAATAAGTTCAAGGGAAACAGTCAAAAAAATAACGCCTTTAAGCCTAAACATACAGATTTTCAGATACTTTCAATTATTCTAACAATTTTTATTAATAAATATGTAATATTTGAAAGAGATACATATGGTGAAATTAAAAACTTTTTTTACACCTTTGATAAAGAGAATCCAGCATGGAAGAATCTAAAACCAGTATTTGATAAAAATGTAATTCGTATTTATTTAATGGAAATTGTTAATGGCAGATGGTCTGGTACTGGAGATAAGAAATTAGACTTGATTATCGAAAATCCACAATATTATATGCGTGTAGTTTCTGAGAAAGAGTTTAGAGATACAATTGAATCCTGGTATAATGGATTAAATTCTGAAAGACTTGAATTATCACGTGTTTCAAATCCAAAAGAACCAGAACTAATTCTTATGGCTGCTATCTATATTCATACATTCTCAGCAAAACAAAATCTAGATGATTCTTTCTATGATATTGAACATTTAGCCACAAAAAAACTTATGAAGACAAAACTAGAAAAATATAACGGGGATTTACGATTACCGATTAGTTCCTTTGGAAATCTTTGTTATTTACCTTCGATACTAAATAGACAAAAGAAAGAAAAGACTATCTATCAAGATAAAAATTATCGAAACTGTGTAAGACTGGAAGAAGTTGAAGAGAAATATACATTCACTCAGGAAAAAGATCTGGCATTTTTAGACGAAGACCTAACTGCTGATGCCTTTAAGAAGAAATATTTTGAATTCATAAATCTAAGGTTTACTCGAATGCTTGATAAATTAGTAGGTTTTTATTTCTAATCATTTATAGTGAAGTATGGAATCTAAAGAGATCTTCAATAATCACAAATGTTACTGCATAGCTCTCTTAAATCAAAAAGGTATTCAGGAAATGGAAGAATACCAGTTTGATGAATACACAGAAAATATGTTTGTAGAGACTCTCACATATAACGAAGCAGAGTCAATTTATATGGACATCTTTAATAAATTCAATGAAAAGTTTGATTTGTTAATCGACTTTTTAGAAGAAGAAGATTTACCTGCCGAGAAATTATCTGAGGCTGAGAAGATAACTTCCGACTTCGTAAAAACTAATATTACAGACGAACAAAAATGTGCTGCCGAGAATGTATTACGAGTTATTCAAAAAGCTATCGAATGTGGTACATATGTATGTTTTGAATTTTAACAATTATGAAATGAATAATGAATTATAATACGAAATTGTTAAGTTAGCATTTTAGATGTATAATTAGCTATTCAGGAGTTTTGATTATATGTCCGCCGATTACAACGAAGAAGCCTATGAAAATGCTCTGATTGAGTTATTCCAGAATATGGGTTGGGAGCATGTTTATGGGCCGGATGTTGAACGCGACTGGCATTCTCCGCTTTATGATTCTGTTCTTGAAGATTCTATTCGTCGACTTAATCCAAAGGCGGCACCTGCTGCAATTGACGAGGCGCTCCTCAAACTCCGACACTTTGAAAACGCTGAACTTAAAAAGAAAAACGCTGTTTTTATGGAATACCTGCAGAATGGTATTGAAGTAAGCTATCATCAAAATGGCGAAACTAAATCTGATATCATCTACATTGCAGACTTTGAAAATGCCGGCAAGCCTGACGACAAAAACTCTTACATTGTTGCAAATCAATGGACATTTATAGAAAACTCGAATAAACGCCCGGATATTCTGCTTTTCTTGAACGGACTTCCTGTCTGTATTTTTGAATTAAAATCTCCGAGCCGTGAGCAGACCGACGCAAGCGAGGCTTATACTCAGATCCGTAATTACATGCATGAAATTCCTTCCATGTTCATTTACAACTGTATCTGCGTAATGAGCGACCAGCTTACTAGTAAGGCGGGAACAATCACAAGTGATGAAGACCGCTTTATGGAATGGAAAACAAAAGACGGAAATATGGAATCCAAGGCCTTTGCAGATTTTACAACTTTCTTTGAAGGCATTTTCCAGAAAGAACGTCTGCTAGATATCATCAAAAATTTTATCTGCTTTAATAATGATGGAATAAACTCCTATAAGATTCTTGCGGGCTATCATCAGTATTTCGCAGTTCGAAAGGCTGTTGAACGTACAAAGCTTGCGGTAAGTGGCGATGGTAAAATCGGTGTCTTCTGGCATACTCAGGGCTCCGGAAAATCGCTTTCTATGTTTTTCTATGCTCATCTTTTGCAGCAGGCAATTGATTCGCCGACAATCGTTGTTATTACAGACCGCAATGATCTGGATAATCAGCTTTATGGTCAGTTCTGTAATTGTAAAGATTTCTTACGTCAGGAACCTGTTCAGGCAGAAAGTCGTGAGCATTTGAAACAGCTTCTTGAAGGACGTAAGGCAAATGGAATCATTTTTACTACAATGCAGAAGTTTGAGGAAAGTGATGAACCACTCAGCGACAGAAAAAATATCATCGTAATGGCTGATGAAGCACACCGCGGACAGTACGGACTTACAGAAAAAATCAAAACAAGCCGCGACGAGCAGGGCAACCTTATTGCCCACCGCACAATCGGTACCGCCCGCATAATCCGCGACAGTCTTCCTAATGCAAGTTATATCGGCTTTACCGGTACTCCAATTTCCCGCGAAGACCGCAGCACTATCGAAGTTTTCGGTGACTACATCGACGTTTATGATATGACACAGGCTGTTGAAGATGGAGCAACCCGTCCTGTTTATTACGAAAGCCGTGTTATCAAACTCAAGCTTGATGATAAAGTTCTAGCCCAGATTGATGCCGAATATTCTGCACTTGCAAATAATGCAGATGAAGAAGTTATCGAAAAAAGCAAGCACGAACTTGGCAAGATGGAAGAAATTCTTGGCCACGAAAAAACAATCAATTCTCTTGTTGATGATATTCTAAATCACTACGAAAACGAACGCCAGTATTTGTATACCGGTAAAGCAATGATTGTTGCCTATAACCGTTCTATTGCAATGAAGATTTTTAATCGCATTCTGGAATTGAGGCCGGGCTGGGCGGGAACATCAAAGGTGGTTTCGACAGGCTCAACCACCGTAACTGTTCCAGGTGATGACGCCCGCATTGCCGTTGTAATGACCGAAAGCAACAAAGATCCGGAAGAATGGCGTGCAATAATTGGCAACAAACATCGCAAGCAGGAGATATGTGGCTAACAGGTTTTGATGTGCCTTCTCTTGCTACAATGTATGTTTACAAGCCGATGGAAAGCTACAATCTTATGCAGGCCATTGCCCGTGTAAATAGAGTCTTCAAAGATAAGGAAGGTGGGCTTGTTGTTGATTACGTTGGAATTGCAAGTGCTCTCAAACAGGCAATGAACGACTACACCATCCGTGACCGCCAGAACTACGGTGAGATGGATGTTGCAAAACGAGCCTTCCCTAAGTTCCAGGAAAAACTCGAAATCTGTCGTAATCTTTTCTTTGGATATGATTATACTCAGTTCTATGAAGGTTCTGATTTACAACGAGGTATGACAATCAGCGGGGCAGTAAACTTTATTGTCGCTCCAGATAAGGAAGAACAGAAACAGGCATTTATAAAAGAAGCCCTCATGCTCAAGCAGGCACTTTCTCTTTGTTCATCCATGGTAAAAGAACACATGCGCCTTGAAGCAGCTTTCTTTGAATCTGTCCGCGTTCTTGTAATGCGCATTTTGTATAATCCTTCTGGCAAGAAATTCTCCCTCAAAGAAATCAATGACCGCATAAATGAGCTTCTCAAGCAGTCAATAAAATCCGACGGTGTTATAAATCTTTTCTCTGATGTTGGTGAGAAAGTAAACCTCTTTGACCCGACATTCCTTGAAAACATCTCAAAGATGAAAGAAAAGAATCTCGCAGTAGAGATGCTCAAGAAGTTGATTGATGAACAGGTAAAAGTATACAAGCGCACAAACCTTGTAAAATCAGAAGCCTTCAGCGAACTCATCCAGCAAACACTTAATCGCTACCTTAACGGAATGCTTACAAACGAAGAAGTAATTCAGGAACTCTTGAAACTGGCAAAAGAAATGCTTCATGCAAGCGAAGAAGGAAACAAACTCGGCCTCACAGATGAAGAACTTGCCTTCTACGATGCACTCACAAAGCCAGAAGCTGTAAAAGATTTCTATTCCAACGAAGACCTGGTTGCACTCACAAAGGAGCTCACAGAAACTCTCCGTAAAAACAAAACAATAGACTGGCAGAAGAAAGAATCAGCCAGAGCCAAGATGCGAATGATTGTTAAAAAGCTTCTGAAGAAATACAAATATCCACCAGAAGGTCAGGAAGATGCTCTGAAAACTGTTATCAGCCAGTGTGAACTCTGGACCGATAATGTTGCTGATTATGAAGATACAGTTTCATATTCTATAAATGATGATTATGGTAATCTAAAAGTTGCAGAAACAACTTCAGACTACGGAAAATAAACTTCAATATTAAACTAATGGAAGAATAAACTCTGGAAACATCTCTCCCGCAAACGCAAACTCCCTTTTCCCAAACAACACCAGCGCAATCTCATCAAGAATGCGAACTCTGGCATTATGAAGGCTGGAAAACAAGCCGCTATCACAAATGGGAACGAAATGTACAGCACAAACAAATTCGGGCTCAGACTAAAATTGAATTGTCAAAAGCTATCAATGAATATTTTGAAACAGAATAATTTGTCTCGTTATTTTATATAATCTTCCCCCGATTCTTCTTTATTTCACTTCTGATTTTTTTCAACTTAAGTTTTCTCTCTTTGCTGGCACGAGTTGGCTTAGTTTTAATACGCTTTTTAGGAATTACCAGAGCCTGAACAATTCTGTTTTCCAGCCGGGAAAGTGCAATTTCACGATTGCGTTCCTGGTAGCGTTCGTCATCTACATCAAGAAAAAGACAATCCTCCTTATTGATGATAGCCGCCAGCTTTGAACGAAGACGAGCAAGTTCTGCATCAGTAAGGCCGCCTAGGGAAGTAACGGGAATAAAAAGATGAACTTTGGTATTCACCTTATTTACATTCTGGCCGCCGTTACCTCCGCTGCGGGCAAAAGTCATTTGAGAATTATTGATTAAGGATTCGTGAAGTTTTGCGCGATTCATTGTTTCTATTGTAGTCATTTTGCTATGAATTCTCAATTTTATTTTGTATCTCCTCAAGCGTCATAATTCTGAAATTATTTGCATCCATACAAACATTTATGTACTGAGCTGGATTTACCTTTTCTTTTGGAAAGCTTTTGTTGTATTCCCCGATAAAATAATCTTCGCTTACCATAGAATTGTGCGTATGACCATGAACATTTACAAGAGAACTTTTAGAATCAATAAATACTGGTTCGTGTGAAAAAATAATATTCTCACATCCCAAAGCGCCCTTATAAACTTTATCAAAACCAAGATGCTCAAAATATTCTATATAATTTGAAAATGGTTTCTTCCTGGCTCTGAAGTCATGATTACCGAGAATCAAATTCATTTTGCGATTTTTCTTCATTCTCATGATGTCATTCATAATTCTAGATTCTTCAATTCTGAGATTCAAAAAAACATCTCCAAGATTCCAGATTAAACAATCTTCTGGGAGCGCATCAAATTTCTTAAGAATAAACTCATTCATTTGAGCGCATCCAGCTGATGAATAATCAAACTGACGATCACAATATTTGATTATGTTTGTATGATATAGATGCAAATCACTTGTAATAAAAACCTTATCAGGTGAATATCCCTGCAAAAAATCTTCCTTTGTAATCTGATTCATATTATTTCTCCAACAAAAACTCATCCATCCTTTCCGCATTTCCTGTGCTCTCATCAGGATAACCAACTGGATTCAGCTTCAGATGAATTGTTCTTCCATCACCCTGAACCAGATCTTTTGTGCGTACAGAATGAGTATGACCTGCGAGCCAGATGCTTTGATCCTTCAACTGGTCCAGATATTTTTGGCCATTAAAATAAAAGAAAGTTGTATAAACATCATCTTCATAGATTTTTTCAACGCCAAAGAAAAGCGGAATATAGTGGGTCAATATGATATCCGGCTTTTGCGAAACCACGTGATCCAGCTTTTTCATTTGGGAAGCGAGAATTTCCTTATGAATATTTCCCATATATTCCCAGTGGCGATAATCAAACCAGCGTTTCCAGTAACAAAGAAACTTTGCCATATTTCCTTCCGGCTCAGGCTCAACTTTATAAGCCCAGCAGAAATCATTGAATGCCATTGTTCCGCCAAACTTCACACCTTCAAACTCTTCAACGGTTCCATCAAGAATCGAGACATTTCCGAACTTTGAAACTTCCGTTTTCAGAAAGTCCAGTTTTGCCTGTGTTTCAGTAAAGGGATTGTTTCGGAAGTATGATTCATTATGCACAGTTAAATCATGATTTCCAAAGACTACAAAAATTTTTTTGTAGCGGGGTGAAACTGCCTTGTAAAATTCCACAAAAAGATGCGGATCATCGCAGGTGTCACCTGCCACGCAAAGTACATCCGCTGGTTTGAGTGCATTGTTTATGTAGTTTTCCAGACTTACACGATGATTTATGTATTGGTACGAGGCGTCAAGGCGCGCTTCGCTTAAAGCCTTGACATCCTCGTTTCGCTGGTTTGTTTTAAACCAGTGATCAACGTGCAGGTCGCTTGTCATGTAGATTGTCATAAAAATCTCCGTCAAAAACATTGGGGGCGTTGCGGGGGAATCTCCCCCGCAGAGAGGATAGCCCGCAACAACGTGCGGGCGTAAGGGGAGACTTCCCCTTCTTTATTTCTGCTTCAAAAGGTAATCGTTATTGATAACTTTCATAGAAAGCGGACCTTCAAGGATTTTGCTGTAAACCGGTTCAATCGGCCTGATAACAATTCCTTCCTTGTGATTACCGCTAGCATACTTTCCTTTTGCCCTTTCGATGAACTCATCTACGGTCTTGTAAGGAAGATTGTCTCCAGTTTCCTCAACAGGAACCATGTTCAAGCCGGCAGCTTCACAGAAAGTCTGCATAGTTTTCAAACCAAGTCTTTTTCCCTGATCCATATCCCGCAGAGTAAAAACGTACCATTCGGCAGTCACAAGCTTGAGCGGATTCTTCTGAATACCTTCTCCGCAGAACTCGCCCTGAACTGCTACATTTTTCAAACCAATAGCCTCAGCACCCTTTTTGATTTTCTCAATCACATTATGCTTATGAACGAACTTCCATGCCGGGCTAGTCTCATCATCAGCAATTTCGTAATTCCTTGAGCAGACTCCAAAATCACCGTCAATCAAATACATAGTCACACTGGTTCCATCCATCTTGGTTGAGATGTAATATGGAACGCCCTTGAACTCATCAATCAAGCCTGGTTCCGCCTGAACTCGGATTTCATCAGTCTTAGGAATGCCATGTGGAAAATCCCCGATAACCCGACCGCTACCAGTGGCAATTTCTGCAACTTCCCATTTCTTTACGCCAAGCTGTTCGCTTACGATATCACCCGTCTTCCAGGCAACACCATCGAGTGGTTCGATACCGTTCAGAATTGAAAGCGGCAAAACAAGTCCCTGAGAAACCTGACCACGAAAGTTTCTTGTCTTCATCAAAAAGCCTTCGCCATTCAAGTCGTTGCTTCTGTAACATCCGTCTCGCAGAAACTCAAACTCAGGCTTTACCGGCAAAAATGCATCCACTTCAAAGTAAACGCATAAATCATATTTTTTAAACTCGCCCTTTTTGGCAACACATTTCCATCCCAAAACGGAAACGACTTCTATCCTGTCAGCCCCTTCTATGGGCTGCACGTCCCAGATAGTCTGGACACTTGCTAATTTCCTCATGATATTTTCCTTAATTGATATAGGAGGGGAAAGCCTTCCCCTGGGCTCAGCCTAAAGTCTTCGCCCACCCCTTCTAGCGGGGGATACCCCCGCAACGCCCCCACGCATCTCTAGGGAAAAGAGGCTTTTTGGCAATCAATAAATGTAACGGTATTATTAGTTTAAGATCAGGCACTCAGGCGCAATTTGCAATCGTTACAATTCTTGTTGCAGAGCTTTTCAATCTTGTTTGAAACGCATGAAACTTCGACTTCAATCATGCGCTGAATTACAATCTCTTCGACTGCTGCATCAAACAAGTGAGCAAGCACCAGCAAGTTGTCGATTGTTGGAATTGACTTTCCACTTTCCCAGGCGTAAACAGCCTGAGGATATTCAAAACCGAATACAGCCTGAATATCGTGGACAGTGTATCCACTTTTGATTCTGAGTGATTTAATTTGTGCGCCAGTTGATTTCAGATCAACAACCGGCCTTTGAATTGTTACGGTCCTCATAGTTCTTCATTCCTGATAATGCTAAAAAAATGCTCCAAGTTTTCGCATTTTTTCTTAACGCATTTTCGATTAACGATTTAACAAAAACTCCATTATCTTTTATGCCTGCACTTAGCAAGCCATAAATCCAAGGCGTGCGGTCATAAGCACGAGATGATTTTGTAATGTCAAATGTGTCTGTGCTCATTACGCACTCCTGTGTAAGCTCAAAAATTGCGAGCAGTGGCGCAGCAATTTTTGGCGGTATTGAATAGAAAACTTCGTTCAGAAGTTTTCCTCCAACTAAGATAATTTTACGCCAACGGCGCAGCGGGTTTTTGTCTCCGGTTTGCAAAACCAATGAGACACGGCGCTCGGCTTCTTAGGGCCAGCGACTTTAATTTGTGTTTTGTAGATTCAGTGTAACGAATAAATTTTAATATGTCATTAAACTGTTAGTTTAAAAAGAAAGATTTTTAGGAAGATGCTAAAGCACTTTTCCGTACTCTTTCTTATTCGGGATTTATATTGGTATAAACAGCTCATATTTGTAGGATTCCTACAAATAAAGCACTTTCAGACGGATAAAATATTATAAAAGTTGTCAGTTATCCTGTTTTCCAAAAATATTTAACACCTGTTAACACCAAACTAAAAGTGTTAATTGGTGGTAAAAAAAAACGCAAGTCATAATATTTATTCTTTTTTTACAAAATATTCTCTCCTTTCAAGGATTCATAAAGATTATTCAAATTAATTCTTTGTACAAAACCATATCGGATTACAGAAACTCCAAGAAAGAAAAATATTTTGTCTTTATTTTCTTCAAGAAAAGCTTTTTGATTTTTATCAGCCCTGCTGTACATATCATTAAAATACCATCTTGCCTGATCTAATGTTGTCAGTTTAGAAAGTTTAACAGCCTCATCCCAGTCAATAACTAATGGCAAATTCTCAGAGTTTTCTGCAAGAGTAATCAGAAATTCAGATCCCTGTCCAACAATGTAATGCATTTCAATAACATCTCCAGTCCTGATACGTAAATATAAAATTTGTTCTGGAAAAGTTTCTGTTGCATCAATATGGAAATAGCACAAACATGAAAATAAATGTTCCAAATCTCCCATCACATCAAAATACTTTTCAAGAGCTTTATTAATATCACCAGCTTTTATTGCCTCATCAATCCATTCTTCAGGAAGAATTTTTCTCCATTCTCCATATTGAAAATCATCTGTAAATAACGCGCAGGAAATTTTACCTGATTTTTGCATACGTGCGCAGTATTCCATAATCCAATAGGGCAGTCCATTATAATCAATTGTTTTATCCATAGTTATGTCTCCTTTTCTTTCCATAAAAAAAGCACCGGTATCCATTCAAAAGAACTTCAAGCGGTGCCCCAGATTTGCAGTTTCCAACTGATATAGAAATAACTATTGAACTTTTTAAGTTTTTAATTGTTCCTTAATTGTTAAAATGCCTTCGACATTCAAAAAGATAAAACCAAGAATACGGAAAATCCGGTTTATAAATAATTATAGTTTTATATTTTTAAAGGCCCAAATCTTCGCAGGCCATCTCTTATCTTACGGCCTAGTTATTTTGTTAAGTGGAGGTCTTACCCCCTGGCGCGGATACCAGCCGGAACTTAGTTTGAAAAAACTTATAACCAAAAGATTAAAAGTATTTTCCAAACCAAGCGTATTTTTCCCCACTAGAAAAATACCTTTCCTGCATATCTGTACTATATGTGTAGGGCAAAAACGCGAGCAGTGGCGCAGCGTTTTTGGCCGGTGTTCAACCGATAGTTTTAGCACATTCGTGCTAAAACTATCCTACAATAGTCCTTCCGGCAATTCATAGTCAATTTTATGAGTTGCATTGAAAGCTGTAAGCTCATCACGAACTGTTTCAAGTTCACGGTTAAGCTGTTTCTTCAAGCCGATTAAAGAAACTCCGAATATCTCGTTGGTGAGCATTGGATAATTGTAAGTAGTAACCTTCACACGCTTGTAGTTTCCCTTATCATCCATGTGCTCATAATCATACTCAAGGTTTTCACTTTCAGCTTCAACAGTTCTCTCCATATTGATCTGATATTCAACAACAGAGAGTTTTGATTTTATAGCAGCTTCCTTGAAAAGCAGATTATGACCTTCGCGGTTTGCTTTTTCAATCGCGGTATTTAATTCAAGAATTACATCAGTAAGAGTGAACATTCTCTTAACTACATCTTCATAACTAAATCCATCAAGCGCAGCAACTTTTTCAGCACGTTTTGCTGCAATTTCTTCAGCTTCAGGAACTTTACCCTTAAATGAAATCTGATGAGAATAACCATGGATAAGTTCATTCAGGTTGCTAATCTCTTTTTTAAGTTCAGCTCTGACACGCATTGCTTTCTGTAATGTCATTATTCTTTCCTCCTGTGTAAGGCCGCTTGCGGCCGGTGTTCTATAGCAAGCCGTTAAGAAAATTGCGAAAGCAATTTTTAGGCTTACCTTTTCTTTTATGGTTATAAAATACTGGAGGATGTGAGAAAATTCATTAAACTTGTAATTTAAAGTGATAAACTTCATTACCTGAGAAAGACGCAATGAAGTAGAGTGAAGTTTACTTTGAAGTGACTTTGAAGTTGGAAAGTTAAAAATACGATTCGATAGATTTATAAAAACTCCGGATAATCCTCTTTGGCCATCCCGAACTCTCTTTCTCCAAACAGAACCAGCGTAATTTCATCAAAATCATTCTGATGCAGTTTCATTGTCTCAATTGCAACCTTTATTGCCTCTCGCTGGGGATATCCGTAGACACCGGCAGAAATCAGAGGAAAAGCAATCGTTTTCAGGCCTTTTTCTTTTGCAAGATTCAAAGAGTTTTCATAGCAGGAAGTCAGAAGCGCCTCCGCCTCGACTGGAATATGTTCAAAATAAACAGGACCGACAGTGTGAATCACAAATCGAGATGACAGATTATACCCCTTCGTAATCTTAGCTTCACCTGTTCTGCAGCTGTGGAGTGTACGGCATTCAGCAAGAAGTTCAGGACCTGCAGCGTGATGAATCGCACCATCAACACCGCCGCCACCGAGAAGCGAAGAATTAGCCGCATTTACAATTGCATCACAGCTAAGCTTTGTTATGTCACCTTTGATAATTTTGATTTTTCCCATATTGGAGCTGATGGGACTTGAATCCTTATATAATTGTAAATTAATAAAAAAACAGTCCAGTGGACTATTTTTTTATTAATTATCCATCAACAAATTGTAGCACTCTAGCCAGGTGAGCTACAGCCCCGATGATTTTATTATATCACATTTTTCTTATTGTATTAGCTTTAAGACTTCAGGAATATCATTTTTTAGGGTTTCAAAGACAATTGTTAAATCAACATTTCCGTAGTCATGTACAATTCTATTTCTTAATCCGTAAATATCAGTCCACGGAATTTGATTATGATTAGTTTTATATTCATCTGATAAATTTTTTGAATCTTCAGAAATCTGTACTAAGCTAAATGACATTGCCTTTTGCAAAATCTCGTCTTTATTAAAATCATCCTTGTCTATTTTAGACATATGATTACAAATAAAGTTTAAGTGTTCTTTTATTTTTGAAATATAGTATTCATCATTTTTTATGTTATCCATAAATTTTTATCCCATCTCTTAAAATTTCATTTAATAGATCCATATTTTCTTTTAACTGATTGATATCTAAAACATCTACTTTTTTCTGCAACGTATTTTTTATTTTTTCAACAAACCCATAAAATTTTAGGCCTTTTACATCTGCAGAAACTAATAAATCCACATCACTTGTTTCTTTTGCTTTATTTTTTGCATATGATCCAAACAAATAAGCATAAGAAATATTATATTCTTGAAATATGGGGAAACATTTATCTTTTATCATATTTAAACTCAAAAGACCATGAGCTTCATCAATCGGATTGTATTTTCCAATAGTATCAATAAAGTAATTATATTTTATCGTATCAACCTTTGAAGGATTATTCTCATAATCTTTATAACTTCGAAGAGAAACTGCAAGAATATTTGCTGCCTGTTCTTGTGTGAGATTCTTTGATTTCCGAATTGTTTTTAACGACATATTCATAAATCAATTATAATCCATATTTGCATTTTTTATCAATTAAAAAAGTGCAAATAATGCACTAAACTTACAGCCAAATAGTGCATTATTTGCACTCTATAAAATTACAAAGGTGCAAAACAAATCCTTAAAGAATCCCTTTCAAAAAGAGTTACGAGCAGACTGAATTATCTAATCCTTATACAACTGAAACTTCTTACTGATGCTATGAGCAACTTCATCCTGCAGAGGCTTAAACCTGTGTAGGAAGCAAAAGGCGAAAACTTGGAGCGTTTTGCTTCCGGTGTTCTATCGAAAACATCTGAAAGAAGTTTTCCGACCTTTCCAACTGTACAGCGGCCTTCGCCATTTTCATCCACCCATTCAGGAGTTAGTTCTGTAAGACAGGCATCGTTTATCATTCCAAAATCCTGATTTTCAACCAGCCCAAGATTCAGAGCCATATCGCGAGCCTGTATAATTTATTTAGATTTTTTGCTTCACAGATTGTTTTGGTAATTCGTACGTTCAAATAGTCGTCATATATCTCGCGATCCAGGTCAAAAGATGCGTGAACACGCCCGTTTTCTTCTTTAAGATTTCTTTTGATAAGCCATATACGGTCGGTCAAGGCACGCTTCGCTCAAGGCCTTGACTCTCCCGTTTTTAGGGTTTGTAATAAACCCTAAATCCAATATCTCTCTGCACAATGAGCAACCTGTGTAGGTTCCAAAAGGCGAAGACTTGGAGCGTTTTGGAACCGGTGTTCTATAGAAAACTTCTGAAAGAAGTTTTCCACCCTCCGCCAAGCTTTCCTGCAGATAAATGTAAATCTTTTCTGATAATAAATAATCTTCGCATTCCCATAAAACTGTTTTCCTTTTCAACTGGTAACAAATTGTGACCGGTTCATATTCCAAGCTCTTCCCGAATCTCTTTCATCGCCTGTTCAAAATCCTGGACCCGACCTTCTTCAATATCTGCCAGACCTTCAAGCAATTGATTTACAAGAGTTCTATAAGTTTTATATTCAGGAGTATTTTCGCGCACCTGCAAATCAGAAAAGTCAATCTGCTTCAGGACATACAAATCCTCAACATGGCATTTATAAAGTTTAGACAAAATATCAAAGTTTTCGATACAAGGAATATTCTTACACTTTTCATTTTCCCAGGCATAGATTGCTACTGGCGTCTCGAATCCAAATATTTCCTGCAACTGCTTTACGCTATATCCATTTTTATTGCGCAGCTCTTTTAAGAGTCTCGAGGTTGCCGGTATATCAACAACTGTACGCTTTACTGTTTGAATTGAATATGAATATTCCATACGCATATTATAAAAGGAATCAGCAGAAATAAATAGTAAACTGTTAGTTTAAAATTAGAAGCCTACTGTCGGGTTTTAGCCCGATAGTCTCAGCATTTTACGCAAAAAATGTAGTTTACTGAAGTTTACTGAACTTTGTTAGCCATATACGGTCGGTCAAGGCACGCTTCGCTCTTTTATCTTGACATCGCCGTTTTCAGGGGGGGGCTAATATCTGAATAAGACCAATAATACTGGTATTCTGCCCTTGGTACATATAATATAACACAGCATTCAGCATGAAATTTATGATCTGTGGATAATCAATTTACCTGATTTTCCCTCGGTTCTTTTTAATCTTGCTGCGGATTTTCTTCAGTTTTAATTTTCGCTCCTTGCTGGTCTTAGTTGTATTAAAGTTTGTGGCCCACCAAAAAAACACACAACCCACACACATACCCCCCCCCTCACACGCATCCACACACCCCCCCTACCACTTAATAAAAAAAGCCGGCCTCTGTAAATTCCAATATCAATCAGAATCTGCAGGAACCGTCTTTCCTTAAATCTTTTAAGCTTTCCTATCTTTCAACAGCATCAGCAGTATGTTCATGCTTCTGATGTTTTTCCATTCGCTTTTCTTTCAAAGACTTCTTTGGTTTGTTCTGCTTGTTTTTATCACTCATTGTCTTACTCCTGACTTACGCCGCAGTAATCGCAATCTTGCGAGGAGCTGCAATTGCCTTGCGTGGCAGGTTGATATGCAATACACCGTTTTCAACTTTTGCGGTGATATTATCAGCTTCTACATCGTCTGGAAGGGTGAAACTTCTAGAGAACTTAGAATAGCTGCGTTCTTTAATCAGATATTTTGGAGCTTCTTTTGCTTCGGCCTTTTCTTCCTTCTTCTCTTCTTTTTCAGATTTGTTTTCAGAAGAAATTGTCAAAACATTGTTGTTGAACTCAATATTGATATCTTTTTCGGTTTTTCCAGGAAGATCCATGTCCATACAATAGGCATCTTTTTCCTCTTTTATATCAACCCTTGGTGACACAAAAGCTTTCTTGTAATTGAAAGATGGCATTAAGAATCCGTCATCTCCAAATCCATCAAATAAATCATTAAAAAGTGCTAATTCGTTCATAACGAACCTCCTTAGAATTGTAATTTGAATATGTCGGAAGCTTTACGGTTTCCTTGTAACTGGGAGCCAAACTAGTTCCTGTTACACTTAATATATAGCAATTTTCGTGCCAAGTGCGCATTTTTTTTCTGGAAAAGCAATATTTTTGCATGATTTTTTATTTTTAGCACTTTATGCGTAGCAAAAATACGTAAATCAAACAATGAATTTACGACATTGGTTGATTAATGATGAAGAACACAGGAACGTTACAAACAATTTTCCCGAAAAAAATGCCTTTTTTATCCAACAGAGTTTTTTTATCTCCGTATTTTGAGCCTTTTTGACCCATAAACATTTGCGTGAATGCAAATTTTGGGGTGAGAGGAGACTTTTCCACGCAATTTACTTATTCTCGGGTAACATTCATCCTTTTTTTGCAGTTGTTGCCATGCTCAAAGGGATTTATGCACCCAGGAAGAAGAGAGAGAAGAAGATGTATACGCTTCCAATAAGCATAAGGATGTTTGCAATCATGTGCATGTAAGCCACTTTTTTGAGGTTGTAGAAAATAAGTCCTACAAGGTAGAAAGCGCCTCCCAATGCAAGCATAGCAAAACATTTTGGAGAAAGGGCATCAAAAAGAACGCCGGCGAATACAACTCCAGAGAAACCTGCGATGGCACACAAAATTACGTTCAGCTTTTCATGACGGCGGCCAGCAATTGCATAGAACAAAATTCCGGTAAGAACTAAGATCCAAACAAAGCCGAATAAAATCCATCCTCTGATACCCTGAATCTTGGTGATTGTGTAAACACTGTATCCAAAGCCGATTAGAAGGAAGGTCATTACATGTGCAAGACGATTAAAAACTGTTTTTGCATTAAAGTTTGTGAGTGCGTGCTGAAGTAAAGAAAAAATGTACATCAGAATCATTGAAGCACCAAAAAGTGTGTAGAAAACTGTAGTGGTGTTTACAAAGCTTTCCAGCTGACGAACCGCAATTGTATCCAAAACAGCAGTTGCTGCAATAAAGAGCATTGCACCAATTCCCTGAATAATTGCACTGGCAATTTCTTCTGGCAGTGTAAGAGGGCGGATTTTTTTATTTGCTTCTATAATCTTTTTTTCTGAGTCAATGCGTTTTTCGGCACGGCGTTTTGCTTTTTCTGTTTTAGCATAATCAGCAGCGGCATATTTTGCCTTAAGACGTTCCGGGTCTTCTGCATACTGAATGTTTATTTCCTGTACAGTTTTTTCATAATCCTGTTTGAGCTGAGCAAGGCGGCGCTGTTTTTTTGCTTTAAGTGATTTTAATGTTGATTTACGAACTGCTTTTGCAGCTATATCATCCTGTCTAGACATAGAAAACCTCTCTGGACTTTAGTTTTTATATGCTTTACATAATGACATTTTTTGTACTTTTTGTCGAGATGTATTTATGGCAGTATGATGAAGTATACAATCGTATTAAATAAGGATTTATTCACTTCTTTGAGAAAGCTCGTATAATAAAACTCCGGCTGCAACAGAAACATTTAAACTGTCTATTTTTCCACATGTTGGAATAGAAACAATTTCATCACACTGTTTTTCAAGAAGTTCTGCAATGCCAGTTCCTTCGCTGCCCATTACAAGAACAGTTTTTGCAGGGAATTTAATTTCGCGGCAAGATTTTCCGCCGGCATCGGCACCATAGAGCCAGAATCCGGCAGTCTTAAGTTTTTCTGCGGCGCGGGCAAGGTTATTAACTACTGCAACTGGAACCCAGGCACTGGCACCCGCACTTGCGCGGCCAATTACTTCGTTACCGGCAATGTCGCTGGCAGCTTTGTGTTCCGGAAGGATAACAAGGCTGGCTCCAAACTGATCGCAACTACGGATTATAGCCCCCACATTGTGAGGATCAGTAACACGGTCCAGCATAACTACTGTAAGGCGTTTGTTTCCATCAACAGTAGCTCCTGTGGTTTTAAGCCATGTGTCAAAATCAACAAGATTTGCACCATTTGCCTTTCCACCATCAGATTTTTCTGTAATTTCCATTACAATTCCGCGGTGGTCTCGCAGTGCTTCATCCAAAGAAGAAACTAATTCGTCTAATTTAGCGTCGGCTACCTGATTGGCTTTAATTCCGGCATCCGAAGCTGCTGCAAGTATTTTTTTTACGCGGGGACCAGCCTTACTGTAATAAAGCTTAAAGGCCCCGGCTCCTCCTAAAGAGGGAACTGCGCGAATTTTTTCTTCTATAGAATGAAACCCTGTTATAATCAAACCAACCTCACTTTGCTAACGCCCGCCACACACGGGGTACTTGCCACATACGGGGCACGCCACACGAGTTTGCGAAGCAAACTCGTTGCGGAAGATAAGCCTCCGGCTTATCTTCCGCAGCACTGTTTATATTTCTTTCCAGAACCGCATGGACAAGGGTCGTTACGACCAACTTTTGCACCTACGCGTTTTACAGTTGTAGGAATAACGTTTCCGGCTACATATTTCCAGTCGTCATTAATTTTCTTGAACAAAGAAATTTCGTGGTGAACATCGTGCATCTGATGAAGTGTATAATCAGCTTCGAATTCTACAATCTGTTCATCATCTTTTTCGCCTTTTTCTGTACGAAGGATTTTAAGACCATTCCACTGAGATTCACGGCTCCAGTCTTCTGTTGCCTTTCTGTCAATTTCAGCAATACCATCACCTTCTTCGCAAGAGTTGATGATGTAGTCAATTTCGTGTTTTACGTAAGAAGTGTAGCGTGCGCGCATACATGCTTCTGCAGATGGAGCTTTAATAGTTCCGCGAATAATCGGTTCGCAGCATTCGCCGTATTTTTTTCCTGAACCGCAAGGACATAAATCGTTATTTGTACTCATAATTTATAATATAGCGAATTAGTGGAGTGATGAAAAGTAGACAATAATTTGTAGCAATAATTTGCCGTCTGGTATGATTGTGGACTATGCCTGAAGGGTAATTCCTCCTGAATCCTTTCATTTACATTAAGCTTTAGCAATTACTTCTTTTTGTAATTCAAGAATTTGTTCAACAGGGAGGGAAGTTATTTTAGAAATCTGTTCAGGAGAAAGCCTGAGTTCAAGGGCATTGAGTGCATCTTCCACAGCCTTTTCTTGGCGGGCTTCGGATTTAGTTCTTCGGATTATATCTCGGTCATGTAAATTCATAGCGGCGTAATCACTCCTGAATTTTTCATTCTGTTTAATCTTATTAACTATTTGGGAAAGATGTTTTGAAAAATCATCTTCTCCCGGTTCATTTGTGCTTATAAAACGAAGGAAACTCTTTATTTTTTCATCTTCAGCCTTTTCATAAGCACTTGAATTATAAATGACTTTAAGACATTTGTCATTTAAATCAACATCATGGTTTTCTGAACAGATATTTTTGAATGTATAACATGGCAGGCCATAAGGTTTATTTTCTGAATTCTTAAAAGGATCGTAAGTACATATAAAAAGAATATAACTATCTTTGAGTTCATAATAATCCTGACCCTTCATCAAACTGTCCACATCAATCATACTCTGGTAATAGCGGGTACGTTTACCCAGGTAATCTTGAGGGTAAGACTGACATTCAACATCAATAACTTTATCTTCATCTTTTAAATAAACATCCAGTCTTATACTTTTTGAAGTGTAAAATGGAGCGATAGTTTTTTCGAGTTCAGGATATTCAATTTTTTTTACCTGAACATGTAGCAGCCGTTCAATAAGTTCTGCACAAATTTCCGGGTTGTGCATGACGGCCTGAAACATGTGTAAGCACGCTGGCGTGCGGTGTTTAATCGTAAGGCGTTAAAAAAATTGCATTGCAATTTTTAGCCTGTCCATATAATCATCCGTAAAAGTAAGTTCATCAACTGATTTTGCCATAAAAGCCTCCTACCATATATATAGCCGCACTTGGAGCATTTCCTGCAATTTTGGGAGGAAAAATTGTTTTTTTTATTTTCACAAAGGCTTCAATCTTGACAGACCAAGTGGGGGGGGGTACACTTATATAGGTATATTCATAAAACTTTGGAGAGTTAAAATGAAAAAACTATTTTCCCCTCTGTTTGTTTTCTTATTCTCTTTTATTTCTATCCTTTTAATATCTTGTTCTAATCTAAATGGAAGTGCTGAATCTTCTGTTTCTTTTAGCCTTTCACAAGAATTGTTTACTGCAGCTTCTAACCGGGCAGCAATTATTTCTGGTTCGAGTGATGAAGCTTCGCTTACTATTGAAATTACACTTTTCACAGAAAGTGGTACAAAACTTTCTACTCAGTCTGAAACACACACTTCCAGCGAATGGAAGGAACTTCTTTCTTCTGATAAAAAAACAAAACAAATTGCATTTGGCAATCTTCCTGTTGGAGCAAAAATTTACGCTGCAGGAGAAATTTTTGAAGATTCAACTAGTCTTTTAAAAGGCCAGACAGAAGTAATTACTGTAAAAACCGGATTGAATACAATGCGCCTTGTATTTAAATCATCTGAATCTGAAAAATCTATTCCTCTTGATGGCACAATTACTATTGAAGATGAAACAATAAAGTACACACTTACAAAAAATACCTCTGCATCAAGTGAAAAGTTCTACCTGAACAAGGGAACCTTTGCTTTCAGCCTTATTGATAAAGACGGTAATGATGTACTTGCAGATGTTAATTGGGATGCATATTCTGAAACCGATGGATTCTTAAATCAACATCTTTTGAATATAAGTTATGAAATTACGTATAAAGGCCATTCTGTTAATAGCCTTTCAGACGATGGATTCAATTATGTTCAGATTAGTAGCTATAATCCGCTTACAAAGGGCGGCAGCTACCTGCTTACTTTGACTGTAAGTCCAAATGTAAGCAAAACAACTTATGTAAATAAATCTGGCCAAAGTGTAGATTTCCCAGACTTTGAACCAGTTAGCGGCACCTTTGAAGTTGAGGTGGAGGATTATTTATATGCAGAACTTGATTTTACAGACATTGCAAGTGATGATATTTCTACAGCCCTTACTAATGCTCTTAGCGGTTTGACGACAGAAAGTTCAATCGTCTACTTTAAGGTGAGTGGACAAACTTCAGTGTATTATACAAATCTTTTTTCAAGCATAAATAGTGCTATTGCCAATGCTTCTCCTTTATTTTTTATTGACGCTTCAGACTTGACCACAACTTATAGTGCTAAGGATATTCAGTCATGTGCAATGCAATCTTGTAGTAAAATACAGGGCTTAATTTTGCCAGATGATGTGGATCATATAGGTGGTTATGCATTTACTGGTTGCTCAAATTTAGAGACTGTAGTATTTGGAAAAGGTCTAAAGAGTATGTCTACATCCTTTGACTCATGTTCAAAGCTTTCTTCTGTTACTTTCCCAGAAGACTCTTCTTTTGAAAGTTTTGGAAATATGTCATTTAGTAATTGTTCTGCTCTCAAAACACTTAAATTGCCAGCAAGTATAAAGGGAATTTCTTCTAATGCTTTATATGATAGTGGTATAGAAGAATTTACTCTTGAAGATACTTCTGGAAGCTGGTATTACACATTCGATTCTGATACTTATTGGGCATGGATGGATGGAACTCTTGCGCCTCCTTCTGGAACAGAAAATGCCGCAGAAGGTTCTTGTGGTCTTGTTGCAGACTTGCAAACAGTTCAACCACAGTCACAGTATTCAGGTCAGTCTCCTTATACTTTCCCAGATGGTACAAGTCTTATACAAAAACTAACCTGGTTAGCAAAGCAAACATCTAATACTGGTGCAGATTTTACTAAATCAATCTACCTTTTCCACAAATCAGAATAGCCAAGAGAGGAGAAATCAATATGAAAATCATAAAATTATTTACAGTTTGCATAATATCAGCTACTCTTCTTTTAGCCGGCTGTTCAAATTTGAATAACACAAATCTTTCTTTAGAAAAAAATAGTTTTACAGTGAGCGGAAATCTTGTTTTAGGTTCAGAAAGCGGAGCCTCACCTGCTTCCCGCACTGCAACTGCTTCTTATTCGGATGATATTACATGGAAAATTACAGCCAGCAAGGGCTCTTCAACTTATTCACCAAAAGATTACGTGTCTGGTTCATCATTTACCTTTGATTTTGAAGAACCAGGAGAATATACTGTAAAAGCAGAAGCTGTAAGTGAAGGCAGTGTATTTGCTTCTGGCAGTGAAAAAATCACCGTAAAAGAAAGCGGAAATAAATCTGTAACAATAAAAGCTCTCCCTGTTGTAAGTACAGCCTTAGGAATCATAAATCTTGAAATTAATTTTGACTCATCTGCTGCGAGCAGTGTTTCTTCTGTTTATGTTGAATGGCAGGAACCTGAGTTTGATAGAACTGCCAAGGCTCTTGGTTTCCCTATGGAAGCAGAAACTGCTGATGGTGCAAAGACCCCAGAACTAACTCCTGAAGTTCAGGCTGCTATGGATGCTTTTTATGCCTGGGCAGCACGTTGCTACGAAGGCGAATTCAACAAAGCTTTCTCCGTTACAGATGGCAAAGCCACAATCTCATACGATGATATTTTCTGCGGCGCTCACAGTGTAAAGCTTTGTTTTAATGATGCTTCTGGTGATACTCTTTATTCTTGCACAGAAATTCTGAATGTTTATTCAGGCTTTACTACAGATAGTTGGTATGGTACAAGTCCTTGTCTTAAAGCAAAACAGGATGGTTCTGTTGAGTTTGTTATATCAGAAAATTTCTTATCAAAGCATTTTGCTGTTTCCACACCTATAATGTTATATACAAATAATGGAAACAATCATAAGGTTTCACTTTTTGACAGTAAAACAACAAATATAATTAATAATGTTTCTTATGAGGGTGACTATTACTTAAGTTACTGTGTTGATGATTCTGGCTATGTTTATATTCTCTATTATACAGGTGCAGTTGGCAGTAACGATTCTCCAGTGCATATTTATTCTAACAATCCAGTTTTTAATAATGAAACTGTTACACCTGTTGACTCGGATGGTGGCTCTTTAAGCCTTCAATATATTTCTTATGATCCAGCTACAAATCAGATTTATGGATGTTATCAAAATGCAAGTGAAGAACAGTTAGTAATAGTTTGCTTCCCTAATTTAGTAACAAGCGGAAGTGCTGAAAATGCCTTGGTTTATACATCGGAAGCATTGAACCAAGTTGAGGCTTTTTGTGTAAACAATAATACTGGATATACCATAAGGAGAGTGCGAAATAACTATGGAAATACTACATCTGTATCTTTAGTGAAACAAAATTTATCAGGATCGGCAATAACTGATGATTATGAAACTTATGGCAATCTGGAACTTACTTCATACGGACTAATTTCAGATATGGTTTGTTTGGATGGCTATATTTATATTCTTGCAAATAATACAAAGCCAGGCTTTACTGAAGTTAGTAATTATCCACATTCGGGTGGAATCGTTCGAGTAAAACTTGAAACTGGAGATGTGGAAAACTATCTTTTTTCTGAAACAGCTAGAACAGATATTGAGATTCAATATGAAGAAACTAATTTCGAAGATGAAATTGAAATAAAAACAGAAACGGTTGAAGATATTTACCAGCCAGATTCAATAGATTCTACTAGTGGTCTCTTTGGACCAAGAAAAATATTAGGTATAAAACCCAAAAAATTAGTAATTGCCGACGATGGGGTGTTTTTTTATACAGATGATGAGGGGCAGCGAAAGTATAAAAATGTAAACCGTGTAGTTTCTGTTGACTTAGACTCATTTGAAATATTAAATATCGATTTTACTAATGAAACATTTGAAGATGATATTACTGAAGAGATTGGACTTTCAACAATGTATGATTATGTAACATCTTTTGTCTGTGCAGACTAATCAATAGTAAATATTATTTAAGCACTGAACCTTTGCTGTTCAGTGCTTTTTTTAGGCAGTAACTACGGTGTCTTTTACAATTTCTTTTACTTCTTCGGTTGTCATTTTTAGTGACTTAGCAATAAGTTCAATAGAGGCCCCATTTGCGTAGAAACTTCTTGCATCTTCCTCAGCTTTTTCCTGGCGGCCTTCGTTTTTTGCCCTGCGTGTTATGTCTCGGTCATGTAAATTCATAGCGGCGTAATCACTCCTGAATTTTTCATTTTGTTTAATCTGTTCTACCAGTGCACAAAGGCGTCTTGAAAAATCATCCTCGCCCGGCTCGTTCGTGCTGATGTAGCGCAGGAATCCTCGGATTTTTTCGTCATCTGCCTTTTCGTAAACACTTGAATTATAAATCACTTTGAGACATTTGTCATTTAAATCTACCTCGGGATTTTCTGAACACCCATTTCTAAATGTGTAGCAAGGAAGCCCGTAAGGTCTGCCGTCAGAGTCCTTAAAAGGGTCATAAGTACAGATGAAGAGGATGTAGCTGTCTTTAAGTTCTGTATAATCCTGCCCCTTCATTAGGCTGTCCACGTCTATCATGCTCTGATAGTATCGTGTGCGCCTGCCTAAATTATCCTGGGGATATGACTGACATTCAACATCGATTATCTTATCAGCATCTTTTAAGTAAACATCCAGCCTTATGCTTTTGGATGTGTAAAAAGGCGCGATTGTCTTTTCTAGCTCCGGGTATTCAACTTTCTTTACCCTTACATGAAGCAGGCGCTCAATAATTTCCCCGCAGATTTCGGGATTGTGCATGACGGCCTGAAACATACCGTCGTCCGTAAAAGTAAGGTCATCAACTGATTTTGCCATAAAAGCCTCCTGCTATATATATAGCCGCACTTGGAGCATTTCTTACAATTTTGGGAGGAAAATTTTTTGATTTATGCTAATATAATTCAATATGTTTGGATTTAGTATGCCGAAAGTTTCTGTTTGCATTCCTGTTTTTGGGACGGAGAAGCTGCTGGCGGAATGTTTGCAAAGTGTGGCTGAACAGGATTTTGATTCGGCAGAAATTATTGTGGTAAATGATGCAAGCCGGGGAAGGGATTCTGAAGGGAAAAGTTGCCGGCAGATTGTAAAATCTTTTCAGAAGAAAACTACATTTAAGGTAAATTATATAGAACATTCGGAAAATCTTGGGCTTTTGGAAGCACGGCGAACTGCAATTTATGCTGCAAAAGGAAAATATATTGCCTGTGTGGATAGTGATGATCATCTTTTGCCTGGTGCATTGAAGGCTCTTTATGATGCGGCTGAACTCAACAAGGCTGATATTGTACATGGCTCATCGTCCACTAATTCAAATAAGCCTAGAAATAATAAAATCTATATTGGAGAGTTGCAGGGCAAGCAGATTCTTGAGCAGTGGCTTACAAAATCGGCATATAACGATGCGCTTTGGGGGAAGTTGATTGATCGTGAACTTTACCTAGAAGCGCTGGATAAGATTCCCCAGATGTACTGTAACATGGCCGAAGATATTGTTCAGTGGTTTTTTATTGCCCTGAACGCAAAAAAGTATGTTGGAATTACTAATCTTGTATATTTTTACAATGCAGGAACCGGAATGACAGCCCGCCATATAATTTCTAACAAGGATGATTTGCAGGGAATTGTTTCTGCGGCGTCAGCTTTTACGGCTATTCATCAGTGGTTGCAGGGGGAAGCTGACCGCACTGGCAAACTTGCAATAAGCGGCGCGGAACTGGCTGCAATTCGTCATTTTTCTCATCAATATTTGAAAAACAATCTGCTTCAAGTGAAGGAGTGTGTGGTTCCCGAACTTCAAGCGGATGCCCGCGAACTGCTTTGCGAATACTGGGGGCAGGATTTTGTGGAAAAAACAGAAGAGGAAATGAATAAATGACTATTTCAGATGATTTAAAACAAACACTTATATCTCTGGCAGACCGCTACGAAGTGTCTTCTTTTTGTGACCAAGACCCTTCTCAGTTTTTAAGATGGTATAGAGAGCCGGAATTTGAGCGAGCAGATGTGGAAGCGGCTTCTTTTCTGGCGGCTATGCTTGCTTTTGGCAGCCGCAAACAGTTTATTCCCAAGATTCGTTCTGTTCTGGAAATGGCAGATGCTTCTTGTGGGTCTTTTTCTAAATGGCTGAAAAATCGTGCTTTTAGGAAGGATTTTCCACAGGGCGAGCAGAAGTTTTATCGTTTTTATTCTTATGATGATTTACAGATTTTCTTTGAAGAAATGGCTGATATTTTACAGGATTCGCAAAATTTTGGTGATTTTTTTGAAGAAAAGTGGAAGTTATCTTCATCAGATAGTCAAAACTTGCATTCTGTGGTTGCTGCTGCTTTTCCGCGGTCGAAAATTGTTCCTAAGGGGAAAACTTCTGCAAATAAACGCATTCACATGTTTTTGCGCTGGATGGTTCGGCAAAATTCACCTGTGGACTTGGGCTTATGGACCTGGTACAGCCCTGCAAATCTGCTTATTCCGCTTGATGTGCATGTAATGCAGGAGGCTGTTCGTCTGGGGCTCCTTCCTTCAAACGCCCCGGCCTCTCACCGCACAGCTCTTCTTCTTACAGAGGAGCTCGCGCAGGTCTTTCCCGGGGACCCGTGCCGTGCAGATTTTTCGCTTTTTGGCCTGGGGGTCAGTTAGTCGTCACGGCCCGCCACGGCCCGCTCCCGTGCCAGCCCGCGCACCTCACGGCCCGCCCGTGCCCAGAGCTAGTTCCCGGGCTCCGGCAAATTCCTTCCCCAGCTTGCCCGCCCACGGCCAGCCCGCGCCCACGCCCCGCCTAAAGCCAGCACAAAATTTTTCGATAATAAAAGTATGTGGTATTTATTTGATGTCCTGCTTATTTCTCTATCAACCTTTTGTTTTGTAATCGGAATTTCTTCTTTACGCAGAATTAAAGAGAACAAAAAACTCGCCGTAGGAATTTTTCTCTTGTGTCTTTCTGCCGGTTTTTGGACACTCATTTATGGAATAATCGGACTCACTCCAGATTTAAAACTCGTTGAAAAAATGCGATACCCGGGCATTTTCTTCATCAACTTTTTTATAATTATGGACTGCTGCTTTTTTGCCAGTCTGCTTTCCGAAAATAACAAGATAATTAAAGTTTATAAATACGCTATTTGTGCAATAGTTTCCTTTTTATGTTTTTCAGATTTATTAATTTTTACTCAGCCGGCAGTAGATATTTTCTTCCGTGAAGATAACTGGACATCCTGGTTTATGGTAGACTGCTGGCAGCGTGATTATCACACTCTTTTTGTACTCACAACTTTTGGTCTTATGCTGATTATGGCAGTCTTCCTTTTTATTCAGACTCTAAAAAACGGCCGAAGACACGATTTTATTAAAAAAGCCATCATCGCAAACCTTATTATGGTGGCTTTCTGTATACCAGACACCTTCTTTTTGCACTTTCATGTGCAGGGCTTCCCAACTTCCGGATTTGGAGCGGCCTTGTGTTCAATCATCATTTATTACTATTCATTAACTCAGAATATAGTTTCCCTGAATTTTGCTGCTCTTTCTCATAAGATTTTTGATAGCCTTAAGGTGCCGGTTATTATTTTTGAAACTGAT
Source organism: Treponema sp. (assembly GCA_017940255.1). Taxonomy (GTDB): domain Bacteria; phylum Spirochaetota; class Spirochaetia; order Treponematales; family Treponemataceae; genus Treponema_D. The sequence goes on from JAGAZB010000004.1 coordinate 32,818, forward strand.
GAAACAATTTCGATGGCAAATAACAATGCCCGCGACGAATTCAACAAGGTTTTTGAGCCTGCTGGAGAAAAACTTTCGGGCCTGCATCTTTATGATTTGTTCGAAATTGAACCGGAGGCGGCTCATTCACTTTTTAATTCTTCTATTTCTAACGAACAGAGTAAAATGAAGCTTCGTTCTAAAAGCGATTCCAAGATTTATTATGTAGAAACAACGGCCTGTCATGATAAGTTTGGTGGCGAATATTGTTATGTAACGGTTGCCTATGATATTTCAAATGAAGAAAAAACAATGGAACAGTTGCGTAAGGCTAATCAGGCAAAAGGAAACTTTCTTGCTTCCATGTCTCACGAAATCAGAACTCCTATCAATGGAATTCTTGGGATGAATGAAATGATTCTGCGCGAATCTACTTCTCAGGAAATTACAGATTATTCAGAAAACATAAAGCACGCGGGTAATCTTCTGCTCACACTTATAAACGATATTCTAGATTTTTCAAAAATTGAATCTCACAAATTAGAAATTGTAACGGCTGAATACAATCTTTCTTCGGTAATTAATGACATTTACACAATTGTTAATCCTCGTGCTGAAGAAAAAAATCTCTGGCTGAATTTTAAAAACAATCCCGAAATTCCTTCACTATTAAAAGGTGATGAAATACGAATTAAACAGATAATTGTGAACCTGGTAAATAACGCAATAAAATACACTTCAAAAGGTTCTGTTACGGTTGATTTTGATTATGAAAAACTTGGATATAATAAAATTTATCTGAAAGTTTCTGTTGCAGATACCGGTTCTGGAATTAAGGAAGAAGATATTCAGTATATTTTTGATTCTTTCCGCCGCGTTGATGCAATTAAAAATCGCCATATCGAAGGGGCCGGACTTGGTCTTTCAATTTCAAAAGAACTTTGTACCCTGATGCATGGCGAAATTAACGTAGAAAGTGAATATGGTAAGGGCTCTGTGTTTTCAATCACCATTCCTCAGACTATTTCTGAAAATTACACAGGAGATGGAATGGGAACCTTTACTCCGCTTATTTCGGTTTCCGGCCGCGATTACAGTGAACTTTTCCATGCGCCATCCGCAGAAATTCTTATTGTTGATGACGTAGACATGAACATAGAAGTTTTTAAAGGAATCATAAAAAAGACAGAAGTGCAGGTTGATAGTGCAACAAGCGGAATGCAGTGTCTGGAAATGACTAAAACTAAAAAGTACGATTTAATTTTTATGGATCACATGATGCCAGAAATGGACGGCATTAAGACTTTTAACGCAATTTATAGTGATGAAAATAACCCGAACTGTAAAACTCCGGTAGTTGTGCTTACGGCAAATGCCATTTCTGGAGCAGAACAGATGTACAGGGGAGTTGGTTTTACAGATTACATTTCAAAGCCGATGAATCCTGAAAAACTGGAAAAGATGATTTTGAGACTCCTGCCTCAGGAAAAAATAAGCTATCGGGCGGAAAGTGCTTTTGACGCAGATGATTCAGAGGAAGTTGCTGGCGGCGGGGCGTTTGAAGAAGTGTTCAGTTTTTTGGATATAAGCGTGGGGCTTGCAAACTGCAATAACGATCAGGATTTTTATTTAGAAATCATGGATTCTTACCTAAAAGATGATAAAACTCAGCGTTTAGACCAATTCAAGGCTGAAGAAAAGTGGAATGAATACACAATTCTGGTGCATGCATTAAAAAGTACATCTGCTACAATTGGTGCCATGCAGCTTTCCGAAGATGCCCGCCTTTTGGAGCAGGCCGCACACGACCAGGATATTGACTACATTCTTAAGAATCATGATGATGTTATGGCTGAATATAAATCCATCTTAAATAAATTAAGGGAGAGCAGAAAGAATGAAAGAAATCAAATATAGAAAACGCTTTTTGTTTTCAATCATCATTATTTTCCTGCTGATGGAAGGACTGGTTCTTTATTCTTTTATTTCTTCTTATAACAATTCAAAAAGAAGCATTAAGCGCACGGGCGAAGTAAATCTTGCCTACGAAAGTGCCAAAATTGAAAATTATCTTCAGAAAAGTCTTGATGTTACCTGGATAATTGCAGACACGGTCTGGCACATGATTCAAACTGGCACTAGCAATTCAGGAATTCTTGAATACCTGGAGCAGGAAACAAATCTCTGGCTTGAACAGGTTGATAACACTTATACTGGAATTTACGGCTGGATAAACGGCCAGTATCTTGATGGTTCGGGCTGGGTTCCTCCAGAAGATTATTCTCCAAAAAGCCGCGACTGGTATATTGCCGCAAAAAAAGGTGCCGGTGCGCCGGTTTTAGTTTCTCCTTATGTAGATATGCAGACTAACTCAATCATGATTTCTGTAAGTCAGCTTCTTCCAGATGATGAAAGCGTAGTTTCTATGGATTTACGTCTGGATGAAATTCAGCATATCATAAAAAATATTCATATTGGTGATAGTGATGGTTACAGCTATATTATCGATAGCAGCGGGCTTGTTGTTGCTCATTATGATGATTCAGAAAACGGCAAAAACTACCTGCAGGATATTTCGGTTGCGCAGATGGCTTCCAGAATTTTAAAGCTTGATAACGGAAGTTTTTCTGCAGAAGAAAACGGAATTCATTACTCAGTTTTTACAAACTCAATCCGAGACCGCTGGAATGCCGTAGTTGTTGTGGAAGATTCAAAGCTTTTCCGCGCAATCCGAATCAGGTTCTTTATCATGATTCTTCTGGCAACTCAAACCTTTGTGCTTGTTGCTTTTTTCTGCTTTTTTTCTTACCGCAGAATGCTTAAACATGCGAGAAAAGAAGACGAAATCCGTTCAAATCTTCATCAGCTTAATAAAGATATGATTATGGCACTTTCGCACACGGTAGATGCAAAGGACCGTTACACAAGTGGTCATTCTTATCGTGTTGCAAAATATGCCATGGAAATTGCCCGCCGTCTGGGAAAAAGCCGGGAAGAACAGGAAGTGATTTACACTGCAGGACTTCTACACGACCTGGGAAAAATTCGTGTGCCAGATGAACTTATTAACAAGGCCGATAAACTCACCGAAAGTGAATTTGAACTGATTACAATTCATACTGTGAGCGGCTACCAGATTTTGAAGGACATTTACAAAGACAAGCAGGTTGCTTATGCCGCAAAATACCACCACGAACGTTATGATGGAAATGGTTACCCGAATGCTTTGAGCGGAAAAAATATTCCGGAAATTGCCCGAATTATTTGTGTTGCCGATTCTTACGATGCAATGGCAAGTAACCGCAGTTACAGAAAAGTTTTGCCTCAGGAAGTGGTGCGGGAGCAGATTGTTGAAGGCCGCGGTACCCAGTTTGACCCAACCGTTACAGACATAATGCTGCAAATGATTGATGAAGATGTTGATTATAATATGAGGCAGCCAGATGTTTCTCAGTATAATATTCTTGTTCTTGATGATGAAGAAATAAACATCAAAATGGTTTCAAGACTTTTGCAGGGAGAAAATTCATATACTATTTTTGGCGCCCAGAATTATGAAGAAGCTGAAAAAATACTGAACGAAAACCACATAGATCTGATACTTCTTGATTTCCTGATGCCAAAAATAGACGGACTTGAAGCCATAAAGATGATTAAGCAGAAATACACAATTCCTGTTATTTTTATGACAGCCGATAAATCTTTTGAGACAATTTCAAAAGCAATGGACGCAGGCGCAGTTGATTACATCACAAAGCCATTTATGCCGCTTTCGCTCAGCGAAATTGTCCGCACAGTTTTAATTCAGATGTAAAAAACTGCAATTGCCGCCTCTAAGGCTTATGCTTTGTTCAGCTTCATACCGCTGATAGTAACAAAAGCAACTTTTGTACCAAGTTCATCGGTGATATTTATCTGGTAGAGGCAGGTAGAACGGCCGTCTTTTATAATCTGCGATTCCGAAATCAGTTTTTTGCCCTTTGCCATTCCCAAAAAGTTAATCTGGCTGGTAACAGAAACTGTCTGCGGCTGTCTGAAGTTTGAAGAAACGGCAAATGTGTAATCAGCCAGAGTAAAAATTGCACCGCCCATTACGCCGCCATAAGCGTTCTGGTGTTTTCTTTCTATTTCTAAAGAGCAGCGGGCAAAATGGTCACCCACTTCTTCAATCTGAATTCCTGTTGTTTCTGTTGCGTAAAGGTCGCCGCCAAAAAATTCCCGGGCTTCTTCCAAATCACTTTTCATCTTGCATTTTTCTCCAATTTTTGTTTTAATTCCCAACTATTCAATAATATCACAATATATTAGACAATTTGTAAAAAAGTTACAAAAAAAAATCAGTTAAATCGTTTTCGGTAAGAGTTTTCTAAGAAAAATATATTGCACAAAATCTATTATTAAACTATATTCTTTCATACTGCACTAAACAGTAACGTTTTCTAATAAAACGCAAGAGAATCTAAGTTTATCACTTTTTAATCAGCTAAAAAATCAAGATAGAGTTTCAAAAAAATGCTTCGAAGTTTTAAAAAATTCTTTGTGGCGGCATTACTATGTCTGCCTTTGTTTGCTGAACCTGATAATGGAAAATTCCTTCCGGATCCAGAAATTTTCCTTGCAAATCATGTATTTTTTGAAGTGGGTGGCGGAATGAATTTCCCTCTTGAATTTTTTAATCAGGGTACCATTCCAATGACCAGTTATGGTGGACATTTTTTTGCAAGTGTAGATTATAACTGGAGCGGCTGGCTTTTTGGGCTTGAATATACACACGATATGTGGGGTGAAGGGCAGGGCCAGTATTCTTTGATGGAAAACTTCCGCACAAACATTATTGAATTAACCGTTCGCAAAATCATTTCTAAAAAAGCTGTTAAGTGGTTCCCAAAATGGCTGGAAGTAATTCCCGGTCTTGGAATTGGCGTTAACTTTATTACAACAGATTATTACCCTTCTGTGCGTGCAAAGGAAGAAGGCCGCCTGAACAGTGTAACTTTTGGGCAGCCGGGTGCAAATTGTCTTTTTTATAACGGCGGATTAGAGCTTGCCGTTCGCACCGGAAACGATATGTTCATTCCTTTTATCGGGGCCGATTACAATGCTTTTTATGATGTCAGTATTGGCGGCGGTTTTGCCGGCTATCCGCGCGTTTATGCAGGAATCCGCTTCTATCCGTTTGGCGTGGTAAATAATATTCAGGAAGCTATTGAAGAGTATCGCGAAAATAAAGAGCAGGCCGCTTTCGCTGGAAATACAGATGAAACTGAAGAAGCTGAAGAGCAAGATGAAGAAACTTTTGAGTTGGTAGAAGGTAAGGTCTTTATTGGTGTAAATCCTTCTATTGATTTTACTCCAGATGATGACGGTGTAAATGATAAAGTGACTATCACTCCTTCTGTACAGAATATTGGTAATTCAGTTGAAAAGTGGACAATCAGAGTTTTAGACCAGAAAGGTAATGAATTTATCAGCTGGAGTGGAAATGGTCAGATTCCAGAAAACATTGAATGGGACGGAAAATCAAAAGCTGGTGAATATGTATTCACTCGCAACACTTATACAGTTGAGCTTACTGTGGTTCCTGTTGAAAAAGACAGAATTAGAACCGGTTCAAGTGAACTTAAGGCAGAAACAAAACTCACAACTGGTATTCTTTTTGAAGTTATTATTCCAAATAAAAAATGGAAGATTATTGTAAACACAATTCACTTTGACCCGGATAAAGAAACTTTCGACAAGATTCCAGATTATCAGAGGGCAGAAAACTACGAAACAATTGAAAGTATTGCCCGTCAGATTAAAGAGCATGGTGATGTTCATGTTCTTGTTGAAGGTTATGCAAATAACGTAAGTAATACAGAACGTGAAAATGAGACAGAACTTATTCCTCTTTCACGTCTTAGAGCGCAGACAATTATGAATCTGCTCGTGGAAAACGGTTTGGATTCTAATTTGCTTTCGTTTGAAGGAAAGGGTGGTTCTAATCCTATTGCGGCCTGGAAAGACCGCGACAACTGGTGGAAGAACCGTCGTGTTGAATTTATTGTAACCAGAATTGAATAAGGCAGGAGAAATATGAAACATTTGAAATTTACAGGATTTTTTACACTTAGTTTGATTTTGCTTTTAAGCGCTTGTTCAAATCTTTTTGAAAATGTGTTGAATGAAGAACTTCAGTATAAAACTGGAGATGATTCCCTAAAAACAGAATCCAGTTCTTCTAGCAGCAGCTCAAAAACTGCGGTAAATGCAGGGCTTGTTGTAATCAAAAATTCTGCCCAGGGTGTAAATCAGATTACTTATTCAAGCAGCCAGAACATTTATTACGTTGGAACTGTTCCAGATGGCTTTTCTGATTATACGGTAGATTACACAAACGGAAGTAAAACAAATCTTTTGGGAATTGATGATCCTGTTGAATTCAGATGTTTTGCAAATGATTCAAACGCAAGCGTAAAATGGACTGTAACTCAAATCTGGAGATATATTCCTGTTGAAGAAACAAAAACTTTTAAGGATAACGATGGTGCAGAAGTTGTTTACCGTGGAATTTCCGGTCAGTCTGCAGAAAAATTGAGTACAGCTATTTCTGTTCCTTATGTTACGGTAAGTGATGTAAGCACAGACAGTGTTATTCAGGCAGATTTGCCTTATGGTGTGAGTCTGGTTTCTTGTCTGGTAACTGCCGATGACAGCAGTTATTCTACGGAATATAAAATCCTTCTTACAAAAAAATATGTAACTACAGTTGCAACCTCTTCTTCAGACAGCGATGTTGCAAACGGAAACAATGTTACCAGTCATGGTTTGGTTGTTGTAAAGGCAACTGACCCTGGAAGAAACGCAATTAACTATAGCAGCACCACTTATGAATACGAAGTTGGAGACAGCACTGGTGTAAACACTTCTCTTGATTTAACAGGACGTGATGACCCTGTTGTATTTAAGTGTTTTACTCTGGACGAAAATGCAAGCCTTTCGTGGAGTGCCCGTTACATAAAAAAATATGTTCCTGTGGCTGATTCAAACAGCGGCGGAATTGTTTCACAATATCTGGAAGCTTTGGAAAGCCCGGTTAATTTTGATTTTGTAGCGGCTTCTGAATCATATTCGGGAACAAATCCTTTTATGCAGTATGTTTCTGATTCTTCGAATAATGTGCTTAAATCAGATTTGCCTTACGGCGTTACAGAAGTTTATGCAACAATCACGGGTTATAACACAGATACAAGTGGAAATCTTGTTTCTTCTGTAACTCAGTATAAAGTGACCCTCACAAAACGCTACATTATTACCACTGCAACAGACACTTCTAGCCAGGCAGATGACAGCGGACTGGTTGTTCTTTTAAGCGGAACAAGTGGAAATCAGATTTCTTATCAGCCTGCAACTTTGGAATACACACTGGAAAATCTTACTGGCGCAAATGAAAACTGCGCAATTAAATTTTTCCCGGAAGAACCTTTCTTTACCACACTTTCATGGACAGCAGTTCAAACTCAAACTTACGAATCTACAGTTTCTGATGAAGTTTCTTCTGATGGAGTAACATACACTCTTACATCTGGTGAATTTGTGGATATAACAGGTAGTCAGCCAAATCTGATTGAAAACGGAACACTTACAACTTCAACTTTAACAGATGGTTCTATGTGCGCTGGAAACCTGCCTTACGGAACAACTGTTGTTACAGTGACTGCAACTTCTACAGCTGATTATAACTCATCAACAACGTATAAAATCACCCTGAAAAAGAAGCGAGTCGCAACAAATATTGATATTGAATCTGCAAGTGGCGGAATTGTAAACACCGTAACAAACAGAGGTCTTGTAGTTTTAAGTGCAAGCGACGACTACAAATTTAATCATATTCCATATACTTTCTTTAGTTCTTTATCTTCTGGAAATAATAAATCATACTCATTAACAGTAACTGCAGCAGATAATGGTGAAGATGGAATGAAATTCCGTTGTTATCTTGCAGATACAGATGCAAATTTAACCTGGACAACAACTCAGATAAAAACTTTTACCGCTATTCAGTCTGAAAAAACTGTAACAGATTCTTTTACCGGCGAAACAAGCAATGTAAAATATGTTAGCGGTCAGGAAGAAAGTGAATGTAACAATAATCTGGCTTATAGTTTTACTGGCGATGCAACAAATAACGAAATTACTCTGATGATTCCTTATGGAGTTACTCAGGTTAAGGCTGTAATTTCTGCAACAAATGAAGAGTCAACAACGTATATAATCAATCTGACTAGAAACATAACTGGTTCTTCATCATCAGATTCTGAAAGCGACACAGGAAGCTATTCCCTTTTGGAAAGTCTTGAAGTAACTGTCAACAGCGATACCGCCGGCAGTTCTAGTGCAACTCTTTCTCCAGAGTTCAGCCCTACAACTACCGTTTATACCCTCACAGTTGATGAAGAAGCAGATTCGCTTTCCATTGCGGCCGTTGCTCAGGCTTTGGGCGCAGATATTTCTGATGCAGAAATTGTTACAAAATACGGCAAAGTTCCTGGTGCAAGCGGAATGAATGTTTCGCTTGTGGGTGGAACTTCCCGCATTTCTTTTACCGTAACCGACGAAACAGGTGTCAGCCGAACATATTATATTTATGTAGAAAAACCAGCTGATGGAGATACTACTCTTTCTTCTTTGGTTTATACTCCTGCGGCATCTTTTGCAAACGGTGTAAAAGGCTTTACATTCAGCGCAAGTAACAAGGGTGTTTCAGAAAGTAGTGCGGCTCCCTACAGCATGACTCTTAGTGCAGACGACAGAATTGATGTAAGCTCTTTGAATTTTACTGCTACACCAAACAGCAAGCGCACAAAGGCTTATTACGGAATTTCTGGCAGCGAAACAGAGGTGCCAATTTCCTGGTCTTCTTCTTTTACAAAGGCTTCTGTTTTGAGTGAGACTGTATCTTTCAGCGATTCAGATTTAAGCGGCGTTGAAACTGCAAATAAAGTTTTGTGGATTAAAACTGTGAGTGATGAATACTACCACTATGATAGCAGTACAAGCTCTTATTCTACATTAAAGGAATCTGACACAACTTATCACAAGGTGAGTATCAAAAAGGCTGGAAAAGCAAGTAAGAAACTTACAGCTATGGTTGTTGTGGCAACTTATGAAGATGAAAATGAAAGTACAAAAACTGTTTTGACCCAGACTACAAGTTCGGTTGTCGCTTATGAGGCCGAAGGTACAACAGTTCCAAGTAGTGCAGGAATTACAACTTTTGCAGACAAGCTTGATATTTACTTCCGTCCTTTGAACAAAGACCAAAGTGTTTATTACACGGCTTTGAATACGGCTCATGCAAATGATGCAGAAAACACAAACTTCCTGGGTTATGCTGCGAGTGAAACTGCCCTTACAAAAGAGAGCGGAACAAGTTCAGTTTTGGGAGATTCGGTAAACGGTTATTATCATCTTACAATCGGAAAGATTGAAGGCGGAACGGCTTCTAAAAATGACCTTCCAAATGGAACAACAAGCGTAACAATCTGTGGTGAAACTTATACTTTTGTTAAACCAGACCTTTCTACTGTAAGTTACAGCGTAAGTGCAGGTTCTACAGGAAGCGGTGTTGATAAAGCCTGGGAAGATTACATCTATCTTGATAATACTGTAACTTCAATCAATATGAATTTCACAACTACCCAGCAGAATGAAAGTATCGAAGTGCTTTCGTGTGAGCAGACTGCTGGTGTGGACGGTGCTTCTGTAAGCGAGACTCAGAATGCCGGCTGGTCGCTCTTCCACTACAATACAACAAGTGGAAATAACATTGTAAAGTGGCAGCTCCGCGTGGGAAATGCGGCAGAAAGCGTTGAAGATTATACATGGATAGCTGAGTCAAGTGACCGGTCAGTTATAATTCCTGCGGGAACAACAACTTTGAAAATTAGAGTTACGAATGGCGGTAGTGACGGAACTTCTACACAAGATTACACCTTCTATATCATTCGTGCCGGAGACCTTGAATCTCGTTTGTACAGATTAACCTTTGGTGGTGTTACACCGGCTAACTTTAAGACAGCCTGGGACAGCGGAATGTCCGGTACACATTTCTATTATCAAGCAATGAATAGCAAAAAAGAAACAACTTTTGCAGTAGATGCCGGCTCATTCACTGTAAGTGCCACTGCGGTTTCTGAAAACGCAACAATCACTCTTACTAAGTATCACACAAATGATGTTATTACTTCTGCAGGTGAGTCTTTCTATAATACAGCAGCCTGGGAGCAGGGCACATTAAGTGATGAATCTGAATTAGTTACTACAGGCTCTGTTTCTCAATCATATACCCTCAGCACAGAAGATGCGGGAACACTTTTATTTAAGTTCAATGTAAAGGGAAAGGATGCAGCTTCAAGCAGCAAAAGTTCAGAAAGGAATTATTATCTCTTTGTTTCTGTAGAAGCCGATAAAACAGCTCAGTTGGATTCATTAAAGATTGTACAGAAAGGTACAAATGAAACAGTTTCCGAAAGTGAACGTGATGACCGCACAATTCTGGGAAATTCTTTTGATTCAGAAACATTAACTTATGAAGGCCTTAGTGCAAGTCTTAATTATGTTGGAGACATTGTAATTACACCGACAGTTTATCCAAAGGCTTCTATAACTGATGCTTCTATTACTCGTGACGGCTTAGACTTTATAGAATTTGATGCAGCAGATATTGATGAAAGCAATGTAATTACCCTGTATTACGACAGTTATATAGAACATCTGGGCTCTTATTACACGGTTTCTTACACAGTTCAGGCTCAGGATACTTCTGTTGAAGCGGTAACATACACCGCACAGATTGAAATTCCAGAATACAAGGAAGTAACTGAAACAAAAACTTATAGCGTAAGCAGCGAATATTCTTATGAAGTTCCGAGTGGTTATTCATCAGGCTTAGGTTATCGTTTTGGCTCAGTAATTGCAGATGACAGCTCTCCATTTGAAGGTAGATTTGGTGGCTTAGACATTGTAGGAAGCAGCACTTTGGACTCTTCAAGCCCAGTCTGGTATGAATCTTCATTTGCCGCTTCTGGTATTCAGTTTGTTGTAAATGTTGGCGGAACAAATTATGCTGTGGGTCTTAATAGTAAAGGAGAGGCTGAAAAGTTCTATACTTTTGATTACGACTCTCGCACTGTAACAGAATGTTCAGATGATGAAAAACCAAATGTTTCGCTGACTGTAAGTCCAAAGTTTGTTTACGAAGATACAGTACCTTATTTGGCCCTCAAGTTTGAATTGACCAATAATTCAGGTTCAAGCGTAATGCTTGGTGGCGCAATTGATACTCTGGTTGGTACGGTTGAAGAAGCAACAAATTCAGATAACGATAGTGTTTCAGTAGTGGCTACAAACAACGGCTTTACAATGAACGGTTCTGCTTATAATTTTGCGGTTGTTCTTAAAAATGCTTATGGCGTAGATGATGTAGACAACATCTGGTACGGTCCATATGAAGGCGGAAAGTTCATAAACAAGGTGTTTGATTCATCAGCTACAAGCGGACTTTCTTCTGGTGAAGATTCTGCCGCAACCTTCAGCTGGGATTTGGGATATGATACAAGTTACGAAAAGACAATCCGCTTTACAATGAAAGAGGTTGAATAAGGACTTCAAAAAGATTGATAGTAATCAGTTTATTGTTTATAATGACCTATCATTTATTTTTGGAGGAAAAAATGAAGAAACTTGTTGTTTTCGTTATGATGGCTGCTTTGCTCTGCTCATCAACATTCGCAAAACCAAAGAAAGCAAAGAAGGCTGCTAAGTCTTCTGTAAAAATCGCTATGGTAACAGACTCTGGTGATATTACAGATCAGTCTTTCAACCAGACAACTTACCAGGCATGTAAAGATTATGCCGAAGCTAATGGATTGGAATTCCAGTATTACAAGCCAGCCGGAGATTCAACTGCAGACCGTGTTGCTTCAATCGATGCTGCTTATCAGGATGGTTACAATGTAATCGTTCTTCCTGGCTTCCTTTTTGGTGAAGCAGTTCTTAAGGTTGCAAAAGATTATACTGATGCAAAATTCATTGGTCTTGATATTAGTGAATTTGACCTTGGTTTGAACGGTGAAGCTGTTCCAGAAAACGTATTCTGTGCAGTTTATGCAGAAGAGATTCCTGGTTTCTTTGCAGGATATGCTGCCGTAAAAGAAGGTTATCGTCACCTTGGATTCCTTGGTGGTATGGCTGTTCCAGCTGTTATCCGCTATGGATACGGTTTCGTACAGGGTGTAAACAAGGCTGCTGAAGAACTCGGTATTGCTGGTGATGTAACTGTTGAATATGTATATGGTGGTCAGTTCTATGGTGACCAGACAATTACTGCTACAATGGACGGATGGTACAAGAACCGTGGTGTTGAAGTTGTATTTGCTTGTGGTGGCGGAATCTGGACATCTGCTTGTGAAGCTGCTGCAAAAGTTGGCGGAAAAGTAATTGGTGTAGACGTAGATCAGACAGCACAGATTAACAGCTACGGTGAAGGTATGCACGTAACTTCTGCAATGAAGGGTCTTGCTGCAACTGTAAATGCTGCTCTTTCTGCTATTCAGGGTGGATCTTGGGCTGATTATTCTGGAAAAGTTGCAACATTGGGTCTTGTTTCTGGAAAAGATTTAAGCGTAAACTACGTTGGTCTTCCAACAGAAACTTGGGTTCTTAAGAAGTTCTCTGTAAATGACTACAAAAAGCTTGTTGCTGATGTTTATGCAAAGAAAATTGCAGTTTCAAACGCAACAGACAAAGCTCCAGAAGTAAGCGTAAAGGTTAATTATTATCAGAATATAAAATAAGCCAAATTGGTGTCATTTTAGACTTTATCAATTGTCATCTTCGGGCTTGACCCGAAGATCTGCACTAAACAGTGATGTACAGATTCCCCGGTCAAGCCGGGGAATGACACTTTTTGAAGCCGGGAATGACATATAATAAAAAGCGTGAACCCCCGTGGTTCACGCTTTTTTTGTTTAAAAGCTCTGTAATTTACTGTATAATTAAAACTTATGAACGAAGAATATATCATCGAAATGCTGAATATTACAAAGCGTTTCCCTGGAATCATTGCGAATGATAACATTACGCTTCAACTGAAAAAAGGCGAGATTCACGCACTGCTTGGCGAAAACGGAGCCGGTAAATCTACGCTTATGAGTGTCCTTTTTGGACTTTATCAGCCGGAAAAAGGCGAAATCCACAAAAACGGCAAAAAAGTGGAAATCAAAAATCCTAATGATGCAACTGCATTGGGAATTGGAATGGTGCATCAGCACTTTAAGCTGGTAGAAGTGTTTACAGTCCTGGATAACATTATTCTTGGTAGCGAGACTGTAAAAAAGGGTTTTGTAGACCGTAAATCTGCCCGCGAAAAAATCATCAATCTTAGTCAGAAATACGGACTTGCCGTAGACCCGGATGCAAAAATTGAAGACATCACTGTGGGAATGCAGCAGCGTGTAGAAATTCTCAAAATGCTCTACCGCGATAATGAAATTCTGATTTTTGATGAACCTACCGCAGTTCTTACTCCGCAGGAAATCAAAGAACTTATGCAGATTATGAAAAATCTTGCGGCAGAAGGTAAATCAATTCTCTTTATTACTCATAAATTAAACGAAATTATGGAAGTTTCAGACCGATGTTCGGTTCTTTGTAAAGGACGATATATCGGCACTGTAAATATAAGCGAAACCAGTAAAGAAGAGCTCAGCCGCATGATGGTCGGCCGTGATGTTCAGTTCACTGTAGACAAAGCGCCCTCTAACCCAGGAGAAGTTATTCTGGATGTAGAGAATCTTTGCGTAGAAAGTCATCTGCACAAAAAACTGGCCGTAAATAACGTGAGCCTGCAGGTAAGAGCCGGCGAAATTGTTTGTATTGCCGGAATTGATGGAAACGGACAGTCAGAATTCATTCAGGGGCTTACCGGGCTTGAAAAACTTGCGCCTCATGCAAATACAAAAATTACTTTGGGCGGAGTGGACATTACAAAAAAATCTATCCGCGAGCGAAGTAAGGCCGGTATGAGTCATGTTCCGGAAGACCGCCATAAGCACGGACTTGTTCTTGATTACACACTGGAACAGAACATGGTGCTTCAGCGTTACTGGGAGCCTCAGTTTCAGAAAAATCAGTTTATAAAAACGAAAGAAGTTTCTGCTTATTCGCAGATGCTCATTGATAAATACGATGTTCGAAGCGGTCAGGGAAACAAAACAATTGCCCGCGCAATGTCTGGTGGAAATCAGCAGAAGGCAATAGTTGGTCGCGAACTGGATAAAGCTCATTCACTTTTGATAGCGGTTCAACCAACCCGAGGTCTTGATGTAGGTGCCATTGAATATCTTCATAAGGCAATTATTGCAGACCGCGATGCTGGCAAGGCTGTACTTCTTGTTTCTTATGAACTTGAAGAAGTTTTGAACCTTAGCGATAGAATCCTTGTTATGTACGAAGGCGAAATTGTAGGTGAATTAGATCCAAAAACAACAACACCGGAAGAACTTGGACTTTACATGGCGGGTGCAAAGCGTAATGTAGGCTCTGCAAAGGAGGAAGCGTAAATGAGTGATAATGCAGTAAAAGAAAATAAAGTTAAGGCAGTCTTTACGTCCGACGCTTTCCGCTCAATTGCTTCTGCGGTAATTTGTGCGCTTGTTGGAATTATAGTTGGTTTTATCATCCTTTTGATTATTAACGCTGAACATGCGCCAAAGGCAATCAGCGTAATCTTAAAAAACTTCATGTACTACAGAAACAACGGAAAGAAACTTTACTATCTTGGCCAAACCCTGGTAAAGGCAGTTCCTCTTATTCTCTGTGGTATTGCAGTTTTGTTTGCCTATAAATCGGGCTTGTTTAATATTGGTGTTGCAGGCCAGTACTGTATTGGAATTGGTATTTCTTTGTGGTGTGCGCTTGCCTGGCATTTGCCATGGTGGCTCTGCCTTCTGTGCGCCGTTGTTTGTGCCGCAATTTGGGCTTCCCTTGCAGGCTTGCTAAAGGCCTTCTGTAATGTAAACGAAGTAATTGCGGGAATCATGCTTAACTGGATAAGTCTTTATATTGTAAATGTGCTTATGCAGAATGAAGTTGTAATGAATGTGGGTAAATCAGAAACCTTCTCAATTCGTCAGACTTCGCCGGGTTCGGTTTTGCCAACTCTTGGTTTGGGAAAACTCTTCCACGATAACGAGTATGTTTCAATCGCAATTCCTCTTACAATCCTTGTGGCAATCATCATTAATATCATTCTGAAAAAAACTGTGCTTGGATATGAACTTAGGGCAACCGGTTTGAATAAACATGCCGCAAAATATGCCGGAATGAAAGACAAGAAAAATCTGATTTTAACAATGGCTGTGTCTGGAGCAATCGCAGGTCTGGCAGCTTCGCTTTTCTATCTTACAGATGTTCAGCCATGGAAAACTTCTTCTACAGTTCCGGCCATGGGCTTTAACGGAATTGCAGTTGCCTTCCTTGGTGAATTAAACCCAATCGGTGTAATTTTCTCGGGATATTTTATTCAGCATATTACCCAGGGTGGAAGTTTTATTGATACAAAATATTTTAATCCTCAGATTGCTGATTTGATTTCATCTATCATCATTTATTCCTGTGCTTTTATGTTCCTGTTTAAGACTCAGCTTTCTAAGCTCTTTGACAGAAAAAAGAAAGGCGAAAGCAAGTAGGAGGATTCAGTTATGTTACTTATTCAATATACTTTGATTTATGCTTCGGTTTTGATTTTTGTTGCCATGGGCGGTATGTTTAGTGAACGCAGTGGTGTTATAAATCTTGGACTGGAAGGAATTATGGTTATGGGCGCTCTTGGTGGTGCTTTTGTGCTTTATTCACTTCCTGCTGGAACTCCTGCTTTTGTAATTATCCTGCTTACAATTCTTGCCAGTGTGCTTTTTGGAATGATTTATTCACTTTTCCTGGCAGTTGCTGCAATTAATTTTAAGGCTGATCAAACACTGGTTGGAACTGCAATGAATATGCTGGCAACTGCAGCAGCTGTTGTAATTGTAAAGGCTTTTAATAATGCACGTTCTGGTGGTACAAATCCTTCGGCAATTCTGGACTATATTGCAAATCGTAAGGTTTTCCTGATTGGTGATTTTAACATCTACATGATTTTAACAGTGATTCTTGTTATTGCGGCTTATATTGTGCTTAAAAAGACCCGCTTTGGTCTGCGCCTTATGGCTTGTGGTGAACATCCACAGGCTGCCGATAGTGTTGGAATCAATGTTTACAAAATGCGCTATGCGGGGGTTTTAATTTCCGGCTTCTGTGGTGGAATCGGAGGAATTATTTACATTTCTGCGGCTAATTCACAGTGGGATTTTATGTACGGTGTTGCCGGTGCGGGCTTCCTTGCCCTGGCCGTTATGATTTTCGGTCAGTGGAATCCGCTTAGAATTGCAGCCAGCGCCCTGCTTTTTGGAGCCTTCCGTGCAGTTGCAGACACATATTCAGCATTCGACCTTTTAATTCATCTGGTTCCTGGTGATGTTTACAAAATGCTGCCATATATCATTTCTCTTGTAGTTTTAGCATTTACCTCAAAACAATCTCGCGCACCAAAGGTCGAAGGCATCCCATACGACAAGGGCACACGTTAGTTTGTTTTCTTTTGTAAGTACATGATAATATACGTTTTTTGAAAAATTAAAGGTCGTGAGTGGAGCGGAATCGAAAAATCGCTTGCAAGCCGGCGCGAAGCGCAGTAAATAAGTTCCTATACGGCTTGCACCGCGCCATTTTTCGAGGACGCGCAACGGAAGACCTTTAATTTTTCTTGAAAGATAAATTATAATGTACTTGTGCTGATTATATGTTTTTGGTATTTTTATGCATTACAGAGGTAATGGATGTTTAACCGTAAAGATTATGTCAGCGATAATGACTGGCAGCGTTTTCTTGAGTTTTCAAAAGATTTGGAAACTCCGAATATTGTAATCAATCTGAATACAATAAAACAGAATTTCATAAGGCTCAGAGATTCTTTTCCTTATGCCCGCATTTATTATGCAATGAAGGCAAATCCTGGTGAGCCTGTTTTGGAAATGCTTGCGGAAATGGGTTCCTGCTTTGATATTGCTTCCCGCTACGAACTTGATATGATTTCCAAGTTCAACGTTTCTCCAGACCGCCTTTCTTATGGAAACACAATTAAAAAGGCAAAGGACATCAAGTATTTTTATGATAAGGGTGTCCGCATGTTTGCAACAGACAGCAAAGATGATTTGAAAAACATCGCAGAAAACGCGCCTGGTTCACGTATTTATGTACGCATCCTGGTAGAAAACTCTGTAAGTGCAGACTGGCCTCTTTCGCGCAAGTTTGGCTGCCATCCTGATATGGCTTACGACCTGCTTGTTCTGGCCCGCGACCTTGGACTCACTCCTTACGGAATCAGTTTCCATGTTGGAAGTCAGCAGCGGGATATTGGTCAGTGGAATGACGCAATTGCCAAGGTAAAGTATCTTTTTACATCACTCGAAGAAGAAGAGGGAATCCGTCTTTCTATGATTAATATGGGCGGTGGTTTCCCGGCAAGTTATATAGAACCAACAAACAGTCTTAGCGAATATGCATCTGAAATTACCCGCTATATTCAGGAAGACTTTGGTGATGATATTCCAGAAATTATTCTTGAACCGGGTCGCTCTCTGGTAGGTGACAGTGGTATTTTGACTTCGGAAGTTATTCTGACTTCCCGCAAAAACAATACGGCACTTGCACGTTGGGTTTATGTGGATGCAGGAAAGTTTAACGGTTTGATTGAAACACTTGATGAATCTATTAAGTATCCTGTAGTAACAGGAAAAGACAATCCTGGAGAAAAAGAAGGCATTGTGATTATTGCCGGTCCAACCTGCGATAGTATGGACATAATGTATGAAGATGCCAAATATAAATTGCCGGTTTCTTTGAAGGAAGGCGACAAACTCTACTGGCTTTCTACGGGAGCCTACACTTCAACTTACGCATCGGTTGCATTTAACGGCTTCCCACCGATTAAGACGTATTTTATGAAATAAGCCTAAAATCGAAAATCCGTTAAAAAACGGGCTGCGAAAAGTAGTAGAGCTAAAAATTGCTTTCGCAATTTTCTTAACGCTCTGCTATTAAACAACGCACGCCAGCGTGCTTACACAGGGCCGTTTTAGGATTATCGAAAAAATGGCTCGAGCTGCGAGACTTGCGAGCAGCCAAAGATCTAAAATAAATCTGATAAAAATTCTGAATAATCCTTGATTATGTCCGGGTGGTCCTTGGCGTAATCAAGGATTTTTTTTGCCAGGCCGCCCTGGTGGAGGAGTTCGGTGATTTGAGAACGAGGCACCTTGTTTATTGCGGGGCAGGTTGGGGTGAGGGCAACGGCAAGGGTGGGCTCACTGGCGGAAAGTTCCCCGGAGTTCGGGCTGCCCTGGGTGGTGGGGGCTGCAAGTGGCGCCAGTGGGGCTGAATCCGGGCGGCGTACTGCGCGGAAAGGCCAGATGCTGCAGTCAAAGGGCTTCAGGTCTGGAGGGAGGACGCAGCCAGAGTTGATGTCCAGGAAGGGGCAGCGAGCCTCTTCTTCGGGGTCATTTGTTTTGTATTGGTCGGAAATGTCAAAAGTAAATGAGTGCCCGCTAGGGCCGGCCGGGCGGAATTTTGCAGCCGGGTAAAGGGCGCGGAGTTTTTTTACGGTAGGGGCGTCAAAAATTGGGGTTTCCCAGAGGCTCTGGCGGCGGAAAGAACAGCAGAAGCGGCATTCAGCGCAATCAGATTTTTTTAATATTGAAGAAAGCATTAGAAACTCCCGTAAAACTTTTCAAGAATTATACTTGGTTTGTAAGAAAGTTTTGCCTTGCGTAAGCCTTCCACACCCATATCTTCTTCGCGGTTCAGATAAAGAAAGCTTCCGCAATGTTTAGAAAACTGCTGATTTATTACTGCGTAAGCACCATTTTTTTCGTACTCGGCTACCGACTTTTCGTAAATTACATCAAGTATGCTATCAGAAATTGGAGAGGCTAGAGTCATAGCGGCAGCTTCTCCGTTAATGTAGAGAACTCCCCCTCTTATTCGCAGCAAATCTGCATTTTCAAGGGCCGATTTTATACTTGCATGCTCTAACTGTAAAACGCTGTTTGAATCACCATCTTTTTCTTCAAACCATTTTTGCGAAACTGCAAGAATATCGGAAGCAATATCGTTTTCTGGAAATGTCTTGAATTCCCAGGAATTGCCGTAAGTTCTGTTAAATCGCGAAATATGGTTACGCTTTTTCTGATAGTGTGAACCAGGCAATTCTGCCAGATTTTCTCGCAGATAGATATAATCACAGTCATCGCGGTTTGTTTTCCAGGAAATCTTTCTTTCCGGGAAAAACTCTGCCATACAGGCATCTATCTGGTTTTTCTCTTCCTGGGTTATCAGACAAAAGGCTGGCACTCTTTTTTCGCGGGCGCTTTCTTCAAAAATAAATTCAAGTGCAGTTTTTAAGTAATCTCCTGTTGCGCCTTTTACAGGAATAGGAAAACCAAAACCGGTCCTGTTTTCATCACCATAGTAATAGCGGAAAAGAATATTTTTATGGAGTTTTAATTGAATATTATACTTGTCTTGCAGCAAAAAGATATTTGCAATGCAGGAATCGCTTCCGTAAAGGTTTTTTGTATCAAGATTATTTTCAAGATACTCAAAGTCGAGGAGGTTCATATTTAAAAGTTAATCCTGCAAATTGCAAAATTCAAGAAAAATGAATAATAAAACAAAAAATTAGTTGATTGGGTAAATGTTAGCAACGTAATTTCGCTTTACCTTCTGTGATGGGGTCATTTCCAAAGGCTCCTTAAGAATACTGATTTTTGTAATCTGTTCATAAGACTGCAGCTTTTTATTAACCCGGCTCACGATTGTTTTAACTTCATTGTAAACTTCCTGCTGAACAAAATCTGGGTTTCGTTTACAAGCCATTCTGCTGTACAAATCATCAGAAACATAAATTAAAGCTTCAATTTCTTCGGCAGTTTTGTCATCTGCAGGATGATAAGCACGAACGGTAATCTGCTGAATATCATAGTAAAGCTGGAATGAATCTTCAATTTCTTCAGGGTAAACGTTTTTACCACCACTTGTAACAATCAGATTTTTTGCACGACCACAGAGCATAATGTAATGGTCTTTATCCATCCAGCCAAGGTCACCGGTTTTAAGGAAGCCGTCTTCTGTGAACATTTCGGCCGTTTCCTTTGGCATATTGTAATAGCCCTGCATGACCATAGGGCCTTTTATGCAGATTTCGCCTACACGGCCGCGTCCAATGCCAGGTTTTGTGTCTAAATCATCACGCTCAAGAATTTTAATTTCTTCGTAAGGAGAAAAATCGCGGCCAACAGACTGAATCTTAAATTTTTCTATTGGGTTCAGTGCAATGATTGGTGAAGTTTCTGTAAGTCCGTATCCCTGAATAAAATCAATTCCCATTTCCTGATACTGACGGAAAACCGATTTTGCCAGCGGGCCGCCACCACAAATTGCAACGCGCAAGGTACTGATATTTGCCTTTTCAAGAACACTTGCAAAAAGCTTACGGCCGATATTTTTGCCGGTAACTTTCTTGGTGATAAAAGAAATTCCCCGTAAAATAGAAATTGCCATTGTTGCGACAGGCCCCTTTTCCTTAATTCCTCTGTTTATGCCGGAAAGCAATTTGTTATAAAGAAGAGGGACGCCAAGCATAATGGAAATTTTTCCTTCGCGCAGTTCCTTCATAAGGCGGGTAACAGCAAGGCTCTTACCAAATACAATTTCGGCACCTACTTCAAGCGGGCAGATAAAGGCAGCCTGCATTGTGTAGGCATGGTGAATTGGCAGGAGAGCATAGAAAACATCTGTAGGAAGAATAAGAAGATTTGTCTGGGCAATAAAGCCATCTGCAATTATGTTCTTGTGCGAAAGCATTACTCCCTTTGGATTTCCTGTTGTTCCAGAAGTGAACATAATAAGGGCAAGGTCGTCTTCCTTAACAGGTTCGTTCTTTTTGTCCTCAGGCACTTCTTCTGCCGTCAGATTAAGTGCAAATTTCTGAGAATCACTTGGATTCAAAGAATAAACGGTAATTTCCGGGAAGTTTTCTTCAACATACGAAATTTTTCCATCATCCAAAAAAGCAAATTTTGGTGAGGAAGCTTTTAAGATATTTCCAGTTTCCTGTTCGTGCAGGCTGTCTGCAATTGGAATTACAACACCGCTGGCACAAAGAGTTGCAAGGTAAGCAATTGCCCATTCCGGCGAATTTTTTCCTGCCACCGCAACATGATCTCCTTTTTTCAGACCGGAAGCAGTAAGAAAATTAGCAAGTTTGAGCACTTTTTCATACATCTGGGCATAATTAAGCGTTCGCTTTGAACCATTTGGACCATCAAAATCTGTGAAACAAGGTCTTTCGGCAAATCTTTTTACCTGAATGGCAAGAAGCTCCGGGAATGTTGGCCATTCACCTTGGAAATCTTTTCCTCTGTATTCTTCTAGATGAGCCCAAGGAAGTGGACGGTTATTTGACATTTTTGCCCCCCAAATATATTGAATATAAAGTTAATTTTACCACGTTTTTGAGGAATTTCAAGAAAAGATATATGTGATGCTTTTTTATGATTGAAGATTTTATATGATGAAGAACACAGGAACCTTACTAAAAATCCATCTGATATATAAAAGAACTCTTATTTTACCTAAGAGCTTTATTTCTGGACGCAATCTTGCCAGTCAACTAAAATTGAATCTGGAGTTGTATATAAAGTCAATTTTTAGAACGTTTGCAAAATCATAACATTTTTAATTTTTCAAGGAGACGCTATGAAGAGTCTTGTTAAAATCATCATTTTTTTGGTTTTGGCCCATATTCTTACGGCCTGTGTTGTTGAAGTTGCTTCTGCCGAGGCAGTTGAAAGCTCTTCAAGTTCTAGTACATCATCATCTGCTTCTTCTGATTCAGATTCCAGCGATGATGTTGAAGCTTCCGCGAGCGGTTCCTCTTATTCAGCTGACAGTTACATTTACATTAATCTGTCTGATAAAACCTGGTCAGAAGATAATGCAAGCTGGACAAGTATTACATCAGACAGCGAAACAGTTTTCCTTTCAGATTCTGTGGTAATCAAAGTTGATTTAACAGAAATTGAAAAGAAAATGGGCGTAGTTCTAAAGGGCAGTCTTTCTTCCGGGGGTGTAAAGATTCAGACAAATCCTTCTTACGAAACCGGCCTTTATCTGAACAATGTAACAATTTATTCTACAAACTATCCTTGTGTTGATATTACAAAGGGCGGGGCCGCAACAGTTTTTCTTACGGGCAGCAATGTGCTTGTGGATGGTCGTGAATATGGAACTGGTTATGGTTCTGATTATGAAAGCACTTCGATAAATTATGAAGAAGAGGGAAGTGATAACAAGGGAAGTCTTTTCTGCAAGGGCGGGCTTACAATCTGCGAAAGTTCTTCTTCCGCTTCGCTGACTATTACTCAGGCCTACAAAAATTGTATTGCTTCAAAGGATGGAATTCTCACGGTAGAAAGTGGTAGTCTTAGTCTTAAAAATTATACTTCATCTAGTGAAACCGGAAAAAATGGTCTTTTTGGAGGCCAGGGAATTATTGTAAACGGTGGTTCAATCACTTTTGATGGAAAAGGAATTATTTCTACAAGTGATGTTAGAAAGGCAAATGCTTTTAAAACTGATGATGAAAACTACACTTCCAGTTATGTAAAGATTACTGGAGGCACGGTTGATGTTACTACTTACAACGGAAAGGGAATTTCTGCTCCTGTGGTAGCAATTTCCGGCGGAAATAACACATTTAATGTTACCGGCACAACCTCTTATTCTGAAAGTTCAAAATCTGGCACTTGGTATGATGCAGATGGTGTGCAGGAAAGTGGAACCATTACTTATTCTCCAGAGGGAATAGAAGGCGAAAGTTCTATTTCAATTTCAGGCGGTTATACAATTGTTTCGGCTTATGATGATGGAATTAACGTTTCTGCAACCGGCGGAAAGCTTTCTGTTTCCGGTGGATTTTTGTATGTAAGTGCTAAAGGAGATGGTCTTGATTCAAACGGAAATATATCAATTTCTGATGGAATTGTTGTGGTTAGTCAGACTGGAAATAACAATTCACCAATAGATTGTGGTGATGGTTCTTATAAATTTACTGTTACTGGTGGCACTGTTTTTGCAATGGGAAGCTCTGGAATGTTCAGCGAAAGTATTCCTTCGAGCACATCAAATCCTATGATTTATTCTACTTCACTGGGAAGTTCGTCTTCTTCTCTGGGAGTAGATGGAATAATTGCTGTTGAATCTCCTCAAACGTATGCGGCTGCAATTTTAATCAGCTCAAGCCTAACAAGCGGGTCGTCATACGCATTTGTAAAGGGTGGAGAAATTAGCGGTACCGAATATGTTTCAGGAAGCGGGGTCTATTATCCAGCCTCGCTTTCTGGCGGAAGTGAAGTTTCTGTAACGGCAGGAACTTCGGCATCATCAACTTCTAATGGTAAACCAGGTGGCCGCTAATCAGCTTATGAAAAAAGTTATTTAAAAAAGTGTGCGCCTTTATTTAAAAACAATGACTAAAACTAAAACTGCAGCCATTATAAATACCAGGTAAATTAAAGAAAGCCAGCTGGTTGCAAGTGGAAAAGTGAATAGCAGCAGGGCCTGCACCAGGGTAATTGCTCCCAGTGCAAGAGTTGTTAGTCCGCTTCCTTTTGCGCGGAACTTGTTTTTCTTCAAAACTTCTTCGGTTTGTGCCGAACTTGATTCATTTATCTTGTTTAAAAATCGTTCAGAAAGAAAATAAATTCCCACTGCTATAAATGCGCCTCCGACCACCAGGCTCAGAAGCGCCTGAAAAATCACTTTTCCAGTCATTTTACTTAATGGTTACTCCCATTTTATTAAACAAAGCCTTTAAGTCTGTATCATCCAGTTTTATCTGGTAATCTGTATCAAAAGCATTTGTTGTTTTATCTTCGGGCTTATTGTATTTTGTTCCGCCCCAGAAGTTATTATTATCTTTTTTTGTATCATCGGCAAGTGAATCATCATCATTCCAAATCATATAATAAAGCCATTTTGAAGAAGATGATTTTAATGCTTCGGTTGAAGGAACATAACCTGCCTCAGAAATTGCGGCCATCTTTTTTGAACCACACCAGGTCATAAGGTTCTGGTAGTATTTATCGCCGGCTTTGTGTTTGTTTACATCATCATAAATATCATAGCCGACAATGTCTACATATTTATCTCCCGGATACCAGTCTGCTTCCTGTCCGTTCCAAATCCAGATAAGGTTATGAAGTCCTTTTTCATTTGTAAAATAGTCGAACATATAGCGGTAAAGTGCAATATATGCTTCAGGGCCGGTATCGCCCCACCAGAACCAGGCTTTTCCGCTTCCGCCCCATTTTCCGTAGTTTCCGCATGCTTCGTGCAGAGGGCGCCACAAAACTACTACTCCTGCTTCCTGCAGTTCCAGAAGATAGTTTGCAACAGTGTCTAAATCACGGGTAATCTGGGTAAACTCCTTGCTTTCTGTGTTCAGACTTTTGCTTGCGCTGTCCCATGGGATTCTAAAAGAAGTTTCTTCTGTGCGGAAGCTGGCTCCTTTTGAAGAGCGTGTACTTGGATCAAGCCAGTGCCAGCAGAAAGTTACCAGGCCGCCTTTATTCCACCAGGCTTTTGCTTTTTCTACCTGACTAGGCTGGTACCAGTTGCGGCTGTCTGATTTTGTGAGGAACATAAAGTCATAGCCCATGAGTGCGGTGTGTTTTCCTGTGTCTTTCAGGACTTTTGCATCCATGTCTATGTCATTACTCCAGGCACAATCCATCATTCCGGTAAGAATACGCTTTCCATACACTTCGTTTTCAAGGTACTGCATTACCTTTTGTGTGTTTGAATTTGCTTTTTCATCTACCTGTGCGTTACAAGCTGAAGAAAAAAGCAAGCCAAAAGTTAACAAACATGCAAGATTCTTTGCAAATAATATTCTTTTCATACCTTGATTTTTACACAAAAAAGCTGGTAAGTCTACTATTTAGCGTTCACTGCGGCGGCGGTCATTTTTGCCGCTGTAAAAGGCTTCTTTGTTGCGGTACATGGCTTCATCGGCATTTTGGAAAACGGTTTTGTAATCTTCACCCTGCTTAAAGAAAGCATGTCCAAAAGAAATTGAAAGTTCTTTGCCGTATTCGTGTTCTTTTTCGTTAAATTCACTAAGGCACTTTCTGTAGTTTGCAAAAAGATTGTTCACTTCCTCTTCTGAAGTATTTTCCCGAATAACTATAAATTCATCGCCACCAATGCGGTAAATGTGTTCTTCACCAAAGGCTTTTTTTAGAACTGTTCCTGCATTAGAAATAAGAATATCGCCTACTTCATGGCCTAAGGTGTCATTAATCTTCTTTAAGCCGTTTACATCAAAAATAATCAGAAGAAAATCTGCCATGCCTTCGTGAATCTTAAGTTCCAGGTGCTTAATGTAGTCCATGTAGGCGGCTTTGTTTCCTACTTCTGTCATTGCATCGGTATAAGCCTGTTTATAAATATAAGAAAGATATTCCTGCAGTTCGGAAGACATTCTTCTTACGCTGTCTGCCAGCTGGCCAATTTCATCATTTGAAAAATAGTGAATATCGGTGTTTAATTCTCCCTTAGAAATTCGTGAGGCGGCCTGGGTAAGTTCTGCAATTGGGTGGACAATATGGTGCATTACTACGCGAATAGAAATAAAGAGGGCAATCAGGGCAATAAAGAAAAGGATTGTCATGTTTAACTTCATTCTGTAGTCTGGTTCCATAATTTCAGACATTGGAGCCGAAATAACAAGGTACATGTCGTTTTGCATTATGTTGCCAATTGCATAGTGAGTTTTGTTATGCCATTTATATTTGAATACTTTGTTGAGTCCAATTGAATTAGAGTTAATACATTCTGAAACAGTAAGAAGTTCATCGGTGAACATTAGAGAAGAAAGACCTTCTGGGTATTCAGGGTGATAGATAATACTGCCAGAACTGTTCAAGATAAATCCAAAGCCATCGTAATAATTAATTGTGTCTACAACCTTGTGAATTGCGGCCATAGACATATCCATACCAACAACACCAACAAATTCACCATGTTTGTTATACAAAGGAATTACATAGGAAATCATGTAAACGTTAATGTTCATGTTTGAATATGGTTCCATCCAGAGGGGAGTACCCTTCTGTTTAGGTTCATAGAACCAGGCAACGTGTTCTCGGTCTGTACTTGGATATTTTAGGATATCAGTAGGAGTTGTGCGTATAAAATTTCCGTAATTATCATTTATAATGAAGATACCACTCTGGCTTCCGTAAACATTTGGGTCTGGTCTGAAATATACAGTTGTTACGTTTTCTGCACACAGAGCGGCGTCTATGGCATGAAGCGTCATTCTATCCATAAAGCTGTTTGTGTAGTCTGAATCTGTTTTCATGCGCTCAAAATCAAGGCTTTCGTAAATGTATTTTTCCAGAATATTTACGGCCCGCTCTACACTTTTCATGTGACTGTTCAGGTCGGTAATTTTTTCTGTAGAAAGCATTTTCATTGATAATTCATTATTGGTTTCTATGATTTTTCGGGTGGCTGGTGTAGTTACGGCAAGCATTACAAGGTACAGGCCGATAATAATAATGTATAAAAGTGTAATCAGTTTTGATCGGATAGATGTATGTTTCACTTCTTCACTTTCCTTTTATGAACGTTTTACTCCATTTCCACCAAGTTCTTTTACAAAGTAGCAGCCCTGTGCGGCACGATAGTAATTTTTTTTGATTGTATCGGCTAATTGCACTTCTGTAACGCCAATAGAAATAGTAATTTTTAGTTTTTCTTCAACTTCCTTGCACATTTTTCTGCATAAATCATAGGCATCATTAAGAGGATTTACCATTAAGATAGTAAATTCATCACCACCCCAGCGGAAAAATTCACATTCATTTCCAAAGGTATTTTTAAGCAAAGCAACTAGAGATACAAGAATCTTGTCACCATCAAGATGGTCATTCACTTCCTTAAAGAAGTCTATATCAAGTACGGCAAGAGATTTATAGCGGGTAGTATTAAAAATTCCGTGTTCGCCGTAAACTTCTTTGAAATAGTTTCGGTTATAGAGTCCGGTGAGAGAATCAATTTTATTTTCTTTTTGATTATTCTGATTTACTTTTATTGCGTCTCTAAAGATATATAAAATTACAAGCAAACCTAAGAAGATAATAATCAGTTGAACGATTATAAACTTAGGATTTGCTTTAAAATCAAAATGGTTATTATCTGTATTGCGGATTAAAAGATACCAGTCCATTTGGCTGATATAACAACTGGTCATAAAGCCGTTTTTAAGTTTTGTGTAAACTACTTTTTCTTCTTTTTGGGTTAAATCTGCAGTACGGTAAGTGTTTTCAATATTTACATTGCTGGTATCAACCTGCACAAGTCCATCGTAATCTACAAGATTAATTTTTACGTTATAAAGATTTTCGTATTGCTCAAAAAGTTTTTGCAGTTTAGACAAGATGATTCCAATTCCGCAAACTCCAAGGAGCTTTCCGTTTGAATCTTCAATCCTTGTATTCAGAAAAACTGTCCAGCTGTTGTGATTCATCTGGTCAATATCTACATCAAGACAGATTGGCAGTTCGCTTTTTATAAAGTTTGAGTACCAGATATCGTGGCTGTCTAACTGGGGATTAACAATTTTATTTAAGCCTTCTGCTGTATAATAACGGTGTGAATTTTCGGAAACCAGAAAGGCAGAGGTGTAGCTGCCGGTATCTTTAATATTTTTCAGCCAGGAAGCCATAAGCTCAATAAGTTGTTCTTCATCATATTCATCTTCGTGAATAAGATAATCTGCAATAAGGGAATTTTTTGCCATTGATTTGGCTACCAGCATGGGGCCTTCAAGGGCTGCGTCTATGGCATCATTTATTCGTTCTGTTAGAAGTATATGAAAATCTTTTGCTGAATGGGGAATTTGAGGGGGCAGTAGAATGTTCGCGAGGACAGAAAGAAGTGTCATAATCAGTACAATTATGACTAAGAAAATATGTTTCTTAATAAGGACTGTTTTCATTTTCCCTCCCCTGAAAAACAGTTACTTAATTCTAAATTTTTATACTTTGTTTTTCAAGGGGAAGAAATGTTCTTTTTGATAGAAACTTTATTTTTCTAGTAAAACTACTTAGAAAAATTAACTTGGAATATGGATAATTTCGCGAGGCTTACTTCCGTTTGCCGGACCTACAATTCCACGTTCTTCCATCTCTTCTACCAGGCGGGCGGCGCGGTTGTAACCAATCTTCAGGCGGCGCTGAATGTAACTTGCGCTGGCTTTTCCAGACTGAACAACAATTTCCAGGGCCTGGTCGTAGAGTGGGTCGTCATCATCCATTGGTTCTCCAAATAAGTCGCGTGCTTCGTCTTCTTCATCATCAACAAAGATTTCGTCATCAATATAATCTGGTTCGCCGTATTCCTTAACTGCATTTACAACGTCTTCTACTTCCTGGTCGCTTACAAAGGTTCCCTGAATTCGGATTGGTGCAGGGTCTACGGCAGATGCATAAAGCATATCACCACGGCCAAGCAGTTTTTCGGCGCCGACTGTATCAATAATAATGTTAGAATCGGTGCGGCTGGCTACCATGAAGGCAATTCGGGTTGGAATGTTTGCCTTAATCAAACCTGTAATTACGTTTACAGAAGGTCGCTGGGTTGCAAGAACCAGGTGAATACCAACGGCGCGGCTCATGGCGGTAAGGCGGGCTACAATGTTTTCCAGTTCCTTTCCGCTGGTTGCCATTAAGTCTGCAAACTCATCAATAATTACTACGATGTAAGGCAGCTTTTCTGTGCAGATATTCTGTTCCTTAATCTTTGCGTTGTAGTTAGAAATATCACGAACTCCCATGCTGTCCAAAAGGGCATAGCGTCGTTCCATTTCGCACAGACAATACTGGAGTGCCTGGAGCGCTTTTTTAGGCTCGGTGATAACCGGAGTAAGCAGGTGAGGAATATTATTGTAGAGCTTAAGTTCTACAACTTTAGGGTCTACAAGAATGAGTTTTACATCGCGGAAAGAGCGCTTGTAGAGTATAGAAAGAATGAGTGAGTTAACACAAACTGATTTACCAGAACCTGTTGCACCTGCAATAAGCATGTGAGGAGTTTTTACAAGGTCTATCAGCTGGGCTTTTCCTAAAATGTCTTTTCCGAGTACGACAGGAACGGCCATTTTCTGCCATTCTGGCAAGTCCATTTCTATAATTTCGCGGAAACCGACAACCGAGCGGTGGCGGTTTGGCACTTCAATACCAACGGCCTGCTTTCCCGGAATTGGGGCAACAATACGAACAGACTGAGCGGCAAGGCTAAGGGCAATGTTGTCCTGCAGGGCAACAATTTTGCTGAGTTTAACACCTGGAGCTGGCAAAATTTCGAACATTGTAACTACCGGACCTTTTTTAATTCCTGTGATTTCTGCTTCAATGTTGAATTCTGCAAGGGTCTGCTTAAGGTTCATTGCGGCCTGCTTTGTTGCGTCATCTATAATCCAGTACTGGTCGTCTTTGTAGGCGATTAAAAGGTCAGAAGGAATGACATAAGGGCCTTTTTTTTCTGCGCGGCCGCCAATTTTTGGAGCGCTGCCCTGAATTTCGGTAGTGCGCGGTGTGTTTTCTGCCTGCTGGGCGTTGAAGAAATCGGTAAGCTCGTCGGCAGTGAGGTTTGTGGCGCCGGAAGACGATTCGAGGTCGGTTGGGCCGTCGTGAGAAATTACATTGCCTTCGAAGTCAACTTCGGTAGGGTGAGCTGGAGCTGCCGGTGCGTGTGTGGGCGCGGTACGTGCGGCGGGCTGAACTACCGGCTCTTGGGCCTGGCGCGCCTGCTGTGCCGGGCGGGCCGAGGCGGCTGGGCTTGCCGGGCTTTCGGCTGGCTCTGGCTGGGCAGTGGTTGTGCTGGCAGGGGCAATTAGCGGCTGAGGATTTGCGGCCTGTTCTTCGCGGATTTCATTTTCCATATCAGAGAAGACACTGGAAGCGGCTGCGGCAACAGGAGTCTGCTGCGCTGGAGTCTGGCGTGCTGGAGCGGGCTGTGGGCGAGCCGGCTCTCTGTGAACGGGTTGCTCTGGAATGGCAGAAGGCATTGGTGTGTAGGCTGCCGGAGTTGTCTCCGGCTCAGATAAAGGGGACTCTTCTTCCTCCTCCTCAAAAGCCGGGAAAGGCAGAGTTTCATCTTCAACATAATCATCTTCGAAGGTGTCTTCAAAATCTGGGTCTACCTGAGGTGTACTTTGAATAGTAATCTTTGTTGGATATTTAGGTTTTTCTACTTCAACAGGGGCCTGTTCTTCTTCATCTTCCTCGTCTTCATCATCTTCATGAATTACAATTCCATGAGGAAAATTAGGATTTTCTACAACAGTATCAATATAACGGGTTGTGCTGTAAGGAGTTTCTTCGCTTTCTTCAATTTGAGCAGAATCTTCCTGGGCACGGAAATCGTCGGCTTCGGTCCATTCAATAAAATCATCCTGATCGGCGTAATCTGTAAGAGGGGTAGATTGTAAATCCATATCCAAGTCGGACTCTATATCTGATTCCACATCAGAGTGTGGGTCAGAATGGAGGTCCATATCAAAATATGGGCTTTCTTCTTCTATGATTTCAGGTTCAGAAGTTTTTTTTTCCTCTATTTCTTCGTAGTTATCATTTTCATTGTCATCTGCTTCTGAATCAAAATCTACGTCAAAAGCAGGTGCTTCTTCTTCAAATGCTTCTACTGCATCTACAGGTTCAAGCTCGCTGGCTGTATCTTCCTGATTTTCTTCCTCTTTTGGTGGGAATTCCAGTGCAGGATCGTTTTCATCAAAATCTTCGTCGTATTCTGGTGGAAGACTTTCTGGTGCAGGTGGCAGGTTCCAGCCTAAATCTTCTTCTGGTGTAGTGAGTGCGGCATATTCTTCCTGAGTAAGAAGTGGTGTCGCTGGAGCTTCGCTTTCGGCTTCAGTTTCTGTTTCATCTTCTGCTGTAACTTCTGGAGTTTTGTCTGGTGTGGTGTCTGTTTCCTTGTCTGTAGACTTGTCTGGTGCAACTTCAGAAAGTGCTTCATCAAAAACAGTTGAAGTTTTAGGCACAGAAATGCGGCCTATTCTTGTTTTTGGAGAAGTTTTATTATTCAGTTTATCTGCAATAATTCCAATTCCAAGCCATTCAATTACAATGAGCATAATACCGGTAATTACGGCAATGGCAATTTTTACGCCAGAAAAACTTCCTTTTCCCAGGGCAATAATCGAGCGGCAGATGTTTTCAGTCACTACACAGGTAAAAAATGGTACAAGTGCAGTAAGCAGACGCATAGTTTTACGTGCTGTCCATTTAGCGGCAAAGCAAGAAAGGCCAGCAATTAAAAGGAAAGACGGAATCAAAATGCTTGAAAAGCCATAAACGCTGTAGAGCATGTTTCCAAGCAGGTAGAAAATATTATTACGCCCTGGACCTGTTGCTCCAAAATCCAGTGGCTGGAGAATTAAACTGATAGAAAATAAAGCGGCAACTACAAGAAGAGCGATGCCGGTAATCAAACTAGATTTGTTAGATGTTTTCATACTTGCATTATCGGCAATTGAAAAAAAGAGTTAAGTTGTGTGATAGAAAAAATACTGATATAATCACACTTATGGCTACTAAACAGACATCTATTAAAACAGTTGGAATTCTCACTTCCGGCGGCGACGCTCCTGGATTGAACGCTGCAATTCGTGCGCTCTGTATTTCTGGAAAAAATAATTACGGAATGAAATTTATTGGAATCCGTAACGGCTATCGCGGTTTGATTGACGGTGATGTGTTTAAGATGGACACTCTTGATTTAGAGCCGCTGATTTCTGCTGGTGGAACAATTCTGGGAACTTCACGGGTTAAGCCGTTTAAGAATCCCCAGCCCGATCCAAAAACGGGTCTTCTTCCTGTTGAAGGTATAAAGAAGACTTTTAAAGACAATAAACTGGATGCCCTGGTTTGTTTGGGCGGAAACGGAACAAATACAACTGCTTCTTTACTTAGTGAAGCTGGTTTTAATGTAATTGGAATGCCAAAAACGATTGATAACGACATTGTTGGAACTGATGAAACATTTGGCTTTCATACTGCAATTGACGTTGCAACAAATGGAATTGAATCTATCCGTACAACAGCCCGCAGTCATTCTCGTGCCATGGTTGTAGAAATTATGGGTCATAAGGTTGGCTGGCTTGGTCTTTATTCAGGTCTTGCGGCTAGAGCCGACGTGGTTTTGCTGCCAGAAATTCCTTATGATATTAAAAAGATTGGAAAATTCATGAAGGCTAAAAAAGCCGCTGGTCAGAATTATTTTATTATTGCCTGTTCGGAAGGTGCTATTAATCTGGACGAAGCAAAACTTGGAAAGAAAGAATTTAAAAAGGCCCGTGAGGCAATGGCTCAGTCGGTTGGTTTTAGGGTTGCAAAGGAAATTGAAGCCGAAACTGGAATAGAAACCCGCACTTCGGTTTTAGGTTATTTGCAGCGGGGTGGTGATCCTGCTCCTTACGATAGAATTCTTGCTACAAAGCTTGGAAATGCGGCCGCTGATTTTTTGGCAAACAAACAGTTTGGAAATCTGGTTGCCATAAAAAACGGTGCTATTGTTGCTACTCCTTTGAGTGTGGTTGCCGGTCGTGTAAAAGAAATTCCGCAGGATGACCCTGTGCTCAAAACTGCCCGCGATTTAGGAATTTGTTTTGGTGACTAAGGGCGAGTTAAAATGTCACCGCTGCTCTGTTTGCGACGGTTACGGATGTCCGGGGATGCTGCCTGGGCTTGGTGGAGTATTCGATAATCAGAACTTTATGCTCAATTGTGAAGGCTGGGCCTTGCTGAGGGGGCGTGTGGCTGCCAGTGGGCGCGGCGGTGAGCTTGCGGCTGTGGACGTGGCTCCCGGACTCTTGCGCTGCGGGCCGGTTACCGGCGCGGTTGAAAATATTGGATACGAAAACGAAGCTGATTTTTACTTGCCTTATCTGAAGAATGCGGCCCGCGCTGGCTTTGGGCTTTGTGTTGGGGACGGTTGTCCTGATGAAAAACTAAAGCTTGGGGTAGATGCGGTTCGGCAGCTTGGTGCTGAGGGCGCCGTGGCGGGAGCGCGGACTTCTGCGGGCGCTGGCGAGTCTTTTCCAAATGCCGCATTTTTCTTAAAACCATATCCACAGAAGCGTCTTTTTGAACGTATTGAATGGGTAAAACCTTATGCCTCTTATATTGGAATAGATATAGACTCCTACAATATCCTCACCATGAGAAACCTTGTAAATCTGGAACGAAAAACTGCGGCGCAGCTTGAAGAATTCCGCAAACGGTCGGGTCTGCCATTTGTGATTAAAGGTGTTTTTACTGAAGAAGACCTTGCTCTGGTGCGTGAAGTGCGCCCCGACGTAGTTTACATTTCGAATCATGGTGGCCGCGTGGAAACGCGCATTGGAAGCACAGCAGAGTTTCTGGCTTATTATGCAGATGAACTAAAAAAATATTGCGGCCAAATCTGGGTTGATGGCGGAATCCGCACACGTTCTGATGTTCAGACGGCACTTTTTTATGGTGCCGATCAGGTGATTGCCGCCCGCCCCCTCATCCGTGCCACTTTTGATGAGTGTTATGATGAGGTTACCGAAAAACTTTTGAAATAATTGTTAGTAATACACAATTTTATATCCCCCGCATTCGGTGAAGCCTATTTTCTGGTAGAGAGTGAGTGCGGGGGTATTTTTTTCTTTTACGAAGAGAACGGGGGTGCGGTTGGCGCGGAGGGTGCGCTTGCAAAGTGTTTTGATGAGGGCAGCGGCGTAACCGTTGCGACGATAGAGAGGATGAGTATATACCCCGCCAATTTGTACACACTTAAAACCGATGGCATTTGTGTTGGCTTTTGCAACTGCTTCGCCATCTGAGAGCATGGCCAGGCAGAGTTGATTTTTAAGAATCTGGCGCAGCATGATGGAAACTTCGGCATCGGTTATTTTGTGGCCTGGCAGGGAGATTTCTTCTTTTATAAAACCTTTTTGCAGGGGAGAAAGCAGTTCCATGTCTTTTTCTGTGCAGCGGATAATTTCTTCGCTGATGTTTAATTGCTGTGTGTTTTCGAAAGACTCGACCACCTCTTGCGGCTGGTATTGCATCATCTTGTAGGGATTTTGCTGAATCGGCGTACTTTTATTAATAAGTGCCATAGTCTGAATAAAAAAGTCTGTTCCCTCTGTTTGACCGCTGATGCAGCGAACCGGTTTTTGTATAAAATCATTCAGTTTTTGTGAAAATTCTTTAACATCAATTTTGCTGGTATCTGGTATGCAGTGATAAATTGTGTGGTCTAAATCAATAATTCCAAGAAGATTATCAGAAGATGTGGGTACCTGTAGGGCTTCATGATTTGAACTTGAAATAAAAATCAGATTATTTGATTTGCGACGCACAAGAGAAGCCAGAGAAACACAGGTTTCTTCGTGGGGGAGAATAAACTGTCGAGCCAGAAGAAAATCTTCTGGCGTTTCAACAGGGATAAGGTTCATTTTATAGTTCCGTCTGGATAGACTTCGATTCTGGAACCGTCTGGGCGTTCGTAGGTTATAGAGCCGCCGTTTTCGGTGCCTCCACCATCATAAAAATATGTGCCGCCATTGCCGTCTGGCAGGGCAACGCAGGCAGAAAGCAAAAGAAGAGCTGATGACAAGCAGCCGATAAAAAATAATTTGTTCATAAACACCCTCCGTTTATTGGTGGTTTCGACAAGCTCAACCACCTTTTTTTTTAGTTTCTAAAGCTGTGGATTGGGGCCGGGATGCGGCCTCCGCGGTTGATAAAGTCTGCGCAGCCAAACTTGCTTACAGGCATTACAGGGCAACCACCAAGCAAACCACCGAACTCTACCCATTCGCCGGCTTTTTTGCCAGGAGCTGGAATCAGGCGGCAGGCAGTTGTTTTGTTGTTTACCATACCAATTGCAAACTCATCAGCGAGGATGCCGGAAATTGTTGTTGCCGGAGTATCACCAGGAATTGCAATCATATCCAAACCTACAGAACAAACTGTAGTCATTGCTTCAAGCTTTTCGAGGCAGATGGAACCGTTTTTAGCAGCTTCAATCATACCTTCATCTTCTGAAACTGGAATAAAGGCACCCGAAAGTCCACCAACGTTTGTGGAAGCCATAACGCCTCCTTTTTTTACCATGTCTGTGAGCATAGCCAGGGCTGCTGTAGTTCCCGGGGCACCGCAGCCTTCAAGACCAATTTCTTCAAGAATGCGGGCAACTGAATCGCCAACGGCAGGAGTTGGTGCCAAAGACAAATCCAAAATACCAAAATCAACGCCAAGGCGTTTTGCGGCTTCACTTCCAACAAGCTGACCCATACGGGTAATCTTAAAGGCCATTTTTTTGATACCATCAGCGAGTACGTTGATTGGCTGTCCCTTGTATTCGCGGGCTGCGGCCAGGATTACGCCAGGACCTGAAACACCAACGTTGATTACACAATCAGCTTCTCCAGGACCGTGGAAGGCACCTGCCATAAACGGGTTATCTTCTGGAGCGTTACAGAAAACGACAAGCTTTGCACAGCCGTTTACTTCGCAATTCTTAGAAACTTCTGCAGTTTTTACGATAGTTTCACCCATCAGCTTAACAGCGTCCATGTTGATTCCAGATTTTGTTGAACCAACATTTACTGAAGAACAAACAAAGTCTGTTGTTGCCAGAGCTTCCGGAATGGAATCAATTAAAATGCGGTCTGCAGGAGTAATGCCTTTCTGAACAAGAGCAGAAAATCCGCCAATAAAGTTTACGCCCAGTTCGTGAGCACATTTATCCAAAGTTTTGATGTAAGGAACATAATTTTTTGCTTCGCTGGCACCAGCTACAAGTGAAATAGGAGTAACAGAAATTCGTTTATTGATGATTGGAACACCAAATTCCTTTTCAATATCCTGACCGGTTTTTACAAGATTACCTGCTTTTTTCATAATTTTATCATAAATCTTGTCGCAGGCTCGTTTGCTGTCGCTGTCTGCACAGTCCAAAAGTGAAATACCCATTGTAATACAGCGGATATCCAGCTTCTGGCGCATAAACATATTTACTGTTTCCTGAATCTCTACCGGTGAAAAAATCATACAAAGCTCCTGAAAGCGCCGCGGCGCGTATCGAAAAAATTTCTCATAGTATACAGCGTAATCAAAGAAATGATAATAGGTTTTATAAGGTTAATAAATGATGAGGTTTGATAATAATATGTTTGAATAATACTAAAGATTGATGAAACTGAAACTTGCGCGAAGGAGAGATGCGGCTTTTGAAAACACTCTGAAATGCAGCCGCGTGAGCGGCTATGTATATAGTTCCAAGGCATTTCAGCGTGTAGCGCGATATCGCGCGGTTTCAAAAGCCGCATGCTCGACTGGGAGCAAGTTTCAGCTTACGCAAATTTTATTTATCATTCTCGCGATAGTAATTTTCAAACTTTTCGCGGGCGGCAAGGTAATAGGACTCCAGTTTTTTATCAAAATGTGAACCAAAGCTTTCCGTCATAATTTTGTTGGCAGCTTCAAAGCTCATGCTTTCTTTGTAAACCCGCTTGCTTACCAGGGCGTCGTAAACATCTGCAATGGCCATAATGCGGGCTTCCAGTGGAATATCTTCGCCTTTCAAGCCTTCGGGATAGCCGCTTCCATCATATTTTTCATGATGATAATGGGCTACGTTTTCTGCAATCTGCTTAAAATGAAGGTCATCCGAATCTTTTAGAATCTGAGCAATAATTTTTGCCCCTTCCGCAGAGTGTTTCTTCATAATTTCATATTCTTCATCTGTAAAGCGCCCCGGCTTGCGCAAAATCTGGTCGTCAACGGCAATTTTTCCCAAATCATGCATTGGCGCCGCCTTGATGATGTCCTTGCAGAATTCCGCCGAAAGCTGCAGCTCGTTTTTTCGGGTCATTTCTTCTATTAGAATGCGTACAATATCGCTGGTGCGCCTGATGTGGCCGCCCGTAGAATTGTCCCGGCTTTCTACCATGGTTGCCATGCCCAAAATAAACTGATTGTGCATTTCAACAATGTGGTTAGTTTTCAAATCAACTTCGTTTTGCAGATTAGTGTTAAACTTGTTCAGAAGGTCAATGTACTTCTGGCTTTGTGTATCATCAGTTATAAAAAGCTGATAGCCCCGTTTTTTTGTTCCATCGTAAAGATAATTTATATCTACAAGGTAAATTTTATCATCACTATTAAAATGAAATTTATCGATGTTTTCATCATCAGCAAAAACTTTAATCCACTGAACAACGGTATCCTGCATCAAAGGATTTTTGAGAATAGAAACATCTGTATGAAGATTGTTCAGCTCAGGCATAAAACGTCTGGCGGTTTCATTACTTCCCAGATACCTTAATTTGAAATCAAGTGACACAAAGCCTGTCTGACCGCTTTCTATTAAAGAGTCAATTCCGGTGTCGGCAATATCATAAAGGCAGATTTTATGAATGATGATAAGGTAAATAATCTGAGCCAAAACATAGGAAAGAGGAGTGAATTCAATTTTTCCGCTAAAGAAATGGCCGCCAAAATAGCTGAATATTGCCAGGAGAAATGGAATAAAAAGCAAAATGATTACAGTTTTCGAAATATCATTTTTATGCAGATAAGCATAAATCATAGTTACAAAACTTGTGATTGTAAGTGCGCCAATATAAATATAGAAGATAAGATGTGCCGGACCGTATTCTCTGTGAACTACAATATAGCCGTTTACCATTTCTGTTGTGATATTTTTGTAAAAAATTGGCAGACTTCCTATTGAAAGTATGGAAAGATAAAGCAAAGTGCTGATTACAAAAAGCCAGAAGGTGATTTTACTTAAGAGCTTTACATGACAAAGTGAAAATGCAATAAGCATGATTAAAAGAGGAAGATAACAGCCGCTTAAATAAATCATGCAGGTGGCAAAAAGGGCCCCTTCCAGGGTCGTAGAAAACTGACGGAAAACAAATCCCAGAATAGAAATTGGGATGAATGCAAAAACTAAAGAAAATGCAGTTTGAAAGTGTTTGTGAAAATGTCGGACATAAAATAATGAAAGAACTAATGATATGAAGAAAAGAATTGTGTAAAAGGATGATAAGTACTGCAAAAATCACTCCTGACGGGCTGCCCAAGAACCCTTGTGGTAGGCCGTCAGGGGGCAAGCCCTTATCCGATTAAGAATTTGTATTTTTCTACAGTATATAACGGAATTAAAGGAATGATAATAGGAGTTTTCTTTACATATTCCTGATATTCAGGGTCATTTCCGTAATTTTTGTTCTGGCGGATTTCCAGACGGCGGGCACCACCAAACATAATCCATACGATAGATGCATAACCGATTATTGAAGTTACCCACTGCCATACTCCGCTTAGAGCAGAACAGCCAGAAACGAATACACCAGTCCAAATCAGAATTTCACCAAAGTAGTTAGGACAGCGTACAATTTTGTAGAGTCCAGAATCGCAGAAGCGTTTTGGGTTCTTCTTTTTTGCAGCTGATTTTTGAAGGTCGGCAATTGATTCAATGGCAATTCCCAAAACAAGAATGATAATACCAGCGATTGAACATTTGTCGGAAGAAAAGAAGTTTACAGAAGGATTTTCAACATCTGGCATTACATGGAGCAGGTCGAAAACCACTTTTGCATTCTGAAGACGGAAGAAAACTGGAGAAACCTGGAAAACATAGAGAAGGGCACATGGAATCCAGATGCAGATTTTTGCGAAGAAAGAAACTTTTGTTCCGTCTTTGATTTCTTTTTTCATTGTAGCACGGTAGGCAGAGCTTTTTATTTCGCGGACAAGAAGGAAAAATCCCAGACGGCAGCCGTAAACAATCAGAAGAGCGCTTAAAATTGTGGTCGGAAGCGTGAGCACATCGCGGAAGATAATCAGATTTGCAATTCCCAAAGCGGCAACAGAAAATCCATAACCAAGCGAGATAAAATAAACATATTTAATAAATCCCGCAGAAGAAATAACTAGTGCAATAATCAGCATAATGAGATATGCTTGTGTGAAAGTTTGTAAAAATGTCATATATTTAATATATGAATGAATTGTTATTTTTTCAATATAAATGTCACAGTGGCTATTTGATATTGGAGATTAAAAATGAAGATCGTTATAAATAATTGCAGAATAGAAAATACTCGCGGAACTTTGATTCCGAATTTATCGTGGGAGATGAATGAAGGGGAATCCTGGCTGGTAATTGGCCCAAACGGTGGTGGAAAAGCCGAGTTTTTGAAGGCGCTTGCCGGAGAAGAAAAGGTTGTTCCTGGTATAAGCGGGGCTTGTGATGCAGCCAACCGTGGCCTGGGGCTTGCCGGCCTGCCGGTTTCTTCTGATGTAGAGTTGGTTTCGCTGGAAAGAGCCGCCCGTCTTATTCAGGAAGAGCGCGAAAACGATGAAAGCGAATACGTGGAAGGCGGTGTGGATATTGGGCGCACCGGGCGGTTATTTATTTTGCAGGGGCTTTATCCTGCGCTAAAGAAAGGAGTACCTCTGAGCCCAGCTTTGGCCGATGAAGCTGCCCGCCTAGAAAATCACCCGGCGGTAAAACTTTGCGGAATAGAAAAGATTTTGGACCGGGGGCTTAAGTATATGTCCACTGGCGAAATCCGCCGAACCCTGCTGGCGCGGGCTCTTGTTTCCGGCAAAAAGTTGTTAATCCTTTCAGATCCTTTTGCTGGTCTTGATATTCAGAGCCGCACAATTCTGCTCGATTTCTTTAATAATATTGTCGCAAAACATTCGCCGGCCGTAATTTTGGGAATGGAACGCTGGCATGAAATCCCAGATGCGATTACACATGTTCTGGAATTCCGCGATAAGGCAATTTCTTTTTGTGGAAGCCGTGCAGATTACGAAAAACTGAGGGAAGAGCGGGCTGCCGGCCAGGGGAAGCCTGGTTTTGAGGCTGGCCTGGACAAGGAAAGCCTGACAGAAGATTTTAAGAATACTTTGCGCGAGACCGCAGTGCTGGTGGAGGCTGAAGAAAAAACTACTGCGGCACAGTCTCAGACACAGGCACAGGCTCAAACTGCTGAAAGTGAAGTTCTTGTAGAAATGAACGATGTTCATGTCGGCTGGGATGGCAAATATGTTCTGGACGGCTTGAACTGGACCTTGCGTGCCGGAGAACACTGGCTTGTTCGGGGCCCTAATGGAAGCGGAAAAACTACATTCCTTGAACTAATCACCGGTGATAACATGCAGGTGTTTTCAAACGACATTAAGATTTTTGGCAACAGACGCGGAAGCGGTGAAAGTATCTGGGATATAAAAAAGAAGCTTGGAATTATTTCCTACAGAATGCATGTTGAATACAGAATGCTTGGCGGGACCAGTCTGCGTGATGTAATAATCAGCGGCTTCCGTGATTCAATTGGCTTGTACGGAGCTGGCACAGATGTTGAATGTGATGCCGCAAACCGCTGGCTTGCCCTGGGTGGTTTTAAGGGGCGCGAAAGCGAGCGTTTTGGAGATTTAAGTTATGGCGAACAGCGGGCCGTTTTAATTTTGCGCTCGGCTGTAAAATCTCCAAAAATTTTGATTTTGGACGAACCTTGTCATGGTCTGGACGAAAGCTACCGCGAAAAAATACTTCACCTTATTACTTTGATTTGTGAAAGCGGAAGTACAACAGTTCTTCATGTTACTCACGACCCTTCGGAAGTGCTGCCCTGCGAAAAACATATTCTGGAGTTACATCCGGGTGAAAAGCCCATGTATAAAATCATCACTATTTAGCCGAAAAATTTCTCCGATAATCAGATTATGAAGAGAAAAGTTGTTTTTACGATTTTCTGCGCTTTTGTTAGCCTTTCGCTGACTGCCCGCGGAAAACAGGATATAGATATTCCGTCTGAAGGGGTTGAATACGCACTTAGTGCTGAAGATGTCACAGAACCCGAAGAAAAAGTAGTTCTTGAGCCAAAATACACGCTCAAAGAACCTAGCGGCCGTCCACTTTCGATAAAAGAAAGCTGGGGTTATGTTATGGCAGGCCGTGAAGATGAATATAAGTCTGATATTCCGGTAACGGACGTGTGCTATTTTGGTGCGGAAATTGGAACTTACGGTTCTCTTGTGAGTGTTCCGGCCCGCTCTAAATTAAAAACTGGACGTGCCCGCTGCCATCTTGTAATTGCCTGCGACAGTCGTTCTCTCACTCATTTTATTCTGGAGCCGTCTTTTGGCCTGCGTAATCAGCTTTTGCGCGATATTGTAAAGGCGGCCGCTCCTTATGATGGTGTACAAATTGATTTTGAACTGGTTCCTGCCCGCGACCGTCGTAATTTCATCACTTTTCTGGGTGATTTACGCTATATGCTTGGTGAACGTAAGTGGTTTTCTGTTTGTGTTCCGGCTCGCTTTAAACTTTTGAGTGAAGACATTTATCCCTACGAAGAAATTTCCCGCTATTGTGACCGTGTTTTTGTAATGGCTTACGACGAACACTGGTCTGGCAGTAAGCCCGGGGCAATCGCAAATGTGGACTGGTGCCGCCGCGTTGCCGAATACGCAAAAAAATCTATTCCGGAGCGCAAGCTTATTATGGGCCTGCCTTTTTACGGCCGTACCTGGGCCAGCGAAACTACGGCCGGCGCCTGGTACTTTAGCGGCGCCAACCGCATCATGACTGAACACGGAGTAGAAAACGTTGAATATGAAAATGAAATTCCAACTTTTAAGTATACGGCCCAGGTTGAAGTAACGGGCTACTTTAATGATATTTATTCCGTGCTTTCCATTGCCCGCGTCTACCAGACAATGGGCATTAAAAAAATGGGCTGGTGGCGTATTGGCATGGAAGACCCGGAATTCTGGGACTGGGTGAAGATTAATAAGTGATGGGTTTAGTCCTACAAAGTACGACCCCAGCCGTGGTTGTGGGTACATAAAGTAGGACTAAAACGGCCGAAGTGCCCGTTAAGTCCTACGAAACGCGACACCAGCAGCGGTTATGGGTATAAAAAGTAGGACCATATCGGCCGCCCCACCCGTTAAGTCCTACGACGCGCGACACCAGCAGCGGGTGTGGGTGCATAAAGTAGGACCATACCGGCCGCTCCACTCGTTAAGTCCTACGAAACGCAACACCAGCAGCAGTTCTGCGTACACAAAGTAGTACTAAACAGGCCGACTCGCCCGTTAAGTCCTAGCCCCTGTTTATTCATCAACTTAGAGAAAATAACAATTTTTATATATTTTCGGGCCTTTACAAGTAAATGAGGTAATAATAAACTTGTTATTATGAAAAAATCATTTTTACCTTCTGAAATCACACTTTTAGACAATTATTACACAGATATTACTCAGAAAATGGTGAATTTTCTGAATACTTTTAATCCGGATAAACTTCTTTTTAATTTCAGGCAGACTGCCGGGCTTACTCAACCCTCTAAACAGGGTATTTCCTATGGGGTTGCCTTTGGCGGCGCGAAGGGCCCGTACGGCGGCTGGGAAAACAGCAGAATCGGTGGGCATACAATGGGCCACTATCTTACTGCGGCTGCTCAGGCGCTTGCCCGCGGCTATGGCGAATGTAAGGGCCCGGACGGCAAGACTCTGCACCAGCGTCTGGAATATATCATCAAGGCTCTGGAAGAGTGTCAGCAGGCTATGGGCACCGGCTTTATTTTTGGCGCAACTATGGCCGATCCAAAACAACCCGAACTCCAGTTTGACAAGCTTGAACGCAGCGACTACAACGACACCTGGGTTCCCTGGTACACAATGCATAAGATTCTTACGGGACTTGTTGAAGTTCACAAGAACCTGGCTTTGGTGGACGAGGCTCTTAGTAAGCAGGCTCTTGTAATTGCGGAGCGTCTGGGAGAATGGTGCTGGCGCCGTATCAGCAAATGGAGCCCAGAGGTACGCGAAAATGTAGTGCGCGTGGAATTTGGCGGCATGAACGACTGCCTTTACGAGCTATACCGCTGTGCCCTCGCAGATGGCTACAAAGATGCAGAGCATTTTTGGAATGCCGCCCACGCTTTTGACGAAGAATGGCTTTTTTCTCATCCTCAGGCAATTGTAAATCGTCATGCAAATACAACAATTCCAAAATTTGTGGGTGCCGCAAACCGCTGCATGATTCTTCTGGAAGGCCTTGGGGTAAAGTCTGCAGCACACAAGGGCTCGGAAACCGGGGCTCCGGCCCAGGAACAGGCTCAGGAAGCGCAAATTTATCTGGACTACTGCCGCAATTTCTGGGCGGAAGTTGTAAATCATCATACTTATATCACTGGTGGAAACAGCGAATGTGAACATTTTGGTCTGCCTGATATTCTGGATGCCGAGCGAAGCAACACAAACTGCGAAACCTGCAACACTTACAATATGCTCAAGCTTTCCCGCATGCTTTTTATGATGACCGGCGAGCGAAAATATGCTGATTATTACGAAAACACATTTTTGAATGCGATTATGGCTTCGGTGAATGCAGAAAATGCCATGACAACCTACTTTCAGCCTATGGCGACCGGTTGTTTTAAGACTTATTGTAATCCTGATGTTGATAAAAACTTTTTCTGGTGCTGTACAGGAACTGGTCTGGAAAATTTCACAAAGCTTGGAGATTCATTTTATTTTTATGATGAAGAAAAACTTTATGTGAATATGTATGTAAGTTCATCTGTAAGGTGGGATGATAAACACTTGAAGCTCACACAAAAAACAGACATTTCTTCGGGAAGGGGCAATTCGGCAGACTTTACCGTGGAATTTGAGCCTGTTGAAAACTCAAGTGGCACTTCTGCACAGGCCCGCGAGGCAACTCTGGCTTTCCGCCTGCCAGACTGGCTGGCTGCTCAGGCAAAAGTTACCCTCAACGGCCAGGTGGTCGATTCAGTTTCGGCAGATATTTCTGACGGATACCTTTGCATCAGTCGGGAATGGAAAAATGGCGATAAGCTTTCCCTTACACTGCCAATGACGATTACAGCTCACGGTCTGCAGGATAGTGCTGGAAAAACATTTGGCTTTAAGTACGGCCCGTTGGTTCTGGCGGCCGAGCTTGGGGGCGACGACAATATGAAGCACGGCGTGGTTGGCGCTCAGTGCGATGTTAGTGCAAATAAAATTGTTGGCGGGGTGGAAATGCCGCTCAGCGGAAACTATGGCGGAACCAGCAATCTTCAGCTGCTTCCAGGAGAAATAGTACAGCTTAAGGACAGTTCTCTTGCAGATTTCCTTACAAATCCC
Organism: Treponema sp.; assembly: GCA_017940255.1. GTDB lineage: Bacteria > Spirochaetota > Spirochaetia > Treponematales > Treponemataceae > Treponema_D. The sequence goes on from JAGAZB010000004.1 coordinate 77,238, forward strand.
GCTGAACATTTTGAACTTCTTGGAGGCATTGAGCCTCGCTTCCATCTTACCGGCACAGATTTCCCTGGAGAATTTACTTTTTCAGCTTACAACAGACTAAATGGCCTTCAGCGTTACGGAATTTACTGGGTTTTTGTAGATTCAGCTGCCGCAAAAGAAGTTGAACTTCAGAATGCTTACAAAGCAGATAACAGTGAAGTATTCATTGAAGGAATTGGTGTGGGTTACGGTGCCCAGACAGAAGGTAATGAAAATACTTATCCTCATTTGCAGGAAAAAGATTCTGTTGCTGATCCTCATGAACTCTTCCGCTATGCCAAAGCCGGCGGCTTCTTCTCTTACGAGTTTGCCGTAAAGCCGGGCCATCAGAACTACCTGGTATGCACCTTCCTAAAAGAGGATAATGGAAAAAGTTTGTGCATAAGTTCAGATTCTGGTGTTTCAATTGCCAATATTACTCTAGATTATCAGGGCTCTGCCGAAAAATACAGCCAGCGCTTTGCTATACCACTTGAACTTACCCCGGCAAGCGACCAGGAAAAAAGCCACCTGCGCATAAAGTTCGAGCCTGGTAGCCCGGCAGCTACCGAGTCTACAGCCGGCAGAGAAAGTGCCCGCCTTTGTGCCCCGGTCAAAACCGTGTACACAAGAGCTTTAAACTCCTAGTGTGTTTGACACATTTTGAAAAAGTGTCTATTATGTTGCGCGTATTGTTTGACAGGCTGGAACAGCTATCCTTGCGAAGTTGATTCCGCTATGAGCTCTGCTCAAACTGTACGAACATAATTCAAATCTCAAAAGCTCTTTTAAAAAGACTTGATCCAGGAGGACAGGTACTATGAATCTGATTAAACTCAAATGATTCTCACAATAGATGTGGGAAATTCTTCTACAGCCTTTGGTTTGTTTGATGGTGACAAGCTGATTTTAAACTTCCGCCGCACAACAAACATTGCTTCCTCTTCTGATGAAATTGGTGTTTTTCTGCGTTCTGTTCTGCGCGAAAACGGCTTTGACTACCGCGAAATTACAAAGGTGGGCTGCTGCAGTGTAGTTCCGCCCGCAAATTATTCGCTGGCTTCAGCCTGCTCAAAATATCTGGGCTGCGAACCACTTTTTATTCAGGCAGGAATCAAAACAGGCCTAAAGCTGCGTTATTCAAATCCTAAGGAAATTGGTTCAGACCTTATTGCAGCAGCAATGGGAGCTGTAGTCCGCTATCCCGAAAAAAATCTTATTATTGTGGATTTGGGAACTGCAACTACTGCGGAACTTGTTTCTAAAGAAAAGGAATTTTTGGGCGGCGTAATTATGCCCGGCTTAAAAATTTCTGTAGATGCCCTTGCAAGCGGAACTGCAAATCTTACTTCTGTAGAAATTGCCCGACCAAATCATGTTTATGGCACTTCTACCACAGAGGCAATTCAGGCTGGCTTGTATTACGGCACTTTGGGTGGAATTCGCGAACTGTGTACTCAGTTTAAGAAGAATGTATTCCACGGAGAGGATGTATTTATCATCGGTACTGGTGGATTTTCAAAAACTTTTGCAGACAGCAATCTTTTTGATGAAATTATCCCCGGGCTGGTACTTTACGGCGTAAAACACGCCATTGAAATTAATTAATGAATGTCATTTTCGGGCTCGACCTGAGTACGGCAATGACATAGGAGTAAAAAATGACTGAAATGAAAAAAAATCTTAACCTGACTAGAAGACTTGCACTTACAGGTGCATTTGCCGCTTTGGTAATTGTTCTTGGCATTACAAAACTTGGTTTCATCACACTTGGACCAACTGTTTCTATCACAATTCTTCATGTACCTGTAATTTTAATCTGTCTGCTTGCTGGTCTTCCAGAAGGTCTTTTTGTTGGTGCAACATTCGGAATCCTCAGCTTGATTCAGGCTTCTATGAACCCTTCAACCTTGCTGGACCCATTGTTTGTTAATCCTCTTTTCTCTGTTGTACCTCGTATGCTGGTTGCTGTTGTTGCATGGGGCTTGTGGACTCTTTTCACAAATGTTTCAAAGCTTAGAAAAGAAAACATCATTGGTATTACCGCTTTGTTCTTTGGTCTTTTCTACATTTGTTTTACAAACATTCTTCCAACTCACCTTGGAATCGGTCTTACTTTGCTTTCTACTGCAATTATCTGGCTCGTACTTGTTAATGCATCAAAAGTTCCATTAACAGTTTTCGCCGGACTAACAGGTTTCCTTTCAACTCTTGCACACACTCTGCTTGTAATTGGCTTTATTTATATGTTCAAGGGTGCTTATATTCGGGAAGCTCTTGGCGGAGTTGGATTCTTTGGCTTTATCGCAATGCTTGGTATGAACGTTGTATTTGAAGCACTTGCTGCAACAATCATTTGTGTTGCTGTTTATGCAGGTCTTTATATTGCAGGAAACAGAAAATCAAAGCTTTCGCAGGAAGCGTAGAATTTGCAAGACTTCTCAAATGCTGTATAATTAAAGCATGAGAATTGTAATTGTAGGTGCCGGTTTTACTGGCACTCAGCTTGCAAAGCTTTTGATAAATGAAAGAAATCAGGTTGCTCTGATTGATAATGATGAAACAATCATCCGTCATGCACAGAATCAGCTGGATTGTACAGTTATGTGTGCAGACGGAAATAATCTTGATACATTGGAAGAAGTTGGTATTGCAAAGGCCGATGCCCTTGTCTGCGTAACTTCTTCTGATGAAGTTAATATGATTACCTGTTCCCTTGTGGACGCAGTCTATCCCGATGTTCTTAAGATTGCCCGCGTGCGGAACTATGCCTACTACGTAAATACCACTTCTGCCGAAAAAAAACACCACAACGACTTTTCTGGAAAACGCCGACCGCTTTACGGTATAAACTACATGATTCACCCGGACGTAGAAGCTGCAGAAGCTATTGTTCAGGCGGTAGAAAACGGTGCGGTTGGTAACGTTCTTACTTTCGATAATTCTGATTTAGAAATTGCTCGTGTAACAGTTGCTGCCGGTTCCGCCTTGGATGGCCTTTTACTCAAAGATATCCGTTCTAAAACAGAAGTGCGTTTCCTTGTAGCCTACCTTGAAAAGGGCAGGGAAACCTTCCTTCCATCTGGTGACACAAAAATAGAAGCCGAAACAACCCTTGGTGTTCTTGTTTCCAAAGAAGACATTGGCGAAGTTTTTGAACTCTGCGGCACAAAACCTAAGGAACTGAACCGCGTTGCTATGATTGGCGCCGGCCGTATTGGTACCATTGTTGCGGAACGTCTGATGGGGCAGCAAAAGTCCAGCGGGCTGGCAAGGCTTTTTGGCCGGGGCCGCCGCGGCATGGACTTTGTGATTATAGACAATCACGACGAGCTTTCTAAGGCCGCCGCCGAAAAATTTCCGGACGCCCGCATCCTCCGTGCCGATGCCACAGACGAAGCCTTTTTGCGTGAAGAGGGGATTGTAAACTACGACCTTGCCATTTGTACAACCCACAATCATGAAATGAACATGGTTCTGGCAGCCTATCTGGAGTTCCTTGGTGTTGGACAATCAATTGCCCTAGTATCTAGTGCTGCCTTTGCTTCCATTGCCGAAAAACTTGGCGTTGATGTTTCTGTTCCACTGCGCGACAGTGTTGTAGATTCTATCATGAGCCATCTGCGCGGTAAATCTGTAAAAGAAATTCATACCGTTACAAACGGACATCTTGAAATTGTAGAGTGTGAAGTTTCTTCATCTTCCAAAGCCTGTGGAAAAGCCCTGAAAGAAATAGCAAATCCTGGTTCTTATCTGGTGCTTATGGCGCGGAAAATTGGTGCCGAAGGCTATCAGATTGCAAACGGAAATACAGTTTTTTCTGCCGGAGACCACATTGTTTTAATCACCAAGGCAGAAGACAGCAAAAAAGTTCTTTCTTTCTACGGAAGTAACTAGGGCGGGGTATCACATGTTTGCAGTAACCTTTCTAAAAATTGCTTCTATTTTGCTTGCCATTGTTGGCGTTCTTTTTGCCATCCCTCTTTCGGTTGCCTTTGTTTATGGCGAAACTTCTGTTTATCTTCCGCTTATTGTGCCTATGGCAATCAGCTTTTTGCTTGTGCTTGCGGTAAATATTCCTACCCGGAAAATAAAAATCACCATGAATACAAGACAAACCTTTGTGATTGTTGCGCTTTCCTGGATTATTGTAAGCTTTATGGGTACAGTTCCCCTTTATTTTAGCGGAACCTTTACAAATTTTGCCGATGCCCTTTTTGAAAGTGTCAGCGGATTTTCTACAACCGGTTCTACGGTGCTCACCGAAATAGAAAGTCTCCCTCGTTCAATAAATCTGCTGCGCTGTCTTACCCACTGGATTGGCGGTATGGGAATTGTCACCCTTACCGTTGCCCTTATGCCTCTGCTTGGGGTGGGCGGTTTCCAGCTGATTAAGGCCGAAACAACAGGCCCCGAAAAGGGTAAGGTAACTGCCCGCATTACAACAACCGCAAAGGTTTTGTGGCTCATGTATATCGGCCTTACTGCTCTGGAAGCCCTGCTTTTGCGTCTTGCCGGCATGGACTTTGTAGATGCTCTTTCCCACGCCTTTGCAACCCTTGGAACTGGCGGTTTTTCTACCCGTAACGCATCTGTTGGAGCTTATAATTCCGCCGCCATCGATATTATCTGTACAGTTTTTATGTTCCTTTCGGGAATAAACTTTTCTATTTATTTTTACCTGCTTGCCCGCAAGTTTGATGATGTAAAATCTAACTCAGAGTTTAAGGCCTATATAGGCCTTGTGATTGTACTGATTGCTGCGGTTACAATTTCTATCCGCTCTGTATATGGCAGCTTTGGTCAGAGCCTGCGTTTCGCTTCCTTCCAGGTAATTTCGCTCATGTCTACAACGGGATTTTCTACTGCAGATTTCTTGCAGTGGCCTGCCGCTGCCCAGTTCTTCCTCTTCCTTACATATTTTATAGGTGGATGTTCGGGCTCTACTTCCGGCGGCATTAAGGTTGTGCGCTGGGTAATTCTTCACAAACAGGTTCAGAACGAAACTCAAAGAATGCTGCATCCTCACGGAGTTTTTACTGTCCGTTTGAACGATCGCGTTGGCCGTAAAGACATTGTTTTTAATGTTGCGGCATTTATGACGGTTTACTTTTTCCTTGTAGGTCTTACAACTTTTGTGGGCTGCCTTGGAAATTTGGATGTCTGGTCGGCCTTTACCGGTGCCCTTTCTATGGTCGGAAATATTGGACCAGGTTTTGGCGCCCTTGGTCCTGCAGAAAACTTCAGCTTCCTGCCAAATTTTGTAAAATACTGGTATTCTTTTGCCATGCTAGCCGGTCGTCTTGAACTTTACACAATGCTCATCGTCTTTATGCCGGTTTTCTGGAAGAAATAGACTTTCTGCAGAAGCAGGAATTTAATTCAGGCGATAATGCGAAAGAAGATATCTTAGTTCTTCGCAATTCTTCACACCAAAAATGTGAAGAATTGAAGCCATTTCTTTTTTTACAGTTGAAACGCTCACAATAAATTTATCTGCAAGCTCTGAATAAGAAGCATTTGTTTCCAGATATTCATTTAAGATTTTAATCTGACGTTCACTCAGCTGACAATCGCTAAGATCTAAAAGGCTTCCCTGAGGTGGAAGCTTTACTTTTGCCTCTTTTGACTGAGAGGGCAATAATGGCGAAAGCAGGTGCTTAAGCTTAGAGTAGACTGCGTAATAAAAGGCAAACATAAAAAGAAAAGTGGTGTATACAAGGGCGCAGCGTGCAAATCCGTATGGAATCACTCCCAAAAGCCAGATAAGCCAGATAAACATGATGAAAAACACCCGTCTGTGAATGTGTTTCATAAAAAATCCGTAGCAAAATAGGAGTACAATCATTGCGGAATATAAAAACATACCCAGAGTTTCATAGCCAGTCCATGTAGTAAAAAAACTCTGAATTAAAAAAATAGAAATTTCAAGTGATTTAATACCAGGCTTTATAATAAGCGGAATACAGGCCAATGCACAGAGTCCGTTTACAATTGGAATTGTTATTCTAGCCGCAGGAATCCATGTTAAAGGATCTGCCGGTAAAATTAAACTGATTATAAAGGCAACAGAAAGAATAAGAAATCCAAAAATTTCAAAAATCCTGTGAGGTGAGAAAAACTCTTTCATAAAAATAAGTATAAAACAAAAGAAAATTTTTCTCAAATAAAATTGGGGTGGCCTCGACAAGCGCGACCACCCCGTAGTATGCATGTACGAGTTTTGAACTGCGGAGCAGTCCAAAACTCGCCAATTTAGAAAAATGGCATAGCCATTTTTCTAAATTATTTTACCAAAGAAAGTCCCTTGATAAAGAGAGGGCCTTTAATTCCAGACCAGAACTGAATAGCCTGAACTGGGCGAGTTTTATCAACTGAAGAACCCCACTGACCTTCTGTAACGAGGTCCCATTCACCACCGAGCCATTCAGAAGAAGAACAGTCTGTTCCGAAGAATGCGAGTGGATATTCACCGCCTTCTGGGCGTCCGTCTGCATACATAATACCGCAGTTATAAACACCAAAACCACCGTTTCCGTCATCAGAGCCGGCAGCTACATCAAACTTAATCTTAGAGAAAGCTTCAAGTGTGATTGGCTTTTCGAATGCGAAAGAAACACGAATTTCTGGGTTGTAGTTTGCAGTTACCTTAAGACATTTTTCACCAAGGTATTCAACAACTTCTACATCAGCACCCTTAATTTCAATACCGTCTTTAGACAAGTCCTTGTCTACAACAATAGAAACTGCTACACCAGTGTCTGCTGCAAGAGTATTGCATGAATCACCAGTAAGCTTTTCACCAGTTGCTTCCCAAGTTGGGCCGTCATCTTCTTCTGTCTGGAACATTGCCAAATCAGCTGGCATTTCTTCTGTTTTAGCAGCCTGCTTCTTTGAACAAGATACACTTGCGAATACCAATGCCATAGCGGCAATAGTCAATGCGATTTTTTTCATATCTTTCCTCCTGTTTGAAAGACTTTTATAAAAATTATTATTTATCTAGCTTTTTTTGACAGTGCCAGGTACATCTCTCCTATTGCAGGGTCATCAAAGCTCAGATTCCTTCTTGAGTAAATATCAACAGAGCCGCCCCACAAAACCGGGCAGAAGCCCAAATCATAGGCAGTAGTTGCAACTTCTGTAAGATATTTACGAACACTTTCCGGCTCTTTGTTTACAACCGGACAGCCATATTCACCAATGATTACACCAATTCCCTTATCGTGGAAATGAGTCTTCATTTTATTCATGTTTTTTTGAAGCAGGGCAATGTCTTCTTCAGTACCCCATGTGCGGCGGTTTTTACCCCATGAAGCATTTTCTGTAAGAATTGCAAAATCGCTAGGGGTATAATAGTGCACAGAAATCATGCAGTGCTTTTTCTTATCTACAGGCATTATAAATTCACTTTCGATTGTGCAGTCAATGTCTGTGGCATAACCGGCAATTAAAAGGTAACGGTCTGCATTGTTTCCGCCAGAAGCACGTACTATATCAACAAATTTCTGATTTATTTTATTCAGAATATCGTAAGCAGTTTTTGTGTTTGGACCACGGCTTGCAGCATAACGGTTCCATACATTATCAAAACAGCCTTCTTCATTAAGGGACTCAAAAATCAGGTGATTGTCATAATCCTTGTAGCGTTGGCAAATCTGAGTCCAGATATCAGTGTATTTTTTCATACACTTATCCCAGTTGCGGGTAAAACCGTAATTTGGATCGTTAATCCAGCCGCCGTCCCAGTGAATGTTTAAAATCACATACATGCCGCTGTCTATAGCCATATCAACAATTTCGTTTACGCGGTTAGCAAGCGGTTCGTAAATTCTGTTGTTATCTTCCATCCTAAAAGACCAGGCAACAGGCAGACGGATTGTATCAATTCCTCTTGCTTTTAGGTCTTCGAACATTTCTTTTGTAGAGATTGGAGCACCCCAGCCGGTTTCCATCTGGCCTGTTCCCCAGGCTTCCATTGTATTTCCCCAGTTGTATCCTAATCCCAAAGATTTTGTAAATTCTACAGATGAAAGATTTTTTTTGCAGCTGACAAGTGAAAAAAGTGAAATAGCTGCGAGTGATGATAATACAATTTTCCTAATTTTCATAAGATAAGTATATCATCATAAGACAGCATATACGTATTACGTTTTTAAACGACTATACTTATAATTTTAGAGAGAAATTGACAAAATTTAGAGTTATACAAGGAAAGAATCTACAGTTCTATTGATAGAAGCCTGTATGCTGGACAAATCTGTCTGATTCAGAACTGCAATGCGAAAAATTGCCGATTCAATTAAAGCGTAAAGTGTTTCTTCCATCACTTTAACGTTTTCATCTTTGAATTCACCGGCACGAATACCCTGAATAATAATTGTAACCAGAATATGATGCATTCTGATTACGCGGCGGCGTACACGGCTGTTTGTATCAACTCCGGACTTTTTAAGCTGCATAAGGTAATTCAAAAGAACGCTGAAAAGTTTTGAGTTTTCTTCACACTGAGAAATAATTGTAGTAAGAATCTGGCGCAAAGTGGTTTCGGCATTCTTGCTTTTATCTTTGATTACTTCTTTAAGGGAGTTTTCAAGTTCAGCAAGCAGTTCTTTTATACTGCCTAAAAAGATTTCGTGTTTATTTTTAAAATAGATGTAAAGCGTAGTGCGGGTAATTCCGCATCGGTCTGCAATTTTCTGGAAAGTTGCATCTTCATAGCCTTCTTCGATAAAAACATCAAGAGATTTCTGAAGAATTTCCTGCTTGCGCTTGTCGTGTTCTACAATGATTGCCATCTATTTTTATCCTATTTTTCTTCTTTTTTGATTCGTGTGTAAACGTAAAAGCTTGTATCCAGATTTCCGGCCTTAAGCTTTTTGATTCGGCTAGTTTTGTGACCAAAGCTTTCCTGGAAGTTTTCGTTAGAAGTGATTACGCCAATATCCCAGTTAGGGAAGTCGAGCCAGAGGCTGTCCATTTTTGCGTAGAGTTCGCAGGCCTGGTCGTTGTTGCCAAGGCGTTCGCCGTAAGGTGGGTTGCAGAGGAGGAGGCCGCTTTCGTAAGGGGCGGCAAGGTCTGCAAAGTCTGACTGAACAAAGTCTGGGCGAGGCACATGCTTGCTGATTCCAATTTCTTTGAGGGCTCGGCCTGCCATTACACAGGCGTACTCTGCATTTTTGCGGGCGCGTTCTACGGCGGCTGCGTCTATGTCGGAGCCTGTAATGCGCACTTCTACGTCTGTGCGAATCTGCTCTGCTTCTCGCCGGCGGATTTCCAGCGCGCGGTCTGCATTGTAAAATGGCAGATTTTCCAGGGCAAAACGGCGGCCAAAGCCTGGGGCAACATTGTATGCATAAAGTGTAGCTTCTATAGCAATTGTTCCCGAACCACAGAATGGGTCGTGCAAAGGAGTTTTGCGGCGCCACATCATTTCCTGCAAAAGAATAGCGGCTGTAGTTTCGCGCAGAGGTGCAATTCCTCCGTCTACACGGTAGCCGCGCTTGTGCAAAGGAAGTCCAGACAAATCCAGCAGAATCTGCACAGTGTTTTCATCAACATAAACACGAATATCGCTTTCTTCACCACTTTCTGGCAGACTGGACATGTGCCATACATCACCAAGTTTTGAATAAATGGCCTTGTGAACAATCCCCTGAATAGAATGTTCTGAATTTAACTTGCTTTTGTAAGTGCGGACTTTATCTACAACAATGCGGGAATCTTTATTTAAAAAATCCTGCCAGGCAATAGAGTAGGCACCGTCATAAAGCTGATCAAAATCTAATGCTGAATAAGAAGCAAGCTGAAGGTATACACGGTCTGCAGTGCGCAGGCAAAGATTAGAACGGTAGAGTGCGTCTTGGTCACCAAAAAAAGCTACGCGTCCAGGCAAATTTTTTGCACCGTTTGCATTTAAACTGGCTAATTTATAACCCAGATGTTTGATTTCATTACCTAAAATCTTTTCGGCGCCCACTGCGCACAATGCTACCAGAGTATTCATGGCGTTTAAAATAACATTTTCTCAAAATTTGTTCAATTGTCATTTTAAAATCGCCAGTACGAACTTCAGGGCTTCCGCATTATAAAGGTCCCGAATAAAAATATGAGGGGCTAGCGCTACACCGTTTCCGAAAGAGCACAGATTTCGCGTTTTTAGGAAAAAAATAAATCATTTGCAATCAAATGATTTATTTTTTTTATGGCAGTCGCCAAATACGCGAAAAGTGCTTTTCGGCTCCGGTTTCGCTCCCGCCCCTCATATTTTTAGCTGGCCGTTTGCATTAATGTGAAGCTCAGGTTAAAAAACAGAAGGGCTGGAGTGGAGTAGTGACGGAACCTGCTTCTGAGCGATATGTCGAAGACATAATAAACAATCAGCAGTTTTTGAACTGGCAAAAACTGCTGATTGTTTTCCTTAGCGTCCTCAGCTGGCAGGTTCTGGCACTGCGCAACGCAAGCCCTTCTGTTTTTTTATTAACGCTTAGCTTATAATGCGGAAGCCCTGGCGCAGGACCGGCCTTACTGTTTGTTCACGCTCTGTGAAAAATCAAAAACTTCGGTAGAGGTATATGCAGAAAGAGAGAGAATGTTATCATCATGACCTGTAACAGGAATGCTTACCGGTTCAGTCCAGATAATACGCATAATTGGTTTTTCATCTTCCTCTTCTTCAGATTCAGAAGAAGTTTCACCCTCAGCGCTGGAAGAACTTGAATCATCAGAACTTAGAGAGTCGATATCAACATCAGAATCTTCGTTAGCATACTGTTTTTTCTGAGCAACAATTCCCAAAATCTGAATGTTTGAATCAAAAAAGTCGCTGGTAAGAATACCTCGCAAAGAAATTGCCTTTTTAGAAGTGATGCTGTCATTAGAAATTTCAAAAACTTTTACAGTTTCACTGTCAACAATTTTTACGATGAGTGCCGGGGTATAATCTGCAAAATCAGAAATAACGCTTGGAGATGTAACGGCCCCGTTCAAAGTAAGGGTAAAGTATGTTTCATCATAATCAAAAGAAAGACCATCGGCAGTGTAAGTCAAAACATCATCACTCTTGTAAGCCTGACCCGAAGAAATTTCAACAGGGTCGCTCCATTCAGTAGAATAGTAGCCGGAAGATTCACAATAGCGCACACGATAACGGTACTTATGTGATTTTTTTACAAGACTATCCTGAAACTGGAAACTGTTTCCGCCAGAAGTAAGATTTTCCGGCAGAATAAGTCCAATGTTTATAATATCAACCGAATCATATTCGTCTTCCTTGGCATCTGTTACATCCTGACGATAAACATTAATGTACTGGGTGCTTTTACTCTGACGTGGAATACTGATTGTTAAAATAGAATTTGCATAATCGACAGTAGGTTCTGTAAGCAGACTCGGATCTCCAAACTTAAAATTACAGCTGGAAATTGCAATAGAAAAAACTACCAGCGCAATTGAGACAGAAATTATAAACTCATAATATATTTTCTTTTTCATATAAAAACCCTATAGGGAATATCGGCAGAAGAGGGGAAAAAGTTTAGAAAAAAGTGAATTAGAAAAAAAAATGATTTTCCTACAATTATAAAACCGATTTATTCACTATTTTTGCTCAAAAGGTAATACAATAAAGATATGATTACACAAGAAAATAACAGGCTTATTATAAAAGATGGTTTTGGCACGGTTTGGATTGAGCCGTGGGGCAAGGATTCTGTTCGTGTACGCATGACAGCATCTCGGGCAATGGATGCAAACGATTGGGCACTAGGGGAGGGGGAAGCCCGCTCGAAACTCGACACTGAAGTGTCGAGTGCGAATACCCCCTCTCCGTCCTGCAAAATCTCCATTCGCGATGTAGATACAACCTACCCTTGGGCAGCTCATTTTGAAGGTGTACCTGCAAGTAGCGGGCAGATTGCAGAACTAACTAACGGTCGTTTGTTAGTTCGCGTAAATCACGAGGGCTGGATTTCTTTCTGGCGCCTTGGGGAATGCAACGATGTCGGTGCCGGGGCGCAGGACACTCAGGGCACACCGGGCGCAGAACTTCTCTTTGAAGAACAGTGGCGTAACCGCTGGCGAATTGACCGTTTCTGCGTGCCTACAAATCACAATGCCCGCGAACTAAAGCCAAATGCCGGCAAGTTCAGCTATAAGGCTCAAGTGCGTTTTGAATCTTATGACGACGAAAAACTTTACGGAATGGGCCAGTACCAGGATTCTCACTTAGATAAAAAAGGTGGAATCTGGGAGCTTTCGCAAAAAAACAGCCAGGCTTCGGTGCCTTTTGTATTATCAAGCCGCGGTTATGGCTTTTTGTGGAACAATCCCGCTGTGGGAACTGCAGTTTTTGGAACAAACGGCACAATCTGGACTGCGGAAGAAACTCAGAAAATTGACTACTGGGTAACTACAGGAAGCCCTGCCGAAATTGAAGAAAACTACACCGCAGTAACTGGACGCACCCCAATGATGCCAGATTTTGCCATGGGCTTCTGGCAGTGCAAGCTGCGTTATCGCACTCAGGAAGAGGTTTTAAATGTTGCCCGCGAATATCACCACCGCAAGCTTCCTCTGGACGTAATTGTAATAGACTTCTTCCACTGGACCTGCCAGGGAGACTTTAAGTTTGACCCAAAAGACTGGCCTGATCCGGATGCTATGGTTCGCGAGTTAAGCGAAATGGGTGTGCGTCTTATGGTTAGTGTATGGCCAACTGTAGACGAGCGCAGCGAAAACTTTGAAGAAATGGCAGCCCAGGGGCTTTTAATCAGCTTTGATAAAAAAGACGGCTTTAACATGGACTGGATGGGAAATACAGTTTTCTTTGATACAACAAATCCGGCAACGCGTGAATACGTTTGGAACAAGTGCAAGGAAAACTACTTTAAAAAAGGCATTCAGCTTTTCTGGCTGGACGAAGCCGAACCAGAATACGGTCTTTACGAATTTGAACATTACAAGTACCACATAGGACCTGCAATGGAATGTTCAAATATCTATCCATATTATTACGCCAAAGGCTTTTATGATGGCCTTAAAGAAGAAGGAGTTGCTCAGCCTCTTAGTCTTGATCGCTGTGCATGGGCTGGCTCTCAGAAATTTGGCGCTGTTGTCTGGAGTGGAGATGTTCATTCAGATTTCAGAAGCTTCCGTAATCAGATTCAGGCCGGCTTGAGCATGGCTATTGCAGGAATCCCATGGTGGACTACCGATATCGGGGGCTTTCTTGGTGGAGATATAAAAGATGACTCTTTCAAGGAGCTTTTAGTGCGCTGGTTCCAGTGGGGTGTTTTCTGTCCTGTAATGCGTCTGCACGGTGAACGTCCGCCATTTAAGGCTCAGGCTGCCGGAGACGACTTTCATCAGATTCGCGGAAATCAGATTAAGCAGATGGAAAGCGGTCAGGACAATGAAATCTGGTCTTTTGGTTCACTTGCAGATGGCCGGGAAGTTTACAAGATTCTAGAAGGATGGCTGCGTCTTCGTGCAGAACTTAAGCCATACATTAAAGAGCAGATGCAGGCAGCTCACGAAAAGGGCAGTCCTGTAATTCGTCCTCTTTTCTATGACTTTGCTGATGATGAATGTTCCTGGGAGGTAGAAGACCAGTATATGTTTGGGCCGGAAATTCTTGTCTGCCCTGTAACAGAAGCGGGCGTTACAAGCCGCACTGTTTATCTTCCACCACTTCCTGCTGGAAAAGAATGGCAGGCTCTGGCTGCAGAGGGTAAGTCCGGTGCGCAGGGCTCCCTGAATTTTACAGGTACAAAATATAAGGGCGGCCAGACTATTACAGCCGCCGCCCCTCTGGAATTAATGCCAGTGTTTAAAATCAGTTAGAATCAGTTAATAGATTCAACTGCTTCAAGTACACCATAGAATGCCGGTTTTACAAGAAATTCTTTAGTTTCGAATAAAAGCGGCTTCTGTGTGTGTCCTTCGTATTCTTTTAAGGCATTCAGCCAGGTGCCTTCATCATTTAATCCCCAGATTGTTACACCTTCAACGCCCTTGTGGTTATCAGTTTTTCTGTTTCGCAAGGCAACTTCAAAAACTTCCTTATATTTTGCCTTCATGCGGATAGAAGAGTAAGGCTTATCACCATGGCCAATATCAAGTTCTGTAATCTGAACATTCAAACCTTTTGCAATGAAATCTTGAATTGCAGCTTCAAAGCTGTCTGGTCCTGTAAGTTTTGTGTCCATTCCAATGTGGCTCTGCATTCCCATTGCGTCAATTCTTGCATCAGGAGCGGCCTGAATGGCATCAATAATCTTTAGCATACCCTTGCGCTTTCTTGGTGACGTGCAGCCATAGTCGTTATAAACAAGTTCTACATCAGCTGGAGCATATTTATTTGCATAACGGAAAGCGTTTACAATGTAAGAATCATCTTCGTAAACTTTGGTCCATTCGCTGCTTTCTTCACCACGAATCCAGTTTGAATCAGTTACATTGTCTGAGCAAACTTCGTTTACAACATCCCAAATTTCTACAATATGTTCGCCATTGTTGTTTTTCTTTTCCCATTCAGCAACGTGTTCAAGAACAGTTTTGATGTACCATTCCAGGCGGGCGTTCATTTCATCGGTATCAACGTAGTAGTCACCTTCACCGTAGTCTTCTACAAAGAACCACCACGGAGTCTGGGCATGCCACAAAAGTACATGTCCACGCATTTTTAGGCCCAGTTCTTTGCTGTGTTTTAGACACTCATCCATGCGGTTAAAGCCAGGGAGCCAGTAAGGCATTTTGTAGGTTTTTCCGTTTTCTGCTGTGAAATCTTCAAATTTTGTAGGCTGCTGCCAGTTGAACAAAAAGTCTGGTTTAAATTCATTACCCATTGTAACGTAATCTGCATGATACTTTACACCGTCGCGAACGCGGGAAGAGTCGTATTCTTCTTTTGTAAGTGCCAGTCCAAAATAATCAAAGAGATTTTTGTAGGTCTCTTTTATAGAAGGCACTTCCAGCCAGTTCTTTGTTACAACTTCTTTTGAGCCAATTCCTTCGCCAGAAAGCTTAAGGCGGAAGTTTTTCAGATAAACGGTGATGTTTTCTTTAGAAAGACCCGCACCAGAAAGGTAGAATTGTCGGTTCTGTCCCAGGTGAATTATTTCACGGCCGCTTACTTTTGTCCATTCACCAGATTTTAGATATTCGCGGTAGAACTGGGGAAAGTTTTCGTCAACCTCGTTTACCATCCAGATAATCTCGTTTTCATTTTTAGATGTGTCTTCAACCTTCATATCGCAGCTGAATTCCATCAAAATGTCTTTGTCGCTGTAATCTGCAAGACTTATACTGATTGGGTTTGTCTTTGAAGTCTGTCCCAATTTTACAATGGTAACGTTTTCAAAACCGTCTGCTTTTTTATTGAAAGAAACAGCTTTTCCGTCCTCATCTACTCTTGTAATTGAAATACTTCCATCGTCATTTTCAATTACTTTTGGCTCTGCCTTTCCAGAACAGCCGGCCAATGCAAAAGTTAGTCCCAGCACAGTAAGTGCCGAAAGCATTAAAATTAGTTTTTTCATTTTTCTTCCTCGGATTTCAAGTATACAACGGAATTTTCATTTAGCAATAAGGTAAATTTCTTAAAGCGGCCGTTAAATCCTAAGATACTTCTTATTTATCTCTAAGTAACTTGTGCTTTTCGGCTGTGGTTTTCTGGTTAGTTTAGCACGGGTAAAAAGCCCGATGCACAAAGAGGTTTTTTATGAAAAAAATATTAACAACAATTGTGATTGTATCATGTGCTTCTCTGCTTTTGATTGCACAGAAATTTGGTGGTCCTAATGGCGGACCTGGAAACGGGGCAGGCGGACAGCCTCCTGAGTTTCCGGACGGTCAGCCGCCGGAGGGTTTTGGAACTGTTCCAGATGAAGAAGTACCGGAGCTTTCTGCAGAAAAAGTTATTACTTCCGATGAAGACACTTCTGATTTAGCTCTTTCAACATCAAGTGAAGATAAAAGTCTTCTGCTTGTAAAAAATGGAGCTGCTGCCAATATTTCAGATTCAAGCTTTGAAAAAAAAGCCGGTGACTCTTCAAATGATGGACAGAGCAATTTTTACGGACTTAATGCAGCTCTTGTAGTAACTGAAGGAAAACTTTCCCTTTCAAATGTAGAAGTGTCTTCTTCTGCAAATGGTTCAAATGCTGTTTTTGTAACTGGTGAAAATAGCAGTATTGAAATAGACGGAATAAAAATCAGGACGACTAAAGACTCTTCCAGAGGATTAGATGCTACTTACGGCGGAAGTATCAATGCAAAAAATGTCGATATTTCTACAAAAGGGGCTCATGCTGCGGCGTTTGCAACCGACCGCGGTGAAGGAAACGTAACTGTTGATGGCGGAATTGCCGCTACAGCTGGACAGGGGTCGCCAGTAATTTATTCTACAGGCAATATTTCTGTAAGCAATCTTGAAGGTAGCGCAAGCGGTTCAGAAATTGCAGTTATTGAAGGTAAAAACTCTATCAAACTTAATAATGTACAAATCAGTGGTGGAACAAAAAGTGGACACGGAAATACTGGCTGTGCAGTTATGCTTTATCAGAGTATGAGTGGCGATGCTGGTCAGGGAACTTCAGTTTTCACTGCAAAAAAATCAACTTTGACAAGTAATTCTGATGGTGCTTTCTTTTATATCACAAATACTAATGCAAACATCAATCTGGAAAATACAAAGCTTGAAAATCAGACTGGAAAACTTATTCAGGTTTCTCAGAATAATTCAGAGCGCGGCTGGGGACGCAAGGGCGCAAACGGCGGTACTTTGAAGTTCAAGTCTGAAAATCAGATTCTGGAAGGAAGCATTTGTGTTGATGAAATCAGTTCTGCATCACTTTATTTTAATGAAGGAACAGAGTTTACTGGTTCTATTAACTCTGAAAAACAGGGAAAGGTAAATCTTTATCTTGAAAAGAACGCATCAATTTCTCTTACTGCAGATGCTTACGTTAATGTTCTTTCTCTGGCTGATAAGAAGGGAAAAAATATTCTTTCAAATGGTTATACAATTTACTACAATAAGAATGCCAAAGAAAATAAGTGGCTTCATGGTAAGACTATAAAACTTAAGGATGGCGGAAAACTTGTAGGAATTGAAATGAAATTCAAAGAAGCAAAGTCTGCTGGCGGCGAGTTTGATTTCCGACAGAGACCACCAACACCACCAAATGGTAATCCTCCAAGCGGAACTCCTTCGCAGCACATGTAGGGGGGCGGATAAATGCGCAGTTTGCTCGGCAAACTGCGGGGCAAGGTCTCGCTAAGCTTTGGTACGTAAGGCCAGCATTTACCTTGCCCATTAATGTACAAAACCCTTAAAATAGAATATACTTATAAGACTATATTTATATTTTAAGGGTTTTGTAATGGCAATCACATTAAAAGAAAAATACGGAAGTTTATTTGCTGAAATGGCAAAAATTTCCAGTGCAGCTGCAAAAATTGATGAGACAAAAGTTTACGAAGAAGCAAATCTGGAGTCTCGCAAGTACATGTACAAAGTTCTAGATGAATATTTCAAGAGCGATTCAGGTCTTAACAATATTGAAAACTTCAAAAAGTTCTATGAGTCTGTTGTAAATGAAGGTAAAAACGGTCTTATCCTCATGGAGCATTATTCAAACCTTGATTTACCTGCAATACTTTATCTTTTGGAAAAACAGGGCGAACCTTGGGCAAAAGATTTTTCTTCACGCATTGTTGCTGTTGCAGGAATGAAGCTGAATGAAGCTAGTGCCGCTGTTCGCGCATTTACAGAAGGTTTTACCCGCGTAGTTATTTATCCAACTCGTTCTCTGAATGCAGCAGAAGAAAAGGCTGTTTCTGAAGAAGAAAGAATTGCAGAAGAGCAGAAGGCTCGCAAAATCAACTTTGCCGCAATGCGCGCAATGGACACCTGCAAAAAGCGCGGACAGATTATTCTGGTATTCCCAAGTGGAACTCGTTACCGTCCTGGAAAACCTGAAACAAAAATGGGCTTGCGCGAAATAGACAGTTATCTGCGCCTTTTTGATAACATGATTCTGGTTTCAATCAACGGAAACGCCCTTCGTCTTAATCCGGATAATCCGGAAGATATGCTTTCAGACCTTCTGGTAGAAGATACAGTTACTCTTACAGCAAGTCCTGTAATCAACTGTAAAGAATTCCGTAATGAAGTTCTGGCAAAACTTCCAGCAGACGATCCAGATCCAAAACAGAAGACAGTTGATCATGTAATGGAAATACTTAACGAACAGCATGTGAGTGTGGCCGCTGGCGGCCGGTGTTAAATAGCAAACCGTTAAAAAAAATTGCGAAAGCAATTTTTAGGTTTACCACTTTAAAACTTATACAAGAGGAATACTATGAAGATTTTAAATGTAAAAGATGAACTTTCTCGCACAAGCTATCCAGGACGTGGAATTATTGCTGGAAAATCAGAAGACGGAAAATATGCAGTTTCTGCCTACTGGACAATGGGCCGCAGCGCAGGAAGCCGCAACCGTGTTTTTGTAAGCAGCAATGATGGCGAAGCTGCTACAGAAGTAATCCGCACAAAAGCTTTTGATGAATCTTTAATCGCTGGTGATCCAAGCCTGATTATTTACGCTGCCGTTCGTGAACTTGGAAAAAAGACAATCGTAACAAATGGAGACCAGACAGATACAATTTTTGAAGGACTCAAAAAAGGTCTTACTTTTGAACAGTCTTTGCGCAGCCGTAAATATGAACACGATGCACCAAACTATACTCCTCGTATTTCTTCTTTGCTTGATCTTGAAGGCGGTGTAGACGGCGGATATGCTTATTCACTTTCTATTCTTAAGAGTGATTGTGGAAATGGTGAAAACACACTGCGCTTTACATATACTTACGATAATCCTCAGAATGGAGAAGGACACTATATCCATACTTATATGGAAGACGGAAATCCTCTCCCAAGCTTTGAAGGTGAACCGGTAAAACTTGCTTTGCATGGAAGTATCAAAGAATTTGCAGACGAAATCTGGAATTCTTTGAATGAAGATAACAAGGTTTCGCTTTTTGTTCGCTATGTAGAAATTGCTACTGGCAAATATGAACAGGTGATTATTAACAAGAATAAGTAAGATTTGTCGGCTCAGGCTGATAATTACTTAGCCGTAACTTTCACAGCGGCTGCTGGCTGGTTGTGAGAATTTGAAACGGAGGTGTAACGATGAAAAAAAATGTTTTTCTTCATGTTTTTTTCGCTCTTGCCTCCGTTTTTTTTATTTTCTTTTCACTTACAGGCTGTGTTGCTTTTAAAAATAAGAATTGGGAAGGCACGCAGATAATCAACCCGGAATACAGCAGGTTTACCTTAGCCCTCGATGAGTATTTACAAAACCTGCATTTTCAGGGCGCGGTTTTAGTAGGCAAGGGAAGGGAAATTGTTTTTGCAAAAGGCTTTGGCCGCTGCGACCCGAATGATGATAAATCACGAGTAATCTTTTTAAATGCCTGCTTTGAAACTGGTTCAATTTCCAAACAGATGACAGCCGCCGCAGTAATGCAGCTGGTTCAAAGCAAAAAACTTTCCGTTTCAGATCCTATTTCTCGTTTTTTTCCAGGTTATGCCTATGGTGATGAAATCACAGTGGAAATGCTTTTGAATATGCGGTCGGGACTCACAGACCACATTAATGAAGCAGATGAATTCTTCCCGATAAATGTTTATCGTCTTATAGAGAAAAATCAGTTTGCCTGTAAGCCGGTAGATAAAGACATTGTAATCACATATTTTTATGATGCTCCTCTTCTTGCAAAACCAAACAGCACCTATTTTTACTGCAATACAAATTATTATCTGCTCGCAAAAATCATTGAGCAGGTGAGCGGAATGTCATACGAAGAGTATATTCAGAAAAACATTTTCAAAAAAGCTGGTATGACTCACTCGAACCTTATTTTTCAGGGGACAGAAACTAAGGCTTACGACCGCTATGGCCGTTACTACAGTATTCCAGCCAGTCTTGCGCTTGGCTGCGGAGATGTGAATTCCTGTGTAACTGATTTGTTTAAGTGGAATGTTCTTCTGGCAGAAGGGAAAATTGTAAACAAAAAATCACTTCATCAGATGATTGATACAGATTCCTATGGCTACGGAGTTTACGTTAAAAATAAGGCCATGTTCCATTCGGGGACAACAAATGTTTTTAATTCATATAACTATTATGATTTTGACAAAAAGCTTTCTATTATCGTTTTAGCAAATAAACCAATATACATGAGTAATGCCACATTTATCGCAGAAAATATTAAAACGATTTACAAAAATTTTGATAAATGATGTCTAATTAACAAAGTTAGAAATAATGTATTTTTTATCACTTGCACCTATAATAAAAACTGATAAAAAGTATCTGCAGGGATAAAAATGACTGAAAAATCTAAAAAAACACTTGATGTCCGCAATGCTCTTGTAACAGGCTTGAACTGGGCTTCAAAAATCTCCGTTTTACTTCTTTTTGTATTTATGTTCATAGGCAGGATGAATCCGGCTCGTTTTAGTAATTTAATGAGTTCTGGAACATCCCTTGTAAAATCTGCATTCTATTTCCGTGGTTATGTTGCACCTTTAATGGATGCCGAAAAGAATAGTAATTCAGAAAGCTCTTCGGAAGCTGAAGAGGAAGAATCTACCGATTCTTACGATGATTTCTATTCAAACTTTGCCGCAATGGTAGAAAGTTCTGCTGCTTCATCTTCTTCTGACATGGTTTTTGATGATTATGAAGATGATGTAAAAGCAAAGAAACTTAAGGCAAATAGTTTTGCCGCAGAATGGAAGGCTTTTAAGGCTCGGCATGATGCACTTGCCGGGGCACTTGAATCAGCTCACAAAAACAGTATTTTTACTTTTCTGGCTGTATTTATCTGCATAATTGGTGTTTACTTTGCCTGCGGAAAAAATAAAGTCAGAAAGATTGGAAATATTATCATTTGTGTGGGTGCAGTTCTTACTGTAATTTCAATGGTTCCTTTTGCTGCGGCTCAGGCAAACTTTGCCATGGCGCTGGATTCTTTGAATGCTAGTGCAATAGAAGCTAAGGGTGCTGGTGCTTTCATCACCTTTAGTATTATTTCTGCCGCACTTGCAATTGCACTGCTTGTTTTGGAAAAGGCTCCTGCTGGAGAAAAATCTGGTTTTAAAGCTCAGCCATTCCAGATTACTTACCGTATCTTAGCTCTGCTCTTGTTTATTCTCCTCTTTATTCCTGGCGCAAACCCAGCCCGCATTTCTTTGAACATCAGCCGCAACGTTTCTTTGTTTACTTCTGGTTTTTCTTACGGTACATACACCGCAAATATGGAACGTCTCTTTATCCGCGGCTGGCTTCCTGAAAGTGTTATGGTTGGCGCCTTCTTCTTTAGTTTACTTGCCTGCCTTGGAATTATAGCCTGCGGTGCAGGTTCATGTATGTCTGTGGGAAACAACAAACTTAAGAGAATTGGTCACTTCACAATTCTTGCTGGTAGTGCCGCAAGCTTTATCAGCATGTTTGGTTTGCTTCATGCTTACAACCTCCTTACTTCAAGCGAAAATATAGCAAAAATAGAGCCCCTGGAACCCCAGACAGTTCCACTCTTCTGTGTTCTTCTTGCATTTATCTTTATCTGCGCTCTTGTATCCTTCATTTGTACTCCAGCTCCAGAAAAAGGCGAAAAGTGCCAGATTGAAGCTCCATTCCAGCTCTTCTTAATGATTTTGCCTTTCCTTATTCTTGTGTTTATTTTCAGCTACCTGCCTTTGTGGGGCTGGCGCTATGCCTTCTTTGACTACAACGCTGGTGACACACTTTCTATGGATAAGTGGGTTGGCTTAAAATGGTTTAAGGCTCCTTTTGAAAATGCCGCAACTCGTTCCGATATTATCCGCGTTTTGCGAAATACTCTGGTAATGAGCGGTCTTGGTATTGCCTTCAGCTGGCTTCCAATGATTTTCGCAATCTTCCTTTCGGAAATTAAGAATACTCAGGCTCGTAAAATTATTCAGACATTAACAACAATTCCAAACTTTATTTCATGGGTTTTGGTTTATGCAATTGCTTTCTGTATTTTTGGTACAGAAGGATTTATTTCAAGTCTGATGGTAAACGGTGGCTTCTGGGATAAGGGTGTGAACATGCTCATGGGCGACCACTTTATCTGGCTTAAGATGTGGCTCTGGGGAACCTGGAAAGGACTGGGTTGGTCTGCAATTATGTATATTGCTGCAATTTCGGGAATTGACCAGCAGCTTTATGAAGCCGCAACTGTTGATGGTGCCGGCCGATTCCAGAAAATCTGGCACATTACAATCCCAGAATTGTTCCCAACATACATTGTACTTTTGATTCTTTCTGTTTCTAACATTTTGAGCAATGGTATGGATCAGTACCTCGTATTCAAAAATCCAACAAACAAGAATCCAATTGAAGTTCTTGATTTGTATGTATATCAGTTGAGTTTTGGTCAGACTGCAAACAGTAATATTCCGTTCTCTACTGTTGTAAGTATGTTTAAGTCTTTCGTTAGTGTAATCCTGCTCTTTATTACGAATAAGATTTCTAAGTGGATTCGCGGAAGCTCAATATTCTAAGAGGTAGTTTTATGGTAGAAAAACGTTCAATAGGTGATGTTGTATTTAATGTAATAAACTACGCATTCTTTGTAGCATTTACATTAATCTGTGTATTCCCATTTTATTATTTGTTTATAAATACCATTTCAAATAATGGTCTGGTTGCAAAAGGATTAATTAACTTTTATCCGCGTGGCATTCAGTTTAAGAATTATTACAATCTGCGCAATGTAAGCGGTTTGGGAACTTCTTTCCTGGTAACTCTTGCCCGCACTTTGATTGGTACAGCAACTTCTACAGCAGTTTCTGGATTTGTTGGCTATCTGGTTACAAAAAAAGAAATGTGGCACAGAAAGTTTGCTTACCGTTTTATGATTGTAACAATGTACTTTAGTGCCGGTTTGATTCCTTGGTTTACAACTATGCAGATGCTCGGCCTTACAAACAACTTCCTGGGCTATATTATTCCAGGACTTGTAAGCGTTTATAACATCATCATGGTAAAAACTTATATTGAATCAATTCCAGCTGAATTGGAAGAAAGTGCCCAGATTGATGGTGCCTCTTACTTCACAATTTTCTTAAAGATTATCTGGCCTCTTTCAAAACCTATTCTTGCAACAATTGCAATCTGGTGTGCAGTAGGTCACTGGAACTCTTTCCAGGATTCTTTGGTTTTGATGAGTGGTGCTCCTCATCTTAAAACTTTGCAGGAGCGCTTGTACATTTACCTGACCCAGTCTTCAAACCTTGCAGCATCTATGGGTACTTCTACAACCGGTTTGAGTGAAGCTCAGCGTCAGGAAATGATGAACACAAAATCTATCCAGTATACAGTTGCCATGGTAACTGCAATCCCAATTCTGCTTGTGTACCCATTCATGCAGAAATACTTTGTAAAGGGAATTATGCTGGGGGCGGTAAAAGGGTAATAATAGAAGATACCCACTTATTTTGGTTATATCGAACAGGAGGATATATGAAAAAGGTAAAACTTTTTGCTTTAGCAGGAGCTCTTGCTCTCTCTGCTATGGTAATTGGTTGCGGCGGCAGCAAGACTGCTGAAAATGGAGTAGATGAACTTGCTATTTCTACAACCGCAAAATCAGAAGGAAACATCAAAAAAATCAGACCAAAAGAGCCTGTAACATTGGATGTTTATTCACAGCTTGCAAACTATTCAGGTATGCAGACAGGTTGGTTTGCAGATTTGATGCTTGCTAAGTTCAACGTAAAAATCAACATTATTCCAGATACAGGTGGAGCTTACCAGACACGTATGGAAGCCGGCAACCTTGGAGACATTGTTGTTTGGGGTGATAACACAGATAAGTATTCTGCTGCTTGTAAAAAAGGAATGCTTTTGGACTGGGAAGAGGATAATCTTCTTGCTCAGTGGGCACCATATATCAATAACAACATGAAGCTTGCTCTTCAGAAGAACAAGTTCATGGATTCACCAGATAAGAAACTTCACGGATACGGATTCAACGTTTCTACATCTGCAAAAGATATTCAGGAATTCTTCTATACTTGGGATCTTCGTTTTGATCTTTATGAACAGATTGGAAAGCCAGAAATCAAAACTCTTGATGACATGGTAGATGTTCTTGCAAAAATGAAGGAAATCTGTCCTACAGACGATAACGGAAAACCAACTTATGGTCTTTCTTTGTTCAACGACTGGGATGGAAACATGGTAATGTATGTTAAGTCTTTGGCAACTGCTTACTTTGGCTATGATGAATTTGACTTTGGTCTTTTTGACCCAGATGAAGGAAAATTCTATGATTGTCTTGGAGAAAACAGCCCATATCTTTACTGCTTGAAATTTATCAACAAGTTGAACCAGAAAGGTTTGGTTGACCCAGACTCTATGACTCAGAAATATGGCGGAATGTCAGAAGACTATCAGAACGGAACTGCTTTCTGGAACATCTTTAACTGGATGGCTTCTGGTGCTTATAACACAGATGCTCACGTAAAAGAAGCTGGAAAGGCTATGTACCCTGTACTTCCAAAAGATGCTCATCCAATCGTTTATGGTCAGAGCGTATATGGTGGAAACCGCCTCTGGACAATCGGTGCTAAAACTGCTTACCCAGAACTTTGTCTTGCAATCATCAACTGGTTCTCTACTCCAGAAGGATATATGACAATTGAATACGGTCCACGTGGTGTATGTTGGGATATAAAAGATGGAAAGACATACTTTACAGAACTTGGAAAGAAGGCTCAGGCTGATCAGAACAACACAGAAATGCCTGCTCCTTACAAAGGATCATTCCACGACGGTGCTTTCCAGATTAACAACACAACATGGTGTAAAGATTCTTACAACCCACTTACAAAGAACGAAACTTACAATAAGACTAACTGGGAATCAGAACAGGTTCCTGCACAGTCTGAAATTGAACAGCGCTGGCGCGATTGGGCTGGAGCAACAACTCCAAACCGCTACATGCAGCTTTCTAACTACCGTGTAAGTCCAGGTTCATTGTTCACAGGTGCTGGTGTTCCAGATGATTTGACAATGAAGTGGAATCAGGTTGCTGAATGTATCAAGAATGAAACATGGAATGCAATCTATGCTAAAACAGATGCAGAATACGATGCAATTGTTGCAAAGATGATTAGTGATGCTAAGTCTTACGGTTACGATGACTGTATTGCTCACTCTTTGAAGCAGGCAGAAAAACGTGCTGCAGCTGAAAAGCTTGCTAAGGCTCAGTAAAAGACTACACTGTGGAAAACCTGCGTGCAGCGCAAGCAGGTTTTCCACAGTCTTTTTTTTTGATAAAATAAGTCATGGCACTTTTTAATATGAACAGTGGCTTCTGGCGTTTTGTAAACCGGGCGCTGGATGTACTTCTTCTTAATCTTTTATGGCTCCTTTTTAGTCTTCCTATTATTACTATTGGCGCTTCTACCTGTGCGGCTTTTTATGTCACTATGAAAATGGTAGATGAGGAAGAGGGCTATGTTGCCCGCATGTTTGTAAAAGCTTTTAAGGAAAACTTTAAGCAGGGAACGATTATGTGGCTTTTTACAGCTCCCTGCATCTATGCAGATTATCTTATCTGGCAACTGGTTATTAAAGCAGATGATATTAACTTTATTGTAATTTTAGGAGCAATTCTTTATACAGCTGTTATTGCTCTGGTTATTTTGTATTCTTATCCTCTTATAGCCCGCTATAAAAATTCTTTGCGTAATATTGTAAAAAATGCTTTTGGAGTGAGTATGCTCTACTTCAAAAAAACTCTATTAATATTGTTTTTAGTCATTCTGGAGTTGGCCATCATCTTCTGGAACCGTTATACAATGATTGCTGGCGCACTTATCGGCCCTGAATTTATAATCTATACAATAAGCGGAATTGCAAAACGTATTTTTCAGAAAATAGAGCGTAACAACGAAACACCGGGCGGAACAGAAAACAGCGGAACTATAAATCAATAATAACTAGGAAAATTATAACAAATCTTATAAAAATTTGACGATATTAATTTTAACGTGGTAAAATATAATATTCAGTTATAAGGTGGTAAAGCTAAAAATTAATTTCGCAATTTTTTTAATGCTTTGCTATCTATAGGAGATGAAAATGAAATTTTCTAAGTTTATAGGCAGCTTACAGTTTAGACTTATTGTAATTGTATTGCTTATTTTGATTGCATCTAATGCTGTAAATGTTACAGTAGCTATGAAGTTGTCAACAAGTTCCACAAATGCTTCGGTAGATGCACTTCTTAATGTTGTTGCAGAAATTGCAGCTACAAAAATAAAGGATGAAGAAGAAAAAAACTTTAGAATGCTCAATGCAGTAGCTTTAGCAGATTTTCTTAAAGATCAAGATTTACCCTTAAAAGAAAAATGTGCTCAGCTTACCCGCATTTCAAAGGTAAGTTCTGATTATGAAAATATTGGTTATTATGATCTGGAAGGAAACAGCTTTACTGCAGCTGGAGATCCTATTAAGCTTCAGAGAGCCTATATTGATAACGCAAAGATTGGAAAGACAACAATTACCGACCCTGCAATTAACCCGGTAACAAATGTTTTGTTCCAGATTTATGCAACTCCAGTTTATGATGATAATCATACTCCAATTGGATGTCTTACTTTGAACATCTTTGGTAATGTTCTTTCAGACAGAATTTCACAAATCCAATTTGGTAATTCAGATTCACACATTCAGGTTATTAGCCGTGTATCTGGTCATACAATTGCTTCAAACGTTTTTGAGCAGGTAACTTCTTTTCAGGACGTAAATGAAGATGCAGACGAACGCGTTGCCCCAATCTTAAAAAGAGTTATGAATGGTGAAACAGGAACTCAGATGTTCGTAACACCTACAGGTGTAAAAATGATTACAGCTTTTGCCGTAATTCCTGGAACAGACTGGTCTGTTTTTGGTGCCTGTGAATATGACGACTTCTATTCTGACATTGCAAGAATGAGTAAAATTGTATTAAGTCTTTCAGTTGTAATGATTTTAATTGCTTTCGTTGCAGTTGGAATCACAATGTCTATCAGTCTTAAACCTCTTATTAAGCTTAAGGATGCAATTGGTGACGTTGCTTCTGGTGATGCAGACCTTACAAAGCGCCTTGATAAGCGCGGAAATGATGAAGTTGCAGATGTTGTTTCTGAATTTAATAACTTTATGGCTAAGTTGCACGACATCATCGCCCAGATTAAGGATTCAAAACAGAAACTTGGTAGTGCAGGGCTTTCTTTGAATGATAGTACACAGGATACCGCCTCTTCAATTACTCAGATTATTTCTAATATTGAATCGGTACACGGTCAGATTTCTAATCAGGCTGATAGCGTTCACGAAACTGCAGGTGCTGTAAACGAAATTGCATCTAACATTGAATCTCTTGAAAAGATGATTGAAAAACAGAGTGCTTGTGTTTCTGAAGCCTCTGCTGCAGTAGAAGAGATGATTGGTAACATTTCTTCTGTAAATCAGTCTGTAGAAAAAATGTCTTCTTCATTTGATAATCTAAACGTGGATGCCCGTAATGGTCAGCAGGTTCAGATGAGTGTAAACGAAAAAATTGAACAGATTAAAGTTCAGAGTGAAATACTTCAGGAAGCAAACCAGGCCATTTCTGCAATTGCAGAACAGACAAACTTGCTTGCTATGAATGCTGCAATTGAAGCGGCTCACGCTGGTGAAGCAGGAAAGGGCTTCTCTGTTGTTGCAGATGAAATTAGAAAACTTTCGGAAACTTCTACACAGCAGTCTAAGACAATTGGTGATCAGCTTTCTGAAATTCAGCGTTCTATTAATGATGTGGTAATTGCTTCTGAGCAGTCTAGTGCGGCATTTACTTCTGTAACAAGTAAGATTCGTGATACAGATGACCTTGTTCGCCAGATTCGGGCTGCTATGGAAGAGCAGAACGAAGGTTCAAAGCAGATTAGCAATGTGCTTCATGTGATGAATGACAGTTCGCTTGAAGTTAAAACTGCCAGTCAGGAAATGTCTGAAGGAAACAAGGCAATTCTTTCTGAAGTGCGAAAGTTGCAGGATGCTACTGGAATCATGGAAGAAAGTATGCGCGAAATGACTGTTGGCGCGAAGAAGATTAATGAAACCGGTGAAGCTTTGCGCGGAATTGCTTCTGAAATGCAGGATTCTATCGGCGAAATTGGTGGCCAGATAGATCAGTTCAAAGTATAATGATTAGTTAATTTTATAAAATAGAAAAGTGATTTTGGTATAATTGCTGAAATCACTTTTTTTTTGTTAAAAAAAAGAATGTAGGCTTATTGTATTTATAATTTTTTTAGAAGATCCATAATTTCAGATTTTATTTCACTTTTTACATTTATATCTAATTCATTTGTTGATTCTGGAAAGAATTCTCGTGGATTTACATCCATAGCTTGAGCAATACGGATAATTGTCATAACAGAAGGTTCTTTTTTGCCTGTTTCAATGTTTGCTAAAAAACTTTGAGACATATTTGCATGGACTGAAAGATCTAGTTGTGACATTTTTTTTGTTTTACGAATTCTACGTATAGAGGAAATAACATATTCCTGCATTTCTTCATTTGTCATATAGAAATAATAATATTCTAAAGAGCAAGTTATAAATTCTCTATAGTATATAAATATACTTTACAGAGTATTATTATTAAATTATAATGCTCTGTAGAGAATTATTTTTTTTAAAGAGGACGGAAAAATGTATAAAAAAATTTCGATTACTTGCCCTGATTGTGGAAATAATTTTGAGGATGAATTAGAGCAGTGGCCACATCCAGATATGACTGCTGATACAGCGACTAAAAGTAGAGACACTGTTGGCGGTGTTTTGATTTGTCCTAAATGTGGAAAGAAAATAGACTATTCTATTTCTGAAGATTTTAATGGATATGTTATTTGTGAGCCAAGTAATCTAGAAATAATTAAAGACAAGAAAATTTGATGGAGATATCTTATGAAAAAATTTATATTCGGAATTTTAATTCCAGCAATGCTTTTTATTGGATGTGGTAATCTTGCAAATACAGATATCACAGATGAAACAACAATTGAAACTTCAACTGAAAAAGAAGAACCAGTTATCACAGAAACTTCAACTGAAACTGTTTCTGATGAAGTTGTCGAAGAAACAGAAAATGAAACAGAAGAAGAAGTTCCTGAATCTAAAACTGAAGAAAAGGTTGAAGAAACAGAAGAAGAAATTCCTATTGAAGTTGAAGATAAAAGCCCATATGAATATGTGCTTGATGAATCAGTAAATCTTGAAGAAGATTATGTTTATCTTGGTGATGTTCTGTTTACAGATAATGCAGATTTATTGAATTGGAGTTATGCAAATGGAGAAAACAATTATTTTGTTCTGAAAAAAGTTGCTAGAGTTTATGCTGCCTATACTGATAATGAACATAGAATTGCTTATAAAGATGGTGATGATTTAATTTATGTTGATAAGGCTACACGATATGGATTATATGCAAAAATAGCGTTATGGGATAAAATTAAATGTCAAACATATAGAATTGAAAATGAATATACTAGGTTATTTGTTCCAAATAATAGTCTAAATTTTGGTGAAGTTGTTCAATATCAAACTGATGTCATTTACGGTGTAACTGGGTGTAAAACAGTCGTTGATTTATCTTGGTATGTAGAAAAAGAATAGTAATTAAAGCTATCCGAAATTAATCGGATAGCTTATTTTTTAAGCGGGGCGTTACGGGGCGGCAGCCCCGTTAGAGGGGGTAGCGGACAAGACTGGAGCGAACGGTGGTTGAGCTTGTCGAAACTACCGTGAGTGAGGACTTGGGAGCGTAGGGGGCTTCCCCCCCCTCGCAGTATAACTGCTCGGAGACTCGCTAAAAACAGTCCACTGGACTGTTTTTGCCTGCGTTGCAGGCCGCTCCCTATCTATTTGAAATTCTTCTCATTTTATTCTATTATGTCCGCATGAAAGAACTCGAACTTAAATATGGATGCAACCCGAACCAGAAGCCGGCTAGGGTTTTTATGGAAAATGGCGATCTTCCTATTACTGTTGTGAACGGAAGACCGGGATACATCAACCTGCTCGACGCATTGAACGGCTGGCAGCTTGTTAAGGAACTTAAGGAGGCTACCGGCCTTCCTGCTGCGACTTCTTTTAAGCACGTTTCTCCTGCCGGTGCTGCTGTAGGTCTTCCTCTTTCTGATACTCTCAAGAAAATTTATTTTACTGACAATGTTGAACTTACTCCGCTTGCCTGCGCTTATGCCCGCGCTCGTGGTGCAGACCGCATGAGCTCTTTCGGTGATTTTATTTCTTTGAGTGATGAATGTGATGAAGCTACTGCTCTTTTAATTAAGAAGGAAGTTTCTGATGGTGTTATCGCTCCGGGCTATTCTGATAAGGCTCTTGAGATTTTGAAGGCTAAGAAGAATGGCAACTATTGTGTAATTCAGATTGATCCTAACTACGTGCCTGCTGAGCTTGAGCGCAAACAGGTTTTCGGCGTAACTTTTGAACAGGGCCACAACTTTTTGAAAATTGATGAGAAGTCTGCTTTGTCTAACATCGTAACTAAGAACAAGACTTTGAGCGAAGATGACAAGCGCAACCTGATTATTTCTCTTATCGTTCTCAAGTACACTCAGTCTAACTCAGTTTGCTTTGTAAAGGACGGTCAGGCTATTGGTATTGGTGCCGGTCAGCAGAGCCGTGTTCACTGTACACGTCTTGCCGGTCAGAAGGCTGATAACTGGTGGCTGCGTCAGTCGCCTCAGGTTCTGGGCTTGCAGTTTGTAGACGGCATTAAGCGTGCAGACCGCGACAACGCAATTGATGTTTACATCGGCGAAGAATATATGGACGTTCTTGCTGAAGGCAAGTGGCAGAATATCTTCAAGGTAAAGCCTGAAGTATTTACCCGCGAAGCTAAGGCTGAATGGATTGCAAAAAATACAAACGTTGCACTTGGTTCAGATGCCTTCTTCCCATTCGGCGACAACATCGACCGCGCAAAGAAGAGCGGTGTAACTGTTATCGCTCAGCCAGGCGGCTCTGTTCGCGACGACCTCGTAATTGAGGCTGCAGATGGTTATGATATGGTGATGTGTTTTAATGGTATTAGAC
Source organism: Treponema sp. (assembly GCA_017940255.1). Classification (GTDB taxonomy): domain Bacteria; phylum Spirochaetota; class Spirochaetia; order Treponematales; family Treponemataceae; genus Treponema_D. Next base: position 108,458 of record JAGAZB010000004.1, read on the forward strand.
TCTTCCACCATTAAAGCTGGCGAGTTTACGCGTAAGCGGAAACTCGGGGAGCACGCGATAGCGTGCGACGTTATGTGCTTTAACGGCATTAGACTTTTCCATCACTAGGCTCGAATTACGTAGAGTCCTGCTGCGGAGGCCTTGTAATCCTTAGGGATTGCGAGGCCTTCTACATTCATACCGTACCAGTAAAGTTCCTGTCGGGGACTCAAGAAACTGCAGAGCCAGAAGACATATAACTGATCTATTCTTTCTTTTACACCCCGCATCTCAGGAAGCATAATTTCTTCCATTGGTTTTTCTGTCGCTTCCGCAATTTCCTTTACAATTGGAATTACAGCTCTGGTGATGATTTTCTCCAGCTCAGAAAAAACTTCCTCTGTGAAAACAGGAATCATAGGCTTGTAGCTGTCGCCTCTCTTTTCAACAACTCCATGCTTTTCAAAAGCTTCCAGCCACTTCTGCTCTTCCTCTGTAAAATCACGCTTTATTCCTTTTACAAGATTCAGATAAAAATCAATATTTTCCCTGGTCAGATAATTATTTCTGCCGCATCCCGAAGCCATTCCAATCGGCACTTCTTCAAAGCTGCAGGGGAAAGGTGCGTAATCAAAAACGTTGTTGTATCGGTATTGATCATAATGCTGATAATAGGTCGAAGTTTGTGTAAGTCGTCTTTCCAGATGATCATCTTCAATTTTTTCATCAGCATAATTATATGAAGCGCAAAGTGAATAATTGTAGTTATTTGTTCTCCAGTCACTGTTGTTAAAGATTACTTCATCAGTTTTGTCAGAAAAGTAAGAACGGAATTCTGAAATCATACAGTTATCGGTTATGGTATACAAAAACCAGTTTAAGTATGAAAGATCAAAATCATTTCCGTAAAAATCCAGAGCTGCAATTTTATCCTTCAAAGAAAAAAGTATGTCATTTATTTTCTTTGGAATCTCGTGCTCCTCAGAAAACTTATAGCACAAAAGTCCGGCTTCGTAATTTTTCTTCAGATGAAGCATTGGGAAAATTGTAAGATATTTTCCGTCAATCTTCTTCATCATTTTTGCATTACAAAAAGAATCAAGTGCGTCCTGAATGTATTGGTAAGGAGTCTGAAGTGCCTCGGAAAGTTCCTCCACTGATTTTGCCTGGTCATAACAAAGCAAGGCAAGCTGCTGTCTGAAAATACCGTTCATCTCGCGCATAGCAGGAGATGCCCATCCGCAATAAGAAACCTGGAATTCTGCGGGTGCATAGGAAAGCTGTTTATCTATTTTTTTCATTTTGAAATCTCCTTATGGTAGAACTAAAAATTGCTTTCGCAATTTTTTTAACGTTCTGCTATCTAATACCGGCCGCCAGCGGCCTTACACATACTCACAAAGTAAAAACATAGCTGTGCAAGAAGCGTTTTTCCCTTCTGCAAAACGAACCAGCTTATTATCAATTGCGTACTGTATCAGCATGGAATCTAAGCTCTTGTTGTTTCCAAGTGGAATGACATGCCAGAAGGAAGCCCACAAAAGATCATGCCGGATATAAGGCAACACAACTTTTTCCTGTGCTTTGTAAAGTGCATCATAATATTCTATTGAAAGTTCTTTAAATTTTTCATGCCACATTTTGCACCACTTGTCCACCTGCGCAAAAGTGATGACCGGAATTGTTCCCTTGTAGCCGGACTGAGTTTTTTCGAGCACGCCATTGTTCAGCATATCTGCAACAAGCATTTCTTCTTTTTCTGAAAGAAGCTTCTTCGGATTTTTGATTAGCTCAAGATAAAGACCTGTGTTGCCGCTGTTGAGCCAGTCGAGGCGGTCGAGGTCGAGCTCACATTTGTGCCCGTCTTTTTCATAATGCATTGTGTTGATTGTATTATGAAATTCAATATGACCGCATTCTGGAATGTTGTAAACATTATAATTATAGCCGGGGCCTATCAAAGAAGCTTCTTCCTTAGAAAGGTCTTGGGGCTCATCTTCATACCAGCCGGTAAGATAAAAGTTTCGCCAGAATCTGTCTGGCAGCCCCTTGCCGTATTTTTGGCGAAGATAATCTCCGCCCGCCTTTTTTCCAAACTCTCTGTCCGAGCGGATTATGAAATATGGAAGAAGATATTCCCAGTCAAAATCATTGCCGTAAAAATCTTCCTTCAAAAGCTCCGCCTTCATGCCATTAAGAATTTTAAAATAGCGTTCGGCGATTTTTAAATCCCGGCAAATCTGACGGTCAATTTCTTCTGTCTTTCTACGTACTGACTTTGGAAAAATTGTAAAGTCTGTAAGATACTTTCCTTTCTTTTCTTCAAAGAGAACATTCGCCCGAACAAGCTTTGTAATGCTGTCTTCCAAAAAGAGCTGGGGTAGGTCAAGCTGTGACGCAAGTTGGCTGACAGTCTGACTTTTTTCACGACATGCAAATAAAATCTGTCTGTCTATCAGAGAAGAAATTGCCATCCAGGCCTGGTTTGCATTCATGTAAAATTCAAGCTCAAAATCGATAATACTTTTTTTCTTTTCAGTTTTTTCTTTTCGATTTTCCATAGTTTCAAAATTCTCCTTAAGATTTTTGCGGGCATCAGATAAGCGGCTTGTTACTGTACCCGTGGGGAGCTTAAGGACGATGGCAATTTCTTTTACACTTTGATTTTTGATGTAGAAGCGCACCAGGATATCTCTGTGAATATTGGCAAGTCTGACCATAGATTTTGAAAGCAGATCCAGTTCTTCCTGTTTGATATAATCTCCAAGTGATTTATCAAAACCAAGAAGGCTGTTTTCCATGTCATCAAGACTGATTTTTACAGGACGCTTTTTTCTGTAAAAATCAATAACCTTATTATGCGCAATCTGCCAGAAAAGACCGTAGAAGTTTTCAATCTTTTTTCCACTTCGCAAAATCAGCAGGGCATCAACAATGATTTCCTGTGCAAGATCCTGCGCCTCTTCCTTATCTGAAATTTTCTTCCAGCAAAAAAGAAAGGTCTTTTCCATCAAATCTTCTGTAATTACCTTGTCCACCGTAAGCTCCACTTTTTAAACTATGTAATCGATTACACTATTATAGTCGAGAAAAAGGAGATTTTGTTGGGTAAAAAATAAAATTTTATTGAAGTGACGGCCCGGTATTTTGTGCAATCATAAAATCATGTTTTATCTGTAAGAATTCTTTAAGACGCTCCATGAGGATAAAAAGATTTGCCCGGTCTTCGAACTCGGTGCGAGTCTGAGGTAGTGGAACGTTTTTCATTTTATCGTGAATCTGACTAAGTTCATCGAGCAGGGCCTTTACATCGTTATCCTTGTGATATTCATTTGAAACTTTTTCGAGAAAATCTGAAAGCAGGGGAGCGGTGGATGGCACTGAGCCAAGGTCGCGGGCGGCTTTGAACATTTCGTAAAGAATCTTTGTTTGCTTTTCGCGCATTGCAAGGTAGCGGCTGTCAAAAGTGTCTTTCTTTGTAAACTGATTATTGTAGTTTTCTTCGGCTTGTTTTTTTGCAGTAAAGAGACTTTGATTCAGCGAGGTAAAACATGTGCCGTCGTAATCAGCAAGAGCTGGATTTTGAATCCTTAAGGCCATTCTGTGAAGGGCGAGCTTTATCTTATCATCAGTTTTATTTTTCAATTCTTCGATGTAGTCGGTTTTTTTGTGGAGTAAAAGATTTACAAGTATTCCAAAACCAACTCCAAGTACAAAAAGCAGAACTTCGTTTTTGATTTCAGCAGGACCGGTTTTTCCAAAGGAAAGAAAATGTGAAATCAAAACGGAATTCATTGCCATAGCAGAAATCCATTTGCGCCACTGACAGACAAGAATAAAAAGCAAAAGATACAGAAAAAAGACCGGCACCGTAAAGCCCAGAAGATTAAAGAGCGTGATAGAAATTACAAGCGCCAGGACAAAGGCAAGCCGGCGGGCAAGGGCTGTGCGCAGTGTTTCTTTTTTAGTCGGCTGAACCGAAAGAATTGCAACGATGCCGGCAGAAACTGCAAAGTCCAGCTTGAGAGCCTGAGCGCAGAGAATTGCGAGAGCGGCGGCCACTGTAATTTTTATTGTGTTTGTGAGAATGGAGTTCATAAGGAAAGTATAGCATGTAAAGGAAAAATCTGCATTTATACAGACATTGATTCATAATTGATGTGTCAAGGAATTTCGCCCTAACTTTATTAAGTTTCTAATTTAAGGAATTTAATTATATCAGCCTTTATACTTTGATTACAAAATAAAAAATTATAGAGGGATAAGCTATGGGTATTTTTGTAAATTTACATGTTTCAAAATCTGTTACAAAAGAGGAATGGGCATCTGTATATTCAGAGAGTCTTGAAATGATAAAAAAATTACCGCTTGCAGAATGGCAAAATAAAAAATCAATTGATGGTATGGAAATCACCTGTCTGGTGCGAACGAAAGAACATGAGTTTTCTTATGGCTGGAATAATGAAATAAAGAAAATTGGTTGGGAAACTTCTGGTGATTACGAAACATTAAAAACTGCAGAATGGCATTTTTTTCCAAAAGATCTTGTTACAGAATATAATGAGGCAGCTGGTGACGCTATTTTAGCAAGTCTTCCTCAATGTACAAATCATGATTGGGAAGACGATATATGCAGTCAGACATATGATATTTTTGGAAATAAAACTCAGGGAGAACCGTATCATATGTATCTTCTTGCAGTTTGTTGTATGGTGGAGTCTCGATTAAAAGATAAAGCGTTTGTTGATGGAGATATTACAAAAGGACAGTTAAAAAAAGCTGTAGAAATTGCAAATTCAATCCTAAAAACTCCTATAGATATTCCAGCAAGATGTGAAACGAATCGTTTATATGAACGGATTTCCAAATTGAATATTCCTGAAAATGAAAAAATTACCGTGTTTGATTACTTGTATTTAGGAAATGAAAATATTGAATATGGTGATTTTATAAGAAATCATTTTTCAGAACAAGTCTGGAGAAATTATTTAAAGGAAACTCTAAATCAATATCATGTTGATACCATTGGGTTTTCTGGGAAATTGGAAAAATTTCTTGAGCAGGGTTTTGATTTACGTACAATATGTAGCATGATTGATTTCCAGAAAAATCAAAAAGATGATGAAGATAATTGTTATGAGTCATTTATTCGGGATGTTTTAGATACAAAGATTTATTTAAAAGAAAAAAATACAGAAGATTGGCTTGATATTGATCAGGATGAAGAACGTCCTTACAGCGTTTACACATATTTTGCTCAAGTCGTTTTTGCAGGGGCAAAAAATCATAAGGTAAATGCATATCTCCCGATAGAAGAAGTTCGGAAGATTTTAAAAGAAGAACTGGTAGGCTATTCTGATACAGATAAAGTGATAGATGATTATTTAAATGAAGAAAAAAAGAAAGGTCCTGATGAAAAGGATAATTCTGAAATGCTAACTGAAATGTTAAATAACAAAAATGATGAAATTGCAAAAAATGAAAAAGAGTTTGACATTCCAAGCTCAGATTATCTTTTGTTTTATTCTAAAGAAAATACAATTGAAACAAAATTACAAAAGAATATGATAGAGTATTTTAAGTTTATGGAGACAACATTAAAAGAAGAAAGGTTCGCGGAATTGATGAAGAAAACTTCTAAAGATAGGTGTCAATTTCTTGTTGAACAAAATCGTAGCCTTTTAATTCGTGATTCAGATTGGAGGAAAATATTTAAGGACATAAAAACAAATGATGATTCATTTAAGAGATATTATCCAATGGTAAGAGTCTCCATAACAAGTGATTCGGTAGGTGCAGTCGTTCGTGCATTAATAATAAATGATGATTTATATGACTTCGTATATGAGAATTCTCATAAAGCCATTAAGTAATATTTAGTCAATGCAAGTTTTGTCTCATTACTTGCATTGGCTAAAATGAAGTCTAAAATTTCTTTTTCTATTCCATATAGAGGCTGTGATTCATTAAGTTCAAAAGTTGGGTTCTCTTCTTTTTTGATTACAATAAGCTCATCCAAAGTGACTCTATATATTTTTGCAAGTGTGATGAGATTATCGAGGCGGGGAAGATATTTTTTCTCTGGATTTTCCCATGTGTAGATTGATTGAGGATTTTCCATACCAAGAAGATTCTGAATTTGAGCAACAGTGATGTTATTATTCTCTCGCAACTTTTTAAGGTTTTGTGAAGTTGCTGGAACATCTATTGTGGGAATAGAAAAACTCGAAATTGTATCACTCTGCATACATAAAAAATAATAAATTTCTAATTGATAGGCAAGAAATCTATTTTATGGCTTGTTCTGTCATTAAGTTTCTAACTTAATGTTTTTCTGATATACGTGGAATATAATTATGGTATGGAAAATGAAATTACACCAATTTTGGTCGAAAGTAAGATTTTTATGATTCGTGGAAGGCAGGTTATGATTGACCGTGACCTTGCGGAGCTTTATGGGGTTGAGACGAAACGCATTACGGAAGCTGTTAAAAGAAAATGAAGAATCTTTAAGGTCGCAAATTGCGACCTTAAAGGATGAAGAAAAAAGTCAGCGAGGAAAACATTCAAAATATTTGCCTTACGTCTTCACCGAGCAGGGCGTCGCAATGCTCTCTGCAGTTCTTCACAGCCCTACGGCAATTCAAGTAAGTATTCGAATAATGGATGCCTTTGTTAAGCTTCGTCATTATGTCAGCTCTCAGATTGTGAAAACTGATGATAAGGAAGAACTTGCAGAAATCCGGCGACTTCTTTTGCTTCATATAGATTACTGTGATAAAAAGTTTTCTGAACAGGATGAGAAAATTAATCAGATTATTCAGGTTTTGAACAATCTGATTGATGAACCAAAGTCGGATCGAAAAATAGGATTTGTAAACGAGAATAAATAACTGGTCGGATTTGAAGTTTTTCGGAAAAGTTTATAGTTTACTCCTGCGCAAGGGATTGTAGGGGTGAGCGAAGCGAAAACACGCGTCAGCGGGTTCGAAGGCGAAAGCCGGAGCCCCGCAAAGCCCGACCGCCGCTTGCGGCGGTTGCGCCCATATGAATAATAATATCATACTCTTAATTTTGCGAAAACCAAAAGCCGGTTGCAATTTTGTTACTTACAGTTGAGTTTTCTGCTATACTGACTTTATGATTCAGATTTTTGGTACAAATAAAAGTTTTGACTGCAAGGCGGCGCAGAGATTTTTTAAGGAACGCCGCATTCCTTTTCAGTTTGTGGACCTCAAAGAAAAAGAGATGTCTGCCGGCGAGTTTGACTCTGTTGTGTCGGCTCTTGCCCGAACGGAAGGTGGACGTGACGCTGCCCTGGACGCACTGATTGATAAAAAAGCAAAGGATTATGCCAGCATTGCTTACCTGGACGACAGTGAAAAAGAAGGAAAGCTTTTTGAAAATCAGGCTGCACTTTTGAAGCAGCCGGTCTGCCGCAATGGAAAAACCGAAGCAACCGTTGGCATGGCCCAGAAGATTTGGGAGACCTGGAAATAAAAACTGGAAATAAAAGATATTTATCATATTAAAGTTTTTCAGTATAATTTAAGCCTATAACAAGGCGGTTTAAGCTTTTTTCTATAGCCCGCCGCTCAAAAAAATCAGCAAAAAAGAGGCAAAATTATGAAAATCGAGACTAAAGTTTTACATTCAGGTTATAAACCGGAAAATGGCGGACCTGGAACTATTCCAATTGTACAGAGCACTACTTACCGCTTTGACAGCTGCGACCACGTTGCGGCTCTTTTTGATAAGCCAACTGAATTCATGTATTCACGCTTTGCAAATCCAACTTGTGATGCAGTTGAAAAAAAGATTGCAGACCTGGAAGGAGGAGTTGGCTGTATGCTTACTACAAGCGGACAGGCAGCAAGTCTTCTTTCTGTTTTGAATCTTTGTTGCGCCGGTGACAGCTTCATTGCTACATCAAGCATTTACGGCGGAACTATAAACCTCTTTGGCTTTACTCTTAAAAAGCTTGGTATTGAATGTATCTGGGTTGATGTAGATGCAAGCTATGAAGAAATCTGCAAGGCAATTAAGCCTAATACAAAATGTATTTTTGGTGAAACAATTGCAAACCCAGCTCTTACTGTTTTTGATTTTGAAACATGGGCTAAGGCTGCTCACGACAACAATCTTCCTCTTATTGTAGATAACACTTTTGCAACTCCATATCTTTGCCGTCCTTTTGAATGGGGCGCCGACATCGTAGTTCACTCTACTACAAAGTACATGGACGGTCATGCTGTTCAGGGCGGTGGTGCTATTGTAGACTCTGGAAACTTTGACTGGGAAGCTGCTTATAAAAAGACCGGCAAGTTTGCTGATATGGTAGAACCTGACGAAAGCTATCACGGACTGCGCTATGTTGGCGACTTTGGAAAGGCTGCTTACATTGTAAAGGCTCGCACTCAGTTGATGCGTGACTTTGGCTGCTACCCTGCTGCTCAGAGTGCCTTCTATCTCAACCTTGGTCTGGAAACCCTTCCTGTTCGAATGGAACGCTACTGCCAGAATGCCCGCAAGGTTGCCGAGTTCTTTAAGACTTCAGACAAAATTGCCAAAGTGACATACCCTGGAATACCTGGCGATAAATATTACGAGCGCGCTCAGAAATACCTTCCAAACGGAACTTGTGGTGTAATCAGCATTAGCATAAAGGGCGGTCGTTCTGCTGCCGTTCGCTTTATGGATGCCCTGGAGCTTGCCTGCGACGAAGTTCACGTTGCAGATATCCGCACATGTGTTCTTCACCCGGCTTCTGCTACTCACCGCCAGCTTACAGATGAACAGCTTGTCGCTGCCGGAATTGACGGAGGAATGGTTCGCGTTTCTGTAGGACTCGAGAATGTTGATGATATTATTGAAGATTTGAAGAAAGGACTTGCTGCTATCTAAAGCATGCACTTAAAGCGAAAAGAGGATGTCTGATAAATCAGGCATCCTCTTTTTTTATACAAGGCTTTTATATACGACTATTTTATTTTTTATAGATGAATGTTGCGGCGCCAACTCCATCGTATGCGTCGTAGTAGATTCTGATTCCTACTCCATCAATTGCGGCTTTGTTTACTTCAAAAGTACAAGAACCTTTGAAAACTTCACCGGCCTTAATTGGTTCTGAACACCATTCAATCCAGTTGTTAGAAGCAAGCTCTGCCCACCAGTTTACAGCAGGTGTTGATTCATAAAGAGCAGCACGAATTGGAGTGTCGATGTCTTTATCAGATGTTCCTTCAAAGTAGATTGTAACTTTATCGCCAACGATTGGAAGACGACCAATTGAATTTTCAAACAGATCGATGATTGAAATACCAGCACCGTAAGCTTTGATAGCACCATTTTCTGTTTCAGCTTCCATGTTAATCAATTTTGCAGAATCAGCGAGGTTGAGTGTTACTTCAACTGGTGAAGCAGGAACTTTTTTTGTAACCATGCTGCTTGTATCTGTTGTTACAGCGTCTGTTTTCTGCCATTTGATTGTTGGTGCCTTTGCAATCTTTTCCCAGCCGGCAGCTTTAGCACCGTCATGATTGTAGAACATCATAAATCTAAGGTTTTTGCGGACATTTGTTGTGAGTGTGAATGTGTATGTTCCTTCAAAAACTTCTCCAGCTTTGATTGGCCCAAAAATTGGAGTGTCGCAATCTTTCTGAGAAATTACATTCAGCCAGTAGTTAGCCTTTGGGCTATCATCCATTACACAACCCATAATTCCTGGCAGGTCGATATCAGAAACTCCCTTAAAATGAAGCTCTACTGTATCACCTTTTTTAGGCAGACGACCAATAATGTATTCAGAAAAGTCTGGGCTATCCTTTTTTGTACTCTGATAATAACCGTTATTTGATTCAAAAGTTGTTTTCTTTCCGGCTTTAGAGTCTGCGAAGTCCAGAACATAAGTCATTGGGCCAGAAGGGGCAGCCTTTGTCTCCTTTTTCTTTGATTTTGCACTCAATGCTGTTGTTACCATTGCGAGTGCGAAGATGGTTAATAAAAGTTTTTTCATTTTTCCTCCAAAATTTGCTTTTTATATTAAATTATATAATGATTATAAATCTCCAAGTGAGGAAAAACAAAGTAAATTTACTTAAATAATTATATTAAAAAAATTAAAATTTATAAAAACAGGCCGCCCCAAAATAGGCGACCTGTGTAAAATCAGTTTTTTAATTGATTATTTTGATTATTTTGCAAACTTAAGCATTGCAGGAGAAGCACCATCATAATCTTTGTAGTACATCTGAACTGAAATACCTTCTTTGCAAGATTCTTTAAGTGTGAATTCAACCTTTGTCTTAAATTTCTTTCCAGCCTTTACAGTATCAGCCTTTGTGAATTCCTGGAATTTGTCTTCAGAATCAGAAATCAAATCTTTCCACCAGCCTACAGCTGCAGTATTTTCTACCAAAGTGATAAGAATTGGTTCGTTGATATCAATATTTGAAGTTCCCTTGTAAGTGATGATAACTTTGTCACCCTTCTGAGGAAGCCATTCGCCACATTCTTTTGTGAAAGAGAAAATAGCCTGGAAAGCATCGTTTCCGCGTTCAAAAGTGATAAGTTTAGAAACATCGCCAAGGTCAATCTTGTATGTCTGCTGTCCCTTTGGTCTTCCAAGAGCAGCAAGAATTTCTGGATCACCTACGAAAGATTTTGTAACTCTTTCAACCTTACAATTTGTAAGTCCGCCATTCTGTTCACCGTAAGCCATGTTGAAAATCAACTTAGATTTTACATCAGTTTTAATGGTGAATGTAATATCTACGTCTACAGGAACTCCAGCCTTGATGTTATCGATAGAAAGTTCGTCTTTTTCATCTTTCTGTTCTGTTACGCGAGTCCAGTAGTTTGCTGCAGGTGAGTTATCAACCAAGTTTACATAGAGATGGTCAATATCCATATCGAATGTAAGCTTTCCAGTTACGTGAACTGTATCACCAGCCTTTGGCTTATTAGGTTTTACAAGGCTAGACCAATCTGGCGGATTGTTGTCCTGTCTTGTTGAGCGACCCTTTGTACCATACTGAGAATTATCTACAAACTTGAATTCTGTAGTACCACCATCAGCTAAATCCAATGTGTATTCCATTGGGTGTGTAATTTCAGCTGCCGACATCATTCCGCATACAACAAGTGCCAATGCAGACGCTAATAAAGTTTTTTTCATTTTTTCCTCCATAAAGTAATTATACCCCTGAAATTTAGGTAAAGCAAACTAAAAAAGTGCAATATTTTAACAAAAAGTGTAATTATTTGGTAAAGGCGGTTCGGAGGAGAAGAGGTGGGCTGCTAGTCGAGGTGGTGGGGGACGTGGTTGGGCGGTATGCCAGACTTGAAAAATGATGATAGAACACATAACCTCTCCGAAACAATCCACCGTTAAATTCGGAGACTCCCGGCC
>JAGAZB010000005.1 GCA_017940255.1 Treponema sp.
AAAAAAATCTGAAGAAATTCTAGATATTTTTAATATTGTTGCTTCTGATGAAAGATACAAGCAGCCAATCGATTATCCAAGCGAAATTGAATTGTAATACAATCGCCGCAAAGATAATATTGAATAATCATTAAAAAATGGTATTGCCCAGAATCGTTTTGATGTTTACTATCAGCCGATTTACAGCACTGCCGACCGCCGCATTATTGGTGCCGAAGCCTTAATTCGCCTTCGTGATGAAAAGGGCCGTTTCCTTTCTCCAGAAGATTTTATTCCAATCGCAGAAAAGAGTGGTGCAATCCTTCGTATTGGTGAATATGTTTATGAATCGGTTTGCCGCACTATTTCTCAGATAGATTTGGATGAATACGGAATTAAGAAGATTGATATAAACCTTTCTGTTGCTCAGTGTATGCAGGAAATTCTTGCTGAACAGATACTTTCTATTCAGAGTATTTATCAGATTCCGGCTTCTATTATTAATCTGGAAATTACAGAAACTGCAGCGGCTCATAGTCCTGAAATCCTTTTGCATAATATGGAACGTCTTGCAGCTGCCGGTTTTGAACTTTCGCTTGATGATTACGGTTCTGGTTATTCAAATATGAATTACATGCTTAATCTTCCGTTTAAGATGATTAAGATTGATAAGTACATTATCTGGTCTGCTTTTAGTGACGAGCGTGCAAAAAAGGCTCTTACAGCTACAATTCAGATGATAAAATCTTTGGGAATGACAGTTCTTGCCGAAGGTGTAGAAGATAGAAGTCAGGCTGTGATGCTTGCAGAACTTGGTTGCGACTATCTGCAAGGATACTTCTTCTCTCGTCCAATCAGAAAGAATGAGTTCCTTGCATTAATGAAGCAGCAGCTGGTAAATCCTACTGTTATAGATTAATTAAGATTAATTAAAATAGAACTTTGCATTAAAACCGAGCGGTGAAAGATAAAGCTCGGTTTTATTTTTTTTCTGGAAGCGCTTGTAGAATTCACTTGTATGCATGAATGGAACTGCTACTCCACAAACTGTTCCAATAAGGGCGCCTGTTAAAACATCAGACAGAAAATGATTGCCACTTGCAATTCTAAGGATTCCTGTTGTGGCGGCAATTCCAAAAGAGATTCCTGTAACGGCAAATCGCCATGGGGAATCCGGGAAGTATTGATGGAAAAGATATGTTGTGTAGGCTGCTCCCGTAAAGGCTAGGGTTGTGTGGCCTGAAGGAAAAGAACAGTTCCAGTCACCTTCTTCTACTTTATCCAGTGGGTAATCTTCAAAATACATGTAAGGGCGGGCTCTGTGAACCAAAAGCTTTCCCCATTCCTTAATGCCGTATGCCCATAAAAGGCTTTCTGCGTACATCACTCCTATTGTAAGCCACTGATCGTTTGGGGTGAGGGCAAAAATTGCCGGGGTAAGCAGGGCCATTGCCGCAGTTCCTGTTCCTACATAGTGAAGAGCCTTGTTATATGGAACCATAAGAAACTGTTCAAGATAGGGAACGAGAGTGTAATTTGCTTCCCATGTTTCAAAATCATTTGTTTTTATATGAAAAACTTTGTCACACAAAATTGCAGAGCCCGTAAGGGCCAGGGAACCTGCAAGCTGGATTGACTCATTTACCGGGTTTAGTTTGAAGGCAGGCTCCTGTGTGTAATCAATAAGAGTTTGAGCTGAAAGTCGGGCAGAAAGAAAAATGCTGCATAAAGCCAGAAGCGAAATCAGTTTTTTCATTTCTTCATACTCTCGCAGGCTTTCTTGATGCATTCAAAGGTTTCTGGACTGATTACATGTTCGATTTTACAAGCGTCCTGTTCTGCAATGTCTTTTGGAACTCCAATCAATTCAAAGATTTCTGTAAGAGCAAGGTGACGTTCGTAAATGCGCTCTGCAATTTCTTTTCCTTTTTCTTCCAGTGTGATTAATCCACCTTCTGAAATGCGGATATAATTTTCTTTTTCAAGATTATGAACAGTTACACTTACTGAAGGCCTTGAAAAATTCATTTCTTTTGCAATATCAATTGAGCGAACATCGCCTTTTTTTGAAAGGATTAGAATTGTCTCCAGATACATTTCTGCGGATTCACGGATAGTCATTTTATTTTGGCTCCTTATAATTTATTACTTATAAATATAGTATAACAAAAAATAACTAATATGCAAAGATAAATTGTCTGCAATATAATAGAATAAAATATTTTTATATTCTCTCTGCACGATATATAGAGTAATTTTTTTGCCTATTTAAAGATAATTTGTTGTTTTGCTCTTGACAGTTTTTTAGTAATTCGTTATCTTATTAAAACATTCGAAAGAATGGATGGGCTACTAGCTCAGTAGGTAGAGCAACGCCCTTTTAAGGCGTGGGTCACTGGTTCGAATCCAGTGTAGCTCAGTAAAGGACTTCTGGTTGCAGAAGTCCTTTTTTTTTCTTTAATTAAAAATCCCAGAAATTGTAATTTATCTCTATATTGTTAAAGTTTGCGCCAGCGGCAAAAGGCGTGTAAAATAGTATATAAAGGAGAATTTTTGTTAATGGCACAGAAACGTTATAAAATTTCGGTTATTTTGTGTTGGGTGCTTGTTGGACTGATTTTTGTTATGAACGTTATTCAGGGCGTTCTGATTTCTTCTTTCACAAAGAAATCTACCGCAGAAAGTTATGCCATGGACTGTACTCAGATTACAAATGCGTATTCACTTGCAATTGCAAATAAAATAAGTGAATACATGAATCAGATGACTTTCTACTCTAATGCAGATGTGGTTTCTTCTGCTGATGATCAGAAAATTATTGCATGGCTTAAGGAACATAACGGAAACCGTAAAACCTACTTTTCTTCCGTTTTGTATGCAGGAAAAGATGGAATTGCTTACAGCGATATTGGTGAAAGCGAAAATGTTTCTAATCAAAATTTTTATAAAGAAATTTTAAAAAATGGAAAGACAAGTTACATTGATAATCCTGTAAAAGATAAAAACGGGAATATTGTTTTTCATATTGCCTGTGCCGCAAAACTTCATGGTGAAATCTTTGGAGTTTTTGCCGCAGTTATTCCTCTGGAAAATCTTCAGAATATGGTTGAATATATCCGGCTTGGTGAAACAGGACAGACCTGGATTATTGCGGATAATGGAACCATCATTGCAAATGTAAATCATAATAATGTAATGAAGATGAATCTGCTGGATGCTTCTAATGATCCTGGCGTAACAGAAATTATGAAAAAGGCCGCAAACGGAGGAATTGGTACCGGCTGGGGAAAGAATTGGGGTGGATTAAAAGGAGACTCTTTTGTTGCTTATACTCCAATTGCCTATACTCCATGGGTTTTAGTTTTTTCGGTTGCTGAATCTCAGGTTTACAAGACCGGAAATGCTTTAAGAAATACAAACGCAGTAATTTCTATTTTGACAATTGTAATTCTTGCACTTTTTACACTTCTTGTTTCGGGCTTTTTGCTTAAGCCTCTTGGAGTTGTGGAAAAATCAATTAATGAAATTGCATCCGGTCATGCAGATTTAACTCAGCGAATTCAGATTAAGTCTAAGACTGAAATTGGTTCTGTAGTAGACGGCTTTAATAAATTTTCGGAAAAACTTCAGAATATTGTCCGCGAGCTTAAAAATTCAAAAGATCAGCTGGCGGCGGCTGGCGAAGAAATGCATATATGTTCCGAAGAAACAGCAGATTCAAATAATCAGATTTTGTCGAATATCGGTACTGTTTCTGAGCGTATTGCGAACCAGTCTGCCAGTGTTGATCAGACTGCGGGCGCGGTTAATGAAATTGCCTCTAATATTCAGTCTCTGGAGCACATGATAGAACAGATGGTTATGTCTGTTTCTCAGGCTTCGGCTGCTGTAGAAGAGATGATTGGAAACATAGACTCGGTAAATGGTTCTGTTCGTAAAATGGCAGAGCAGTTTGTTGAGCTGGAAGAAACTTCTGCTGTGGGAACCGAAAAACAGCGGGATGTAAACGAAAAAATTGGTCAGATTGAACAGCAGTCTGTTATGCTTCAGGAAGCAAACTCTGCTATTGCAAATATTGCCAGCCAGACAAACCTGCTTGCTATGAATGCGGCTATTGAAGCGGCTCATGCGGGTGAGGCAGGAAAGGGATTTGCTGTAGTTGCAGATGAAATCAGAAAACTTTCAGAAACATCAACGGCTCAGTCTAAAACGATTGGAAATCAGCTTAAGATTATTCGCGACTCAATTGAAAGTGTTGTTTCTGCTTCGCAGGCTTCGAGTGCGGCTTTTAATTCTGTAACAGATAAGATTCAAAGTACGGATATGCTTGTAAATCAGATAAAGAGCGCTATGGAAGAGCAGGCCGAAGGTTCTCGTCAGATTGGAAGTGCCCTGAGTGTAATGAACGATTCTACCCTTGAAGTTAGAACTGCATCTCAGGAAATGTCTCAGGGAAATCAGGCTATTCTGGCAGAAATCCGCCAGCTGCAGAACGCAACCTTTGCAATAAAAGAAAGTATGGAAATCATTTCCTCTACAACAGAAAAGATTACGGAAACTGGAGAATCTTTGGATAAGATTACCAAGATTATGTATGATTCGATTCTTGAAATTGGAAATCAGGTTGATCAGTTTAAGGTTTAAGGGGGCGTGTTATGAAAAAGATGATAAAAATAACTGCAGGCCTGTTGCTTGCTCTTTCTATGTTTTCAATTTCTTCATGTAAAAAAGCTTCTTCTCAGGAAGATGTAATTGGTGTTCTTCTTAGAAATGATAACGAAGTATTTTTGAGTGCCTACAGAAAGGGAATTGAAGATTTTGCAAAAAAAAATAATATTAAGGTTCAGATTTATTCAGCAAATAACGATGCTGCAATTCAGATTGACCAGTTAAAAACCCTGCTTCTGAATGGTGTAAAGAATTTTGTGTTTATCGCTTATAACTCTGATTTGACTGAACAGATGACAAAAATTATTAAGTCTCAGGGTGGTTCTGCGGCTTTTTCAAATGTTATTCCTACGGTTGAAGCTTTAAAAACTGATGAAAACTTTTTTTATGCTTCTTCTCCAGAAATGGATGCGGGAAAATTCCAGGCTCAGATTATAGACGGATATTTTAAGAAAAATCCTGGCAAGCTTGACGGTAAAAATCTTAGGGTTTTGTATTTTAATGGAGAATATGGACATCCGGCCCAGATTTACAGAAAGGTTGGTGTTATGGAAGAGTTAGCTAGACTCGGCTATAACGTTAATGTTCTTGGGGAATTTGGCGCTAACTGGGATAGAGCTTCTGCCCGCCAGTATCTGGATTTGTGGATTGAAGCTGGTAATTCTGATTTTGATGTAATTATTGCTCAGAATGATGAAATGGCACTTGGAGCTGTGGATTCGCTTTTAAGTCATGATATGGTTGATAATCCTGCAAATCCTACTGTTGATCTTGATAGTGACGGCACTGCGCTGGCTGTTCCAGTTCTTGGCGTTGATGCAACAGAAGGCGGAAAGGTTTCGCTTTCTAAAAAGCAGTTGTATGGAACAGTTTTGCAGGATGCAAATGCCCAGGCGGCAACAGCTCTGGAACTTGTATGGCAGTGCATGAAAGAAGGTAATGCAAAGAATTATAAAACTCAGGGCGGAATTACAGTTGCAAAAGAAACTACAAAAGAAGCTCCTCTTACCGAAAAAAGTGTAATTGGTCAGTGTTTTATTGTTCCTTTTGTTCCTGTTACAAAATAACTAAATGGACTTTCTGTACTTATGTTGCAGAAGTCCTTTTTTTTATTTAAAATAGAATTATGGCGTATGGATTTATTAAGGCTGCTTGTGTCAGTCCCCGAATGAAGGTTGCAGATTGTGTTTTTAATGCTCAGGAAATAGTTACAGAAGCTGAGCGCTGTGCGAAAAATGGAGCCTCGGTTATCGTTTTTCCGGAACTTTCTATTACAGGTTATACTTGTGGAGATTTATTTTTTCAGCAGAGTCTTTTGCAGACAGCGCAAAATCAGCTGTGCGAAATTATAAAAAAAACATCAGCCCTTAATGCCCTTATTTTTGTTGGGCTTCCTCTTGCCCGTACAGAAGGTATTTATAACTGTGCTGCCGCCATTTCTTCCGGCCGCCTGCTTGCCCTTTATGCCAAATCTTATCTGCCAAATTACGGCGAGTTTTACGAACGCCGCCAGTTTACTCCCTTCCAGCAGAACATGGAAACTCAGTTTATTAATTTTGCAGGTTTTGAAAATGTGCCTTTCGGAACAGATATTCTTCTTCAGGAAGAAAATAACCCTTCGCTTACAATCGCCTGCGAAATTTGTGAAGATCTTTGGGTGCCTGTTCCTCCTTCTAGCCGTCACGTTCTTGCTGGTGCAACTCTTATTGCAAATCTTTCTGCCGGCAACGAAATTATCGGCAAGGCAGAATACCGCCGGAGCCTTGTAAAAGGTCAGTCTGCCCGTTCAATCTGTGCATATCTGTATGCAAACGCCGGTAAGGATGAATCTACTCAGGACATGGTTTTTGCCGGCCATAATATGATTGTAGAAAACGGAAGTCTTCTCGCTGAATCTCCTTTGTTCTCCAATCAGACTGTTTATGCCGACCTTGATTTGGAACGCATCTGCCAGGAACGCCGCAGAACTACAAGCTTTGGTTTTTCGGCAAATAATAATTTGTTTAATGATGATTATACACAGGTTCTCTTTAATTTAAGCGATTCTGAAGTTACTGGCCTTGCTGCGGGGGCAGAGACAGACTCTTTTTCCCGCTATGTAGATCCTCATCCTTTTGTTCCAAACGACAAAGAAAAAAGAAGCCAGCGCTGTCTTGAAGTTATTACCCTGCAGTATCAGGGGCTTGCAAAGCGCTTGCGTCACATAAACTGCCAGTCTGCTGTAATCGGGCTTTCTGGCGGACTTGATTCAACACTGGCCCTGCTTATTACCTGCCGGGCTTTTGATAGTGTAGGGCTTAGCCGCGAAAAAATTACTGCAATTACAATGCCTTGCTTTGGAACAACAGACCGCACTTACAATAATGCCTGCGCCCTTGCCCGCGAATGTGGCGTAACTCTTAAAGAAGTGCGCATTGCAGATTCTGTTCGCCAGCATTTTAAGGATATTGGGCAGGATGAAGAAGTACACGATATTACTTATGAAAACGGTCAGGCCCGTGAACGCACCCAGGTTCTTATGGATTACGCCAACAAAACAAACGGAATAGTGATTGGAACAGGAGACCTTTCTGAACTTGCCCTGGGCTGGTGCACTTATAACGGCGACCACATGTCTATGTATGGTGTAAATTCTTCAATTCCAAAAACTCTGGTGCGCTATCTGGTTCAGTGGTTTGCTGATGAAAACAATTCAGATATTCTTCGTGATATTCTGGACACTCCTGTTTCCCCAGAGCTGCTGCCTCCAAGCCAGGGACAGATTTCTCAGGTAACAGAAGATCTGGTTGGTCCTTACGAATTGCACGATTTCTTCCTTTATTATCTTCTGCGTTTTGCTTTTTCTCCGTCAAAAATCTTCTTCCTTGCCTTGCATTCTGACCTTGCAAAAAGCTATTCACGCGAAGTGATTTTAAAATGGCTCAAAACTTTTTACCGGCGCTTCTTCAGCCAGCAGTTCAAGCGCAGCTGTATGCCGGATGGTGCAAAAGTGGGAACGATCAACCTTTCTCCTCGCGGCGACTGGCGCATGCCAAGCGATGCAATGGCAAGCCTCTGGATGCAGGAAATTGAAAAATTGTAATACTGACACTCCGGAACTTTTCTGCTATAGTTTGCAATATGAAGAAAATCGACATTTTGGATTCAACCCTTCGCGATGGTTCGCAGGGGGAAGGAATAAGTTTTTCTGTATCAGATAAGATTCATATATGCCAGGCCCTTGACGAGCTTGGAATTACATATATTGAAGCCGGGAATCCTGGCTCTAATCCAAAAGATATGGAATTTTTTAAGCAGATTAAAAGTATTCCTCTTAAGAATTCAACAATCTGCGCCTTTGGTGCAACTCGTCGTAAAAATATTACCTGCGAAGAAGATTCAAATCTTACCAGTCTTCTGGCTGCCGATACTTCGGTAGTAGTGATTTTTGGAAAATCCTGGACCTTCCATGTAACAGATATCATAAAAACAAGTCTTGAAGAAAATCTTTTGATGATTAAAGAAACATGTGCCTACTTAAAATCTAAAGGCCGCCGTGTTTTTTATGATGCTGAACATTTTTTTACAGCTTATGCAGATAATAAAGATTATGCCTTTCAGACAATTCAGGCGGCTATTGAAGGTGGTGCCGAAGTTATCTGTCTGTGTGAAACAAAAGGCGGTTTTTTAATTGATGAATGCAGAGCGGCTGTCCGCGAAGTTATTTCTCTTTTTGGTGATAAAGCAAAAATCGGAATTCATACTCATAATGATTGTGGACTTGCCGTTGCAAACAGCATGACTGCGGTTCAGGAAGGTGCTACTCATGTTCAGGGAGTTCTTCTTGGTTTTGGCGAGCGCACTGGGAATGCAAATCTTTCTACAATCATTCCAAATTTACAGTTAAAGATGGGGTATGATTGTATTCCTGCAGAAAATATGAAAAATATTACGGCGATTTGTCACAGAGTCGCTGAAATCACAAACTTCAGTCTGAATATTCAGTCTCCTTATGTGGGCATGAACGCCTTTGCTCACAAGGCTGGCATGCATATAGATGCAGTTCTTAAAAATCCTTTTGCCTATGAACATGTTGACCCGGAAGTTGTGGGCAATAAACGTATTTTCCTTTTAAGCGAAGTTTCTGGCCGTAGTACCGTTACTAAAAAAATTCAGGCTATTTTGCCGGAAGTAAAAAAAGGTGATCCAATTGTTGAAGAGGTAATGAATAGGGTAAAGGAGCTTGAAGCCAAGGGCTACCAGTTTGAAGGTGCAGACGGCAGCTTTGAACTTCTGGTAAAAAAACTTGCAGGCCTTTACCAGCCTTCCTTCAAACTTCACTATTACCAGACAAATGGTTCTAATCCCCGTCCTGAACCTGGTGTTTGCAGCTGTGCTCAGATAAAGGTTGAAGTAAATGGTCAGTTTGAAATCACCGCGGGTGAAGGAGACGGACCTGTAAACGCCCTGGATATTGCCTTGCGTCGCGCTCTTGAAAAATTCTACCCCGAAGTTTCCCGCTTCCACCTGGTAGACTATAAAGTTCGTGTTTTGGATACAAATTCAGCAACCGCTTCTAAAGTTCGTGTAATTATTGAATCTACAGACGGTGAATCAGCCTGGACAACCATTGGCGTTTCTTCCGACGTTATCGAAGCTTCATGGATTGCCCTCACAGACTCCTTTGAATATAAACTTAGTAAAAAAAATGTCGTTGCTCTGTGAAAAATCCTGTGTTACAATAGTAATGATAGATACTGAGGAAAAATATGGGTGTTGAACTAAAAGGAAAAAGAGTACTCTTAGTAGAAGATAATGAATTAAACCGCGAACTTTCAAAAGAAATCCTTGAAAATGAAGGTGTGATTGTAGACGAAGCTGAAGATGGAGATGTTGCTGTAGAAAAAGTAAGACTTTCCAAAAAGCGTCCTTATGATTTCATCCTCATGGATATCATGATGCCTCGTATGGATGGTTATGAAGCAACAATCCAGATTAGAGCTCTCGAAAATAAAAGACTGGCTGCAATTCCTATTATTGCTATGACCGCTGCTGTTACTCCAGAAGATAAACTTAAGGTTCTTGAAGTAGGAATGAATGCTCATCTATCAAAACCTGTTGCTATACCAGAACTGCTTTCTACTATTAAAGATTTTCTTGGTTCTTATCAGCAGCTTGAAGGTGAATTTTCCAAATTGATTTAAGGAGAATAAGAGGTGAGTGGCGCATACATAAAGAAAAATGGACTTCTATACTCTCCCGATTCTCGCACTGTTGTTGGAGTTGATGACACATCAAGTGAATTTACGGGTCGCATTCCTTATGGTGCGCATTTTATAGACGATGAAGTTTTTACTGATTCACCTTATGAATCAATTTCCCTTCCAGATTCTCTGGAAAAGCTTGGAAATAATCTTTTTGGTGAGTCAAAAAAACTACAGAAGGTAAAACTGCCTTCTACAATAAAAGAGCTTTCGCCCTATCTTTTTTCGGGCTGTTCGGCTCTGGAAAAAGTGAACATGCCGACAACGCTTTCGGAATTTCCGGAAGGCTTGTTTTACGGGTGTTCTTCTTTACAGGAAATCCCTTTCCGTGCAGGTATTACAAAGCTGCCGGAAAATGTTTTTGCCAGATGTACATCGCTAAAATCTCTGGTGGTTCCGGGAACTGTAAAAGAAATAGACAGCCAGGCGGTTGCATTCTGTACTTCGCTTGAAAGTCTTGTCATCCCTAATTCTATAGAAGAAATTGCGGAAGACGCTTTTGAAGGCTGTACGGCTCTCCATAATATTCGTATTGATGGTGAGTCAAACTTGTTTTTTGTAAATAAAGATGATGGATGTTTGTATAAGCATTCCGGTAGTTCCGATACTCTTGTTGTTAAGGCATACGGTGTGCAAAAGCAGGCAGTTTCATTCTTTAAAGATTCTGTTGATGACGAACCTATAGAAGCTTCGGAAGACGAAGAGGAAGATGATGATGACTTCTTTAGTGCCGAAATTGGTGCTTCTGATGCAGAACTTGAAATAGTAGATATGGAAAAAGAGGTAAAAAATATGTCTGATGAAAACAATCTTGATTCAATGCTCGCCGATATCATGGGTGAGGAAAAGGCTAGAACATCTGTAAATGTAGATGTTGGAGTATCTGAACAGGAATCTGCAGTTCTTTCTGAAACAATGGAAGTTATGGCAGACTCAACTGTTAATTCAAATACAGGTGCTGTTACAACTGATGAATTGGAAAAACTTTTTTCTAAGAATGAGTCTGAAGAAATGTCTACTCAGAAATCTGAAGAAGAAGTTAAAGATCCAAATGCATTGGACGGTAAAACAAAGATTCTTACCGACACTGTTGAGTTAAGTAAGGTTCTTACATTTGAACCTACTGGAGAAACTCCAGAAGATTCTGACTTGTTTGTGATTGCGGAAAAAACTGTAACTGGTCCAGATGGCAATCCAGCATTCTCTAAAAAACTTCTTGCCTGCTGTGAAACTTTTGCAAAGATTCATGATTTCAGACGTGTAATTCTGCTTGCAGGTTTACCTCTTGATAATGAAGAATTTATGCAGTTCTATTTCCACTATATTAACAAGAGAAACGTAATTTTGGCTTGTGAAGCTGCATCTCCTTCTGCACTTTCTGACTATGGCCGTGCAATTTGTGAACAGTCACGAATCAGTCTGGACAAGGCAGAACTTGCTGAACAGCGCAAACGCGCAACCATGAAAACTCATACCCTTATTAAACTCGTCATCCGTGACAAGTATGATGTGTAAGCGCGCTGGCGCGCGGTGTTAAATAGGAAAGCGTTAAAAAAAACGCGGCAGCGTTTTTTAGCTTGACTACCTGAGTAATGCCGCCCGGCAGGCGGCCGGTGTTTTTAGTTATTACACTAAAAATCTCCCTTGTTAGTGAAGGGAGATTTTTTTATAATATAATGTATCTTTGGAGAGAAGCAATAAAGCGAGGTAAAGAATGAAAAGCGATAACGCAAAAAAAGGTATGGCCCGTGCGCCACATCGTTCCCTCTTTTATGCAATGGGATATACTGATGAAGAACTGGAACGTCCTTTAGTTGGTGTTTGCTGTGCAAAAAATGAAATTATTCCTGGTCATATTGAACTGGACCGTATTGCAGAAGCTGTAAAAGCCGGCGTGCGCATGGCTGGAGGAACTCCTGTGGAATTTCCTGCTATTGGTGTTTGCGATGGTATTGCCATGGGCCACGAAGGAATGAAGTATTCACTTGTTACTCGCGAACTTATTGCTGATAGCATTGAATGTATGGCAAAGGCTCATCAGTTTGATGCCCTTGTTATGATTCCAAACTGCGATAAAATTGTTCCTGGTATGCTGATGGCGGCTGCCCGCCTTGATCTGCCTACTGTTTTTGTAAGTGGCGGTCCTATGATGCCTGGTCACTTACCTGGAAAAGATAAAATAAACCCATACAGTGGCCGTAATTTGTCTTTGACCGATATGTTTGAAGCTGTTGGCGCCGTTTCTTCTGGCCGCATTAATGAAGAACAGCTGCACGAAATGGAAAGCGTTGCCTGCCCAGGTTGCGGAGCCTGTTCTGGAATGTTTACTGCAAACTCTATGAACTGCCTTACAGAGTCTATAGGCCTTGGTCTTCCAGGAAACGGAACTATTCCGGCTGTTAGCGGGCGCCGTATTGCCCTTGCAAAGCACGCCGGCATGAAGGTTATGGAAATGTTTGAGAAGGGGATTACTGCCCGCTGCATGATGACAAAGAAAAACTTTGAAAATGCTCTGGCTGCAGATATGGCTCTTGGTTGCTCAAGCAATACAATGCTGCATCTTCCTGCAATTGCTCACGAAGCAGGGCTTAGTATTGATCTTCACGAAGTAAACGAGATTTCTAACCGTACACCAAACCTCTGCCATCTGGCACCAGCCGGCCATACTTTTATGTGCGAACTTGATGATGCAGGTGGTGTTCAGGCTGTTCTTGCAGAGCTTGCAAAGAAAAATCTGATTGACACATCGCTTATGACTGTAACTGGAAAAACCATTGCAGAAAATATTGCAGGTGTAAAAAACAGAAATCCTGAAATCTTGCGTCCAATAGAAAATCCTTTCAGTGAAAATGGCGGACTTGCTATTTTGTTCGGAAATCTTGCGCCAAACGGAACTGTTGTAAAACGTTCTGCCTGTGCAAAAGAGTTGATGAAGCACACTGGTCCTGCCCGAGTTTTCAACGACGAAAGTGAAGCAATGGATGCTGTTCAGAAGCGCCAGATTAAGAGTGGTGATGTTGTTGTAATTCGTTATGAAGGACCAAAAGGGGGACCAGGTATGAGGGAAATGCTTGCTGTAACAGCTGCTCTTGCTGGTCAGGGGCTTGATAAGGAAGTTGCCCTTATTACAGATGGCCGCTTCTCTGGAGCTACCCGCGGTGCTTCTCTTGGTCACTGTTCTCCTGAAGCTGCTGTCGGCGGTCCGATTGCCCTGGTAGAAGAAGGCGACATGATTACTCTGGACATTAACAACTACAAAATTACTCTGGAAGTTAGTGACGAAGAACTTGAACGCCGCCGTGCCGCATGGAAGGCTCCCGAGCCAAAGGTAAAGACCGGCTACCTGGCCCGCTACGCTAAGCTTGTAAGCTCTGCTGACCGTGGCGCAATCCTGGATTAGGCAAAAAAGTGCCCCTGGCAAGCCGGGGTACTAGAATAAATATTTGTTATTGCTAAGAAAAAAATTAGACACGCTTATAAAAGCATGAGAAAATAAGATATTACTTAAAAAAGGAAGGCATTGTTTATGAATAAACGCTTTTCTCTTTTTTGTGTATTGCTTATTTTCTCATCTTTTTTTCACCTATCTGCACAATCTAAAGAGATTCAAAACGAATACGAGAATCTTGAAATTCCTCCGTATTGGGATTTTCAGGCTGGGGTATCAAATTATTTTAGAATTCCAATGGGATTATATGCTGAATCAGTTGGTTTTGAAGATGGTTTTGCATTAAATATCGATTATTTTCTACCTGTAGAAATCTACACATTTCCACTTGGACTCACATTTAATATGGGTGGTGGTTTTCTGATTCCTAAAGATTCCTCAATTACCAGCGGAGGCATTTTTGATATGTCGATTGGAACCTGGTTATTAATTCCACTTAGCGATGTTGTTTCTATTCAGCCTGATTTTACACTTGGTTTTACAACACGTAGCTTTAAGGCAAAAAAACTTTCAAAAAATTCTTACACCGATGCCTTATTACAGGTAGGCTGTGGTATCCGCTGGAACCCAAAAAACATTTTGAACGGAGATTTTGAAGTGGTTGGCGAACCTTACTTCGGACTGGTCCCATTCAAAGATAATCCATCTGTTTTTATGGGGCTTAAGGCCGGAGTTTCTTATAAATTGGGGAGATGTATTTACATTTCTGCCGTTCAGCGCAGTCAGCGTGCCGAACAGGATTTACAGGCCCGCGTAAAGGCAAAAAATATTTCTGGCATTACAATCCGTCGCAGTAAAAAAGGTATAATTCTTGCGATTGAAAACATTCAGTTCCTGGCAAACTCTGCGGAACTTGCTAAATCTGAAAAAGCAAAGCTTGATAAGCTCTGCGAAATTCTTGTTGAGATGGAAAATGAACTGTTGGTTACCGGACATTGTTCAGATGCAGGCTCTTCAGAAAACAACATGCGCATTTCTGCCGAGCGTGCCGGCTCTGTTGCAGACTACATTATTCAAAAAGGGGCGCGAAAAGCAGATCAAATTTATATAACAGGACGGGGGGCTTTGGAGCCTATTGCCGATGAGTCTACGGCAGAAGGTCGTGCAAAAAATCGTCGTGTAGAAATTACCTTGCTCGATAAGGGCAAGAAGGGGTTATAAATGAAAAGAAAAATTATTTCACTATTTTCATGTCTTTTAATCACTTTCTTCTTCTTTAGCTGCAGCGATTTAGTAAATGAAATGGAAGGCACTACGAAGTCTAAATCTAGCTCTTCTGAAAATAATGAATTAACTGATTCGGTTGATGTTGATTTTACTTCTCCTTCAGATTTAAAGAATGAAACTTTAACTATATCAGGGGCCTCTGGTTCTTCTGTAAGTTTCGAATTTGATGATGACGGTACTTCAGGAACAGTTAGTCAATCTGGTGTAACAGTTGCAACTTTTGTTTATGATGGAGAATTGCTTACTATTAGCTATACAAATGGTCTTGAGGAAGTT
Organism: Treponema sp.; assembly: GCA_017940255.1. Taxonomy (GTDB): domain Bacteria; phylum Spirochaetota; class Spirochaetia; order Treponematales; family Treponemataceae; genus Treponema_D. The sequence goes on from JAGAZB010000005.1 coordinate 14,842, forward strand.
TATACAATCTTGTATGCGGGAAATGAATATTATTTAGGACCTGTTGACCGTCTTAAAAATTCCACTGGAAATAATCTGGCTGGAAAATGGGTGTGGGAAAATGGAAAACCTAAAACCGGGGATTGGTACGACTATTATGTTTTATACGAAGACGGGCGTTTTACTAATTCCTATTATGAAGAAACTAGGCCAGATTATTTTGCCTACTGGCATAATAACGGTGGCTTTATAGAAGTTACTTATGCCGATGGAAGTAGTGCAAATGAAAGAGAAGGTGTTGTCGCAATATACGATGGAAATTATATTTATCTTCAGGCCATAAGGTTTAATTAGTTATTATTTTTATGTAAAAAGATACCCCGAAACAACCTGTTGTTTCGGGGTATGACACAATTTGTCGCATGTCATTGTCCGGCTAGACCGGACAATCTTTTGAGCACTTTTTGCGTAGCAAAAATGCGTGAATCAAACAATGGCGTTTAGCCTTTGTTTGATTATTTTATTTAGAAACCTTCTTTTTCATAAAGAAGAGGAAGCAGAAGAGAACTACCAGTCCAAAAATCCATGAAATAATTGCACTTGCAACAACGCCTAAGCCCTGTGTAAGGCCTGCAACAGTGTAGGTGAGGAAGGAAACAACTGCTACAGAAAGTGCGTATGGAAGCTGAGTGGAAACATGCTTTACGTGATCACACTGGGCACCCGCACTGGCCATAATTGTTGTATCCGAAATTGGAGAACAGTGGTCACCACAAACTGCACCTGCCATACAAGCAGAAATAGAAATGATGCGAAGAGGATTTCCTGGTGCAAAAATTGCGATACAGATTGGAATAAGGATACCAAAGGTTCCCCAGCTTGTACCGGTTGCAAAAGCAAGGAATACTGCAACAATAAAGATAATTGCAGGAAGCATCATTTTAAGACCGCTGGCAGAACCTTCTACAAGACCTGCTACATATTCTTTAGCACCAAGACTGTCTGTCATTGCTTTAAGAGTCCAGGCAAGTGTCAAAATCAAAATAGCTGGAACCATTGCCTTAAATCCGTCTGGAACACAGAGCATGCTTGCCTTAAAAGAAAGGACCTTGCGGCATACATAGAAAGCAATCGTGATGATAAGGGCTGCAAAAGAGCCAAGAACAAGACCGACAGAAGCATCAGAATCAGAGAAGGAATTTACAAAGTTCAGGAAGTTTCCGTTTGCAACCATTGCTCCGTCTTCACCTTCTACCATTTTTGTAAAGAAGCCGCCTGTGTAAATCATACCAAGTACACACATTATAATAAGCACAACAATTGGGAATACCAGGTCAATTACTTTTCCTTTCTGTGTGTTTCCTTCTGCAGACTGTTTGCCTTCTGCTGCTTCTTTGAAAGCAGCTTCATATTTTGCCATTTCGCCATAATCAAAGTTCATGAATACCAGGGCAAACATCATTATGATTGTAAAGAAAGCGTAGAAGTTGAAAGGAATTGCCTTACAGAAAAGTGCGATTCCGTTTTCTCCTTCTGTAACAAAGCCTGCAACGGCAGCTGCCCATGAAGAAATTGGAGCGATAATACATACTGGGGCTGCAGTTGAGTCGATAATATAAGCAAGTTTTTCTTTAGAAATGCCGTGTTTGTCTGTAACCGGCTTCATAACAGAACCAACTGTAAGACAGTTAAAGTAGTCATCAATAAAAATCAAAATACCAAGGAGGATTGTTGCAATCTGTGCTCCAGCCTTTGTTTTGATATGCTTCTGTGCCCATTCACCAAAGGCTGCAGAACCGCCTGCCTTGTTCATGAGGGCAACCATAATTCCAAGAACAACAAGGAAAATAAGAATACCAACGTTCCAGCTGTCAGAAAGCTGGGCAATCATTCCGTCTCCAAAAATGTGGTTGAAGAAGCCCGGAAAGCCTGCTGCGGTTTCAATGGCATAGAAGATGCCGCCAATTACAATTCCAATAAAGAGGGAAGAATAAACTTCCTTTGTACAAAGTGCCAATACAATGGCTACAATTGCGGGCACTAAGGCCCAGAATGTTCCAATCATTTTTTATTCCTTTTATTTATTAAGAGTTGAAAAGTCAGTTGTAAGAGGCTCTTTTATGCCGTCTTTCTCTAGTTTTTCCAGGACTTCGATTACATAATCAAGTTCTTCCAACTGTGTTGCGGCGCAATAAGTTTTTATCTGCCGCAAGGCCTTTAATGCTTTTTCATTTGTCATTTTTTATACCTCTGCAATTATTATAACATATGATTCTATAACAGTCATTTATAAGTTTCCGTAATTAGCTATAGCCTCTTCTATAGTCATGTTCCCGGTCATAACCTGCTGAACGGCAGTGCGCATCTGGGCAATTGCACTGTCCATAAGCCCCAGCTCTCCAAGATATATTGGGGTAGACTTACTCAGCGTGGCATAAACTTCGTCAAAGGAATAATCTTTTGAAACAGTAATAAGACGCTTGATTTTTGCAAGATTGTTGAGTTCCTCTGTTCTTACAAGAAAACGCATGAATTCATCCGCCATATCAAGATTTTTAGAATTCCTGTTCACGGAAAATCCTACAGAAACGTTGTTTACAAAATAACTGTTCTGATCCGTGGCCGGAAAAATGCGGAAGCTGTATTTAAAAGGATTATTTACAAAAGACTGTGACTGAGCTTCCCTTTTTAAAGTTCCGGAAACTATGTCTGTATCACAGAGCATTATTGGAATGTTTCCTTCAAAAAAAGTCATGATTACTTCATTGTATTTATCTTTAAGGGTACGGCACTGGTCAAGATCAATAAGTCCCTCTTCCATAAAGCTTTTTGCCCATTCCAGCGCTGGCTTTAAGTATTGTCCGGCCTCAGGGGTAAGCTGATTGAGCATTGCAACAGCATCAGCCTTATTCTCAAGAGATTTACAAAAATAAGAATAAATCAGAGGAAGCCCCATAAATCTGTCTGCATAAACCATAATCGGACTTTTGTACCCGGCAGCTTTCAGTTTGCTGCAGCAATCTACAAGTTCTGTATAGCTTTCTGGAATTTTAAGTCCTTCTTTTTTGAAAATATCTTCGTTTACCATCATACCGTAGGAGCCGGAAAGAACTGGAACCATGGGAGTTCTGCCGTCTGCCGTGTGCTCAATAAGCTCACTTCTGATTGTGGAAAGATTAAAGCCCAGGGCTTTTTCATCGGACATATCCTGGGCAGAGGCAAATAGCTCCTTGTACTCTGGTCTGTCCAGCATCCACTGAAAGGTCATGTAAATATCAGGAGCAGATTCTCCAAATAGTGCCGATTTTATTGTAGAATTGTAGCTGTCCAGAAATGAAAAGCTTAACTCAACATCCGGGTAAAATTCATTAAAGCGGTCAAACTCAGCTTCCAGTGCCTCAAAATTTTTGTAGTTTCCCGCGATACGAATCTGGCACTTTGTATCTGTGGCAAGGCGGGGGTTAAAGGCTTTTTCTGCGGCAGATTTTTTAGTGCAGGAAAAAAAGAGACCGGTAAACAATGATAATGCTAAAATAGGAAGTGTTGTCTTTTTCATTTATTCATCCTTATAAAAATCAGGCTTGGACTCGTGTATTTTCTTGAGCTCTTTGATTACCTGCTTTATGTCAATAGGCTTTGCAATGTGGCCGTTCATTCCGGCTTCAAGACATTCTGCCACGTTTTCGGAAAAGGCGTCGGCTGTCATTGCAATAATCGGGATTCCTGCAGCATAAGGATTTTCAAGCATGCGGATCTGGCGGGTTGCATCCAGACCGTTCAGCAGAGGCATCTGAATATCCATAAATACAGCATCGTACTGACTTGGCCCTATGTCGCGGAGCTTTTCTACAGCAACCTTTCCATTTTCGGCACGGTCGCTCTTAATGCCGTACATCTCAAGCAGTGTATGAATGATTTCCCAGTTTACGTCCATGTCTTCTGCAACAAGTACATTCATTCCGGCAAGCTCTGAATTATTTTCCTCCTGGTCAGCTGCATCTTTTTCTATTCCAAGAACCTCAGAAATCTTTTTGAAAAGGGAAGAACGGAAGAGGGGCTTGCTTATAAAGCCGCTCACACCTGCATTTCTTGCATCATCTTCAATTTGAGTCCAGTCGTAGGCAGAAACAAGAAGAATGGGTATGTCTTTTCCTGCAATTTCGTGAATTTTTTTTGTAAGCTCAAGCCCCGAAATTCCCGGCATTTTCCAGTCAAGAATGATTACATCATAAAGCCTGCCTTTATCTTTTTTTTCACTTATTTTGGCAAGGGCTGTATTTCCAGAATCAGCAAGATCTGCCTTTGTTCCGAGTGCTGTAAGGGTATCGCTGGCAGTTTCAAGCAGAACTTGGTCATCATCAACCACAAGAACTTCAAGAGGCGGCAGGTTCATTTCTTCTTCTGTCCTGTCGCTTATGTTTAATTCCAGAATTACAGTAAATGTTGTTCCTTTATCTTCCGTACTCTGACATTCAATTGTACCGCCCATTAGGTCTACCATTTTTTTTGTGATGGCAAGGCCCAGTCCTGTTCCCTGAATTTTATTAATGCGGCTGTCGGTCTGGCGGGTAAAAGGCGAATACATTTCCTTCATATATTCTGCTGATATTCCAATTCCTGTATCTTCCACCTTATAGAAAAGCCTTATAAAGCCTGGCTTTTGACTTTCCTCTTCCCACATATCTACATAAACGCTGTTTCCTTCTGGCGTATACTTCAGGGCATTGGAAAGAATATTTATGAAAATCTGATTGATTCTAAGCTGGTCGGCATAAAGGTACTCATGCTTAATGTTTTTACTGCGGAAGCGGAAATCTATGTTTTTCTCGCGAACCATTGTCTGGGAAAGATTTACAAGATTTTCTGCTGAATCTACAATTGAAAATGTTACAGGTGAAAGATTAAGCTTGCCGCTTTCAACCTTAGATATGTCAAGAATATCATTGATAAGGGTTAAAAGATGATTGCTGGCAAGGCGGATTTTCTTGAGGTTATCTGTAACAGAAAATGGATCCCTTGCATTTTTTTCTGCAATCGTTGTAAGGCCGATAATTGCATTCATAGGAGTTCTGATATCGTGAGACATTGTAGAAAGGAAGTCTGTCTTGGCCTTGTTTGCAGATTCTGCTTCGGCCGCCGCAATTGTAAGCTTGACATTGAACCTCATAAAGACAATCAAATCAATTATCAGAAGCAGAAGTAGCCCGAAAGCAATTACGCTGATTAAAATCCAGTCTATCTCGTTTTCTTCAAAATATTTTGTAGGTATATAAGAGATGATTGACCAGTCAGACGCAGAATTTACAGGAACATGAACAATAAGGCAGTCTTCTCCTTTTGAATTTTTCATTTTAAAGCTTCCGACTGTATGAACCCTGCTTTTTAAGTCTTCAATTCTGCTGAAATCTGCTGGGTTATAGGATTTATAAAATTCAAAAAAGTTGGAGTTTTTAAATGACTTTCCTTTTATGATATAGTTGCCGTCAGAATCAATCATGGAAATTTGTGCATTTTCAAAGCGTTCTGTAGGAAAGGACCATTTTCCGGAAATGTTTTCAAGGGGAACAACCCTCATCAAAAGGGCTTTTTTTAAGGAGCCGGCGGAATCTGTAAGATTAACTACATCACAGAAGGCAATTGATTGAACTCCGTTCATAGGATTTGTATAAGAGCGGGTAACGTGCACGGCATCAAAATTATCTGTATACAAATATGTGCGGTGCTCCGGCTGCAGCTCTGAACTTATATTTTTCAGGGAAGAAAGAATATCTATATTCTGATAGGAAACCGTATTGTCGTCCGGGTTGTCGGCTCTGGCTCTGTTGGAAAGGCCTGTAAGGCTGTCCAGATAAATTACATGGGCCGAATTTGTTTTTACTACCTGAACCTGCGTTAAGTAGTCAATAGCTTCATTCATTGTAAGCCGGTTTGGGCTGATGTATCTTGCCCAGGAATTACAAAGACGCTGCTCACCTTCAAGATAATAAGTCGTTACCCGCTCAAGCCCAATGCTCATGTTTACAAAATTTTCGGTATTTGCCGCAGACTGAATTTTTCCCTGCTGCCTTACATAAAGGGAAACAAAAACCATTATAAAGAAAATAATCAGGATATTTGCTATGAATATTGGAACTTTTCTCATTATAACTCCAGCATGAAAGATTACCCCTTACAGGGCGAGAAGTTTTTTCTGCATCGTCATAATCTGACTGTAAAGATCTGTGCAGTCTGTATCGGTTTTGGAGCGAAGCATTTCTGTAAGCTGGCAGATTAAATCATAAAGGGGAGTAAGGCTCAAGTTTCCTATTACGCCTTTAAGTGAATGGCAGAGTTCAAAAGCCCTGTCAAAATCCTTTGCTTCCAGGGCAGGGCCCAGCAGCTGAAAATTCTGATTTGTCAGACCCATGTTTATCATTTTAAGATAAAAGTCTTCCTTGTTCAGGCAGCGGGCCAGACCTTCTTCTACATTTGCTCCTGCAGCTTTAAGGGATTCTATAGTCATCATTTTGCATCTCCCTTATCATTGCCGGCATATTTTGAAAAATCCTCCGGCGGAAGTGGTTTAGAAAAATAATAGCCCTGAATAATATCGCAGCCTGCAGCCTTTAAGAGCTTATATTCATCTTCTGTTTCAACGCCTTCTGCAATAACTGGAACTCCAAGGGTCTGGGCAATTTTTAGTACCAGGGTAACAAGGGCCATTCCTTTATTGCCCGGCTTTATATTGCGGATAAAGGCTTTGTCCATTTTAAGGGCGTCTATTGGCATAGAAGTAAGCATATTTAGCGATGAATAGCCGGAACCAAAGTCGTCCATTTCTATTTTGTGTCCAAGAGAGCGAAGGTTTTCTACAACTTCAATTATATGCTTTGAATCTTCAGTGTAGGCGGACTCTGTAATTTCCAGCATATAGTCCTTTGCTTCCAGGCCGTTTTCTTTTACGATTTTTGTGATAAAGTCTGTCATGTCTGGGGCAGCAATATCTATGCGGGAAACATTTACCGAAACTGGAATTGTCATTCCCAGTTCTTTTTTCCAGCGGGCAATTTGTCTGGCAGATTCTTCCCAGACATAGCGGTCCAGTTTTGTAACAAGTCCATTTTCTTCAAAAAGCGGAATAAAAAGATCTGGCCGTACAAAGCCAAGCTCCGGGTGAATCCAGCGAACAAGAGCTTCTGCCGAACATAATTTAGCTCTATCGCCTGTTATATTAAACTTTGGCTGATACTGAACCTTAAATTGTTTTTGTTCAATTGCGGCTTCAAAATCCTCCAGCAGATGAGCGTTGAAAACTTCCCGTTCTGCCATTTCCTTATCATAAATACAGATTTCTTTTCCGGCGCGGTTTCTTATTGAATTACAAGCCTGAACTGCATGATCAAAACTTTGCAGCAGGGGAAGGGTTCTTTCTGTATCTGTATAGATTCCAAGGCGTAATCTTGTTTCGGAAGCTTTAAGCAGGTGAGAAAGCTTTTCGTTTAATTTTTCTATGATGATTTTATAATCTTCGATATGAGGAATATAGGCAAAGAAAGTATCGGCATCTTTACGGCCCGCAAGACCTCCGGTTTTAAGCAGAATACTGCGCAGTCCATCTGCCATGGCGCAAAGAATTCTATCTCCAAAAGCCCGGCCCTTTAGCTGGTTTAAGAGATGAAAGCGGGTAAAGTTGATTACAACAGCGTCCATTACCTGATTAGGCTTGCGCTGGTCAAAGAGGGCTGCATATTCAAAGAAAAACTCTGGAGTGTATAGGTTTGTAAGTTTATCAAACTCTGTTGCATTTATGATTTTTGAATTTTCAAAAAGCTCTATGGAATGGCGGACTCTGGCAAGAATCACTTCCGGACGATTGTAAGGCTTTGTAAGAAAGTCTGCGGCTCCAAGCTTTAGACTTTCTATCTCGGAATCTTTTTCAGAAGTAAGGACAATAACAGGAATTTCTGTAAGCAGATTTTCCTTCTTCATCTCTTTAAGAACATCAAAGCCTGAAAGTTCCGGCATAAGAAGATCCAGAAGAACCAGAGAAATAGCAGACTTCTTATCGTGAATAATTTCCAGGGCTTCTTTTCCATCTTTTGCAAAAGCAACCTTGTATTCAGATTCAATAATATTTCCGAGAATCTCGCGGTTTATTTCTTCATCATCAACAATCAAGACTTTTCTTTCAAATAATTCGTTACTAGTTCTCATAGCTTCTATTATATTATAGAAAAGTGGATTAGACAAAAAAAATTCTAATAGGCATGTGCATAATAAAATTACCCTTACACAAAAAATGGCTCCCAGTCACGAGAACGGCTTTCGAAACCGCGGACGCGTCCGCTAGGCGCTGATTGTGCTTGTAATTATATACGTTTGCCGCTCGCGCGGCAGCACAATCAGAGCCTTTTCGAAAGCCGTTTCGTTCCTTCGCGCCATTTTTTAGTCAGGCCGTTTATAATGCACAAGTCGGATTCCTATTACGCTCATCCGCTGTTTTGGAAACACTGTAGCGTAACCCCATTAGATTTATGTTTAAGAGGCATGTTTATAAAAACTTTATCTTGACAAAAAGTGCAGAAAGTGTCATTTTGTTAAATGTAAATTGAGTAATATAATATAGGGGACTATTATGAAGAAATATGCATTTTTGTTTCCTGGACAGGGTGCTCAGGTTCCAGGCATGATTAAAGACATCTGCGATGCTTATCCAGAAGCCCGCGCAGTTGTTGATGAAGTAAGTAAAATTACAGGCGTAGATATGCCTAAACTTCTTTGGGAAAGTGAAGCTGCTGAATTGAGCCGCTCTGATAACAGTCAGCTTGCCATTACAACTGCAAGCCTTGCTGTAATGGCTGTTTTAAAGACAAAGGGCATTGAACCTTCAGCTGCTATGGGCTTTTCTCTTGGTGAATTCCCAGCTTTGTATGCTGCAGGAGTTCTTTCTTTTGAAGATGTAATTAAAGTTGTTCGCGAACGTGGACTTATTATGCAGGCTACCTGCGAAAATATTGCAAAGGCAAATGAAGGTCACGCACCTGGAATGACAGCTGTTCTTGGTCTTCCTCCAGAAAAGGTAGAAGAACTTGCAAGTGGAATTAAAGATGCTTATGCTGCAAACTTGAACAGCCCTGTACAGACTGTTGTAAGTGGTACTGCTGATGCTCTTGAACAGATTGAAGCAAAGGCAAAGGAAGCTGGTGCCCGCCGTGCTCTCCGCCTTGCAGTTGCTGGTCCTTTCCACAGTCCTCTTATGCAGGAAGCTGCTGATAACTTTGAAAAGGCAATTGCCGGTGTAACATTCCAGAATCCAAACAAGATTTTGTTTAGCAACGTAACTGGTAAAGAAGCAAAGGACGGAGCAGAAATCAAAAAGAATGCTGTTCTTCACCTTACAAACCCTGTTCGCTGGACAAGCGAAGAAGCTGTTTTGAACGATTTGATTAAAAACAGCGGTGATGAATGGGAATTGATTGAACCTGGTGTTGGTAATGTTCTTACTGGTCTCTGGGGAAAATCTGGATTTGCAGAAACTGCTGAATGTAAGGCTGTTAACTCGGCAGAAAGTTTAGCAGGGTTTTAGGGGTGCAACCCCTAGGCGAAGGGGTAGCGGAAAACCGAAGGTTTTGAGCGAGGGGAAGGCTTTCCCCTCCTAAATCATATAATTTTAAGGAAAATATAATGGCAAGACGTGTTGTAATTACTGGAATGGGAGCTATTACTCCTCTTGGAAATACTGTAGAAGAAACTTGGGCTGGAATTAAGGCTGGAAAAAGCGGAATTGGTCCAATCACTCAGTTTGATGCTTCTATTAATAAGGTTCATTATGCTGCAGAAGTAAAGAATTTTGACCCAAGCTTGTATATGGATTCAAAGGATGCCCGCAAGATGGCTCGCTTTACTCAGTTTGGTGTTGCTGCTGCAAAAATGGCTCTGGAAGATTCTGGACTTATGGGAAACCAAGCTGTACTGGATGAAACCGGTATTATTTTGGGAGTAGGAATTGGTGGCCTTGAAGAAACAGAAGCTGATGTTCTTGGTCTTCAGAAAATGGGCTTTACAAAAACAAATCCTATGGCTATTCCAAAGCTTATTCCAAATGAAGTTGGCGGAAACATTGCAATTAATTTTGGGCTTCATGGTCCTGTTCAGTCAATTGCAACTGCATGTTCTTCTGGAACTGATGCTCTTGGTGTTGCATTTGATATGGTTCGCAGCGGTCGCCTGGACACTTGTTTGAGTGGTGGTGCTGAAGCTACAATCTGTCAGTTTGGTATTGTTTCTTTTGAAGTTTTGCACGCTCTTTCTACTGGTTTTGATGATGACCCAACTAAGGCTAGCCGTCCTTTTGATAAGAATCGCAATGGTTTTGTAATGGGCGAAGGTTCAGCTATTCTGGTTCTTGAAGAGTATGAACACGCTAAGGCTCGTGGTGCTAAGATTTATGCAGAAATTGCAGGTTATGGTGCTTCTTGTGATGGTTACCATCTTACAGCTCCAAATCCTGACGGAATTTGTGGTTCAAAATGTATGACTCGTGCCTTGAAGGATGCCGGAATGGATCCAAGCGAGATTCAGTATTACAACGCTCATGGAACTTCTACAATGAAGAATGATTCAAGCGAAACTAATATGATTAAGATTGCTTTTGGCGAAGAAAATGCCCGCAAGCTTAAGATTTCTTCTACAAAGTCTATGCACGGTCACTGTCTTGGAGCAACTGGTGCAGTTGAAGCCATGATTTGTGTTAAGGCTATTAACGACAGCTTTGTTCCTTGCACAAAGAACCTTGATGAACCTGATGTTGAAGGCGGTTGCGACCTTGATTATGTTCCAAACAAGGGAATTGAAATGAACATTGACGCTGCTATGTCTGCAACCTTCGGATTTGGTGGCCATAACGGTGCGATTATTATAAAAAAGGTGAAATAACCGTTATCCCGAAACAGGTTTTGAACGACATCATTGTGAAAAGACTGCGTTACTGCAAAGTGACGCGGTCTTTTTTTTATCTTCAAACAAAATTTAGATAGCTAGAAATTTGACAAATAGCTATAGTCGTAGTATTATCAACTTACTAAGTGTCAGGAGGTCATAATGATTACAGTACCAGTTTATGAGGCAAAAAATAAATTGCCGCTTTTCATTCATCAGGCAGAGCAGGGGAATCCACTTGCAATAACCCGTCATAATAATGTTGTTGCCTATTTGATTTCAAAAGAAGATTTCGAAGCATTTACAAGTGGTGGAAAAAAAGAGAAATCTTTGGTGGAAAGACTGCAGGAAAAACGCAAGGAATATGGGTTGGAAGATGATGATTTTGACTACACCGAATATTTTGACAGTCTTCGTGATAGAAATTATTTTGGTCGTCCTGGTGCAGAGCATATTTTTGATGAGGTGTAATTATGATTAGACCCTACTATTTGTTAGATACCAATATAGTTTCTGAGATTATGAAGTCTCAACCGGATTCTACTGTTTGTAAGAATATTGCTGAGCATGAAAAGTTATGTGCAATTTCTTCAACTACATGGAATGAACTTCTTTTTGGTGTTCAGACAATGGATGCAGGAAAAAAGAAGGATTTAATATATGATGAATTGATTAATGAGATTCAGTCAAACTACGAAATTATTCAGTATGATAATCACGCCGCCTGGATTCATGCGGATATTCGCGCAAGATTAAAGAACATTGGGAATCCGATAGATTTTCAGGATACTCAGATTGCGTCTATCGCGGTTTCTAACTGTATGGTTCTTGTTACCAGAAATATTAAGCACTTTGAGCCTATTCAGAAAATCTCTCCGCTCATGTTAGAAAACTGGTTCGAATAATTCTTTCTTTTCGGCTTGACCTCTTTTGGGGATGTCTAATAAGATTTGGGACTGCGGTCATTGAGCTTGTCGAAATGACCATTTACACTATATGTGGTGGTTTCGACAAGCTCAACCACCGCATTACTTACTTATTAGACATCCCCAAATAACTTTTCAAGAGTATCTTTTAGTTTGTAAGGATAAGCTCATCAAACTTAACGCTATTTGCATTCTTATCTTTATTTTGAATTGTAATGTTATTTATGCTTCCTTTTGAAGAATCTAGTGGAATAGAAACTTTTTTGCCTTTTGCAGAAGCTTCTACCTGAGCTGAATCTGTACCATCGCTATATGTTACCCAAACCTGAAAGTTTGATTTTGCATTTGAATAGTGAAGTTCAAGATTTTTATATCCTGCTACAGCTGCATTTACCCCGTACATTCCGCCGCCGTTCCATGCATTTGCCCATGTAACTTCCTGTGTGGCTGCATTGTAGTTTCCATGGTCTGCACCCCAGAGGGCGTATGAAGAAAGATTTAGTCTCTGTGAATTATTAGTTGCGCTCTGTGGAGCTGTATTTTTATTATTAGCGTTGCTTACGCTTGCATTGCTGATGGCATTCTGAATAACCAGATTTGTGGCTGCAGTTGCCTGTGAAGCATCCATAAGAACAATATCGCCTTCTACAACAATTCTTGCAGGAGCTAGAATATTAAAGGTAATTACGTTGAAGAAATATGCAATGGGGCCGACATAGTATGTAACTTCTACATTTATGGCTGCGTTACCGCCCTTTTTGCTTATTTCATTCCAGATGATTCCGGTTACCTTGTCTTTCATGGCACCAGATGTAATGTTAAAAAGATTAGCCCCTCCGGACTGCCCTAACATTTCAACAACAGTCTGCCCTTCGTGGAAATGCCCGAGAACCTGCATGTTATTTGAGTAAGGCATGAAAGATAGACCTTCTGCCTTAAATGTTGTACAGCTGCTTGCAACAAGAACAAATGCCGCCAAAAGCATTCCTGTTACAACCTTTGTAAAATTTTTTTTCATAAAAACAAACCTCCTGTGTTTTCATTTCAGTATAACTTACAGAAGGTTTTAGCGGTTAGGAGAATTCTCCCGATTTTAGGACAATTTAAACTTGCTATTTGTATTTTTCTATCAGTTCGTCACGCTTTTTGCAGTCAGATAGTTTTATAAGATAGCTTATGTAGTTTTCTACCGTGTGAAGGCTAATAAAAAGTTCGTCAGAAATCTGCCTGTTTGATTTTCCTTGAAGTACCATTTCAAACACAATTCTTTCCTGTTTTTTTAGTACAGAAAGAATAGAACTCAATTCGGTTTGAATTGATTCTGATTTTTTTTCATAATAAGTAGAGCCATTTTTTACATTTTCAAGGCAGAGCAAAAGTTCTTCATCTCCTGCAACCTTTGAAATATAGCCTTGAACTCCCAAATCTTTTGCCTGCAGAATAAAGCCCCAGGTGTTGTACATGGAATACATTACAATTTTAATTTCTGAATAAAGACTTTTAAGATTTTTTACCAGATTAAAACCATTCTCTCCTTCTGCCAGCTGAATATCTATAATTATAAGCTCTGGCCGGTCTTTTTCAGAGCATTTTGCAAGAGCTGAAAGACACTCTGTGCCGGTAGAAAAGGTTCCTGTAACCTTCCAGCGGCCGGTGTTTTCAAGAAAACTTTTAAGTCCATTTCTTAGCATAGAGTGGTCATCTACAATGAATATATCTGTCATTTTAACAATCCTCACCCTTAGACTGACAATTGTATGGAATTACAAATTGAACAGAAAGTCCTTCTCCCGGTGTGCTGAAAAATTCTGTTCTTCCTCCCGCAGCCGCAATTCTTTCTTTCATATTGCGAATTCCAAAGTGCATTTTATTTTTTCCGATTTTGTTTATATCGCAGCCAACACCATCATCAATTACAAAAATTACAAGTGATTTTTCACACTTTTCGCTTTCGTCGCCTTCCCCTTTAATTAAAATTTGCACGGAAGTTGCATAAGAATGCTTTTCTATATTAGAAAGAGCTTCCTGCACTGCTCGCACGATATTTGTAGATTTTTCTGTATCCATCTGGGGTGGTGTAAAATCTTTTTGAATCTGAATCTGGCAGGGAATTTTTGTGCGGGCAATAAACTGCTGGCAAAGCGTATCAATAATAGAAATAATTTCTGCGGTATCAGTTTCTACAGAAAGCTCGGCCGGCCTAAAGTTGTAGCAGATGTTACGCAGCAGGGCAATTACATCGGTCATTTCATTGATGATTTTCTGCTTTTTATCTTCATTTTCTGCATTTACCTGCAGCATTTCGGCTTCCAGTCTGATTGCACGGATATTTTGAACTACAGAATCGTGAATATCGCGGGAAAGTTTTGTTCTTTCTGCTTCCTGAATTGCAAAAACCCGTTTCTTTTCTTTTTTAGAAAGCTGTTTTTTGAATTCCGGCGTAAGAATAAAAATAATTATTCCAAGTTCAAAGAGGGCGAGAGCTGAAATCAGAATGATTAGAAAAAGATATGCTGAAAAGTCTTTCCTGCTTACAAAACTTTCATCAGCCCTTATTATTTCCCCGGTTTCTATAAAAAATTTTGCTTCCTGAAGGGAAGTAAAACTTGTAAGTTCATTTGCCTTGCAGACAGTCCAGTTTTCTGTGTCCTTTATTTTTATGATTAATGTCCCATTGTAAACCAGAGCTGTTTGTTTTCCTTCATCAACCGGGGCTTTTATAAGAATTGAAGTAAGAGGATTTTCAGAAGGAGACGGAGCATTTCCCTCTTTGTCTTCAACATAAAAAGGAAGTATATAGCCGCATTTCCATGTAGCGTTTCCATCCTTATCTATAACCTGAACTCCTGTTTCATTCATGCACCAGATTCCTTCTTCTGTTTTTAAAAACCAGGAGTGAGACGGTGCATTCATTAAATTTACAGGAAGTGAAGGAATATAGTTTGAGTCAATGGTAATTGCAGAATCTTCCGTGATTTTTCCGCCTTCTGTGCGGAGTACAGTTTTTTTCAGGAATAAAAGATTGTCTTCAAAAAGATTATTTTTAAGTATATAGTTTAATGCTGCTTCCTCAGTAAGAAGTTCGTCGTTTTCATCCGGGTAAGCAAAAATACAGTCTTTTGTATCGGCATAATGGTAAAGCCAGTCCAAAAATCCCTTGTAATCAGGATTAGAGGAAAGTAAAAAGGCGCGGCGGGCATCGCTTATCATCCATGGAGGAAGATTTAATTTGTGACTCACACCTTCTGCTGTAAAAAGATTGTTAGTTTTCCTGCAGATATAATAGCCGTAATCATATTGAACATCAATTCCCTTTATTTCCTGGCCATTTGAATATGTATGAAAATATAAAGTTTCGTTTGCATCGCTATAGACTAAGCTAGAAGTGCGCCAGTGGAGGTTGCCTTTTAGTTCTATTAAGGTTTTGTATTTATTTTGATTTTCTGTATCAATACAAATTACATATGGGGTTTTAGAGTAGGCTTCAAATTCTTCTATAAATATCCAGCGACCGTCGGCGCTTACATCAAGGTGTAATATTCGGTAATATCCGTCCTCAGTAAATTCCTTTGCAGGAAAATGGGTAAGTTGGCCATCTGGTGCAAGTCTGGTTATTTCATATCTTTCCTGGATGCTATCTTTGGCAATAAAATATGTGTTTCCAACTTTATCTGTTCTAAAGAAGGTATTATCTATTTCTGTAATGTCATTATGAACTGAAAGAGAGAGGGAGCTTCCTTTTGCTGCCTGTGAAAACAAGATTTTGGCCTGATCTTCATTTTTAGGCTGTTCAAATTTCTGTGCAGATAGCAGGGAAACGTGAATAGTAAAAATAGTTATGATGACGAATAATTTTTTACATGATTTCATACATGATATTGTAACGTAATTTCTCTGTAATTATTATCTTTTTTTACAGGAATTCCAAAAATTGGGAGAATTCTCCTAATATTCAGTGTATCTGTATTTATAATAGTCCGATGTAGAAAATCAAAAAGACTTACGCTGCACGGTCTTGAAAAGTCATGGACGTAAGCCGTATAGGAAAGTTATTTTATTTTGGCCTTCGGCCCGGCTTACGAATGACTTTTCAATCCCGTTACGCTCACGTCTTTCTGATTTTCTGAGTTTACCTATAAAATAAAAAACAACACACGTGCCCACCCAATTTGATTTTTTACAACGAATTGGTTAAAATAGGTATACTTTTTGAAAAAATGGAGAAAATAATGGCACTTACTACTGATATTAAATCTTTATTGCCACACCGTGAACCTTTCTTGTTTGTTGATTCAATAATTTCAGCTGATGAAAAAGGCTGTGTATGCGAGCATACTTTTACTGAAAATGAATTTTTCTTTAAGGGACACTTCCCTGAATACCCTGTTGTACCTGGTGTAATTCTTTGCGAAACAATGGCTCAGGCTGGAGGCGCTGCTTTGCGTTATCTGAACATTGTGCCTGCTGATGGACTCTTCTTCTTCGCAACATTGGACAAGGTAAAGTTCCGCAATCAGGTACGTCCTGGCGACAAGGTTCGCATGGAAATCACCTTCCTTCGAAACAGCCCGAAAATGATTAAGCAGGCCGGCAAAGCCTACGTAGGCGACACCCTCTGCGCCGAAGCCGAGTGGATGTGTCTCGTTGGTTCCGCTCAATAGAGCGGACCAACGGGTTGGATAACTTCCTTACACAAAGCGGCGGGCTTGCCCGACGCATGTGTTTAGTTGGCTCTGCTAACTAAAGATATTCCCCAAGAAAACCGTACTTTGCCAGGAAATCTGGTGAAGGGAAGTTTTCTAACATTTTTTCAAGCCGTGCTTTCTGCGCTTGCGGAAGGCACGGTTTTGTTTTTTCTGCCTGCTTTATAAAGGCCGCTTTCTTTTCTGTAATATTTTCTTTTTCAAGCAGCTGCGAAAGTGGAGCTGGGCTTATGCCGGGAACCTTAAGTCCGCCGGGGCATAAGGTATAGGTTTTTGTTTCCGGGCAGGCTGCCAGGCGGGCTTCGAACCACCAGGCAAACATTTTCATGCGGGAATCTGTAAGAACCTGGCCTCCTGTGTTATCATCAGCCTTCTGAATATTTGCGCTGTGAATTGTTGCGGAAACTGCTTTTTCGGCGCCGGCAAGGCGGTTTGAGGTAGTGTGCCAGCTCTGTTCTGCAGAACTACCTTTTATGTGTGTCTGCCCTGTCGGAAAGGCAAAGTCAAGGCCTGCCGTGTAGATTTCGCGGGCACCGCACAGGTGGGCAAAGTTCCATGCGCAGGAAGCAACCGAGCCGCCTGTTCCAAGGTCGCCCAGTTCAAGGGAAAACTCTTCTTCAAACCAATTACCAATAGGGAATTGTGATTTACACAGTAAAATTGCTTTACATGGGAAGCGGAAAACTGAAGGGTAGGTGGAAACCTCTGTAATAAGAATACTTTTTGGGGCAGATAGCCCTGCAATATGGCGGTAGGCCCAGAACTGGGGGTCTGTAAGCAGGATAAAGTCTGGTTCAACTCCTGCCCGCTGCAAAGCATGCAGCGAAGTTTCTACACAGATAATAACTGCTTTATGTGAGATTTCTTTTAGTTGGGGAAGAATACTTTCCAGAGAAGGGCCAGCCCCGCAGATTAAAAACGGCAGAACGTCTTCAGTGTCGCTGCGGCCAGCAGTAGCCCCTGCGAGCCCCGCGGCGCCTACACAGCCCGTCACCGAGCCGCACTCCGCCAATTGCGTTATATTCCTCAACGAGTTCCTGCACCAAAGCTTCCCGAACTTTTTTAGCGTGGCCGCATTTATTTCGTTTCGCCTTTTATTACGTTTAATTATAGTTCGAATGTTCTCAAAATAAGCAGCGGCATGTGTTGTAAATGGCGCTATGTCAAAAAAAGCTAGTTCATCTTGCGAAAATCCCACTTTGGACGTATCTTCAATCAGATGAATAATCTGCTCTTCCGGGCAGCCCACCGCAATTACAAGTTTTTCAACCTTAAAAACGTCTTCCCAGTCCAAAAGTGTAAGGGCTGCAAAAAAATGCCCCGCATCCGGTTCGATTAAAACAATTTTTTTATCAGGAAACTTTCTTGCACATTCTATTACGTGGTAGCCAAGACCAAAGCCGTAAAAGACAACCGTAGACTTATTTTCAAGACCTGCACCTGCCACAGCCCCTGCAGCCTCGCGCTCCGGGTTGTAAGCCGAATGCAGCCTTACGCCGCCTTCGCTAGCCGTCAGAGCGCCTGCCTTCGAACGGGCCGTCTCCCACAAACTTTCTGCCAGTTTTTCAGGATTTTCCGGCGCCGGCAGCATTTCTGCCAGCTGTGGAAAGCGCTTTTTAAAAAGTGCGTAATTTTTATTCCAGATTGAGTTCAATTACCATGTTCTCCGTAACAGGGGTGCCTGGTTCCGGGCTTTGACTTGTAACCCAACCACTTCCGTTTATATTCAGGTGAATATCACTTCGCTCAAGCAAAGGAAGAAGGTCTTTCTTAGATTTTCCGGTAAAATCTGGAAGCACATCGCCCACCGTAACAGCCTGCGAAGAAGAAAGCTTAATTACTCCACTGTGTTCCAGAGAAGCGGCTCCTCCGCGGCTCATACCAAGATGGTCGATAATTACATCTGCGGCTTCTCCAATTACAGGAGCAACAATTCGGCCACCGTAAGTTTCACCCTTAGCCTTTTCAACAACGATATAAAGAATAATCTGAGGTTCTTCAACCGGGAAAATAGCCATACAGCTGGAAATAAAGTCTGTATCACTGTAGCCGCCGTTCGGGTCTGCCATCTGGGCGGTTCCTGTTTTTACGCCGATTGCAACATCGCGCAAGTTTGCCCGCGAACCTGTTCCTGTTTTTGCAGTTGTTTCCATACAGCTAAGAATGTAATCTGCAGTAGTTTTCGAGAAAACACGATTTTTATAAACAGGTTCATGAGTGAGGTAAACTGTTCCGTCTTTATTTGTGATTTTATGAATAAAGGTGAGTTGAACAGGAACTCCACCATTTGCAATTGCTGTAGCAGCCTGCACCATCTGAAGGGCAGAAACGCTTATTTCCTGACCAATTGCAATTGTTGGCTTTGAGCGTGCTGACCAAAGAGGACTTGTGTTATCTTTTACTGTTCCTGCAGTTTCGCCAGGAAGTTCCACTCCAGTTTTCTGACCAAAACCCAAACCTCTGATTCGGGCAATAAAATCATCTTCACCAATTCTATCGCTTATCTGACCAAGAACATCATTGCATGAAAAGCGGATTGCATCGCGGGCAGTAAGAGTTCCGTGATGTTCCAGACACTTAATGCGGATTTTTTCGCCGCTTGAAAGTCTTTTTTCGTAAACACCATCGCAGACAAAGGTTTCATTTGGTGAAATTCCGTGATTATCGTAAACAATTCCTACAGAAAAAATCTTAAATACAGAACCAGGCTCGTAAGCGTTCATTGCCGGTCGGTCTATGCGGGCCGATGGTGAAGAGTTTGAATAGTTATTCAAATCAACCGAAGGAAAGCTAATGTAGGAAAGAATTTCCCCGTTTTTAGCGTCTGCCGCAATAAGCATCATGCTTTCAGCCTGAGTTTCGTTTATAGATTTGCGCGCAATCTTTTCCAGTTTGTATTGCAGGTTAGCATCGATTGTGAGGAAAACATTTTTTGCCTGTACTGTTTCTTCTCCTTCATGCTGTTCCGGTGAAAGAATTTCCTGCTGAGAAAATTCAATTCCTGCAAGTCCTTTTCCATCATCGCCCATGTAACCAATCAGCTGAGAAGCCAAATCATGATTAGGATAGTTTCTTCCAGGAATTTTTTCGTAACTTACAAAGTTGTAGCCCTTTTCATCAGTAATTTTTTTTACAGACTCAAAGATTGTTGAATCAATTTTCTTTTTCAGATATACAAATGATTTACTTGAAGATACGGTGTTGTAAACCATTTCTTCATCAAGATCTAATACTGGCGCAATATTTTTTGCAAATTCGCGCTTCAGTTCTTCATCATCCCTTAAATTTTTAGGTGAAATACCAACATGATAAAAATTTGTCTGAACAGCAAGAGGAAAACCCGAACGGTCTACAATGGAACCTCGTTCAACTTCGCTTTTATTTTGCACCAGAGGGCGCACCGGCTGAACGGAAAGCTTTGCGTAAGAGAAAAGTAAAAGCAGGATAGCGAGTCCAGATAGGACGAAAAATATGATTGTGCGTACCGGTTTAAAAAAGCTATTCAATTATTTCCACCCTATATAACTATACTCATTATTCAATAAAATTACCAGATTAAAATCTAAACATGAGATTATTTTATTCCGATAGTTCAATTATGGAAATAATAAGTTACGTTCAGGACAATTCCCGCGAAAAAAGAATGCGTATTCCTGTAATTCGGGGGAGAGCTAAGTCTGAAAAATCAATTTCACTCACATATCCAGTATATACCCCGGAATTCCACAGTTTTTCCGCAAAAAAAGTTAGAAAAAACTTTACTGCCAAAAATCTCTTAAAAGATTTGGGCGCAGCCCTCACTCTAAGTGCAGATTTTTTCAAAACGAATATAAAACTCATTTCTTTTGTGCTTTTTTCTGCTGCACTTTTTATATTTGTTTCTTTTTCTATAATAAAAGTAAGAACTTTCACTCTGGACCATACAGGTCCTATAGAATTGCAGCGAAACGAAAGCCTTGATCTTGCAAGCTTGAATAGTCACATGTCCTCTTTCGCCCTGGAAAAGGGAATGGAATATGATGAAACAGGTAATTTGCTTGATGTTTCGGGTCTTGCAGCTGAAAATTTTACCGAAGCAGTTACTTTTCAAACTTATAAAGTACGTTCCGGCGATACAATCAGCGGTATTGCCATTAAATTCGGCTTGCGTAATATTTCCACTCTTATTTCTGTAAATGATATTGGAAATGTCCGCCAGCTGGCAGCAGGTCAGAAATTAAAAATCCCTTCTGTAGATGGAATTGTTTATACCGTAAAAAGTGGTGATTCTCTAAATTCAATTTCAGATAAATACGGAATAAAACTCGATGCACTTCTGGATGTAAATGATTTAACAAAAGAAACTCTAACAGCCGGCCAGCAGCTTTTTATTCCAGGCGTTGGTCTTGATGCAGGCACCCTGCGTAACGCAATGGGCGAACTTTTTACAATGCCAATTTCTGCAAAGTTCCGCTGGTCTTCTCCTTATGGTTACCGTGCCGATCCTTTTACCGGAGTAAAAACTTTCCATACTGGTACTGATATGGCTTGTCCTACAGGAACTCCTATTCAGGCTGCAATGAGCGGACGCATTATGAAAGTAGGCAACATGCATAGAATTTATGGAAACTATGTGATTATAGACCATGGTAACGGTTATCAGACTTTGTATGCTCATATGTCAAAAGTGCTGGTTGCAAAAGGTCAGTGGGTTAGTCAGGGAACTAGAATCGGTTTGGTTGGTTCTACCGGCTATTCAACCGGCCCTCATCTTCATTTTACTGTTTACAAAAATGGAAAACTTGTAGATCCAATGACAATCTTAAAGAGGTAATGTATATGTGTATTTGTGGTGGTTGTGGTAAAATTTTGGAAAATTCTTTTCATTATTGTCCCTGGTGTGGCTTTTCTAGAATTGAAGAAGAAAAAAAACAATCAATTGATATGAAATATGAACAGTATAAAGAAAAATATCTGGAATCTCGTTCTGCCCAAATAGAAAAACTTTCTTCTCAGCTTGAAAATTTGGAAAAAGAACTTTCTGTTCTTGTATTAAGTGCGGAGATGGCTAAATGAAAAAAACACTCTTAATTCTTCTATCTTCATTATTTATTTTTCACGTCTTTGCTGAAATTTCTTTTGGCAATCCTGATATAAATATGAATGATGAAGTACTTTTTACGGTTCGTCAGAATTCAACTGGAGCAAATCCATATAAATCTGTTTTTTATACAAAAATAAAAGACGGAAGTCCAGAATCTACTCCAAAGCTTATAACCTGTTACCCAGAGCAGATGGAACTTCTTTCTGAAGGCTCTGTTTTGCAGGTTCGTAACCGCTATGGAACAGCCCGCTATTATCGTTCTTCCGGCGAATTAAAATGGCTTACCAAACTTGATAAAATACCAGAGCATGCACTCCCTGTTGCACCTTACAGCGTTAGTCCAGACGGCAAGTTTTTTTGCCGCATAGAGCGCACTTCTGCAGTTTCCGGCTGTCTTGTTCTTGAAGCTTCTGAATCCGGAAAATCTTTTGTTTTGAGTGAAAACCTCCTCCTTTCATATGAAAAAGTACCTGTAAAATGGGCTCCAGATTCTTCAGTCCTCATTTATGAAAAAACAGACGGAGTTTACTTTTGTAATCCAGATGCAGTTTTGCGTGGTGTAGAAATAGAAGAAAAGTATCGCTGTATTGGACGCGGTACAGTTAATTCAATCTGCTGGGCCGATTCAAAATGCCTTGCCTATATAGACGATTATCTTCTATATAAAATAAACACCCGTGAGCTTTACACCCTTGGTCTTTACTCTGGAATTATCGGCCAGGGTAAAGCAATGGGCCGCCTGCCTTTCAAATTTGACAGCAAGGCAGACACATTCTCTTCTAATTCAGATGTAACTTCGGTTGTTGTTTGCCAGGCAAATCGTCTTTTTAGTTATCTTGTAGTTCAGAGCACTTCCTGCGATTACATGGATGTTGTTTATTCTCGTCCTTACACAGATTCAACAGCCTCTTTGATTGATACAACAATCATGTGGAATGAGTACGAATCGCCAATTCTCTGGCAGGAAAAACTCCCATATAATGGTGCGCCGGAAAAATGTGCCGTTTATCGTCTTTCTTCAAAGGCTGCTCAGGTGCTTGAAATTCAGGATTCCGGCCGGCCAGTTCTTTCTCCAAATAAAACAAAAATCGCCTTTTATTCTGGTGCCATTCTTTATGTTTATGATATAAACACATGGAAGCGTATTGCAGAACTTGCCGGCGAAAAAATTGCTTCGGTAGTTTGGATGAATGAAGAAATACTCTGCGTAGGCGGAGAAAAAAGTATTCGTCTTTGGAATATAAGACAGAATATTGCAGAAACAATTACACTTTCTTCTGCAATTGCAGCTTATTGGGATACTTCAGATTATTCAATTGTTGCAGAAACAAACGGTGCTGTTTACTATCGTTATAAAAATGATACAAACACCTGGAAGCGCCTGAGCGAGCAGCTGCCTCTTTCAGCAAAAAATCAGAATGGACGCTACCGTGTATTTACAGGAACAACTCAAAATAAACAGTTCAAGAATTCTTTGTATGTACGCACCTTGGGAAGTAAGGCTGTTACAAAAAGTGTCTTCCCTGAAAGTACAGTAAAATCTCCAGAATTAAAAAAGGTTGCCCTCGTATTTGATTTTTACGACAACGCAGATGGACTTCCACGTATTCTTTCTAATCTGAAAAAATACAATGTAACCGGAACCTTCTTTTTGAATGGTGAATTTATACGCCGTTATCCTCTGGAAACTCAGCAGATTGTTGCAAACGGTCATGATTGTGCTTCAATGTTCTTTACTGTTACAGATCTGACTAAAAACAGCTTTGTGATTAATGAAGAATTTGTACGCCGAGGACTAGGTCGTAACGAAGATGAATTCTACGAATGCACAGGAACTGAACTTTCCCTTTACTGGCACACACCTTTCTATGCAGTTACACCGGAACTTATTACTTATGGTGATAATTCAGGTTACGGTTATGTAAATTCTTTCCATGAACTTTCTGAATTCGATAACCCGGAAGTTCGCCCAGAAGTCCTTATCCGCTCTTATTATGACGATATTGTTCGTCAAGGCGGCGGAATTATCCCGATTGTGGGCGGATTCTCAGAAGGCTACCATGTTTATCCTCTCTATAATTACCTTGATGTTCTTATCAGCGCACTTATAGACGGCGGCTACGAACTTGTAGGAATTGAAGATTTATAATAACCGTATACACTGAAAAAAGGGCTACCGCGTCGCAGTCTTGCAAAACACACGGGTGCAAGCCGTTTTGGAACTGATTAAACGCGCTTCGCGCCGGCTTGCAAGTGTGTTTTCAATCCTGCTTCGCTCGCGCCCTTTTTTCAGAATGTCTTGATTAATAATCTTCACTTGCAAGTTCTTCAAAAATTGCTTGCCTTTTCAAAGCCTATAAAAATCATTATAATAATCCCACATTTTTACAGCTCTGTCATTTTATGGAAGGGAAAATTATGGCAAATACTTCATTAGACAAAATGCGCAACATTGGTATTATGGCGCATATTGATGCGGGAAAAACTACAACAACAGAAAGAATCCTCTATTATACAGGTAAAATTCATAAGATTGGTGAAATTGATGACGGACAGGCCACAATGGACTGGATGGCTCAGGAACAGGAGCGTGGTATTACAATCTGCTCCGCTGCAACAACAACTTACTGGAAAAATCATCAGATAAATATTATTGATACACCGGGCCACGTAGACTTTACTGCCGAAGTAGAACGTTCGCTTCGTGTTCTGGATGGTGCAGTTGCTGTAATTTGTGCGGTAGACGGAGTTCAGCCACAGACCGAAACTGTATGGAAGCAGGCAGACGAGTTTTCTGTTCCACGCCTTTGTTTTATGAACAAAATGGACCGAATTGGAGCAGATTTCTTTGGTTCAATGGATGATGTTCACGAAAAATTTGGAGTTGAAACTCTTGCCCTGCAGATTCCGATTGGACAGGGACAGGAATTTGAAGGTGTAATTGACCTTCTTAATATGAAAGAAATACGCTGGCACGAAGATGATGAAGGCGAAACATTTGATGTAACAGATGTTGATTCTTCACGTCTTGCTCAGGCTCAGGAGTGGCGTGAAAAACTTGTAGAAACTGTTGCCGGCAGCGACGACGCTCTTATGGAAATCTACCTTGAAGGTGGAGAAATTTCTGTAGACCAGCTTAAGGCTGCTATCCGCAAGGGTACAATCAACAGAACCTTTGTTCCTTTTGTAATGGGTTCAGCCCGCCATAACCAGGGTGTCCAGCCTCTTATTGATGCAATTATTGATTATCTTCCTTCTCCAACAGATATTCCTCCTGCAAAGGGAATCCGCATGAAGAAAGATGTGGAAGAAAGTGTAGAAGTTCCTTGCGATGCTTCAGAAATGCCTCTTGGTCTTGTTTTTAAGATTCAGTTTGACCGCGAAATGGGACCTTTGTGCTATGTCCGCATGTATTCCGGAAAGATTCAGGCTGGTACTCAGATTTATAATACAAATAAAAAGAAACGCGAGCGTGTAAACCGTATTTTGCGTATGCATGCAAATAAGAGCGAACCTTGCGATTCAATTTCTGCAGGTGATATCGGTGTATTTATTGGTCTTAAGCTTGCTCAGACAGGTGACTCTATCGGAAGTGAAGCTTTCCCAATCCTTTTGGAACAGCCAAAGTTTCCTCAGCCTGTAATTTCTGTTGCCCTTGAACCAGAAAGCATGAGCGAAAAGGACAAGATGAATGAAACTCTTGAAATCTTGAGCCGCGAAGACCCAACATTTACAAGTCATGAAGATGCAGAAACCGGCCAGTTGATTATCAGCGGTATGGGTGAACTTCACCTTGATGTTCTTGTTACCCGTATGCGCGATGACTTTGGTGTAAAGTGTAATGTTGGTGCTCCTCAGGTAACTTACCGCGAGTCTGTATCAGGCTCAGCAGAGGCTACAGAAGAGTTCAGCCGCGTACTTGCCGGAAAAGAAAATACAGCTTCCCTTACAATTACAGTTGAACAGCGTGAGCAGGGTAGTGGAAACTCCTTTGAAATTACCTGCCGTCATGCAGAAGTTCCAGATGAAATTATTGATTCAATTAAGAGTGGATTTATGTCTGCCCTTAATTCAGGAATCCGCTATGGTTATCCATGTACAGATGTTGGTGTAAAGGTTACCGCAATTGGTTACAACGAGCTTACATCTTCTACTTTTGCCTTCGAGGCATGTGCTGCTCAGGTTTTTGACAAAGCTTGTACTGCAGCTAATCCTGTAATTCTGGAGCCTGTAATGAACGTAGATATTTCTTGCCCTAAGGAATTTGTTGGTCCGGCCAGCAGCCAGCTTAGTCAGCGCGGCGGAAACATTATGGGCCAGGATTCAAAAACAACCGGCGAAATTATTCACGCTCAGGCTCCAATGGCAAATATGTTCGGATTTACAACAAATCTGCGTTCTGCAACTCAGGGGCGTGCAAGCTTCTCTATGGAGTTCAGCCACTTCCAGCTTAAGGTTGGCGGTCTAGGCTGATAAAAACAGGTGTCAGGTTATAGGTGAAAATTTGTGACCTGACACCTGAATTTACGTCTACCATTCTTTTTAACTTTTTCTAAAATCAAAAAAATTAAAAAATAAATTTGACAAGTCCTCATTTGTCCCTTATCCTAGTATTAGAAGTGACACGTGTTGATTACACGATGTAACATTTTTATTTAAAGAGGTCTGTATGAAAAAGAAAAGCTTGTTTTTGCTTGCTGCTGGTCTTTTGTGCTGTGGTGCATTGTATGCAAAGAGTCATTCTGCGGCAGAAGGCGTTGCCCAGAATATTCTTGTTGAACCAATTGAAGGTCTTTCCGAAGATTTTATGCGGGGTGTAGACATTAGTTCTCTGTACGAAATTGAGCAGAACGGCGGAAAGTATTTTAATGCGGCAGGTCAGGAAGAAGATTTGTTTAAGATTCTTGCAGACAATGGAGTAAACTGGGTGCGCCTGCGTGTCTGGAATAATCCTACAGATGGTGGTGGCTCAAATAATGTAGATGTTGATACAAAACTTGCAGTCCGTGCAAAAAAGGCTGGATTAAAACTTCTGGTAGACTTTCATTATTCAGATACCTGGGCAGATCCTGGAAAACAGCCAATTCCTTCAGAATGGAAAAAACTGAACGAAAAACAGTTGAACGCCGCTGTAGAAAACTATACCCGCGAATCTCTTGAAGCATTTATTAAAGCAGGTGCCCGCCCGGATGCAGTTCAGATTGGAAATGAATTGAATAATGGTTTTATGTGGCCAATTGGAAAAATCTGGGGTAATGACGGCGAAAAGGTAGGTGGATTTAAAGCTTTTACAAGTCTCTTAAAGTCTGCTGTAAGCGGAGTGCGCGCTGCACAGGGTAATGGTGAAAAAATTAAAATCATTGTGCATCTTGCAGATGGCGGAAATAACGACTTGTACCGCGCAGTTTTTGATCCTATTACACAGGCAAAGGTTGATTTTGATATTATCGGACTTTCATTTTATACATATTGGCATGGTTCATGTACAGACTTGAAGCGCAACATGACAGATCTTTCAAAACGTTATGGAAAAGAACTTGCAGTTATGGAAACAGCTTATGCCTTTACAAAAGAAGATGGTGATGAGCAGGGTAACGTTTTTATGGTTTATTCCGGCGATAATGATGGATACATTCCTTCTGTTCAGGGACAGGCAACTGCTGTTCGCGATGTAATGGCTACTGTTGCTTCTGTAAAAGGTGGACTTGGCGTGTTTTACTGGGAACCGGCATGGATTCCTGTAAAGGGTGCTGGACTTTCTAAAACAGAAGGAGACACGTGGGAAAATCAGGCTATGTTTGACTATCATGGGCGTGCACTTCCTTCTCTTGCAGTATGGAATCTGGTTTATGGAAATGACCGTGGTGCTGTAAATAATAAGTGGGGTGGTTCTGCAAAAAATGGCAGTGGTTTTGTTCCTTATGATATGGCAGACCCATTGAAGATTGTAACTATGCCTGGTCTTGCTCCAATTCTCCCTAAAATGGTAAAAGTTGTCTATACAAACGATAAGGAAAACAACGTTATTGTTTCCTGGGAAAAACATGACTGGGCTTCTGAAAAAACACCACGTTTCATGAATCTTACAGGAAGCCTTTCTGGTTCTAGCTATAAAATAAACGCAGAAATTGAAATCAGTTCCCGCGTAAATCTTATCGAAGATAATTCATGGGAAAGCGGAAAACTTGGTAAATGGAAACTCAACGGGTCAGATACTGCATGTTTTGTTGAAAATAACAAGAGTAATGCTCATACAGGAAAATGGACATATAAATATTGGCTTGGACAGGGATTTAAATCGATTTTAACACAGGATTTTAAGGGGATTGATAACGGGACCTATGTAATGTCTATCTGGGCAATGGGTGGTGGTGGAGAAAAAGAAATCCGCTTCTTTGCAGCAAACTTTGACGGCACAAAAAAGCAGCTTTCAACAAAGATTGTAAATGACGGCTGGCTTAACTGGAAGCAGTACAAAGTGGAAGTTCCGGTAACAAATAATCAGATTACAATTGGAATTTATCTGGATACTAATGCAGGAAATTGGGGTAATTTTGACGATGTAGAACTTTACCTCAAAGATAACTAATTCGGAGGAGTATATATGAAAAAAATACTATGTCTTTTAGCAGCCCTGCTTGTTCTGGGAACTTTGTTTGCTCAAGAGGCAGATTCTGAATGGGATGACAGCTTTACAATTGATTTGGGTGAAGATTTATCTGATGCTATTTCTGATGCACCTGCAGAAGGCGGCGGAAACGGCAAAATGGCTAATGTAATTCAGGGAATCTGGATAGAAACAACAGGAAAAACAAATGCAATTATTCGTGATATTGCAAGCGGAGAAAAGTCTGGATACGAAATAGACAATCAGCATTTACTTTCGAATGCAAACTGGTGGTTCTGGGGGGATATAACAAAGAATTTCCATCTGGATGCAGAAATTGGTGTCTGGAACTTTGACAAGGTTCTTTATCAGGCAGACAGTTATGGTGCAAACATTCCTACTGTCACATGGGGCGACGGTTTTCAAAGTCTTGGGGAAATGATTTTCAGTCCTATTTATAACTGGAATGATAACGGAGTAGGTGCCTTTAATAAGCTTGGTTTTACTGTATCAAGTCCTTTTGTGAACGTAAAATTTGGTTATGGCGGGTTAAAGGCAAACGGAATGTCTGAATTCACTGGAATTTACAATGTTATAGACCGCTGGCTGGATGTGGGAAAAGGTTTTACAGAAATATCTAACGGTTCAAAGCTTCAGAAGTTTGGAGATGTAAAAATCAACGCTGTTGCTGCTTTCTCTAAAATGCGTGGAACCTACGGTATGTATGATATTCTTGATGCTAAATTTGGAGACAATCTGCAGCTTGCTGCAACTTTCGGAAGCAAAACAAACGCTGAACAGCTCTTCTATTACAATACAGATAACGTAAATGCTGCATCCCTGTATTTTCTTGTAAATCCTCTTGATTTCTTAAAACTTGAAGCGCATGCCCTTACAACTTTTGGTACAGAAATTGATTACGATGCACAGGCTTTTGCAGGCGCAGTTCGTGCAAGTTTACAGACAGAAAAACTTGAACTTGCCGTAAAAGGCAGCCTCGCCGGAGCAAATGTAAACTCTGTCTGGGGTAGTGATGGTCAGATTTATGATGACATCAATGCTGATACTCTGACAGGAACAGTAAACTTGAATTGGAATGTCTTAGACTTCCTTTCTGCAGGACTCGATGAAACTCTTACTTTTAATGATACAGATAATCTTTCTGAAGGCCTCATGTCAATTAGAACTCAGCCTCTGCTTGATTTTTCACTCGCTCCACTTGCCGGTTTGGATTTGACTCTTGGAACATACTGTGTTCTTATATTAGACCGGCTTGCCCTGGAAACGTCTGAAAATCGTGAAATTGTTACAAAGTTCGAAGAAGCAGGACTTGAAATTACAGCAAAGGATCTTGCCCGCTATGTAAAGAAACTTACTTTTGATTATGGCATAACTTTTGATTTTGACGATTGGAAAGAAGGAAACGTTTACGAAACAACTGTTACATACAATTCATTTATGGCAACTCTTGATATGACAGATTCCGTAAGTTTTCATGCCGGAGCTATTCTCCGCGATAAAAAAGAAGAAGATGCAACTTTTGTGCCTGTCGGATTTGCACTCGGCGCAAAATTTAATAACGTATCTTTCCTGCCTGGTCACCCGGCTTTCTGGATGCATTTTTGCTATGGCATGAACCCGTATTCAGAGAATAATTACAGTCTTTATCGTGCAGACAACTGGATGAACAAGGCACCTCATCGTACCTATCTTCTAAACAGTTTGTATGAAGATTATACAACAAGCCAGATAGCACTCGGATTTATCTGGGATCTGCAGTAGCCCTGGGCTACCTAACTAACGAGGATGAATATGAAAAGAAAACTGATAAAAAACTTATGTCTTGTTTCATTTCTTGCGGCAATTGTTATGCTAAGTTCCTGTGCTAATCCGAATGGATTGCACAATCAGACAGCTGCAAAGGTAACTTTTGTTTTTAAGAATTTTGGAACAATCAGCGGAGATTACACAATTCCCGGAAATTTTAACAATTGGGATTATTCAAAAACTTTAGTAACTATGAAGGATGGAAACGGCACTTCTGAGGCAATTACGGTTGCGGATTCAAATATTGAATTTACACTGATTCTAACAAACGATTCCAGCTGGCTCAGACTGTGGTATTCAGCAGGTGAGCTTGAAGGAAACGGTGTAGACCGTGGAACTGCGGGAAATCCGTATCAGAATTTTTACTTTGACGGATTAGATTTGAATGCAGGTGAAATTACCCTGGTAATAGATGGCGCAAATGTTACGGCAACGCCAGTAGTAGAGTAGTGGAAGGGGGCATAAAAGATGAAAAAAACAAATATCCTGGTGAAAACTGTATTAGTTTCGACAATGACTGCTCTTTTTGCAACTGCCTTTACAGCCTGTGAAAATCTGCAGGGCTCACTAAGTTCTTCTATGCAGGCAGAATTAAATGAACAGACAGGTACTGCTTCTTACGACTATAAAACCTGGTATTACAATGGTTACAGCGGAGAAGATATGACTTCTGCCGACGCACAGACTCTCTGTGTAAACTTTGGTCAGAAAGTATATCTGAAATCTGTTAATCCTTCCGGAAAGTTTGTAATTACTTATACAGATTCAGATGGAGACACTGCAACTAAGAGCATTACTTCTTTGGGCGGTGGTTTTTCTCCAGACTGTATTTCTTATTATCTGGATATGAGTCCTGTAACACGACTTTTGGACGGAATTACTAGCTCAGCAACTGTTGATATAAAAATGAGTGGATTTTACTGTGCAGAAGGAGAACAGACCGATCGTCCAATAGCTGCCTTTGAACTTTCGGCTCTTCAGGTTCGGCCGCTCTTCACTGCAACCAAGTTCGATTTTTCAACTGTTGACTTCAGTACGTCATCCAGTTTTGAAATCCCATTTACAGGCAGCCTTACCTTAAATGAAGAAGGAAGTTCAGTTACAGGAAGCGATTCAAGTGGAAAAAGCTACGAGTTTTCAGTTTCTGTAAAAGATAAGTCACTGGTTCTTAATCCGAACTTTTCTGAAGCACCGGCTGATAAAACAGTCATCAAAGCGGAACTCAAGGGAATCTGTGCCGAGGGTGCAGGCGAGCCTTACAAAAAGACAATGACCCTTAATTTTATAAAGCATCTTATTGCAATCGACGGTCTGGAAGATACAAACTGGACTTCTTCTTATACCCTCTCCATTGCAGATGAAAGTGGTGATACCGCCGCCGAAGGTGCAGACGGAAATATCTACACAACCGACTGCGACATTACAAAACTTGCAGTTACAAATGATGAAGATAATCTGTATCTGGGAATTTGGGGCTCGTTAAATTCAACTTGGAGCGACGGTTTTGCTTTTATGATTTCTAAAGACCATTCTTCTGATATTGCATACGTAACTGGAAAAGAAACATTCAATTTTGCAGATTCAGTAACATTTGGCCGCGAAAGTCTTGCACACGGAAAACCTGATTTTTACATGTATCACAAGCCTCAAAGTAATGAAGTTGGGGCATGGGTAGAAAGTGACACGACTACGGCCTCTGCTGTAACGGTAGAAGCCGCAGCCGATTCATCTTCTACCTTTATGGAATATGCCATTCCTATGACAGAACTTGCAAAGGCAGGGATAGCTGTTGGAGATGAAGTACATATTGCCGCAATATTCTCTGCTCATTGGGATGCAGGCATTTTTGCCTCAGATGTTGTTCCAGATGCAGTAGCTTCAACCTTAAGTGAAAATCACGGAAGCATTGTACTGAATTTCCAGAACGGATTTTCTTACACAGTAAAATAACAAGGGAGAATGACGAAATGAAAAAAAATAAAATGATTAAATCACTTTTATCTTCTGCAATGTTTGCAAGTGCATTAATTATGGTTTCCTGTTCAGATATTCCCTCTCATCCGTCTGATTCAGAAACAAGAGTTGCCGGTTCAATTTCCTGCACCGTAGATGATACAACAGTTGTAATTAATCCTCTTGATTCTTATTTGGGAAATAGTTTTATAAGGGGATTTGATACATCAGCTGATACAGAACAGTCTGTAAGCTATAAAAATACTTCCGGTAACGACTGCGATCTTTATGAAACTCTTTATGAGTTTGGCGTAAACTGGGTGCGCTTAAGAGTCTGGAACAATCCGGCTTCAAGCAAAAATCCTTCAGTTCCTGGAAAATCTGATAAAAGCACAGTCGTTGCTCAGGCTGTTCGTGCAAAGGCAGCCGGACACAAAGTTCTGCTGGACTTTCATTATTCAGATTATTGGGCAGATCCAGGAAAACAGTTAATCCCGGAAGTATGGCTTAATTATACAACTTCGGACCAGATGGCAGATGCAGTCAGTGATTACACAACAGAGGTTCTTGAAGCAATGGTAGATGCGGGAGCACAACCGGACATGATTCAAATTGGAAACGAAATAAGCAGCGGAATGCTGAAGCATAAGGCACTTGATTCCAGCGAAAATCCTACTGACGCAGCCGATGCTGTTCGCGGTGATTTTTGCAGTGCAAATTACTTTAAGTACCTTGCTGCCGGAATAGAAGCTGCCCGTGCAGCCTGCCCGGATGCAAAAATCATGCTGCATTTTACAGACATTGAGCGTAATAATCCTTTGAACTATCTTGAAAAGTTTTCGGATCTTGATTACGACATTGTAGGCCTTTCTTATTATGCAGAGTGGGCAAGTCATGGAACTCTTGCTTCTTTAGGAACAAAAATTGCAGAAATAAAAGAAACTTATAAAAAAGATGTTCTGGTTGCAGAAACTAATGCACATTACAAATATTCAGATGAAAACGATGTTCTTTCTGAACAGCACACTGCCAATCTTGTAAATGCAGATGGTGCTGTTTATGCGGGCATTCTTACAAATGCAGATGGCGAAATTATTGCTTCTGTACAAAATCAAGCTAATATTGTGCGGGCAATTATCGATGTAACAGCTAAAAATGGCGGAATCGGCGTGTTCGAGTGGGGAGGCGAATACCTGGGGGCATGGAATTCTATGTTTGCGGGTAGTGGAAAGCCGCTTGCAAGTCTTGCTGTATTTAATATTCAGTAAAAATCAGGAGCGGATATGAAAAAAACAAGGCTACTTCTTGGATCAATTGTGGCTTTTGCAATTACTTGTATGTGTCTTTCATCCTGCAATTTTTCATCTGTAAGCACAAGTTCATCAGAAACAGAAAAAATAGATAAAACAAGAGATACTCCAGCAGCTGATGATACAGAAGATGATGAATCAGATGATACTGAAGATGATGAAAATACTGGAACTACAGAACTTGTTTCTCAAGATTCAATTACTGTAAATGCAATTTCTGTTTCTCTTGATGAAAACTTTATCCGTGGTTTTGATGCCTCTGAGGTAGATTTTTACGAAACTGAAAAATCTATTTCCTGGCGCGATACCGACGGTACAACAAAAGATTTCTTTGCAATTTTAAAAAATCACGGAATAAATACGGTTCGTCTGCGCATCTGGAATGACCCTACGCAATTTTCTTCGACTGTTAATACAGGCATGAACGATTTAGACCGTACAATCAGTATGGCAAAGCGTGTAAAAGAAGCCGGACTTGATTTAATGCTGGATTTTCATTATTCCGACACCTGGGCAGACCCGGGACGGCAGATTGTTCCTGCTGCATGGAAAGAGTTGGAAAGTGCATCAGATGTTGCTTCTGCATTGAGTGCTTACACTAGCAGCGTGCTTGAAGCAGTACAAAGTCAGGCTGGAATTACTCCAAAATATGTGCAGGTTGGAAACGAAATCAATTCTGGCATGCTGCTTGCAACGGGCGGAACAAGCACAAGCGATAACACTGCAACCGGTACTTTTGCATACGCGGGCGGATGTGCAGATCCTGCAACAAATCTTGTTTCGTATCTGAGTGCTGGTGCAGATGCGGTTCACAATTTTGATAGCAGCATAAAGGTTGTAATTCATCTGGCGTCTACTGGTAGTGATTTATCATGGTTCTTTAAACGTATCAGCAGTGTGAATTACGATATAATCGGAATTTCTTATTATCCTTGGGAAAGTGGACATGGAACAATCTCTGATTTGAAAAACAACATTTCTACTTTAAAAGGTACTTTTTCTAAAGACGTTATGGTTGTGGAGTGTTCTTCTCATTGGAAAGATGAAAGTTCAAAATCTGCGCAGAATTATACATATCAGCACATGATAGATCCTTCTACTGCTTCTGTTTATTCAGATTTGGAAACAGCAATCAGCGGTTCTACATCTTATATAAAGGGAAGTGTCCAGAATCAGGCAAATGTAATTCGTCATATTATCGAAGAAACTGCCGCTTCTGGTGGAATTGGAGTTTTTGCCTGGGGTGGCGATTTATACGGTAACTACAAATGGGGAATGTTCGATTCTTCTGCGGTGGCCTTGTCCAGTCTGGATGTTTTTAATGTTACAGGCACAAGTTCAGAAGATACTGACAGCCTGGAATTTCCTTATGAGGAAGATGTAACAGGAACCGGTGCTAATGCGCTGCTCTTACAGGCTGATGCCTTTAGTTCTATATCGGGCGGTACTGTTACTGTCAGTTTTGTCTGGAAATCTTCAGCTGATGGTGCTGGCAGCGGTGGTCCTAGTTGTGGGGCAGGTTCTTCGTGGCCTACAGTGAATTGGGCCGATAGTGTTGGTACAGCAACTTTTAGTGGTGAATCCTTGAGCGCGTTAAAAGAAAACGGACTTACTGTATGGATTCCTGATGGAGTGACTTATACAATTACCGTTTCTTATAGTTCATAAAAAATAAAAATAAAAATTTATTTGACAGTATGAAATTCTGTGTTATTATTAAAATGTAATCAACACGTGTAAATTACACAATTTGATTGCAATTTTTTTTTGGAGCTGAATCAACACGTGTAAACAAGAAATTAATAACGTTATTTATTAGGAGGAAAAAATGAAAAACGTTAAAAAGTTACATTGTGGCTTCGTGGCACTTATGGCCGTGTTTGCCCTGGCTTTTGCTGGTTGTGCGCAATCTGCAGATGATGAAGATAATGCAGCACTTGAAAATCCTGCAGATGCAAGTTCTGGTACAGACGCTTCGGCCGATGGAACAGACTCAACAGATGCTTCTGGGGTAAAAGTTCTAAAAGCTGGTGATAGTGTTACAGTAAACGTAGGTGAAAGTGTTACTGTAAAAGCTGAAGGCAAAACAGCAGCTGAATTTACACAGTCAGGCCTTACAATCACTCATAAAGGTGATGGCGTTTTTGAAATTTCCGCAGCTGCAACAATGTCCGAGGCAAGCGTAAATGTAAACTTCAACGACGGTACAGATTCAGATGACGGTATTGATATTACTCTTTATGTTTATGATCCTAATTATACATTGAATATTACTTTGGATTCTGTTGTTGCAGAAAGTGCCGCTTCAATCAGTATTTATGCAGAAGGTAAGGAAGATGATGAAACAGAAGCTACATTGAAACAGACTGTAAATGCAACTTATACAGCAGGTGCTACAAGTGCAAGTGCTAAACTTGCTAAAGACAAAGCTAATTCATACAAATACTTTAATAACATTGTAGTAACTGTAAAAGACAGCGATGGAAACGAAATTGATGTAGAAACTAATCCTGTTTACTTCTGTTATACTGACACAGCATTTACTGGAATTACAGTATCTGAGGCAGTTGCTGAAAAAACATTCACAATCAATTTCCAGGGCTTCACAATTCCTGGAGGGTCAGTAACAGGACTTAAATACTCTACTGCTTGGGCATCTTCAAGCTCTGAATGGTCTGAAGACTCAATAGTGACACCAACTGTTACTGTCGCAGCTGATGGTGCATCTGCAACATTTACTGTTGCAAGTACAAGTGAATTCTACATTGACTGGACTGCGGTTGTTGTAAAAGATTCTGAAGGAAATACAATTTCTATTTCTGCAGGAAATACAGAAGCAAACCAATGGTACAGCTATAGTGGAAAAGTATGGTCGAACACTCTTACACATGTAAGTGGAGAATATGTAAATCTTTGCAATGCTCAGGCATGGAGTAATTCTGACTCTGGTTCAGAAAATGTATTTATTTCTGTTCTTGATGCCTCAGCTTTTACATCTTTGAACATTTCCACACTGAGAGTTCGTATTACTCTTTCAACAGGTTCCTGGGCTAATGCTTCGAGTGCAGCTGCGTGGGCTGATGCAACTTATGCAAATACTTCCTGGAGCGATGATGCAAATGCCCATGAAGTTATAATTACAAGTTCAGATTTTATTTCTGCATTAAAAACTAATGGGTTGTATGTTGCAACCTCAGCTGGAAGTGCTGGTACAGTTACTGTGGATTACATAGCACAGTAAAACAATCGGACTGCCCACTCCTACCAAAAAGGGCAGTCCGCCTCTCTGGAGGAAATAAATTTTTTTATAAAAATATCAACACGTGTAAACATTTTTGTTGATTGTGGTGTATAATAAATCTCTGTAAGGAGATTTATTAAAAATGGAAGAAGAGATGAGAACAACAGATTCTACTAAAAGGACAGTTACTCAAAACGACGTAGCAAAAGCTGCCGGCGTTACCCGTAGTATGGTCAGTTATGTAATCAGTGGAAATTCTGGTCGTTCTGTTGCGCCTGAAACCCGCGAACGCATACTTAAAGTTATTGAAGAACTTGGTTATCGTCCGAATAAGGCAGCTCAGGCATTGCAGCTTGGAGATGTTGCATTTGCAGCAAAAAATATTGGAGTAGTACTTCCAAACTCAGCAGCTTTCCTGCGTCCGTTTTATACAGAAATTCTTGAAGGAATTTTTACTGCGGCTCATGAACACAACTACAATGTAAAGTTTATCCGTTTTTTTGGAGAACTTTCAGATCCTGTTCTGTTCAATGAACTTATTCATCCGGAATCAATCGGTTCACTTCTGCTTGTTGCAGTAAATCAGGCAATTAAAACAGCAGAAGATGAAAAAATTCTTGGACGCATTAAGGAATTGATAAAAAAAACTGTATGTCTTGAATGGAAAGCAGACGGACTTACAAGTGTACTTTTTGACCGTCAGGAAACAGCTGTAAAGGCAACTGAATATCTTATTAAAAAAGGATATTCAGAAATTGCCTATATTGGTGAAAATGACGAACGTGTTTTTGGCGTTCAGCAGGCACTGCTCCGACATGATTTGAATGCCGTACAGCGGTATTTTTACCTTGCAGAAGGTTTTAATATGCAGACTGGTTACGAAGGAATGAAATCAATTGCCGAAAAGAACAATGGAGTCTTTCCTCGTGCAATAGTATGCGGTTCCGACGAAGTTGCCGTTGGTGCCATGTGCTACCTTAATGAAAATGGAATTAAGATTCCTGAACAGGTAGCAATCATAAGTATTGATAACATAGAACTTGCAGCTTATACAAATCCGCCTTTAACGACAATCAATGTTCAAAAAAAGGCAATGGGCTATAAGGCTGTAGAAATGATTATAAATGATTCTGTAGGTCAGGGTGATGAGGCAGTTTGCATTACCCTGCCGACAGAAATTATAGAAAGAAAATCTTGCTGATTTTTTGGTTCAAATAGGAGGACAAAATGAACAAAAAAATTATGGCGGCTGTACTTGCCGGAGCAGTAATGTTGTCTTTTTCATGCAGTAAAAAATCTGCTGCCGGAAAAAGTGGAAAAGTAGTATTAACAGTATGGGAGTCTACAAACGGTCCGGACGAGTTTATTAAGCAGGCTGGCGAAGCTTACACAAAAACTCATCCGAATGTAGAAATCAAATATGTAAATGTTGAACTCGGTGATGCTGTAACTCAGATTGCCCTGGATGGCCCTGCTGGAGTAGGTCCAGATTTGTTTGCTGCTCCACATGACCGCCTTGGTTCTTTGGTTAGCGGGGGACATGTTCTTCCAACTGCAAATCCTGACAAAGTAAAATCAGAAGTGCTTGCTGCGTGTTCAAGTGCCCTTACTTACGACGGTACAATGTACGGATATCCAGTTTCAGCAGAAACTTATGCTCTCTTCTATAATAAAGACTTGATTGCCGAAGAAGACGTTCCAACAACTTGGGAAGGTCTTGCTCAGTGGTCAAAAGATTTCAATGCAAAGAATCCTGGAAAGTATGGTTTTGTAATGGACGTGGGAAGTGGATATTACACAATTGTATTTACAACTTCAGAGGGTAACCGTCTGTTTGGACCAGATGGAACTGATACAAATAACACAAACATCAATTCAGATGCTTCTATCAAGGGAATGAAATTCTTCCAGAGTATGCGCAAAGGACTCGATGTTCCTGCTGCCGATCTGGATACTTCAACATCAGATGCTGCTTTCCAGGCAGGAACAGCTGCAATGCACATTACAGGTCTTTGGAACGTAGTTCCATTTGAAAATGCTGGAATCGACTTTGGCGTAACAACACTTCCTGCTCTTCCTGGCGAATCTACACCTTGTGCTTCATTCTCAGGAACACGTGCAATGTTTGTTTCAGCTTATACAGACCATCCAGATGAAGCAAATGATTTTGCACTCTTCCTGCTCACACCTGAAATGCAGAAACTCCGCTTTGATCTTACAGGCACAGTACCTTCTGTAAGTGTTGAAGTTTCTTCTCCATATCTTGGCGGTTTCATGGCTCAACTTGACTATGCTTTCCCAATGCCTTCTATTCCTGAAATGGGAATGTATTGGGAAGCAATGAATAACGCTTCAAAGAACATTTGGGATGGAGCAGATGTTAAAGCAGAACTTGATGCTTGTAACGCTGCAATTCTTGGTAAATAAGGTCTGCTAAATCAAAGGTGTGATAAATCACACCTTTGATTTGAGCGCTTTGTTGCTGAAAAAAAACATTTTATAAGAGAGGTTTGTATGAAAAATCTTCCTACAGACGGAAGTGCAGAAAAAAAAGTTCATAAAGCAGCCTGCTGTTTTATGGGACTCGCTCATCTAATTTATTTACGAGATTTTGTAAAAGGCTTATTTTTTGCACTCTGCGAGATTCTTTTCCTTGCATTTTCACCAGCCATTATCAAAAAGTTAATTGATCTGGTTACTCTTGGTTCTCCACATCCAGAACTTCCTATAAAACAGCGTGATAATTCAATTTTCATGCTCATAGACGGCATTTTAATTCTAGCTCTTGTCACAATTTTTATAATTGTATACGTGCTTTCAGTAAGAAGTGCCAGAAAAGAATATGCTGACTATTGCCGCAAAGGCGTATTTGGTAGTCAGAAAGAACATTTGAATACAGCACTCGGAAAATCATTTCCAATTTTTGGACTTGCACCGAGTTTTATCATAGTAATTATTTTTGTTGTTGTTCCACTTATCTTCTCTGTTTGTGTAGCCTTTACAAACTATTCTGACCCAAGCCATATCCCGCCAAATAACACCGTTGACTGGGTAGGCTTTCAGAACTTCATGGAACTTATGGGCGGACAGCGCACCTGGTCTCAGGGCTTTGTTCGTGTAGCAGTCTGGACTTTAGTTTGGGCAGTTCTTTCTACATTTACCTGTTATTTCGGCGGTTTAATTGTTGCAGTTCAGCTGCGAGAAATTAATGCAAGAATTGCTCCATTCTTCCGTTTTATCTTTATTCTGCCCTATGCAGTACCATCGGTAGTAACAATGCTTGTCTGGAAAAACCTTTTGAACGGAAGTTTCGGTATTATCAACCGTACGCTCATGACTCTGGGCTTTATACAGAACCCTATTCCATGGCTTTCTGCACCTCATATGGCTCAGTTTGTCTGTGTGTTAATCAACCTTTGGGCAGGCTTTGGTTATTTCATGCTCCTTACAATGGGAACAATGACAGCAATTCCTCAGGATATGTATGAAGCTGCCCGTATTGATGGTGCAGGAAGACTTCAGATCCTGAATAAAATTACATTACCTCTGGTACTATACCAGACAATGCCGCTTATTATCATGTCGTTTGCACATAACGTAAACAACTTTGGAGCAATCTACTTCTTAACAGGTGGTGCTCCTACCGTTTCCGATAGTACAACAACACTTGCCGGCAGTACAGATATCCTGGTTACATGGATTTACAAACTTACAATTACACTCATGAAGTACAATTATG
This sequence comes from Treponema sp., assembly GCA_017940255.1. Classification (GTDB taxonomy): domain Bacteria; phylum Spirochaetota; class Spirochaetia; order Treponematales; family Treponemataceae; genus Treponema_D. The sequence continues at coordinate 55,127 of JAGAZB010000005.1, forward strand.
CTTCTGTAATTGCAGTAATGATTTTCATAGTGCTTGCTCCGTTTGCAATTTTCCAGTTCAGACAGACAAAAGCCTATAAGGAAGGTGAAGTATGAGAAATAAAACAGTTGGTGGAACAGTCAGTCATGGAATAATATATATTTTATTTTTAATTATTTCGTTTTTTGTAATCTATCCGCTTGTGTATGTAGTAAGTGCCGCTTTCAGTCCGGGGAACAGTATTGCATCGCTTAATATTGTTCCATTTGCAGACGGATTTACTGTAAAACACTTTGTGCATCTGTTCAAAAATACAAATTATGGTATCTGGTTTCTGAATACACTGAAAATCGCAATAGGAACTTCGCTTCTTACTATTATAACATCTTCTATGGGCGCATATGTTTTTTCACGTTTTCATTTTACGTTCAAAAAGTCTATGCTGATGTCTCTTTTAATTCTTCAGATTTTTCCGTCATTCGTAGGAATGGTTGCAATTTATGTAATTCTTTATCGAATTGGTGGTCTGGACACCCTCTGGGGGCTGGTTCTGGTTTACACTGCCGGTAACATTCCCTACAACACATGGATGGTAAAAAACTACATGGATACAATCAGCAAAAACTTAGACGAAGCAGCCCGCATAGACGGAGCTGGCCATTTTAGGGTTTTCACAACAATTACCATGCCAGTAGCCCGTCCGATTATTACTTTCCTGGGTATTACCAGCTTTACAGCACCATGGATGGACTATATTTTCCCAAAAATGGTATTGCGCTCAATCGATAAACAGACTTTAGCCCTGGGATTGTTCAGTTTTGTTTCAGACAAAAAGAACGAGTTCACAACTTTTTCGGCAGGAGCCCTGATTGTAGCAATTCCTTTTGTAATTTTCTTCCTTCTTACTCAGAAGACATTAATAACTAGTTTTGGTAGCGCAGGAGTTAAGGAATGATTTATTCTTACGATAAAACAAGTTTACTTCGTAATGGAAAACGGTGGTTCCCTGTAATGGGTGAAATTCACTATTCACGATACCCGCATGAATATTGGCGTGAAAGCCTTCTAAAAATGAAGGCGGGGGGTGTAGATGTAGCTTCTACCTACGTTATATGGATCCATCACGAAGAAATTGAAGGTCAATATGATTTTACTGGGGACCGCAATCTTCGGCTTTTTATCCAGACCTGTAAAGAATGCGGCATAAAGCTGTGGCTTCGTATAGGTCCATGGGTTCATGCAGAAGTCCGCAACGGCGGATTCCCTGACTGGCTTTTACAGAAAGATTTTGAAGCTCGTACCAATGATGAACGGTATTTTGCCCTTGTAGAAAAGTGGTATAAGAAAATTTATGAGCAGGTAGAGGGCTTTTTCTGTTCCGAAAGTGAGCCGGATAACCCTATTCTGGGCGTTCAGATTGAAAATGAATTCGGTCATTGCGGCGGCTTGTATGATGAAAGTGGTGAAGACCACATGAAGCGTCTTCTGAAAATGGCACAGGATATTGGTTTCCTTGTGCCTTATTACACTGCAACAGGCTGGGGCGGGGCACGCACCGGCGGTATGATTCCTGTAATGGGCGGCTATTGTGATGCCCCATGGGATCCTCGCACAACAGAAATTGAACCTAGCGGAAACTATATTTTTACTTATGAGCGGAACGACCATAATATTGGAAGTGATTTCGGACTTGGCGAAGGAATTACTTTTGATTCTTCAAAGTTTCCTTATCTGACTGCCGAACTTGGCGGTGGTCTGCAGATGACTTATCACAGGCGCACGGTAGCAAAGGCAAAAGATATTGGTGCGGTTTCTCTTGTAAAAATTGGAAGTGGTGTAAATCTTCTGGGATATTACATGTATCATGGCGGAACTAACCCTGAAGGAAAACTTACTACCCTGCAGGAATCTAAGTCAACTGGAAGTCTGAACGACCTGCCGGTAAAATCTTACGATTTTAACGCCCCAATCCGTGAATATGGTCAGATTTCTGACATTTACAGGGAATTAAAACTTATATTTTATTTTGTCCGTGATTTTGGAAGTGAACTTTGTGATTTGCCTGCTCTTATTCCACAGGATAATCCGCTAAAACCGGATAATCTTACCGACATACGCTATGCTTACCGCACAGATGGCAGCCGTGGATATGTTTTTGTAAATAATTATGTGCGCCTAAAAAATATGCCCGAACATAAAAATGTAGCATTTGCACTTCCTTCTGGTGGTGCTCTGCCAGAGCTGACCCTTCATTCTGGGGAATACTTTTTCCTGCCTTTCAATATGACTTTTGGCGGAGTAAAAGTTACTTCTGCAGAATGTTCACCACTTTGCCTTCTTGCTGATGGTACAACTGTGTTCTATGCGCCAGAGTTTTCTGAAAGGAAATCGGGCTTCTTCCAGTTTGCAGATGATGAGAAAAATACAAGCCCCGAATTCCTTGTACTTTCCAGAAATAATGCTCTTAATGCATGGAAAACTTGTGAAGGCCGCCTGATAATTTCAGAAAATACCCTTATTCAGGATGGAAGTTCATCTGTTATTACAGGACGTAAAAATTGTGAGCTGTGTGTCTATCCTCCTTTTGAAAAAGTTCCCGAAGGCTTTAAGCAGAAATGCCTTAAAAACTTAAATCTTGCAGAAGATTTGCCTGCATTTAATTTTGCGGTCTATGAGAGTGCCTGTGCAGAATCTTACACAAGCTGTAATGTAGTTGTAAAAGAACTGTCTGCTGATGAAAAAGTAAAAAAGTATTCTCTGGATATTTCTTCTGCTGTAAATGAACTGAAGGAAAAAGGCGGAGACTGCTTTATAAAACTTTCTTACGAAGGAGATACTGCCCGTATTTATGGACTTGTTGACGGAAAGCGTACACTTATTGCAGATAACTTCTTTTCTGGAAAAGAATATTCTTGGGAAATTGGTCTCAAACGGTTTTTGAATAAAAATATTGATTTTACAAATCTTGAGCTTGAAATTTCTGCGCTTACCTCCTTGGCACAGATTTATTTTGAAAAACAGCCTGATTTGCAGAATGGCAGAATGTGCAATTTAATTTCTGCTGCTACGGAGTTTGAATGGTCTTTCAAACTTTGATAATTAAATTACAAACATTTTGTAAAATTTTCCGTTTGTCTTATTGACATAGAATTGTGTTTTTGATATATTCAATATCACATTCCGCGGGGGTGGTGGAATTGGTAGACACGCAAGCTTGAGGTGCTTGTGACGTTAGTCGTGGCCGTTCAAGTCGGCTCCTCCGCATAAGGGCTTCCAGATTGGAAGCTCTTTTTTTTTGTCGTCATTCCCCGGTTCAGCCGGGGAATCGTATGGAGTAAAAAATGTTAGCAGTATTTGTAAATTGTGGTGCGGTTATTTTAGGTTCAATAATTGGCCTTTTGTTTGCAAAAAAATTTACAGACGAACTTTCTGATATGATTCAGACTGCCTGCGGAGTAATTACCCTGGTTCTGGGTATGCAGATGGCTTTTAAATACAACAACATTGTTTATCTGGCTCTTTCTTTAATTCTTGGTGCCATTGTTGGATATGCTCTTGATATAGACGGGGCAATCTTAAAGCTTGGCGGAAAGCTTGAAAAGCTCACAAAAAAAGGCGAAACTTCCGGCTCTTCAAACTTTGCCTATGCCTTTTTAAATTCATCCGTGCTTTTTTGTGTAGGTGCTATGTCTATTGTAGGTTCTTTTGAAGCCGGAGTTAATCACAATTATACAACAATTTTTACAAAATCAATTTTAGACGGTTTTATGGCAATTAGTTTTACTGCCGCTATGGGAATTGGAACTGTTTTTTCTGTAATTGCCATTCTGATTTATCAGGGAGCTCTTACTCTGCTTTCTGAATTCCTGCAGCCTTATGTTTCTGATTTACTGATTCAGGAACTTTCTGCCTGTGGTGGCGCCATGATTATAATGATTGCTATAAATCTTCTTGGCCTTAAAAAAATTAAAACTGCAAACTTTCTGCCTGCTCTGGTATTTGAAATCTTATTTGTACTGCTTGTTCCTCTTGTAATGAAGTTTTTTGGCTAGGAGTGGGGGAGCGCTGGGAGCACCGCCGAAGGCGCCGACCGCAGCGAAGGTGGTTGAGCTTGTCGAAACCACCGGAGCGAGGACGGTGAGCGTTAGCGAAGTGCGGACATAGCGACCCGAACGAAGAGAGGGGCCCCTCCATAAAACAGAAAAAAACACACTTTTAAGAAATTTCTCTGTTGATTTCTCGTGATGTTGTGATATAATAGATTTAATAATATAACCCTATGTCCGGGAGTCCGGGCTTATTAAGGAGGCCAAATAAATGGCAAAGGTAGAACTTAAGGGTATTGGTAAAATCTATGACGGCGGTGTTCGCGCTGTAACAAATTCCAATATCACAATTGAAGACAAGGAATTCTGCGTATTCGTAGGTCCTTCTGGATGCGGAAAGTCAACAACTCTCCGTATGATTGCTGGTCTTGAAGACATTTCTGAAGGAAAGCTCTTCATCGACGGTATTGAAATGAACGACGTTCCTCCAAAGGATCGTGATATCGCCATGGTATTCCAGAACTACGCTCTTTATCCACATATGACTGTTTATGATAACATGGCATTCGGATTGAAGATTCGTAAGATGGATAAGGCTGAAATTGACCGCCGTGTTCGCGATGCTGCTAAACAGCTTGACCTTACACAGTACCTCGATCGTAAGCCAAAGGCTCTCTCTGGTGGACAGCGCCAGCGTGTTGCCGTAGGTCGTGCTATCGTTCGTAACCCTAAAGTATTCTTGTTCGATGAACCTCTTTCTAACTTGGATGCTAAACTTCGTGTAACAATGCGTTCTGAATTGGCTGCTTTGCACAATCGTTTGCAGGCTACAATGATTTACGTAACTCATGACCAGATTGAAGCTATGACTCTTGGTACAAAGATCGTTGTAATGAAAGACGGTGTTATCCAGCAGATTGGTGCTCCACTTTACCTCTACAACAACCCAATCAACAAGTTCGTAGCAGGATTCATCGGAACTCCTCCAATGAACTTCTTGACTGTAAAAGTTCTTGAAAAGAACGGAAAGATTGTTTGTGATGAAGGTTCTTTCGAAATCAACCCAACTGACGAACAGGCTAAATACCTTAAAGAATATGTTAACAAGGAAGTTTCTTTCGGTATTCGTCCAGAAGACCTTACTTACGTTGACAAGCCAGCTGCAAAAGATGATATGCAGATGAAGATTACTAACAAGGAACCACTTGGTGCTGAAACACACTTGTACCTCGTTTCTAACAAGGGACAGTCAATCATCGCTAAGACAACAGCTAACGCTGAATTCCGCCTTGGAGATTCAGTAAACGTTGTTCCAAACATGGAGAAGGCTAAGTTCTTCGCTATGGATGAAGGCGAATTGAACATCTGTGATCAGATTGAGAAGAAGTGGTAAAAGCCTATAATCGAAAATCCGTTAAAAACCGAGCCGTAAGGGTCGGTTTAGGATTATCGAAAGAATGGCTCGAAAATCAGCTGTGCTGATTTTTTGTACTTTGAAGAGGTCTCCTTTATTGGAGACCTTTTTTTATGTCATTTTATTACGCAAAATGGCAGCGGACCTTGTGGCCATCTCCGCAGTCGTTCCAGTCTGGGATAGATTCGCGGCATAAATCTGTGGCTTTAGGACAGCGGTGGGCAAAAGGGCAGGCGTGAAGATTTTCTAATACTTTTTTTACTTCACCCTTGTTTTCAATATTGCTGCTATCTGCAAAAAGCATTTTTGTGTATGGGTGGCGGGCTTCTTTGTATAGGTTTGCGGCTGGGGCTTCTTCTACCAGCATTCCACGGTACATTACGCCGATTGTGTCGCAGAACCAGCAGGAAACTCGCAGGTCGTGGGCAATAAAAAGGTATGATATTTTGTGTTTTTCTTTTATATCAATCAGTAAGTTTAGAATCTGGCTTTGAACTGTGGCATCCAGAGCACTTACAACTTCATCACAAAAAACAAGCTGAGGGCGCATTATCAGGGCTCTTGCAATTGAAATACGCTGTCGCTGGCCTCCCGAAAATTCTGAAGGCCGGCGGTCTAAATCTGCCTGGTTCAGACCTACTTCCTGCATGAGTTCTGTAGCTCTCTGTAAAGCTTCTTCTTTTCCCTGCCAGAGGGATGAATAACGGTAACTTGCAGTTAGAATGTCATAAACAGTTTTTCGCGGGTTTAGGGAACGGGCTGGATCCTGAAAAACGTATTTTATTTTTTCGCGGTAGTTTCGCAGTTCTGCTTTATTAAAATCCTGAATGTTTTTTTCTTCAGCTTCTGGATTTTCCTTATAAAGAATCTTTCCGCTGTCTGCCTTATACATTCTTACAAGCATTCGGGCAGTTGTCGTTTTTCCACAGCCGCTTTCTCCAACAAGACCGTATGTTTTTCCTCGTTCTATTCCAAAAGAAATGTCATTAACAGCAAAAACTTTGTTGTCTTTTTTTGCAAAAAATCCTGCATCTAAAGAAAACTGTTTTGAAAGATTTTCTGAGCGTAAAATATAATCCTTATTCATTTTCAGCCTCCTTTGAAAGTTTGTCTGTGTAATGTGTGCCAAACTTTGGTCTGGCGGCTACTAAAGTTTTTGTGTATTCGTCCTGAGGGTTTTCTATAACTTCACGGCTATTTCCCCGTTCTACGATTTTGCCATTGTGCATTACAAGAATGTTGTCGCTGAGCTGGGCAACAAGGTCTATATTGTGAGAAATAAAGATGATTGAAAGACCACGGCTTTCCCTTAATTTTGCCAGTAAGGCGATTATCTGGGCCTGAATTGTTACATCAAGGGCGGTGGTAGGTTCGTCTGCAATTAAAAGTTCGCAGCCTTGTGCAAGGGCGAGGGCAATTCCGATTCTCTGCAGCTGACCGCCGCTAAACTGATGCGGAAAGTTTTTAAGTCTTTCTTCAGGATTTTGTAAGCCAACTTCCTGTAAAAGTTCTGTGGCTTTTTTTCTGGCTTCTTCTTTTGTAATTTCTTTGTTTGAGTTTCTGAATGTTTCAAAGAAGACGCTTTCCATATTTTGTAAAGGATCAAATGACCGTCCCGGTTCCTGTAAAATCATCCCGATTTTTCTTCCTCTGTGCATCTGCAGTTCTTTTTTACTTAAACTTGTGAGATCCGTGTTTTCAAGAAAAATTTTGCCGTATACAAAGGCGTTGGGCGGGAGAAGGCCCGGAATGGCTGTTGTGGTTACGGTTTTACCACTGCCGCTTTCGCCGACTATTCCAAGAATTTCACCTTTTTTCATGGAAAAGGAAATGCCTTTTACACTGTGGAAATTTATCTGCTCGGTGCCACGCAGCATTGAAAAGTAAACCGAAAGATTTTGTACTTCCAGAAAATTATCAGGCTGAGCTTCGGCTTCATCTCCGGCCATTGCATTTTCATCTTTGTTTGCTTCTTTAAGGATTTTTCTTTCGATTTTGCTGCGTTTCCAGCTTGGGAAAATTGTGTGGTAAGGGTCAAAGTAGTCGCGGAGGGCGTCGCCCAAAAAGTTGAAGGCGAGTGTGACGGTCAGCAGCAGCCAGACCGGAGTTAAAAGCCAGGGAAAGTGCTTGAGGTTGCTGAGTGTGGAAATATCGCGATTAATCAGGGAACCCCAGCTAACGGCCGGGTCTGCAATTCCGAGGCCCAGGTAAGAAAGGGTAGTTTCGCTCATAATAAAGCCCGGTATTGCAAGAGTTGTGCTTACAATCAGAAGGCTTGCAATCTGGGGAATTATATGAGAAAAGATGATTACAACTGATGGCACTCCTTCCAATGCCGCGTCCTGTATAAACTCTTCTCTTTTTATTGCGTGAATCATACCGCGCAGGGTGCGGGCACTTCCCGGCCAGCCGACTAGGGAAAGAATTAGTGTGATAATCATGTAGGAGGTTCCGGTGTCCATCTTTGTGTTCAAAAGTGAGCGTAGGAATAAGATGAGGTAGAGGCCTGGAACCAGCATAAAAAACTCGCTGAGGCGCATAACTGTCCAGTCAGCAGCACCTCCGTAGTAGCCGGCTATGCCGCCCAGCAGCATGGCAAGAATCAGAGAAATTGCGCTGGCAACAAAGCCGATTGTAAGGGAAATACGGCTGCCGTAAACCATGCGGCTAAAAAGGTCGCGGCCCAGGTTGTCGGCCCCAAAAAGAAAAATAGGGTAGGTCTGGCCGGTTACAGGGTCGGATCTGGTTCCAAAAAGGTGATGCTGGCAGGGAATAAGACCAAAGAGCTTGTAGGGCTCGCCCTTTGCAAAAAAAGTAATTTTGTGATTAAGGCCTTTTACCTTTGCGTAACGCCATGTGATTGGGGTGAGAACTCTGTATTCATGGGCAACAAGTCCTTTTGTAGAAAGTTCAAGGTTTGCCGGATGGAAGGTGTCTTCTTCAAAGGTTTTTGTCGGACTGTAAGGGGCAATAAATTCTGCAAAAAACATAAAAAGATAAAGCAGGATGATTAAAACAAGGGAAACTATTGCCAGAGGGCGGGTTTTTATATATTCAAAAAATCTTTTCATATTAATTCCTCCTGATAAAGTCTAGCTCCTAGTTTGCTCCGTAGCGGATTCTTGGGTCTACCAGGGCGAGTAAAATATCAGAAATAGTCATGCCGGCAAGAACTAGGGTAGAAATAAACATATTGTTTGCGAGGACCAGGTTTACGTCCTGCTGCATAACGGCATCGTACATAAGGCGGCCAATTCCAGGGTAGGCAAAGATGATTTCCAAAACCAGGGAGCCTGAAAAAAGGCTTGCTAAGAGGTTTGCGCTTCCTGTGATGTAAGGGTTTAGAGTGTTACGGAAGGCGTGGTTTAAGTAAATGCGGCGCTCTGAAATGCCCCGTGAGCGCAGAGCCATAATGTAGGGCTGCCCCATCTGGTCCAGCATGGTAGAGCGGATCATGCGCATGGTGCCTCCGATTCCGCCTAAAAATGCAGAAAGCAGGGGCAAAAATACGTGATACATATAACTGAAGGTGAATTTTAGCGGGGCTTCTGTGAATGGAAAACTAGGATAAGCTGTAACCGGGAAGAGCTTTGTTACCGAAGCAAAAAGCTGAAGGAGAATTAATAAAAGAATGCCCGGGAAAGCGTGGAAAAAGAGGGCAAAAAAGGTTGCTCCAATATCAAGTCTTGTTCCGGCCTTGCTTGAAAAATAAACTCCAAGCAGAAAAGAAAATATCGTAATGAAAACAAGTGAAATCAGATTAAGAATAAGTGAATTTACAATCCGGGTTTTGATAAGAAAGCTTACGGGAGCCTTGGAAATAAGAGAAACTCCTAAATCATGATGAATAAAAACCCGGTTCAGCCACTTAAAATACTGGATTGTAAAAGGCTGGTCTAAGCCCATTTCGGCTCGCATGTGGGCCAGCTGTTCTTCGCTGTAAATCGAATCCTTGCCAGCTTGCCCGCCGCCGTTAGCCCCTGCCGCTCCTGTTCCCGCTCCAGAGCCCGCAGCTCCGCCAGCTCCTGCTCCAGCTCCACCGCCAATTCCCGGCGTCATCTCGCTCTGGCTCATCAGCTGCTGCTGAACCATCTGGTCTACAATATCACCGGGCGCCAGCTCCATCAGGGCAAAAAGTGCCCAGCCCAAAACAAAAAGAATTACCGCCATCGTAAGCAATCTTCCTGTTATAAAAGATGTGAGCGGTGCTTTCTTACGAAAAAGCTTCCAGGGTAAAGTTATTGTGTTTATTACTTTTCTAATCACTTTAATCCTCTTATTGTGCAAGATAAAGATAATCTGTTACTGCGCCATTTTTGTTATCATAATAAACGTTGTCCATAGACCAGCGGTTTTGAAGAGCCATAAAGCTTCGGCTGCGAGTCAAATAAACAATAGGACATTCTTCCAGAAAAATTTGCTGATATTCATCCCAATAAGGCTTTGCTTCTTCGTAGTCTGTAATGCAGGCAGCCTTGTGGTAAAGATAGTCTACGCGCTCTTCCCATTCTGTGGCCGGCTCTTTTTGCAGAGGGTACCAGAGGTGAAGGTTTCCGTCACTAACCCAGACATTGCTGCCCTGGGTTGGGAAGATGGAACCGCCTCCAAGCCCAATAATTACAGACTGCCAGTCGTATGTGCCCATCAGCTGATCGACCATTTTCTGAAAATCTGTAGGGCGGGGAATAACTGTAATTCCTTCTTTTTTACATTCATCTACAATAATCTGGGCGATATCAGAAACAATTGCGTTACCACTTGTGATTGTAAGGTCAAAAACTACCTTGCGGTTCTTTGAATCATACAAAAATCCGTCTTCATGCTTAGAAAAACCGGCTTCCTGCAGAAGCTGGCTGGCATGGTCGTGGTCAAAAGTGTATTGCAGCTTGATTTTTTCATCATAATACTTGTTTGCTTCCGGGAAAAAGCTTAGTTTTGGGGCACCAAGTCCGCGGTAAGTCTGCTGAATTATGCGTTCCCGGTTCAAAAGGCAGCTCATTGCCTGGCGAAAGTGCTTGTCTGTAAACCATTCATAAAAAGGCTGGTCTTTATTCTGAGGATTCTGATTAAAAGACCAGAAGGAAGCGTTCATGCCACCGTCTGAATTAAAGACTGTGTAGCCTTTTTTAGGCTGATGAGCAAGGGGAGTTCCGTCTGCTTCAAAGGCGTTGCGGGCATTTTCTACCACTTCGTCCAGCTCTTCCGGGCTAGGGCCGTAGGCTTCAAGCTTTCCCTGAGTAAAAAGCAGGTAGGCAGTGCTGTTGTTTCCTATAATCTGGGCAATACGTTCTTCCGGGTAATAGTGACTTTCGCCGTTTGCGTCTTTTTCGTAATAATTCGGATTTCTTTTATAAACAAGACGCTGGCCTGGTGTGTATTCTGTTAGAAAGTAAGGGCCGCAGGAAGGAAGCTCTTTCGGGTCTGTGGCTACTGTAAGAATCTTGCGAACTTCTTCGGCGCCGCCTCTTTCTTTTGCGGGTTTATAAATAAAGGCCGGACCAAAATCCATATTGGTTGCAAGAACAGGCTCTGCTACAATGTTTGGGAAGTGAAATGTAAAGCTGTGCTCATCAATTTTTTCTATATCTATATGCTCCCATTCGCCATCTTTATTTTCCATAAACTGGCTGTTAAAGGCTGATGAGGCACATTCTTCGTCTCCCTGAATCTGGTCGTACCAGAAAACTACATCATCACTAGTGATTTTTACACGGCGGCTTTTGTCTGTATCATCATAAAAATCCCAGTATAAATCGTCTCGCAGGGTGTATGTGATGTCCAGTCGGCCGGTCTCTTCAAAGGTGGTGATTTTAAAACTAGCGGCGTTTGGCAGCCACTCGCGTTTATTGATATCATAATCTGCAAGGTAAAGGGTTAATGGACTTAGAACGCCGGCAGTTTCTGCATCTGCTTCTGCAACCAGCATGTTAAAGCTTTTGGGGTCGCCTCCAATAGAAGTGAGCCAGGTGCCGCCAACTTTTCCGGGAACAAATTCTGCGTTTCCTTTAGGTCTGCTCACAGTTTTTTCCAGCATTTCGCTAAAACCCGCAGCCCTTACAGCTTCAATTTCTTCCAGCGTCATTTCCGGCGCTTTGTAACATCCTGAAAATGTTATTGCAGCAATACTTCCTGCCAAAGCTGCTTTTCCGAGCCTTCGCAGCACAATACTTTTTGATTTTATCATTTTTCCACCCTGAGTATATTATATAGGAAGAAAGTGAATTCTGCATCAATTTTCTTAAAATTGGACTACTGGACAGTCTTAAAAGCCCATTGCTTCCAGAGGGTGTGTTAATGCGTAAATCTGGGCATCGTATTCTGCCTTCATGGCAGCATCTGAAGGAAGCCATTCGTATTTCTGGCGGAGTTGAGGAAGTGCCTTTAATACATCTCCGCCGTTTTCTGCGACTGCATTCCAATAATCTGCTTTAAACTTTTTATTGCTTACAGGCAGAGTGTTGCTTTCAGTTTCAATATTTGTAATTACCCAGCGGTCTTTTTTGTAGGTGAGGGTGATATCTTCATGAACCTTTTCTACAACAAAGCCAAAATCTTCGCCTTCTGAGTGTAAAAGATAGAAATCGACTCCGTGAACTGAAAAATCTCCCTTTTGCAGAGTGATATTTCCTTCTTTTGTAACGGCTTCTGGTTTTTCATCTTTCTGATAAACTTTTACATCAAGTTCATAAGGAAGCCCGTCAATTTTTAAGTTTGTAACTCCGTAAATACCTGTCTTTTCCCAGCGTTCCTGATTTGTTGCAAGAAGAAGCCAGCTTTCAGGATTTGCGTATCCATTATCTTTATTGTAAGCCAGACGCTGTTTGTGCATAACATAAATCTGACTGACAATGTCTATCTGCTGCTGGGCCTTTTTCCCTTTTGCAAAGTTCATAAGCATTGTTGTGTCTTTTGAATTAATGCCCTGGAAATAGCCCTGAATTGTCTGAACCGAAGTAAGACCTTTTGTAGTTAATTCACTGTTTCTGGTTTTAATTGTATTTATAGTGATGATAACAAGAACTGCCAGTACAATTGCTGCTGTGATGATGAGTGAAGAATTTCTTCTGATATTACGGCTGGCTTTAATTCTTGAAGCCTGACTTTTTTTGTAAGCGGCAACTTTTTCCTCAAAGTCTTTATCTGCAATTTCTGTCTTTTTTGAAAGTTCAAAGGCTTTGTCTAAAAGCTCCAGCGGGAAGGCTGCTTCCGGAGTTAAATCTTCGCTTGATTTTCCCTTCTGTTTTTTACCAGGAACATTAACTGCATTTGAATTAAGCTTTAGGGCCCGGTTTACACTTATTGCAAGTGCTGGCTCAATTCCCTGGAGGCAAAGCTCCAGCGGAAGAAAGTTTCGGTCAAGAATATCGGCATTGCGTTCTACGCTGTTTGTAGAAGGATAGGGCAGACGGCCAGCAATAAGATGATAAGCAATACTGGAGCGTAAAAAGCAGATTGCAGGCAGGCCGTTTATAGTCTGATTAATCCAGCCTTCGTGGGCCTGTGTGTATTCTTCTGGGCTTAAGGCATTTGCCGCATACTTAAAAAGATTTTCAGGAAGAATTAGGACTTTTGGCAGGCTTTCTGAAATATCAACAAGAATGCCGCCGGCACCTATTACTGGAATATTTTCTTCATCTTTAGCGGCTTGAGTGAGCAGCTGGATAACTGCTTTTGCGGCTTTGAGGGCGTTTTCACCGCCTGCAGCAAGATATTCCTGCAAGGTTTTTGCCTGACCGCTTAGAGGATTTTTGCCACAGTAAAAAACAATTCGTTCGCTTCTATCTTCTACATTAAATGATTGAACATCAGAAAAAGACCACGGCTCAAAATTTTCCCCGTCCCAGAAAATGCCTTCCTGGGCAAGAATGGAATCATAATTCGTCTTTCCAAACGAATACTCATCCAAATGCGAATTAAGCCGAATCTCTTTCTCATAAAGTTCAATCAATTTCATAATGTATTCCTTATAACAGATTCCCCGGTCAAGCCGGGGAATGACATTGTCTTGTCATAATCTGATTTGAGCCCCTGTGTAACGGACGTTCATCTTTTTTTGTGGGCGGATTATGTTAAAGGTGGTAAAGCTAAAAATTGCTTTCGCAATTTTTTTAACGCTTTGCTATTTAACACCGGCCGCCAGCGGCCTTACACATTACCTCTTCCCATCCGCACTGTAAAGATAATCAAAATAATCCATCTTAGTGCTGTAGGTCGCCGGATAATCCTTCAAATTAGCCTTGTAAGATTCCATACTCTTCCAGAAAGCATAGAATTCAGGATCGCGGTTGTAGGCTTCCGAATAAATTGCGGCAGCCTGAGCATCTGCATTACCCTTAATTTCCTCGCTCTTGCGGTAGGCTTCAGAGGCAATTGTGCGCTTGTCGCTTTCAAGCTTACCAAGCCATTCAGCCTTTTTACCTTCACCAAGGGAACGGTAAGCCTGGGCAACCTGATTTCTGTCTTTAATCATTCTGTTGTAAACCGATTCTGTAAGTTCATCTGAATATTTAATCTGACGAGGCACAATATCAATCAAATCAATTCCGTATTCTGGAACCAGTTTGTTGGCTTCTACAGTCATAAGGCGGCAGAGTTCTCCACGGCCTTTTGTTACAGTTTCGTTTGCAGTTGAATCGTTTACAAGCTCTCCAATTTCGCGTGCTTCTTCATCCTCTTCCTCATCTTCTGCCTTTGCAGCTGCATCATTAATAATATTTGAAGAGCGCACAATTTCGCTCAATCTGTTCTGAGTGATTACTGTGCGGCATGAAGAATCAATAATATCTGAAAGCTTGTTATAGGCGTTTTCCAGAGTTGTAAAGTTCTGATAAAACTTTGCCGGGTCAGAAATGCGCCAGCGGGAAGTTGTATCTACTATAATAAACTGATTTTCCTTTGTAGGAATGCGCTGTTCGTCACCATCCAGTGAAAGAACCAGTTTAGGGTAAGTTGTAACCTTATCTAAAAAAGGAATCTTAAAGTAAAGACCTGCATCTGTGTGAGTGTTTACAATACTACCAAAGCGGGTGATAACCACCTGATTTCCTTCATTTAGGATATAAAGTGGTCCCATAAAGAGGAAAATAATTAAAAGAACTACGATAGCGATTAGCCATCCTACAAATTTTCTCATTGCTCTAGTCATATTTTTTCTCCTAAAATTACCGCGTTAGCGGTTGCGCATGGATGCGCAAAATCACAGTTTGCAAGCTTGCTTGCAAACTGTAGTTGAAATAATTACATGGATGTAATTATTTCAACACCTCCCTAGTTTCCAGATTTAAGATTTTTGATTGGCAGCATGTTATCAAGCTCGCTGTCTATAATATCAGGCTTCTTTTCTGAACTGAAAATTTCATTCATAGTTTCAAGGTAAATACGTTCGCGGGTTACCTTTGGAGAACGCTTGTATTCTTCGTAAACAGCATTAAAGCGGGCAACATCACCCTTTGCCATGTTTACGCGTTCTGCCGCATAACCTTCTGCAACCTGAATCTGGCGGTCTGCTTCACCCTGGGCTCTAGGAATTTCTGCGTTGTAAGCCTGTTTTCCTTCATTAATAAAGCGGTTCATATCCTGGGTGGCCTTGTTTACGTCTTCAAAGGCATCCTGAACTCCGCTTGGCGGAACAATGTTCTGAAGCTTTACTGCAATTACACTGATTCCAAGTCCTAACTGCTTAAAGTTTTCATTCATCATATCCAGGGCCAGAGTTTCGATATTTGTACGCTCACTACCCATTACAGCAAGAATTGCGCGGTCGCCAACCAGAGTATTGATAACTGAGCGGGAAATATCGCGGATTGTCTGCTGTTTTTCGTAAACACCAAAAAGCCACTGCTTAGGGTCTACAATTCGGTACTGAATAATCCATTCAACATCTACTATATTAAGATCGCCTGTGAGCATGGTGCTTTCGGTACCGATGTTGTTTTTATATTCATTATTGCGGCCGGCTTTTACAGTTTTAAAGCCGAACTGTTCTGTCTGAACGACTTTTACAGGTACGTTGTAAGACTTATCAATTCCAAAAGGAAGTTTTGTATGCAAACCAGAACCTACAGTTTTTGTATACTTTCCCAGACGGGTAATAACTGCATTTTCTGTTTCATCAACTACATAAAAACTTGAAAATCCTGCGAATACTGCGATTGCAAGAATAATCAGCCAAGTAAAGATTGCAGGGGTAAAGGCCTTGCGGCTCTTCTTTTTTGTTTCTTCGTCTGCCATCTGATACCTCTCTTAAAGTATAAAATCTATAATTTTAAAATATAGAAATCACAGAAAAAAAACAACAAAAAATGCCAGATGGGAGTATAATAATTATATGGAAAAGAAAAAAAACAGTAAAAAAGATGATAAAGAAGGACTTTTGAAAAAAGCTGAATCTGTTAGAAAAAATACTGCTAAAGGCTCTCTTCTTGCCAAAATACTTTTGCGTATTTCTTCTATTATAGTGATTTTTATTTTGGGTTGCCTTTGCTTCTGGCTTTTTTCTGTAAAGCTTGGAAAATTTGTTGAAGTAAAAAAAGAAAGCAAAGCAGCGCTGGTTGATAAGCAGCTTTCTTTCTGTCAGGAGCTGGTTACTGCAAAGTATCGTTATAGCGATATAATTACCATAAAAAAAGCTGCGGGCTTTGCAAAAAGCTACAGCATTATAAAATATACAGGCCTTATAAGAGTTGGAATTGCTGATTTTACAGATCTTTCCTACGAGCTTTCGGCTGATGAAAAAACTGTGACATTTAAAATGCCAGAATGTGAGGTTTTAGGTAACGATATTGTTCGCCAGGAAGTGTTTGATGAGAAACAGAGCATTTTTGTTCCTATTACAACTCAGGAAGTTTTTGATGAAATTGATATTGCACGGCAGATTGCTCAGGAAGATATGCTGGCCGAGGGAATTTTAAATGAAAGTGCGGAATATGCAAAAAAAATTATAAGACAGTTTATGATTGCTGCTGGTTTTGAAGATGTGATTTTTGAGTAAGAGGATGTATTTCCCTTACGATATAAATATTTTCTTCCCCAAAAAAAATGGCTCCCAGTCGTGATAACGGCTTTCGAAACCGCGGACAGAAAAACAAAAGGTCTTCCGTTGCGCGTCCTCGAAAAATAGCGCGGTGCAAGCCGTATAGGAATCCTATATACTGCGCTGCGCGCCGGCTTGCAAGCGATTTTTCGATTCCGCTCCACTCGCGACCTTTTGTTTTTCTATTCAACCTAAATTAAAGTTATTATTCCTTCGCGCCATTTTTTTAGATATTCTTTTTATAGTGTAAAAGCCCTGGCTTCCTCTTCCTTATACACATTTTCTTCAATAATAAAAAATTATAAACAACTCCTTGAATTTCTTAAAACATTTATATACCTTTTAACCATGTCTACTATCAGAAAACTTTTGACAGGGCTTGAAAAAAAATATGTGATTAATTCAATCCTGTCTCCTATTGCCATGATTGGCGAAGTTGTAATGGAAGTGATAATTCCTTTTATAATGGCGCGGATAATTGACGTGGGAATTGCAAACAGTGATCTTCCTTATGTAATCCGCTATGGAATTCTCATGATTTCTTTAGCCATCATTTCTTTGATTAGCGGCGTGCTTGGAACTGTTTTTTCTACATATGCAGCACAGGGCTTTGGATTTACTCTGCGAAAAAGACTGTATGATAAAATTCAGAGCTTTTCTTTTGCGAATATCGACAAATTCAGTACGGCCTCGCTTATTACCCGTCTTACCACAGATGTGAACATGGCTCAGAACGTTTACCGTATGCTTATTCACATGTGTGTCCGCACTCCTTTTATGATGATTGCGGGAACTGTTATGGCATTCAAGATTAATCCTAGAATGTCTATCCTCTTTTTTATAGCAATTCCTGTAATTGCTATTGGTATTGTTGTTGTTTCTAGTCTTGCTTATCCTCGTTTTGAAAAGATGATGAAAAAGTTTGACGTAATGAACGGTTCTATTCAGGAAAATCTGATTGGAATTAGAATTGTAAAGGCTTATGTTCGTCAGCCCTTTGAGGAAGAAAAATTCCGCAAGGCTGCAGAAGACGTAAAAAAGGCTCAGACTCATGCTGAAAAGCTGATTATCTTTATGCTACCGCTTATGCAGCTGGTTATGTACATTGCCATGATTGCGGTTATGTGGTTTGGCGGACGTCAGGTTGTGTTTGGAACTATGCAGTCTGGTGAACTTATCAGCTTCTTTACTTACGTTTCTCAGGTTCTCTTTTCTATGATGTTCCTGGGTATGGTTTTTGTTTCGCTTGTAATGGTTCAGGCTTCTAATCACCGTATTGTAGAAGTTTTGGATGAAGTTCCGGATATTGCTGACTGCGACAATCCTGTTATGGAAGTAAAGGATGGTTCTATCCGCTTTGAAGATGTAAACTTCAGTTATAATAAAAAGGAAGAAAACTGCATTCTTAAGGATATTAATGTAGAAATTAAGTCTGGCGCAGTTGTGGGAATTATTGGTGGTACCGGTTCTTCTAAATCATCTTTTGTTTCCCTGATTCCTCGTTTGTACGATGTATTCAGCGGTAAGGTGATTTTAGGCGGTCACGATGTTCGCGATTACGACCTTAAGGTTTTGCGTGATGCTGTTGCCATGGTTTTGCAGAAAAATGTACTTTTCAGCGGAACAATTCGCGAAAACCTGCTCTGGGGTAATGAAAATGCTACAGACGAGCAGATTAAAAAGGCTTGTCAGGCCGCAGATGCTGATTCCTTTATTTCAAGCTTCCCTGAAGGCTACGAAACTGAGCTTGGACAGGGTGGTGTGAATGTTTCGGGTGGTCAGAAGCAGCGTATTTGTATTGCCCGTGCGCTTTTGAAAAATCCAAAGGTTTTGATTTTGGATGATAGCACTTCGGCTGTAGATACTGCAACAGAAGGCCGCATTCGTACTGCTTTAAAAGATATTGCTCCAGATACAACAAAAATCATTATTGCCCAGCGTATTTCTTCTGTAAAAGATGCTGATATGATTATTGTTATGGATGATGGAAAAGTTAGCGGAATTGGTAATCATGACTACCTGCTTGAGAATAACAAGATTTACCGCGAGGTATTTGAATCTCAGCAGCAGGGCAGCGGTGATGCTGATTTGTCGTAAAAATGTCTAAAAAAATTACATCCTTGTAATTTTTTTAGAGGCGAGTTTTTGGCAAAACTCGCAGTGGAACTTGGGATTAAACGCGCCATCCATGGCGCCGTATATAAAATATAAGGAGTTTTTATGCCTCCAGTTAGACCAAAAGGATTTGGAAAACCTAAGGATACTAAAAAGACTATTGGCCGTATCCTTTCTTATATGGGAAAATTTAAAGCACTATGGCTTGTTGTTTTTGTCTGTGTGCTTATTAGTTCGGGTGCCTCTGTTGCGGGCGGTATGTTTACAAAAATCGCCCTGAACAAGTACATTATTCCTCTTTTGCAGCAGTATCAGGCAGCGGGAAGTCTTACTCCGGAAGTGGCTGCAGGAATCAGAAGCTTTGGTGGCCTGATTCTTGGTGTTTTATCAATTTTTGTTCTGGGTGTAATTGCTTCATGGTGCAACAGCCGCCTTATGCTTTATATTTCTACAAATCTTCTTTATAATGTAAGAACTGATTTGTTCAATAAGCTTGAGCAACTGCCTATCAAATATTACGATGCTCACACTCATGGTGAATTGATGAGCCGTTTTACAAATGATACCGATACCATGCGTGAAATGATGAGCCAGACAATTCCTCAGCTGCTTTCTTCTATTATTACAGTGGTTGCAGTCTTTATTCTGATGATTATTTTGAGCCCTCTGCTTACCCTTGTTATGATTGTAACAATGGTATTTATTACTATGCTTATGGGCGCAATTGCAAAACGTTCTGCCAGGGCCTTCCGCGAAAATCAGAAGTCTGTTGGTGAATTGAACGGCTTTATTGAAGAGATGATTGAAGGACAGAAGGTTGTAAAGGTATTTAATCACGAAGATAAAGCACGCGAGCGTTTTGCTGTCTTGAACGGAAACTTGCGCAAGGCTGGTACTGCCGCTATGACCTTTGGTGGTGTAATGGGTCCTCTTATGAATAACCTGAGCCATATGCAGTATGCTACTGTTGCAATTATTTCTGCGACCCTTATGATTTCGGGCTTTAATACTGCTGAAACTTCAAACTGGTTTATTGGCGTTCTTGATTTGGGAACAATTGCTGCCTTTTTGCAGTATACACGTTCCTTCAGCCAGCCTATTTCTTCTATGACTCAGCAGGCAAACAGTGTTTTGAATGCCCTTGCCGGTGCTGAACGTATTTTTGGCGTAATTGATGAAGAGCCGGAGGTTGATGAAGGTAAGTTTACTCTGGTAAATGCTTATGATGCAAAAGAATCTGATGGAAATGACAGACTTGTTCAGTCTTATGCCTATACTGGTGAGTGGGCCTGGAAAAATCCTGATGATAATTCTTTGCGTCAGCTGCAGGGTGAAGTTGTTTTTGATCATGTTACCTTTGGTTATAAGCCAGAGAAAACTGTTTTGCATGATGTCTGTATTCACGCAAAACCGGGCCAGAAAATTGCCCTTGTAGGTTCAACTGGTTCTGGAAAGACAACAACAATCAACCTTCTTTCTCGTTTTTATGATGTGCCGGAGGGTAGTGGTACAATCACTTATGATGGTATACCTTTGAATGATATTTCTAAGGCTGCCCTTCGTAAGTCTTTGGGTATGGTTCAGCAGAATACTCACTTGTTTACTGGAACTATCCGCGAAAATATCCGCTATGGAAATCTGGAAGCTAGTGATGCTCAGGTTTATGAGGCCGCAAAGCTTGCAAATGCAGACAGCTTTATCCGCCATCTGGAAAATGGTTATGATACTATAATTACCGGAGACGGTTCTTCTCTTAGTCAGGGACAGCGCCAGCTGCTTGCAATTGCCCGTGCCGCTGTTGCTAATCCTCCTGTTTTGGTTTTGGACGAGGCAACTTCTTCTATCGATACCCGTACCGAAAAATTAATTGAAGACGGTATGGATTCTTTGATGAAGGGCCGAACTACCTTTGTAATTGCCCACCGTCTTTCTACGGTTCGCAATGCGGATGAAATTATTGTTCTGGAACACGGAAAAATTATCGAGCGCGGTTCACACGACCAGCTGATTGCGGCAAAGGGCCGCTACTACTTCCTTTATACTGGAAATAGAATCACACTGGATGAATAATGTGTTAGCCAATGAATTGGCTTGCCCGCTGGCGGGCGGTGTTTTATAGCAAACCGTTAAAAAAAACGCGAAAGCGTTTTTTAGGTTTACCTTATCCCATGTCATAAAATGGCATGGGATTTTTTTTGTTTAGCCTTGACATTTGTGTTAGTTATCACTAATATTAGTCCCGACTAACGTAAAAGTTAGTTTTTTCTAACTTAGAGGTGCAATATGCCTTTGACACTGGCAAATCAAGATGAACATTTTTTAATCAAAAAAATCAAAGGAAAAGAAGAAGTTCGGCGTTTTTTGGAAAACCTTGGCTTTGTTGCTGGAGCAGAAGTTTCGGTCGTTTCAAAAATCTGCGGAAATTTAATTGTGCAAATAAAAGATAGCCGCGTTGCAATCAGCAGCGAGATGGCTCAGGAGATAATAATATGACATTAAGAGAAGTGAAAACGGGTCAGACAGTTACTGTAGAAAAACTGCTTGGCGAAGGTGCGGTAAAACGCCGTATTATGGACATGGGAATTACTAAGGGTACAGAAATTTATGTACGCAAGGTAGCTCCTCTTGGAGATCCTGTTGAAGTTACAGTTCGCGGCTATGAACTTTCTATCAGAAAGGCAGATGCCGAACTTATCCAGTTAAAGTAGGACAAAGGAAGGAAAAAATGATTAAAATAGCACTTGCTGGTAACCCTAATGCGGGAAAAACCACATTATTTAATGCTCTTACAGGTTCTAATCAGTTTGTAGGAAACTGGCCTGGAGTAACTGTAGAAAAGAAGGAAGGAAAGCTCAGGGGACATAATGGCGACGTTGTAATTATGGACTTGCCTGGTATCTATTCTCTTTCTCCTTATTCTTTGGAAGAAGTTGTTTCTCGCGATTATCTTGTAAAAGAACGCCCGGATGCAATTTTGAATATTATTGATGGTACAAACCTTGAACGCAACCTTTATCTTACAACTCAGCTTGCAGAACTTGGAATTCCAATGGTTGTTGCAGTAAACATGATGGATGTTGTAAAGAAAAACGGTGATAAAATTCACATTGATGCAATGGCAGAAGAACTTGGTTGCCCTGTAGTAGAAATTTCTGCTCTTAAAGGAACTGGTTGTATTGAAGCTGCAGAACTTGCTGTAAATAAGGCTAACGAAAAGAAGCCTATGATGTACAAGCACCGTTTTGAAGGCTGTGTAGAACATGCTCTTGCTCATATTGAAGAAGCTGTTGTTCATGATCTGCCTGCAGAACAGCACCGCTGGTACTCTGTAAAGCTTTTTGAACGTGATGAAAAAGTAATTGCTTCACTTGGAATTGCTGCAGATAAGCTTGCTCACATTGAAGATGATATAAAATCTTGTGAAAAAGAAATGGATGATGATTCAGAATCAATTATTACTTCTGAACGCTATAAGTATATTGAATCTATCATTAAAAAGTGCGTTACAAAGAAAAACCGCGCAAAGCTTTCTACTTCAGATAAGATTGACCGCGTTGTAACAAACCGCTGGCTGGCCCTTCCAATTTTTGCTCTGGTAATGTGGTGCGTTTACTATGTTTCTATGGTAACAGTTGGTGCCGCTGCAACAGACTGGGCTAACGATGGGCTTTTTGGTGATGGATATCACCTCTTTGGAATTGGTACTGCCGCTTATGAAGAGGCTAGTGAAGAATACGGAGATACTGCTGCAATTCTTGAAGCTTATGAAAATGGCGATGTAACTTATGTAACTGTTGATGATGAAACAATGGAAGTTTCTGAACCAATTGAAATTACAGAAGACCTGCTTTCAGAAGCTAATGAAATGGCAGAAAAGTATGGCGAAGAAGGTCCTGATCCTGCTGATTATGGTGTTTGGGTTCCTGGTATTCCTGTCCTTGTAGAAAGTGGACTTGATGCAATTGGCTGTGCAGACTGGCTTAAAGGTCTTATCCTTGATGGTATTGTTGCCGGTGTTGGTGCTGTTCTTGGCTTTGTTCCTCAGATGCTTGTATTGTTCATCTTCCTGGCCTTCCTTGAAGCTTGTGGTTACATGGCACGTATTGCCTTTATTTTGGACCGTGTTTTCCGCCGCTTTGGACTTTCTGGAAAATCATTCATTCCGGTTTTGATTGGTACTGGTTGTGGTGTTCCTGGTATTATGGCTTGTCGTACAATCGAAAATGAACGCGACCGCCGCATGACCATTATGACAACCACCTTTATTCCTTGTGGAGCTAAAGTTCCTTTCATTGCCCTTGTTGCCGGTGCCATTTTTGGCGGTTCTGCCTGGGTTGCAACTTCTGCATACTTTATCGGAATTGCTGCAATCATCACTTCTGGTATTATCCTTAAAAAGACAAAGCCTTTTATGGGCGAAGTTGCTCCTTTCGTAATGGAATTGCCTGCTTACCACTGGCCAACAGTAGGTAATGTTCTTCGTTCTATGTGGGAACGCGGCTGGTCTTTTATTAAAAAAGCCGGAACAATCATTCTTCTTTCTACAATCGTTGTATGGTTTACATCATTCTTCGGTTGGGCAGATGATGGATTCAGAATGCTTTCAGAAGATGAACTTGATGCTTCTATTCTTGCAAAACTCGGAAACTGCATTGCCTGGATTTTCGCTCCTCTTGGTTGGGGTAACTGGCAGGCTGCTGTTGCTTCTGTAACAGGTCTTGTAGCAAAAGAGAATATCGTTGGAACAATGGGTATTCTTTATGGCGGAGAAGAAACATGGGCTAACCTTGCAGCTGCCTTCACACATCCAGCTGGAATGTCATTCCTTATCTTCAATCTTCTTTGTGCTCCTTGTTTTGCTGCTATCGGTGCCATCAAGCGCGAAATGAACAACAGAAAATGGACCTGGGCTGCAATCGGCTGGCAGTGTGGCTTTGCTTACATTGTTTCATTCGTTGTATACCAGTTCGGAAGCATGTTTAGCGGAAATGGTCATATCGTAGGATTTATCTTTGCGATTGCAGTTCTTGCCTGCTTCTGCTATGCTTTGTTCAGGAAGCCAGCTAAGGCTAAGGCTTAAAAAATACTAACCGGCACTTTTGGTGCCGGCAGACTTTGTGGAGGTTTTGCTTTATGGGAACTTTATTTGTTAGTTTAATTCTTATCGCTGTTATTGCTGCTGTAATTGCTTCTATGATTAAAACAAAACGCTCCACTGGTCATGTAGTTTCCTGCGGAGGAAACTGCTCTGCCTGCGGTGGTGCTTGTTCTGGCAGCTGCCACCACAAATCTTCCGAAAGTAGTGTAGAAACTCCTTTTGCCAGCGAAGACCGTCCTATAAAACTCCGCTAAAGTAAAAATCAATTTGAATTTCAAACTTTCTTTGTAAAATTTCTTAAATTTTAGTGATTTTTTTTGAAATTTACGGCTTTTACCTCTTTAATAATTATAAAAAAATATATATTATACTCAGTCATATTGCATAAAAGAGAAGTTAATAATATTACTTAAGTAAATTTTGTGAAGGAAAAGCTAGGGATGGAAACACGTAATTCTCTTTTATTGGTAGACACAAATTCCGCTTCAAGAAAAGAGTTATCTTCGATTATCTTCTCTGATTTTAATGTAGTTATTGCAGATAAATCAGATGATGTTCTCTCACTTTTACAGGATGAATCTAAAAATATTTCTGTAGCAGCTTTTTCAGTTGATGTTGCAGAACCATTTTTGATTCAAATCAGAAATAATCCTCTATTATCTAAACTTCCAGTTCTCTTAATTTCAGATACAGATACAGAATCGGAAGATGAATTAATTTCTAAATACGATATAATTTACTTTTTAAGAAGACCTTTTTCTAGAGTCAGAGTAAAAAATGCCTTAAGAACTGCAAAAAAACTTGCTGATGCCAGAAGAATTATTATGGAACTCGAAAGAGATCCTCTTACAGGTCTCCTTACCCGTCAGGCTTTTTTGCGCAAGGCAGAAATTGTAAGAAAAGAAAATCCTCAGAAGCCGTATTATGTTATTGCCTGCGATTTTGATAATTTTAAATCATCTAATTCACTTTATGGTGAAGAAAAATGTAACGAATTTCTGGCTTTTGTCGGTGAACAGTTAAAGCTCAACCTTCCTGATTCCATTATTGGACGTTTTGGTGGTGATCAGTTTATTTTATTTGCTGAATACACCCATGAAATTGACTTAAAAAGACTCAGAAAAATCCGCAGGGCAATTCTTGAAAATGCTCCAATTCCTCATCAGGTTCCAAAAGTTGGAATTTATGCGCCAATAGATTTTGATCTTCCTCTGTTAATTTGTTGCGACAGGGCATTCCTTTCTATCCGTGGAATTAAGGGCGTTTATAAAAAAGATGTAGCTTTTTATGAAGAAGCCTTGCAGAAGCAGCTTTTAGATGAACAGCGCATTATTGAAAGTATGGAGCGAGGTTTTGAAGAAGAGCAGTTCCGTATTTTCTATCAGCCAAAACATGAAGCGGTAACTGGAAGCATTGCTGGTGCCGAAGCACTTGTGCGCTGGGAGCATCCTGAATACGGTTTCCTTTCTCCTGGACAGTTTATTCCAATTTTTGAACGAAACGGTTTTATTTCAAAACTTGACCTTTATATCCTTACCCGTGTTTGTATGGATATTAAGCACTGGCAGCAGAACGGACTGCCTGTTGTGCCGGTTTCTGTAAATATTTCCCGCCGTGATTTTATGGAACCGGGCTATGTTGAGCGCGAAATCCAGATTATTGATAGTTTTAAGATTGATCACTCTCTTCTTCACATGGAAGTTACCGAATCTCTTTATTCAGATAATACAGAACTGATTATTTCACAGGTTCGTAAATTTCAGGATGCCGGTTTCTTAATTGAAATGGATGACTTTGGTGCCGGATACTCTTCTTTGGGTGCTCTTGCAAGCTTCCCGTTAAATGTAATTAAGCTCGATATTAGTTTTGTGCGCAATATAAAAGCCAACGAAATTGTAATTGAAAACGTAATTAAAATGGCTCACAGAATGGGGCTTTTGACCGTTGCCGAAGGTGCAGAATCTATTGAGCAGTATAAAACATTAAAATCTCTTGGTTGTGATTTTATACAGGGCTTCTATTTTTCAAAGCCTCTTTCTTCAAAGAATTATGAATCATATCTTAAGAAATCTTCTGTTACCAGAGTTAATGAACTTCCTGTAATGCCTTTAAAGGCAGTGAGCGAAATTGATATTTTGAGTGAAAACATGCTTCGTGCAACAACAGAAATTGCCGAAAGCATTCCTGGTGGATTCTTCTCTTATCATGCAGATGGAAACCTGGAATTAATCTCTTTTAACCGCGAGCTGATGCGCATTTACGGCTGTGAAAGTTCAGAAGAACTTAGAACCTTGTGCGGCAATTCTTTTAAGGGGCTTGTTTATGAAGAAGACTTTGAAAGAATTCAGAAATCAATTATAAATCAGATTAATGTCGATAACGACATGGATTATGTTGAGTACAGAATTAAAACAAAACAGGGACTTATAAAAAAAGTAAAAGATTTTGGTCGTTTTGTTCATACAGAAAAGTACGGTGATATTTTCTATGTATTCGTAAATGATTTAACTGAAGATGAGCGAAAGGATAGCGAAATTCTAGATTCCAAAAATGCAAACAAAGCAAAAACCATTTTTATGTACAACATGGTTCAGGAAATCTTAAAGCCAACTAAGTCTATTATTAGTGGTACAAATGATATTCGCAAAAATCTTGATGATAAAGAACTTGTTTTAAAAAAGCTTGAAGAAACTGCTCTACATGAAGAAAATCTGCTTAACTATGTGAATAAGGTTCTGGAATACGCAAAAATAGAACGCGGAGAAATAACTGTTGATGAAATTGCAACAGATGTTTCGGATGCAGTACAGCGCACTTATGAACTTATTGGCGATGAAGCAGAAAGAAGAGGAATAAAACTGGAATATTGGATGGATGTAAAAAATCCTTATATTTATCAGGATATTTTTCATTCAACAGATGTTGTTACCAACATTTTGTATAATGCCATGAAGTACACTCCAAGAGGCGGAACAATTAAATTTGGACTCCGTCAGCTGCCGGCAGAAAAACCTGATGAGTGTATTATTCAGTTTGAATGTATAGATAATGGAATTGGTATTTCAAAACAGTTCCTTCCTCGTGTTTTTGATGCTTTTGAAAGAGAAGATAACGAGATTAACAGGGCAAATCCTAGTTCTGGACTTGGTTTGAATGTAGCAAAAGTTCTAACAGGTTTGATGGGTGGAACAATTGAAATTGAATCAGAAGAAGGAAAAGGAACTTCTGTACGCACAAGTTTCCATCATCGTTATGCAGACAAGTCTGATGTTGTAAAAGCTACACTTCTTATAGACAATTTAGACGAAGAAAATCTTTTAGGAATGAACTTAGAAAAACTTAAAAAGTGATTTATTAACGTGATAAAAGAACGTTTATTAAAAAACGCTATTTAAAAACGCTAGTAAAAAACGTAGAAATTACGTGAAAACTGTGTCTTATTCTCCTTATAAGTGTTATAAATACAGAAGGAGAAAAAAATGCTAAAATTTAAAAAGATATCTTTCATTCTTCTTGTGGCTCTGCTTGCCGCAGGAAATCTTTCGGCAGCTTCTAAAAAGAAGGCTGCTCCTCTTGATTTAGGATACATATCCGGAAAACGCACAGAAAGTAAGCTTTCAGTTAATCCAGCTATAAAGTCTGGCACGCTGAAAAACGGTATGGAGTACTTTGTTCAGCAGAATTCTGAACCAAAGAACCGTATTATGCTGCGCCTTGTTGTAAAGGCCGGTTCCTGCATGGAAGAAGATGACCAGCAGGGCGTTGCTCACCTTGTAGAGCACATGGCTTTTAACGGAACTGAACACTTTAAGAAAAATGAAATTATCAATTTCATGGAATCTGTGGGAATGAAGTTTGGGGCCGATTTGAACGCCTATACTTCCTTCGAACAGACCGTTTACATGCTCGAAATCCCTGCTGATGACAAAGCCGTTCTGGAAAAAGCAATGCTTATTCTGCATGATTGGGCTTGCGCGGTTTCTTTTGAGCAGGAAGAGTTAGATAAGGAACGCGGCGTTGTAAAAGAAGAATGGCGCTTGAGTCAGGGTGCTAATCAGCGTATTAACGAAAAGATTTTTGATGTTGAACTGCACGGTTCCCGCTACCAAGTGCGCATGCCAATTGGTAAAATGGACGTTATAGACAATGTAAGCCGCCAGAGGGTAGTGGACTTTTACGAAAAATGGTACCGTCCTGAACTTATGGCTGTTGCTGTAGTTGGTGATTTACCCGCTTCCGAACTTGAAGCTGCCGTAAAAAAAGTGATGGGCACAGTTCCGTCTTCAGAAGAAAAAACAAGCCGTCCTTCTTACGAAGTTCCTTTTACAGAAGAAAAGACCCTTATCCCTGTAAAAGATTCTGAATGGAAATACACAATTCTTCAGGTAGAAAGCCGACTTAAGAATTTCGGCCCTGTAGTAACAAAAGAGCAGATGTATGAAAATCTTAATCTTGATTTTATTGCAGGAATTATTAATCAGAGATTCAGTGAGCTTTCAAAGCAGACCGAAACTCCTTATATTGCTGCCCAGGTTGGTTCAAGTGCACTCACAAATAATTTTGCAAAGCTCTTTATTGCAATTAATCCAAAAGAGGGTAAAGAAACTGCTTCTTTTGAAGCTGCCCTGCAGGAAATTAACCGTTTTCTTGTACATGGTCCTACAGATGCAGAAATTGAACGCTTTAAAAAATCTTATGTAGCCAGCATTGAACAGTATAGAACCAGCATTCCAAAAATAGATTCTTATTCTTATATAGATTCTATCGTAGGCTATTCACTTACCGGGGAAATTCCTTCTGCTCCTGCAGATTATTGCGATACAATGCTTAATCTTATAGACATGGTTAATGCCGAAGATATTTCTCTTATTGCAAAAAATTGTTTTGGACACATGGGTGAATTCCTCCTTTCTGTTTCTCATACAGATGTAAAAATGCCTTCTGAAAAAGAACTGATGGCTTTGTGGACAAATGCCGCAGCTTCTGAAGTTGAAGCTTACCAGGAAGCAGAACTTCCGGAACTGATTATGGAACGTCCTGCTGCTACTGCAAAGGTTGTGTCTAAAAAGAAGCTTAAGAATTTTGCTGCAACAGAATACGTTCTGGATAACGGAGCCAGCCTTATCTTTAAGAAAACTGATTTTGAGAAAGACACAATTCGCATGAGCGTTTTAAGTAAAGGTGGTTTTCCTTTAGTTGCAGATGAAGATATTCCTTCTGCTGCTATTTGTGATAATTACGTCTGGTTCTCTGGCTTGAATGGTTATTCGGTTTCTCAGGTACAGAAGATTCTCTCTGATAAAGTATTTAATGCAAACTGGGGAATGACCCGCTGGGGCGAATACTTTAATGGAAGTGGAAATAACAATGATTTTGAAATTGCCCTGCAGATTCTTTATCAGTTCTTTGTAAATCCTCAGTTTACAGATGAAGGCTGGAATTACCTTTACCAGAATCTTGAAGTTCAGGCCAGAAATTTTGGTGCTTCTGTTAGTGATATAATTAATATTCAGGCAAAGAATTTCTTCTATGATAATAAACCTTATTACATCCTCTTTGATAAAGAATTTGTTTCTAAACTGAACCAGAAAAAAGCCGAAGAAATTTTCCGCCAGCGTTTCAGCAATATTGCAGACTTCAAGTTTGTTTTTGTAGGTGATTTTAATGAAAAGAAACTTCTTGAACTCTGCCGTGCCTACATTGGTTCAATTCCAGGTGATAAGGACAAAATCGAAGAGTGTAAGTTTGTTTATTATTCACTCCCAGAAGGTGCAGAAACTCAGTCTGTAAAGAAAGGAAGTGAACCACAGGCTTATGTTCAGATGATGTTCCGCGGAAACCTTCCTGCTCCGGCAGATGTAAATGAAAGCTTTGTTGATAATCAGCTTATAAATCAGCTTTCTTCCCTTATGGATACCCGCCTGCGCGAAGTGCTTCGCGAAGATGCAGGCGGAACCTATGGCGTTAGCGTTGCTGCTTCAATAGACGGTTATCCGGAACGTCAGTACACCGTGTCTATTGAATTTGGCTGCGCCCCAGACCGCGTTATTGAAATGAAAGACAAGGTGATTGAAACTGTAGCCCAGCTTCAAAAGGCACCTGTAGAAAAATCATATACAGACAGTATTGCAGAAATCTACCGCCGAAATCTTGAAACAAATCAGCGCGATAACGGCTGGTGGATGGGGCGTCTTGAAGGTGTTTATTGTGACACTACCGAACCTGAATCTGTGATTAATGATATGCAGAAAAAGATTCCAGAAATGATTACCCCGGAAAAAATGCAGGAGCTTGCTGTCCGCTATCTGGATACAGAAAATTACTTTTTTGCATATCTTGTTCCAGAAAAATAAGAATAATTAAAATAGTTTGCGGAATTTCATATATCCCTTTATAATTACTATTTAGTAGTGAATATTTATTTGTTGGAAGGGATATATGACTGAAAAGAAACAAAAAAAACTAGCAACTTTGATTATTTTAATCGTCGCTCTGACAATTATTGGTCTTAATGTAATTCAGATTACTTTTATTGCAGAGACTACTAGTGCCAGAACTTCTGCAAGCTATGAAGAAGAATGTCAGGAACTTGCCCGTGCCTATACATCACGGATTGCCGGCAAACTTGAAGAGTATTATGGACTTTTGAATGCCTATACAGCTGCGGATGTAGTTCAGACAGGCGACCCGGCTCAGATTGTAGAATGGCTCGTGGCTCATTCAAACATTCGCGCAAAGGACTTTAATTATGTCGCTTATGTTGATGCAGACGGAAATTTTGACAGCGATATTGGAAGCCATACGACAATTAAAGACCGAGGCTATTTTAAAGAAATAATGCTTCAGGGCAAGGAATTTACAGTTGATGAGCCTGTTACTTCTAAAACAACAGGAAAAACTGTAATTCACGTATGTAGGGCTGCAAAAAAAGACGGAAAGACAATCGGATTTTTCTGTGCCGTTATGGAAATGGAATCCTTTACTAGGCTTGTAAACGGAATTAAGCTGGGCGAAACTGGAGTTGGTGCTCTTGTTACTCAGTCTGGTGAAGTTATTGCAACTTCTGGAGACCATGATACTGTTTCTGCAGACTTAAATGTTATGAATGCAAATCCAGAGGTCGTAGAAAAGATAAAAGCCAATATTGGAAAAAGTGATGTATTTGCTACCTGGGCAGACAATTCCCGCGGCAGCAAGTCATATATCTGTATGACTCAGGTTCCTGGAACTCCATGGGGCTTTAATTTTGTTATTGACCGTAATCAGGTTACTGCAACTGCAAATGCCCTGCGAATTATAATGATTATTGCAGGATGTATTGTTGGTACAATCTTGTCTGCAATAGTTGGTACAATTGTATTCCTTTCTCTTAAGCCTCTTGTTATTGTTGAAGGTGCTATTAAAGAAATTGCTACAGGTAATGCAGATTTAACAAAACGTATTACTCTTAATACAAAGTCTAATAATGAAATTACAGCTGTTGTTGATGGCTTTAATCAGTTTACAGAAAAGCTTCAGGAAATTATGTCTGAGCTCAAAACTACAAAAGATGAGCTTGTAAGATCCGGAAATGCTATGGAGTCTGCAACTCAGGATACAACCGCTTCTATTACTCAGATTATTGCAAATATTCAGAGTATGGGTGGCAACATTGAGGCTCAGACAGGTAGTGTTAGTCAGACTGCAGGAGCTGTAAATGAAATTGCTTCAAATATTGAATCT
Organism: Treponema sp.; assembly: GCA_017940255.1. Classification (GTDB taxonomy): domain Bacteria; phylum Spirochaetota; class Spirochaetia; order Treponematales; family Treponemataceae; genus Treponema_D. The sequence goes on from JAGAZB010000005.1 coordinate 86,533, forward strand.
CTTAATCACATGATTTCTTCTCAGGCTGCGAGTGTTACTCAGGCCGCAAGTGCTGTAGAAGAGATGATTGGAAATATTACGGCTGTTAGTTCTTCTGTAGAAAAAATGGCTAATTCTTTCCAGCACCTTGAAGAAAATGCAGAGAACGGTGTAAAGAAGCAGGAAGATGTAAATCTTCGCTTAAAGGAAATTCAGGAAGAATCAAAGACATTGCAGGAAGCAAATACTGTTATTACTGGAATTGCCAGTCAGACAAACCTTCTTGCCATGAATGCTGCAATTGAAGCGGCTCACGCTGGTGAGGCAGGAAAGGGCTTTGCGGTTGTTGCAGACGAAATCAGAAAGCTTTCAGAAAACTCTTCTACTCAGTCTAAGAGAATTGGTGAACAGCTCAAAAAAATTGCTCAGACAATTACCGGTGTTGTTCAGGCTTCTGAACTTGCTGGAAAAGCCTTCCTTGCAATTTCTACTGATGTTGAAGATACAGATGTTTTGGTTCGCCAGATTAAGTCCGCAATGGATGAGCAGACTGCCGGTTCAAAACAGATTACAGAAGCACTTGCCAGCATGAACGATAGTACAAGTGAAGTAAAGACTGCTTCTTATGAAATGTCTGAAGGAAACAAGGCCATCCTTACGGAAATTAAAAACCTTCAGGATGCAACACTCAGCATGAAGCAGGGTATGGATGAAATTAGTATTGGTGCAAAACGCATTAATGAAACTGGTTCAACTCTTGGTTCAATTGCTCTGGAAGTAAATGCTTCTATCGATAAGATTGGAGATCAGGTAGATCTCTTTAAGGTATAAAAAAAATGCCTGCATTTTAGCTTTCTAGAGGTTGTCATTGTAGAAGGCTGGAATGCAGGCGGAAGGAGAGTTGTTTTATTACAGTCCGCTTTGGACTGTCTATAATATAATGCATAGTTCTTTTTGAATCATTAAATGCTTTTAAGAGTAAAATGAGAGAAGTCTTATCATAACTATTAGAAAATTCATTTATTTTTTTTGTTTTCACTTATAATTTGCTTATGAGTTTTTGTAGAATCGGTCGTAGAGTGTACGTGCTTATTCTTTTTATTTTTTTATTTTCTTCTCTGTATGCGGCAGGTCCCGGTGCTATGCCTGGCAATCCGGGGACTCCTCCGCCAGGAGGTTATCAGAATCCGCCAGAGCCTCGCGAACCTCGTCCTGTTCGCCCGGGAAACCATAATGATATGATTTATTTCAGGGGCGCCCGCATGTATTATGATTCGGATTATTTTAAAGTGCAGGATATAAAATACGAAAGAACAGATTCTGAAACTGTTACTTTACAGGTTACTTTTTCGCAGATAATCAATCCTCGTTCTGTAAAAGCTTCCTCTGTAATTATAAACGGTAAACCTGTTCAAGATGACTTAAAGTTTTCATTTAATAAAAAAGGTGATGTAATAAAGATATATTTGCCGGCTAGTGAAGAATTATTGCATGTAACTATTCGGGATGTTCTGTCGTTTGATGGACATAGAATGGAAACTATGAATTTTGTAATAAACGAGTAGTTTTCAAAAATCATGAGGTTTTAAATGAAAATACTTATTGTTGAAGATGATGCTGGAATTTCAGATTTTGTTGTACCTGAACTTGAACACGAAGGTTTTACTACAGTTTTGGCTGTTACAGGCCGTGAAGCCCTGGAAAAGTTTGAATCAGAGAAGCCTGATTTAATTCTGCTTGATATTATGCTTCCTGAATTAAACGGTCTTGAAGTTTTAAGAAGAATTCGTGCTGTTTCTACTGTGCCTGTAATTCTTGAAACTGCCCGTGGCGAAACAATCGATAAGATTAACGGACTGAATCTTGGTGCAGACGACTATATTCCAAAGCCTTTCGAAATTGAAGAGCTGCTGGCCCGAATAAATGCCCTTTTCCGCAGAATTAATTATATTAATCCAAAGAAAAATGACCTTGCACAGCGTGATTTAAAACTGAATATTGAGCGCATGAGCTGCAGTATTGGTGAAAAAGAGATTCTTCTTTCTAAAACAGAGTTTCTTTTGCTCAAATTCCTGCTCGAAAATCAGGGAAAGGTGCTTACACGCTCGCAGATTATCGATGAAATTTGGGGAAAGGGACATTACATTGACGAAAATACTGTTGATGTTTATGTTGGTTATCTTCGCACTAAATTTTCTGACTCTACAAAGGATGAATACATTAAAACAGTTCGTGGTGCCGGCTATATGATGATTTAGGAGAGATATGTCCACTAAACTTTTCCGTTCTGTTGCTGCAAAGCTTTCTATTCTTTTTATGTTTGTTTTGACCACAGCCGTACTGCTGGTTTCTGTGGTGGTTATTTTATTTACCGGCGGGCTTGTGAAACGTTCCCGTTCCGAAGAATTAATCAAGGCAGAAAAAAGAATTTCAGAAATCCTTAATATTGCGGCAGATTTTACAGAAACGGAAGAGTTAAAAAATTATTCATCAAATATTGGCGTTCCTTATTATATAACTTATATTGCCTATGAAAATGAAAGTGGAAATCTGGTTGCAACAAATGATCCCTTCCTGCCACTTCTGCCTTCTTCTGGAGGAAAAACACTGCACTTTTATGACGAAGATTTCTTTTTTGATGGAAGTCTTGATGTTTTGTATTATGCAGATGTTCATCAGATAGGGGGAAAAGAAATTACGGTTGCGACTGTAATGAACATGGATAACAATTCTATAGGAATGATTTATAAAAAGGTTCCTGTTTCACTTCTTATTTTTATCGCTCCAATTTTAATTCTTTCTTTCTTTGTTTCTTATCTGCTTGTAAAGAAAACTATAAAGCCCGTAGTGAAAATCACAAAAACTGCCCAGTCTATGACCACTGAAAATCTGGACGGGCAGCTTCCTCTAACTGGTAATGGTGATGAATTAGACGAACTTTCCCGCACTTTTAATGAGCTTTTTCTGCGGATTAAGGCCGATTTTGACCGTGAAAGGCAGTTTTCTTCAGATGTTTCGCATGAATTAAACACCCCTCTTACGGTTATTACCAGGCAAACAAATCTGCTTTTACGCTGGGGAAAAGACAATCCCCAGCAGCTTGAAAAATCGCTAAATGCAATAAAAAATGAATCAAAATCTATGCATGTGATTATAGATAATCTGCTGCAGATTTCCAGAATTGAAAGCGGGAGGGTAAAGGCTCAGATTGCCTGTGTAAAACTTGATGAAATGTTTTCACGAATTGCAGAAGAAGTGACTTCACTGGCGCCTGCAAAAATAGAAATCTTTGGAAATGGATTAGAACTGAATAGTGATGCTGAAATGCTGCACCAGATTCTTATGGTTTTTGTTTCAAACAGCATAAAATACGCTGGTGAAAACTGTCAGATAAAACTTATTGCTGAAAAAACAGAAAATTCCCTGGTAATTAGAAGTATTGATGATGGACCTGGAATTTCGCAGGAAGCTTTGCCCCATGTTTTTGAGCGCTTTTACCGGGCAGACGAAGCCCATAATAGAAAAAGCGGCGGTTCAGGTTTGGGGCTTGCTATTGCAAAAACTCTGTCTGATGCAATTGGAGCAGAAATTTCTGCAAAAAATCATCAGCCCACAGGGGCGGAATTTATACTTGTTTTCCCGCTTCCTGTGTAAATCATCCTTTTTTTTTACTTTACAAGTGAATGACTTTCCCAGCGTCGGCTCTTCCAGCGTAAGAGCATAACAAGTCCTCGTGTTGTTTCATCTGTTCCAATTCCAAGCCAGAAGCCTACAAGACCAAGCCCGCATTTGAGCCCAAGAATATAACTTCCCAAAACCATAATGCCCCAGTTGGAAATAATTCCGTAAATTACCGGAAAGCGTACGTCTCCGGCTCCTTTAAGAGCGCCCACGTAAACAAGATTCAGCGAGCGACCGAATTCTATGTAGGTAGAATAAATGAGCAGTGTAGCAACAAGGCTGGTAACTTCTGGAATATCTGTAAAAATATGAATGATTGGACTTTTGAAAAGGTTTACAATTACAATCATGACCATTGAACAGGCGGTTGCAACCAGCTGGTAGAGGAAAATCTTTTTGTAGGCGGTGTCGTTTTCTCCGGCCCCTACATAATAGCCTGCTTTTATCTGAGTGGCACTTCCCGTTGCCACGGCTGCTGCAAAAACAAAGCGGACGATTGTCATTGTGTAAACCTGGGCCGACATTGCGTAAGTTCCAAGTGTAGAAATCATAGCCATAATTACAATCTGGCTGATATTGTAAGAAAGACTTTCTCCGGCGGTTGGCACACCCACAGAAAGGATGATTTTGTAACTTTCTTTAGGCACCTGACGGATTCCTCTGATTTTGAAGGCTACATCTTTTCTGTGGCGAATAAAAATGTGGAACAAAATGCAGGAAACTACCATCGAAAGACCAGATGCTCCTGCAACACCAGGAACTCCGAGTATTGGAAGACCGAACCAGCCGTAAAGCGAAAGTGCGTTTCCAAGAACATTTATAATATTTGCGACGATTGAAACAATCATTGCTTCATTCGTGTAGCCGTAACTTCTTAAAATTGCTCCCTGCAAAAGGCTGAAGGCGTTGAAAATACAGCAGATGCCGCCGTAAATTACAAAATACTGCCAGGCAAAGCGGCGTACGCTTTCTTCAAGAGTGTAACAGCTTAAAAGCGGGCCGGTGCCTAAAAGAACAAGCGCTGTAAGGAAGATTGAAACAATTAAGACCATCACAGAACTTGCCTGAGCTATGTGATTCAGCTCTTCTTCCTTGCGGCGGGCCCCCAGATACTGAGCCAGAACGATGGAACAACCGGTTCCGATTACAGAAAAGACCAGATTCAAAAAGAAAACATACTGGGAAACAAGCCCAACTGCCGCAACGGCGTCATTGCTGTAAGAACTGAGCATCATTGTGTCTACGGAAGAAACAAGAATGCGCATAAACTGTTCCATTGCGATAGGGAAGGTTAATTTTAGCATCGGCAATGCGCCGCGGTTTTTACTCTGCATATTAGTGATTTTAACTTTTATCTTTAAAGATAAATTGTATATTTCTATATATGTATTGGTATTTTTTTAATTCATTGATACTCGGCTTTAAATTCACTATAATCTTCTATAATTTTATAAAATAATGCTTTAAGGAAGGAATGACAGCATGAAAGCAATTGAGCTAGAAAAGGCCTATGAGCCTAAGTCTTTTGAAGACAGAATTTACAATGAATGGGATAGCAAAGGCTATTTCAAGCCTGCCAGTGATGAAAAATCGCCGGTTCATGAGCAGTACAAGTGCCAGTGCGCAGACTGCAACAAAAAAACAAATACCTATTCTGTCGTCATTCCTCCTCCAAATGTAACTGGTGTTCTTCACATGGGACACGGTCTTAATAACACTCTTCAGGATATCGTTGTTCGCTACCATCGTATGAAGGGTGATAATACCCTCTGGGTAACTGGTACAGACCATGCCGGAATTGCAACTCAGAATGTTGTTGAACGTCAGCTTAAAAAAGAAGGTCTTACCCGTAACGACCTGGGACGCGAAAAGTTTCTTGAGCGCACCTGGCAGGTTAAGGAAGACCATCACAACACAATCGTAAAGCAGCAGAGAAAACTTGGTAACTCAACAGACTGGGACCGCGAGCGTTTTACTTATGACGAAGGTTTGAGCGCCGCAGTTCGCGATGTTTTCGTAACTTTGTATGAACGCGGACTTATGTATCGTGGTAAGCGCCTTGTAAACTGGTGTCCTCGTTGTGGTACTGCTCTTGCTGATGATGAAGTTGACCACGAAGATACTCAGGGTGCAATGTATCACCTTTACTATGAATATGCTGATGGAAGCGGAAAGATTGAAGTTGCAACAACTCGTCCGGAAACTTTCTTTGGTGATACTGCCGTTGCCGTAAACCCTAACGACGAACGCTATAAGTCTATTGTTGGAAAAATGCTTAAGCTTCCACTTACCGGAAAAGAAATTCCAATCATTGCTGATGAATACGTTGATATGGAATTCGGAACCGGTATGGTTAAAATCACACCAGCCCACGACCCTAACGACTGGGAAGTAGGTAAGAGACATAATCTTGAAGTAATCAATCTTCTTACTCCGGATGGAAAACTTAACGAAAATGTTCCAGAAAAATACCGCGGATTAAAACCAGAAGCAGCCCGCAAGCTTGTAATTGAAGATTTGGAAGCTGCAGGACTCTTTAAAGGTGAAGAAAAAATGGTTCACTCTGTAGGTCACTGTTACCGCTGTAAAACTGTAGTTGAGCCATATTTAAGCGACCAGTGGTTTGTAAAAATGAAGCCAATGGCAGACAAGGCTCTTGCAGCATGGAAAAACGGCGAAATTCAGTTCTTCCCTCAGAAATGGGAAAATACTTATGAGCAGTGGCTTGTTAATATCCGCGACTGGTGTGTAAGCCGCCAGATCTGGTGGGGGCACCGTATTCCAGTATGGTACTGCCAGAAGTGTGGTGAAGTTATCGTTAGCCGCACAGATCCAGAAAAGTGTCCAAAATGTGGTTGCGGTGCCCAGGACCTTAAACAGGATGAAGACGTACTCGATACCTGGTTCTCTTCATGGCTCTGGCCTTTCTCAACTTTGGGCTGGCCTCAGGAAACAGATGACCTTAAAAAATTCTATCCTACAACAGCCCTGGTAACTGCATACGACATCATCTTCTTCTGGGTTGCCCGTATGATTATGGCTGGTCTTGAGTTTACAGGAAAGGCTCCTTTCCATGATATTTACATTCACGGACTTGTTCGCGACAAGCAGGGCCGCAAAATGTCTAAGTCTCTTGGAAACGGAATTGACCCGCTTGATATTATTGATATTTATGGTTCTGACGCCCTTAAGTTTACACTGGCCTTTATGTGTGCTCAGGGACAGGACGTTTTGATTGATAAGGATTCTTTCAAGCTTGGTTCACGTTTCTGTAATAAAGTTTGGAACGCATCTCGCTACCTCTTGGGTAACCTTGAAGGACGCAACCTTGTTCCTGTAACAGATGCAGACCTTACAGAACTTGATAAGTGGATTTACGGCCGCCTTAATCACGCAGTTAAGACTGCCCGCGAAGCTTTGGATACTTACCGCTACAACGACGCCGCATCTGCTCTTATGGAATACTTCTGGAACGAGTTCTGCGACTGGTACGTTGAAGCTACAAAGATTAACTTTAAGAATGGAGATGACAAGGAAAAAGACCGCCAGGCTTCAGTTCTTATGAATATCCTGGAAGAAAACCTCCGTCTTCTTCACCCATATATTCCTTTTGTTACAGAAGAGATTTATGGAAAGCTGCCGCTTGCAGAAATTGCTGCTAACCGCAAAGCTGCCAGTAGTCAGAAAATTGCTTCTAACAGTGATTACGTTGGAATGCTTATCAACGCTCCTTATCCAGAGCCAGCAGCCGCTCGCGAAAATGCAGAAATTGAAGAGCGCTTTGATGCCCTCAAAGAGCTTATCGGTAAGGTTCGTGCCCTTCGTGTTGAATGTGGAATTGACCCTGCAGAAAAAATCAACATTGCTATTTTGATAGAAAAAGGCTCTGCTGCAGAAGTATCCCGCGAAAAAGTAGAAATGATTCAACTCTTGGCTGGCGTTGCAAAGGTTGAATTTGTTGAAGCAAAGCCTGCTTCTTCAATTGGAACTGTAGGAAAAGGCTTTGAGTCATTCATTCTTGTTGATGAAAACATTAATAAGGAACAGCTCATTGCCCGCTTCCAGAAAACAATCGAAAAAGAAACTGGTTATGCCCGCATGAGCGAAAATAAACTTAACGGAAACTTTGCAAAGCATGCTCCTGCAAATCTTGTAGAAGAAGAAAAAGAACGCCTTGCAGAAAGTCAGCGTAAGATTAAGACCCTGGAATCTTATCTTGCTGAATTAAAGTAGTTTTGGGTATGGGAGGAGAAAGTAGAATTATGAAAAAACACTTTTTTCTTTTTGTTATATTTCTGCTTTCTCTTTCCTTAACTTCCTGTTTCTCAGAAAAAAATAGTCCTTTTTATGATAGTGAATGGGTTATGCAGAATCTTGACGAAAATGCAGACCTTTATTATCATCACTTAATTTTATCACCCGGCCATAAGGTAATGCTTAGAGCATCTTATGCAGATTCTTCTAATATTATTGTCTGGACGGGTAAGTATAAAATCAATTCAAAAAAAATCTCTTTTAATTTTACAGAATGTACCCGATATGAAAAAGGGAAGCTTGTTGGACAGTATACAACAGGTAAGCTTATAAAATACTATGCAGGTGATTTTTTATATTCAGTTGCTATAATTGATGAAGATTATCGCTTGCAGCTGATGCGTCCGGAAGGATATTTTTACAGAGACTTTACAGATGTCTTTGGAAATCAGCTGGATGAATTTATAAAAGTAAAATAATAGCAGGAGGCGGATATGGCTAAGCAGAAATATGAAATGAAAATTGAACGTTCTCAGAAAATGGCAGAACAACAGATGCAGCAGCTTGGTGATATTCGACTGGCTCCCTATATGCAGCTTGCAACTGGTCTGATTGGAAAGGCCCGCCATGCAGGTGGAAACATGTTCCGCCATCAGATGGATACTCTTGCAATTCTAATTGACTATGGCTATATAGATGCAGTTTTGCTTAAAGCGTCTGTTGTGCATGATACAGTAGAAGATATAGAAGGTTTTGATAAAAATCTGATTATAAATGCAGATAGCGACGGACAGAAGGTTCTGGATTTGGTTCTGGAAGTTACCCGCCGTGAAGATGAAGATAAAAGACAGTTCCTTCACCGCATTTTGGATACAGGAAGTCAGCAGGCAAAGGTTTTAAAATGTGCTGACCGCATTTCCAACATGATTTCCCTTGGTTATGTAACAGATCCTAAATTTATTGAACGTTATTGTGACGAAACAGAATACTTTTTGCTGCCTATGGCTCTTGAAGTTGATTTTAATATGTATCAGGAATTAATCAGTCTGATTATGACACGCCGCCGCTATCTTGAAGACGGCGGATATTTTGATACTCGTGTTAAACATTCCGATAGTGGACAAAATTAATTCTCTTTTTTTAGTTCTATGATATAATATTCTGATTATGACAATTCAGAAGTTATATAAAAAGTACATAAAAATTCCACAGGAATTTTCCAATATAGTTGATGAAAAAAATCGTCGTGCGGCAAAAATCCTATTCTGGTTTTCCATGCTTTTTGCTCTTATTGCATTTCCTCCTATAGCAGTCTGGAACTTTGTAGATTACGGTGGAATTAGGATTCGGGTTGTGCTTTATTATGCATATCTGCTTGTGCTGGGGCTTTCAGGTCTATTGTTCTTAAAATTAAAGGTACCTTCACCAATTCTAGTTTTATACATCCTTATAAATTCCCAAATTATCAGTTTTATAAACTTTGTTAATACACCTTTTTCAAACTTTCTGATTGTTTTTATTGGTCTTTTATTTTCTCTTGTAATGATTTTGAATATTAATCCGCTTGTTTTTATGGTAGAACTTTCAATTTTTTTAATCATGCTCAGGTGTTTTACTCATTATAAACTTGTAAAACTTATCTATCCGGAATCATCAACTTTTTTACTGAACCTGTATCTCTTTTTTATAATCATTGTTGCTCTTGTATTCTGGAAGCGTAAATATACTATTATAGAATTGCAGAAAAATGCACAGTTGCAGATTCAGAAAGAAAAAACAAACTCTCTTTTGCAGAATATTCTTCCAGATTCTGTAATAGACGAACTTAAAACTCAGGGAAAATCTCCTGCAAAAAATTATGATAATATGTCTGTTTTAGTTTCTGATATTGTAGATTTTACCAAAACGACTACAACTCTTTCTCCTTATTTTTTAATTAATGAACTAAACGATATAGTTTCTGAGTTTGATAAAATAACAGAAAAGTATAACTGCATACGAATTAAAACAATTGGTGATGCATACATGGCCGTTTGTGGACTACCAGAAGAAAATGAAAATCACGCTCAGAATCTTCTTCTTTGTGCTCAGGATTTTATAGCATATCTGCAGGAACGTAATAAAACTGCAGAAACCAAGTGGAATATTCGTATAGGAATTGCTTCTGGCAGTGTGATTGCGGGAATTGTAGGTAAGAAAAAGTATCTCTACGATATTTTTGGGTCTCCGGTTGATTATGCGGTTGCCCTTCAAAATGCCTGCAGACCAATGCATATAAGATTATCACCAAAAACTTATAGACTTTTGCAGGGAAAAATAAAGTTGCCGGAAAATATAGAGATTGATTCTAATGGAGATGAAAAATGAACATATTCAGCTGGATAAAAAAGCTTATTCTTTCTGTTTTCTCTCCTAAAGATTTTTCTGATATAGTTCATGCAGAAAACAGGCAGATTCTAAAAAAAGCCTTTATATTTTCAATAGGATTTGGTGCACTTGTCTTACTTTATATACTTATTTTTGCAAAGGAAAATGTAGAAGGCATTCAAATATTCTATTATTCATATTATGTTGTTATGGGCCTGATAGGCCTATGCTTATGTTATCTTAAAAGTGGAAAATACACACCTGTGATTTTTGGACTTCTGGAGTTTGCCTTTATCTTTCTGCTTTATATTCAGAGAAAGAATTTTACAGAAGCCATTATCTTTTTCCTTGGCTTTGTGCTCGCACTTGAGATGCTTCTGAATTTAAATCCTATAGATTTTTCTATAGGGATGGTTTTATATGAACTGCTGGTTGTTTTATTTCAGTGTACAGGAGTAATACATCTTGAAAAACCTGAAGACTCGGTATTGTTCTGGAATCTTAGTCTTGTAAATGTGATTATTATTTATTTATCTTTCTGGAAACGAAAAATCACCCTGCGGAATTTTATGATTGAAAAGAATATTGAAGCAGAAAAACAGAAATCTGAAGAGCTTTTGCTCAATATCTTGCCAAAAAGTATTATGGAAGAACTGCGAACAAACGGCAGGGTAGAGCCTGTTTCTTTTGACAGTGTAAGTGTACTTTTTTGTGAAATAAAAAACTTTGAAGAGCTTTCTTCTTTATTAAAACCTCAGGAACTGGTAAATGAACTGAACGAACTTTACAGTTCTTTTGATGAAATCGTTGAAGAAAGCGGCTGTTTGCGTATAAAAACTTTTGGCGAAATTTACATGGCATCTTGCGGGCTTCCTGAAGTGGATGCTTTGCATGCAGAGCGATGTATTAAGTGCGGAAAGGCTTTTCTTGAATTTGCAGGCAAAAGAAACAAAAGTTCCGGCATAAAAATAGAAGTTGGAGTTGGAATAAGTTCCGGCAGTGTAATTGCGGGAATTGTTGGCATCAAAAAATATATATACGATATATTTGGCGACACGGTAAATACAGCCTTTAGAATGAAAACTCTAAGTAAGGCTGGTCAGCTGAAGATTTCTCCGGATACTTTCAAGCTTGTGGAAGGCAAATTTGATTTTGACTGCCAGGATCCCGTGGAAGTAAAAGGAAAAGGTTTAATGGAAACTTACAACTTGAAGTAAGGGCGCGGGGCGTTACGGGGCGGCAAAACAGCTTTGCTGTTTAGCCCCGTTAGAAGGGGTAGGACGCAACGAAGTGCGGCCGAGGGGGAGACTTCCCCCTTATCAATTTTACCCTAGACTATTTCTAAAAAATTCATTATTTTATAGTCATAAAAGCAAATAAATCCGCTTCGGCGGAGTATATAGGAGAAATACAATGGCAGATGTAAGAGTTGCTATTAATGGTTTCGGCCGCATTGGTCGTTTGGCTTTCCGTCAGATGTTTGACGCAAAAGGATATGAAGTAGTTGCAATCAACGATTTGACAAGCCCAAAAATGCTTGCTCACCTTTTGAAGTATGATACAGCACAGGGTGGATACGCTGGACGCATTGGTGAAGGGAAACACACTGTAGAAGCTCACGATGGTGAAGGCGAAGATAACTACATCGTAGTAGATGGAAAGAAAATCGTTATCTACAAGATGCCTAACGCTGCTGATCTTCCATGGGGAAAAATCGGTGTAGACGTTGTTCTTGAATGTACAGGTTTCTACACATCTAAAGACAAGGCTCAGGCTCATATCACTGCTGGTGCTAAGAAAGTTGTTATTTCTGCTCCTGCTGGAAATGACCTTCCTACAATCGTTTACAATGTAAACCACAAATCTTTGAAGAAGGGAGACAATATCATCTCTGCTGCTTCTTGTACAACTAACTGTCTTGCTCCAATGGCTAAGGCTCTTAATGATGCATTCCCAATCCAGTCTGGTATTATGGCTACAATCCATGCTTACACTGGTGACCAGATGATTCTTGACGGTCCACAGCGCAAGGGTGACCTCCGCCGTTCACGTGCTGGTGCTCAGAACATCGTTCCAAACTCAACAGGTGCTGCAAAGGCTATTGGTCTTGTAATTCCTGAATTGAACGGAAAATTGATTGGTTCTGCTCAGCGTGTTCCAGTTCCAACAGGATCTACAACTATCCTTACTGCTGTAGTAAAGGGTAACGACGTAACTAAGGAAGCTATCAACGCTGCTATGAAGAAAGCTTCTGATCCAGAAACTTTCGGATACAACGAAGACGAAATCGTATCTTCTGACGTAATCGGAATGAGATTCGGATCTCTCTTCGATGCTACTCAGACAATGGTTAACAAGATTGCTGATGGCCTCTTTGAAGTACAGGTTGTTTCTTGGTACGACAACGAAAACAGCTACACATCTCAGATGGTAAGAACTATTAAATACTTCGCTGAGAACTGCTAAGTTCTAGTTTAATCTAGAAGTAAAAAGGCGCTTTCCTTATGGGAGTGCCTTTTTTGCATGAAATATATAATGCACCTTCCTTGTGAGGGTGCATTTTTTTTACAAAGGAGATATACATGAAGAAGATTATTGCGTTTGTTTTTGGGCTTTGTCTTCTGGGAAGCCTTTCTTTTGCTCAGGTACTTAAGTCTAATGGTGTGAAAAATACACTTTCTACTACTTTTGGACAGCCTTATGGTGAAGTTGGTGATTCAGACCGCTTTGGACTCCGTTATTATGGTTTTGTTGAAACTTTGCAGGCTCGCATTGATATAAGTAAATTTACTGTTGAAGGCATGCTGAACTGGGGCGCCCTCACAAACTGGGATACTCGTGGCGCTTTTGATTCACTTTATTTTGCAAATACTTCCATAACACCATTCTGGTATACAAATCATTTTGACCAGGGGGGATGGTGGACTAATGGTGATGCAGAAAGTTATTATGTAAACTTTCTTTTTCACCCTATAAAAGGTTTGGATTTGGGAATGGGAACTCGTCTTGAATGGAAAATTGGACCTGCTCCTTCTTCTCTTGGAAATTATTGGGAGCCTCTGGCTCATATTGTTCAGGGTGGTCTTAAAGATGCCGCCCCTGGTGGAGCAGATGTTGCCGGTTATACATATTACGCTAACACTTATACAGCCTTGTACAGAAATAATACAAAAGCTGCTTTAGGTTTGCGTTACCGTTACGAAGATTTCCTGGAAGTGGGAATTTCTATTCCAAGTGGAGTTACAACAAACGCACCTTTGTTTAATGCTGCCTTTATGATTCATCCGGTAGACTTCTTTACTGCAAGCATTGCTTATGAAGGAATTTTGCAGTCAAACGGAAACTTCTACACAGGCCTTTCTTTATTCTTTAAGCCTATGACTCTGGATGCTTATCTTGCAATAGACTTTAGAGAAAAGGGTGATTATGATTTGACAGACCAGCGCTGGGGAACTGGTGCCGCTGTTACATTCATCATTCCTAAAACTTCTATAACTCTGCGTCCAGAAGGTGGAATTTCTGTTTATTCTGATGCAAACTACACTATGGCCTGGTATGCAGGAGCCAGAATTGACATTCCTTTTGCAAATTCATTTGTATTTGGAGCCTGGTCTTCTTTTGCAGTAGGTGCAAGCGATGTTCGCTGGCATGACAAGAGTTCATGGAATTATAATCCTGATTATTCCGGCGGATTTGTATTTGATGTTCGCCCAGATCTTACCTGGAAAATTAACGGATACAACAGTTTGACTGTATTCTTCGATTTCCAGAGCCGCAAGGCATATTACGGCAAGCTCTATGACGTTTGGGCAACTGGATTATATTGGACTTTCCAGCGATAATGATTTTTTGTATACTAGGGATATGAATAAAAACTCCCTGGTATTATATAAAAGCTTTCTTGCCCTTGTTTGCGACAAGGACGGAGATAAATTTCTTATAAAATTCTGTACACAGCCAGCTACTTCTACAGGAAAAAAGGCTGTGTATGGAGAACAGAAAGTGCGTGAAAAAGATGTGGTTCTTTTGCATGAAGGTCCATGTTCTTCTTTAGAAAACGCACTTTCTTTTTCTGATGAAAATATTCCTTCACAGATTCAGGAGGCCTGGGAACTTTTGCAGAGTGATGAATCTACTGCAACTGCTCCTCTTCCTTTGAACGAGCTTTCAGAGTATGCCCGCTCTTCTTTTAAGGCGGACGAAGCCTGGGCTTTTTATTCAGCACTTTTAGCCGATAATCATTTTTCCCTTTCTCAGGAAGATTTTAAGAACGGTTCTCTTGTTTTTATTCCTCACTCTCAGGCAGAAATTGATGAATTAAATCAAAAAAAATATGAAAAAGAACATGAAGAAGAAATTAGGGCTGAGTTTATAAAGCGTGTAAAGACTCGTAAACTTGAGCTTCCTTCTGATGCTCGTTTTATGGGAGAGGTAGAGGCTTTTGCATTGAATAAAACAGACAAGTGCCGTGTTCTCAAAGAAGCAGGAATTGCCCAGACACCGGAAAATGCACATCGTCTGTTGATTGATACAGGAATCTGGGATTATACAAAGAATCCTTATCCAACCCGCTTTGGTTTTTCTTTTGAAAGTGCAAAAGAACAGTTAGGTGCCATGCCAAAAGAAGAGCGTATGGAAGTTCCTGGTTTTGCCTATGCTATAGATAGTGAACATTCTACAGACCCTGATGATGCGGTTGCCTTTGACGGAGAATATCTTTGGGTTCATATTGCAGACCCGGCTTCTTCTGTTTTGCCGGATTCTTCTATTGATATTGCAGCAAGAGGACGAGGTACAACTCTTTATATTCCAGAAGGCGCATCGCGAATGCTGGCAGAAAGTTGTCTTGAAGATTATGCGTTGGGCTTAAAAAATCCTTCTTCAGCCCTTTCTTTCCGTATCAAAGTAGATGCAGACAGTCAGATAGAAGAATGCCAGGTATTTAAGACTCTGGTGAATGTAAAACGCCTTACTTATAAGCTTGCCGAAGAACAGAAGGAAAGTCCGGAACTAAAGCCATTGTTTGAAATTGCCAGAAAAAACAGGGCCCGCCGCGAAGCAAACGGCGCGGTTACAATTCAGATGCCGGAAGTGAGCATTTCTGTTGATAAAGAAACAAAGAAGGTAAGTATTGAACCTGATCAGCGTTATGAATCAAACGATATGATTGCAGAACTTATGATTATGGCAGGTGAAGGTGCTGCCCGTTTTGCCTTTAAGAATCAGATTCCATTTATGTATGTTAGTCAGGAAGCGCCGGAATTTCCTGCAAGCCTGCCGGAAGGCTGGGCTGGTCAGTTTGCCCGCATTAAATGTATGAGAAAGCGTTCGGTAGGAATTACTCCTGCTCCTCATGCGGGCCTGGGACTTAGTTTTTACAGCCAGGTAACTTCACCTCTGCGCCGCTATGGAGATCTTATTTCTCACCAGCAGTTGAGGGCTTTTATTGAAGGCCGCCGTCTTATTCAGAAAGACGATATGCTTGAAAAGGTTTCTGCCGGGGATGCAGCCAGCCTTGATGCCCGCAAGGTTTCCCGCCTTAGCGAAATGCACTGGAAACTGGTTTATCTTAAGCAGAATCCAGAACTTACCTTTGAAGGTTTTTGTATAGACCGGCGCGGAAACGATGCCCTCTTTTTAATTCCTGCCCTGGATATGCAGGCGACAATAAAAAATGCGGGTGATATTGCTCTGAACACACAGGCCACCCTTAAGGCTGGCAAAATAGATATTGTTGAACAAAGCGTGGTATTTTCACTATACTGTGCATAGTTGAGGTAAAAATGATTGTAATGAAATTCGGCGGCTCATCAGTCGCAAATGCAGAAAGAATTAAGCATGTAGCTTCTATTATCCGGGCTTATCAGGACAAACGTCCTGCTGTAGTTTTATCTGCCATGGGAGATACTACAGATCATCTTCTGGAAGCAGCAGACAAAGCTGTAGAAGGTGTGGTTGATGTTGCAGGTGTTGCAAAACTTCATGAAGACACTGCTGCCGAACTTGGAATCAATATTGATACCATCCGCGCACTTTTGGACGAACTTAAACAGCTGCTCACTGGTATTTCTATGCTTAAAGAGGTGAGCAAACGTTCCCGCGATTACCTTGTTTCTTTTGGTGAACGAATGAGCGTGCGCATGATGGCTGCTTACCTTGAAAACGAAGGAATTCCTGCTCAGTATTATGATGCCTGGGATGTTGGATTTAAATCTGACTCTAATTATATGGCTGCAGAGCTTCTTGATGAAGTGTGGGATACTATTCCAGCTGCCTTGAATGCATATAAGAGCGGTGTAGATAACCGCATTCCTATTGTAACCGGCTTTATTGCAAAGGATGCAAAAGGAAATATTACAACTTTGGGGCGTGGTGGTTCAGATTTAACAGCCACAATGATTGGTGCCGCAATGCGTGCCGAAGAAGTTCAGACCTGGAAAGACGTAGACGGTATTATGACAACAGACCCTCGCGTTGTAAAAGAAGCAAAGCCTGTTCCTGAAGTTACTTATGAAGAAGCTCAGGAGCTTGCAATGTTTGGAGCCCAGGTACTTCATCCTCGTTCTATGGTGCCTGTCCGAAAAACTGGAACTCCTGTTCGCGTAAAGAACAGTTATAATATCACAAGTCCGGGTAGCATCATTGTTGAAAAACACACAGGAAAGGTTCCTCCGGTTTGCGCAATTACAACTGTAAAGCACATTACTTTAATTGATATTGTTTCTTCCCGCATGCTTGGTGCCGCAGGCTTCCTCGCTCACATTTTTAATAACTTCCTTAAATGGAATATCAGTATTGATGTAATTGCAACTTCAGAAGTTTCTGTTTCTCTTACTGTAAATACAAAAACAGATTTGTCTGGTCTTATCAAGGATTTGGAACAGGCTAGTGAAGTTACTGTTCGCACTGGCAAGGCAATTGTTACAATCATTTGTGACGCAGCACATTCTTCTGCAATTCTTGCTAGCGGATTCGATGCTCTTGCAGATGAAGGAATTAATGTTCAGATGATTAGCCAGGGCGCAAGCAAGGTTAATATCAGTATGATTGTTGATGATGATGAAGCTGAACGCACTGTGCAGATTTTGCACGGGGCTTATTTTAGCTAGGTGTGTAAGGCCGCAGGCGGCCGGTATTTAATAAACTAAGGAGTTTTTTATGAAAATCGCACTCGTAGGTTATGGAAAAATGGGGCACATGATTGAACAGTCTGCAAAACGCGCTGGTCATGAAGTTGTTGCTACTATAGATGTAATTGCAGAAGATGCAAGTGTAAAAGTTCCTGCTGGAGACGGTGCCGCAGTTGCTCGTGCCGTAAAATCAAGTGGGGCAGAAGGAATTATTGAATTCTCTCATCCTACTGCAGTAATGGGAAATATTAAGGCTTTGCTTCCTCTGGGACTTCCGCTTGTTGTTGGAACAACCGGCTGGAATGACAAAAAAGAAGAAGTTGCTGCTCTTGCAAAAGATGTTGGTGGTGCAATCATGACTGCTGCAAACTTTTCTATCGGCGTAAATATGTTCTACAAGATTGTTCAGGAAGCCGCAAAAATTATGGCTGAATATCCTATGTACGATGTTGCAACCTGGGAAGCTCACCATAATCAGAAGGCTGATAGCCCTAGTGGAACTGCACTTGAAGTTGCCCGCCGCATTATGATGGGAAATCCAACAAAAACAGAAATTGTAACAGATGCTTTCCATGAACGTCCAAAGGCTAATCAGCTGCATGTAAGCTCTACACGCTGCGGAAACATTCCTGGAACTCATAAGGTTTTCTTTGACGGTACAGCAGACACTATTGAGCTGACTCACACTGCCCGCAGCCGTGAAGGTTTTGCTGATGGCGCAGTTGCTGCTTTGGAAAAGCTTTCTTCCGGCTTGAAGAGCGGTCGTCTTATAAAAGGAAATCTTTTTGACTGGGACGATTTGTTTTAGGTTTCTGTGTCGGGGCTGTGCCCCGATAATCACCCTATAAAAACAACATTAAATTACATAGAGAAATTAAAAACTGGGATGCTGAAAGCGTAATTGTGCGAATAAGCATCCCTTGTTTTATATTGAACTTCTTTTCGTCAATAAAGTTCAGGGCTGTAAGTGCAAGATTCAGGAAGCTGCCTGTAAAGAGTAAAATTGATTTAGCACATGGTCCGCAAATCAGATTAAATAATCCAATAAAATTAAGCATGCTTGCAAAAAACAGAGTAATTGTGACAATCAGATATTCTGAAGTGCTTTTGTGACCTGTAATTATGTGGCAGGCAATAATAATTGCAATGTAAAAACAAAGTATAAAAATAATTGCCCAGCTTGGCATGCGGTAAATATAGAAAATTGTTCTAAAAAGCTCACACCAGAGGGCGTTTCCTAGAGAAAAAATAATTAATGCTGGAATCTTGTTTGTAAAAAAGATATAAAGACAGAAGGAAACTGCTATGGCAGACAGGGCTAATATTGAAAAAAGTATTGAATGGAATGAATCTGGTAAATAATCAACAAGAAGCATGGGAATATGAACAAGTGCAATTGGAAAAAAGAGCGCACTGCAGATTTTCTGCATCAAATCGATTTTTTTAATTATTGAAACAACAATCAGCGCTGTATCAATAACCAGCAGCCCGATAAATATCCAGTTCAAAAGTGTCATAGGGGTATTTTAGCATATTTTAGAATGATAAAAAAGGCATTTAAATAATTTGCAACTTTTCTTATTTGTTGAATTTTAGAAAAAAGTGTTATAGGATAATAATATCAATTTATTTATACGAAGGAGAAAAAAATGAAAAAAACAAAAATTGCACTTACAGCTGCTCTGATATTTGCCTATACGGTTGTAGGGGGGGGGCTGTGCCACAACTAAAGTAGACAAGTCCACAAAAGCTGCAGATTCCCTTACAACAAGTCAGGAAATCGTAGATTGGACAAACAGAAACCTTGACGGTGAATCAAAACCGGAATGGCTTAAAAAACTGGTAAAAGGAAATGATTCTTTATTTAGACAGGAATTTAATATTCCTTCAGATTATGTAGTAAAGTATTCAGTGGCCGCTACAAAATCTCGCGATAGTTCAATGGCTGCTTCCCGCGTAAATTATAATGCAATGCGTGCAGAAGAAATTAAAACAAAAGTAGTTTCAGAAGCCGCTGCAACTCTAAATAACAAAGGCTACACAGAAGCCACATCAAATGCCGCTACCTTGGCAAAAGTTGACCTCACTGGTCACGAACTCGTAACTCAATTCTATCAGGAAATCCTTACAACTAACAAAGAAAGTGGTTCTCAGTCAAAAGAATTTATTTGCTATAGTGTTTATAAAATTTCAAAAGAAGATTGGGTAAACACACTTAAAGGTTTCCTGACTCAGGTAATTCCTGCTATTCCTGATAGCGATGCTCAGGTAAAAATGGCTAAGACAATTCAGAGCCTCTACGAGGATACTGCAAAATCAACAGAAAAGTCTGATTCTGAAGTACTTAAAGAAATTAATGCAAAACTAGATGAAGCTCAGAAACAGGCTGCCACACCAACTCCTGCACAACCTGCAGTTCAGCAGACAGCTTCTTCAAATATCGACTGGATGAAGGCACTTGAAACTGGTGCAAGTATTCTTCTGGATGTAGTTCTTTAATTTAGAATAAAATGAAAAAGGTATTTTTACTTTTTGTTACATTGTTGCTGCTTTTGCCGGCAGCATCTGGCAAATCAAAGAAAAATACTGATAAGGATTCAAAGCCTTCCTCTCCAGTATGGATGACTGATGAGGGAAGGCTTTCTATGTTTCCTTCTGAACAGTATCTTTCTGCGTTTTCGTTTGGTGGAACTCCTGAAGCTTCAAAAAATAAGGCTTCGGAGACTATTTCAGAATATATAAAATCTCATGTTACAAGTTCAGTAAATTATTCTTTACGGAATGATGACTATTCACTTTCGCAGGATTCAAGTGTTGAAACAGATAATATTCTATATAGTACAGAATATACAACACCCTTCTATTCTGACTATCATGGAATGTACTGTGTTGTTGCCTATATAGACAGAAGTAAAGCTTTCAATTATGTAAAGCCAAAGTTAGATGCAGCTGCAAGGGCTTTCCCTGATGAATATAAGGCTGCCCTGGAACTTGAAGATGATTTTGACAAGGTTATGGCTATCAACAAGGCAAGGGCTTCACTTAGTCAGTTTTATGAAGTGTATGATTTTGCAAGAGCTGTGAATCCAGCTGCTTCGGCTCGTTATGAGCAGATAGATATTCTTGCTGGAGAGTCACAGAGCGTGCTTAATCAACTTAAGAAAAATGTGACTGTTAGTTTGACTGTTGATGGTGATGATGACGGTCGTTTTGCAGCTGCACTAGGGGCTTTGTTTTCAGAACTTGGTTTTACAGTGTCGAAAAATGGAAAAGCAAAGTATGAGTGTAGGGCAGTAGTAAATCTCAATTCACAAAATAAGACTGCGCAAACTTACGAAATACATCCGTTTTATTCAATTGAAGTTACTGGCGGCGATGAAGTGAGGTTTTCATGTACCCGTAAGCTTGAAAAATCAACTGGCTTTGATCAGGCAAGTGCGGAACGTCGGGCTAAACTTGAGCTAGAAAAAGATATAAAAGAAAAATTAATTGAGGAGTTTTAAGAATGAAAGGAAGAATAAAGAAAGTTTTGGGACTTTTTGCTTTATTTATTATTGCTTCTGTCAGCCTTTTTGCAGCTGCACCAGCAATCAATTCAAAGTATGGATATTTTGATATTGCCTGGGGTAGTACTCTTGGTCAAATCAAAATGAAGGGCTATGAGCTTAGTCCTATGGATGAAGATATTGTTGCTTCTGAACAGACACTCTATAAAAAGCCGATATCAATTTATACACTTAGCAATAAAAAAGATAAGTTTGTAGTCAATACTGTTTTGTATTTTTATGATGGAAAACTTTTTAAGGTTACAGAGATTTTGAATAAATCAATGGCAAGTGCTTCAAAAGTTGCCGGCCGTTACGGAAAATTTGCTGATGCTGGTATTTATCAGTCTAAAGAAGATAAAAACAGGTATTGTGACTATACATATACCGAAGACGGTTATTTGTCTAATGCTTCTATTTGGATGCAGATTGCAGGCGATACGGTAGAAGTTCAGTTTTATGATTTTTCAGTGCTTTCAAAAATAAATAGAGCAAGCCAGAAACTTGCCGGAAAAGCGACAATTGCAGATGAACTTTATGAAATTGCTGGAGAACTGCTTGAAAATACAGATAAGTCAAAGAAAATCAGTATGGCCTTTGTTGCCCTTACTTCTGATGCTCAGAATAAGTTTGTAGAAAACTATGTTACAGATGCTCTTACCCAGTCTGTTTTTGAAACAGGAAATGTGCGAATCATTGAACGTGCAAATCTGGAAAAGATTCTTGCTGAACAGAAGTTTCAGGCAGGCGGTCTTGTAGATGATAATTCTGCAAAAGCAATTGGTAAGATTGCTGGTGTAGACTATGTTTGCTATGGCGATATGAAAGATATTGGTGATGAAATTACTATAAATGCCAGGATTGTAGATGTAGAAAGCGGAGAAGTTCTTGCAATCAGCCGTACAACCGTAGAAAAAGACAAGTACCTCCGCGATTATATTGTTACCCAGAAAAAAGTAGAAAAAGAACGGGTACAAGCAGAAAAGAAAGCTGTTGAAGAACAGTTAGCTAAATCTAAATGGGAAGTAACTAAAAATAGGAATAAATCTAAGGGGTATACAACTTATACATTTATTAATCGTACAGATGGTAATCAATTTATTTTTTTTGGATACGATAAATATGATGATCCTAGGGATTCTGTTGTTCAGGTAGGGTTCAGATGGGGGAGTGATGATGTCGCTTGGAAGTCTACAGATTGGTGTAAGGAAATATTTGTATTAACAGGTGATAGTGGTAATGTTTACAAAACCATACAAACAAGTGGATATGCATACTGGTCTTTTTCAACTGGCTGGAAGGCAAATAGTTATGATTCTTGTGATTTTATGTTTGCATATCATCCAAAATTAAATAAGAAAGAAGTTCTTAATATGTTTGGTTCAAATAATACTTTGACAGTAGAGATTGTTTATAGAGATACTTTAACCAAACGTTTTGATACTTCCATGTTCTGGGAAGTGCTTGCCGCCAACGGCATAACCAAAGAAGAAATCTTTGCTGCAATAGATAACGAAGATTTGTAATTATTTTATAAATCTTTCAATCTTGCATTCGTGCTTTTTGCTGTCGGCATCGTAGTTTATGCCCACAAAAAGCACGTTGCCTTGCCAGTTTTCTAATGAAGAAAAATATTTTTTTTCATGAATCTGTTTTAGTGCGGTATCTGGAGAGCTGTTGCGTTTAAGTTCTACAATAATAGCAGATTTTGTTTTATCAAAAGGAATGTATGCAATGTCTGCACAACCATTTCCTGTTGGAAGCTCCTTTGCAATTATATAGCCGTTGAGGGCATAAATGTATGCAAGGTAAATGGCGGCATGAAGGGCGTATTCATTGTTGTAATTGCGGTTTGAGGTAACGTGCATGTGTGCATCATCAAGGGCCTTGGCAACTGCTTCTTCATTTCCGGCTATGGTATCTTGTAAAAGAATCTTTGATGCTTTTATGATTTTGTCTGTTTCGGCATAGTTTTCGTCACTTTCTATAGCTTTTTGCCATTCATTATAAATTTCGCGGTTTGGTATATAGCACTGTTGTTCTTCTTCATCATAAGCAAGATATCCCAAATGAATTAGATATGTAAAAACTTCATCTTTGCTGTCAAAACCTGTCATTGTGTTATCATACTTTTCAACATTTACATCAACCCGGTCTCCACCCATCATTGTAATTACATCTTCTTTTGTGCCTGCAAAATTCATGCGGATTTTTTCGGCTACAACTTTGTATGAACTGGTTTTGCTCCAATAAGAAATGAATTCGCCGGTAATACAGGCCTTAAGAACTGCCTGTGGATTGTATATTTCAGTTCCTTTCATTTTATAACCGTCATACCAGCTTTTGCATTTTTCAAAATCTCGTCCATATTTGCTACATAGGGATTTTACTTCATCAGTTGTAAAACCTGTGAATTCTGTGAAGTTTCCAATTCGGAGCATATTGTATTCATCAAAAGTGTTTAGTTTAGATTGAACCATGTCCTTCATAATTGGGAGAATTCCTGTAAGGTAAGCAAGTGAAATTGCGGGTTTTAATTCTGCATTTTTAAAAAGCGAATTCAAAAAACCAAGGTATGGTTTGAATTCTTCATCACCAACCTGTTCACGGATTAGTACATCATATTCGTCTATAATGATAATGAAAGTTTCGCCAGTTTTAGCGTAAACCTTCTGTATATAGGAAGCCAGTGCGGTTTCTTCGAATTTTATGTCTGGATAAGCTTCCCTAAACTCTGCACAAATCTTCTGTGAAAAAAAACTTACAAAGCTATTGCCTCTTTGTTCTTCTTCTGTTAATCCAAGGTAAGTTCCGTACAGGGCATTTAAGTCTATTTTTATAACATTGTATTTGTTAAGATTTTTTTCAAAGGAATCTGTGCTTGCAATCTTGTACTGTGCAAATAGTTCTCGTGAATTGGCTCCTTTAGAATAGTAAGCAGAAAGCATATCTTCTGCTATGGATTTTCCAAAACGGCGAGGACGGGAAATGCAGATAAATTTAAAAGATGGACTGTTGATTCGACGGTTTATTTCTTCAATCATCATTGTTTTGTCGATATACAGTTCTTTTGTCTGCTGAAGAAAATTTGTATTATTTGGATTGAGATAGACTCCCATTATTCGCCCCTGTGTACAAGATATTTCTATTTTAGCATATTTTATAGAAGGTGTCATTCTTTCTTATAATAGGTATTTTCTCTCATTGAATATTCCTTTTCATTCTTATATAATTTATGCATTAAAATCGGGGGCGGAAGTTTTCGATTTTTTAAACTAACTCTTTAAGAGGTTTTTATGACAATTACCGAAATGCTTGGACAGAGTGGACTTTTGACTCTGCTTGGTATGTGTGTCGTATTCAGTTTCATCATCATTTTAATATGTTGTATGAAGCTGCTTCAGACTATAATTCATGCTTTTAAGCTGGACAAAGAGGCTCCAGAGGCTAAACAGGCTTCTGCTGGAGCTCCTGCTGCATCTGCTACTAGTCCGGCAAGTGATAATGGGGCTGTTATTGCAGCCATCGCAGCTGCCGTTCATGATAGAGCGTTGAATTCGTAAATAAATAAGAGGAATAATATGGCTAAAGTAGGAATTACAGAACTTGCAATTCGTGATGCTCATCAGAGCCTTCACGCAACACGTATGACAACAGCAGATATGCTGCCAATCTGTGACAAACTTGATAAAGTTGGTTACAAATATATTGAAGGATGGGGTGGAGCAACTTATGACTCTTGTATCCGCTTCTTGAACGAAGATCCTTGGGAGCGCTTGCGCAAACTTCATGCAGCACTTCCAAATAACAAAATTATGATGCTTCTTCGTGCTCAGAACCTTCTTGGTTACAAGCACTATGCTGATGATGTAGTAGAAAAGTTCGTAGCAACTGCTGCAAAGAACGGTATTGGTTGTTTCCGTATTTTTGATGCCTGCAACGACCCTCGCAACATGGAATGTGCTACAAAGGCAGCTAAAAAATCTGGTGTTGATGTTCAGATGGCTATTTCTTATGCCGTAACACCTTTCCATACTAACGAAAAATATGCAGAGCTTGCAAAGACTTATGCGGACTTTGGTGCAGATTCTATTTGTATTAAAGATATGTCTGGTCTTTTGAAGCCTTACGAAGCTTATGATCTGGTTCAGAAGATTAAGGCTAAGGTAGATCTTCCTATTGAAATTCACTCACACGCTACAACAGGTCTTTCTGTTGCAACACTTTTGAAGGCTGCTGAAGCAGGGGCTGACTGGCTTGATACTGCAATTTCTTCTATGTCTATGGGTACTTCTCACTCACCAACAGAAACTGTAGTAGAAATGCTCAAGGGTACAGACATGGATACTGGCCTTGATACAAAGCTCCTTCTTGAAATTGCTGCTTACTTCCGCGAAGTTCGCAAGCACTATTCTTCACTTGAATCTTCATTCCTTGGAGCTGATACTCGTATTCTTCTTTCTCAGGTTCCTGGCGGAATGCTTTCTAACCTTGAAAGCCAGCTTAAACAGCAGAATGCAGGAGACAGAATGGATGAAGTTCTTGCTGAATTGCCAAAGGTTCACAAGGATGCTGGTTATGTTCCACTCGTAACTCCTACTTCTCAGATTGTAGGAACTCAGGCTGTAATGAACGTTCTTATGGGACGCTATACAACTATGACTCAGGACTTCCGCAACCTTATTACTGGACGCTTTGGAAAACTTCCTGCAGATGCAAATCCTGACTTGGTTAAGAAGGCTCTTGAGCAGAATCATATGGATGCAGTTGTTACTTGTCGTCCAGCAGATCTTCTTGAACCTGAATGGGATAAAATGGTTGAAGAAGCAAAGAAGGCTGGTGGTGACGGTTCAGACGAAGACGTACTTACATACGCTATGTTCCCTAATGTTGCTCCAAAATTCTTTGCTTCACGCGCTAACGGCCCTGTTGATGCAGCAAGCACATTTGCTAAGAAAGAAGCTGCTGCCGCTCCTGCTAAGGAAAACAAGGGTGGTTCATACACTATCAACGTAAACGGAACTGCCTATAACGTAACAACAGGTCCTGCTGGTGACAGCATGAATGTAAATGTAAACGGCACTTCTTATAACGTAAGTTTTGGAGCTGCCGGTGCCGCTCCTGCTGCTCCAGTGAGTGCCTCTGCGCCAGTTGCGCAAGCAACTGGTGTTACGGGCGGAACGCCCGTAACTGCTCCTGTAGCTGGTACATTGCTCCGCTATGCTGTAAATGCAGGTGCAAATGTAAAGAAGGGTGATACAGTAATCATCGTTGAATCTATGAAGATGGAGCTTGAAGTTAAGGCTCCAGAATCTGGAACAATCAACTTTACTGTTCAGCCAGGAAGCCAGATTGCTCAGGGCCAGACTCTTGCAACTCTTGGTGGATGTGCAGTTGCGCCAGCAACTGCAGGCGCAGGTAACGTAAACTCTGGCGCGTCAGGTGCACAGAAACCTGCGCCAGCACCAGCTCCTAAACCTGCCACTTCCGCACCAGTGGTTTCGACAGGCTCAACCACCGGTGGTACACCAGTAAAAGCTCCTGTTGCAGGAACTTTGCTCCGCTATGCAGTTAGCGAAGGTGCCAGTGTAAAGGCTGATACAACTGTAATCATCGTAGAATCTATGAAGATGGAATTGGAAATTAAGGCAGGTGCTGCAGGTAAGGTTCACTTTGTTGCAGCAACTGGTTCTCAGATTGCACAGGGTGCAACTTTGGCCGAAATTCAGTAAGGGTTTACTATGGAAACAGAATTGAACAAAAATAATGATAAATTCAAGGCACTTAAGATAACTGCTGTTATCTGTGCTCTTGCAATGGTTCTTTCTTTTGCAGGCTGTGGAGCTTCTAAAAACTCTGCTGCTTCTGAAAAGAGCTATGCTTCATCTACAATCATAAAGGGGTCTGAGAATATCAAACCTATTTCAGTTTCTTCTTTCTTTAAGAATGTAGGAAAAAATACTGGAATCTACAAAATGATTCATAATCCTACTCCAGAAGAAATTGCAGAAGAAAAGGCTTCTAAAGAGGCAATGGAAATTGCAAAAGAAGAACAGGCCGCTCAGGCAGCCGCAGACCTTGCCGCTCACCCTGTAAAGGGCTGGCAGAGGCTTGTTATGCTTGCAATCGGCTTCCTTATTGTTTACCTTGGAGCCGCAAAAGGTTTTGAACCTCTTCTTCTTATTCCAATCGGATTCGGTACTATTCTTGTAAATATTCCTGGAGCTGGAATGGGGGAAGGCCCTGACGGTATGCTCCACATTATTTATTCAGCCGGTGTTGGAAACGAGTTCTTCCCTATGCTCATTTTTATGGGTATTGGTGCCATGACAGACTTTGGTCCTCTTATTGCAAACCCTAAGACAGCCCTGCTTGGCGGTGCTGCCCAGCTTGGTGTATTTGCAACCCTCTTTGGTGTTGCCGCAATGAACTTTATTCCTGGCATTGACTACAACATGAAGCAGGCCTGTGCAATCGCCATTATTGGTGGTGCTGATGGTCCTACTTCAATTTATGTTTCTGGAAAGCTTGCTCCTGAAATGATGGCTGTAATTGCTGTTGCGGCTTATTCATACATGGCTCTGGTTCCTATGATTCAGCCTCCGATTATGAAGCTTCTGACTTCTAAAAAAGAACGCCAGATTAAGATGAAGCAGCTTCGTCCTGTTTCTAAGACAGAAAAGATTTTGTTCCCACTTCTTTTGCTGGTAGTAACAATTCTTCTTTTGCCTCCTGCAGCTCCTCTTATTGGTATGCTTGCATTTGGTAACTTTATCAAAGAAATTGGATGTGTTCAGCGCCTTTCTGAGACAGTAGAAAATGAAATGATGAACATCGTTTCTATCCTTCTTTCTCTTGGTGTTGGTTCTCAGATGACTCCAGAAAAGATTATGCACTTGAACTCACTTGGAATTATTGTTCTTGGTCTTCTTGCCTTTGCTGTTGCTACAGCAGGTGGTCTTATCATGGCTAAGATTATGAACCTCTTCCTTAAAGAAAAGATTAATCCGCTTATCGGTTCGGCTGGTGTATCAGCTGTTCCAATGGCAGCCCGCGTTGCAAACAAGGTTGGTATGAGTGAAGACCCAACTAACTTCCTTTTGATGCACGCTATGGGACCAAACGTTTCCGGCGTAATCGGAACTGCTATTGCGGCCGGTGTGTTTATTTCTACTTACGGAATGTGAGGTAGGCCGCTGGCAAGCGGCCGATGATAGATTGGAAAGCGTAAAAAAAGCCTTGTGCTAAGGAGATTTCCTGGTACAAGGCTTTTTTTATGCAGAGAAAACTGCGGGGCGTTACGTACGTTCGCTTCGCTCACTACCGAGTTTGCTTCGCAAACTCGAGGCGCAGCTTAAATAGTATTGCTGTTTTACTCAGCTTCCTTACCCAACATAACGTTTGTAAGGATACCGAGGATAAGTGCACATGCAACTGTACGGATTTCTACGGCGCCGAAGCTTACTACCATTCCGCCAACACCAGTGATAAGGATAACTGATGCAACGAAGAGGTTTTTGTTTTTGTTCAAATCTACGCTCTGGAACATCTTCAAACCAGAAACTGCGATAAAGCCGTAAAGAGCTACACAAACGCCGCCCATTACGCAGGAAGGAATTGTTTCAAGGAAGGCAACGAGTGGAGAAATCAGAGAGAAGATGATACAAATACATGCACACCCCCAGATAGAGATTGTAGAAGCGTTGCGTGTGATTGCAACACAACCGATTGATTCACCGTAAGTTGTGTTTGGACAGCCGCCAAAGAAAGCTCCTGCAATAGAACCGATTCCGTCTCCAAGAAGGGTGCGGGTAAGGCCTGGTTCTTCAAGAAGGTCTTTTCCGATGATTGTAGAAAGGTTTTTGTGGTCTGCAAGGTGTTCTGCGAATACTACAAAGGCAACTGGAACATAAGCTGTGAACAGAGTAAGAATGTATTTTCCGGTGATTGCCTTAAGGCCTTCTGTACCACCAAGCAGGAAGGTGAATTTTGGAAGTGCGAACCAGCCGGAAAGCTTTCCGAAATCAAGTGAAGTTACTGCTGAATAATTGATTACGATAAGTGCTTCATTTCCTGTAGCGTGTCCAATGATTGCAAAAATTGAAGCAAGACAGTAGCCGGCAAGAATTCCGAGAATGAAAGGAATAAGACGTCCGATTTTTTTACCATAAGTAGAAAAGAGCATTGTTACTGCAAGTGTACAAAGTCCGCAGATGAGGGCAACGTATGTGCTTCCGCCTTCTACGCTAGACTTCATAAGGTCGCCAACTGCGTTTCCAGAAAGTGAAAGTCCGATGATTGCAACTGTTGGTCCAATGATTACTGGAGGCATAAGTTTGTTAATCCAGTTTGTTCCACAGAACTTTACTACAATTGCGATGATTACATACACAAGACCTGCCATGAGGGCACCGATGATGAGTCCCCAGTAGCCTGCTGATTCTGAAAGTCCCAGTGTTGCAGCACCTGCAAAGGCACTGAACATTGAACCGATGAAGGCAAATGAGCTTCCCAGGAAAACTGGGCTAGAGCTCTTTGTGAAGAGCAGGTAAACGAATGTTCCGATTCCGGCTCCAAAAAGAGCGGCTGATGCGGAAAGTCCGTGTCCGATGATTGCTGGAACTGCGATTGTTGCAGCCATAATTGCTAAAAGCTGTTGTAAAGCAAAGAGAATTACTTTACTGAATCTTGGCTTGTCTTTGATGTTGTAAATCAAATCCATTTTTTTTTACTCCTGAGGAAGGCCGCCCGGCAGGCGGCCGGTGTTTACTAGTGAAACGTTTTTCCTGTTCCACCATCATAAAATCATATAAAATTCATTGTTAAAAATCAATGTGTTAGTTATATTATATAGAAAATAGAGAGGTGATTTATGGCAAATCTTTTTGATTATGTTGATTGGCGTGGTGATTTAAGTTTTGAGCAGGTTCCACTTAATCAGATTGATGCTCTGATGTTTGCCCACATTACTTATGCCATTTTTGATGGTCTGGTGCCGGAAGATTTTTCAAAGGGGATTACTTTAGCAGAACTGGAACCGGTTTTTAAGGCTGCCCCTGATTATGAAAAGCGAACTGATGTTGGTTATTTAATCAACAAAAAAACTACAGAGCTGCTCTTCCGCTGTGCAGAAAGTAAGCGTTTTAAGGATGTAAAAATTTGCGGAATGAGAAGCATTTTTGATGAAGTAAAGCGCGAACAGTTTGCGGCTGTGTTTTATTCTTTTGGTAATACAAAAATTATTTCTTATCGTGGAACTGATGATACACTTTTGGGCTGGGAAGAAGATTTTAATCTTGCTTATCTGGACGAAATTCCTGCCCAGGCTGACGCCCTTAAATATTTTAAGGATGCGGCAGCTGCTTTTGACGGGGATTTTATAATTGTGGGTCATTCTAAAGGCGGAAATCTTGCTGTAAATACTGCTGTTCGCTGTGGAGAAGAGCTTCAGAAGCGAATAAGCATGGTCTACAATTTTGACGGACCTGGTTTCCCTAAAGATTTCTTTGCTTCTGCTGAATATAAGGCTGTAGAAAAGAGAATTTCTTCTGTTTATCCGGAATTTTCTGTAGTGGGCATGTTATTCAATCACCCTAAAAAATATCAGATTGTTGATAGTACAGAAAAAGCTGTTATGCAGCACGATGCTCTTTCCTGGCAGCTTATGGGTGCAGATTTTATTCAGAAAAAGCGTTTTTCTTCCGGCAGTACGATTTTTAACAAGGGCCTGAACAAGTGGGTAGAAGGACTGGAAAAAGACCAGAGAAAGGTGTTTGTAGGGGCTCTTTTTGATGTAATAAATGCTTCTGGTGTTAGGACAATCGAAGAAATGCAGAAAAATGTTTTGCCTTCATCTGCAAGAATGTGGGCTGCTTATGCTGCGCTTGACAAAAATACAAAAAAAGAAGTTCGTCAGATTTTAGGCCTCTTTAAGGAGTCTATGGAATCTGCCCTTCCTGTAGTTAAACTTATTGGTCGCTAGGATTTTTTAATTTGACGTTATTGTCTTTTTATTATTATATTCTACTATATGAGTGATAACAAAGATGATAATGTTGTAGAAGGAACAATTGTTCCTTCTGACCAGCTTTTACCTAATAAATTAACCCTGATTCCTTTGCAGGGTAGACCTATTTTTCCTGGAATTTTTACACCGATGATGATTAATTCTTCTGATGATGTAAAAGTTCTGGATGATGTTTATGAAAAAGATGGCTTTATCGGAATTGTGATGGCAAAAAACGATGAAGATTCTCCATCTGTTGAAGACTTGCACCGGGTAGGTACAGTTGCCCGTATTATCAAGAAAGTTAATTTACCCGATGGCGGAATTAACATCTTTATTTCTACTGTAAAGCGTTTTAAAATCAGAAAAACTCTTCATAATACAACACCAATGTCTGTTGCTGTTGAATATCTGGAAGATGAAGAAGCAGATACCTTTGAAGTTAAGGCCCTGACACGTGCACTGATAAGCGAAATGAAAGAAGTGAGTGAAAACAATCCACTTTTTTCTGAAGAAATGCGCCTTAATATGGTGAATATTGATAATCCTGGAAAAGTTGCCGACTTTATTGCTTCTATTTTGAACGTTGATAAAGATGAACAGCAGAAAATTCTGGAAATGACAAATGTTCGCCAGAGAATGGAACAGGTTCTTGTTTATATCAAAAAGGAACAGGAACTTTTGAAAGTGCAGAAAAAGGTTCAGCGCGAACTTAATGATAAAATCGAAAAAAATCAGCGTGAATATTTCCTGCGCGAAGAAATGAAGTCTATTCAGGAAGAATTGGGCGAAACCCCAGAAGGAAACGACACTGATTATCAGAAATTCAAAAAGAAGATTAATGAGCTTGCTTTTGAAGGCGAGATAAAAGAGACTGTAGAAAGTGAACTGGAAAAGTTTGCTTTGATGGACCCTAATTCTTCTGAATATATTGGTACCCGAAACTTTCTGGAACTGGTTACCCAGTTGCCTTGGAAGGCCGAAATTCGTGATGATTACGACTTGACCCGGGCTAAAAAGATTCTGGAGGGCGACCATTTTGGACTGGAAGATGTAAAAAAACGCATTGTTGAATATCTGGCTGTCCGCAAAATGAAGAAGGATGCAAAAGGTTCTATTCTTCTTTTGGTTGGGCCTCCGGGAGTTGGAAAAACTTCTGTGGGCCGCTCTATTGCCAATGCCATGAATAAGCCTTTCTACCGCTTTTCTGTTGGCGGTATGCGCGATGAGGCCGAAATTAAGGGCCACCGCCGTACTTATATTGGCGCAATGCCTGGAAAGGTAATTCAGGGGCTTAAAATCACTAAGAGTCTTTCTCCTGTTTTTATGATTGACGAAGTGGACAAAATGGGCTCTAGTCATAACGGAGACCCTGCATCTGCTTTGCTGGAAGTTTTGGACCCTGAGCAGAACGTGGCTTTCCGCGATAATTATCTTGATTTACCATTTGATGTTTCTAACGTCTTCTTTATTCTGACGGCAAACACTCTGGATTCTATTCCTTCTCCTTTGCTGGATAGGGCAGAGATTATTCAGCTTTCGGGATATATTGACCAGGAAAAACTTGAAATTGCAAAGAAATATCTGATTCCAAAGAATCTTGAAAAGAACGGTTTGGCTAAGAATCAGGTTAAATATACAAAAGCCGCTTTACTGGAGATTGCGGAAGAGTATGCCCGCGAATCTGGTGTACGTCATTATGAAAAATGCCTTGATAAGATTCACCGCAAGATTGTAACCGAGATGATTTTTGAGGATGAAAAAAATGCTCAGGCTGCTGTTGCTGCGGAAGGAGCCGAAACTTCGGGTAAATCTGCAGATCAGAAATCTGAAGTTGAAAAGTCAGAAATCCTAAAAAAGACATTTACTATTGATGCTGGTGATTTATACAAGTACCTTGGAAAGCCAGATTTTGATGAAAGTCAGATAAAGGTGGCTGCGGTTCCTGGAACTGCAATCGGACTTGCCTGGACCAGCATGGGCGGCGATACTTTACTGATTGAATCTACTTACTTCCCTGGAAAGGGCGGTCTTGTACTTACCGGCCAGATGGGTGATGTAATGAAGGAATCTAGCCAGATTGCCTTTAACTGGGCGCGAAAGTTTGTGCTTGAGCGTGGAAGTAAGAAGGCAAAGTGGTTTGATGAAAACATTGTGCATCTTCACATTCCAGAGGGGGCTACTCCAAAGGATGGTCCTAGTGCCGGAATTACAATGGCAACAACTTTTGTTTCCCTTCTGTGCAACAAAAAGATTAAACCAAACCTTGCAATGACCGGAGAACTTTCTCTTACCGGCCAGGTTCTGCCAATCGGTGGTTTGCGGGAAAAAACTGTTGCGGCCAAGCGTAATAAGATTAAGACGATTATTATTCCAAAAGCCAACGAACGCGATTTGGAAGATATTCCAGACCACGTAAAGCAGGGAATAAAGTTTATTCCAGTTTCTAATGTACGTGAGGTTTTGGAAATTGCTTTGGGTATAAAATAAAGTTTTGCTTATACATAAAAAATGGGCTCCCGCTGCGCAGCCCTGAAAGATCCGCGGCTGAGCGTCTTTGGTATCTGACTCGCTGCGCTCGCACGCTCAGAGCGGTCTTTCAGTTCTGCTCCGCTCGCGCCCATTTTTTATAATATTCCTCAACTTTATTCTGCGTGAACTATTTCCATCATCCCCAGTTCTATTAACCATTCCCTGAGGCTTTCGTTCCAGTGGAATTCCTGCATAAACTTATTATTCATCATGCCAAAGCCATGGCCACCCCAGGGGTATTGTGCCAGGCGGCAAGGAATATTCTTTTCCTGCAGGGCGGCATAGAGGCGGAGGGCATTTTCTGGAATTACAACCGGGTCGTCATCGCAGACTACTACATAAGTTGGCGGCATGTTATCCGGCACGTTCAGTTCCATGGAAAATTCGTTTTTGCGTTCTTGAGTCTGGCGTTTTTTTCCGCTTCCAAGAAGACTTTTTCGGGACCAGCGGTGTGCAATATCATCCTGCATAGAAACAACCGGATAAACAGGAATCACAAAATCAGGGCGAAGAGAAACCTGATGTTCAATGCCAAGTTTTACCAGCTCATCGTGGCTTTCAAAAAATTCTCCAGCCATAGTAACCAGGTGGCCGCCGGCAGAAAAACCAATTACACCAACTTTAGCCGGGTCTATTCCGTATTCATCAGCATTTTCGCGAACCAGCTGAATTGCACGCTGAATGTCCTGCAGCATAGCGGGGTAGTGGTAAGTGCTTTCTGCAGTACGGTATTTGAGCATAAAAGCAGTAACTCCATTCCGGGCAAACCAGGTGGCGGTAGAGTTTCCTTCACTTTTTAACCCAAGATGATGATAACTACCACCGGGGCAGACAATTACCGCGGTTTTTGTTTGTGGTGCGTTTTCTGCACTCTTATGCATGAACATTACGGAAGGCTCTTTTTCCATTCCAGGTACATCGCGCCATAGATATATTGTTTTATCTTGTGCAAAAATATAGTTGAAAATAATCAAAAAAGTTGCCAATATAGTCAGAATTCTTTTCATGGGCGTCATTATATCAGAATTCTTATTAAAATAATAGGAAAAGAATTTGCAAATGTGTGATATGCATGATATATTATTGATAGTATTACTATCACTGTGTAAATGTCATAAATATCGGATTCAATTTATTTTGGGGGTTAAAATATGAAGTTTAAGCCTTTGTTTATCACTCTTCTTTTTATTTTCTGTCTTGCTTCTTGTGGCAAAAAAAATGATTCAGTAACAATTAATCTTACAGACGGCTGGCGGTATACAGTTTCTGAATCAGATGCTGCAAAGGGAAATTTTACTTATTTTGATAATTCGTATCTTTCTAATCTGGATGCTCTGCTTCCTTCTGGCCGTGGCTATATCTGGCTGAGTAAAGGATTTTATCTTCCTCAGGAACTTAAAGATTCAGATTTAGGAGTTTATCTTGGACGTATTTCACTTGCTGATGAAACATATGTAAATGGAGTTTACATTGGTGGTGAAGGAAGTTTTCCTCCTTATGAATTTTCTGCCTGGAATACAGCGCGTTTTTATATCATTCCAAAAGAATTGCTAAAAGATGATTTGAATACAATTTCTGTAAAAATCTGGGTAGACGGTGAAGGTTCTATTGTTTCCAGTCCTTATATTGGAAGTGTAGTAAGCGCAAAGAAAACTGCTTCACGGGAGGCTTTCTGGAACAGTAAAATTCATCTGATTTTTGCCTTCCTCATGATAATTATTTCCGGTTATCACTTTATGCTTTATCTGAAAAATAAAAAAGAGAAAGAAAACCTGCTTTTTGCCCTTATAAATGTGCTTTCAGTTCTCTATCTTTCTGTTTTTTATTATGGAGAATTACCTTCGTCTATCGGAACTCATTTTTCATTCCTTTTATTCCAGAAGATTTTCTCAAGCGCACTGCCTTTTGTTTTCCCATATCTTATAACATCATTCATCTATTCATTTACCGGATTAAATGAAATTAAAATTATCAAAAGAATAAGATTTGCCTTAATGATTATTCCAATGGTAATTGTTATGTTTGCGCCAAATTATCAGGTTTTGCGTTCTATGCGCTGGACTTTTGCCTTCCTGCTTCCTCCTCTTTTGTATGTCTTCATCATACTTTTTAGAATTCTTATTTCAAAAAACAAGGATTCAAAGGCTCTGCTTTTTGGTTTCTGTCCGCTTGTGCTCACTGTTTTCCTTGATCTGATTATTCACAATATTCTTAAACTTTATAACTTCCCTTACATTACATCTGTGGGCTGGCAGCTTGTTATAATCTCCCTGCTTTTTATTATGGCCAACAGATTTGCAAATTCCCGTAAACAGGTTGAATTTTTGAACAAGAACCTTGAAAAAAAGGTTGAAGAAAGAACTTCGGAGCTTTCTGAATCTAACTCACGCCTTTCTGAAGCAAACTCGCAGCTGGAACTTACAAATAATCAGCTGATCGAAGCAAAAGAAAAGGCCGATCGCGATATGCGCCTTGCCGTTTATGTTCAGAACTGTTTCTTTAATTCATCATTGCCTCGTTTTAAGAACTGGGAAGTGGCTTATAAATTTAAGCCTGCAGCCGGAGTTTCTGGTGATCTTTACGATTTCTTCTATGATGGTGACAATCTTAAAGGTCTTGGTCTTTTTGATGTTTCTGGACACGGAATTGCTTCTGGGCTTGTAACTATGCTTGCCAAAACTGTTATTGATAGAAAATTCCGCGAATGTGAAAATCTTCCTTTCCCAAAAGTAATGGAAGAAATTAACAAACAGATTATTGAAGAAAAGGGTGATATTGAAAATTACCTCACCGGTGTTTTACTTCGCATTAATGAAAATAAGGTTGAATTAATTAGTGCCGGTCATCCAAAAGTATTCCTCAGAACTGCAAAAAACGGAAAGGTTTATCCTGTTGAATTAAAAGGTGGTTCTGGTAATGCCGGAATTATCGGATTTTCAGGCCGTACTCCTGAATTTAAGGCAATCGGCTTTACAATGCAGAAGGGTGACAGCCTGATTATTTACACAGACTGCTTGAACGAATCTGTAAATGAAAAAGGTGAGCAGTTTACTGAAGAAAGAATTGCTTCTGCCTTCGCAGATTCTGGAATTGGAACTGCCCGCAACAAAATGGATTACGTTCTTGACCGCTTTAATTCTTATGTTGGAAACGTTGCTTTAAAAGACGACCTTACAGTGATTGTACTTCAGTACAATCCTCAGTAAAATATTCGCATGAATAAAGATATGAAGAATATTGAAGCTGTCGTTTTTGATATGGACGGGGTTCTGCTTGATACAGAAACAATTTGTGACAGAACCTGGGCCATGGCGGCCAAGACTTTTGGTTTAGATTCCCAGGTTGACTTTGTAAATGAATGCCGCGGAACTAATCTGCATGATACATCTATTATTTTTAAAAAGCATCTTGGACAGGATTTTGATGTAGACGGCTTTATGAAATTAACCTCGGAATACTTTCATGAAATTGAATTTTCGGAAGGTATTCCACTTATGCCTTATGCAAAAGAGATTCTTGAATATCTGAAGCCAAAATACAGAATTGTGCTTGCATCTTCCACTCGTGGAGAGAGTGTAAAAAGACAGCTGACAAATGCCGGACTTATAGATTTTTTTGAGACACGTACCACCGGTGATATGGTAACTCACAGTAAACCAGATCCAGAAATTTACCGTCTGGCCTGCCAGTCGATTGGAATGAAGCCAGAAAACTGCGTAGCTGTTGAAGATAGTCCGAATGGAATAAAAAGTGCAGCTGCGGCCGGCTTAAATGTAATTATGATTCCAGATAAAATTAAGCCTACAGAAAAAATAAAAGCCCTTTGCAGCAATATTTTTGATTCACTGCAAGGGCTGAAAACTGTGTTGTAGTTTTTCTTACGGAGTTGCCTCCGTTCCTCCTTTTTTTGCCAGCTCTTAAGGCTGCCGGCGCGCCCCCTACCGTAACGCTTCTATAATGCTATAATATTCACCTTTCTTCTTGAGCATGGCGTTATAAACTCCACAGAAGGGGCCGTTCATTTTGTAGCCATAGCTTGAAGGAAGGGCAGATGGGTCATCTGTTAGGCCCCAGATAGAAACTCCAGTGAGTTTTATGTTATCTGCCGAGTTTATACCTGCGAGCATTGTAAAGAAATCTTTGTAAAAAGCTTCGTGCTCACTCATTTTGTCTTTATCGTAATTGCGAAGGGCAAGTTCTGTAATCTGAACTTCAAGTCCCAGGCTTGCATAGTGATTAATTGCTTCGCGAACAAGTTTTATATCATTTTGATTCATACAACCTGCCTGCTGTCCGTATCCACCGATATATCCCTGCATACCAAGTCCATCACAGAGTTTTTCGTCTTTGTTTATGCTTTCTATAAGCTTTGTAATTGCAGCTCGTTTTGCGTTGTAGAATGTGTTGTAATCGTTATAAAAGAGCTTGATATTTGGATTTACCTTATTTGCAGCATCGCGGGCATACTTGAAGGCTAGTTCTACATAGTCCGGGCCAATTACATCATAAAAAAGATTGCTTGTTCCGCCGCGGCTTGTGCGCACATGGCGGGGATCATCTGCTTTACATTCATTTGTACCGTCTGCAACTGCTTCATTTACAACATCCCAGCAGTAAACTACGCCAGGGAAGTTTGTTTCAAAGTGATTTATAACTTCTTCGATGTAATACTGGAGTCGGGCACACATGGTTTCTCGGTCTACAAAGTCATTTTCGCGGCTGAAACCCTGACGGAAAAACCAGTCTGGCATGTAAGCATCCCAAACAAGAACATGGCCTCTTATTCCAATTCCGTTTTCCTGGGCAAATTTTGCTATGGAATCGGCCTTTGTGTAATTCATAACGGGCATTCCGTTTTCTGATTTTATACTTAACTGCTGGCTTGCAAGAGAATAAGCCTTAAATTCATTGCTTGCTGTGATACTGTTAAAATCTGCTTTTACCATATTTGTGTAGTTGGCACGGGTAACGGAATCTGCAGAAATTACTGCTCCCATTTTAAATCCGTGTTTTTCTGCAAGGGTGTAGAGAGGTTCATTTGTTTCTGTTTCTGCTTGTGCTGATTTTGCTGCTTGTGCAGGGGCTTTTTCGGCATTTGTTTTTGATGAACAAGATGCAAAGGAAAGAAGCGCAAATGCAAGCGCTATTTTTATCATAAGTTTTGCTTTACACATTTTTATGCTCCAATTTTTTGATTCTAATTTATTATAACACAGGATTTTTCCGCGCGAAATCGAGTGTTTCCCCTATATTGTATTATGAGAAGTTGCTGACAGGTAAATAAAATGGAGATATAATTTGCTTTATGAATATTTCTTTTATTTTAGCAATTGTGGCAGCTTTACTTTTAATTATAGGATTCTTTGGAACTTTTGTACCTGTTCTCCCTGGCGCCCCTCTTGCATGGCTTGGTCTTTTTGCTGCTTATTTTTCTTCGTACTGCTATATCAGTATCCCCTCGTTAATTATTTCGGGGGGGGCTGCTGTACTTGTTTCTGTTTTTGATAATATTCTTCCTATTATAATGACAAAAAAGTTTGGTGGAAGTAAGGCGGCCACACTTGGTTCTACACTTGGTCTTGTTGCCGGCTTTTTTATTGGACCTGCTGGAATAATACTTGGGCCCTTTATTGGAGCCTTGATAGGTGAACTGATTCATAATGGTGGAAAGTCTGAAGGAGTATTTAAAGCTGCCTTGGGGGCTTTTGTTGGTTTTTTAACTGGAACTGGACTTAAGATGATTTGTGTTCTTTGCTTTATCTGGTATTTTGTTTTTAGTTTTTTTAGATGATTGAAGTATTGAATAACTTGACTGAAGAAGAATATCGTATTACTATATATATGGTAAGTCCTTGCCAATCAAGGCGACAGGCAACTTGAGTGTCTGTTAGATGTTTTAAAGCAGTGTGTCGAATCTGGAAGTGCGGTGCTCTGCATAGTCTTCGATGGTTCTCCAAGCATGCCAGAAGCCAGATGTAGGTTGTTTTCAGCCGAAAGAAAATGGAAGATGGAAAGTCCCGCGATTGGCGCGGGGCTTTTTCTTTTTTAGGAGATATAATGGGTGATATTCTTTCATCAGCAATGACTTATTCAAAATTACTTGATATAGAATATCAACTTGTTTTAGGGCGAAAAAATAAAACACTTGCTCTTTCAATATATTTTGATGAAAATCAATTTTTTCATCTGGCTGGCCTTCAATATTTGACTGATAGAGCAACTCTTTTATATGGTGATAGGTCTTATTTATTTCAAAAAATCTTAAGTGGCAGTATAACAAGAGAGCAGATAGAATCATCTTCCTTTTATTCAGAAATAAAAGAGCGTGTTGATTATCTTGCCTACCTTGAAACAATAATGGACAGTAATAAAACCATATTCAAATACAATACAAAGCTTGATGCTTTTTCTTCAATTACAGCTGATTTCCTTATGAAGAATGAAATCCAGAGTAGAAATATCTTTACATTTCTTTCTCAAGATAAATTGAATGGAAAATATTTTTGCCGTTCATTTTTTCCTCAAGAAGATAAAGATTATTCAGAGGGTCAGACAACATGGACATTGCTTTATAAAAAGAAGATACAGAAAACACCAGAGCTGGAAACTGTGTTGTATGATAGGTTGAAGAAGTAGTTATCTACTGTTTCACTGTAAGGATGAATTTTGCAAGCTTCTTTTTCCGTTTGACAGGTCTTTAAGTTTACCGCTGAATATTTGGAATTCATCTTCGTAGATTTCCCCTTTGATTGTGATTTCGGTTCCAAAGTCTTCGGTCAGATTTGAGATGTGGAAAAGCTCCATATTGTTTTTTATGAGTTTATAAAGAGAATAGTCACTTGTAAAAGTGAATGACTTTTTTGCAACAAGTTCTTCAAAAAGTCCGGCCTGGTCGGCGGCAGCTAGAACCTGCTTGGCGCCGTTGCCGTAGGCTTTTACCAGTCCTCCTGTGCCAAGAAGTGTGCCGCCGAACCAGCGGGTGATTGTGAGCAGAGTGTTTGTACAGCCACGGCCCTTTAGAACGTCGAGTGCGGGGCGACCAGCAGTTCCGGAAGGCTCTCCGTCATCACTCATACCCATTACTTCTCCAGATGGGCCGACTATAAAAGCGTGAACTACATGAGTTGCATCTGCATATTTAGTTTTCTGTGTTTTTACCAGCTCCCGGGCCTGAGCCTGCGAATTGCAGGGGAAAAGTTCGGAGAGGAAGCGGGAACCTTTAATTATTTCTTCAAATGAAATGTATTCCTTTAGAACTTCCATAGATTAAAGAGGCAGTTCTCCGTTAACCGGCTTTTCGCTCTGAACTTCAATATCCTGAACTTCCTTGGCAACTATGCGTACGCCCTTTGCCTTAAGAGATTTTTCTTCGTAGTCACCAGCCTTGAACTTTTCGCTGAAAACCTTAAGACGAGGCTTTTTTACATAGTTCAATGTAAAGGTAAAGGTTTTGCGGGTATCTATGTGCAGAACTTCGCAGCCTTCTGGTGCAAAGAAGTAGTCACGGTTCATAATGAAAGACGGAATCTTACAGCGTTTGATGTATACAAACTGAGTTTCCGGTTCACGGTAAATGATTGTAAAGAGCACTTTTGCAAGGCTTTCCTTGTCTGCAAAACCGCAGTAACGCATTTCTGGTCCTACAAAGAGCTTCTTTGGTGTTTCAGAAACTGAGTAAATACCGCTCTTTCGAACATAAAGAATTTTATCGTATGGGGTAACCTTGAAAAGCTCAACTCCGCCAGAAACATCAGTTCCAAGGTTACCGTTCTTTTCATCATACTTAAGGGCAAGGTCACGTTTTGTAACGGCCTTTACATCTACAGCATGAATGTTTGTGATTTTTGTATGACGCTTAGATGTTTCACCATCCAGTTTCTTTTCAATTCCATCAAGCCAGCTGATTGCATAATCAACAAGGTGTTTGAGCAGGCGGTTAATTTCTTTAATTCTTGCATTGATAGCATTAACTTCCTGCTTGTTTTTGTTCATATCATAAAGAGAAATACGGCGGATAGGAATTTTGAGCAGGTGATCAACATCTTCATCTGTAATATCACGCAAAAGCTCTGCACGGAATGGTTTGAATCCATCTTTTACTGCTTTAATAACGGCTTCTTCGGTCTTCATCTGCTCAATCTTTTTATAGATGCGCTCTTCTACAAAGATGCGTTCCAGAGTGCGCAGGTGGAGTTTTTCCATCAGCTCGGCTTTTTCAAGTTCAAGTTCTTTTTTGAGAATGCCAACCAGCTGTTTGCAGTGATATTCAATAACCTGTGTACAGGTCATCTGAACAGGCATGTTGTCTTTAATAACAAGAAGATTACAGTAAATTGTCTGTTCGCAGTCTGTAAAGGCGTAGAGTGAATCTACAACATCTTTTGTGTAAACGCCACGCTGTAATCTGATTTCTATATTAACCTTATCAGAAGTGTAGTCCTGAATAGATGTGGCCTTAATTTTTCCGTTTTTTACAGCCTTTTCAATTGAGTTACAAAGACTTTCTGTGGTTGAACCGTAAGGCAGCTCTGTAATGACGATTTTTTTATCATCACTGGTGTCCATCTTTGCTCGGGTTACAATCTTTCCAAGACCGTCCTGATAATCTGAAACATCAATAAGACCACCAGTAGGGAAGTCTGGATAAAGCTGGAACTTTTCGCCGCGCAGACATTTTCTTTCTGCATCAATTACTTCGTGAATATTGTGGCTTAGAATATTTGTACTCATACCAACGGCAATACCTTCGGCTCCCATAATGAGAACAAGAGGAAGTTTTGCCTGAAAAGAAACTGGCTCTGTATCACGGCCGTCGTAAGTTTCTACATACTGAGTAATATTCTGATTTGTATTTAAAATTTCTTTTGTGATAGGGCGCAGACGACATTCAATGTATCGGGGAGCAGATGCACCGTCTCCTGTGTACATATTTCCAAAGTTTCCCTGCTTATCTATAAAAAGTTCCTTATTTGCAAGATTTA
Organism: Treponema sp.; assembly: GCA_017940255.1. GTDB lineage: Bacteria > Spirochaetota > Spirochaetia > Treponematales > Treponemataceae > Treponema_D. The sequence goes on from JAGAZB010000005.1 coordinate 129,008, forward strand.
CAAGGGCTGTATAGATAGAGGCATCTCCATGAGGATGATAAGCCATAACCTTACCAACAACATTTGCAACTTTTGTGTAGCGTCCATCATCAGTTTTAATAAGTGTGTGGATTATACGGCGCTGTACAGGTTTTAGTCCGTCTGTAATTTCTGGAATAGCTCGGTCACGAATAACGTAGCTAGCATATTGAATAAAGTTCTGATCGAAGAGATTTTTTACATAAGCCATTAGATTTTTCCCCAAAGGCGGAAGTGCCGCCAACCCAATATATAGTATACATTGAAGATTGTGATTTTTCAAGGATGATTATTACAGGCAAATATATTATAACTGGCTGAAACTGAAAAGAAAATGGGCTTCCAGTTTTCGGCTCCGAATAAAAAATATGAGGGGCTTGCGCTACACCGTTTCCGAACCAGCACAGATTTCGCGTTTTTGGGAAACCAAATGAATTATTTGCAGGCAAATCATTCATTTGGTTTTTATGGCAGTCGCCAAATACGCGAAAAGTGCTTTTCGGCTCCGGTTTCGCTCCAGCCCCTCATATTTTTTAGCTTGTAGCCTGCTTCATGCCCATTTTCTTTTCAGAACTAAGCATTAAAATACATTTTTCTAGAATCATCTTTTCTAGCTTATAATTTGTATGCTATAATTTAATAGATGAAAAAAAATGCTCAGGGAAAGATAAAGCGTATAAAGCGGGCTTTGAAGTATGCGCTCAAAAATCCCCTCACTTATATTTGGATTCTCATATTTTTAATTATTATTGTCGCTACAATTGTGGTTTTTGCCAGTGAAACTAAAACCGAAAGCGGAATTGAAACAATGTTCGATTCTGTCTGGTTCACTCTGGTTGCAGTTTTTGCGGCTTATTTTGATTATTGTGTAAAATCTGTACCGGGAAGAATGTCGGCACTTGTGCTGCTGGTCCTGGGAATGCTTTTGTTTTCTGCCGTAACCGGTAAACTTGCGTCCTATTTTATGGACCTTCAAATGAAAAAAAACAAGGGGCTTAAGAAATTGAAGAATATGAAAGGACATTTTTTATTATGCGGATGGCGGCCGGGTTTTGAAAAGATTTTAGACACCGTGCTTACAACAAACCCTGATATTACACCTGATATGGTGGTTATGATTAATGACGCTGCAGAACAGATTGAACAGATTCGCTCCCAGCCTCGTTTTAAGGAACTGAATTATGTTTCCGGCGATTTTTCTGATGAGGCAGTTTTAAAGCGGGCCCAGATAGATAAGGCGGAGAGGGCTCTTGTTATTTGTGACCATTCAAAAAAATATTCAGACCTTGAAATAGACAGCCGTACAGTTCTTGCTGTTCTTACTATGGAAAATCTGAACCCTGGCATTTATATTGCGGCAGAACTGATTGATGCAAAGTTCCAGAAACATCTTGAAATGGCTCATTGTGATGAAATCATCCTTACTCAGGATTATGAACACAGTCTTCTGGCAACAGCATCCAGCGGAATGGGCTACAGTAACGTTATTCGCGCCCTAATTAGTGATGATGCAGACACCGGAATTATTATAGAAGATATACCATCAAGTTTCCTGAACAAAACTTACGGTGAATATGAAGCTTATCTTGAGCAGAACGGAAATAAAACTGGTGTACTGGTGGGGCTGCTTTTGAACACGGGAAACTTCCATCAGCGAAGAAAGGATGCGCTTAGAGAAGCTCAGAAAAATCCTGATATAAAAATGATTGTTGATAATCTTAAAAAAGTAAAAACCTTAAAGAGTAACGAACCTGTACTTACTCCTCCTGCAGATTTCCCGATTCAAAAAAATACAAAGGCAATTTTAGTGAGGGGGTAAAAAATGGATAAGTTTGAAGAGGTTTTGCCGAAACTTGTAAAAATTCAGCTTTTTTCTGATTTTAATCTGGATGATGAAAACGATTTGCGTATTTTAAGGGACGTTTACAACAGCATGACAATTGAAACTTACCTTAAGGGCGATGTAATTATTGAAGAAGGTAAGTTTGGTGACCAGTTTTATATTCTTTATAAGGGAAAAGTTCAGGTTTACCGAAAAACACCTGCCGGCGATAAAATTGCTCTGGCAGATCTTTCTAGTGATGATAACATTTTCTTTGGCGAAACAGCTCTTATTAGTGATGATCCTCGTACTGCAACTGTAAAAGCCCTTACAGATTGCCGCTGTATTGCTCTTTCCAGTACAAAATTTCTGGAAGTTTGCGACCGCGAGCCTCTGCTTGGTTACAGGGTGCTTTTGCACTTGGCAAGAGGAATGGCAAAAACTATCCGTGATACAAACAGCGATAAGGCCACTTTGTACGAGGCTTTATTCAGCGAAATTGAGTCGGGAGTGTAGACCAGGCGCCAGGTGCTAGGCGCAGGCTTTTTCCAGCAGTTCTATCAGGTCCGCAAAATGCTTGCGGACTGTTTTTTTGTGGGAATCCTGTATAAATTCCAGTTCGCTGCGGAAGAGGCGGTCTTTTCCCGAAACCGGCATATAAAGAATATCGCTTCTGGTGTAGTAGTGTTCAATGCAACCCCGCGGGAGAATGTAAACCCGGGCTGCTTCCATTGCTGCCAGAATAAAGGCTGCAAGATTCCGTATTTTTGTGATGTTTGATGCTGTTTTTTTAGGTAAGGCACTTTCTATAAAGTTTCCAAGCCGGTTTATACCTTGCAAAATTACAGTTTTATAAGTATCAACGGCATCGGCATTGTCGTGTTTTTCCTGCAGAGAATCCAGTTTGGAAATAAAAAGTTTAAAATCATCTAAATATGGCTTATTTTGTTTGCTGGAAAGAATCCCATACATTTTCTTTTGGAAAGAATCCTGCCTGATTTCCTGGGAAGTTTCTACAAGAAGCCGTTCCAGTTTATAAATCAGTTTTTCAAGCTTTATATCCTGCTGTAATTCCTTGCCCGTGAAAATGGATTCGTAAAAGGCCTGCTGTCTTTCCCTCTGTTTTTCCATCCAGCTGATTACCCTCTGGTCTTTGCAGGCAACATCCCTCAGTTTTCCCGAAAAAAGAGAGTCCAGGTCGGTGATAATGCGGCTGTTTGTTCCAAGCAGGGCGCAAACCTTGCAGAAAACGCCCAGTTCGTCTTTTCCGCCTACGTCTATAATTCCAGTGCCGGCTGCTTTGTAGTCATCTTCAATAAATGGCAGCAGGTTAGTAAAAATCTGCTGGTCTGTGTAGCCTTCCACGAAAATCTGGTTATCGGAAAAGAAAAACTGCTTGTGGTAAGTATTGAAGCGGGGCAGAAAGCGGCGGAAAAGGGCGTCGTCTTCTTCGGAAAGTTCTTCTATACTGGTTGGCACCTGGTTTATGTGGCAGGCAATTACGCCGGTCAGGTCTTCGGGAGTGCGAAGGTCAATAAAGAAAGGGGAGTGAGAAATCAGAAAAAAAACACGGCGACTTGTGTGCTGCACTTCCTTGCGGATTTCGTTTATAAAAAATGTCTGAAACTGGGGGTGCAGGTGGAGTTCCGGTTCGTCAAAGAAAATACATTCACCTGCGGCACCGGCTTCTCCGAGTTTTGAATAAAGACTAACCAGCAGAGAAATAATTTCACGCAGACCGTGACATTCAACCTGCTCAAGCATGTATTCCACATTCCAGGCCTTGTTTTCTACAATCGGAATTAGTGTACCATCATAATCTTCAATAAATTTTATGGATTTTCCGAACATGCTGGAAAGTACGCGTTCAATTTTTGTGCGGACTTTTTCGTTGTTGCGCAGAATATCCATCTGTTCCAGCTGCTCTTTGTAATCTTCACGTTCAGATTTAATAAAACGCACGGAATAACCCGCTTCTTCAAACTGGGCAGAAAGCTTGTGCGCCAGCAGAGTTTTTCCGCTGCCGTTGGGCCCTACAATCAGGTTTATTTGAGACCAGTTTGATTTTTTGAATACGGCTTTTCCCCACAAAAAAGGAATCTTCACCCGCGTTTCTACTTCAAGCATGGGTATATTATATCATGGAAATAGTATGTGCGCATAATAATTTCGGTTTTTACTTTGCCAGGTGGAATGCGGAATAAATAGACCTTGTCAGAAAAACACAAGTGCTTCCGCTATAGTGTTCACAAAAATGCAGGTCTTCGCGTTTTTATGAAAGAAATCTGCGGTTTTGCAGGCAAAATCCTCGATTTCTTTTTATGCCAGTCGGCAAATACGCTCACAATGCATTTTGTGACCACTTTCGCTGCAGCACTTGTGTTTTTCTGGCGTAAAGAATAAAAAAGTTCATTCCAGCTTGCAATAATGCCTACACAATAATTCCTCTATCCTGACCATATAAAAGGATTATGATATAATAAATATAATGAAGACGATTATTATTACCCCGCCGGTTGTTCAGTTTAATTCTCCTTATCCTTCGGGCGCCTACCTTAAGGCTTTTTTTACGCACGCCGAAGGTGGCGGCCAGAGTGCAGACCATGTTCGCTGGTATGATTTAAACATTGAACTTTTTTATTCAGTTTTCTCTGCAGAAGGCTTGTGCCGCCTTTTTGAACTTTCTGAAAAAAATGCCCTGCGCCTCGCAGACCAGGCAGAAGCAAAGGGGGACGACGACACAGCCTTTAATCTGCGCCGTTATATTTCGCAAAAAGACGCCTGGATTTCCTGGATAGATTTTATTACCGCGGTGCTTGCGGGTGGTGCAGGTTGCGCTGGAACTGGAGCGGGGTGCGCGGGTGGTGCTGGGGCGCGGCTGGCCTCAGAAGGACTTTCCGGCCGTGAAAAATCCCACCAGTTTTTGTATTCGCCTTTTGCGCCCCGTGGTTCCCGCATGGAAAACTACCTTGCAGGTCTGGACCACGAGCCCACTGTTGATGATGTGCGTTTTTTGTGCACCTTTGCTCTTGCAGATTTGTCAGATTACATCACCGTGGCCTTTGATCCCCAGTTTTCTCTGGTCCGCTATGCCGAAAGCCTTGCCGTAGACACCCGTTCCTTTGCCGATTTTGAAAAAGAAATTGATTCCCCGATTATGGAGCATTTTTACAAGCCTCTTTTGGAAGATGTTTTTGGTAATTTAGATAAGGAGCTTCCTGCCACCATATGTATCTCTATTCCATTTGCGGGCACTTTTTTGCCGGCCCTGTATACAGCCCGCTGGTTTAAGCAGAATTATGGCGACAAGGCCTTTGTCTGCATTGGGGGCGGTTTTGTAAATACAGAGTTGCGTGAAGCGCGCGACCCGGCCCTTGCAAAATACATAAACGCCATTTCGTATGACAGAGGCTACGGTTCTTATCGCACGTTCCTGTCATTGTCGGGCTTGACCGGACAATCTCTTTATAAAATGCGCCTCTTTACCCGCCAGAGCGATGGCTCCATCAGCATACAAGAGCCCCTTTGGAGCGACAGCCAGACCGAAGCCTACGAAAATCAGATTACCGCAAAGCTTGTCCCTGACTACTCTGACATTGATTTTTCCCGATATCTTCGCATGTGCGACGACCGCAATGCCATGCACCGCATCTGGACAGACGGCAGCTGGATAAAAGCCTACCTGGCCCACGGCTGCTACTGGCACAAATGCGCCTTCTGTGATACTTCACTAGATTACGTCTGCGGCTACAAACCAACCGACACAGAGGCCCTTTTTAAGGGCTTGCTGCAAACCGCCCGCCAAAAAGGCCTGTACGGCATTCACTTTGTAGACGAAGCCCTGCCGCCTGCAGCTCTTAGAAAATTTGCACTTTTAAATGCCCGTGAGGGTAATCCCCTTTATTTTTGGGGCAACGTGCGTTTTGAAAAATCCTTTACCAAAGATCTTGCGGCCTTTCTTTCATACTGTGGGCTTGGAGCAGTTTCTGCCGGAATAGAATCTGCAACTGGCACCGGGCTTGAAGCCATTAACAAGGGAACTGACATAAACTCAATCACTCAGGCCTGCTGTGCCTTCAAAGAAGCGGGTATTCTTGTTCATGCCTACATGATTTACGGTTTTTGGAACGATACAGCTCAGTCTATAATCGATTCTATGGAAACTCTGCGCCAGTTTTTTGCGGCCGGTCTTCTGGATTCTGCCTTCTGGCACAAGTTTGTTCTCACAAGAAACTCTACAGTGTATGCCCAGTGGCAAAAAGAAGGCAACCTGAACCTGGTAAGCAGTGAAGAGTCTTCTTCTGCCTTTGCCCGCAATAATCTTCATTTTAAGGGAGAAGAAAAGTTTAATAAATTTGGTTCTCCTTTGGATTCTGCGGTAAATGCCTGGATGCACGGAGAGCGTTTAGATCAGAATGTTCAGAAGTGGTTTGATTTTCAGGTACCAAAAACAAGTGTTGCCCGCAATTTTATAGAGACAAAGATTGAAGAATACGAAAAAAAATCATCCTTCCATCTGACTAAAGAAGATTTTGAAAAATCAGACCTTGAAAAAGGAATTTTCTGGCTGGGGGGAAATCCTGTCAGGACTGCTTCCGAGCTCCGCTGGATTTACCTGCAGGAAGAATGTTATCTATCACTTGAAAGTCTTCCTAAATCACTTAGTTTAGAGAAAATAATTTCTACACTCAATAAGCTTGCGCCTTCTGCTGAGCCTTGCGAGCGGGAAATGTGCTTAAATCAGATAAAAAATGACTCTGCCCTGCAAAAAGTGCTGGGTAAATTACATAACAAGGGGGTAGTAAATGTCTGAACTGCAGCTTTTTCACATGGGTTTTCAGATTATAAAGGAACCTGATATTAAAAGGGGCCGGTCTAATGCAGATTTCGGCCAGGGCTTTTATCTTTCTGATAACGAGGAGTTTTCAAAACGCTGGGCCAGAAAGAGAAAAGACATGATTCCTTATTTGAATAAATATCTTTTGAATACAGATAGCTTAAAAATAAAAACTTTTGAGCGGGATATGGAATGGTACGACTACATTTTTTCCAACCGCTTAGGTAAAAGAGACAGTCTTTCTGAATATGATGTGATTATCGGGCCTATTGCAAATGATACTCTCTACGATACTCTTGGACTTCTTACAAGCGGTATGCTGAAGAAATCACAGGCACTGGAAGTTTTACAGATTGGGAAACAGTACAATCAGATTGTAATAAAAAGCCAAAAAGCACTGCAAGCTCTTAAGTTTCTTGAGGCACTAGAAATATCTGATGAAGAAATTGGAAAATATCAGGCTTTTAGAAAAAAGGAAGAAAGTGAATTCCAGACTCAGTTTGCAAGGATTATCGGTGAACTGAATCTGGATTAGAACTTGTATAAATCAGAAAGTTAGTCTGTAATTTCTACCTTCTGGATATGGGCACCAAGGCTTTGCAGCTGGGCAACTAAATCTTCGTAACCGCGTTCAATCTGGTAAACATTGCTGATTCGGCTGGTTCCGTGGGCACACATGGCGGCAATTACCATTGCCATACCGGCGCGGATATCTGGAGAAACCAGATGGTCGCCGTGCAGCATGCTAGGTCCGCAGACTACGGCACGGTGAGGATCACACAATGTGATTTTTGCTCCCATAGAAATCAGTTTATCTACAAAGAACATTCGGCTTTCGAACATCTTTTCAAAAATGAGGACTGTACCATCAACCTGGGTTGCAGTTACCGTCATAATAGAAGTAAGGTCGGCTGGGAATCCAGGCCAAGGCATATCGTCAATTTTTGGAATTGCGTTTCCTAAATCATCATTAACTTTAAGATTCTGGGTATTTGGAACTGTAAGCTCGTCTCCCTGAATGCTCCAGGTAATTCCAAGCTTTGCAAAAGAGTATTTAAGCGGGCGCATTTCTTCTGCGCGAACACCTTTGATTGTAATTTTTCCTTTTGTTGCGGCGGCCATTCCAATATAAGAGCCAATTTCAATGTAGTCAGGTCCGATTGTAAATTCACAGCCATGTAGTTTCTTTACGCCGCTAATGCGCAGAATGTTACTTCCAATTCCGCTTATTTTGGCACCCATTTCTACCAGCATTTTACAGATGTCCTGAACGTGTGGTTCGCTGGCGCAGTTCTGCAAAATTGTTTCGCCTTCAGATAGGGCTGCGGCCATTACGGCATTTTCTGTTGCTGTTACAGATGCTTCGTCCAAAAAGATGTCGGCTCCTACAAGTTTTGTTGCAGAAAATTCAAAACGGCCGTTTACATGAATGTTTGCGCCAAGTGCCTTAAGGGCTAAAAAGTGAGTGTCCACACGGCGGCGGCCAATTACGTCTCCTCCTGGTGGTGTCATCTGGCACTTTCCCTTGCTTGCCAAAAGAGGGCCTGCAAAAACAATAGAACCGCGTACCTTTTTAGTAAGCTCTGGTGGCAGTTCTGTTGTTTTAATATCATCACACTGGATTTTCCAGTTGTGTTTACTCAGTTTTTCAACCTTTGCACCCAGAGACTTTAAAATTTCAAACATTACGTTTGTGTCCTGAATCTCCGGGATATTATGAAGAATAACAGGTTCGTCTGTTAAAAGTGATGCTGCGATACATGGAAGTGCTGCATTTTTGTTTCCGCTTGCTGTAACTGTTCCCTGAATTGGATACCCACCCTCAATTACATATTCATGCATAAGATTTCTCCAAAATTATTCAGAAAAATTCGCCTTTCTGTGACTTTTGATGCTTCCGCGTCGCTACCCATTCAGGCTCGTAGTTGAGCCTGTAAGGAATTGGATATCTTGCAGGCTCAAAACGGCCTGCCTGGGCAGCTTCCGCTCGCGCATCAAAACTCACAATTTGACCTTTTGGTTTCTGTATAATTTTATATAATTATATTACTTCCCAGATAGAAGATTTATTAGTACATCGGCAGCTTTTGCGCATTGGTTTAGAGAAAGCCATTCGTTTCGGGAATGAAATTCGTGGGCGCCGGTGAAAATGTTTGGAGTTGGAATGCCAAGTTCTGTGAGGCGGGAACCGTCTGTTCCTCCTCGGATTGGCTGTTCGCGAACCTGAACTCCGCTTTCTGCAAAGGCGCGGCGTAAGCGTTCCATAACCTCCGGATGCTCATCCAGCTTTGCCTTCATATTCAGATACTGCTGCTTGAATGTAACTTCGGCTTTTCCCCCAAAGTCTGAAGTTACAGAGTCTGCAATAGTCTGAATAAAGTTCTTCTGTTTTTCAATTTCTTCTATAGTGAATGCTCTGAGCAAAAGTTCTACGTTTGCACTTTCTATGCTGCCAGAAATTTCCATTGGGGCAATAAAGCCTTCGTAGCCTTCTGTTGTTTCCGGGGCAGAATCTCGCGGCAGGCGGGCAACAAAATTAGAAGCCAGACTTGCGGCATTTACCATTCCGTCTTTTTTTGCACTTCCCGTGTGGCAGGCCTTTCCTGTAAATTTTACCTGACCTGCCCAGGCGTTAAAACATTCGCTTTCAAGTTCACCTTCGTCGCCGCCGTCTACAGTTACTGCAAAATCAGCTTTAAGAATATTCAAAGGCACCTTGTCCATTCCGTGACCTGTTTCTTCATCAGGACTGAACATTACTTCAATTGGGCCGTGAGGAATGTCTTCGTAGTGCCTCTGCAGATAGTCCAGTGCACACATAATTGCAGTCACACCAGCCTTGTCATCAGCTCCAAGAAGGGTAGTGCCATCAGATTTTACAATTGTGTCACCGTCTTTGATTGTGATTACAGGCTTAACATCCTTTCCGGTAACTTCATCTACAGTATCCATGTGTGCCATCAAAAGAATGGTAGGATACTTTTTGCGTTCTTCGGCATCTTCAATATTTGAATCAATTTTTGCAACGACATAACAAAAATCAGTAAGATATACGTTGCGGGTTCCAAGGTTTCGCAGTTCCTTAACCAGAATCTTTGCAAAATCCCACTGGCGCTCTGTGCTTGGGAAAACTCCCTGGTCGGCAGCTTTTCCGTCACTTTCTGACCAGATTTTTACATAGCGGCAAAAGCGCTCCAGCATTTTATTTTTTTCGTCTTCGTTATTGTAAATATAATTCATAGCATTACACCTTACCACTTTTAATCGTTTTCGTCAGTAATAGAAAAAAAAATGAAAAATAAAACGTTTTAATAAAAAAATAAATTTGACAGATGAAAATTCTGGGCATATACTATAACTAAAGATTGGAAACGTTCCCAGAAACGTTTCCAACATCGTAAAACTACCATAATTTTAAGATATTTTTTCTAGGAGGAAATTAATGAAAAAAATTATCTTGAGTACATGTGCTTTGTTTGCGGCTGTAATGACTATGTCTGCTGCACCAAAGAAGGGAACTGTTCGCTACCTGAATTTTAAGCCTGAAGTTGCTTCTGTTTACGAAGAACTTGCAGCTGCTTATGAAAAGGAAACTGGTGTTAAAGTTATTGTAGAAACTGCTGCAAACAACACCTACGAATCAACACTTACTGCTAAAATGGCCACTAAACAGGCTCCAACACTTTTTCAGATTAACGGTCCTGTAGGATACTCAAACTGGAAAGATTACTGTGCAGATCTTACAAAGACAGAAATCTACAAGCATCTTTCAGATAAATCACTTGCCATTACAGACAATGGAAAAGCTTATGGAATTCCTTATGTTGTAGAAGGTTACGGAATTATTTACAACAAGGCTCTTACAGATAAGTATTTTGCCCTTGCTTCTAAGGGAACTTCTTTTAAGAGCATGGATGAAATTAATAACTTTGCAAAACTCAAGGAACTTTGTGATGATATGCAGGCTCATAAAGATGAATTGGGAATTAAGGGTGTATTTGCATCTACATCATTAAAAGCTGGTGAAGACTGGAGATGGCAGACTCACCTTGCAAACCTTCCAATTTACTATGAATTCACAAAGAATAAGGTAAATCTTTCTTCTGATGCTACACATGAAATTAAATTCCAGTATGGAAACAACTTCAAAAATATTTTTGACCTTTACACAACAGATTCTGTAATTGACAGAAAAAATGTTGGTGTAAAAACTGTAGATCAGTCTATGGCAGAATTTGCTCTTGAAGAATGTGTAATGGTTCAGAATGGTAACTGGGCTTGGGGTCAGATTTCAGGTGTTTCTGGAAACAAGGTAAAAGCTGATAATGTTAAATATCTTCCTATTTATACAGGCGTTGCTGGTGAAGAATCACAGGGACTCTGTGTAGGAACTGAAAACTTCTACTGTATCAATAAAAAAGCATCAAAAGCTGATCAGCAGGCAACTGCAGACTTTATCTACTGGCTTTATTCTTCAAAGACAGGAAAAGATTATGTAACAAACAAACTTGGTTTTATTGCTCCATTTGATACATTTGCAGAAAACGAAAAACCTACAGACCCACTTGCTAAAGAAATCTTGAACTATATGTCTAAAAAAGGAATCGTTTCTGTTTCATGGAACTTTACTCTTTTCCCTTCACAGACATTCAAAGATGCATTTGGTGCAGATCTTTTGCAGTACTGTCAGGGTTCAAAAGACTGGAATACAGTTTCTTCAAATGTTGTTAAGAACTGGAAAACAGAATGGGAGCTTGTTTCTGAAGCTTACTAGTAATTAAAAAACGGTGGTTGCGCTGCTCAATCCCACTTTCGCGTAGCCGCCGTTTTTTTTATAGAACTTTTAAGGAGGTTGAAAATGGAAAATAACAAGGCAATGAAAAAATATTTTCCGGTATTTGTTCTTCCAACACTGCTTGCTTTTACAATATTTTTTATTGTTCCTTTTGGAATGGGAATTTTTCTCTCTTTCACAAAATTTAAGGTAATTACGAATGTTAAATTTGTTGGTTTTCAGAACTACATAAAAGCTTTTACTCTGAATGGTGAGTTTTTACATGCTCTGGGCTTTACATCTTTGTTTACAATTGTTTCTATTCTGACCGTAAATATCCTTGCTTTTTCTATTGCCCTTCTTTTGACAAATGGAATCAGGGGAACTAACTTTTTCCGCTCTGTTTTTTTTATGCCAAACCTTATCGGCGGAATTGTTCTTGGTTATATCTGGAATCTGCTTATAAACGGTTTTCTTCTTCATTTTGTAGGAGAAGACATAACTTTTAATGCAAAATACGGCTTCTGGGGACTTGTAATCCTCACAAACTGGCAATTAATAGGTTATATGATGGTAATTTACATTGCCGGCCTTCAAAATATTCCATCAGAAATTCTGGAAGCAGCTTCAATAGATGGTGCTTCTCCATTAAAAACTCTTTTCAAAATTAAAATACCAATGGTAATGCCTTCCATTACAATTTGTATGTTCCTTACTTTGACAAACTCATTCAAGATGTTCGATCAGAACCTTGCTCTTACAAATGGAGCTCCTGGAACTGATACAGAAATGCTTGCTTTGAATATATATAAAACCTTCTATGGACGTTCCGGCTTCCAGGGAGTAGGACAGGCTAAGGCAGTAATCTTCTTTATCATAGTTGCTCTAATTGCCTTTATTCAGCTTAAACTTACAAATAAAAAGGAGATCGAACAATGATTATTGAAAGTAACCGTTCCGTTAAGAAGACAATTCAATTTACCTTCTTGCTTCTTTTGACCATTATCTTTATTTTCCCGATTTTGCTGGTTCTTATGAACTCATTTAAATCTCGCCTATATGTTTCTACTGCACCTTTTGCTTTTCCAAAGGGAGATATGTTTGTAGGCATAGAAAATTATATCAGGGGAGTTACTTCTTCGGGCTTTATTCTTGCTTTCTTCCGTTCTGTGTGGATTACAGTAATAGGCGTTCTTTTGATTATTATTTGTACTTCCATGAGTGCCTGGTATATTGTACGAGTAAAGTCTAAATTTACCAGATTCCTCTACTATATGTTTACATTTAGTATGATTGTTCCTTTCCAGATGGTTATGTACACAATGACCTTTGTGGTAAACAGACTTAGTTTTGATAACGTGTTTGGAATCCTTTTTGTGTATCTGGGCTTTGGTGCTGGTCTTACAGTTTTTATGTTTACTGGATTCATAAAAAGTATTCCTCAGGAAGTAGAAGAAGCTGCAACAATTGATGGTTGTAATCCTTTGCAGACATATTTTAGAATCGTATTTCCAATGTTAAAACCTACAGCAATTACTGTTGCTATTTTGCAGGCTATGTGGATTTGGAATGACTATCTTCTTCCATATCTTATTCTGGGCTCTGATCATAAAACGGTTCCTGTTGCAATTCAGCTTGCAATGCAGGGGGCTTATGGTTCCACAGATTATGGTGGATTTATGGCTATGCTCGTTCTGGCTATTATTCCTATTATTATATTCTATGTTACTTCACAAAAGTATATAATCAGAGGAGTTATAGCGGGGGCAGTTAAGGGTTAAAGGATGACAATCAAAGATATAGCAAAAGAGTGTGGTTGCGGACTAGGAACTGTTTCCAGAGTTTTGAATAATCACCCTGATGTAAGTGAAGAAACCAGAAAGAAAGTTATGGCTGTAGTTGATAAATATGGTTTTGTTTTGAATAAAAATGCCAGTCAGCTAAAAAGTCAGGAAAGAAAAACCATTGTAATTCTGGTAAAGGGAACTTCAAGCCCTCTTTTAAATGAAATGATGGGTGTAATTCTAAAAAGAATGGAAGAGCTTCCTTATACAACATCGGTAAACATCCTTGACGAATACGATAATGAAGCTTCAATAGCAAATCGTCTTTATTACGAGCAGAAACCTCTGGGGATGATTTTCCTTGGAGGAAGCCCAAGTATGTACAAAGATGATTTTGCAAAGATTAAGATACCATGTGTTTTGATTTCGAATGATGCAAAAAACGTGGAAAACGAAAATCTTTCCAGTATCAGTACAGATAATATTTCTGCTGCCGAATATTCTGCGGACTATCTTTTAAATCATGGCCATACCAAAATAGGTGTAATTGGTGGTGATTTAACAAGTTCCGGCACAACAAAAAAGCGTTACGAAGGTTTTTTGAATGCAATGAAAAAGCATGGTCTGGAATTTGATGAAAACTTATATGTTGTTTCTAAGTATTCTTTTATGGGTGGAGCCGCTGCTGCTCAAACCCTTCTGGAAAGAAGTCCTGATATAACGGCGATTTTTACTATGTCTGATTCAATGGCAATTGGAGCCTGTAGAAAGCTTAGGGATTTAGGCAAAAAGATTCCTGAAGATATTTCTATTGTTGGTTTTGATGGCCTTCCTTATGCTGATTTTTACAGTCCTCGAATTACTACGGTTGAACAGCCATCGAGAGAGCTTGCGGCAGAAGGACTTGATATGCTTTTGAACTGCATAGAGCGGGGCAGCCCTGCGGTTCATAAACTTCTTCCTTTTACTTTTAGGGAAGGTGAGAGTGTAAGAAAAATTTAGTTATTTTGGCAGGTATCTGAATTGTTGGATTCTGAAATTTTCAAACAGAGAAAAAACGGTGTGCTTATGCACATTTCCTCATTACCTGGAGAAAGTGGAATTGGAACTCTGGGAAATGAAGCCTATAAATTTATAGATTTTCTAAAAGAAGCCGGACAGACTTACTGGCAGATTCTTCCGGTTTGTCCTACAGGTTATGGAGATTCGCCTTATCAGAGTTTTTCTACTTTTGCAGGAAACCCTTATTTTATAGATCTTAAACTGCTGGAAGAGGAAGGTCTTTTGGAAAATAAAGATTATTCAGAGATTTCCTGGGGCCAAGATCCCATGTATGTAGATTTTGGAGCTGTTTATGAGGGGCGCATAAAGGTTTTTGAAAAGGTACAAAGTGCTTTTGAAAAAAATATTCCGGCTGATTTTAATGCATTTTGCAAGGAAAACTCTTTCTGGCTGGAAGATTATGCACTTTTTATGGCTGTAAAAGATTTGCACAATGGCGCTTCTTTTTTGGAATGGGAAGAAGATATAAGACTCAGAAGACCAGAAGCTCTTGAGGAATGGAAAAATAAAAGTGCTAATCGTATGAATTATTACCGTATACAGCAGTATCTTTTCTTTAAACAGTGGAAAAATCTAAAAACTTATGCAAATAAAAATGGAATTAAAATAATTGGGGATATTCCAATTTATGTTTCTGCAGATAGTGCCGATGTCTGGACTCATCCAAAAAATTTTATGCTGGATAAAAATCTTATTCCTATAGAAGTTGCAGGTTGTCCGCCAGATGCTTTTACCAGTCTTGGCCAGCTTTGGGGCAATCCTGTTTATAACTGGGATTTTATGAAAAAAGACGGTTACAGCTGGTGGAAACAGAGGCTTAAATCGAGTCTGGAAATATATGATGTGCTTCGCATAGACCATTTCCGGGGTTTTGATTCTTTTTATTCTGTAAAATATGGAGCAGAGGATGCTAAAAACGGCAGGTGGAACAAGGGGCCCGGCATAGCATTTTTTGAGCAGATTAAGGCAGATTTAGGTGAACTTCCAATTATCGCTGAAGATTTGGGCTTTATGACAGACAGCGTACGTCAGCTTTTACGCCAGAGCGGTTTTCCTGGAATGAAGGTTCTGCAGTTTGCCTTTGATACCCGCGATGAAAACAGTAAGGAATATATTCCAGACTGCTACCCTGAAAATTGTGTAGTTTATACGGGCACACATGATAACGACACCATAAAAGGCTGGACAAAAACTGCCCGGCCGGAAGATGTAAAAACGGCAATGGAATATTATAAACTTTCAAGTCCCCTTCAGCTGCGGGAAGCTATGATTCATTCTGCACTGAATAGCAGGGCAAACACCTGTATTCTTACAATGCAGGATTTAATAGGCCTTGGAAGCGAAGGAAGAATGAATTCTCCAGCTTCGGTAGGCACAAACTGGAAGTGGAGGGCTCTTTCTTCCCAAATAACAAAAGAAAGAGCTCGGGAATTAAAAGACCTGGTGCTTGCCAGCGGACGTGCGTGAAAGTAGCTGGGAAAAGCCTGTTGTAAAAGCCCCTGTTTTCTGATAACATAGAAAAAATTCAAAAAGGGGTTTGTGAATGCTAACTGGTCGTCATTTGATTCAGCCGGATGATTTGTCGGTGTCTGAAATCGAAGAAATTTGTTCTTTGGCTGAACAGATTATTGTTGATCCTAAATCATTTCAAGATGTGTGTCGCGGGAAAATTCTTGCGACACTTTTTTTTGAGCCTAGCACTAGAACTAGGCTTTCTTTTGAAGCAGCTATGCTTCGTTTGGGCGGTTCTGTAGAAGGTTTTTCTGATGCAGACAACACTTCGTCTGTAAAAGGCGAAACTTTGGCCGATACAATCCGCGTAGTTTCAAGCTATGCCGATGTAATTGCCATGCGCACTCCAAAAGAAGGTGCCGCTCTTCTTGCCAGCAAGTATTCAGCTTGCCCTATCATTAATGCCGGAGATGGTGGTCACTACCACCCAACCCAGACCCTTACCGACCTGGTAACAATCCGCCAGCTGCTTGGAGGACTTGAAAATCACACAGTAGGTTTCTGTGGTGACCTTAAGTTTGGCCGCACAGTTCATTCTCTTGCAGAAGCTTTGCGCCGCTTTAAGGGTAATAAGTTTATTTTTATCAGCCCAAAAGAGCTTACAGTTCCTGACTATCTGATTACTAACGTACTTGAACCAGCTGGTGTACAGTACGAAATTGTAGAAAGTCTGGATGCTGTTATTGATCAGCTTGATATTCTTTACATGACCCGTGTTCAAAAGGAACGCTTCTTTAATGAACAGGATTATATCCGCCTTAAGGACAGTTATATTCTTGATAAACAGAAGATGAGTCTGGCCCGCAAAAACATGATTGTTCTGCATCCTCTTCCTCGTGTAAACGAAATTACCCCAGAAGTTGATGATGACCCACGAGCCGCATATTTTAAGCAGGTAAAGTACGGAATGTACGCCCGCATGGCACTTATTGCTAAATTGACAGGAGCTCTCTAATGCTTAACGTAAATACTATAAAAAACGGACTTGTGATTGATCACATTCGCGCAGGACACGGCTGGAACATTTATCAGTGGCTTGGCCTGGATAAATTGCCTTTTACATCCTGCCTTATTCAGAATGTACCATCAGAAAAATCTGGAAAAAAAGACATAATCAAAATTGATAACATCATCAATATTGATTATTCGGTTCTTGGTTTTATTGACCCGGACATCTGCGTAAACGTAATCGAAAACGAAAAGATTGTACGCAAAATCAACATGGAACTTCCTTCAAAAGTGCAGGGAGTTTTTACATGTAAAAATCCGCGCTGTATAACTCAGACCGAACATTATGTAAAGCCAACCTTTCTTTTAGCCGACCGCTCAAAGGGACTTTACAAGTGTGAATACTGCGACACTCTTTATGTTGCCGGCGCTACAAATACACAGTTGTAGTAGAGATTGTCCGGTTAAACCGGACAATGACAGTCGCCGTGCCGGACAATGACAGACGCCGTGCCGGACGCCGTGTCATTCCCGCGCCCGCTCGAAGCTTCGCTGCGAATGGACGCGGGAATCTTTAAATCCTGGAGGAGTAAATGCCAAAATCTACATTAATCTACAATGCCAGACTTCTGGACGAAAATATGGATTGCCCTGGAGCCCTTTTGATTGTGGAAGGAAAAATCCGCTCTGTTTTTCACGGATATTTTACGTCTTCTTCAACCGTAGAATCTTTTGCCCGTGCAGTGCTTGCAGAAGATGGTTTTGGACTGGATAGCGCTATAGAAGTATACGATGCTCATGGCCTTACTCTGACCCCGGCCTTTATAGATATGCATGTTCACATGCGCTACCCGGGACAAACTCAAAAAGAAGATTTAGACAGCGGTCTTCATGCTGCAGCAGCCGGTGGTTACGGAACTGTAGTTGCCATGCCAAATACTACGCCTGTTGTTTCTTCTGCAGAAATGGCTATGAGAATTGAACGTGAAGCGGCCGCAATTGGACTGACTCATCTTTTTCAGACTGTGAGTATCACAAAAGATTTTGATGGAAAAGATACTTCTCATCTTGATTTAATCGATAAAAAATATATCCCCGTAATTACAGAAGATGGCCGCGATGTTCTTTCGGCCTCGGTAATGCTTGAAGGAATGAGCAAGGCTGCAGAAAAGGGTGTGGTTGTAAGCTGTCATTCCGAAGACCTTACTCTTGGTTCCCAGGCAAAACCTTTTCGCCAGGAAGCTCTGGAAATTATGAAGGAAGCAGGACTTTCTGCCTGGGGTAGTGATGATATAGACGAGGATGAAGACGACATTGCCGAAGCTGTAGACAAGATTGATCTGGCACTTACCCGTGCCAACGAATTTCTTGCCCTGGCAGAAGACACTGCTACCGTGCGAAACCTTATGCTGGCAAAGCAGGCGGGCTGCCGCGTTCATATTGCTCATGTTTCAACTGCAAACTGTATTTCTGCAATCCGCGAGTTTAAGAATGAACTTTTAGATGAGCAGGCAGATTTTTCTGCCAACGAGGCCGAAGCTGCTTACGAAGCCTTTGAAAGTGATGAAGTTTTTCATCCTGCAAAGTTTCCTTCAGACGGCTTTGACGTAACCTGCGAGGTAACTCCTCACCACCTGGCACTTTGCGGAACAGACGAACCTTATATCCGAGCTCTTGTAAATCCTCCTTTAAGAAGTGATGAAGACCGCATTGCCTTAATTGAGGCTCTTCGTGATGGAACTGTAGATGTAATTTCAACCGACCACGCGCCTCACACTCTGGACGATAAGGTTGCCGGTTCTCCGGGCTTTACTGGCTTGGAAACAGCATTTGCCGTTTGCAACACAGTTTTGGTTCGCGATAATCAGTTTAATCCGCGACGTTTAAGCCAGCTGATGTCGGCTAATCCGGCACGGATACTTGGCTTGCAGAAGGGGCGTTTGAAGGCAGGCTATGATGCTGATTTAACACTGCTCGATACGGAAGAAGAGTGGACTGTGGATTCATCCCTTTTTTACAGCAAGGGAAAAGCCACACCTTTTGACGGCAAAAAACTCACCGGCCGCGTAAAAGGTTTATTTATAGACGGAAGATTAGTTTTAGAAAAATAAGCATCTCATCATTTAAAAAAAACAAGGGCCAGCAGCGACGCGGCCTTGAAAATCATTTGCAAACCTGGGCGTTCAGCCCTGTGGTTTGCGCTATGATTTTCAAGAACGCATAGCGTATGGCCCTTGTTTTTTTGTTTAGGCAAAACTATTTTCTACAACGGTTCAGTGCATCCGTAATGTTATCAAAAATATTTTCGCGGCCAAGCTTGTCTGCCATGCCGGTTTTTTCCAGAAGCAGGTAAGGCTGGGTATGAATACCGCTGATAACAATTGTAATGCCCTTGCGGTCGCAGGCTGCCTTACACTGTTCCAGGGCTCGGATTCCGCCGGCATCAAGATAAATTGTGTTTCTCATTCGTAAAACAAGATACTTACATTCAGACTGGGCTCGCTCTGTTGCAAGCTCAAACTTGCGGACAGTACCAAAGAAAAGCGGACCTTCAATTTCGTAAACAAATGTGCTTGCAGGAATATCCAGGTTTTCTTCAGGCTGATCTTTTTTAATACCGCCAGTTAAAACTTCGCGTTCGTTCTGAACCTCAGACAAATCAATCATCTTCTTAATAAAGAAGAAGGCTGCAAAACCAAGGCCTACTTCAATAGCAACTGTTAAATCAACAAATACTGTAATAAGGAAGGTGATGGCGAAAACTGCAATATCAGATTTCTGTCCTTTGAGCAAAGAACGGATAGCAGGGAAACCGGCCATGTTCCAGGCAACGTTGATTAAAACTGCGGCCAGGGCTGCCATTGGAATGTAAGCAGCATATTTTCCGGCAAAGAGGAGGATAATCAAGAGGGTCAATGCGTGGATAATTCCCGCAACTGGAGTTTTTCCTCCGTTTTTAATGTTTGTAGCTGTACGGGCAATTGCACCTGTGGCAGGAATTCCTCCGAACAAAGGAGAAGCAATATTTGCGATACCCTGGGCAATCAGTTCTGTGTTTGAATCATGCTTAGAACCAATCATACCGTCTGCAACTACAGCAGAAAGAAGTGATTCAATGGCGGCTAAAACTGCAATAGAAATTGCAGTTGGAAAAAGGGTAGTGATAGTCTTAATGCTAAGTGCTGGCAGCTGTGGCTTTGGCAATGTGTTAGGAATTATAAAGTGCTGTGAGCCATCAGCAAATTTTCCGATTGTGTCTGTGTGCAGACCTGCAGTTTTTTCAAGAACAATGCTTACAACTGTTGCAAGAATGATAACAACAAAGCTTCCTGGAATCTTTTTAATAAACTTAGACCAGATAAAGATAAATGCAAGGCAAACTGCAGCCATAATTGTTGAATAAAGATTAAAAGTAGTGGCTGAGCGGATGTAGACAATAATTTTGGGAAGGAAATCGCCAGGCATTTTTGAGTATTCTTCACCAAGAATCATCATTGGAGTAGAAAAATCAGGACGAAGCCCAAAGAAGTCTCCCAACTGACCGGCAGCGATTGTTACTGCGATTCCGGCTGTAAAGCCTGTTACGATTGTGTAAGGAATGAACTTTACAAGACCGCCCATCTTAAAAGCGCCGAGCAGAATCAAAAGAATACCTGCCATAACGGTTGCAGTTGCAAGTCCCGAAAGTCCGTACTGGGCAACAACTCCGTAAACAATAACCGCAAAGGCTCCTGTTGGGCCACCAATCTGTACGCGGCTTCCGCCAAAGGCAGAAATACAAAAACCTGCAATAATTGCGGTAAAAAGTCCCGCCGCAGGGTTCACGCCCGAAGCAATTGCAAATGCGATTGCCAAAGGAAGGGCAACAATGCCGACAATAATTCCGGCAATCAGGTCGCTCATAAATGTTTTAGTGTTATAAGTTTTGAGCGAATTAAGTAACTCTGGTTTAAACATAATGAGAAGATTATAGCGAGTTTACGAGTGTGTGTCATTCTCTGAATTTTTCCTTTATTTTTTTAAGTGTAACCAATATATTTATAGTATGAAAAACAAAAAATTATTTCTGATTTTGCTTTGCCTGCTATTTGCCGGCAGTGCGATTTATTTTACTTACGATTATTTTTCTGGCCGCGGAGAAAGTGTTTCTTATGCGGATTTCTGGCAGGCGGTAGAAGCAGGCCGGGTGAAGTCTGTTGAATTTGATGGAGACAAGATACTTTTTACAGGAAGTCTTGCGGGCAGTTCTGCTGAGAGTGCCACTGAGAATGTCAGTGGCGGTGCGGGCTCTTCGGCTGGTACGGGCTCTGCGGTGGTTGAGCCTGTCGAAACCACAAAGACAACATGCTTCATAACCGATAATCCCCATTCTCCAGTTCTTGCCGAAGAGCTTATGAAGCGGGGAATCAGCGTGACTATCACAAAAGACGGAAGTGAAATTCTTTCACTGATTTTTGACGTTATTTTTTATGTGATTTTCTTTGGCGCAATTATAATTGCCTTCCGTAAGTTTATAAGTCCTAATACCTTTAAGGTTGTTCATAAAACAGGAGTTCGTTTTGACGATGTGGTGGGCATGGATAAACTTAAGCGTGATATGGAACAGGTGATGGAAATAATGAAGCACCCTGCCGAATATGCTAAACGCGGAATAAGAATGCCAAAAGGTATTTTGCTGGAAGGGGAGCCTGGAAACGGAAAAACTCTTTTTGCAAAGGCACTGGCCGGCGAGGCAAAGGTGAACTTTATTCCAGCAAAAGCTACCGATTTTGAGAGCATGTTTATGGCAATTGGCCCTATGAAGGTAAAGTTGCTTTTTAAAAAGGCCCGCCGCCGCGCTCCCTGTATTGTTTTTATAGATGAATTTGACGGAATAGGCACTGTCCGTAATTATAGCGGCTCTGCAATTGAAACTGAAAATACCCGAATTGTTACTGCGCTTTTGAATGAACTTGACGGCTTTGAAGCAACAAATGGCGTTCTTGTGATTGCGGCAACAAACAGTATTAAGGCGCTGGACCCGGCTCTGATTCGCCCGGGCCGCTTTGATGCAAAGTTGACAGTGCCTTACCCAGACGAAGAGACCCGCCGCAAGCTGGTGAAAATGTACACTCGCGGCAAGGGTGCGGCAGCCGAATGCTCCGCCGCTGCCCTGGCCCGCCTCTTTGCAGGCTATTCCTGCGCAAAAATAGAAAGCGTTTTGAACAGTGCGGCCTTACGCGCAGGGCAGGCGGGCCGTGCTGAGTTCACTCTGGAAGACGTTAAAGCCGCTGCAGCAGAAGCTTAATTCTTTTTCTTGACAGATTCTAACTCCTCAATTATATTGTACTTAGTCAACTTGACTAAGTATTTTTTTGGAGGTTGATATGTGCCAGATGAATGTTTTGGAAGCAAAAACAAATTTTTCTAAAATAATTGCAATGCTTGAAAATGGTGAAGAAAAAGAAGTTATTGTTGCCAGGGCGGGAAAACCTGTGGTGAGGATTGCTTTATTTGAACAGAAAAAATCTTTTAATCAGATTTTTGGTATTGCTAAAGGAAAATTTACATTACCAGATGATATTGATGAGTGTAATGACGAAATTGCCCGTATGTTTGGAATTATAGATTAAGGAGGCCATAATGAGAAGAAATCCAATATTACTTGATACTCATATTATTCTTTGGATGTTTGAAGGAAATGAAAAATTATCACAAAAGGCAAGAACAATTATTAGCGATAATATTGATTCAATTTATTATAGTGTAGCTTCTATGTGGGAAGTTCAGATTAAATATGGAATAAAGAAAATGCCAATATCAGGTAGAGAGTTTATGCACTATTGTGAACAGTCTGGCTATCATAAACTTCCTGTTGATGATATGCATATAATTGAACTTGGAAATTTACAAAGAGAAGAGGGGGCTATCCCTCACAATGACCCATTTGACAGAATTCTTTTATCGCAGGCAAAAGCGGAAGGTTTTTCTTTTGTTACTCACGATCCGCTTTTTAGAGCTTATAACGAAAATTGCGTAGTTGAAGTTTAATTTTTTACGTCCGCTCCGCCAGCTCTTCCCAGCGGGGATATTTTTCCTCTAGCAGGGCTTCAATTTCCTTGTAGCGTTCGCCGGCCTTGCGTACTTCTTCAAAATCTGATGAAGCCATTTTTTCTTCCAGGGCCTTTTGCTCGGCTTCAAGGGCGGGAATCTCAGCGTCCAGTTCTTCAAATTCGCGCTGTTCCTTAAAAGAAAGCTTTTTCTTTGTAGGGGAGGTAGATCCCCCGGTCAATCCGTGGGATGACGCAGCGCACTCTCCGGAGGATGACAGGGCCTTGTCATTGT
The DNA here is from genome assembly GCA_017940255.1 of Treponema sp. GTDB lineage: Bacteria > Spirochaetota > Spirochaetia > Treponematales > Treponemataceae > Treponema_D. The sequence continues at coordinate 152,089 of JAGAZB010000005.1, forward strand.
CCGGCTTGACCGGACAATCTTTCGCGGAAGACGCCTGTGCTTTTTCTTCCTTCCGTTTTTCTTCCCGATAATCAATATACTCGCTGCACTTGCCCACAAAGCCGCTGATGTTGCCGTCTTCTTCCATAATAAAAAGACTGTCTACAGTTTTATCCATAAAGTAGCGGTCGTGGCTTACAAGAAGGAGGCATCCCTGGTATGTTTCCAGAAACTGTTCCAGAATGTTCATTGTAAAAATGTCAAAGTCGTTGGTTGGTTCGTCCAGAACCAGGAAGTTCGGATTTTCCAGCAGCAGGCGCACCAGGTAAAGGCGCTTTCTTTCGCCGCCACTGAGTGAACTTACCGGCGAGTGCTGAATTTTCCCTTCAAAGCCAAATTCTTCCAGAAACTTTGCGGCGCTTACTTCTTTTTTGCCGTCGTTCAAAGTCATGTGTTCGGCAGTTTCTTTAATGTATTCCAGAACGGTAAGGTTTGTGTTCGGAAAAACTGGATTTTGTGTGTAGTAGCCGAACTTTGTATTTTCGCCCACAACCACACTTCCGCTGTCAGGCGCAAGCTGGCCTGTGATAATGTTCAGAAAAGTTGATTTTCCAGAGCCGTTGTCGCCAAAAATTCCGATTTTCTGCCCTTTTGTAAAGATGTATGAGAAGTTTCTGATTACTGGAGTGAAGGCGGGGGAAGTCTCCCCCTCGCTTCCAAGTCCTCGCTCGCTTGCGCTCGCTGCGGTCTTGTCCGCTACCCCCTCTACGGGGGCTGACGCCCCCGTAACGCCCCCACAGGCAATTAATGAGTGGTCAATCCTAAAACAACCCGCTGGTGCGGCTTGTTTTTTAACGGATTTCCTATTTTCAACTTTCGGGTAATTCTTACTTATTCCATGCAGCTCCAAAACCTTGCCGCCCAGGCGCTTGCCGCGAACTTCAAAGGTAAAGCCCTTGTCGGCCTGAAACTTTTCGCGGTTTATAAGCTGCTCGTCACGCTGAATGCGGGCCTTTATCTTAGTGCCCCGCGCACAAGGCCCCCTCAGCAGCCATTCGCGCTCAAAACGCAGCACAGACTCAATGCGGCGCTCAGTATTTGCTTCAATTTCCGCTTCAGTTTCTTTCTTTTCAAGGTACTGGCTGTAATTTCCCACATAAAGCTTTAAGTGGTTGCGGGCCAGCTCGTAAATGTTGTTGCAGACTGCGTCCAAAAACCAGCGGTCGTGAGTTACCATGAGCACAGAACGTTTTGTATCGTGCAGATAATTCTGCAGCCAGTAAATTGTAGTTATATCAAGATGGTTAGTCGGCTCGTCCAGGAGCAGCAGCTTAGTGTCTTCAACCAGAACCTGGGCAAGGGCAACTTTTTTTAGCATTCCACCGCTGAGTGTGCCCATGCGGCGGGTCATATCGGAAATACCTAATGTAGAAAGAATTGAAGAAATCTGGGCTTCGTAATTCCACAAGTCACTGCTATCCATTTTGTGCATTATCTCATCGTAGCGGCGCTGTAAGCCGGTAGCTGGAGCTCCATTTGCACCGTTACTTCCCATTTCATCGCAGATTTCTTCGTACTCGCGGATTATGTTCAATTTTGGTGAAGAAGACTTAAAAATATGCTCGCGTATTGTGTCTTCGGCATTGTAAAGAGGTGTCTGGGGCAGGTAAGAAACACCCGCCTCTTTGTTTATAACAACAGAGCCTTCATCCGGCTGCAGCACGCCCGCAATTGTTGCCAGCAGGGTAGATTTTCCTGTTCCGTTTCGTCCAATCAGAGCAGCTTTTTCGCCTTCCTGGATTCCAAATGTAACTTCTGTAAAAAGAGGTTTTTCTCTTCCAATTTTTGCAAGATTATTAATAGAAAGAATATTCACAATATTTATTATAACGATTTGCCCGGGCTATGAGAATCGGATTTGAACTCTTTGATAAATACACATTTTTTTCTTTACCAAAACCTGCAATAAAGTGTAAACTTAAACTAGTGGAGTGCGGGTATGTATTCTGATTCATTGTTGAATTTATTTCAAATTACGGAAGATCTCGGTTTGCAGCAGGGTGTGGATTCTCTGATTGATATGGAAGAAAATGGAGTTCCCTTTGCCTTAGACAGCGGAATCCATGTTGATGATATTTGGGCCCGAACTGCACGCGTAGAAGAATGTCTTGATTTAATAGATGATGAAACACAGAAAAAACACATTCAGAATATGATGTACTTTACTGCCGGGGTAATGCCAGACCTGGACTCTGTGGATAATCGCTTTGATGTAATTGAAAATCTTGAAAATGTTATAAATGATTTTAAAGAGAGTGACAGTATTTTTGCTAGTCATCTGGTTGGAATTGGACCGGGCGGAATAGACCATGACTGGGATTCTGTGGAGTATAACGGACGAAATCATGAATATTTTGATTATGACACTGTAAATGATGAAAAAGATTTATTTGCCCTGCAGCTCACTCTGGCAAAAAAACTGAATATGCCTTTTGTTCTGCACAGCCGCAAAGGTTTTAAAGAAACTTCTGATGTATTAAAAGCAGTAAAATGGAACAAAGGACTTGTACACGGATTTTCTTACAGCCAGTCTGAACTGGAGTTTTTTCTTGATTTAGGATGGTACATAAGTTTTAGTGGAAGTGTTACCTATGCCGGCAAAAAAGCTTTTTCTGATATGTCAGAACTGGTGAGCTATGTGCCAAAAGACAGGCTTTTAATAGAAAGCGACTGTCCTTTTTATCCGCCGGTTCCTGTAAAAAACAGCACGAATATTCCTCAGAATATTAAATATGTTTATGAGTATATTTCGTCAAAAAGAAATATTTCCAGCCATAAGCTCGGCGAAATTGTAGAATCGAATTTTCAGAAGCTTTTTGGCATTTAGGGCAGGCTTTTTACTCAGCTTTTTAATCAACAGATTTCAGCTGCTTCTTGTTTTCGTACATTGCCTGGTCGGCCCGCTTAAATATATCTGAAACAAGTTTGTCGCTTTCCGGGTTATATACAGACATTCCGGAAGCCAGAATTACGCCAGAATCCTTCTTCTTATTTTCAAGAATCTGCTTCTGTAATTTTTCCATAAGTTCAAGTCTTGTTGAATAATCATTTCCACGAAGATATACAACAAATTCATCACCACCCACTCTGAATACTGGGCTGTGAACAAAAATATTGCACAAAATATGGGCAGAAGCTCTTATGTATTCATCACCAGCGGCATGTCCTTTTGTATCATTAATCTGCTTAAGATTGTTGCTGTCGCATACAACAAGTGCAAAGTTCGGAATTTCCAGTCCACTGTCAATGTTTGCCTGAATAGAAGCTTCAAATTCCTTGTAAGCAGTCTTGTTTTTTACACCCGTGAGCTCATCACGTCTTGCAAGTTCTTTTTCGGTTTTAAGTTCCCTAAGATGCTGTCTTTCCCTTTTGATTTCGTCGTCTATAGTTTCAACACAAATGATAAAATGACTTCCATCACTGCTCTTTCGGACCGTCATTCTGGTATAGTGGGATTTTCCTGATACTATCAAACGGTAAGTTATACTGCAGTCCTTGTGGTTTTCCATCTTAGAAATCAAGGAGTCTTTATTTATAAATTCAGAAAGCCCTTCACAATCCTGTTCATGAGTAATCTGCGGTATAGTATTAAGAGATTCAGTGAAAAAATCGTCTCCAGATCTATTAACTTCAAGCTGCCCATAGATATTATTCACCTGATAACATACATAGGATGAATCAGTAATATTTACATAGTAGATTACATCGTAGTTAGAAGCCAGACTTTCTGCAATCTGACCAAAAGTAAGATTTTGTTTCTGATTTTCTTTCTGGGCTCTTTCTGCATTAAGCTCATCTTCTATATCTTTTTCATAGAAAATAAGATACTGACTGTTGCTTTCTCGCATCATAGTAAAGAGAAAGAATCTTGGTTTATTGTTGATTAAAACTCTATATTTGAAAGAAAAAGACCTTTTTCCTTCAAGATTTTTTAACATCGTTTCTTTATTGTAAAAACTCTTTGCATATTCCAAGTCATCCGGATAAGTACATTCTTTAAGACTTTGCAGGGCATCTGTAAAGAAGTCTTTTCCAGTTTCTACTGCATTCAGAGTCATATATTTCTGACTCTTGGAAAATGTCATATATTCATCAGATTTTAGATCAATATAGAATATGGCTTCATAATCTTCTGCCATTGCAGAAGCTATATGATCATGTACTTCTTTTTCTTTTTTCTCACCAGCTTCTACAATGGAATGAATAAGACATATACCAATCAAAAGACCCATAGCATAAAAAGGGAATAAAGCAAAAAATATCTGAAAGGTTAAAAATATTCCAAGTATAATACCGGTATTTGCTACTGCTTTATATCTTATTTTTTTATGCCTTGGACTTTTATGCGCAACATATAGCATATAGATGGAAACTATAGTATGGAATGATATTTGAAGTATAAAAGAAATATTTCTTCCAGTTTCTCCGATATATTCATTTGCTTCATTATATGAAAACATGAAATGGAAGAATCTGTTGAGTATAAGACATACAATTCCAATTGCAACTATAATCCATGCTCCGTATGATATGAAAATGCTGCTGCGCCCCTTGTTATCTATATATGAAATAATATATCGTGTCCATTCCAGCATGGACAGGAGCATAAAGAGGAAATATAAAACTGTTAAATAATAAATGAAAGGAAACAATACCTGATTATCTCTGTGCGTATACAAAATGCCCCAGGTCATATCTACAAGTAAGTAGCAGTTTGCTGTAATAAGAAACCAATTATAATGAATGTGTGCTTCGTTTTGTTTATCTGCTTTCTTTATAGTAAATCCATACTTTTTAAATAGCTCCCAGTTTAATATTATATTTACAATCAGGAATGTAGCTGGTGCTATTGCATATAACATTTGGTTTTATAACCTCCATTACAACTCTTATAAATAGCCAAATATCTTTTTCTATTTTATCATAATATCTGAATATCATAAATAAAAATTTTTTAGTTCTTAAACAAATCTGTTACATGAAACTGGGTTAAATCTTTTATTACTTCTGCGGCAATCATCATTCCTGCAACAGAAGAAACAAAGGCGTTGCTTCCAGGTGTTTGTTTTTTGGGTGAGCCCTGTCGCCATGGTGTTTCTGACTTTTCGCCAGGTTCATCACTTTGTGGAGGAATTGCACATTCTGTAGAAAAAACAACTTTAAGTCGCTTGATTCGGCGTTTTTTAAGCTCGTTTCTCATAACCCTGGCCAGAGGACAAACAGAAGTGCGGGTTATATCGGCTACTTTGAGCTTAGTTGGATCAACTTTGTTTCCGGCTCCCATACAGCTTATAACCGGCTTTTTAAGTGCTTTTGCCCGGCTTATAATTTCAAGTTTCCCGGTAACAGTATCAATGCAGTCTACAATATAATCATATTGAGAAAAATCAAACTGGTCGGCAGTGTCGGGCATGTAAAAAGTTTTCCATTTTGTAACCTTGCAGTCCGGGTTAATATCATGAATGCGTTCTTCTGCTACATCTACCTTATCTTTTCCCATTGTAGAATGAAGGGCATAAAGCTGGCGGTTCAAGTTTGAAAGACAGATTTTGTCATCATCAACAATATCAATTGAACCAATACCAGAACGAACAAGAGCTTCTACCGCATAACTTCCCACTCCGCCAATTCCAAAAACAATCACCCGGGCCTGGTAAAGTTTTTCCATATTTTCTTTTCCAAATATAAGGCTGGTTCTTGCAAACTGATTCTTGTTCATAAAAATCCCCTGAAAATCATCTCTTCTGCGTGAATATACACTTTTATACTTTAAATTTCAATTTTAACAGGTATAATAGGGAAAGGGAATGATGCAGACTTTCTATCTTTAGAAAGAACTGGAAATCTTTTATGAATAAAAAACTCTTTTTTCGCTTTTTTTTGTCTTGTCTGCTTTGGTTAAATTTTCCTACTTTTCTCTTTGCCCTTGCTCCAGAAAATTCTCCTTTGTATTGGGGAAATCCTTCTGAAGCAATTTCTTCTTTAGAGGAAGAAGGCGCGGCAGAAAACTTTCTGATGGAAAAGCCCCAGTTTACTCTGAGTTATAACAATAAAACTCATAATCCCAATTGGGTTGCCTGGCATTTGTGCGCAGAAGACCTGGGTGATGCCGACCGGGCAAACAATTTCCGCCCGGACCAGACTTTGCCCCTGGGCTGGTATGCGGTTCGCAAGGCTGATTATAAATTTACGGCTTACGGTTTTGACCGCGGGCATCTTTGCCCCTCTGCTGATAGAACTGCCAGCGAAGAAGATAACAGCGAAACTTTTTTGATGACAAACATGGTACCTCAGTCGCCGGATAATAACCGCATCGTTTGGGTTGCTCTGGAAAAGTATGAGCGGGAGCAGGTATTGGCCGGCAGGGAAGCCTATATTTTTGCAGGGCCTGTGGGGCGGGGCGGTAGTGGAGACCGCGGATATTTTGAAGCAATTCCGCTCGCTGGCGGGCCGGAGCAGCAGGTGGCCCCTGCACAACAGGGAGCCCCTGTACAACAAGGAACTATGGAAATTCAGGTTCCGTCTCATACCTGGAAAATCATTCTCTTTTTGCCCCAGGGCGAAAATGATTTTGAACGAGCCGCCAAAGAAAATCAGTCACAGGTTCTTGCCGTAAACGTCCCTAACATAAAGGGCTGTGCTCAGAATGGCAGCTGGCAGCAGTACATTTGCACAGTTAATTATATAGAAGAAATTACAGGTTACGATTTTTTCAATCTTCTGCCAGACGAGCTTGAAGAGCAAATTGAATCTTCTCTTTTCTCGTGGTAATATTCATCCTGAAAATGTTCCGCAGTTTGAGAACAGAGAATGCGGGTCCCAGCGACGGGAAAAAAAAGCAAGGTATCTCCCGCCTTTCGCTAGAAACCTGGCTACGCCGGTTTCTGCGCTGGCGGGTCCTCCTTACTTTCTTTTTCCCTGCGTCCCACATTCTCTGTTCTCGGCCTATTTTTATTTTAAGGAAAATATATGAACGAGAAAATTAAAGATTTATTATCAAAACTCACACTGGAAGAAAAAGCTGGTCTCTGCTCAGGAAAAGATTTCTGGCGCACAAAGAGCGTAGAAAGACTTGGAATCCCCTCTGTTATGGTTAGCGATGGTCCAAGCGGACTTAGAACTCAGAATGAAAACGGAGTTGATGAAAACGATTCCCGTACTGCCGTTAGTTTCCCGTCAGGATGTGCCACCGCATCATCATTTGACCGCGACCTTATGCGCAAACTGGGCGAAATTCTTGGCGAAGAAGCAAACAATTTTGGAGTTTCAACAGTGCTTGGTCCTGCAATCAACATTAAGCGCTCACCACTTTGCGGCCGTAATTTTGAATATTTTTCAGAAGACCCTTATGTTTCCGGCGAACTTGGTTCTGCCTATATTCAGGGCGTTCAGTCTAAAAATGTAGGAACTTCCCTAAAACATTTTGCCGCAAACAATCAGGAAACAAACCGTTTTTCTGTAAGCGAAGAAGTTGATGAGCGAACCCTGCGCGAAATCTATCTTGCCGGCTTTGAAACCTGTGTAAAAAAATCTCAGCCAACAACAATCATGTGCTCTTACAATGCAATCAACGGCGAACTTTCAAGCCAGAATAAGTGGCTGTTAAAAGATGTCCTCCGCGACCAGTGGGGCTATAAAGGAATGGTTGTTTCTGATTGGGGTGCAGTTTATAATCGTGTAAAAGGAATTAAAGCTGATTTAAGCCTCGAAATGCCATATTCCGGCGGCCACACAGACAAGGACATTGTAGAAGCTGTAAAATCTGGCGAACTTTCTATGGAAGAACTTGACGAAGCTGTTTCTCACGTGTTAGAAATGGTTTTGAATTATACCGAACACAAGCAGAGCGGCACTTTTGATATGGAAAAAGACCATGCTGCATCTGGAAAAATGGCCGAAGAGTCCTGTGTCCTCCTCAAAAATGAAATCCAGGCTGATGGCAAAGCACTTCTTCCGATAACAGCAGCTCCTGAAAAGGTTCTTTTTGTCGGATGCTTTGCAGAAAATCCCCGCTATGGTGGGGGCGGAAGCTCAAAAATCAAAACTTACAAAATGACCAGCGCTATAGACGCTGCCCGCGAACAGGGCCTTGATGTTAAATATGTCAAGGGCTATAACGAAGACTTTGTAACTACAAACGACGTCCTGACACAAGAGGCTCTGGACTCTGCCCGCGAAGCAGACACTGTTGTTGTATTTGCGGGTCTCCCTGAATCCTTTGAATCAGAGGGTGCAGACCGCACAAGCCTTGATATGCCTGCAGTTCAGAACCAGCTGATAGAAAAACTCGCTGCTGTAAATCCTCGGCTTGTTGTTCTTCTTCATAACGGTTCTCCAGTTGCAATGCCTTGGGTAGATAAGGCCGGCGCAATTCTTGAATGTTATCTTGGTGGCGAAAATATTGGTACAGCCCAGGTAAATCTTCTTTTTGGAAAGGCAAATCCTTGCGGAAAGCTTGCCGAAACTTTCCCATTAAGACTGGAAGACACACCTTGTTATATGTATTATCCTGGAAACGGCCGTACCTGCGTCTATGCAGAAGGTATTTTTGTAGGTTACCGCTGGTACGACAGCCGCAAAATGCCTGTTCTTTTCCCATTCGGTCACGGATTGAGTTACACAAGCTTTGAATATTCAGACCTGCGCCTTAGCAAAAAGGCATTTAAGGATTCAGAAGAGCTTGAAGTAAGCCTCACTGTAAAGAATACCGGCAAGTTTGAAGGAAAAGAAATTGTTCAGCTTTATGTCAGCGATAAAACTGGAGTAGAAATCCGCCCTGAAAAAGAGTTGAAAGGTTTTGAAAAGGTGAGTTTGAAGGCAGGGGAGAGTAAAACCGTCACCTTTAAGCTTAATCAGCGTTCTTTTGCCTATTGGAACACAGATACCAATGAATGGTACGCTCCTTCTGGAACTTATGAAATTAAGATTGCCGCTTCCAGCCGCGATATCCGCCTTACAGCTCAGATAGATCTTACTTCTACCGGCAAAAAAGCCTTTACAATCACTCCTCAAACAACAATGGGTGATATGCTGCGCAATCGCGAAATGGCAAAACTTATTGAAGCTGATTTTAAGAAGGCCTGCAAGTTCATGGACGAAATGACAGATGAAGAATTTGAAAAGAAATTCCCATTCCCAAAAGTTGCCATGAAAGGAATGATTTTAAGCAATCCATTCCGCTCTAACCGCGGCCGCGATGGCAAAACCATGGAAGACATTCTCAAACAGGTAGAAGATTATAACAAGGCGTTAAATAAGTAAATTCTTATCAAAAACTTATTTTAATCTTAATTTATTTGACGAAAGCATATGGGGGGGGGTATAATTCTTAGTGAAATTTTATTTCATTAGGAGTTTATACATGAAAAAAGGATTTTTTATTGCTTTCATTTTGCTTTCGTCAAGCCTTTTAATCTTTGGTTGCAGACATTCTGCTGGTGATGATTTAACAGAATCTGGTAAAGCAATTACTTTGTCTTCTGTAAAATTTAATGTTGGTTCTTTCAATGCTCTTGCAGTTGCAGGAGAAGGGGATGGTTCTCGCTCTGCTGCTCGTAGTGCTACAACTGATGGCATGATTGTAAAAATCCTGGAAAATGGTGGTGTAGAAAATTTTATTACTACTTCAGATAGGGTAAATCTTGCTCCTGTAAACTATATTGCTCATTCTCCTGCTCCAAATGCAAAAGAAATTTATATAGTCTTCAATTATGAAACTTCTTGGTGGGATGATAATACTAATTATTCCATTGGACAATTGTTATGTGTACTTGAAGATGGTTCTTTCTATGATGTTCTTGCAATTCCAGAAGATGAAAGAGAGGATAATAATTATAACTCGCATAAATGGCTTTATAATTCTTCATCTCAAGATTCCATTGCTTTTGATAATGTTGGTATGATGTACTATCTTGTTTCTGAAAACAGCGGAAACAGCAATACAAACGTAATTTATAAGTTTAATCCTGAAACTGGTGTATCTACACAACTTACACAATCAATTGAAAATACTTATTATGAAAAAATGCAGGTAAGTAAAGATGGTGCATGGATTTTTACAAAAGCAAATCGCTGGATGGGTAATAGTTCAACAAACTTCCTTCGTGCTATTCCTACAAATGATCCAGAACAGTTTATAAACCTCTTTTATACTTCTAATGGTGGCTCTTGGATAAATGACTGGTTCTATGATGATGATGACCAGACTATGTATTATATTCAGGATGGAAATTTATTTAGTATTCCACTAAAAGATGGAACATTCTCAAAGGATAATAGACAGACTGTATTTGCCGGAAGCAATGGTGGACAGTCTTGGTTCTATTCAGATTCATTGTTTACATGGAATAATCGTCAGATTATTACTTGGAGAGGATATAATAGTTATAATAATCATCCTTATTATTTTAGAAATCCTGATTCTGCGGAAAATGAAGTACAACCAGAAGAAATATTGGCTTATATAAAAGCATATGCTGCTTATTCTATGGCTGATAATGTTTCTTATAATCCAGATTCATATAAGATTAGTTTTAAGAAATTTGCTGATGTTCCTGGTGCAGAAAGTCTTGCAACCGTTACAAAGGGAAAATACGATTTAGATGCAATTAATGCAATTATAGATAATGGTTTGGAAGAAGTTCTATATAATCTTCTTTATGATAATGGAAATAATTATGATGGCTGGTATTCTAGGAACCGTTACTACTCAAATTTTTATGAGCATAATTTCTATGCTGATGTTCTTTATGATAAATCATCTGAAAATCCTATAGATACTAGTTTGTTTAAGAAACAAACATATGGTAATACTTCTAAATATTATACTAATGGTATTGATAGTTATGACTTATTTACCAGTGATTGGGCAAATGGTTATACCTGGAAGAGCGACTTTACAGATAATGGCAAAGTTGATGCTGAAAAAGTATTAAAAACATTAGCAGATTATTGTGGAAAAAGTGAAATTGAATTTTCTCTGGAAGCATTTAAAGGGGATTCAAAATATTATCTTTTGTACACAGATTTAAAAGATGAAGATGCAGTAAAATTCCTTGATACTCCATCAAGATTGGAAAAACTTGGAAACTATTTGTGTGATAATGAAGTCTATGATAACCAAAATGCTTATGGAAAATTCTTATTAAAGACTTGTTTTGTTAAAGATTCAAATTACAGTACTCCTGCTTATACTTGGAGAACTTCTGATACAGAATCTATCTGGTGGGGTAATGTTAATAATCTTACACCTTCATACAAAAAGAGTCTTTATGGTGTTTTCAGCAATAGTGATTCAAATGGACTCATTAAAATTATAGATGAAGAGGGAAGACCTTATGGTTCTTATGTTCAGGCTCTGAACGATTATAAAGTTACTTCAATGGTTGCTTCAGATAAGGGCTTCTATTTCAAACGTGCTCTTCTTGATTCAAATAAAGAAGAAACTGGTAACCATCAGATTTTGTATTATGATGCAGAAAGTGGAACTTGTACAAACTACTTTGACAATGTTCAAAATAATGAAGGTTATGAAATTGTTTCATTCTCTGTTGGAGGAAACTACATTTATTATTGTGCGGCACAAGGTTTTAATACTGTAAACGGAAAAATTGATATTGCTACAAAAACAGCTACAGTGTTAAGTACAAATACAAAGTTCACTCAGATTATTACTGTAAAGTAGTCTTTCCTCAAGTAACTTATTTATAAAAAAAGAATCCCGTTTTTGTAACGGGATTCTTTTTTTATAAAGTAATAATTTTAGGCATCAAACTGAACAAGAGTTGCAACGCGCTGCTGCTGTGCGGCGGCGTAAACGCTTCTGTTGTTTTTGTATGGATTCTTAAAGTTTGTAATCTGAGTGCGCAACTGTTCAATGTGAACTCTAAGTAAATCGCGGTTTATTTCATTCTGCTTCATTACTTTTGACTGCAAATCAGATAAATCATCCTGAATCTTTTTAATTTCTGCGTCTTCCTGTGAAGCATTTGCTGTAACTGCTGAACCTGCATTATACAGCTTCTTCATAGGAACAATTACTTTCTGAAGGTTAGAAAGATTTTTTACAATCTGCTGTTCAAGTTCTGTGTGAGCCAGAAGATTGTCCGGATTTTCAGATGTAATAGAATCCTGCTGTTTTTCCAAAACTGTCAGATATTCCTGAAATTTTCCTCTCTGCTGTTCAAGCAAAGCCTTAAAGCGGTGAATAATTGCCACTCTTTCTTCTAATTCTTCTTTCGAGATATCTGCCATCTCTTACCCCTCGATATTTACGGCTTTGGAAATTGTTGCGGCAGGTGCATTTGCAGTGCTGTTTGCAACCATTCTCCATGATTCAGTTAAATCTGAAATCATTTTTAATATAAGCTGAAGCTTTGCTTTATCGTGTGAAATAGAAGCAGTCATCAACTCCTCATTGAAATATACATACAGCGACATAAGATTTCTCGCAATATCGCCGCCTTTTTCCATATCCAAAGAAACCTGGAGTTCAGTGATTATAGACTGTGCCTTCTGAATATGAATACCAAACTGTTCAATATTTTTTGGCTTAATTTTTGAATCCGACTCAATAAGATTAATTGCCGCAGTTAAATGTTTTACGGCACCTTCGTACAAAAGCACCACCAGTCTTCCCTGGCTCGCTGTGCTTACATTTGTTCTCTGATATGCAGTATAAGCATTCTGGTATCCCATAGAAACCTCCATTCATCTGATTGTCGGAATCCTGAAAAAAAAGTTAAGAAAAAAATTAAAAAAAAATTATTTTATCGACAATTATATTTATTATTAGTATATTAAATATATGAACGAAAATAACGACGAAAAAAAGAAAAATGATGAGGACGATCCATTCGGATTTTTTAAGTTTGCCGGTCCTGAATCAAATGATGGAAAAGATAATAATAACAATGATAAAAAGAAGAATAACAAAAAAAGAAAGTTTTCTTTCTGGACTTTTATGCTGATTGCAGCACTTGTTCTGATTGTTGTTAATTTCTTTGCATTTTCTACACCTGATAATCTGGTAGATTACTCAGAATTCCGCGATAAAGTAGAAAGCGGCGATATTGTCTATGTAGAGCTGGGTGAAAGTTATATAGTAGGATATGAGTATAATCCATCTTCTTATTCTTCATCACCAAGAACAGGTCTTCCAAGATTAACTGCACAGGCTCATTCAGGCCGTTCATACAAAACTACTGCGGTTATTATGCCTTCTTTTATTACTTTGCTGGATGAAAAAGGCGTACAGTACAAATTTGTTGCAAAGCAGAATAACTATCTTATTCAGCTTTTAATAAATCTTATTATTCCTTTTGGACTTATCTTCCTTATGTACTTCTTTATTTTCCGCAAAATGGGCGGCGGCTCTGGTGGCGGAATGGGCAGCATTTTTAATGTTGGTGCTTCCCGTGCAAAAGTTGTTGAAGAAGGAAAGATTAAAACACGTTTCGCAGATGTTGCTGGTGTTGATGAAGCAAAAGAAGAACTTGTTGAAGTTGTAGACTTCTTAAAGGAGCCTAAAAAATATACAGATATCGGTGGTAAGATTCCTAAGGGAGTTCTGCTTGTAGGTGATCCTGGAACTGGTAAAACTCTGCTCGCCCGTGCAGTTGCAGGTGAAGCTGGAGTTCCATTCTTCAGCATTTCCGGTTCAGACTTCGTAGAAATGTTTGTTGGTGTTGGTGCCAGCCGTGTTCGTGACCTTTTTAAGCAGGCTCGCGAAAAAGCTCCTTGTATCATCTTTATTGATGAAATTGATGCTCTGGCAAAGAGCCGTGCAAATGGTTTCAGTAGTAATGATGAACGTGAACAGACTCTGAACCAGCTGCTCGTAGAAATGGATGGTTTTGATAACGAAAAAGGACTTATTGTTCTTGCCGCAACCAACCGTGTAGATGTTCTTGACCCTGCAATTTTGCGTCCTGGTCGTTTTGACCGCCAGGTTCCTGTAGAAAAACCTGATGTAAAAGGTCGTGAAGAAATTCTTCGCATTCATGCAAAGAACGTAAAACTTGATAAGGATGTTGATTTTGAATCTATTGCTCATGGTACAACAGGTTTTGCTGGTGCCGATCTTGCAAATGTTGTAAATGAAGCAGCTCTTCTTGCCGTCCGCAATGGTCGCAAGAAAGTAACTATGGAAGACTTTAATGACGCAATTGATAAGGTAAGTATTGGTCTTAAAAAGAAGAGCCGCAAAGATAACAAAAAGCAGATGCGTCTTGTTTCTGTTCATGAAACTGGACACGCCCTTGTTGCGGCATTTAATCCAGACCACGAACCGGTTAATAAAATTACAGTTGTTCCTCGCAGTCATGGAGTGGGCGGTTTTACTCAGTATCGCGAAGAAGGGGAAGAAAAGTTTATTCAGACAAGAAAAGATATGATTGATGAAATAGACAGTCTCCTTGGTGGTCGTGCCGCTGAACAGGTAATTCTTGGTGATATTTCAACAGGTGCATCAAACGATATTGCCCGTGCAACAGACATTGTAAAACGTATGATTATGGATTTTGGTATGTCCGATAAGTTCAAGAACATGACTCTTGGAAAGGGTGTACTTGGAAATCGTGGTGGAGATGCAAACCTTATTCGTGAATTTAGTGAAGAATCACAGAATTATATAGATGAAGAAATCGCTAGAATCATGAATGAGCGATACGAATACGTTGTAAAATTGCTTTCTGAACATAAAGATCTGCTTGATTATATTGCTAATCGTCTTATGGAAGTTGAAACAATGGACGGAAAGGAATTCTACGAAATTGTAAAGGGCGAACAGCACTGCCGCGAACTTACAGCCAATGCAGGTGTGGAAGTAAAAGCCGAATCTGAAACAGAATCTGCTTCTGAAAGTGAACCAGCTTCTGAGTCTGAACCTTCTCAGACCGAAAAAACAGAAGATAAGCAAGAAGATAAGCAGGATTGAAAGGAAATAACTGATTCGTTATAATATTTAGAATATGAAAAAGACTTTAGTTTTTAGTGTACTTCTATTAGTATCTACAGTTTTTGCTCAGAGTATTACAACTGCCAGTGCTTATTTTAAGACAATTTCTGAATATTACGGTTCCTTAAAAGATTACGAAGCTGATTTTGAAATAGTAGTAGGAAAAACAGAGTCTGCAGGAAAGTTATCATTTAAGACTCCAGACCTTTTGCGTATGGATTATTCGAATCCCCAGGAACAGGTAATCTGTTTTAATGGCGATACTCTTACAATCTATCTTCCAGATTCTTCAGCTGCTTTGCAGCAGCAGGTAACTCCTGGAAGTACAGGCGGAGCGGCAAACCTTTCTACTCCACAAGGTCTTTCTCTTATGAGCCGTTATTATACAGTTGCTTATGAGACAAGCCAGAATGCAGAACCTCTTGATGAAGGTTCTGATGAAATGGTTGTAAAATTTATCCTCACAAGAAAAAGTGCTTCCGAAGCCTTCCGTTATATAAAAATAGCAGTTTCGGAATCTACTAAGCTTATTCGCAGAATAGAAGCGGTTACTCCAAAGGGAGAAGAGTTTATTTTCAATTTCTTTGATTATAAACTGAATCAGAACCTTACTGAACAGCGTTTTATTTATGAAGCTCCTTCTTCTGCAAATAACTATAACAATTTCTTGTTCTCGGAGTAATTAGATGGAAAGTTATGGAAACCTGCTTCGAAATGCGCGTCAGGTAAAAAATCTGGACTTAGACAAAATAAGCCGGGAAATTTCTATTGAACGTCGTTATTTGGAAGGTCTAGAAAACGAAGACAATGGTGTTTTTCCAGGAGAAGCTTATCTAACAGGCTTTTTGCGAAATTATGCCAATTATCTGGATCTGGATGCAGAATTCCTTTTAAAACTTTACAGAAATAAACAGATTCAGGAAGCTCCTCTTCCTCAGGGATTGTACGGAAAAAAACGTCCGCGCTTCCTGATTCCAGGAATTGTTATTCCATCAGTATTAATCGTCGGCTTTGTAATTGTTCTTTCAATTCTTCTTATCACAAAGAAAAAAACAGACCCGGATGCTGATGTTGTAATTTCAAATAACATTCAGAACAAACAGTACGAACTCACAGATAAAAAATTTACACAGAGAGTATACAAAGGCGACCAGTTACTGGTTCCTGGAATTTCTACAGACGGACAGATTGTTCTTACTGTTCGCGATACTCTTTCTTCTTTCGGATTGGATACACCGTCCGGAGTTTATTATGTTGAACTTGCCGAAGAGTCTGAAATCGATCTGACAGGAAACGGCGTTTCTGATATGATTCTTTATGTTTCAGATATTTCTTCTACAGATGAATCCCGGGGTGCTGAAATCAGCGTGCTCTTGCGCCAGGGCGGTTCTGTTCAGGCTTCAGCATCCTCTGTAGAAGATATTCCTCTTGCTTCTGATATAAAATCAGGTCATCTTCCAAAGGTTATTCATGAAGATAATCGTGCATATCCTTTTACTATTAATGCAAGTTTCCGTGGTTCATGTTTGTTCCGCAGTAAAGTAGACCGTGGTGATTCTGTTGAAGGATACTTTACTCGCGGAGAAGTATTTACTGCAACACCTCAGAATGGAATCCGTTTGTGGATTTCAAACAACAATACAGTTAAATTTACAATCATTGCCGATTCAAAATCTTATGATATTGATATTGGAGCTGCCGGCCAGATTTACGTAGAAGATATCAAGTGGATTAAAGACTCAGACGGCAGATATAAATTGGTGGTAATTGAACTTGACTAAATTTTTTATTGACCAGCATGGTTGCGCAAAGAATCAGACTGATGGAGAACTGATTGTCGGTTATCTTTCAAAACTTGGTTATGAACTGACAGATAATGCCGAAGAGGCTGCTTTTATAATTGTAAATTCCTGTGGTTTTATTGAATCTGCAAAAAAAGAATCTATAGATGCCGTTTATTCAATTAAGGAAAACTATCCTGATGCGAAAATCATTTTAACAGGCTGTCTTGCCCAGCGTTATGCTCAGGAACTGAATGAATCTATGCCTGAATTGGACGGCGTTTTTGGAAACGGTGATCTTTCAAAAATCGGTGAATTTATGGATTCTGTAAAAAAGAATTCACACCGCTCTATGACTTTCCCTCAAACTGGAGTTTGTAGCGGGGAACGACCCGTTTTGTTTAATTATCCTGCATCTGCCTATGTAAAAATTACAGAGGGCTGTTCAAATCATTGTTCTTTCTGCGCAATACCTCTAATCCGCGGAGAATTGCGCAGCCGCCCTCAAAGCGAAATTATATCTGAAATCAAAGGCCTTGTAGACGACGGAATCTACGAAATAAATCTTATTGGTCAGGATCTGGCCGCTTATGGAAGCGAAAAAGATTTCCCTGATTCTTCCGCTTCCGCCGATTCCACCGGTTCTAGCGAATCTTCAAAATCGCCTCTTTGCAGTTTACTGGAAAAGATTTCAGAGCTTTCTGGCGATTTTATTGTCCGCCTGCTTTATATTCATCCCGATCATTTTAACTCAGACATCCTGCAAGTGATGAAAAAAGATCAGCGTTTCCTTCATTACTTTGATATTCCTTTCCAGTCTGGTGATGATCAGATTATCAGAAAGATGAACAGAACCGGAAGCCGCGAAATTTATACAAAACTTATTCAGAATATCCGCAAAGAGTTGCCTGATTGTGTAATTCGTACCACTTTTCTTACAGGTTTCCCTGGCGAAAGTGATGAAAATGCAGAAAATACATTGAACTTCTTGAAAGATATACAGCCTTCCTGGTCTGGCTGCTTCCCTTACAGCCGCGAAGAAGACACCCCAGCCTACAAAATGAAGGGCAGGGTAGCAGCACGCATCGCAAAAAATCGTGCGGCAATGCTGGAAGAAGAGCAAAGCGCAATAACAGCAGAAAAGCTTGAAGGCTTTGTGGGTAAAGAAGTTTCTGTTCTTGTTGAAGAAATAATTTCTACACCAGAGGATGACACTTCCGGCGAAGGGCTTGCTATCGGAAGAGCATGGTTCCAGGCTCCTGATGTTGACGGTTCGGTTGTTATCCGCTATGAAAGTGACAATAAAGATGAAGTTGAAGCTGTTCAGCCGGGAAATGTAGTGAATGTAAAGATTCTTGCCTCTACAAGTGTAGATTTAGACGGGCGCTATATTTCTTTGAAGCATAAATTCTGTAAAAAAGGTGAGCATAAATTCATTTTTTAGTGTATACTAATTGTATATAGGTTTTTTATGCATACAATTGGTGTAATTATTCCAACTTTTACAATTGAATATAGTTTTGATATTCTTGCTGGAATTTCAGATTATTTTCGCAATTGCAATGTCCGTGCCCTGATTGCACAGACAAACTATCATCATAATACTTCCAGTGCCAATGATTATCAGTATTGGGCTTCAGTTGAATATTTTAAGTCAGCTGAAGTTGATGCTATTATTGTCATTACCGGTGTCTATACATCTGTAATGAAGATGGAAGATGTTACCGCCTTTGTAAAGGAATTTTTTCCTAAACCTGTTATTTCGGTTGCAGTTGATTTAAAACTTGATAAAACCATATCTATTCTTCTGGATTGTAAGAAAGCCTATAATGATGTTATAAAACATCTTAAAAATGAACACGGCTGTAAAAGAATTGCCTTTATGTCTGCAAATCTTACAAATTCAGACGAAGCCTTTGGCAGATATAATGCTTTTCTCTCAGCCATGAAAAAAGCAGATCTTCCATTCGACGAAGATTTACGTTTTGATGGAAATTATACAGATATTTCAGCCGTTGAAGCGATTTCTAAAAAAATCACCAAGAAAGAAGATGTAACCTTTGATGCTATTGTTTGCGCTAATGACCTTATGGCCTGCGGTGTTATGAATTATCTGAAATCTATTGGAATTTCTATCCCGGAAGATGTAAAAGTAATCGGTTTTGATGATTCAATCGCGGCAAGTATTTCATATCCTCGTCTTTCTACAATAAATCAGGATATTTACTCTCTTGGTGTAAAAGCGGCAGAAGCTGCAATTGATGCTCTGGATAATGGCTGCAAAGAAATGGTTATTAAAATTGATGCATTACCAAAGTACAGACAATCCTGTGGTTGTATTCCTCTGAATAATACAGACCATGTTTATAAATCATCAAGAGGAAAAGTTTCTCAGGATAACAATGAGCGAATGGATAATCTTCCTCGCTTTATGAATGATATTGCTGAAAAAAACAATATTGTTACGCTGATTGATATTGTTCGTGCCAGCAGTACATTAAAGCAGATTTTCTATAACATGAGATACATTGTGCGCCAGTGCAATATGTCCAGCATGTATATAAACTTCTTCCGGGACATAAAATTTGTAGAAGCCGAAGAAGACCTTGTTCTTCCTGACGAAATGCAGCTTTATATGCTTTCTGATGATGAAAAAAACGTAGATCTCTTTAATCCAGAGATTTCATTTAATCCTAATAAAAAACTTTTTGCAGCAAAAGGGGCTAGAAAAGATCCTGGTGTATTTTTGTTCCAGCCGATTTTTGCCGGCGAAAAAAATTACGGCTTTATAACATCTAAAATTAAAGGTGTAAAATTTGCTGATTATAACGTTTACCTCAAGATAATTTCTATTGCAATTGCTCGTGCTTTTGATTACACAGGACACCTGATGGAAGCACAGAAACTTGAGCATGAAATTAATGACCTTACAATTCAGACTAGAATTGATGAGCTTACAGGAATCTTAAACCGCAGGGGCTTTATGGAAAGAGGTCAGCAGTGTCTTGATATTATTCTTGAAACTGATGGTTGTGGACTTGTCTTCTTTGTTGATATGGACGGACTGAAAACAATTAACGATACTTATGGTCACAATGTTGGAGACATAGCGATAAAAACGCAGGCTCAGGTTTTAACAGAAATTTTTGGTAAAAATTCTGTTGTTGGTCGTCTTAGTGGTGATGAATTTGGTATTATTTCTCCGGGTATGCAGCTTTCTGAATTAAAACGTACCAGATTAAAGCTTGATTTATTGAATGAAAAATACTCTGCAAAAAACGGACTGCCTTTTGTAATTTCTACAAGTCTTGGGCATGTTGATTTGCAGAATTCCAGTAAATTAAAAGAACTGCTGGATGCCGCAGACGAATCTCTTTATGAAGAAAAGCGCAGAAAACATGGCGAACTATCTTGATGTTTTAAATGAAGAACAGCGGGCTGCAGTTGAGCATGAAGGTTCTCCTCTGCTTATACTCGCCGGCGCTGGTTCTGGAAAAACTCGTGTAATAACAACAAAAATTGCCTATCTCATTGCAGAGCGGGGAGTGGAGCCCTGGTCTATTCTAGCCGTAACCTTTACTAAAAAAGCTGCAAATGAGATGAAAGAACGCGCTGTTGCTCTTGATGAAAGGGCTGCAGATGCTCAGATTAGAACTTTCCATTCATTTGGTTCCTGGTTTTTGCGGAAATATGCAGAAGCCGCAGGTCTTTCTCCATCATTTACAGTTTATGATGATGATGACATGGCTACTTTACTTAAAAAGGCAGTTCCTTCTCTTTCTCAGAAAGAAGTAAAAACCGCTGCCCACCAGATTTCGCTCGCAAAAGATTATTGTCTTACTCCCGATGATGACCTTTCTTTTATTGGCAGTGAATTTGATTTAAACGAAATTTACAGGGAATATCAGAAAAGACTTTCGGCAACAGGAAATGCAGATTTTGGCGATTTAATTATGCTGCCATATCTTGTAATGGAAAAAAATCCTGAAATCGCGTCGTATATTCATAATCGTTTTAAAGTGATTATGGTTGATGAGTATCAGGACTCGAATATTGCTCAGTATAAACTTCTGCAAAAACTTTCTGGAATAGAAGATGGTAACAACTGTTATGTTTGTGTAGTTGGTGATGATGACCAGTCTATCTACCATTTCCGTGGTGCTGAGGTAGAAAACATTCTTTCCTTCCCAGAAAAATTCCCGGGAACAGAAATAATTCGTCTGGAAAGAAACTATCGTTCTACTTCAAAAATTCTGGAAGCAGCAGAAGAAGTTGTTAAGAAAAATGAAAAGAGACTGGGTAAACATCTCGTTGCAGATAAAGGGGAGGGAAGTAAACCTGTTCTTACCTTCCTGCCAGATGCTACATCAGAGGCAGTTTTTTGCTCAGATTTAATTCAAAAAGCTATATTGGACGGAAAGGGAACTTATTCTGATTGGGCAATTTTGTATAGAACAAATGCTCAGTCGCTTGCCTTTGAAAAAGAATTTATACATAGAAAAATTCCTTACGTAATAGTGGGTTCATTAAAATTCTATGAACGTGAAGAAATAAAAGATGCTCTTTCTTATCTCTCTTTGTTTGCAAATCCTAGGGATGAAATTTCTTTCCGCCGCATCATAAACAAGCCCACCCGCGGCATCGGCGAAAAAACACAGGACAAAATCCTGGAAGAAGCATCTTTCCTGGACAATGATGGCCAGCCGGCCCTCAAAAATCTTATCGAAACAACAAAAGCCTGCTCTGCTTCCTTCTCTAAAAAAGCCCGCGAAGGCGCAGAAGCTTTCGTAAAAGTTTATGAAAGTCTGTCTTCTCTTCTGGACGGTTCTGCTTCACTTTCAAAGTTCGTGGAGCGTATGATACAGGATTCTGCTCTGGACGAATATCACCGAGCCGGCGATGAAATAGAAGGCACCGGCCGCCTTCAGAACCTGCAGGAGCTTATAAACAGTGCCGTAGTTTACGAAGGTACAATGGAAGGCCTTCTTTCTTTCCTGGATTCCATAAATCTGGATCGAACCCTGGATCTGCAAAATGAAAGTGCCCAGAATGATTCAGATTCAGCCGTTACCCTCATCACTCTGCATAATACCAAGGGTCTTGAGTATAACAAGGTGATTATTACAGGTCTCGAAGAAGGTGTTTTCCCGCGTCAGGATAAAGTGGGCTCAGATTTGGAAGAAGAGCGGCGACTTTTTTACGTGGGAATTACCCGTGCCCGCGATGAACTTTACGTTACTTCTACCGGCAAACGGCTTATGTACGGCAGCTGGCAGTTTATGCGGCCAAGTCCATTTTTGCGCGAAGCCTCTTCTGCATTCACAATTCTTGGAAAAAAGCCTTTCGGGTTTGAAGTAAAGAAAGCATCTTCTCCCTTGACTTTTGGAAAATCGGCGGATTCTGTTTTTGGAAAGGCTTCGGGTGCGGCCGCTTACGGTTCATCTGTGCGCGGAAGTGAATCGGGGGCTTATTCCGACCCTTATTCCCTGGCCGAAAAATGGAAAAAGGGCCTTAAACTTTATCATGATGATTACGGCTATGGGGTAATAACTTCAAGCAGCATTAACGGTGCTGAATATGTTATAGAAGTGGCCTTTGAAAACGGCGGAAAAAAGAAATTTCTGCCCGCTTATCAGGCAAAATCTCTGCAGATTATAAAAGATATGTAAAGCCACCTGGCTTATGGAGAAGTTTTATGAAAAAGAAAATCAGATTTTCAATTCTTGCGGTTAAACTTCTTATGGGAGCTATTTTCTTTGGCGCCCTTATGTGCATTTTGAATAATATTGTCGGCTATGTCGAATTCAAAAAGCAGATGGAGGCCATGTATGGCACAATTACCCGGCAGCTTGCTTATACCGGCTCCTCTTACATCGAAGGCGACTATATTTCCTCCTGGCTTTACTCCGGCCCCGATGAACACTGGGGCCTTGCAAATGAAAAATTACAGGAACTCACCGAAACCGGCGAGCTTGCCTTTATTTACGTTACGGTCGTAGCGGAAGATTATAAATCTCGAACCTATATTTTTGATACAATTAATGAGCTGGTAAATAGTGAACAGTATCAAATCATCCCATTTGGCAAAGTCAGCTCACTCGAAAAAAAAGACAGCGCCTACATAGAGCGCCTGCGCAATGTTATAGAAGAAGGAGAGCCATACAGCACCTTTGAATATAAAAAAGGTGGCGGACATGTTACTTCTGCAGTCCCTGTAAAAGATTCTAATAACAGAGTTGTAGCCATTATGAGTGCCGTAAAGCCGATGAAAGAAATTGCCCTCTACCGTGCAAATTATCTCAGGTCATCTATATGGTCGGCCGTTGCCCTTACAATCGTCTTTTTGATTCTTTACACTTCCTCTCTTTATTTTGGGATTATAAAACCAATTGTGCTGATTAATGACGAAACCCTGCATTTTGCAGAAAATCATGGTGAATTAACAGGTAAACTCAAAAAAATTAAGAATATTGATGAAATTGGAACTCTTGCCAAGTCTGTAGAAAAGATGAGTAAAGACATGAGCCGTTATATTTCAGAATTAACTAATGCAACGGCAGAAAAAGAAAGGCTTGGAGCAGAGTTAAATGTTGCTAAAAACATTCAGGCCGAAATGCTGCCCCGTGTTTTTCCTCCTTATGAAAATCACCCGGAACTGGAACTTTACGCAACAATGGAACCCGCAAAGGAAGTTGGAGGTGATTTTTACGACTTTTTTATTATTGATGATGACCACTTCTGTGTAGTTGTTGGGGATGTAAGTGGAAAAGGAGTTCCTGCAGCCCTTTTTATGGTAATTGCAAAAACACTCTTAAAAGATGCAGCCATGCATAGCGATTCTCCGGCTGATATTTTCTCCCGGGTAAATGATATTCTGTGTGAAGGTAATGCAACCAGTCTTTTTGTAACCTGCTGGCTTGGTATTCTCACCATTTCTACCGGAGAACTGCAGTTTGCAAATGCCGGCCATACTCATCCTGTAATTCTTCATAATAATGAATATTCTTTCCTGGAATCAAAGCCGAATCTTATGCTCGGAGCCATGAGCGGAATGCCGTATAAAAATCATGACTACAAAATGGATGACGGCGACCGGCTTTTCCTTTATACAGATGGTGTTACCGAGGCAAGTAATTCTCAGAATGAACTTTATGGAGATGAACGGCTTTTGAAGGTGCTGAATTCTACAAAAGGTATGCATTCAAAAGAAATTCTTTCTTTTGTGCGTGATGATATAGAAGGTTTCGTTAATGGTGCTCCTCAGTTTGACGATATTACAATGCTTGAAATGGCGGTGAAACATGAATAAACAGATAGAAACTATAATGCTTCCTGCTGATGATGCAAAACTTCAGCTAGTAAATGATTTTATACACTCTTTCTTACCGGATGATGTAGACAATCTGCTTGTAAATCAAATTGACCTTGCTGTTGAAGAGATTTTTGTAAATATTGCTCATTATGCTTATTCTGGAAAGGGTGGTGAGGCTGAAGTTTCCTGTATTCTTTCAGATGGAGTAATTACAATTTCTTTTACAGATAAAGGAAAGCCTTTTAATCCCCTTGAAAAAGAAGACCCCGATATTACACTTTCTGCAGAAGAAAGAAAAATCGGGGGTCTTGGAATTTTCCTTACCAAAAAGTTTATGGATAAGGTTTGGTATGTTTATGAAGATGGCAGAAATAAACTGTCATTTTCAAAGAAAATTATTCAATAGTAAGAACTGCATCCATTCCGGTTGCTTCAAATACCTGTCTGCAGAATTCAGAAGGGGAGCGCAGTATCATTTTGCCGCCCACGGCAATCATCATTTTCTGGGCAAGAAGAACTACTCTTAAGCCCGCACTTGAAATGTATTCAACTCCCTGCAGGTTCATGTATAAAATCACCTTTTCTTTAGAAACTTCTTTTACTTTTGTTTCCAGTTGTGGTGCGGTAGTTGTATCAAGTCTTCCTTTTACAATTAATTCAATTGTTCCCTGAGCTTTATTTACTGTGATATCCATTTTATCCTCACTTAATATTTTATATTGTTATTCCAATTTCTGAACGGCAGATTCTAAAGCCCAGACTGCTGCTTTTTCCGTGAGGGGCACTTCCACTGCGGAAGAAAACCGTGCATTGCTGAGGGTCATCAAGCCAGCTGCCGCCTCTTTTTACGTGCATATTTCCCATGGTCGGGCCGTGTGGGTTTGTCTGCTCTCCGGCTGGAAGTTCGTTTGCAAAATAGTCCCAGCACCATTCGGCAACATTTCCGCTCATATCATAAAGCCTGAGGCTGTTAGAAATTTTTGTTGCAACATCGTGGGTGGTAATGGCACTGTTTTCTCCGTACCAGGCAACTTCATTTATGTTATCGCTTCCCGAAAATTCGTATGTTCCTGAGTTTATGCCGCCCCGCGCTGCAAATTCCCACTCCGCTTCAGTAGGCAGGCGGAAGCCATTTGCCGCAAAGTTACATTCAATTCTTTTCCAAACCGGGCTGGTTGCCTCAAATCCGCTTAAATCTGTATGGTTCCCGATAGAATAGCAGGGTGTAAGTCCGTTCATTATGCTTAAAGCATTGCAATAGATGATTGCTTCGCACCAGTTCACAGATTCCACAGGACGGTCTTCGCCTTTCAGTTTTGAAGGATTTTGTCCCATTACATGCGCAAACTGTTTTTGAGTTACAGGAGTTTCTCCCATATTAAAAGAAGTAAGTGTTATAAGACTGTTTGAAGTGCCGCTGCCCATCATAAACTGGCCGCCGTGCACAAGAACTGTTTTTGGAATGTGAGTGAGCTTTACACTTGATTTTTCTTTTGGCTGATTCTGTAAAGTTCCGGATTTTACAACACGAACAGGCACTCCGCACTGGGAGCAAAAACGGTCAACCGTAGAAAGCGCGTTGCCGCATTCCGGACACGAACGGAAAACCTGGATTTTTCCCACCGGGTATCCGCAGTTAAAACAAAAATTTGCTTCGTCTGAAAGTTCTTTTCCGCATTTAATACACTTTGCCATATAGAAAAATTATACCACAGCTTTTAATTCCAGTCACGTTGAATATATGTCTGGCGTGGTCTGGCTGTAATTTCTACACGGCGGTTCTGGGCTCGGCCCTGTTCTGTTTCGTTGTCGGCAATAGGCATTGTTCCGCCAAAACCTTTATAACTGAAGAGACTTTCGTCAATGCCTTCATTTATGAGGGCGTTCATAACGGTTCGGGTTCGCTCAATAGAAAGGTTCAGCTGGCCAACTGGTTTTCCAACATCGGCCGTGTGTCCTTCAATCAAAATTGTGTATCCGTCATCTATAAGCAGATTTTTAAGGTTTAATGCAATAGCTTCTATTCTTGTTTTTTCTGAAGGCAAGAGTTCTGGAGAATCCGGATAGAATTTCAAATCAACAAAGAACTTAATTCCGTCTATTGAGTCTGTAACAGTAACATCAGGCACCTTATTTTCATAAAAATACTGTTTGATGCTGTTGTACTGTACATAATAAGAAGGCTGCTTTTCTGGAATAGAGATTTTATAAATTAAGTTTTCTTTATTCAGGAGGATTACAACTTTTCCCTGGCGCATAAGTTCAACATTTCCGGGAACGGTAAATATTTTAAGAGCGTCTTTGTGTTTAATCACAGGGTCTGTTCTGTTTCTTCCAAAAACCTGTGTTGCCTTGATGTAAAGAGGATCGCCTCCAACACGGTCTTCGTAAAGTGTTGTATCATCAGAATAGTGATAGGCAACCATGTCTTTTTCTTTGATTACTTCCGGCGAAACCTGGTTTCTTTCGTAAACTGTTTCCATGTTTTCATCCCAGATTTTTGGGAAAAAACAAGGGTAGGTTTCGCTTTTTACGTATTCGCCATGAACAGGCAGTGCGTCTCTTGCATCAATAATAATGCCTGAATACTGGCGGGAAGGTACAATATCAATCGGTTTTTCCGGATTATAAGGATGATTATGGCGTACCAGCTGTCTTGTAAGGGAATTTGTGTTTACTGTGTTTTTTGTTTTAAGATATTTCAAATCCTGAGTAAAAACATCCGGGGTTTTATAGCCGCCCATAATAAAGTGGTAAATCTGGTCCAGAGTAAGTTCGTTATCAATCACCATGTCAGAAAGATTTTTTTCTGAGTTTTCAAAAAGTGAAAGGAGAGGGCCCTGAATAAGAGGCGGCATTTTTGCCTTTATCTGCTGGGAGGCGGTTTTCTTGCCGGAAGGCATTTCTAAGCCCGCCTTAAGAGTGTCCATCGTTATATCTGTTGTAAAATCTCTTGTAATCCAGTTTATGCTGCTAACGGCTTCTACAGAAGGCTCTTTTGCCCCTGCCGTAAATGTTAATAGAGAAAGAAGTCCGATTGAAAAAATTACTTTAGTATTCATCTCTTGATTTTCGGTTTATTTTGCCGGAATGTAAAGTATTTTCCCTATTTTGAGTATGGCATTTTCTTCTATGTTGTTCAGGTCGCAGATGGCCTGAACGGTAACTTTGTAGCGGCGGGAAATTGACCATAGTGAATCTCCTGCAGAAACTGTATATTTAATTGGGAATTCAATTGGCTCTATTTTTTCCAGAGCGTCCAGGGCGCTTTGCTTCATGCCAAGTGGAAGGCGGATTTCACTCTTTTTTGCCGGATGGGTCATGCCCATAACGTAAGAAGGGTTCAGTCTTTTTATGGTGGAAGTTTCCATCCTCATTTCCTGGGCAAGCTGGCTCAAAGAGTAGGCCTTATTTACAGTAACGTAATCAAAGTTCCCGTTTTTTTCGTTTTCCAGTATTTCAAACTCTTCTTCATGGGAAGGCAGGTCTATTCCGTAGTAGCGGCTGTTTATTGCAAGGTCTGCAATGGCAATAAGTTTTGGCACATAATTTGCAGTTTGAGAAGGCAGAAGATTATGGTCGAGAAGATACCAGAAATCTATTTTTGTGTCTTCCGGGGCACTGGCTTTTGCTTTTTTTATTGTGCGATTTAAGGCTCCCATTCCGCAGTTGTAGGCGGCAATTGCAAGAAACCAGTCGTCAAACTGTTTGTAATTATCCTGAAGCTTTTTTAGTGCTGCGTCTGTTGATTTCCAGGGATCCAGTCTTTCATCAACATAATCGTTCAGAGTTAAAAAAGGCCATACACTGTTTGCCATAAACTGCCACATCCCAATTGCACCCGAACGCGACTTTGCATTTGTTTTATAGTTTGATTCAACCACAGGCAGATATTCCAGAATCTCTGGAACTTCGTTATCTTGAACGGCTTTTCTAACGTAAAGCCTGTATTCCATTGCGTTTTCCAGATAAGAGTGGAGCAGGGCAGACCATTTTGGAGAAAGATACTGGCGGCGGAATTTTTCTACTTCCGGGCGGGCAAGAATTTCTTCTGTTGTAAGACCAATTATTTTTTTCTGAGGAAAATCTATGGTAATTCCCTCTGGGTGTATTACTTCGGTATTGTCAGGGGCGGGAAAGTTTGCCTGGACAAGAGCTTCCGCCGCTAATGCATCTGAGTTTAATTCTTCATCTGGGATTTTTTCTTCCAGCTGATTAGAAACAGGGATTTCTGTTTCAGAAATATCTGCAGCAGGAATTTCCTGCGGAGAAATCTCCTGTGGTGAAAGGTCCTTTGCCGCTACTTCAGCTGACTCTTCCTGTGCATAAAGACCTGGTGCGGTAAGTGTGCTTAGAGAAATGAAAATAACAGTGAAAATAGAGTGAAGTTTACGCTTCATTAGAGTTTATTACCCATGTAAATGCCGGCCCATTCCCAGTTTCCGTGGATATCAGGGTCTACAGGGAAATTAACTTTTCTGAAATAAAGGTACCACACCGGAATGTAAGTAGACCATCCCCAGGTACGTAAATAGGCTTCGTTAGGGTTAGAGGCTTCATCTAAAGTTTCGCTTACACGAATTCTGTTTCCCCTCATAAAACTGCGCATAGAAAACTCTTCCTGGGAGTTAGCGTCCATTTCGTCCTGCTTCCATGACATAGAGAAGAAGTTTACTTTTGCCTTGTATTTATCAAGAGCGCGCCAGTCGTAATTTCTGATTGCTTTTCTAACGGCCTGCTCAAGTGCCGGCAGACTGTCAAAGGTCCAGTCTTTAGATGAATTATTAAAGTCTACAAAATGGCGGGCGTTTTTGTAAGCGTCCGGTTCTCCTGCAATCTGAATGGTTGTGGCGTCCGGCTGTTGCAAAAAGAGAGTGTAGTTCTTAAGAGCCTGCTCCCACTGACTGTCTTTTTCATATTCAGTAGCCAGATGCAGGTAGAGTTCTGTTGTGTTTATGTTTTCCGGGAACCTGGTGATTATTTCGTTGAAATACTTAATTCTGTGGGAAGGTGTTTTACTAATCTGAATAAGATTTTGCAGACACATAAAGTGCACGGAATTGCCCTTTACAAGAAGATCCTGACACTGCTGCAAAATCCTGTCAAAATAGTATTCTGCAACCGGTTCAGCCCCCATAGAAAGGTAAGCATAGGCTGTCATAAGCAGCCAGTAAGAGTTGTAAGTGTCTTGAGGATTCTGTTCTACATGGTCAGTTAAAAACAGAATGAGCCCCTGGTAGTCTTTTTCAAGAAGATAGGAATTTGCCAGCTGATTAATTATTGAATACTGCTGTTTTTCATTCAAACTTTTGTCTTCCAGAAGCATTCTAAGCTGATTTTGTGAATTATCCTGAGAGGAAGAAACTTGTCTTGTTTTAGTATTTTTGCAGGAAATCAGGAGAAGTGCACAGAGCAGTCCTGTACAGACCTTTATCTTCTTTAAATTCATATTTTTGAATTTATCATAGTGAAATATTATTGTAAAGATTAAATAATACTAGTATTATAAATAATAATGAAGAAAAATTTTTTTATTCTATATTATATTCTCTTACCTGTTGAATGTATTCTAGCTCTTCTAAATGCTGTTATACTTTTTATGCATTCAAGAATCGCTTCTTTTGATTTATTTATTACAAGCATGCTGATTTTACAGATTCTTATTGCTGTAATAGCACTGGTTATAAATCTTATATTTCAAAAGAAAGCAGTTCCCCTGTATATAAGCCTTCTGGTTTTTTGCTGGGCCGTAATGAGTGCTGTAGTATATCTTTCTTCATTTGGAATTGCTGAATTCTGGCCATGCTTTGTAGTTCTTGCTGGAATTCTGCTCATTATTTCTGGATTATATAAATACAAGAAGTTAAAATTCGGATTCGTTATTCCGTCTTTTACGCTTATCGGAATGGGTGGATGGTACCTGCTTTTTTCATTTAAGATTATTAAATTTTCTTTTTTGACAATAGCAGCTATTTTGGGGCCGGTCTTTATGCTTGCCATTGCTGTTTTCTTAATTCTCTTCTTCCTTGCTCAACAGCGTCATAAGGAATTGGTGATAAAGGATGAAAATACAGGTACTTTTGAAGATGAGGATGTTCCTTTAGATAGACTGGATGATTAACAGGTGAGCAGGATTGTATAAGTCTTATGCTGCATGTTTCAAACTTCTCTTTGTGCTGATTGCAATTAGTTTCTGTAATCCGCTTTTTGCCGCAAAGAAAAAAAAGGCGGCAGATACTAGTGTGTCCACTCAGAAAACAGACACTTCTAAAGGCGAAACAATAAAACTTCCAGTTCCAAATAAAAAGACCTTTTTTTATAAAATTGATTCAGAAGTTCTGCAGGGTGTAGAAATCGGTTCTCCAGAAAGTATTCGTTCTGCAATGTCATTAATCAGAAAGAGTAAGGGTGATTATGAAGAAAACGAGAAGGTTTTAATCAATATTGCTGCCGAAATAATGAAGTATGCCTGGCCTTCAGAAAAAATCACCTGGGAAATTCCTGCCGTAAATGCAGATAATACTTATCTGGGGGCAGTTTACATGGCCAGACAGGGCGTTTTTGATTCCAGCACCGGAAATGTAGATTTTCTTTCCATTATTCTGCCGGCCCTTGTTCTCCTCAATCCTATTGCTTCTGATACTGTTGTTGCTCAGTGCGAAATTCCTGTAAAAACCGCTCTTGCAATTCGTCCTGAATCGGTTTTGGCTCAATATCTTATGGCTCTTTTTAATGAAAGAAAAGGGCTTGTACAGGATGCGGCAAGTTGTATGGCTTCGGTTTATAAAAGTTGTCCTGCTGTAGAAGAAGTTTCTCTGGCCTATGTAAGACTTTTGCGTCAGAACGGTCAGTATGATAAGGCTCTGGAAGTTCTTGGAAAAGTTTCCGGCGATTCAAACGATATTCGTATTTTAAAACAGAATGCCTATATCGCCTTTGAAAAAAAAGACTATTCTTCGGCTGAATTGTACGTTGCTCGTGTTCTTCAGCAGGCACCAAACGATCTTGAATTTGTTTTATTCCGTGCAAAAATCCTCATAGAAAAAAATGATTATATACATGCGGTTTCGCTTTTGGATATGTACGCCAGACAGGATAACACTTCAATTGATTATTTAATTCTGCGTGCAAAAGTTCAGCTGGACTGGAGTAAAAACACGGCTTCTGCTACAGAAACAGTTGAAAAAGCACTTGAACTCTACCCGGACAATAAAGATGCCCTGATGTTTGCCGCCAGAATTTCCTCTATGACAGATTCCCCTGTAGCCGGAAAATATGCAGATGAACTTACTGCAAAAATCCTTTCTGCCGACCCAGAAAATCTGCAGGCCATGGAATATGCTCTGGAAGGGCTCGTTCAGCGCGAAAACTGGCAGGAAGCCTATTCAATCTGCAAAAAACTGATTCAGTCTAAAACAATGACTTCTGAATTAGTAGAAAAGTATGTAACTATCTGTATAAAACTTGGAAAAGCACAGGAAGCTTTTGATTATGTTCGCAAGGTTTATGATGCAAATTCTTCCGATGAAGTTTTAATGCAGGCTTATGTTCTGGCCTATTGTCAGGTTGGAAATCGTGATTCTGTACTTCGTTATCTGGATACTCAAATTGCAACTGCTACTCCTAAAATGAAGTCTTATCTTCTATATAGAAGAAGTTTTCTTCAGCTTACCGAAAATAATATTCTGGCCGATTTACGTTCAAGTTTGATTTCAAATCCTCGTAACAGCGATGCCCTTTTCCGCCTTTATGAAATTTATTATGACAAAAAAGATTACCGCAAAGCCCAGTATTATCTGCGTCAGGTAGTTGCAATCAATCCAAATGATTCCTCTGTCAAGAAACTTAACGAAGCGTTGACTAAGTTGATACAATAAAATAAACTTATTTCAAAATACAGGTAAATTGACCGCAAAAAGCGGCATATCATAGGAGTTAAATATGGCAAGAACACATTATATCGCCGGAAACTGGAAAATGAACACTTCTAAGGCAGAAGCAGTTGCATTGGCAAAAGACTTGGTTGAACAGCTTAAGGGAAAGACAAACAAGTACATGATTGGTGTTCCTTTTGTATATCTTGATGCAGTTGCTCAGGTTGTAAAAGGTTCAAACATCATTCTGGCTGCACAGGACGTTGCCGCAACAGATAACGGAGCTCACACAGGTGAAGTTTCTACAGCAATGCTTAAAGATATCGGATGTCAGTGTGTAATTATTGGACACTCTGAACGCCGCCACGAAATTGGTGAATCAGATGAATTGATTAACAAGAAAGTTCGCAAGGCTCTTAAAGATGGTCTTGAAGTTGATCTTTGTATTGGTGAACTTTTGAGCGAACGCGAAGCTGGTGAAGCAGAACAGGTTTGTGCATTCCAGCTTTCTGCTGACTTGGCAGGTGTTACAGAAGAACAGATGAAGAATGTAACAATCGCTTATGAACCAGTTTGGGCTATCGGAACAGGTAAAACTGCAACTCCAGAAGATGCTCAGGCTATCCACAAGTTTATCCGCGGTTACATTGCAAAACTTTACAACCAGAAGGTTGCTGATGAAGTAATCATTCAGTACGGTGGTTCAATGAAAGCAAGTAACGCTCCAGAACTTCTTGCTCAGCCAGATATCGACGGTGGTCTTATCGGTGGAGCTTCCTTGAAGGCTGAAACTTTTGTTCCTATTTGTGTACTCTAATACAAAAAAATAAAAAGGGCTGCAGTTGCACGACCTTGAAACATCATAGTGCAATCCGTCGTGCTGAACGCACCGGATTGCAAATGATTTTCAAGGTCGCTCCACTTACGCCCTTTTTATTTTTTTACATTGCTCTAAAAAACAGGAACAAAAGAATTCGCCTTTTTTTATTTTATGGAAAGGTTATTTCAACATATCCAAAATATTTTCTTTAGGCTGAACACCTACAGAAGATGTTACGAGTTTTCCGTCCTTGAAAACTGCAAGGAAAGGAATGCTCATTACGCCAAACTGTTGTGCCAAATCTGGTTCATCATCAACATTTACTTTTCCTACTGTATATTCCGGGTGTTCTTCTGCAATTTCTGCAATTACAGGTCCCAGCATTTTGCAAGGTCCGCACCAAGGTGCCCAAAAGTCAACAAGAGCTGTTTTTTTGCTCTCAAGAATTTCACTCTGAAAATTTGCCTGTGTAATAGTCAATTCTGCCATAATTTTACCTCTCTAATTAATCTGTGTTTTCGGCTTGAAAGTTTTAATTTCTCGCCTTAAATTATCTTGTATACAATATAATTTAAGGCGAGAAAAAATGCAAGTAAAAAATAACAAATTTATAAAAAATTCTAAAATTTCATAAAAAATAAGCAAAAAAAGAAAAAAATACTTAAAAATTTAAATATTTTTAAAAAAGCTATTGACTAAAAAGTAATTACCTAGTATATAAGTGGGTAATAAAAATCTAATTCATGAGAGGTATGAATATGAAAAAAATTATTACTTTGTCAGCTGTTCTTTTTGCTGCAGCAGCTTTGTTTGCACAGACTGTTTTGAAAGTTGGTGCTACTCCAGAACCACATGCCGATATTTTGAATCTTATTAAAGATGATTTGAAGGCTGATGGTGTTGACCTTAAAGTTATTGAATTTACAGATTATGTTACACCAAATGAAGCCGTAGAATCTGGTGAAATTGATGCTAACTACTTCCAGCACATTCCTTATCTTGAATCTTTCAATAAAGAACGTGGATATCACCTTGTAAATGCAGGTGGAATTCATGTAGAACCATTTGCTCTTTATTCAAAGAAAGTAAAGTCTGTAAAAGATCTTAAGAAGAAAGCTCGCATTGCAATTCCTAACGACCCAACAAACGAAGGTCGTGCACTTCTTCTTCTTGCAGATGCAGGTCTTATTACTCTTAAAGAAGGTGCCGGAATTACAGCAACAGTTCAGGATATTGCTTCTAACCCACTTAAGCTTAAGTTCAGTGAAATTGAAGCAGCTTCTCTTCCACGTGTTCTTGCAGATGTTGATGCTGCAGTAATCAACGGAAACTATGCAATTCCTGCAGGCCTTTCTGCTAAAAAAGATGGACTTTTCGTTGAAGGTTCTTCTTCACCTTATGTAAATGTAATCGCAGTAAAAGAAGGAAATGAAAATACAGACGCAATCAAGGCTCTTGTAAAAGCTTTGAAGAGCGAAAAAGTTCGCAAATACGTTGAAGGAAAATATCCTAACGGCGAAGTTGTAGTGGTATTCTAAAAAGTTTTCCGGAAATCCGGAGCTATAAGTCCATATTAGTCCTGTTGCTTTTGCGGCAGGACTTTTTTTTATTGAAGCTCCTCTTTATCTGAAGTATTATAAGTTCATGTCACTTATTCACGATATAAAAAAGTACTGGCCGCTCCTCCTGTCAGACGGTTTTTATTATCTTTTCACAGGCCTTTCTGCCGCTGTAATCAATAAAGAAGTTTACGCAATTTTGTCTCCACGCCTTATTTCTCTTCAAAGTATAATAGGCTGGGGTGGGGGAGTTCTTTTGGGCTTTATGTGGTCTAAGTGGAACAAAAAACTTTTGCCCCTGATGCTACCTTTTTTCCTCATGCAGGCAGTGGCCAGTGTTTTGTATTTTATCTACTCCGAAGCTACCCTGAATATGTTCATTTTCTGGGTAATCAGCATGGGAATGTATGTTTTCTTTGGCGGAATTAGTGACAAGATTTTTGAAGGTGCAAAAGCCTGGTTTTTTAAAAAGAGCCAGGAGCGAGCCTCTTACGACAACCTCATAGACATGACCGGCAGCATCGCGGGTTTTGCAGGTTATTTCCTTGCCATGATTTATGTACCATCTCTCCGCATGGCTATTTTCTTTAATTTTATTGCAACATTTTTCTGGTGTTGTGGAATCATCTGGTATACTTTGCGGCATAAGGATGAGCTTAAGGAAGGTTAGTCCAATTATGCTAGGCATGCCAGTTACTTAGCCATTAAATGACTATTTACTCCCTTTTTTTGAATTTTCTGTAATTCTGTGATATATTGTTTTTATGCCCGGTCATAAAACAACGCATACACAACTGGAACGCTTTCGCCTCATCGACAGTATGCTTGCTGACGGTGAGGCCTTTTCTTTTGAAAATATTCTTGATACTTTGCGACTGGAACTGCGCGATGATTTACTTTCAGACAGTTCTCTTCGGCGCGATTTTCGTTACATGAAAAACGAGCTTGGTGCCCCTCTCGCTTATGATAAAAAGCGGCATGGCTGGTATTATACCAAGCCTTTTAAGCTGCCGGCAGAAGCATTTAGTGATGATGAAATCCTTTGCCTGCAGCTCATAAGAGGCCTTGTGAATCAGAACTCAAATGATGATTTTCTATATAAATCCTTTGATAATCTACTGAATAAAATTACCCCGGAAAAAGAGCCGGTTGAGCACGTGAATGCGGATGCTGAGCCCATGAATGCAGAAGTTACGCCTAGAAAAGCGGTGCTTGAGCCAAAAAATGCGGTGGTTGAGCCTGTCGAAACCACCTTGCGCGACCGCTTTTACATCGCCCCTCGTCCAAAACATTTGATTGATGAAGGTGTAGTAGAAAAAATCCTTAAAGCCATCAAAAATAATTATCTGCTTGATTTTAATTACTTCAGCAAATGGGAGCCGGAAGAACGCCACAGAAAAGTCATGCCCTTTCAGCTTGTTTTTGACGACGGAAGTCTGTATTTATACGGTGCTTCAAAAAATCCAAGAGTGCCGGGTCCCCGCCTTTACAAGCTTTCAAAAATACACGCCCTTGAGCTTGTAAAATCCCGGACTTTTGAGCTGCCTGCAAATTTCAGATTCAGGGAAGATTTTGAAGAGGGGCGTTTTGGTTCTTTTCAGTATGATGAAGCTTATGATTTTAAAATTGAATTTTCTGGTGAAGCCCGTAGCCTTGTCCGCGAATGCCTTTGGGCTGATAATCAAAAAATAGAAGAAAATCAGCAGGCCGATACAACAACAATTTCCTTTACAAGCTCCCAGTGGATTCCAATTTTCAGATGGCTGCTTTCCTTTGGCGAAAACGCCCGTCCCCTTGAGCCAGACTGGCTGGTGGAGCAGTGGAAGGAAAGTATAGAAAAAATGTACAAAAATTTATAAAAAATATTTACTTAGTCATTAAATGACTACCACCCCTTGTTATATTAACTTATCCTCTTTTGAGGATATAACAAAATTAATTCATGGGGGATAAACATGAAAAACTTAACTAAAATCGCAAGTGTAATGCTTGCACTCTTTCTGGCACTTTGCTTTGTGTCTTGTAAAAAAGGTCCTGCAGAAGTAGCAAGCTTTAAGGGAACAATGGAGGGAGAGGAACTTATAATCACTTTCTATGATGATGCGACTATTTCTTATGGATCTTCCGAGGGTTCTGTTGGTGGAACTTATACTGGTGATGTTTCTAAAGATGGAGAAGGAACTTTAGAAATTGAAGGTGTAGATTATGAATATGATTGGAAACTTGAAGGTGATAAACTTACTTTTGGAAAAAAAGTAATGGGAGTAACTATGGGAGCTACCCTTACTAGAATATAATTCTAAACAAAGTTTTTAAGTTCATGGCCGCCTTTTTTTGTGAGAAAGGGCGGTCTTTTTGATATAAAGAGGATTTTATGAAAAGAATAATTTATTGCATTAATTTCCTGTTTATCTTAAATCTAATTTTTGCTTTTTCTTCATGCAGTCATGCAGGGAATAGTGGAAATGACGATGAAGAAGATGCTTTGATTGAAAATTTTGATCCGTTTGCCGGAACTACATGGTACGGAGATTTATATAAGGGTGAGTATGACGAAAATCTAAACCAGATATATAAAAAAACTGGCACTGGAGTATTGCTTTGTTTCGGTCCTGCGTCAGAAAAAAATAATTTAATGGGGCAGGAATTTGGGTATGTAGAAACAAAGAATCCTATTTACTTTTTTTTCCCAAAAGATTATGAGGCAGTCAAAAAGAGTAAGGATGAAAATGCATATCAGCTCCTGGAAAATCAAAAACTGGCATATAGTGTAGAGAAAAATGAAAATGGATATTCTGCTTGTATTGGTTTTTTAGGAGAAGACTTTCGTCTTACGATAAGTAATAGTAATGCTAATGAAGGTGTCATAAAGTGGACTTCTGGTCTGTATGTAAGTTATGGATATGAAGATGACAAAACTACATGGTATTATAACGATACACTGCCAAGAACAATTTATAAACAAACTGAATAATTATAATTTACATATAAAATCGCAGAGAGTACAGTTTTCGCCTGTGGTTCCGGGGAGTTTTTTTCCCTGTGACCGCAGGCATTTTTTTAGGCCGTGGCGGCGGTAATGGGAGAGACCTTTCTCGTAGCAGATTTTAATCAAGGGATTTGCGGCGGCCTTCTGCATGATTGTTTCAAAGTTGTCGTGAATTGTGCCAATAAAAAGCGCGGGGTTCTCGTTTGCAAAGCCGCAGCAGGGGGCAATGTTTCCGTCGGCGTGAACGTAGAGTATGTTGCCCGGCCCCTGACAGTAATCTTCCTTGAACCAGCGGCGGGCCTGCCAGGCGCGGCTGTCGTCGCTAGGGTAGGTGCGGGGCAGGTGGTAGACTGGGATGTCTGTCGGGGGCGTTGTACGCTCGCATTCGCTCGCTATCGAGTTTTTGCAAGCGAAAACTCGCGGGGAATTTTCAGGGGTCTTAGGGGATAAGCAGCTTTGCTGCATTCCCCTAGGAGAAGGGGTAGCGAGCAACGAAGTGCGAGCGAGGGGAAGGCTTTCCCCTCCTTTATTGTCCTCTTCTACCCTCTGAATATTAATCGAATCCTCACCAAAAATCTCCAGAACGGTGCTGATAAAAGTTTCCATACGGACGGCAGTTTGCCCGTGGTAGGAATCCCAGCTGAGTCCGATTTTTCCGTCGTAGCCGGCGTCATATAATTTTTGCAGTGTGTCGGTGAGTTCATCTTCATCATGCCACCAGTCGCCGTTGGTCATAATCTGGTCAAACATCAAATCGTGAGAAATTGCGGCCTTAGTCACTTCAATCAAAAAATCCATATACAAAAAAGGCTCGCCGCCAGAAAAACCGATTCGGTCAATAACAGGAAGAGGAGTGCCATTTTTGTCGCCTGCTCCGGGCTTCCCTCCGTTTGCAACGCAGTTTTCAATCAGTCTTACTGCATCTTCAATTTCCAGTCTGCGTGGCGTGCGGTTAATAAAACAATGCTGGCAGTGCAGGTTGCAGGCGGTAGTTGTAGAAAAAATAATTTCTGTCGGGTGGAAGCCTTTTGATTTCATACAGGAAATTATAATTGAATTTGTCTCTAAAAGTCATTATATTTTAATTAATATCGTAAATTTCCCTGCATTGTTTGTGGGGCATTATATAAGGAGAATCTTATGATTAAGACCGTTAAAGACGTTGATTTGAAGGGTAAACGCATTATTATGCGCGTTGATTTTAACGTACCTATGAAGGACGGAGTTGTACAGGATGATACTCGTATCATGGCTGCACTTCCTACTATTAAATACATTCTTGAACAGAGCCCACGCTCTCTCGTTCTTATGTCTCACCTTGGAGACCCTAAAAAGGACGTAAAAAAGGCTCAGGAAAAAGCTGAAAAAGCTGGAAAAACATGGACTGATGCAGATGCAGAAAAGTTCATCAACGGTAAAAACCGCATGAAGCCGGTTGTAGAATATTTTGCAAAGAAACTCGGAAAACCAGTTACATTCCTTCCAGATGCTCTCGGACAGAAGGCTGCAATTGATGCTCTTCCAGAAGGAGCTGTTGCAATGCTTGAAAACGTTCGCTTCCACAAGGAAGAAACTTCTAAGGACCCTGCAGAGCGCGATGTAATGGCAAAAGAACTTGCAACATACGGAGACATCTTCGTAAACGATGCATTTGGTACAGCTCACCGCGACCAGGCTTCTACAGCTTCTATCGCAAAATTCATGCCAGTAGAAAGCGTTGGCGGCTTCCTCATGGAAAAAGAAGTTAAATACATTCAGCCAATGGTAACAAATCCGGAAAAACCAATGACAGCTATTATCGGTGGTGCAAAGGTTTCTTCAAAGATTGCTGTTCTCGAAAGCCTTATGAAGAACGCTTCTACACTCATCGTTGGTGGTGGTATGGCTTATACATTCCTCAAGGCACAGGGACATTCAATCGGTAAGTCTCTTGTTGAAGATGACTTCCTCGATACAGCAAAAGATCTTCTTGCTAAAGCTGAAAAGGCTGGAGTTAAGATTCTTCTTCCTGTTGACCATGTTGGTGGTGCAGAATTTGCTGATAAGGACCCGGTTGCAGTTGATGCAGTTGATCTTCCAGATAACCTTATGGGTATGGATGTTGGTCCTAAGACTGTTGAACTTTACAAGAACGCTATTCTTGCTTCAAAGTCTATCGTATGGAACGGACCTGTTGGAGTATTCGAGTTTGAAAACTTTGCAAAGGGAACTGAAGCTGTAGCCCGCTTGGTTGCTGAAGCAACATCTAAGGGTGCTATGACTGTAGTTGGTGGTGGTGACTCTGTTGCTGCTGTAAACAAGTTCAACCTGGCAGATAAGATGAGCCACGTTTCAACTGGTGGTGGAGCTTCCCTCGAATTCCTCGAAGGAAAAACACTCCCTGGTATAGCAATATTAGCTACAAAGTAGCTGATATTGCGTGCGAGTTTTCGCTTTGCGAAAACTCGGTAAGGTCGCGACAGCGACCGACCAATTTTGGCTACAAAATAAATTTTTCTAAGGTGGTTGAGCCTGTCGAAACCACCTTTACTGCAAATGAAACCTTCGGGAGCCCCCGAAGGTTTTTTATTTTCTGCTTTCTTTCTTGCATTGACGAAAAGTCATATTTTTACTATCATATATTACCTTATAAAAGATAAAATTTTTGGAGTTATAAAAAAATGGGTACAATTGGTATTGTTCTTTTGGTTGCATTTATTATCGTTTGCGTTCTTCTAGTTCTGCTTGTTCTTATTCAGGATGATGGTGAAAATGGCATGGGTGGATTGCTTGGTGGTCGCGGAACTGCTGCATTCGGTTCACATTCAGCAAACGTTCTTACAAAGACAACTTTTGTATTAGTTATTCTCTTTTTCGTATTTGCAATTCTTCTTGCTCTTGTAAACAAAAAGCCAGGAATTGAAAAAGATCTTCTTCCAGAAGGAGCCGTAGAAGCTGAAGCAGAAACTTCTGCTGAATCTGCTGGTGAATGGTGGAACGATACTGTAGAAACAACAGAAGAGGAAGCAACAGAATCTGCTGCTGAGTAAAATATGATTAGCGATTTACTGACCTGCAAGGAAATCAAAATTAATCTGGAAAGCACAGAAAAAGAAGAGTGCTTTGCGGAGCTCCTTGAGCCCCTTGTAGCTAAATTTAGTCAGTTAAATCGCACTGAGGCAATGAATGCTCTTATCGCCCGGGAAGAATTAAAAAGTACAGCAATTATTCCGGGCGTAGCAATTCCACATGCAGTAACGGGGAGAAAGCTCGGTTCCCCTGCAATTTCAATTGGTGTAAGTAAAAAAGGAATTGAATTCGATTCTGTTGATTCCAGTTGTAAAGATAAAAATCCCGTTGTAAAATTAATATTTGAAATATTCTTTGAAGAAGATGACGCAGTAAAGCATTTGCAGGTATTGCGCGATATTCTTCAGCTTGTAAATAATCAGGACTTTTTGAATGAAGTTGTAAATGCACAGTCTTCTCAGGAAGTTTATGATATCATTAAATTTTTCGAGGGATAAAATGAGTGAAATAAATCAGGAGCTTGCTGCAATTCAGCATTTACTTGAAATTGAAAAGCAGGCCTCTTCTCTTATAGATTCTGCCAAAATCGAAGCTGAACAGTATATTTCTAAAGCTCATGCTGAATATAACACTGCATATAAAGAAAAGAATGAAGCTTTATCACGAGAAATAGAAGCTGATTTTCAGAAAAAACACGACGAAATAGCTA
The DNA here is from genome assembly GCA_017940255.1 of Treponema sp. Classification (GTDB taxonomy): domain Bacteria; phylum Spirochaetota; class Spirochaetia; order Treponematales; family Treponemataceae; genus Treponema_D. The sequence goes on from JAGAZB010000005.1 coordinate 193,137, forward strand.
AAAAATATAAGGACGAAGTAGATTCTTACAAAACTTCTTATGCTTCAAAACCGCAAAACAAGGAAGCCTTTTTTTCTGCTTTAGAAAAACTGCTTTTTGCTTAATAAGAGAGGTATTCTGTTATGGATAAAGACGGAGCCGGTTCTTACATTTTTGCAAAAGCCAGTGGAATTTTAGGGCATTCTTTTGTAGGTGAACGTTCTAAAATCCTTTTTAATCAAAAAAATCTTCAAGATTTATGGTCTCTTATTTTTAGATCTCATCCTCCTATGATTCCAGAAGTTCTTCTGGCTCGTCAGATTGAGGTGGATGCAAAAAAACGTTTTATAGAGCAATATACCACTTTAATAAATGCATACGATACTCCGGATCCTCTGCTTGTAGATCAGTTATATATTTACGAGGCAGAAAACTTAAAGGAAATTGGTGCTGCTCTTTGTAATGGTGAAAAAGAATGTCCTCCTCTGGCAGATTTAGGGGCTTTTGCTCAGTTGAATTATGATGCCTGGCCGGATATTAAAGCTATAACTAAAGGCTCTATTTTTTCCTGGTATGATCATGTTCCTCAGATTCATGAACAGCAGGAAATGGAATTTAAGGTTGATTTACAGGTAATGCGTCATCTCTGGAAGTCTCTGGAAAATGAAAAGGGTGAAGATTACACGGCCTTAATGAAGATTTACAAAAACGAATATGTTGTTAAGAATGTTGTTTGGGCATTAAGACTGCGCCTTTTTTATGAAATGTCTGATGAAGAAATTGCAGAAAATCTTATTTGTGTGTCTAAACATCCGGGGTATGGAGATCCTCTCGCTGGTCCTGCTTTAAAAGCATTGGAATTGCCGGTTGATGATTATAACGCCTGGTCAAATTCAAAATATAAGAACCTTGTTAATCCTCATACAGAAGGGGTAGTGTGGACTATAAACCCTAACTGGATGGAAAAACGCAGCCGAATTGAAGTGAACAGAATGGCATTAAATGTTTTTCATCAGTATCCAATGTCTGTATGTTCACTGATTGCGTGGTATAAAGTAAAACATTTTGAATTAAACTGTATAAGAACTGCTGTAGAAAGCCTGAGGCTTAATATCAGTTCTGAGGAAGCAATGAATACTGTAGGAATAAACTACGGAGGTGTAAATAATGGCTAGAACTGCAGAAATGAAGCTTCTGGAACTTATGGTTCTTAAAGAAGATATTGCTCCTGTGGTGGAATACATAGGTAAAAAAGAAAACTTTCAATTTGTAACTAAAAACTCAGGCTCAAAGCCTTCTGGAAAAATAAATTCCGCAGGAAATTCTTCTGCTCTTAATTCATTTTCTGAAGATGCCGAATTGTTCAGTCAGTTAAAGAGTGCTTGTATTGAACTTCAGCTGGATACTGCTTCAATTAAAATTTCGGAATGTCTTTCTCCAACAGATATTGAACGAAACGAAGCCTACCGTATTATTGAATCTTACAAGTCTTTGCAGCAGCGTAATGAAGCCGCAAGCGAAAATTTTGTGAAAGTCACAGATGCCAGAAAAGAGGTGCTTGCTTTTGCAAATCTGAATGTGCCTTACTCTGAATTGGAACACCTTTCTTTCCTTTCTATGAAGATTGGACGTATTGTTCCTTCTGACTTTGATAAAATTAAGGCTGCACTTGAAGGTACTGCCGAAGTAATTGCCCTGGGCGATGATAAATCACACATTCTGGTTGCATCATCTAAAAAGGGTAGATTTGCAATTGATACTGAACTTAAGAATTACGGATTTACACCTGTAGAAGTTCCTCACGATTTTAATGGCGTGCCGGAAGATGTACTTGCAGGAATGGATAAAAAACTTGCAGAAGCCCGCGAAGCAGTGGATGAACTTGTTGTTGAGCGTATGAACTTTGTGGAAACTCACAAAGATAAACTGCTTAAGCTGCTTGGTGATTTTTCTATTGCAGTTCAGGTTGATAATATCACACACTCTCTGGAATCTACAGAACTTGTTTACAGACTTACCGGCTGGATTTATGTAAATGATGTCCCAGCTTATATGAAAGATCTTGATGAGATTACAGAAGGCCGTATCGTTATTCGTGAATATGATGTTCATGAAGTTGTAGATGTTGTAAACGGAAAAGAACAGGTTCCTGTAAAGCTTAAGCATGGAAAATTTGTAAAAAGTTTTGAAAGAATGGTCTTTTCTTACGGCGCTCCTATTTATGGAACAATAGATCCAACACCATTCGTGGCAGTTTTCTTCACTCTGCTTTTTGGAATTATGTTTGGTGATTGTGGACAGGGACTGTGTTTTGTCATTATGGGTATTCTGATGGCCCGCAAAATTATAAATGTGGGCAACTGGAATAAGTTTGCTCCTATTTTTATTGCAATTGGTATTTCAAGTTCAATTATGGGCGTTCTTACTGGTGAATTCTTTGGAACAGAAAGACTTCTGGAACCTTTTGCTGAATGGGTAACAGGTTTCTTTGGAACTCCTCATGCTCCAATTTTGCGTCTTATGCCTTCTGATGATCCAAAATCTATTTACGTGATGTTTGGAGTTTTTGGAGTAGCAGTTGCAATCGGTTTTGTAATCAATACCTGCGGACTTATAATCAATATGATTAATAACTTAATCAGGAAAAAGTATGCCGAAGTTCTTTTCGGAAAAAATGGACTTGCTGGTGCTGTTTTCTTCTGGTATGTTATTGCACTTGTTTTAAGAATTGTTTTACTTAATCACAAGGTTGCTGTTTATGATATTATTATCATTTGTGTTGCGCTCTTCTTTGCTGCATTTGCTTCTCCTTTTGAGCGTGCTATGAATGGTGAAAAACCTATATTTGAAAATGGCTTTGGAACCTATCTGATTTCCAGTGTAGTTGAACTTATTGAAGTGTTCTCTGGTTATCTTTCAAATACAATCAGTTTTGTGCGTGTTGGTGCTTTTGCGCTTTCACATGCAGTTTTGAACTTTACAATTATGACCCTCACAAATATGTGTGGCGGAGTTGCTTCTGTGGGAGGAATAATTGTTTTAATTCTTGGAAATGCTCTTATAATTGTTCTGGAAGGAATGATTGTTGCAATTCAGGTTATCCGTTTGCAATATTATGAGTTTTTCAGTAAATTCTTCCATGAAAATGGACGTGAATTTAAGCCATTTGCTTTTGAATCAATTAGTGAAAAGTAATTTCACTTAGAATAAATTAAATAGAGGTTTGTTTATGAAAAAGAGAATTGTATCTTTCTTAGCTTTCTTGGGTGCAGGTGCAGCTATGTTTGCACAGGATGCGGCAACTGCTGCTGCAGGTGTAGCTGGCGCTGGTGATTCTCTGAAATATCTGGCTGCTGCTATCGCTGTAGGACTTGCTTGTCTTGCATCTGGTATTGCCGTTGGAAAAATTGGTGCAGCTGCAATGGGCGCAATGAGTGAAAACCCAGAACTTTCGGGAAAGGCTCTTCCTTTCGTTGGTCTTGCCGAAGGTATCTGTCTTTGGGGTATGCTCGTAGCTGTTCTTATTCTTTTCAGATAGTCAGACTGTAAATGAAGTTTTTTATTATCGGCGAGCGAGAATTAGTCCTGGCATTTAAGCTAACCGGAATAGAAGGTGCAGTTGCCGAAACCCGTTCAGAAGTGCTAGATGCATTTAATCGTGTAACGGGAAAGGGTGGTATTGCAAATGTTCCTTCCGGTGAGATTCCTCGTGTCCTTATTCTAACAGAACAGGCTGCCAGTCAGATTGAGGATGAAGAAATTGCCTGGCAAAAAACAGGAAACTTTCCTCTTATTGTAGAGATTCCGGGATTAAACGGTCATCTGGAAGGTAAAAAGTCGCTTTCAGATTCTATTCGCGAAGCTATAGGAGTTCAGGTATAAATATGCAGGAATTACGTTCAACAGATGTTCTTGATAAAGAGATTCAGACAGAAGCCCGCAGAAAGGCAGATAAGATTCTGAAAAAAGCAAAGGAAGATAGTGCTCAGATTGTTTCTAGTGTTGATCAGAATATAGAAAAGCTTAGAAAGGAAAAGGAAGAGCAGGAAAACCGTAAACTTGAAGCCTTTGAAAAAAATCAGAAGGCTGCAGTTCCTCTTGAAAAGGCTCGTTTTGAAGTTTCTTATGTTCAGGAAAAACTTTCTGAAGGCGTAAATGAATGGCTTTCTGGCCTGGATATTCAGAAACATCTGGACCTTCTTTTTAAGAATTATAAACACCAGAAGGGAATAAAGGTTCATGCCTATATTTATGGTTTTGATTTTAAAACTGCAAAGAAATACGTTGAAAAAGTAATTGGCACGGATCTAACTTCTTGCGAAGAAACTGTTTTTGGAAAAATAGTTGCAGAAGAAACCTGTGGCTTGAATAATCTTGAAGGTGTGATAATAGAAGCTGATGATAAATCTATCCGTTTCTGCCTTACAATGAGCCGGGTTATCGGAAATCTTTTTGATACTAACAGAATGGAACTAGCTTCTGCCTTATTTGGAGTTTAACATGATTGAAGGAAAAATAACTCGAATTTCTGGTCCAATTATTTATGCAGAAGGTCTGGATGCCTGCGGTCTTTATGATGTAGTAGACGTAGGTGAACAGAAACTTATTGGTGAAATTATCCGCCAGAATAAAGGAAATACAACAATTCAGGTTTATGAGGAAGATACTGGTATGCATATCGGCGAAAAAGTCGTTTGTACTCAGCGTCCTCTTTCTTTACGCTTGGGACCTGGCGTTGTTGGAAATATTTATGATGGTATTCAGAGACCTCTTCAGGCAATGTATGAAAATTCCGGGGCATTTTTACTTCCTGGTGAACGTGCTGAACCTCTTGATACAAAGAAAATCTGGCATTTTGATGCTGTTCAGGGAATTTCAGAAGGTAGTCCTATAAAGGCTGGTATGGTTCTGGGAACAGTAAAAGAAACTGAATCAATCACTGAAAAAATTATGGTGCCTCCTAGTGTAAGAGGACGTGTGCTAAAATCATTTAAGGGCTCTGGTGATTATACAGTTGATGATGTAATTGCTGTTACAGAACTGGACGAAGAAATTCAGCTGGCTCAGTATTGGCCGGTACGTAAGCCTCGTCCTTATGAACAGAAGCTTGGTGTTACAGAGCCGCTTATTACTGGTCAGCGCGTTATTGATGTATTTTTCCCTCTTAGTAAGGGTGGAACTGCCGCTATTCCTGGCGGATTTGGAACTGGAAAAACTATGACTCAGCATGCCGTTGCAAAATGGTGCGATGCTGACTTAATCGTATATATTGGTTGTGGTGAGCGCGGAAACGAAATGACCGAAGTTCTTACAGAATTTCCGGAACTTATTGACCCGCGAACTGGTCGTTCTATTATGGAGCGAACAATCCTCATTGCAAACACTTCTAACATGCCGGTTGCAGCCCGCGAAGTTTCCCTTTATTCTGGAATTACTCTTGCTGAATACTTCCGCGATATGGGAATGCACGTTGCAATCATGGCAGATTCTACTTCCCGCTGGGCCGAAGCACTTCGTGAACTTTCTGGCCGTATGGAAGAAATGCCTGCCGAGGAAGGTTTCCCGGCTTATTTGCCAACCCGCCTTGCTTCTTTCTATGAGCGAGCCGGCCGCGTAATCAGCCTGGAAGGCCAGGAAGGTTCTGTTTCTGTTATTGGTGCCGTTTCGCCTCCAGGAGGAGACTTTTCTGAACCGGTAACTCAGCATACAAAGCGCTTTATCCGCTGTTTCTGGGCCTTGGACCGCGAGCTTGCAAATGCCCGCCATTATCCTGCTATTGGCTGGATTGATTCTTACTCTGAATATGCCGATGAAGTTCGAGCCTGGTGGGAAGCACATAATCCTCTCTGGTCTAGTTTAAGACAGAAGGCTCTGGACATTCTTAAAACAGAAAACCGCCTGCAGCAGATTGTACGTCTGGTTGGTCCAGATGCACTTCCAAACAGCGACCGCTTACTGCTTCGCGTTGCAGATATGATTAAAAACGGCTTCCTTCAGCAGAATGCTTTTGATGATATTGATAAATACTGTTCAACAGAAAAACAGATTTTGATTCTGGAGCTGATTATCGCTTACTATGAGCGTGCTGTTGAATGTATAAAGGCCGGCGCACCACTTTCTCAGGTTATTTCACTTCCTGCCTGCGATGAAATTGTGCGAATCAAAATGGTTTATAAGAACGATGAGCTTGATAAAATAGAAGAAGTGCGCACTCACATGGATTCCCAGCTGGGTGAAATAGAAAGGGCTTTTAAGAACTGAGGTAGCTATGAAAGGAACTGAATATAGAGGCGTTACATCGGTTGACGGTCCTATCGTCGTACTGAAACGCACAGAAAACGTATTTTACAATGAAACTGTATGCGTGCGGGACCGTTATGGTGAACGCCGCATTGGAAAAATAGTTGATATTTCAGAAGAAGCTGTTGTTGTTCAGATTTTTGGAAGCACAACAGGACTTGATCTTGATGCAGCCTCTTTTGAATTCCTGGATGAACCTCTTGAACTGCGCGTTGGAGAAGGTTTGCTTGGCCGTGTTTTCAACGGACTTGGACAGCCGATTGACGGATATCCTGATATTATCAGTAGCGAAAAACGCAATGTAAACGGAAACCCAATGAATCCTTACGCCCGCGTTTATCCTCGCGACTTTATTCAGACTGGTATTTCTTCAATTGACGGAATGAACTCACTTGTTCGTGGACAGAAGCTTCCTATTTTCTCTGGAAACGGACTTCCTCACAATAAGCTTGCCGCTCAGATTATCCGCCAGGCAAAGCTCCGCAACAGCAATGAGCAGTTCGTTATGGTTTTTGCCGGAATGGGTATTAAATATGACGTTGCAAAGTTCTTCGTAGACACATTCGAACAGTCTGGTGTACTTGCAAACGTAGTAATGTTTCAGTCTTTGGCTGATGCTCCTTCTATTGAACGTATCATTACACCTCGCTGTGCCCTTACCGCTGCTGAATACCTTGCTTTTGAAAAGGGAATGCACGTACTTGTTGTAATGACAGATATGACTAACTATTGCGAAGCTCTGCGCGAAATTTCCACAACCCGTGGTGAAGTTCCTGGTCGTAAAGGTTATCCTGGATATTTGTATTCCGACCTTGCAGAGCTTTACGAGCGTGCTGGTCGTGTAAAGGGCAGTGAAGGTTCAATCACTCAGATTCCAATTCTTACAATGCCAAACGATGATATTTCTCATCCAATTCCTGACCTTACCGGTTATATTACAGAAGGTCAGATTGTATTGGGACGTGAACTTGCACAAAAAGGAATTTACCCTCCTGTAAGCGCACTCCCAAGTCTTTCCCGCCTTATGAAAGACGGAATTGGTCCAGAAATGACCCGTGAAGACCACGCAAATGTTTCAAGTCAGCTTTTTGCGGCTTATTCTAAGGTAAAATCTATCAGAAACCTGGCTGCCATTATTGGTGAAGAGGAACTTTCTGAACTTGACCGTGCTTATCTTCATTTTGGAGAGCGCATGGAAGAAGAATTCTTTGGTCAGGGTGAATTTGAAGACAGGACTATTGAACAGACACTTGATTTGGCATGGAAGATTCTTGCTGAACTTCCTCGTGAAGAGCTTACAAGAATTAAGCCTGAGTTTATTGATAAATACTTGCCTAAAAGCCAGGCTGCCGGGGGACAATAGTGGCAATTCAGAATGTCGCACCTACAAAGTCTAATCTTCTCGCCGTAAAGGAACAGCTTGCCGTTTCTACAAATGGATATGAACTTTTGGAAGAAAAGCGTGAAATTCTTGTGCGCGAACTTATGCATCTTGTAGAAAAGGTAAAACTTCTGGAACGCGATATAGATAAACTTATTGGCGAAGCTTATCCTGCCTTCAAACGTATGCTCATGCAGGAAGGTTCCGATCAGATAGAGCGAATTTCTCATGCTGTTCACTATGAATTTGGCATTCAGGAAAAGAAAGTTGTAATCGGTGGTATGTCCTTTTCTTCAATGGACGTAGTAATGCCCGAAAAAGAACTTTTTTACTCATTCTTGGGAACTTACGCAAATACCGATGAAACAATCAATAAGTTTTTTGAGTTACTTTCTCTTCTTACCCAGATGGCTTCAATCAGAACAATTGTGTGGCGTCTGGCTGGAGAAGTAAAAAAGACTCAGCGGCGTGTAAATGCTCTGGATAAAATGATTATTCCACAGGCAAAGGAAACAAAGTCTTACATAGAAAGTGTTTTGGAAGAGCGTGAACGTGAAAATGTATTTGTTCTAAAAGCTCTTAAAAAGAAGAATAGCAGAAATAAATAGCAAATACAGCTAAAGGATGATACAATAAAATTATGGCAAGGACATTTTTCAAAAAGATTCTGGTTGCAGTTAATGGTCACAAAAGCTCAATTCATACAGCAATGTATGCAATTATGATGGCAAGAACTTACAATCTGTCATTGAAAATTGTTTACGTTGTTGATTCTGCTACAATTAAATATCTGGAGATGAATAATCTGCTCCTTTCCGAAGAAAAATCTGCTTTCTTAAATCAGCTTACACAGGATGAAGTAAACATTCTTTCTTATGTAGCTGGGCTTGCCCGCACGAAGGGTGTTCAGATTGAATCGGAACTTTTGAGTGGCGGAGTATTTAATGAAATTCTTAAGGCTGCTGAATCTTTTAATGCCGATTTAATTCTTCTGGGGGGAAGTGAATCTAGTGGCGGAAAACCGGGCTTAAAAAAGGCTATGCTTTCCCGCGACCAAAACGAAATCCTAGCAAATGCTTCTTGTCCTGTTTTGATTGTTCAAAAACCAAACATCGAAGCAGAATTTAAGATTTTCTAATATGCGTGATTATTACAAAGTTTTAGGGGTGCGCCCCAATGCAACTCTTGCAGAAATAAAACGGGCTTACCGTGAAAAAGCAAAAATCCTGCATCCAGATTTAGCAGGCACTTCCGATAAACAGGAACTTTTTAATGAAGTTACCCAGGCTTACCGTGTTCTTTCAGATTCCCGTCAACGCAACATTTTTGATGAATCATTTTTTACCCGCATTCATAAAAGCCGCTCCGATTACAAAGAATTTAACTATTATGACTGGCTTTCTGAGCGCACAGATGAAGAAAGTCGCGCAAAGCTGATTTTTTACACCCTCATGCACCAGAAAGAAGACGAAGCTGTTGCTGAATTCAAAAGAATGCAGACCAATCACATAGATTTTTCGCTGAAAAAGTGGTTTACCCGCGAAGATTTTATGGATTATGGCTATATTCTGGCCGAGGAACTTTGTATTCGCGCTGAATATTATGATGCAATGATTCTTTTGGAGCAGATTATTCAGATGGAATACTCTTACCGCTATTTTTATATTTTCTTCCCGGAAGTTGTTTCCTTCACCTTGAATATCCTTCATAAAAATATAGACGGCGTAATTCCAGATGAACTTGCAATTGATGTTTACGAGCGGGCTCTGGAACTTGGTTTCGGTTCAAAGGAAGATTCCTTTTTCCTGCGAAAGATGGGTGATGAATACAAGCGCCTGGGCGATTCTGCCACCGCAAAAGTTTGTTATGCCGAAAGTGAAAGATTATCCGGTCAAGCCGGATAATGACAGGTAAACAGTTCAAATTGAGCCTGATAATGCCAGATACCCTGTCATATTCTGGCTTGACCAGAATATCTTTTTGTTAATTGAAACTAACTGAAAAGTATAGCTATTTTTTTTATTTAGTGATAATCTACATCCACGAGGTTTTATATGATTCATCTTAAAACAGAAGAACAGATTGCTGGAATCAGAAAGGCTTGTCATCTTACAGCCGATATGTTTAACGAACTCATTCCAAAGATTCACGCAGGTATGACAACCTACGAAGTAGACAAATTATTCGAAAAATACATTACATCACACGGTGGAACACCTGCCTGGTGGCACGAAGATTATCCGGGTTCTGTCTGCATCAGTATAAATGATGAAGTAATTCACGGAATCCCTTCTAAAAAACGTGTAATTAAAGACGGAGACCTTGTAAGTCTTGATGTCGGAATCGATTTAGACGGCTATATCAGCGATACAACTCATTCTATTCTGATTGGAAATGTGCCTAAAAAGGTTCGCGAGCTTCAGAAAGTAACAGTTGAATGTCTTAAGGCTGGAATTGCAGCCTGCAAGGTTGGTAACCGCATTAGTGATATTGCAAATGCAGTTTACGAAGTAGCTGATAAACACGGCTATGGTGTAGTTTACGATTACTGTGGTCACGGAGTAGGGCTTGAAGTTCACGAAGACCCTAGCGTTCCAAACTGTCCGTTCCGCGGAGCAAATCCTAGAATTAAAGAAGGCATGGTTCTTGCAATTGAGCCTATGATTAACCTGGGAACTGCAGATGTAGATGTCCTTGATGACGGCTGGACTGTTGTTACCGCCGATGGCGAGGCTTCCTGCCATGAAGAGCACACCGTTGCAATCTTTAAGGACCACACAGAAGTTCTTACTGATTTGAACTATAATGGAAAATCAGTTTTGCCACCAGATTTAACGGCTTAAAATTTTTGTAACCATTTTCCACTTTTATTATTATATTTTATGAAGAACATAATAACAGGTGGAATATGAATATGAAAATTTTTACAAAATCACTTTCAATCATCGCCGCAGCTACAATGCTCACAACAGCATGTTTTGCGGCTCCTCCAAAAGAATCTAAGTCTGCCTCTGGCAGTTCATCATCAACAGAACGTAGTGTATCTGCTCAGACTGCAGCCCAGGCTCTTACTGTGGTAGAAGCACTGCAAACAACCTTCCGTTCTGTAAGCGAAACTTTACTTCCTTCGGTTGTAGAAGTAGATGTCACAGAGACAAAGACTTATAAAGACCCGTTCGGAGGAATGACAAATCCTTTTGAATTCTTCTTTGGCCGCCCGGATAACGGAAATGACGAAAATAAGAAGGATGATGGTACACGTGAATACGAATCTAAAGGACTCGGTTCTGGTGTAATCGTTCGTAAATCTGGTACAACTTTTTATGTACTCACAAATAACCATGTTGCAGGAAGCGCTACAAAAATCAGTGTAAAACTTAATGATGGACGCGAGTTTGAAGGAAAACTGGTTGGTACAGATGCCAGAATTGATATTGCACTGGTTTCTTTTGAATCAAAAGACGATTCAATTCCAGTGGCAAAACTTGGTGATTCAAACAATGTAATGCCAGGCGATATCTGTATGGCCTTTGGTGCTCCTCTGGGATACAGCCAGTCTGTAACACAGGGAATTGTTTCTGCAACAGGCCGTTCAGAAAGCCACATGTCTGCAGTAAGCGATTATATTCAGACAGATGCTGCAATCAACCAGGGAAATTCTGGTGGTCCTCTGGTAAATATCTATGGTGAAGTAATTGGAATTAACACATGGATTGCTTCTTCATCTGGCGGTTCAGTTGGTCTTGGTTTTGCAATTCCAATCAATAACGTAAAAAATGCAATTGATTCTTTCATTAAGAATGGAAAGATTGTTTACGGATGGGTTGGAGTTTCTCTGCTTGAAGTAAACAATGAGTTTAAGAAAGAACTTGGTGTTGAAGGAATGGACGGAGCCTTTGCTGGTGAAGTATTTACTAATTCTCCGGCATTCAAGGGTGGAATTAAACCAGGTGACTTTATTATTGAATTAAATGGCAGAAGTGTAAAGAATGTTAATCAGCTTGTACGCGATGTCGGAAGTCTTGAAGCTGGAACTACAGCAAACTTTACAGTTATGCGTGGCGGAAAGCGCCTTTCAGATATTATTGTAAAGGTTGAAGAACGTGCAAAAGAAAACGAGATTTCTAACAACAAAATGTGGCCTGGTTTCCTTGCAATGCCACTTACAGACGAAAGCCGTGAACAGCTTAAGCTTGATGATAAACGTGTTCAGGGTGTTATAGTTGCAAATGTTGAAGAAAAGTCTCCGGCTGCTTCTTTGAGATTGCAGAATGGTGATGTAATTACTGCTGTAAACGGCAAGAAAGTTACAAATCTTGCAGAATTCTATGACGAGCTTGCAAGTGCCCAGAAATCTGTAAACTTTGATATTTACAGCAATGGCGGAACAATTACTACTGGAACTTATAAGTTCTAGGCATAAAGCTTTTAAGTTGTGCTGTTAAATAAAAAAGGCTTGCCGAGTGGCAAGCCTTTTTTTTGTGCTAGAAAATCAGAAAATTACTGCTTTTCGAATACAATTTCGATTTCCTGTTCTGAATTAGCTTCGTAGCTTACACCAGCAACAGTTCCTTTTACATATGAAGTTGTAGAAAGGTAGTATGTAATTTTTGTGCGAGCTCCATTAATTACTAAACGTGCATCAGCATCACCTTCGATAGTTGCATCAGAGCCATAAATTTTCTGCATTTCTGCTTTATATTCGTCAAACTTTTCTGCTATTTCATTATAGTGTTCAATGTCAGCAGCTGCTTCTCCAAAGAATTCTTTAGCTTCATCTTTTGTGAGTGTAAAAGATGTGTCTTCAAAATCCATGTAGTCGACAATTTCTGCGATTGAATCATATTCATACTTTACTTCAGCACCGTTAGTTTTGCTGTAAAGATAAACAGAACCATCTGTAATTTTCCATGTTCCAGAAAGGTCTTCACCGTCTTTAAGAACATCGGCTACATTATCTCCACTTGGACCTGCATCCTGTTTACAAGAAGCTGCTCCAAATACCAAAGCGAATGTCAAAGCGAACATTCCAAACAATCTTAATTTTTTCATTTAAATCTCCTTTTGTGTAAAATTTTAAAAAACACTATACAATCATACCCCCCCCCCGTATCAGTTTGTCAACAGTTTTCTAAGTAAATTCTTATAAAGAGCTGAGTGTAAATCATCATCAAGGAAAGAAATCAGCACATCTTTTCTATCTGGGCTGAATTTGATATAATCCTCACATGTATCGTTTATATGTAGAGCGTCGCCCCGGCTTTGAAAACGAGGCAAAGCGTTATTTATCAGAAATCAACAGTTTCTTGGGAATTGCAAGCGTAAAGGCAGTTCGTTATTTCAATCGTTATGACATTGAAAATGTAAGTGAAGAAGTTGCAAAAATTGCTGCAACCCGCATTTTCTCTGAACCTCAGAGTGACTTTGTATTTACAGAAGCTCTTCCTTCTCATAGCGGAAAAGAAATTATCTGGGAATTCCTTCCTGGTCAGTACGATCAGCGTGCTGATTCTGCCGAGCAGTGTCTTTCTTTGCTCCGTGCAGGTCTTAAGGGTGTAAAAACTCTTACAGAAGCTCCTGTTGTTCGCTGTGCAAAAATCGTTCTTCTTGAAGGCGATGTAAGCGAAGAAGAAATCAAAAAGATTCAGAACTATCTTATTAACCCTGTAGATTCTCGTCTTACCGACGATACAAAACCTGATACATTAAAAATGCATGTTGAAGAGCCTGCCGACATTCCTGTTGTAGAAGGCTTTATCAAGATGAATGACGAAGAGATTGAAGCATACCGTAACAAGATGGGCCTTGCTATGGACCATGCGGATATTGTATTCCTTCAGGATTATTTTAAGGGCGAAGGCCGTGACCCGGTTGAAACAGAAATCCGCGTTTTGGATACCTACTGGTCTGACCACTGCCGCCACACAACTTTCCTTACAGAATTAAAAGACATTAAAATAGAAGAAGGACCTTATGCTCCTCTCTTCAAAAAATCTCTTGATAACTACATGGCTATGCGTACTGAAATGTATGCCGGCCGCACCGACAAGCCTGTTTGCCTTATGGATATGGCTGTAATTGGAATGAAGTATCTTAAAAAGCACGGAAAGCTTGAAGATATGGAAGTTTCGGAAGAAAACAATGCCTGCTCGGTTTATATAGACGTACATTACACAGCAGATGAAAACGGCAAGCCTCTTGCTGCCGATGATCCACGCGCAACAGAACGCTGGCTTATGATGTTCAAAAACGAAACTCATAATCACCCTACAGAAATTGAACCATTCGGTGGCGCTGCAACTTGTCTTGGTGGTGCTATCCGTGACCCACTTTCTGGACGTTCTTGGGTTTACCAGTCTATGCGTATTACCGGTGCCGCAGACCCAACTGTGCCACTTTCAGCTACAATGAAGGGTAAACTCCCTCAGATTAAACTCTGCCGCGAGGCTGCCCAGGGCTTCAGTTCATACGGAAACCAGATTGGTCTTACAACCGGTCAGGTAGAAGAAATCTACCACCCGGGCTATGCCGCAAAACGTATGGAGCTTGGTGCTGTTATCGCTGCCGCTCCTGTAGATACAGTTATCCGCGAACGTCCAGAGCCGGGTGATATCATCATTTTGCTTGGTGGTGGTACTGGCCGCGATGGTATTGGTGGTGCAACAGGTTCTTCAAAGGTTCACACTGTAAAATCTGTTACAACTGCCGCTGCCGAAGTTCAGAAGGGTAATGCAGTAGAAGAGCGCAAGATTCAGCGCCTTTTCCGCAATAAAGAAGTAAGCCTTATGATTCGCCGCTGTAACGACTTTGGTGCCGGTGGTGTTTCAGTTGCTGTTGGTGAACTGGCACCTGGACTGGACATCAACCTGGATGCTGTACCAAAGAAGTACGAAGGTTTGAACGGAACAGAACTTGCAATTTCAGAAAGCCAGGAACGTATGGCTGTTGTAGTTCGCAAGGCCGACGTAGACCGCTTTATTGCTGCCGCTGCTGCAGAAAACTTAAACGCTGTTGTTGTTGCAACCGTTACAGATACAAACCGCCTTGTTATGAAATGGCGCGGTAAAACAATAGTTGATATTGGACGCGAATTCCTTGACGCCGCTGGTGCTCATCACGAAGCAACTGCTCTTATTGAACAGCCAGCTGCTCCAGAGAAATCTCCGCTCCTCAACCCATTGGAGTCTGCTGCCGCAGAACTCGACAAGCCTGTTAAGTGCGAAGGCTGTGTTAAAAATCACCTTACAGACGCATGGCTTGCAAATATTAATGATTTGGCTTGTTGTTCTCAGCGTGGACTTGGTGAACGCTTTGATGGTTCAATTGGTTCAAGCACAGTTCTCTTCCCATACGGAGGAAAATATCAGAATACACCGGAAGCTGGTATGTCGGCAAAGATTCCAGTTGTTACTCCTCGCGAAACAAGCACTGCAAGCTTAATGGCTTACGGCTTTGACCCTCGTGTTGGAAACTGGTCTCCTTGGCACGGTGCAAAAACTGCCGTACTCAGCTCACTTGCAAAAATCACTTGTATTGGTGGAAAGGCCCGTACATCACGCCTTAGCTTCCAGGAATTCTTTGGCCGTGCAGTAAACGAAAAACGCTGGGGTTATCCAGCCGCAGCTCTTCTTGGTTCGGTAGATGCACAGGTAGAATCTGGTTGTGCTTCAATCGGTGGTAAGGACTCAATGTCTGGTACTTTTGAAGACATCAACGTTCCTCATACACTGGTAAGTTTTGCCGTAACTCATGATGAAGCAAAGAATGTTACAAGCGGTTCCTTTAAGGTAAGCGGAAACAAGGTTTACATGGTAAGTGTTCCTTATTCAGACCTTCTTGAACCAGATTACGAAACCTTCCTTAAAAACAGCGATATTCTTTATGAATTGAACAAGAATGGTCGTATTTCTTCTATGTACCCTGTAGGACCTGGTGGAATTGCAGAAGCAGTTACAAAAATGGCTATGGGTAATATGGTGGGCTTTAAGCTGGAAGCTGCTTCGGTGGTAACGGTCCCTGAGGCTCTCGAAGGGCCGGTGGTTTCGAGTGCCTCAACCACCGTTAGAGACCTCTTCCTTCCAACTTACGGAAATATCATTGTAGAAGTTCCTTCTGCTCACACTGATGAATTTGAAAAATCAGCATTTGCTGCTGGAACTCTTACTTGCCTTGGTATGACTCTTGACCGCCCTGTAATTCTTGTTGAGAATGCAACTTTGGGCGGAGTAACAAATAAAGAAGTAGAAATCAGTCTTTATGACTGTGTAAATTCTTGGGAAGATAAGCTTAAGGATGTATTCCCACGCGTAAGTGGTGCTGAAGTTCAGCCAGAACTTCCTGAATGGGCAACTTCCGTTCATAAATCACTTAGCGATATTCGCAAGGCTCCTGCTTTTGTTCAGCCAACAAGCCGTCCAAAGGTATTGCTGCCAGTATTCCCGGGAACTAACTGTGAATTTGATATGGCTCGTGCCTTTAATCTGGCCGGCGCTGAAACAAAGATTGTAGTTCTTCAGAACCGCACTCAGGCTCAGCTTACAGAATCCCTTGACCGCCTTGCCCGCGAAATGCGTGACGCTCAGATTCTTGCCCTTTCCGGCGGTTTCTCAAGCGGTGATGAACCAGACGGTTCTGCAAAGTTTATTGCAAACGTTTTGAAGGCCGGAAACATCAGCGAAGAGGTTATGAATCTTCTTAAAAAGCGCGATGGTCTTGTACTTGGTATCTGTAACGGCTTCCAGGCACTTGTTAAGACTGGTCTTGCAGTTTACGGCGAAATCCGCGATATGACTCCTGATATGCCAACTCTGACTTACAACAGAATCAACCGCCATATCAGCCGAATTGTGCGCACCCGCATCGTAAGCGCAACAAGCCCATGGGCTCTGCACCCAAGTGTAATCGACCAGCGTAATCACCTGATTGCAATCAGCCACGGAGAAGGCCGCTTTGTTTGTGACGAAGCTACAGCAAAACGCCTCTTTGAAAACGGCCAGGTATTTACTCAGTATGTAGATGAGTTTGGACGCCCTGCAATTACTGAACCGGACAATCCAAATGGTTCTGCTTTTGCTATTGAAGGTATTACAAGCCCAGACGGACACGTACTTGGAAAGATGGGACACTCTGAACGCGGAGTTGGTCAGGAAATTAATGGTGCAAGCCTTGATTTGTTTAAGAATGTGGGTGGAAATCCTCTTACAAACGAAAACGAAACAACTTGTGAAAACCTCTTTGCAGCAGGAGTTTCGTACTTCAAATAATGAAAAAACTGTCTTTCATAGTCTTTATAACTCTGCTTCTCGTTTCCTGTGCCCGTCCCGCCCGGGATTCATACGGCTGTTACCGCGATTTTGAATCTGCGGTAATGTCAGGCACTGCTTCTGGCTCTGGCCGCAATATTATTGTGATTGCGACCATGGAAGGCAGCGATGAGCAGAGCGGCGAATTTTTACAGAAGGTTGTGAGAGACAGCGGCTTTTCTGCGGTCACAGAGCAGTATTCAGTGGTTTTGATGGATTTTTCCAAGAAGGCTTATGATGCAACTGTGGCAGCGGATGCGGAAGATAAAAAAGCTGTGAAGATTGCCGCTCAAAACGAAGAGATTTTGAACCGGAACATTCTTACGGCAAAACTTCTAAATATCTCGACCACGCCTTCTTTTTACTTGCTTTCGAAGGAAGGCTGTTTTATCACAAATGTAGATTATATAGATGAAATAAACTCTCCACAGGAATTTTTGAATCTTCTTTCTTCTTATCAGGAAAAAACTGAAGCTGTAAATGCTCTTATTGCCCGCTGTTCAAGTGCTTCATCACAAGAAAAACTGCAGGCAATAGAAGAACTGTATGATTCAACCGAAAGTTTATATCGTCCTTTTCTTTTGGATTTCATTACAAAGGCAATAAAACTTGCTTCTTCTGATGTAAACAAAAAAAGTAAGTTCCTGCTTGCCCGTACAGATGCCCAATCAACCCGAGCCTTTCTTGGTGGAAACGCAGATGCGGCTGTAGCAGGGTATGTAAATCTTGCAGCAGAAAAAAATCTGACTGCAGAAGCACGTCAGCAGGCCTGGTACATGGCAGCCTATCTTCTTGCCATGTCTGATGCCAGTCAGTACGAAGTTATAATCACTTATTTGCAGAATGCAGTTGAAGCTGCTCCCGAATCTGCCGATGCCGCTTCTATTCAGCGGGCAATAAACGAAATTTCTGGAAAATAAGCCCATGGATGATTCTCCCTCGCCCTTACTTTTTATAATCCTCGCAGTTTTAATCACCCTTTCCATGCTTTTTTCTATTGCGGAAAGCTCTTTTTTGGGAATGAATAAGCTGCGCCTGCGCGTTTTACGAAAAAATAAGGATAAAAAGGCAATGCGGGCCGGCCGCCTGATGGATAAAAAAGAAAAGCTGATTAATACTCTTCTTGTTTCTAACGAAATTGTAAATATCCTCGTTTCTTCAATCATCACTTCTATTGCACTTTCGCTTTTTGGGCAGAGCGGGGTAGGAATTGCCACTCTGATTGCAACAGTTTTACTCCTCATTTTTGGCGAAATTACACCAAAATCTATTTCAACACGATGCCCGGATAAAATTGCTTATGGGCTAAGCGGATTTTTGAGCCTTGTTTATATCATTATGCATCCGGTTGTAATGATAATCACCCTTATTTCGAATTTAATTCTGCGGATTTTTGGAGTAAAGGTGAATGAAAAAAAACAGTCATATACCGAAGAAGAAATTAAAACTTTTTTTGACATGAGTTCTGAAAGCGGAGTTATAGAAGAAGATGAAAACCGCATGATGACTCAGGTTTTTAAGTTTTCTGATCTGGAAGCGCAGGATATTATGGTGCCCCGTACAAAAATCAGGGCAGTTTCTTATGAATCAAGCTACCGCGATGTTATAGAACTTTCCCAGCGTTTAGGCTTTACCCGTTTTCCTGTTTACCGCAAGAGCATAGATGATATTATTGGCGTAATTTATTTAAAGGATATGCTGTCTTACCGCAACCGCCAGAGCGATTTTGATATTCAGAATGTGATGAGGCCTCCGCTTTTTATTTTGGGCACAAAAAAAATGTCTTCCGTTCAGGAAGTTTTATTCGAAAGTAACCAGTCGCTGGCAATTATTGTAGATGAATATTCAGGAACAGATGGAATTCTAACTGAAAAAGACATCGCCCGCGAAATTTTTGCCCTGCCCGGAGATAATACGCTCCGCGGAAAAGTTTTTGATTTTGATGTTGTAGAAAACAAAAAAGATTTTGAAATAAACGGTTCTGTTTTAATCAGAGATTTGCGTGAAGATTTGCGTATTGATCTTCATTCTGATATGAACGAAACAATTGGCGGCTGGTTTACCGAGCAGATAGACCGCATGCCCGAAAAAGATGACACTGTGGAATTTTCAGGCTGGCTTTTCCGTGTTGTAAAAATTCAGTCTCATAGAATTGAACGCCTGCGCATTTCGGCGGTGGAAAATGCAGAGGAGGGCAAAAATGATTAATAACATCTGCATTTGCCTTTGTATTGTACTCATTGTTGCGGGCGTTGCATTTTTTACATCCTCAGAAACGGCTTATCTTTCTTTGTCCCGCTTAAATCTTCGCAATATGCTTGATGAAAAACGCCGTCATGCAAAAATTGTTGCAAAGCTGAAAGAAAACATGGATCGTCTGCTTACAGTTGTTCTGATTGGAACAAACCTGCTCAATTCCCTGGCAACTGCAATTGCCACAGCCTTTGCAATTTCTATCTGGGGAAATAAGGGGGCAACTTTTGCGCCGCTTGTTATGGCTCTGTACTGTACAATTTTTGGCCAGATTGTTCCAAAAACTGCGGCAGCCCTCACTCCAGAAAAAGTTTCAACTCTTTCTTCAATTCCTCTGCTTACTCTTGAAAAACTTTTCTTTCCTGTTGTATGGATTTTTGAAAAATTGAGCCGTGGTGTTGTATTTATTGTAGAAAAAATAATGAAGCCGAGTGGTTCTATTCTAACAGAAGAAGAGCTTCGTACTTTGATAGACCTTAGTTCAAGTGAAGGCACAATCGAAAAGGACGAAAGTTACCTTCTCAATAAAATCATTAAATTTAATAATCTTTCTGCCAGCGACATTATGAAGCACCGCTATTTTGTAAGCATGATTAGTGAAGATGCTGATTATAATGAAGTTATTAATGAATTTATACGCTCCGGCTTTGCAACAATCACGGTTTACAGCGGAAAACGTGAAAATATTACGGGCATTATAAATTATCGCTCTGTTTTGTTTGATTCAGATAAACAGGATTTAGGCCCAGGCTATGCAAAAAGGATGATGAAGAACGTGCTTTTTATTCCGGGAACTTTTTCGGTTCTGGAAGTGCTTAATAAATTCCGCCGTGATGAAAACAAATTCGCTGTAGTTTTAAACGAGCAGGGGGAAACTTCTGGAATTATAACGATGGAAGACATAACCCGGGTAGTTTTTGGCCGCATGACTGATGAAAACTCTCTGGATAATACAGCGCCGGAAGATAAAATAAAACTTGTTTCTGTAAATACATTTATTGTTCCCGGCGAAATGAAGATTGATGAAATTAATGAAATTCTGGATCTTCATCTTGAATCTGATGATATGAATACAATTGGCGGCTGGCTGCTTGAACAGCTGGGCTACCTTCCTTCGGCCGGCACAGTCTTAGTTAAAAACAACATAATTTTTACCGCCGAAGACGTTGCCATGCGCCGAATTGTGTCTGTCAAAATTAAAGTGAAGGGCTAGAAAGAAAGCTTGTAGACCAGGGAGATGGCCCAAAAGAATCTTTCGGTTCCGCCTTCTACACTGTCATCAGGTATCCATTCAGTAATAATTTGTCCCATTGAATTAAAAGCTGCAATATAGTCAGTTCCGCTTGCTAGTGGGATATACTGAACAAAACCTGATATTCCAAAGCTGTTGTTTGAATCAATATTATAAAATACTGATAAATCACCCTTAAGTTGGAAAACATTTTCAAGCTTGTCGTAAAAAGCCTGGCTTCGCAGATAATGCATGTCAAGGCAGGAAATCCAGGTGAGGTATGGGCTTACAAGAAAATCAGCTTTAAATGAAAGAAAAGAAAGAGTATCTACATTTAGACCAAGGCCCAAAAATAAGGCATTTGTTTCCTGTTTGTAAGAGATAGTCCTTTCATTATCTGCAGAAAGCTGGAATTCTACATAGTCCATAGATTTATATTTTGCTTTTCCGCCGTAGGCTGTGTAGCCCAGCATTTCATATTCATAAGATACGAAAGGCTTTATAGAAATCTGGAAGGGCAGGGGAAGGTTTGCACCGGCGCGTAAGGCAATGGTGTTATATTCATCAAGAATATTTCTTGAAGATGAATAATTTGTAACTTCTGTCGGGTCATCATCTGCCCAGTTTGGGTTTATTGAATTCAGCCAGTCGTAATCCTGCATTGTTCCGCTAGATTTATGAAAGGCAAATTTTCCATTCATGTTCAGATAAATGTAGTCCAGAATTGTTACATCTGCATCTAAGCCAATGTAAGGAATGAGAAGTGTTTCCCAATCAAGTCTGCTTAAAACATTATCTGTGTTCAGACAGTCTTCATCAATAACATATTCCTGAACCTTGCCATTTAAGATGCCGGCCTGTGGAGTAATAGAAATATCCATTAGCCCCAAAGCAAAGGCAAAGCCAGAAAAGAGTGTAATAAAGGCAAAAGTTACAAATTTCTTCATATAAAAATTATCGGCTCTTACTGCATCTGGAATGTAATTTCAGAACTTTGAATTCCATCGCTAGGACAAGAATAATTAAATCTAAAGTAAGAATCTTCCGGACCACCGCTGATAAAAGTGATGGAAGCATCTGACTGAGAAATTGTTCCAAAGCTGCTGTTTGTGTAGTTTGGCAAAATTGAATAGTTATCGTCAATTTTTCTGATTGTAAATGAATTTGTGTATACAACTTCATTTTTTGTAACCTGATAATGCATTATAACTTCGTAGTCCTGGAAGTTAGAATTATCACGGCTTGTCCAGTACATTTCTGCGTAAGAATTTGCAGTATCAATGTTTAGAATTGTACCGGCATCGTTTGCATTTGTAATTTTTCCAACGATTTTGTAAAGATAGGCATTTTCGCCATTTAAAGGAATGTTTTTGCATGAAGCAAACAAGCCAAGACAAAGAGCAAGTAGTGTATAAACAATAATTTTTTTCATATTTGAACCTCACAAAAAAAATATCTCACTAGTTTATCGGCAATAAAATCATTCTCCTTTATTAAAATTTTGATAAAAAAACATCTAAAGTAATTAAAGTATTATGCCGATAAAAACTAAGAGGTACCTTATCTAAAATTTAGGGTATTCTTAGATACTTGTTTTATTCATAACCACATGTTATACTTTTTTCTAATCTAAAAAGTATTCAGGTGGGGAATAATTAAAAATGTCTGTTTTATATGTGGAAGAGTGTATAAAAGGGCGGAGTATTCTCAGAACTGAATTACTTTTGAATCATTTCTGACCGATTTCCGGTAGTTTTTAATCAAAACATCCTTTTTGCTCTCTTAAAACTGTAAAAAAGTTTGGAGGCGATGAATGAGTAAGAAAGTTTTTCTTGTTTTTCTCGCTTTGGGCATTTTCCTTTTTGCATCCTGTAGTATGGATATGGACTACATGATAAAGGACTACAACAGTCTCTTTACTGTGGAATCTGATACTATAGAATACACAATAGAAAATGTTCCTTCAGACAAAATGCTTGGTGAAAAATATGCTGTCAGCTATTTTACTACACTTTGTCTAGCGGCACCTTCTGGAGGTGTCTCATATAAATGGACCGCGGAGGTGCAAGAGAACGCAAATAACTTGGAAGAAGGAGAAGTGCTGAATTTGGCTTCAACACGAGCTCTTTCACTTTATCTAAGGACTAGTTCCATTGAACGATGGGGTGCATATAAATTGACCCTGTATGTAACAACTTCTAGCGGTGAAATTCTTTCGGATTCCGCAATGCTTTATGTATATTAAATTGGAGGTATACAAATATGATTAAAAATTTAAGAAAAACTGCCATGCTTTTGGCTGCCGCAGCTCTTCTGATTTTTACCGGATGTAATAACCTTGTTTCTGGTGTAATTTCGGGAGATGGTTTAAACGGTAATGGAGCAGGCCTTTTGGTTTCTGTTTCTAATGTGGATGACTATGCCCGTCTCTTGGCTCCTGTAAAAGAAGACACTGCAAATCCTGGTACCTATATTTATGACCAGCTTGATGTAGACAGTGATATTATCAAGGGGTATATACTGGAAGGTTCATCTCTTTCTGGAAAAACTTTTACACCTATTTCTATCACTCCTGCAGAAATTAAGGCAGGCTCTGTAGTAATCTATAATGTTCCAAAAGATGACTGGTCTTTTACTTTGCTGGCTTTGGATACAGATGTTCAGGGAACTCCTGCAGTTACTGGAACTTCAAATGCAACTGTGGATAACACAAAATATGGTAATGCAAAACCTCTTCTTAAAGGTGTTGCCAGCGTAAATGTAGGTGATTCAGGAACTCCTTCTGTAACATTTACACTTTCTACATATAGTGTAACCACACCTGGTTCTTATAATTTCAAAATTAAGTATGAAGGATCTGCACCTTGGGCTGATACAAATAAAATTATGTATAATTTGTATGACAGAAAAACTGGTGTCCTTGTAAAAAGTGATTATGGAACAACATCTGGGGAAACAACAACATCTGCAGCAATTACTGCTGGTGTAGCTGCTGCAAAGACAGGAATTGATCCTGGAACTTATGTTTTTGGAGTTACAATTACAGAAGCAAGTGGTGCAACAACTTTTGTTTCTGATATTATCCGCATTGAACCTGGTCGTGTAACAAATAAAGATTTTATTATTGGTGATGTTCTTACAGGTGTGCCTGCTGCTCCAGAGGGCTTTATTGCTCAGTGGATAGAAACAGATATGGATGAAGACTACTATACCGTACGTTTCTTCTGGGAAGATAAGTCTACAAATGAAACTTCTTTTGCACTTGCTATTAAGGAATACACAAATTCTTCTACAGCCTTTAATAAGGTAACTTCTGCTGCTTCCCTAACAGCTGGTGTCTATTATAGACTATATAATTATAATTCTGTTTTTGAATCTGCTTATGAATCACCAACTTCAACAACTCAAAATCCTGGTGATATCCGCTATCTTGGAGGTTCTTTGTATGCTGGTAGTACAGAACTTCTTATGAAGTTCCCTACAGGCCGCTTGTTTGAAGTTCAGCTTTTTGCAGTTAATAGCAAAGGTTACTCTGATGGTTGTTTAAGAGAGGCTGCTTCTACATTAACAAGTACTGCTTTTGACACTTCTTCTGCTACAACAGTAGCAGAAAATTCTTCACCTGTTGTAAATAGCTTGTATGGAACTGGCGGTATTAAATATACTGGTTATGATGCAACTGCTATTGCTGCAGGTGCAGTTTACAAGAGAATTTCTCTTGTGCGCACTACATATCTTCTTGATGGCGGAACTTTGGGTGGAGTTACTGGTGTAACTAATGCAACAAAGAATTATGTAACTTACGCTCCATATACTTTAAATGTTGATGGTGCAACAAATGCAGACTCTATGCCTGAATTGCTTAAAATAGACGGTACAACGGTTACATTAAAGAAGAATAATATAGATTTCACCGAATGGGATTACTATGACTCAACTGATGGGCAGAAGGTTTGTCCTGGAACTGCTCCTGTTTTCTT
Source organism: Treponema sp. (assembly GCA_017940255.1). Classification (GTDB taxonomy): domain Bacteria; phylum Spirochaetota; class Spirochaetia; order Treponematales; family Treponemataceae; genus Treponema_D. The sequence continues at coordinate 217,563 of JAGAZB010000005.1, forward strand.
AAGCCCAGAAAAGTATAAGAATATTTCTGTAATTGCTGTTTATGGTGTAAATGCTGCTAATGTTACTATTTCATCGGCAACAGTTCAGCCTCAGCCAGAATTAGCCCTTGCTAGAATTACAATGAGTTCTGTTCCTGAGAATGACCCTACTGCAACAGGTACAAGCATTGCTACTAACGGTACAGGAGCTGTTCCTATTGGAAGAGGTTCACGCCAGCTTATTACAGTTTCTGTAGCTGCTGGTGCATCTCCTACAGCTTACAATACATTCTCAAAGTTCTGCTTGTGGGTTGGTGGTACAAAGATTCAGGAAATTATTTCTACTTCTAACTCTTGTGAGTTTGCAGCATTCAATTCTGACCGTTTGAATGCTGGTGCAAGCACTCAGATAATGGTAGAAGCTTCTAACTCTTACGGAACTGCTTCTCAGGTAATTCTCGTAAAGTGTAGTAATGCTCCGGTAAATCCTTAGGTAAATCCTTAATTGAACAGAGTTGAACAGGGTGCGGTTCGCCGCACTTTGTTCAATTTTTTGGCTTTGATTTTATAACGGTTTATATGAAAAGACTGTACACAGCAATTTCAAAAATAAAACTTTTCTCTCTGCCTTGTGCTTTTTTTGTATTGCTATGCACATTTTTTTCTTCTTGTGTTCGCGAAATAAACGGTGTGGTTTCTTTACGAGGCGAAGACCCTGGTATTGTTTTTTATGTAGATAATTATTCAGAATCTGCAAGAACTCTGGCTCCTGCAGCACTCACTACAGATGGTTTAATTTTCCAGATTGATGGTGAAGATAAAGATGGAAATCCTTATCCGCTTACTAGCGTAACAATCGATTCTTCTGGAAAGGGCAGAATAGAAAATGTTTCCTGCTCCATCTGGAATCTTGTTCTGCATGCCTATCTTTCTGCTGCAGATGCCGCAGACAAAAAAGATGTTTTGCGTGGTTATGCCACGGCAGATACCAGAAATACTGGTAGCGCAGAAATAGATTTTGTTCTTTCTTCAACAAGTATAATTGATGAAGGAAAAACAAACGGTGATTATTCCATTACTGTTACCTATCCTAATGCCACAGATTTTGCTACTTTGCAGGAAGTTCGCTGTGCAGTTTATGATAAATCTAGCGGCGAAGTAAAAATTCAGCACTCCCCAGTAATTACTGGTTCTTCTGATTTTGACTTGTGGACTTCTACCGGTTATGAATATACAGGAACTTTGCTTGCCGGCGATTATGTTTTCAAAATTGATTTCTATATTCTTTCTGAAGATGGTAATTCGGTTCTAAATGTTGGTACATATTCAGAAATCTTGGATATTCAACCTAACAGAACTACCAGCGTAACTAAAGAACTGGATGAGGTTATAAATAAAAAGCCTGCGGCACCAGAAGATCTTATGGTTTTCCGAGTTGACGATGACACCCTAAGTGCAGATTCCTATAACGCTGTTATTACCTGGAAAGATGTAGCAACAAACGAAGATTCTTATATCATCAAACTTCATAGAATTTCAGATGATGGTACCGCTCGTGTTAATTCAATCACAATCGATAATACAAATTCTACAACATTTGCTTCTGCAAGTGGCAGTATTGCTTTGGGCTGGGTAAGTGGTCATTTGAATTCCGGCAGTACAGAGTTTGTTATCCGCCTCAAAACTGGCATTTTATATGAAGTGGAAGTTGCCGCTGTAAATGCCCTGGGCACTTCAGACTTTGTAACTCGTACTCTTTCTGCAGGTGTGGATTATGCAAACTTAACAAGCTTGTCATCAACTTATAAAAATAAAACTCTTACTGGCTTTGCTGCTCCTGATGATTCTGCCAGTCCAGACCGGGCTCTGCATTGTGTTAATACTTTCTCTATTATTTATAATTACAATGGTGGACGTTTTTATAACACTTCAACTTCTACATGGCGTGCTTACAGGACTGAGGATATTGAATACAAGATTTATAACCGCGGAAGTCCGGTTTCTATAACTATTCCAGATAATCTTTATTATAATGCTGATAATAACTGTCCGCTTTCTGAATGGAAACTTTGGTCCGATTCATATAGTTCTTATGTTTCTGCGGGCACAACTTACAGTGAGCATGAAAATATTTCACTTATCCCTGTTTACGAAAACGTAACTTCTGATATTCATGTTCTGACTATGGATGATTTATCTGCAGCTCTTACTATTAGAGATGAAACTTCCAGCTTAAATTATACGGTTGGCGGTTCTTCTGTTTCTGCATCAGCAGGAAGTCACATTGTTCTTACTTATGATGCTTCAAATGCAACTGTAGCTTCTTATGATTATGACCAGATTGAATTCCATATAATCCGTGATGATATTGATAAATCTTCCATTGTAAATATTAATAATGCTACTCAAAAAGCGGTAAAAGACTTCTATATTGATACAGATACTTCAACTTACACTATCAAAGTTACCGCTCGCAAGTCTAATGTTTCTGCAAATAACGAGCCTCTGCAGGTGCTTGTAATTAATAGGATTTAACTACACGGCAATAACTTTTGCGGCTTTTATAATTTCTGTTACTTCTGCTTCTGATAGTTTTAAGGATTTGGCAATAATTTCTATAGAGACGCCGTTTGTGGTGATGTTGAGAAACATGCTTTTGTAATTAGACAACTTGGAGATAGTATTTTTGTTTTAGATGAATCTACCCACAGACCTAGTTCAGATGCAACTATAAAATTTGCCTCAGGCAGTCCAGATAGTTCTTCATTTACTGTAAACTATGTGAATAAGGAATATGGAATTTCAGGCTCTACATTAAACTTTGAACGTAAGTAAGTCTTTAGAATTATAAGTAAAGGCCGCAAGTTTATACTTGCGGCCTTTTTTAGGCATTCTATATATTAGCTTGCAACTCAAGTAATTCAAGAACTTTATCCAAAGGGGCATTCATATCTTTTGCGGCATTTTCTGGAGTTGCGTTGTATTTTTGAACAAGCATAACAGCATCTTTTATGGCTTTTTGCTGTTCTCCAAATTCTTTTCCGTCTTGGAAAGCTTCTTCTTTTTTTACAGCAATGTCCATTTTGTAATTATATTTAGCCGTGAGCATATTAATTACCTCCCGCGATTTTCGGTCCAGATAATCTGTAAGAATTCCTTGTTCCATTGCCAGCTCAATTGCTTTTCTGAACGATTTTTTTGGAGAGTGTTTGTTGTAATTTCGTTCTACAATTTCTATGAACTGGCAGTACTGTTTAAGAATATCACAAGTTCCTGCTAACGGCAATAATTTTGAATCTGAACAATTTCTAACTTTCACAATAAGCTCAAGCTGGCTGCCGTCTTTTTGATAAAATGCATCTGAAAGTCTTAATTCTTTTTCAAGAGGATAATCTTTTTTACCTATATAGACAACGTAAAAATCTGGATTCGGAATTTTGTAGACTTTTTCAGCATAACGTTTTTTTACAGGAACAATTCCTTCGTAAATTCTTGTAACGTATTCAAGGCAACGAAATGGCATGTTTTCATTAATTGTAGATTGATGTTCTACCAGAACAATCAATTTCCCGTTTATTTCCCAGCTGACATCATTATTGAAAGTTTTGTAGAGTGCCTACTCAATCATTTTACGTTCCAGGTGTACATCTTCCAGTTTATAATCAGAACTAGAAAGAGCATTATACAACTCCAAAAAATTTTTCTTTCCATCACGATCGCTTCCAAATAAATCTGTAAATACCGAGTCTTTGTACTTTCTGTTAAAGATTTTCATAAAATTCTCCATTTGAATATAAATATTAAGTAGTGTAAAAATCAAAATAAACATCTGCCTTACACCTCTACATATATATTTGCCGGAGAGTTCATATTTCCTACAAATTTTATGAAAGATTTTTGTGTAAAATCATCATTTTTTTTCTCAAGTGACATTATTTCCGTAATTTGTTATAATCATCAGATATGGCAAATAAAAACACTGATTACAGCGTAATTTATGCAGACGATGATTTTGTGGTTTTCAACAAACGGAGCGGCCTTTTGATTGCGGCCGACAGGTATGATCCTGATGCACCTCGTCTTGATTTGATTGCCCAGGAAGAATTTGGCAAGCTTTATGCTGTTCATCGTATTGATAAAGACACTTCTGGCTTGATTGTATATGCCCGTACCAGTGAAGCTCAGCGAGACCTTTCTATGCAGTTTGAAAAACGCGAGGTTCATAAGGTTTACCATGCCCTTGTTTATGGTCATCCTCTATGGCAGGATTTGAATGTAAAGCTTCCCCTTCAGCCGGATGGAGATGCCCGCCACAGAACTGTTGTTAATAAAAAGTTTGGTAAGCCTTCGGAAACTGATTTTCACAATTTTGGTGCCTGCGGGCCTTATTCCTGGATTGAAGCTCGTCCTTTGACCGGCCGAACACATCAGATTCGCGTGCATCTGGCAGAAAACGGTTTTTCTATTGTCTGTGATCCCCTTTATGGTGGTAACCAGAAACCTGTTCGCCTGAGCGAAATCAAAAAAAAGTGGAATGGTGATGAGTATGAAGAGCGCCCGCTTTTGAGCAGACTGGCACTTCATGCTTATAAAATTGAATTTACACATCCTTCAAAAAAGGAAACTGTGACTTTTACAGCTCCCTATCCAAAAGATATGGAAGCAACCCGCAAGCAGCTGGCAAAGCTTTTTGGCGTAGACCCAGTCTAAAATCGAAGAGCCGTAAAAAAATGCACTGCATTTTTTAGGCTCATCGGAAAAATGACTCGAAAAAAGAGGAATGAATATGACAGATAATAAATCAACTTTTAAAGAAATTATTTTTAATGCAGTAAAAGAGTTTTATAATCAGAAAGGAATAGAAGCAGACGCAGATTTGCAGAATAAGATTGTTGTTCAGTCAGCTCCGAATCCAGAAATGGGAGATCTTGGTGCTCCTATGTTCGTTTTTGCAAAGGCTCTTCGCATGGCTCCTCCTCAGATTGCTGCTGAGGTTGCAAAAATTGCACAATCAGCAGGAACTTCTCTTGGTCAGGTAATGGCCGTTGGTCCTTACGTAAACATTAAGCTTGATAAGGCTGGGGCTGCCTTCCCAATTTTGGACGCCGTTGCAAAGCAGAAGGATACTTACGGTTCGCTGAATCAGCAGGGCAAAAAGCCTCTGGAAGGCCGCCGTGTAATGATAGAATTTTCTTCTCCAAATACAAACAAGCCTCTTCATTTGGGTCATGTTCGTAACGATGCTCTTGGTGAATCTGTAAGCCGTATTCTTAAGGCTGCCGGTGCAGATGTTTTCAAAGTAGATTTAATTAATAACCGTGGTGTTCACATCTGTAAATCAATGCTGGCTTATAAGCTTTTTCATGAGGCAAAGGGTGACACGCCGGAAAGCCTTGGAATGAAGGGCGACCACTTTGTTGGCCAGTGCTATGTTGAATTCGACAAATACTTGAAGGGTGAAAAAGACAAGCCTGAAACTGCTCATCCAGAAGCTAATCAGATGGCAGAAGATATGCTGATTAAGTGGGAAGCCGGAGATCCTGAAGTTCATGCTCTTTGGGAAAAGATGAATGGCTGGACTTTTGACGGTATGATGGCTACCTACAAGCGAACTGGAATCAGCTTTGATAAATACTATTTTGAAAGCGAAACCTACCTTAAGGGAAAAGATGAAATTATGAAGGGCCTTGAAAAAGGTGTTTTCTTTAAGGCAGAGGATGGTTCTGTCCGCATTGACGTTACAGATGTTGTTGGAAAGGGTAAAGACGGAAATAATCAGGAAAAGGTTTTACTCCGCAAGGATGGAACTTCTGTTTATATTACTCAGGATATTGGAACTGCAATTTCCCGCCACAACGACTGGGCTTTTAATCAGCTGGTATATGTTGTTGCAAGCGAACAGAACTATCACTTTAAGGTTTTGTTCCATATCCTTAAAAAACTTGGCTTTGATTGGGCCGACAAGCTCTTCCACCTTAGCTATGGAATGGTAAATCTTCCAAGCGGACGCATGAAGAGCCGTGAAGGTACTGTTGTTGATGCTGATAATCTTGTAGATTCGCTTCACGCAGATGCTCTGGCTGCTATTAAAGAGCGCGGCCGCGACAGCGAAGTTGGAGATGCAGACGAAGTTGCAGAAAAAGTTGCACTTGGTGCTCTTCATTACTATATTTTGCAGGCAACTCCAATTAAGGATATGCTTTTTAATCCTGCTGAATCGCTCAGTTTTAATGGAAACACTGGTCCATATCTTCAGTATATGGGTGCTCGAATTAATTCTATTTTGGGCAAAGCTGCAGAAACTGGTCTTGCTGTAGATTCTTCTGAGGCCGCAGTTTCTCTTCTTACAAGTGAAGATGAATGGGCTTTGATTAAACAGCTTGGTGACTATCCTGCAGTTGTAGAAAAGGCTGCTGAAAATCTGGATCCAAGTGGAGTAGCAGCTTATTGTTATGAAACAGCAAAGCTTTTCAGTAAGTTCTATCAGAATTGTCCGATTGTTTCTGCCGCCAGCGAAAATGCGCAGCTTGCAGGAGCTCGACTCTTCCTTGCTGAATGTACATTGCAGGTTCTTAAAAACGGCATGAATCTTGTGCTTGTTCCATATCTGGAAAAAATGTAATGGTTATAAAATTACATCCATGTAATTTTATAACCGCGAGTTTTCAAGAAAACTCGCAAGCTAACTTGGATAAAAATGCGGCATCCATGCCGCCCTATAAAAAAAGGAGTTTCATGAACGGAACTGTTATTGCGGGAACAAATAATCTTTTCACGGTTGAATGTGAGGATGAGGTCACAAGGCTTTGTTCTATTAAGGGCAAGGTGATTAAATCTGATAAGGAATTTTACAATCCTATTGCTCCTGGTGATATGCTTGAAATTGAAGCAGATCCAATGAATGAAAAAAAAGGCCAGGTGCTTTCTATTATGCCAAGAAAAAACACTTTCCTGCGCTGGAATGTGAAAGGCCGCTGCCCTCAGCTTTTGGCCTGCAATCTTGACTATCTGATTCTTGTAACAACTCCCGATGAACCACCTTTTCGTCCGCGTTTTACAGACCGCGCTCTGGCTCAGGCTGAGCATCAGGGAATTACCCCTGTGATTGTCTGCAATAAATGGGATTTAGCCGAAAAAATGCAGACAGACGGCCGTTCAGAAGAATACGAAGAAATTGACCGCCGCCTTAATATCTGGGAAGACTTGGGCTATAAGGTTTTACGCATTTCTGCAAAAACAGGGGAGGGAATGACTCAGTTTGCAGAACTGCTGGAAGATCATCTTTCGGCCTTTGTTGGACAATCAGGTGTTGGAAAATCCAGTTTGATAAATGTGATGGACAATTCCTGTGTTCTAAAAACCGGAAGTCTTTCTAAAAAATACGGACGCGGAAATCATACAACTACAAAGGGAACTTTAATTCACCTTACTTTGAATGAGGCTCTTACAGAGGGCGTTCATAATCGTAAAGCTGATATTATCGACACTCCGGGAATCCGCCGTTTTGTGCTGGATGATATTCAGGCTGATGATGTGGCTCTATATTTTAAGGAATTCGAGCCTTTTGTGGGAAAATGCCGCTTTGGCATGAACTGCAAACACGACAGTGAGCCTGATTGTGCAATTAAGGCAGCAGTTGAAAGCGGGGCAATTTCTCCAGAACGCTATGATTCCTGGAAGCGCATAAGTGAAGAAATCCGCACAGGTTCTTGGACTGATTAAACAATGGACATAAAAACATTAACAGAAATAGACTACTTCCGCATACGAGAACAGGTTGCGGGCTATTGTGTCAGCGCAGAGGGGCGGGCCTTGCTTTTGGAACGCCTGCCTTCCACCAAAACAGAAGAAATTGAAAACTGGAAAAACTTAAGCCGCGAGTGGAGTCTCTGTCACCATACATCAAAGGGTGGCGTTTTGAAGGGCTGGGAGGCCTGTGGTCCCCTTATCCCAATCATAAAGACAAACGGTGCAGCTCTTACCCTGGAGCAGCTTAAGGCTCTGGGCCAGCTGGTTTTAAGCGTGCAGGGAATAAAAAAATATCTTTCGGTTCATGGCGATGAGCTGGAACTAAAATGCCTGCTGCAGGAAGCCGAAAAAATCCCAGATTTTACCGAAACCGAAAACAAAATATTCCGTGTAATAACTACAGACGGCGAGCTTCGTGACTTGCCGGAAATTACTGCAATCAGAAAGCAGATTGCAAGCCTGCACAGTAAGATTAAGGCTATTATGCAGGGCTTTATTTCAGACCAGAAATATGCTTCTATCCTGGAATCTACGGTGCCTGTTTTGCGTGGTGAACATCAGGTGCTGGCGGTAAAGGCGAGTTTGCAAAACCGTATCCCTGGTATTGTTTACGAGGTGAGCCAGAGCGGACAGACGGTTTATGTTGAACCTCAGGAAGCTGTTTTGTGCAGTAATGAGCTTGTTCAAAAGGAATACGAGCTGCAGGCCGTGATTAAGCGCATTCTTGCAGAACTTACCGCCAGCTTGCAGCCTTCTATACCAGCCTTTAATGCTGCTCTGCCGGTAATGTGCCTTTTTGACCAGACTCAGGCGGCTGCCCGCTGGGGTGCAGAAAATAATTGCGTTTATGCGGTAACGGTGGACGCTGAGCGGGAAGCGCCCGTGCTTGTTCAGGCTCGACATCCTCTTTTGGGAGAAAAAGCTGTCCCTATTGATATTCGCTTTATGGAAGGCAAGCGTGTTTTAATCATCACAGGTCCTAATACTGGTGGTAAAACCGTTTCTCTCAAAACTTTTGCCCTGCTTTCTATGCTTAATCAGTCTGGTTTCCCAATTCCGGCCAGCGAAGGAACACGACTTCCTGTGTTTGATTCAATTTTTGCCGATATTGGTGATGATCAGTCACTGGACCAGAGTCTTTCAACCTTCAGCGGACATATGAAAAACATTGCTCATGCAGTGGAGGGTGCTGGTTCAAACAGTCTGATTTTGCTTGATGAGCTTGGAAGCGGAACCGACCCGCAGGAAGGTACTGCAATTTCTATGGCGGTTTTGGATGAACTGATTAAAAGACGCTCTTTTGTTCTGGTAACAACTCATCAGGGGATTTTGAAAAACTACGGATATACAAATCCTTCCTGTATAAATGCCTCTGTAGAATTTAATCAGGATACTCTTTCTCCTTCTTATCACCTTTTGATGGGAGTTCCGGGGGAAAGTCATGCTCTGGATATTGCTCAGCGTAACGGACTTCCTCTGGAAATCTGCAAGGCGGCACGTCATTATATTGCCAGTGAGCAGGCTGATGTTTCGGCTTTGATTCGTGGCCTTAACCGAAAGCACCTTGAATTAAATAAGGTTCAAAAGGAAGCCAGCCGCCGAGAGCGCGAGTTTACCGAAAAATACGAGCGGCTTAAGTCGAGGGAACTGGAACTGCGCCGCCGGGAAAATGAACTTAAAAAAGAGCGTACTCAGGAACTGGACGACTTTTTGATTCACAGCAGACGAAAACTTGAAAATATGGTGCGCACTCTAAAAGAGGGCGAAATTACCCGCGAAAAAACTCTGGGCGTAAAACAGTTTATTAATGAACTGACCAGCGATACTCAACGTCTTGAAGCAAAGGTTGAAAAGGAAGAAGAAAAACTTGCTGAAGACCAGAAACGCTTTGACGCAGAACTTAAAAAGAAGGGTAGCCGGGTTTCTAATAAAAAGACTAAGAAAAAGCTGAGTAATGCTGAAGCATTGAAAACTGCTACTGTGAACGAGGCTCTGCTGGCGGCTGGGGCTGCTTCTGGCGGAGTGGGGCCTGCTGGCAGTGGGCGGGGCGGCCTGGCTGGTGCTGGGGCCCGGGGCTCTCGGGTTGGTAGTGCTGAGGTTGAACTGCCTCTTCGTTTTGAACCTGGCGCTGTTGTTACTGCTGGCGCCACCGGAACCGAAGGAATTCTTCTTGAACAGACTCGAAAGGGCGTCTGGCAGGTGCAGTTTGGCAGCGTAAAAATGACGGTAAAAGAAAAAGATTTAACTCTTTCTAAAAAGCAGACTCTTACTGCCACCTACACTGATTCTTCGGTTGATTATGCTTCATATTCTGCCTATGAGCCTGGTTCGGACAGTGAACGCCCTGCCTTCGAACTTCGCCTTCTTGGAATGCGTGCCGAGGAAGCCGAAAAGGCCCTTTCGCACCAGATTGACCTTTGTATTTTGAATAACTTTTTGCATTTCAGCGTGATTCATGGAAAGGGGGACGGAATACTTATGCAGATGGTAAAAGATTACCTTTCGCACTGTACTTCGGTTGCTTCTTTTGAGCAGGCTCCCGCAGAAGACGGCGGCGCCGGCAAAACCTACGTCACGCTCAAAGGGTAGTTGAGTAGTAGTACTTCCCGTACACTGCAGTGTGCTCCTTGCGTTGCAAGCTGCCCGTGCGTGGCAGTGCTGCCCTTACCCGGTAACACTGCCCGTGTCCGGTCACACAGTCCTTGTCGGGTAACGCTGCCCGTGTCCAGGAATACTGCCCGTGTAAGGGCACTCGGTCCTTGTCCGGTAATACTGTCATTACCCGGCTTGACCGGGTAATCTTTAGGAGGACTTATGTCAGAGTGGTTTGAATCAGAAGATTTCTGGGTAAATTATGCGCCAATTATGTTTGATGACGCCCGCTGGGCAGAAGCGCCAGATGTGGCTCGCTATGTCCGCGATATTGCCCGCCTGAAAAAGGGCTCTTCTGTGCTGGACGCCGGCTGTGGTCTGGGCCGCATTAGCGTAGAGCTTGCTGCCCTTGGTCTGGACGTTACCGGTGTAGATGTAATTCAGGCGGAACTGGATGCTGCCCGGGATTCGGCCGAGGCGGAAGGTGTGCCGCTCACTTTGCTGAACGCAGACCTGCGGAATTTTACGCTTGCTCCCGGGGCCAGAAAGTTTGATTGCGCGGTGAACTTATACACGTCCTTCGGCTACTGCGATACTCTGGAAGAAGATTTACAGATTTTGAAAAATATTGCGGGGTGTTTGAAGGAAGGGGGCACTTTTATTTTGGAATGTGTCAGCCGCGAAACAGCCATAATGTATTTTACAGAGGGTGAAGAATTTGAACGCGCTGGTTTTCATGTGCGAACTCAGTTTTCTGTTGAAGGGGCCTGGGAAGGACTTCGCTCCCGCTGGACTCTCTATCCAGCAGGAACAGACCTTGAGAAAAATCCAAACACAAAACCCGTCGTAGACCATGTTTTTACCCAGCGTCTTTATTCCGCCGCAGAGCTATGCCATCTTATGACTGACCGCTGCGGTTTTTCAGAGGCCCGTGCCTATGGGGATTTTGATTTTTCCCCATATAACCAGCATGCCCGCACTATGGTGATTGTCGCAAAACGCTAGGCTTAGGCTTACGCAAAAACTATTCTAAATATTCGTAAGTATAGCGGAATGGGTCTTCAATCATAGAACAGGTATCTCCAAATTCCATTAAAAGCCCCTTACTTTCTTTTGTAGTCTGCCATAAAGGAAGTGTATTTCCCTTTGTGTCATTTCCATTTGGATTACCAGTTCGGATAAAATTCAGCCAGTAGGAAGACATAATTTCTTCCAGCTCGTAATCGCGGCTTGAATAATTTTTTGTGCGCGGAACATTGCGGTAGGCGTAAATCATTTCTCCGGAATGGTTAGTTCCAATCTCGCCATTTTCTCGAGAAAAGTAATATTCATAAACCGGACGTCCCTGGGCTTCTACGGTTCTTGTCCAAACTTCATGAGGATAAGTAAAGCAGACTACTGTAAAAATATCTGTGTATATTTCTTTTGCTTCTTTATTATTCTTTGCAGGATATTTAGTCAAAAATTCCTGTGTTCTTTCTTTAAAAGAAGGGCGGAGCAGGTCTGCAAGATTCTTTTTGTTTACCTTTGTAAAGAAAGTAAAACCAAAGCCTTCTTTTTTGTTAAAGCCGTTCAAAAGTGCTTCTTCATGATTTTCACCTTTCTTGTATATTTCATAAGGACTTTCTGGAAGAGCGTAACCGTCAACAGTCATAGAATTATTTGCATATCGGGTTTTAATCAGCTTTTGGGCTGGAATTTTCCTGAGTTCTTCTACAGAAGAAACTTTAAATTCTTTTTTTATATCGTCTCCCATTTTTAAGGCAGCTTCCATTGTTCTGAAAGTGTGGGGTGGAGTTTCCTGAACTACAGACGAACTTTCTGCAATAGCTCTTCGGAAAAATCCTTTTGTAAGAGGACTTGCACAAAGGGCGTTTACAGAAGAAGAACCTGCAGATTCACCAGCAATTGTTACATTATCAGCATCTCCGCCAAAAGCTTCAATGTTATTATGAACCCACTCCAGCGCTTTAATCTGGTCTAAAAGTCCATAGTTTCCGGTACTTCCATTTGGTGATTCAGCATCCAGGTCTTTATCTGCATAATAGCCGAAAACTCCTACCCTGTAAGCAATTGTTACTACAATAATTCCTTCTTTTGCAAGATTTTCGCCATCGTATTTTTCATACCAGCTTTGACCGCTCATAAGGCTGCCACCGTGAACATATACCAGAACAGGCACTTTTGCATCCGGGCTTAAATTAGCCGGCCGCCATATATTCAGATAAAGACAGTCTTCGCTCATAGGAGCCCCGTAAGTTCTGCTTGTTTTTGAATGAGTGTAAAGATTAAAGAGCCAGTTGAAAACCGGGCCGTTTTCTGTCTGCATAGCCATTGGAGCAAATCTGTTTGCGGCACGTACGCCTTCCCATGCAATAACATCCTGTGGTTCACGCCAGCGAAAATCTCCCACAGGAGGAGCCGCAAAAGGTACTCCTGCAAAAATTTCTACATCACCTTCTGCATTTACTATTCCCTGAATATCTCCTCCGGTAACATTTATTACGTCAGTCAAAAATGGTGTCTTACTTTTTACCGGATTAGTTGCGTTTTTAGTAGAAGCACATGCTGTAATCATAAAAAGTGATAAAATAAAACATGTTAATAAAATTATTTTTTTCATAAGCGACCTTCCAGCCACCTATTTTATAGAGAAATTTAATTTTAGTATATTACCTTATCTTTTCCGCTCGCTTTTGCGGTATACAGATTTTTATCTACGAGCTGTAACAATTTTTCAAAGCTCATTTCTTCTGTACAGGTTATAAAGCCGGCACTTACGGTAATAAATTTGTCTTCTGGAATATCAATTGTAGACCTGGTCTCTTCAAGAATTCCTTCTACAATATTTATTGCTTCCTCTTTATCTTTTTTTGGAAGGAGGATTAAAAACTCTTCTCCTCCATAACGACAAACCGTTGCGCCAATTGATTCTCTCTTTGATAAGATATGTGCAAATCTTTTGAGTACGGTGTCTCCAAAAGGGTGGCCGTATTTATCATTTACAGATTTAAAGTTATCAATATCAAACATAGCAACGTGAAGTTTTCCTGTGTCGCCAAGTGTTAAAATTGCAAGTTTCAAAAAGTGATTAAAATAACGCCTGTTGTAAAGGCCTGTAAGCTCGTCTGTATTTGCCTGACGTTCATAAAGCAAAGATAATTCTTTGATTGTCCTTCTGTCATGTGCGTTTTGTCTGGAAACTGTATATGAAAAAATAAAAAGAATTGAACCCGCAATTAATAAACTAAAGATCTGGTCTATAAAAGCATCTTCAGCTGTCATAGGTATAAAAATCTGAGGAAAATATCTGTATACAAAGAAGAGGGTAGTGTAAACAATAACCAGCAGTGCATATATAATAATTCTTGATTTTCCACGGAGAGCCAGCGCTGTACATACAAAGGCCAGTAAAAAATAATATGGCATTCCAGCCTGTAGGCCAGCATTTGCAAAAAACATAAGGGGAAAAATTACTAATCCTATAATAGAAATTCCCAGCAATGAAAATATTTTGATATGTTTAGTTTTTATTCCCCAGAAATAGAGTAGTAAAAGAAAGAAAAATGAAATTAGCGGAAGAAGAATTGCCTGTATAGAAAGATGCAGTAAAAATGATTCAACAAAACCAAAAAACTCTCCCAGCATAGCACACAAAACCATGGCATAAGTAATTCGTTTTTCCAGAGGAACATTAGGAGAGGTTATTGTTGTTCTTAATTTTTTAAGTGAAGTTAACATTTATTCACAATAATTATAAATCGGGAGTCTTGTATAATCAAGAATTATTTTGCCTGCAAAAAAAAGGCTACAAAAAAAGGCTGCCCGAATGTTTCAGACAGCCTTTTTTCATATTATTAATGACTATGACAAATATCCGCGGGCCTTCAAAAGTTCAGCGTTCAAGATTCCGCCAAGTGCAGCACCGCGCTTTGTGTTGTGGCTCAAAGCTACAAACTTAACGTCGAATACGTTACATGGGCGGAGGCGTCCGATTACGCAGGCCATTCCCTTTTCTGTTTCGCGGTCACGGCGTGGCTGAGGACGGTTTTCTTCGTGACGAACAACAATAGGATGCTCCGGTGCAGAAGGAAGCTTGAGCTCCTGTGGCACTGATGTATAAGAAGTCCATACGCGCTCAATTTCTTCAAGACTTGGTTTTTTGTCATCTGGCAAATCAAACTCAAGAGATACGCAGGCTGTGTGTCCATCTACAACAGGTACACGGGTACATGTAGAAGAAACGATAGGATAGCTTGCGTTTTCAATCTTTCCGTCTTTTACGCTTCCCAGAATCTTAAGACATTCTTTTTCTGTCTTTTCTTCCTCGCCGCCAATAAATGGAACGATATTATCAATCATATCAAAAGATGCAACACCAGGATATCCAGCCCCTGAAGTAGCCTGAAGAGTTGTTACAATCATTCTCTTTACAGGGTAACCTGCCTGAATTAATGCGTGGAGTGGCATCATGTATGTCTGAAGAGAACAGTTAGGTTTTACAGCAATAAAGCCCTTATCCCAGCCGTGATGCTTTTTCTGAGCGTCAATTACATCAAGGTGAGAGTAGTTGATTTCTGGAACCAGCATAGGAACATCTTCTGTCCAGCGGTTTGCAGAAGCGTTACTTACAACAGGGATTCCTTCTGCAGCATAAGCTGCTTCAAGAGCCTTAATTTCGTCTTTTCCCATTTCCAAAGCAGAGAAAACAAATGAACACTTTCCAAGAGCTTTCTTTTCGTCGTTGGCATCTTCTACGATGAGGTTTGCAACGCCAGCAGGGATTTCAGCACCAATAAGCCAGCGGTTTTTTACTGCTTCACAGTAAGGTTTTCCAGCCGAACGAGGGCTAGCTGCAACATAAGTAACTTCAAACCAAGGGTGGTTTTCCAACAGCTTAATATATCTCTGGCCTACCATACCAGTAGCGCCAAGTACACCTACCTTTATCTTATCACTCATAATTAATCTCCTTAGAATAGATTCCCGGGTCAAGCCCGAGAATGACATTTATTGTCATTGCCTTAGAATGACTTTTGTTGTCATTGCCCGGCTTGACCGGGCAATCTCTTTTACAAATTACAGTCCTTAATAGCCTGTTCAATCTGTTTCTTTGCTGCATCTGTTACTTCAACAAGTGGAAGTCTCAAAGCCCCTGCGGCCATTCCCTTTACATTCATTGCATATTTAATTGAAGAAGGGTTTCCGTCGCAGAACTCAGCCTTGAAGAATGGAGCCAATCTGTAGTGAATCTCACGGGCCTTCTTAAAGTCACCGTCGAGTGCAGACTGTGCAAGCTCATGCATCAAAGCTGGAATCATGTTTGAAGCAACGGAAATAATTCCGTCTCCACCGGCTGCAATCAAAGGCAAAGTTAAACCATCATCACCGCTCAATACGGCAAAATCTGGCTTTTTGTTCTTAATCTGGCCAATAACTTCCATCATCTGACCAACGTTTCCACTTGCTTCCTTTACACCTGCAATATTTGGAAGTTCTGCAATGCGCTCAAGCAGGTCAGTTGGAATATTGAGCCCTGTGCGGCCTGCAATATTGTAAACGATGATTGGAATACCAACCTTAGAAACTGCTGCAAAGTGCTGATATATTCCTTCCTTCGAAGGTTTATTATAATAAGGAGTTACAACCAGTGCAGCATCTGCTCCTGCCTTTTTTGCTCGTTCACAGTACATAACTGCGTCTTTTGTGTTATTTGAACCGGCACCAAGAATAATAGGAATCTTCTTTCCTGTTGCTTTTTCAAAAGCGCGAACTTCTTCAAATACAATCTGAATAATCTGATCTTCTTCGCTGCCTGGCTTTTCGTCAAGAGTAGGGGTTTCTGCGGTGGTTCCAAGTGGAACAAGACCGTCTATCCCTTCCTGGAGCTGATGTTTGACATTTTTTCTGAAGCCCTCAAAATCAACTGAACCATCAGCTTTCATAGGCGTAATTAAAGCCGTAAAAGCGCCACGAAAAATACTCATAACATCCTCCTGGGCCACAAGCGGGCCGAAATTAAAGTTTTATATTGGGGACATATTATATTTTTTTGCATAAATATTCAATATAATTTAAAATTTTAAATATTTATAAAGAAATTAAGTGAAATTAAAAACTTTTAGAGATTTTTTTCATTTTTAATTTTTGTTTTGTTAGAATACATTCTTTCATCACTCATGGTAATAATTTTATCGATATTGTCACCAGGAGTGTATTGGGCAAGTCCGCAGGCAACCTGATATTCAGTTTGTGATAACTCATTTTGGAATTCTTTTACAAGTTCTTCCGCTGTCTGCAGATCAATTTTTAAGAAAACTGCCATAAATTCATCACCACCGGTTCTGTAAAGCTGTCCGAATTTAGAAAAATGCTTTCTCATTGCATCAGTTACCGTGATTAAAGCTCTGTCGCCGGCCGCATGTCCCTGGGTATCATTAAAAACTTTCAGGTTATTCAAATCCATAGAAAGCATAACCATAGGATTTTTTAAGCGGTGATTAATTTCAAGATAAAAACAACGTCGGTTCAGCAGATGGGTAAGTGTATCTCGTTTGTAAGTTTGTGTAAGGATGAAAAAATAATAGAAAATAATTGAATAAATTAAAATCTGAGAAAGTACAAAATCAAACTTAAAACGGTTTTCCATCAGCATTGCAATTATTGCAAAAAATTCTGTGATTATAACTATAAGTGTTTCAAATTTGTTGTATCTGTAATTCTTTATAGAATAAAAGATGATAAAAAATGCGTAAAAATAGCAGACAATGTGAGGAAGAAAGCCTAGTGGTCCTCTTATAAATTTGTTCTGGTCAGAAAATGAAAATACAATCCCCCTTCCGAAAGGGAAAATGCTGATTACTGAAAAGAGAATACAAAGAATCAGTGGAATACTGTAAATTTTATTTCTGTGCTTTTGATGACGTCCTGAAATACACATTAATAAATATAAAATTACTGAGCGGAAAGTATAGCCGAAACCTGCTGAAATATATCTGTAAATTGTGGGTTCTGCCAGACGGGCAGAAATAAAACGCATATTATCCGAAGCAGTGAGAAGTATTGATGCTGTACATGCTATGAGAAAATTTCTGTTAATCCTGTCTGTAAAGCTTCTGTTTGTCTTTATAAAAGCGATTAAAACCAGTACCGAAACAATTGGTGCAAAATTTGTCTGGATTAAGAGTCTCTCCGCAGAGAATGTAAATTCCATGTCATATATTATAGACTAATCTCTTCATATTCGCCAGATTTTTTATTATAATAAATGCATGAAAAATAGCGGAAATACATTTGGAAATGTTTTTTCTGTGACAACTTTTGGGGAAAGTCACGGAGTAGCACTTGGGTGCATAATAGACGGGTGTCCTGCAGGAATAGAAATTTCTGCTGATTTAATACAAAAGGCTTTGGACCGCAGACGTCCTGGCGCCAATGGTGCTGACGGCAAGTTAAACGCCGCTGTTACAGCCCGCAAGGAACCTGATACTGTAGAAATTCTTTCGGGAATTTTTGAAGGAAAAACGACTGGCACTCCGATTGCACTTGAAGTAAGAAACACATCCCAGCATTCCACTGATTATGGAAATCTTGCACACACTTTCAGGCCAGGTCATGCAGATTATACTTATGATATAAAATATGAAGGCTGTCGTGACTATCGTGGCGGCGGACGTTCCAGCGGCCGCGAAACTTTGGCTCGTGTTGCGGCTGGCGCTGTTGCAGCTGCCATTCTTAAGGAACATGGCATTAAAGTTACGGCTTATACAATTCGTGCGGCAGGTATTTCTGCAGAAAAACGTGATTTATCTGTAATTGAACAAAATTCTATGCGTTCTCCTGATAATGAAGCCGCCGAAAAAATGTCAGCTAAAATAGAAGAATTGCGTAAAGCCGGGGAATCTGCCGGTGGAATTATAGAATGTATTGTAGATGGCTGTCCTGCCGGCCTTGGCGAGCCTGTTTTTGATAAACTGGACGCAGAGCTTGCAAAAGCTATGCTTAGCATTGGGGCAGTAAAGGCCTTTGAAATTGGCGATGGTTTTGCGGCCGCAGATTCATTTGGAAGTAAAAATAATGATGCAATGCACTGCGAATGTGATTCAGACGGAAAAAATATTCCTGTTTTTGATACAAATCACAGTGGAGGAGTGCTGGGTGGAATCAGTAACGGAAATCAGATTATTTTTAGAATTGCTGTAAAACCCGTTCCAAGTATTTTTCAGAAGCAGAAAACTGTAGAAAAACTTCCAGACGGTACTTACAGTGATGTAGAACTTGAAATAAAAGGCCGCCACGATGTCTGTCTTTGTCCTAGAATTGTTCCTGTTGTAGAAGCAATGACAAATCTTGTACTTGCAGATATGCTTTTGCGTAATTTGAGAAAGTAAAAGTGAAAAAGCAGTCAATTATAAAACTCTCTATATTTTCTCTTGCCGGTCTTCTTTGTGTCTTTATCCTTTCATTTTCTATAACACTTGGAGTGAGGAAAAATCAATTTTCTTCAATTGTAGAAGCAGAGCCTTTACAGCAGGAAGAAATTCTTTCTTTGAATGATATTTTTCTTGCACAGTACCCGGAACAATTTTCAAATCTGAAAAAGCTTCCATACAATATTCCCACTCCTAAGTTAAATGTATATGCGGAATCTGCTATTCTGGTGGATACTTCAAATGGAAACATTCTTTACGAAAAAAATGCAGATGAAGTAATTCCTCCGGCTTCCATGACAAAACTTTTTTCAATGTATGTTGTAGATGAAGAAGTTTCCGCAGGAAATCTTTCTTATGATCAGATAATTCCTCTTCCTCCAGAGGCCTGGGCCTGCAATATGCCGCCTCATTCTTCCCTGATGTTTCTTGGAGAAGGACAGAAAGTGACTCTGGAAGAACTTTTGCTGGGCCTTTCTGTCTGTTCCGGTAATGATGCGGCTTATGCTCTGGCTTATGCAACCTGCGGTTCCATGGAAGCCTTTGTAGAAAGAATGAATCTTGTTGCCTCAGATTTAGGACTTACACATACCCATTTTGTAGAAAGTTCCGGTTATAGTGAGTTAAACACAAGTACCGCCCGCGAAATGGCTTCTTTTGCAAGAATTTATATTAAACGCCATCCAGATTCTCTTGCCCGTTTTCATGGCGTTTCTTCTTTTACTTATCCTAAAAAACAGAATCTTGCTCCCGGCGATACTCTAGTAGCCCAGGATTTTTCCCAGGGAATTCCTAAACATATTACAATGAGTATAACGCAAAAAAATACAAATCCTCTTTTGGAACGTCTTGCTGGTTGTGACGGGCTTAAAACCGGCTACATTGATGAAAGCGGTTACAATCTTTCTCTAACTGCAATCCGCGGAAATACCCGCTTTCTTTCTGTAACAATGAAAGGACCGGGACAGAATGCTGCAGAAGGTCAGGCAGGACGCGTGCATGACGGCACTGAGCTTATGGAATGGGCTTTTTATTCCTTTGCAGATTATTCTCTATCTGATTATATACATCCTTATTTTATAAAAACTTTTTCTGCAAAAAAAATGGCATTAAATTTAATTCCTCTTTCTTCTGAAAAAACTTTTACAGTTCCCTTTATTTCCGGAGAAAATATGGAAGAAAATCTTGCAAATCTTAGGGTTGATGTAGAACTTCCACCGTATTTAAAAGGTCCCGTTACTCAGGGAGAAAGGCTTGGTTCTATAAAAATTTCTTTAGGCGATTATCTGCTTCAGGAAATTCCTTTACTAGCAGATCGTTCCGTAAAAAAATCATCCTGGTTTATTTCCCTCGTGGATTCAATCATTTGTTTACAGTAAAGAAGCCGCAATTATAAAAAAATTTTTACACTTGATTTTCTGATGATAAGAGATTAGTATTTAATATAAAGCTTAAGGCTTTGTATTAATATTGGTTGCATAGACAGCCTTATTTAGGAGAAAAGAGATGTCTTTAAAAAAAACATATTCAAGTGATGGAAAAAAATGTACTGTAGTTTTCACAGTTAATGCAGAAGCTGCAGCTGGTGCTTCAAAAGTATACCTTGTTGGTGAATTTAACAGTTGGGATCCAACAGCAACCCCTATGAAAAAAGATCCAGCAGGTTCTTTTTCTGTGAAAAAACAGCTTGAAACAAATAAGGAATATCAGTTCCGCTATTGTCTTGATGGAAACATCTGGATTAATGACTGGAAAGCAGATAAATATGTTCGTTCAGAACTTGCTAATGATGATAACTCTGTAGTAGACACTACAGTTCCAAAGGCTGCAAAAGTTTCTAAAAAGCCAACTTCAAAAGCTGTAACAAAAACAGCAGATAAGAAACCGGCTGCCAAAAAGCCAGCAGCAAAAAAATCTTAAAAATAATTAAAAAAAATGGCATTTGCCAGTTGACATAGTGAATATAAATCGCTATATTTATATTCACTTATTTATTCCCCGATTGTGTAATGGTAGCACTTCAGATTCTGGTTCTGACTGTGGGGGTTCGAATCCTCCTTGGGGAACTAAAGCTGAATCAGGAATGGTTCAGCTTTTTTTATGGCTCCTTCGAATATCGGTTTAGTTCATCGCCCTCTCAAGGCGGAGAGACGGGTTCGACTCCCGTAGGAGCTAGGTTAACAAAAAAAATAACTCTCCACAGGAGAGTTATTTTTTTTGTTTTCGATAAATAATCTTCGAATATCAGTTTAGTTCGCGGCCCTCTCAAGGCTGAAAGGCGGGTTCGATTCCCGCAGGGACCGAAAGGTAAATCCTAAAAAGAGACTCGTTGATACGAGTCTCTTTTTTTAACGGATTTGCTATATAAAATCTTCGAATATCGGTTTAGTTCGCGGCCTCTCAATTTTTTTTGTAGCCTTTACCTACGAAGAGAGACGGGTTCGATTCCCGCAGGGACCGAATGTCATTTAGTTTATTTCAAAATCTTGCAACTTTACATTATTTACTATAGGATTTGAACATATGCTGAATGATGACACCAGGGGGACATTTGATAAATTAGTTGCAGGGCTTACAAGTGACGAACGCACTGCGATGCTCAATGACATCAATTCAACAACAGAAGATTCTTTGCAGTTTGTTGAAAATGATGATCAGCAGAATGAAAATGATACAAATGTTTCTTTGCGTTTAAAATATAAGAATGAATCTTTTCTATATAGAATAATTCTTTGGCTTAGAGGGCTTTTTAGTCATCAGTCTGCAGAACAGGTTTATAGTGATGATATACTTGCAGCCCTAGCACACAGAATTACACGTAATCATCCGGGGCTCGTAAATCATAAAATAAAATCACTTGATGGAATTTTCTACAGCCGTCTTAAATCACTAAAAGATGCAGCGGATTTTTTTAAGCCATACATGATAATGATTGATGATAATCTTGGAGAATTCTACGTTTTCCTGTGTTCATTCATCACTCCTGAATTTATAGATACAGTAACTTCAAAAGCTGATCCTTTTATTCTTGATTTTGATACGGAAGATTCGCCTGAAATAAAGAATAGTCTGACTAGAGAACTGGAAGATGTGTTAAAATCAATTGATTCTGAGATAAAAAATAAACTTTATGAAGCAATTTCTGCAATAAACTGGCTCAGTCACTTTTGTAAACTTCCTTATCTGCATTTTACGGCACAGTTCACAAATGTTATTGGTGAAGTTTATACCTGTCCATACCGTAATGCTGCCATAGATTATGATGCTTTTTCTGCGGTTTTTACAAATGTCCGTTCTGTTTCAAACGAACTCCTGGAAGCAATATTTTTGTTTTCACAGAGGGGAAAATTAACTGAAAATGCCCAGAAAAAAGATATAGAAAGGGCAGTAAAAGAGTTTCTTTCAAAGGCTAATCAGGAACTCATTCCTATTCAGATGTTTTTGAATACG
Organism: Treponema sp.; assembly: GCA_017940255.1. GTDB lineage: Bacteria > Spirochaetota > Spirochaetia > Treponematales > Treponemataceae > Treponema_D. Next base: position 239,762 of record JAGAZB010000005.1, read on the forward strand.
GTTCCTGTTGTAAAAGTCGGTAAGTTGATTAATGACAATTACGACTGGACACCAAATACTATGGAAGGGGCAGAGTCGTGGTTTTCAGCATTTAAGGCTCAGTGGAAAAAAATACTTGAAGTGCGCTGGTCAGAATGGGTTAAGGCTAAGAAAAAGAATTCTCTTGGCGTAAGTATTATGTCTGATTTTAAACTTTCAGATTTCCCTGTAATGAAATACAGACCATGGCTTGATCTCTGGACAAATGTGCCTTTCAATTATGAACTTTCGGGCGGATTTTTAAGCTGGTTTGTTACAAATTCCTTTGATAAAATGGCAGTACCTTTTAATGACGTAATGCTTGAAGGTGTCTTTATTCGTAACGAAAAGCGTATTGAGTATTCAGAAGGCTTAAATCTCTTTAATCAGGCTGGAAGTCAGATGAAAAATCTTCTGCAAAGGCTTTCACCTGAAGGGGATATTGGTCAGATATTCGCAGAGATTGTGCAAAATCAGATTTTAACATTACAGACTCAAAATAAAATTGATTCTCTTATGACTACAATCGAATCTGAGTTGAGGGATATTATCAATAAGCTGTTAAAGGGCGGAAAAACTCTTATTGCAATTCTTAATGATATTCTTGCAGATACTCCTCATAGAACCCATGATATTTTACAGAATCTTAGAAGCATAAAAGGACATTCAAACAAAGAATGGCGAGAAAAGCTTGAAGTTGAAAAGGATAATTTTAAGAAAGTTCTTTACTATCTGATTGAACTTGATGCCATAGATTCTACAAATCGTATATAATCTTTTTTATGACCCGAATTTCTCTTGTTCAAGATTTTATCAAAAGTGGTGACAAATCAGTTTTCTTTCCTTTTTATGATGATGGAAAACAAGTGGCTGAAGCTCCTTTATGTGGAATGACTCTTAAGGCTGCGCTCTCTATGCGTTTCAGATGGGCTGAAACTAACCCTGTGCGGGAGGCTTTTTTTAGAGAGCTTTGCGCTGGTGCGGGCGCGGGCGCGGGAAATTGCGTTAGTACGGGGGGTGCCGAAGGTTCCGATGGGGATTCTTGTGCCAGGGGCGCGGGGGCCTGTGCTGGCAGAGAATTAACTCCGGTTCCTGTGCAGCTTGATCATACTCACATTGTTTATGCAGTGGATGGCCCTGAAGATACCAGGGGCAAAATTGGGGATGGAATAATTACGCAAAATTATGCCTTGGTTCCGACGGTTACGGTTGCTGATTGTGTACCTATTTATCTGTGGGAGCCTGTGAAAGGCGTTTTTGGCATTGTGCACTCTGGATGGAAGGGAACGGGAATTGCGGCGGATGCGATTAAGCTTGCGGGCGAGAAGTATGGAAGCCGGCCGCAGGATTTTTATGTTTGTATCGGGCCGCACATTGGCGACTGCTGCTATGTGGTGAACGAAGAGCGGGCCGGCTTTTTTGCGCGGGAGTTTTGCGAGGAGTGCGTGGCGCCGCTGGAGGAGGGGGCTTCTGTAAAAGTTACCTGGAACAATGGTGGCGGAAAGCTTTATCGTCTTTCTCTTACTAAGGCAAATGTTGCGGCTATAAAAAAAATCGGTGTAGATGATAAACGTATTACCATCTGCACCGATTGTACAGCATGCAGTCCTGGCGAAGTTTTTGGTTCAAATCGCCGTGAAACTGCCGCAGCCGGCCGCCCGGATATGTTCACTGTAATGGCGGCTTTCGTAAAATATCAATAGCACCTACAAAAAAAAGATGTGCTTCCATTGCGCCGTGCCTTGCAAACTGCGGGCTGGGCGTATTTGGAATCTGACTCGCTACGCTCGCACGCCCAGATGCAGTTTGAAGTCCCGGCTTCATTCCCGCACATCTTTTTTTTAGATGATTCTTATATCTAATATGTCTTACACATTACAGTGGAATGTTTCCGTGCTTTTTAAGCGGCTTGTTTGTAAAAATCTTTGTTTCAAGGAAGTCAAAGCTGCTTACGATGCGGTGTCTTGTATCTTCCGGATTAATAACTTCAGTAATATAACCGCGTTCTGCAGCAATCTTTGGAGTCATAATCTCTTTCTTATACTGTTCTGTCTTAGCAGCAATTTCGCCTGCAAGGTTAGGGTCCTTCAATTCTTTAGCATAAAGAATTTCAATAGCACCTTCTGCACCCATTACAGCAATTTCTGCGCTTGGCCATGCATAAACAAAGTCTGCACCCAGGTGACGTGAACACATAGCAATGTAAGCACCACCAATAGCCTTACGCAAAATTACAGTCAGTTTTGGAACAGTTGCTTCACTGTAAGCGTAAATTACTTTTGCACCGTGGCGGATAATACCCTTCTGTTCTTCCTGAGGACCTGGAATAAAGCCTGGAACATCAACAAAAGTAAGAAGTGGGATATCAAAAGAGTCGCAGTAGCGGATAAAGCGGGCAATCTTATCAGATGCATCGCAGTCAAGAACGCCACCCAAGCCTTTTGGATTGTTAGCAACAATACCAACTGTGCGGCCTGCAATCTTAGAAAAGCCTGTTACACAGTTTACGGCAAATTCAGCCATAACTTCCAGGAATGAATCTTCATCAATTACACAATTGATTACATCGCGAACATCGTAGCCCTGACGTGGATTCTCTGGCAAAATCTCGTTAATTTTCTTTGCACACTTTTTAGCATCAAACTTAAATTTTTCTGCTGGCTCAATTTTGTCGCCAAAGTAGTGTGGAATATAATCCAAAAGACGACGAACTTTTTCGTAGCAGTCATTTTCGTTTTCACAGCGGAAGTGAGCAACACCAGACTTCTGAGAATGAATTGCAGCACCACCAAGGTCTTCTGCAGAAATATCCATAAACATTACAGATTTTACAACTTTAGGACCTGTAATGAACATCTGGCTAATCTGGTCTACTGTAAAAATAAAGTCTGTAATTCCAGGTGAATAAACAGCACCACCAGCACAAGGACCTGCGATGATAGAAATCTGAGGAATTGCACCAGAAGCTCGTACATTCTGATTGAATACATTACCGTATCCACCAAGAGCATCTACACCTTCCTGAATGCGGGCTCCACCCGAATCGTTAATTCCAATTACAGGACAGCGTGCGTCTACAGCCATCTTTGTAAGTTCAGCAATCTTTTTTCCATGCATATGTCCAAGGGAACCTCCCTGAACTGTAAAATCCTGTGCATAAATGGCAACTTTTCTGCCGTGAATTTTTCCAAATCCAGTAATTACACCGTCGTAAGGAATGTCCTTTTTATCCATTCCAAAACTTGTGCAGTTGTGGCGTGCACCCTGATAGGTCTCGACGAATGTGTCTTTGTCGCAAAGTGCATTAATTCGCTCAATGGCGTGAAGTTTTCCCTTTGCGTGCTGTTTTTCAACATTGTATTCCATTTAAAACCTCTTGATTCTACTATATAAAATGCCCCGTATAGTGTCAATATGACAAAAATAGGGATAGTGTCAAAATCAATCTGTAAAAAATCCTATTGTTTTTTATAAAAAATGCCGATAATCTGTAATGGAAAAATATTTATTTTTTATTGGACAGACTTTTGAAGTTTTTTAGCAGGCGTTTATCATCATTATTTTTCATTCTCTTTATACCTTCCGTGATTTTTGCACAGGAACTGGTTATTCCTATGATTAAAACTGTTACACCTGTGCGCTGTGTTACATGGAATAAGGATGGTTCTACATTTGCCTATGCCGAAGATAAAAAAATCATTCTCAGAGATTCTTCGGGCTATAAACTGATTCAGACAATTGAAACAAAAAATGGATTAATTGATTTTTTACAATTTCCTCAGTCTACGGGTGGAATTGGAGACCAGCTTGTTTCCCTTTCTCAGGATAATGTCCTTGAATTCAGAATTTTACCTCAAACCGAACCTATTCATGTTACAAAAACAGAAGACCAGCAGCATTCTACGGCCATGGCCTATAACTACAACGGAAACTACATTGCAACCGGTTCAGATAATGGTACGCTGAATGTTTTACTTCAGAACTATCTTACAAATGTATTTATTTCACGTACCTTTTCTAAACTTGATGAGCCTATTTATTCTTTGTACTTCAGCAGAAATAATAAACGCCTTCTTTCTGGTTCCGCAGATGATTCTGTTTGTCTTTGGGATGTTGCCTCTGGCAAACTTATAAATGCCTTTCCGTATTACAGCAAAAGTAAAGTTCCGGTTTTAATGACTCATGATAATAAAAACATTATCGTTACAACTGATAAAAACAAAATCGGAATATTTGACCTGAATTTTCAGCCACGACGTTCAATAGAAACAGAAGTGGATATTCAGTCTATGACTCTTTCTGCAGACGGAAATAAATTAATCATCCTTACAACTGATAATTTCTTCTATTTTTATGATTTGTTTTCTACGAAAATTACAAATTATATTCCGCCATACAACAGTTCTAAAATTACAAGTTATGCCTTTAATAATACAACTTCCAGGGCTGTTGTCTGCCATGAAGACGGCTGTCTTTATGTTCTGGATATAAACAAGGTTTTGCTTGACCCAAGTCAGCCGGCTCCTCGCTTTAATGCAAAGATTGCAGAAGAAAAAGATAATTATGATATAAGTCAGTTTAAGCCTCAGAATGAACATATCCCTGAAAACCGCAATCTGCAGATTAAAAAGCCTGAATTTGAAGCAGAAAATAAAAATGAAGAACAAGGTGAAGGTGCTGGAACAGGAGCAGGCTCTGCTGATGGTAAAACCGGCCGCCTTATGGAAGTAAATCCTGATGACAAGACTGCATCTTCAAAAAATGCAAAAGAGAAAGAAAAAGAACTGACAGAAGAAGAGAAAAAAGAGGAAAGAAAGAAAAAGAGGGAAGAAGCCGTAAATGATCTTTCTGAATTCCTTTTTAAGAATAATGAAAGGGCAAATACGATTGATATCGGCGCTCTGGCAGCCTGGTATCCGACTCCTTATATGTTTGCCGCCGGGGCAGATATTGAATGGCACAACTCTATCTGGACTGCACCATTTTATTTTGGAGCCGGTTTGAAGGCAACTGTTGGTTTTCCTTCACTGGAATTCCCTTATACATATACAATTGATGGAGAACCAGCTGATCCTCCTGAATATATTGATTTAAAACTTTATCTGCCGGGCGGAATTCAGATTATTCTTCCGGGTGATGTTCTTCGTCTTTCTACAGAATTCTTTATTTCTGGTGGGGTTAGTACCCTCTGGAATTTCAATGGAGCCCGCTCTACTGTTGTGCCTGCTTTTGGCGGAGGAGCCAGAATCAGCTTTGGCGTAAAATATGTAGCGGCCTCTATTGGTATAAATTATGACACCATCCTTGGTTTTGTTCCCGAAATTATCGTTGCTGGACGTGTTAATATCGGAAAGAAAAACTAATTGATTGTTACTCTTATAAGTGATATAATCTTAGAACTGATTTTCTTATCAGATTTTAAAAATTTAGGATGGAAAAATATATGTCTTTTATTCCGTTTTTACAGCAGGCAGGTGCACCTTCCGCTTCTGGAACAGCATCTTTGCTTACTTTCTTACCTGTTATTTTCATCTTTGTTATCTTCTATTTCTTCTTGATTCGCCCACAGAATAAGAAGCAGAAAGAAACAGAAAAGATGATTAACGCTCTTAAAAAGGGTGATAAGGTAATTACAATTGGTGGAATTCACGGAGTTGTTTCTTCAGTAAAAGAAAAAACTATCATTGTTAAGGTAGATGACAACTGCAAAATTGAATTCAACCGTACTGCTATTTCATCTGTAGAGCTTTCAGACGAAGAAAAAGCTAAGCTTGCAGAAGCAGAAGCCGCTAAAAAAGCAAAAAAATCTAAAAAATCTACTGACGCAGAAGAAACAGCTGAAAAAGCTGAAAAAATTGAATCTGCAGAAGAAGATAAATAATTCGGAGTTAATAAAAAGATGAACAAACGCACTCGTTTAGTGATTCTGCTTGTTGTTCTGGGACTTTGTTTTGCCTTCCTCTGGCCTTCAATCAGCTGGTATGGAAGAACTCCAAAGGAACTGCAGCAGCTTGCTTTAGGTTCAACAGAAAACATTAAGAGTTATGCTGAACATAAAGCTGCAGAAGATGTACGTGCCATTAAGGCAACTTTAAAAGAAGATTCTTCAGCTCTTCTTGATGAAGAATATGCTTGGATTAAGAAAGATGTATCAAAGAGATACAAGGTTCTTGATAAGACCCTTCCAAATCCTCTTACATTAAAAGATGTTCTTGCTGCATATGACAGTGAATTGGAATTCATGAGCGTATTCCAGAAGAAATACCGCGATGAAATTCTTAAAGCTAAGAAGTATTACGAAAATTCCGTAAAGCTTGGTCTTGACCTTTCTGGTGGTATGAACATTATCGTTCATGCAGATTTGGACGCAGCCTTGGCTGCACAGGGTGATTCAGTTGCAAAAGAAAATGCAGAAGCCTTCAAAAAAGAAGCTATGGAAAACGCAATTGATAATCTTTCAAGCCGTATCGATAAATTTGGACTTACTTCTCCAGTAATTCGTCAGCAGGGCGATGATAGAATTTATATCGAAATTCCTGGTGCTGCTCAGGCAGATGCAATCAATACTTTGATTATGGGTAAGGGTATCTTGAACTTCCGTCTTGTAGATATGGAAGCAACAAATGCCTTTAAACTTTACTATGCACAGCATCCTGCTACAACTTTCAATGCTTCTGGTGAATTAATGGATGCTTCTATTATTCCTGAAGACTGCGAAGTATTTGGTGTTTATACAAAAGATGAATATGGTCTTGATGAACGCTATGATTGGCTTGTTGTAAAGAAGGAAGTTGCACTTGATGGTCAGCATGTAAAATCTGCTGAAGTTCGTGCAGACGAATTCACAAATCAGCCAGAAGTTGCCTTCATGCTTGATAGCGAAGGTGCAGAAATCTTTGGTGAATTTACAGGTGCTCATGTTGGTGAAAACCTTGCAATTGTAAGCGATAATAAAGTTAAATCAAACGCAAGAATCCAGACTGCTATTACTGGCGGTTCTGTTTCTCTTTCTGGTGGATTCAGCTATGACGAAGCAAACAACATTAAGAAGGTTCTGCAGACAGCATGGCTTAATGTTCCTCTTGAAGTAGAAAGTCAGCAGGTTATTGGTGCAACTCTTGGTGAAGAAGCTATTCATCAGGGTGTAATGGCCATTCTTCTTGGTTTGGGCCTTATCCTTATCTTTATGCTTATCTTCTATAAAGCTGCCGGTATTAATGCCGTTGTTGCTCAGGTTTTGAACCTTTACATGATGTTCTCTATCCTTTCTGCTTTCAACTATACTCTTACACTTTCTTCTATTGCCGGTATGATTCTTACAATCGGTATGGCAGTAGATGCTAACGTACTTGTATTTGAACGTATTAAGGAAGAGCTCCGTCAGGGTAAGAGCCGCGTTGCTGCAATCTCTATGGGATTTGACAATGCATTCTGGGCAATTATGGACTCTAACATCACAACATTTATTGCTGCCATCTTCTTGAGTCAGCTTGGAACTGGTTCTATCCAGGGATTTGCCGTTTCTCTTGCAATCGGTGTTGTATCATCTGTATTTACAGCTCTGTTTGTATCTCGTCTTATTTTTGACTTTGATACAGATGTTCTTCATGCAAAGAAAGTTAGCATTGGCTGGGGGATTAAATAATGAAAAAACAGTTTAAATTCAATAAAGCATTTCTTCCATGCTCAATCATCAGTTGTGTACTGATTGTCTGCGGAATCGTTGGATTCTTTGTAAAGGGAATTAATCTTGGTCTGGATTTCCGTCCTGGCCTTATTGAAGAAGTTCGTGTTGCAAATCCAGTTGCAGAAATTGTTTATAACGGTTCTGCTAATGTTTCTCTGGATTTATCTGCTGGTCAGATGGATATCGTAATCAGTGGTACAGGGGTAGCAAACGAAACTCGTTCTTTCAACTTTGCTGTTCTAAAAACTGTTGATGAACTTGCTGCAGAAGTAAACAAGATTGACAATGTTGTAATGACTGTAAGAAACGGTTCTTATGATTCAACAAAACTCTTCTTGAACTCTGCCGTTACAAATCAGCTTAAAAATACTCCTATGTATATCTATCCTGCTGGAACATCAGACATTACTACTGATGACCTCCGCAAGGCTCTGGGTGATGAAGGTGTCGCAATCAAGCAGCTTGGTAGCGGTGCTGATGCTTCTTATCAGCTTCGTATGGGAGTTTCTTCAGATGATGCTCAGACAGACTTGCAGGCCGGAGTAAATGAAAAACTTTATTCTGCTTTTGGTAAGGAAAATGTTGCCATCATCAAAACAGACTTTATTGGTGCCGGTATGTCAAAGTCAATTGCCAGCCGCTCTATCATTATGTTTGTTGCTGTTGTTCTTCTCATCTGGCTTTATGCAACAATCCGCTTCCACTGGGACTTTGCCCTTGGTTCGGTAATTGCTTTGCTTCATGATACATTGATTATGTTCACTTTCATTATATGGACTCAGATGGAATTCTCTACAACAGTTCTTGCTGCCGTTCTTACAATCATCGGTTATTCCATCAACGCTACTGTGGTTATTCTGGACCGCATCCGCTATAACCTTAAGATGATGCCGGAAGCAAAGAGTTTTAATGACATTTTGAACAAATCTTTGAATGATACACTTGTTCGCTCTGTTCTTACAACCGTTACAACTTTGTTTGCTGTAGTTGCTCTCTTTATATTTACTACAGGAAGCATTAAAGACTTCTCTCTTGCAATGATTGTAGGTCTGATAAGCGGTATGTATTCTTCTATATATATATCAAGTGCATTTATCAGTGCATCAAGAAGAAACTGGAAGCCAGAATATGGTGTTCATCATTCTTTGAAGCATGTAAGTGCCAGTGAAGAATAATTCTAATAAATAAAGCAATTCTGCTAGTAAAAGATGTGCTCTTTTGGGTACATCTTTTTTTTTGCTCTTTTTTCTGATAAAGTATTGCTTATGGAAATTATTCGTGCATCTGTAATGGGATTTTGCTTTGGAGTTCGCCGGGCTGTTGAACTGGCCGAAAAAGCCCTGGCTGAAAATCCTGGAAAAAAAGTATATTCTTTGGGGCCTTTAATTCATAATGAAAATGCGTTGCAGTCTCTTGCGGAAAAAGGCCTGCATATTCTTGAAGAAGCCGAAATAGAAAGTCTTGAAGAGGGCCGTGTGGTAATTATCCGGGCTCACGGAGTTGCCCCAAAAGTAACGGAGGCACTTGAGGCAAAAAAATGTGTGGTTATTGATGCAACTTGTCCTCGTGTAAAAGCGAGTCAAAAAATGGTGGAACGTTATACTCATCAAAATGATTATGTGGTTTTGACGGGAGACAGAAACCATGGTGAAGTAATTGGTATTGCGGGATATGCCGGAGAAAACTTTAGCCAGATTCAGGATTATGCGGAAGCAGAAAAGTTTACTATCCCTTGTGATGATGAAAAAAACATTATTCTTTTAAGCCAGACAACTTATAGCCCTGTAGAATTTGAAAGAATTGAACACTTATTTAGAAATAGATTTAAGAACATTGCGGTTATGAATACAATTTGTCCTGCAACAAATGAAAGACAGCTTGCTCTTTCTGAATTGTGCAAGAAGGTGGAAGGGGTCCTTGTTATAGGCGGAAAAAATTCTGCAAATACAAAAAGACTTTTTCAGACGGCAGAAAGTCTCTGCGCTCATGTGGCACACATTCAGGGCTCGGATGATATTCCAACAGAATTTTTTGACTTAAAGAGTGTGGGGATTACGGCTGGGGCTTCTACTCCTGATGATATTATTGCTGCTGTAGAAGAAAAACTCAAAAAATAGACACTTTATGCTTATGTTTTTTTCTTTTACAAATATTTTTTATTTAACAAATATAATTTTGACTGATATAATTTTAGTACAATAAATTTATCTCACTGATTTGGAGAAGTTTATGAAAAACGATAATGAATATAATAAGATGTCTACAAAGAAGAAGTCTCGTATATTGTTTTGGGGTATGCTTCTTCCTCTTTTGATAGTAACAATTTTTGCATGTACTTTCTTCTATAAAGTTTCTAATGAAATATTAAATCTTTATATAAAAAAACAGATGGAAGTTTCTGTAAAAGACTTGAACTCCCTTGTTGTAGACAGCATGCAGCCTATAATTTTTAATGTTGATAACTATGCAACTCTGGCTGCTGATATTGATGATACTGACACTCAAACAATTTTGATAAAAACCTTTGCAAATAAATTAGACTCTTATGCATCTATGTTTTATTATGCACCAGTAATAAAGATTGCAGACGGTGGAAAATTTATAAATAATCTTGATTGGGTGGCACCTGAAGGTTTTGAGCCTTCTGAACGAAGCTGGTTTGCGGCAGCTGTAGAAAATAAAGGAAAAATAACTTTTTCCAGCCCTTATGTTGATGCCAGTACAGGTGATTTATGTGTAACAATTTCGCAGGCAGTTTATTCTTCTACCGGTAAACTTAAGGGAGTTACAGCCTGTGATATTCTTCTGGGTAGTTTAGTTAAGAAGATAGAAACAATTGAAGTTTCTGAGCATGGAAGTCTTGAAATTATTAATTCAGATGGTTTATTCCTTACAAATTCTAATCCTGAATATATAATGAATAAAAAGTGGCAGGAAGTAACAAGCTTTAAGGGGTCGTTTGAAGAATGGGTAGATGGAATTGCTAAAACAGAAATTATAAAGAAAAACTATTATGCAATTTGTAAGATTGGTGTTGCTCCATGGTTTGTTGTAATTGAAGGCCCTGTTTCAGACTTTTCTTCAAGACTTTCTAGAATCATTATAACATTTGAAATCTTAATGATACTTTTTAGTATTGTTTCTTCTGTTGTAAATCTTGGTATAATTCGTAAAATGCGTCAGGGTGAATCTGACCTTGCAAGTGAGCTTTTTGAAGAAGCTCAGAATCTGGTTGTTTCTGCGAAAGAAAATGCGGCAACCTCTCAGGATCAGAGTGCGGCTGTAAAAGAAATTGTTGCTACAATGGAAGACAATACTGCTCTCAGCGAAAATGTTTCGCAGAAAGTTCAGGATGTTTCTGGTGTAGCTGTAAAAACAAATAATATTGTTGCAGAAGGTGTTTCTTTTATTGCTGCAAATATGCAGCAGTTAAATGATATTGAAGAGACAAATCTTCATACGATTAATGGTATTAAAGATTTGGGTGATAAAATCGAAAGTATCTGGGAAATTGTATCTCTTATCAATTCTGTTGCTGATCAGGCAAAAATTATTGCTTTTAATGCTGAACTTGAAGCAAGTAGTGCAGGAGAGGCTGGAAAGAACTTCCATATTGTTGCTACCGAAATTCGAAGACTGGCTGATGGAATTATTGACAGTACAAAAGAAATAAAGGGAAGAATTACAGAAATTCAGGAATCTTCTGACGAACTTATTTTGTCTAGTGAAAGTGGAAGTGAAAAAATTCATGCTGGTGTAGAAAATGCAAAGAATCTGGAAGAAAGATTTGCTAGTATAAAAAATGCCTCGGAAGTTACTGCAGAAAGCGCAGAAAATATTACTTCCATTATTCAGCAGCAGGCAATTTCTACCGAACAGATTTTAATCACTCTAAAACAGATTTCTTCTGGGGTAGAAAATTTTACTATGGCAACTGACAACATTTCCAGAGCATCTGAAAAACTCAAGACAATTGCGGTTGAATTGAGCGATAAAAGAACTATGGATAACGATTAGTAATTGAAAAGACTTGCTTTCTTTTATATAATATTTAGACTATGAGTAGATGTTTTACAATGTTAAAGCCAGGCGTTATTAATCGTCGTCTGGTAGGCGAAGTTATTGAACGCCTTGAAAAGAAAGGGTTTAAGCTTGTTGGCTTAAAAATGATGCATGTTAGTCAGGATCTTGCTGGTAAACATTATGCAGAGCATGATGGAAAACCTTTTTATAATGATTTGGTTGAATATGTTACTTCAGGTCCTGTTATTGCAATGGTTTGGCAGGCAGATGACTGTGTTGCCCTTATGAGAAAAGTTGTTGGTGCAACAAAACCTGCAGACGCAATTCCTGGAACAATCCGCGGAGATTATTGTATCCATACAGACCGCAATATTATTCACGCTTCAGACAGTGATGAAAGTGCAGAAAGAGAGATTAATCTCTGGTTCAAACCAGAAGAACTCATTGACTGGAAAGACTGCGAGGACGGGTGGTATTAATTTAGAAAACAGCAAAGCTGTTTTCTAAATTGACGAGTTTGCTTCGCAAACTCGCGGGCTTACCGAGATATAACTTTTCGAAACCGATTGATATCATTATTTTAGGATTATCGAAAGAATGGCTCGAAAAACAGCTGTGCTGTTTTTTTGTATTTGCTTCGCAAACTCTGAGTATAACTTCGTTATGACTTATATTTATTCAGTCAACTCGTTTATATCATTTAAAGAAGGAAAATTATGGAAGGTAAAAATGTCGGAGTAATAGGTGGTGGTGCCTGGGGAACTGGAATCGCACAGGCTATTGCCCGCGGAAATAACAAGGTGTCTATCTGGGCCTTGGAAGACGAAGTTGTAGAATCAATCAATAATGAACATGAAAACAAAAAGTTTCTTCCTGGATACAAGCTTGAAGAAAGCATAACATGTTCAAGTGATATTGTTGAAGTTGCTTCAAATAAAGAATTCCTGATAATAGCTTCTCCTTCTTTATTTCTTGCCAAAACAATGGAAAAAATTAAGAACGTACCTGGCGTTGCTGACGGCACTACAATAATTGCCTCTGTAACAAAAGGTTTTGTTCCTTCTGAAAATGGCCCAAAATTGATTCTTGAAACTATGGAATCGGTTTTGCCAGAGTTTTACAAGGACTGCACTGTTTATGTAGCAGGTCCTTCTCATGCCGAAGAAGTTGCAATGGGAAAACTTACAGGTCTTGTTGCGGCATCTTTAAATCCTAAGAATTCTATAAAAGTGCGGGAGCTTTTGCGCGTGCCTGGTCTTCTTGTATTTTCAAGTTTTGACGTTGTGGGCGTGCAGATTTGTGCAGCTGCAAAAAATGTTGTTGCTGCTGTTTATGGTGCAATGGATGCTCTTGCAGAAAAATCAGATTATATTGGTGATAACACTGAAAGCCTTTTACTGGCTGCAGGTTTGAATGAAATTCAGACTCTGGGTTTTGCAATGGGAGCAACTCATGCAGAAACCTTTACTTCAATTTCTGGCGTAGGTGATCTGGACGTAACCTGTAAAAGTAAATATGGCCGTAACCGTCGTTTTGGTCAGGATATTATTAAAACTGACATGCTTTCTAAGTTTAAGGATATTGATGACCTTATTGCAAATGTAGGAAAGATTGGTTATTTGCCGGAAGGTGCAATTGCATGTAAGTATGTACATGAAATTGCCCAGAAAAAAGATATAAAGCTTCCTATTTGTGATGCTCTTTATAAAATTTTGAACAAAGAACAGACTGTTGAAGAAATATTAAATACATTAATCAGGTAAAATACAATGTTAGAGAAAATTACAGGAACATTCAGTAATATTTTTAAGACTTTAAGCGGAAAGTCTACAATCACTGAAAAAAATATTGAGGACACAGTTGAAGAGATTAAGATGGCTTTGCTTGAAGCCGATGTAAATCTTCGTGTTGTTCGCCGCTTTGTTAATTCAACTATTGAAGAAGCAAAGGGAGAAAAGGTTCTTAAGGCAGTAAATCCGGGACAGCAGTTTACAAAAATCATCTATGACAAGATGGTTTCTATGCTGGGAGATACTAAGGTTGACTTACACTTAAAGGGACCTGATACTCAGTCTGTAATTTTGATGCTCGGTTTGCAGGGTGCCGGTAAAACTACTGCGGCTCACAAACTGGCGGCGCGACTTTTGAAGGAAGGTCGTAAACCTCTTCTGGCTGCTTGTGACCTTGTTCGTCCTGCGGCTGTGGAACAGCTTTCTCAACTTGGAGAAAAGATTGGTGTTCCTGTTTATAAAGAAAATTCAAAAGATGCCGTAAAAAATGCCCGCGATTCTATTGATTTTGCCCGCAAAAATGGTTACGACACAATTATTATAGATACTGCTGGTCGTCTTCAGATTGATGAAGATATGATGGCAGAGCTTGTAAAAATCAAAAAAGAAACAAATCCGGTTGAAGTTCTGCTTGTTGCAGATGCAATGACTGGTCAGAATGCGGTTGATATTGCTAAATCATTTGATGAACAGCTGGGGCTTACTGGTGTAATTCTTACCAAGTTTGACTCTGATGCCCGTGGTGGTGCAGCCCTTTCTTTGAAAACAATTACCGGTAAGCCAATTTTGTTTATTGGTACCGGTGAAAAAACAGAAGACTTTGAAGTTTTCCATCCTGAACGAATTGCTTCGCGCATTTTGGGCATGGGTGATGTTGTTTCATTGGTTGAAAAGGCACAGGAAACTGTTGATGCAGAAGCAGCCCTTAAGATGCAGAAAAAACTGCAGCGCAATGAGTTTACTCTACAGGATATGCTGGAGCAGTTCCAGTCTGTAAAAAAGATGGGAAGTATGCAGAGCATTATTGATATGATTCCTGGTATGAGCGGAATGGATGCTTCTCAGCTGGATATGGGCGGAATGAAAAAGAATGAAGCTATTATTCAGTCTATGACTTATAAAGAGCGACTTAATCACCTGATTATTGGACCAAGCCGCCGCAAACGCATTGCAAAAGGCTCTGGAACTACTGTTGCTGATGTAAATAAACTTATTAAGCAGTTTGAAAAGACTAAGCTGATGATGAAAAAGGTTAGCCGTAATAAGGGTATGCAGGGCCGTATGATGAATCAGCTTGGAATTGACCCTTCTGCACTTGCCGGACAGATGGGCGGGGCTGGTGGACTTGGTGGTTTGGACCCAAGTTCTCTTAAAGGCATGGATATGAAAAAATTGATGGAGATGGCAAAGCGTTTTAAGTAGGAGTGCGCAAGCGATGGGAGCACCTTTAGTCCCGCGCTAGCGGGATGAGCCGACAGGCGAAGTGCGGACGTAGCGACCCGCCGGAGCGAAGCGCAGGCGGGATGCGCCCAAATATCAATCTACAACAATTACTGATGCAGAACGTCCGTCGTTGGTGTAGATTTTTTCTGGATTTGTATTGTCCAGAATTGGGGTAAGGCCAATATAATAATTATAGTAATATTTTCCGGATGCAAGAGGCAAGTCCAGTTCGTAAAGACCTGGGCTTGTTTCTTTTAACTCATAAATCCATGGATCCCAGTTTGTAAAGTTTCCTCCCAGACGAATCTTCTGGCCACTTTCGCCCTTGTAAATGAAATGAACGGCATTGCTTTGTGTGCTGTTTGTGTAGATTTTAATTCCGTCTGGAACATCGACCTTAGAAAAATAGAGATTTACATTTTCATCATATTCTTTTAGAGGGTTGTTAGGGTCAATAGTCCACAGTCCATCGAGTACAAGTCTATATTTTAATGAAGAAAGCTTGTGCTGGCGTTCGTAGCAGTAAAACATGTGCCAGCGGGTCTTTTTTTCATCATCATCTTTCTGGGTAAGAATCTGGAAAGGGTGAATAATCTGATAATCTTCAAAATCGAAGGCAATTCCTGCAAAGCGGTATTTTGGGTCTGCTGTAAAAATTATGTAGTCTTCCGTGATGACAGGAGCGCAAGGTTTGCTTATTTCATGTAGAAGCAAGTCTAAATCATAATTCTGAAATTCTGCTGGCGCCGCGGCACTAATTTTTGAAGTGCATAATGCAAGAAAGACGGCTGAAATAATCAAAAATTTTTGCTTTTTCATACTTGAATTATCGGCTTTTGATAAAAAAACATAAAAAATTCAAAAA
>JAGAZB010000050.1 GCA_017940255.1 Treponema sp.
ATTTCTGTCTTTTCCTGCACACTGTCTTTCAATATACTGGTCAAAAGCCTGTTTTGCTTCTTCAACTCCCATTGGTTTAGAGAAGATGCTTGCAAAATCAGCGTTTGTTAATTCAACTTTTTCAAATCCATTAGAAAGATTATTAATAATATCTCTCATCATGTTACAGTTATCGGTTGTAATTTTTGCTGTACCATTCTTAAAGTTAGTTGCAAGAGTTTTCTGGTCTCCAGTAAGCATATTCAAGTTTTGGTCAATTCCAGGATCATTGAATGTTGCTTTAATTGCATCTTCCCATTTTGTGTAAATTAAATCCAGCTGTTCTTCTAACTGTTTTACAGTATAGGATGGTTTGTCGTAATTTTCACGTGGGTTAAAGTCCTGGTAAGGATTTTCCTTAATCTTTTCCTTTGTAACTTCTGCTTCTGCAGGTTTCAAACTTGTAATAGTATTACGCCAATTTTCAAAGTCTGTTTTGTTCAGAATCGAAATATCTTTTAATACTTCACAAATCTGTCTTGTATCACTGTTCAAAATACTGTCACGCTTTTGAGCATCGGTATAATTCAAGCGATACTTTGTATACTGTGTAAGATAATAATCTGCATAAGAATCAATTAAGCTATTAAGTAATGCTTCATATTGCTTCTGAACTTTATCGTCTGCCTGTAATTTATCAGAAAGTTCAGCAATTGCATTTTCCATATTGTCGTAAAGTGGTTTTTCACTTTCAACAACATAACTCTTAGCTTGTGTCATATACTTGATAAGACCTTCAAACTTGTCTGCCTTTTCTTTAAGGTTAGTTACAAGTTCGCAATATTGATATGCCTTAAATGCCTCATCAAGTTCTTCTTCCGTATATTTAAATCCTTTAAGTTTTCCAAAGGTATCAAGGTTACGAACAGTGTCCAATACAGAAATTAGATTATGAAGCTTTGCTGCATAATCAGCGGTTGTAGAATCATCAATCAACGCAATTCCGTTACAGCGGATTCCATCTGTTAAGTATGAAATTGTCTTTACTACGTTGTCACTATAAATTGTAAGATTTTTTGCAAGGCTAGAGAATGTAGATTGTTCTTTTAAGCTTGATGTTAAATCAGGCAAACCTAAGCAACTGAAAAGTTTCTTAAGTGGCTTAATTGGTAAATCTGATGGAGTTTTAATTGTATTAAATAAATAGAATTTATCCTCATCAAGTGTAAGAAGCTTTTCAGCAATGTTACTTGCTGTAAGTGTTAGGTCACCATTCCATGTAATTTCAATATCACCATTGAAAACAAGAGCTGCCAATACAACAAACTCTAACTGATATTCAAGCTTGTAGTCACAAGAGTAATACTGATTCAATGCCTGATAATGAGTGTAAATTACATCTTCACGATTTAATACTTTTCCAGGTCCACGATCTGAAAGCATTTTCTTAATTGAATCAGCATATTTAGAATTCTGAATATCAATTGAAGTTCCACCGGCTAAACCTAATCCAGAAAGAATAGCCTGCCCGTCACGATTCTGAACATTATATTTTACAATCTTTGTGAGAGCACTCTTAACACGACCATTTAAGTTTTCTGGTGTATTTGCGCTGAGCAAATCTTTGAACTGTGGATATTCAGGAAATTTTGAATTGAACTTTTCATCCAGAATTGTAGATGTTACTGCACTAAATAATGCAAGCTTACTGCCTCCTTCTTGTGGTAACTGATAACTTCTAAGAGGGGCAGATTTTCCTTTGTAGATTACATTCATCTTATCTGCAAAGTTCTTATTAAAAAGATCTCTTACACGATTACGATGCTGATCTGCCTGGTCCTGGAATAATTTCTTTTTATCAGATGATGCGTCATTGAGTTTTGCCATGCTGGATGCATACAGACAAACTTCATTTTTAAATGTCTCATCAAAGTTAGAAAAATCAAAATAAACTTCATCGTCCAAATCGGTTCTATCTAGCTGAGAGAACAGCGGACAGAAGTACATATAGAATTCCTGAATTGGTTCTGTTGTTGAACGCTCATTTGGATTTCCAAAGAAAATATAACCTAAGCGGAATGACTTTGTAGATTTCCATTCGATTGAATAATCCCAAATATTAAATCCAGTTCTATATGGATTCGCTTCAATACCAAGTAAGAACTTCAATAAATTAAAGAAGTTCTGGTCAATATATGCTAAATCCTTTTTGATGTACTCAGCATAATCTTTTACTATCTGTTCAACATTTATACCGCCTTCTGTGCGAATATAAAAATCTTCTGACTGATCATCTTTTACAACATACTGTCCTTGTGTTGCAGTAATAAGATTATTTGCTGTTGTAGCAATTGTGTCCTGCAAGAAGTCTGGCTCATCAATTCCCATAATTGTAAAACACAGGTCTTCTTTTAATGTGAAAGCATTTGCTCCAAGATGTTTATCCAAATCATCACACAATGCACGGATGGCTAAAGCATTTGCAATTCTGTGTGCCAATGGCATTTTGCTTTTAAGAGCTGGCTTTGAAGTAAAATAATTTTTTACTTTTTCTTCAATAATTTCTATCTTATCATTAATTGTAGCAACATCTGCAATAGAAAGCATAGAAGAATCTTTTTTCAAATCTTCAAAATAACTGTCATAAGTAATAAGACCAGGATTGTCTTCTGGTACAGTCTGATTTGCCATATCTTCAAAGCGGTAGCTTAAAATCTTTAAGATTTCGCGCTTGTCTTTTCCATGTTTAATCTGCTGGAATGTAGCAATGTAACTTGGATGTACCGGGAATAGTTCTACATAATCATTAAGATTTGTATTAAGACCATCAAAAAGATGAGAGAATTTATTTAAGTGTTCACGGATTCTTTGCTTCTGTTCAGGAGTCTTTTTCAAAAGACGATTCTTTACAACAAAAGCAACATCCTCTTTTGTAATAAGAACTTCGTCAAAACGAGCCTGAACTTTATTTAATGTATCAGCAGCCGGTGCCAGCATTGGATCACGATAAAGCTGTTCCTGAACACCATAAATTACTTTGAAACGAGAACCATCACACATTTCACCCATCTGGCGCAATGTCATAAGGTCGCCGTTAACTTCCATAGCGTTTCGGCTTCGCAAATATTCCAAAAGCTCATCAATAACGATAAGCAAATATTTATCAGGGTAAACTTCTTCAAATGCAGCCATCATCTGTTGAAGTTGTTCTTTGTAGGTATCTTTAGAATCAGGATTGAAATGGAAATCAACATTGATTGAATTAAGAAAGTTTTCTATACGATAGCAAACGAGTTCATAAAGTGGTTTTGTAGTTCCAACTTCAAAACGAAGAACTTTATATTTACCAGCAAAAGCTTCAAAGTCCTGTTTAATTTTATCATTGTGAACATACTGCAAGAGGTCAGCATCTTCTGCAACAGAAGAAATAACGGACATAAGGTGAGATTTACCGGTACCAAAACTACCTACAATAGAAATACCCTTTTGTTCGGTTACTTTTCCACTTGTATCCAAATTGGGTACAACAACAGAAGAAAGAAGATTAATCATTTTTTCAGAGAATACATAAGTTTCAACATTATGCTTTCTTTTTTCAGCCTGATTGTCATCTGCAAGTTTGATTACAGTTGTAAGTGGTTCAAATTCAATTAACTCAGAGTATTTCATACATTCCCTCTTTTTATTCGCTCAGGACTTCTACTACGCCCCGGTTAAATTCAATTTTATTGTTTGGATTTTCCACATTCCAAACTAGCTTATTTCCATCTATAATACTGAATGGTCCTTGAAGAATAAAAACCTGATAGTCTTTTGCATATTCCAACAAGAACTTAGGCACATCTAAGGAAAAATCCTTTTCCAATAAGATTCCTAAATTCGTAAAGACTATTCTTGTTTTGCTTGGTTCAATAATACCATCAATAATTCGACGAAAATAACAGAATGCATCAAATTTTGATTCTTTTTTAAAGGACGAAGGATTATTCGTGTATGCATTTGCAAGTACTTTTCCAATATCGATAATACAACATTGGTCTTGCTGAGAAGAAGGGGCATCTTTTGTTACATAAATCTTGTTACGCATTTAAGATTTATCTCCTACTTCATTTATTACGCAAATATCTCCAACGTCACAATCAAGAGCTTTGCAAATTTTTTGCATACTATCCATAGAAATAAATTCTCCCTTGCCCAGCTTTGCCAAAATGTTAGTTGATATGCCTGCCAAGGGGATTAAGTCGGTTTTGTTCTTAATGCCTTTCTCCCGAAACCTTTTCCATAGTTTTGAGTAATTCACATCCATATTCCGATTATATCACGAAAACATTAAAAAAAGGAAAGAAAATTCACGAAATATCAAATATTTTTATTCATATACCCTTGAAGCAAATACTGTCCATTCTCTACACCCAATACCGACCGTAATACATCCCAAAGAAAGGTCTTTATCGCCATTCTTTACAATTTGTAAATTTTTTCAACAAATATATTGACACAATCAACTTTTTGCAGTAGGATAAACACAACTTGAGAAACCAGAGTAAGATGAAATTCATCTTACAAGAAAAACTGCGGAGTTTTCGCAGAAAATGGGCAGGGGCATATGACAGAGATCGCAAAGTTTCTTCGGAAGTTGCGCATTGACAACGATAAGAGCTTGGGCGATATGGCAGAAGATATTAAGTTTTCTGCCGCTTATCTTTCGGCAATCGAGAACGGAAAACGTATTGCACCGGAAGAGATGAAAGACAAACTTTTTGAGAAGTATAGTCTTTCAGACGAACAAAAGCTTGAGTTTGCGCGACTTGTTGCAGAATCAAGGGAGAAGGTCGAAATCGGCCTCAAGGGTATTCAGCAGGACATTCTGCCTGAATATGTAGATACGGCTGTTATGTTTGCGCACGACTTGTCGCAGATGAACAGGCAGCAACTTGCAGAAGTAAAGGAGTTCTTGCAAAGAATGAAGTCGGAAGCTAAGCCTATGTAGCATGGAGGTTATTTGATGGCAGATCAGATTAGTGTAGTTGGTACGGTCATCCTTATGATGATTGTGGATTTTACAAAGATGGCAGTCGAGTTCAAGAAATTCTTTGGGCTCGACTCCTCACAAACTTTTCCCGCGCTGAGCATTGCAGAAAACAAACTCTGCATGGCAGACAATCATTTTGAGTTCAATGTGATTGCAGACAGCGAGTGGAACTGCAAAGAAAGCGTTCAGGCTTATTACAAACATTCAGAACATCACCACGAGATTGGCATAAAGGAATCTGTTTACAAGAAGGCTTGCAACGGCGACAAGACTGCACTTGTTTCCATTGCGCATGAAATTTCGCACTGGGGTCTGATCAACTATTTTAATATTAACATTGGCATAAAAGAGATTGAAAAGCTTGATGCCTTTTCAAGAGTCATTGCTATGAACATATACGAAAACATAGCAGACTTGCTTACAACCTTGCTTGTATTCAGCGAGGATGAGTTACTTAAAGCACAAAGCGCAGGAGATACGGATTTTAGCTCTTGTATGAGCGAGAACCAGATTTCTCTTGCGCTCTTTTATTGCCAGAACCATGAAACTCTTACAGAGAGTTTTATGAAACGAATTGCGTCTAAAATCATGGCACAAAATCAGCAGAAATGGAGGATTTTTTAGATGGCCTTAGTGCAAAAAAAATAGCCTCTGTTTAATTGGCGTTAAACAAAGGCTTTGCATAGATTCCATAATAGAACCTAAACTGATTGCTCTATTATACTACATATCTATGCTTCTGTCAAAGACTTTTTTTTCTTGTAGCAGTGTTTTGGGAAATATGGACTCTGCTTTGAGTTTTGGTCTTGTACCGTTCCGTTGTGTTCGGCTTTGACAAAACATTTTAATCCATGATGGTCTTTTACCGTAAGGCGCAAAGCGACCACCATTCAAAGAGGCATAGAATATTATGGTAGCTTCTAATTTCAAAAACGCAGACAGCATTCTTAGCGTTACTCTGCGTAAAAATCAGTTTTCATCTGATGAAAATTCTTTTATTGGACGTGTAACAAGAAACACAGTATCTCTTGAAAATTTAATAGCATCAATTTCCGAAAAAAACGAGGGTGTTAGTCCCTACATGATTCAGCATGTAGCAAACCTTTTGGGAAACGAGATGCTTCGCGCTTGCCAGAACGGAAACGCGGTAGACGTGCTTGGAATAGGAATCATGTACATTGGAATTGCAGGCATTGTCTCTGGAGAGAATCCAGGAGAATCAAGCATACCAGGCTTTAAGATTTGCTTTACTCCGAGTACAAAGGCTCAGGAAGCGGTAGACAGTCTTAAGGTTGACAAGGTGATTATCGCAGACTCAGCACCTGTGTTTGATAGGATAATTAACACCTTCAACCAGAACGAAAACCGTATTCTTTCAAAGGGTAAGGGCGTAAAGGTTACAGGCAGCCGCCTTAAACTTTTGGGCGAAGACTCAGGTCTTTGGTTTGCCCCACTCGAAGAAGACGGTTCTGTCTGCAAAGACGAATCAAAATGGACAAGTGTAAATTCAGAAACGATTAGTGCCAACAAACCCAAGTCGCTTGAATTCTACGTTCCAGATTCCCTTGCGGAAGGCTCTTACTGCATCGTCCTAAGAACACGCTGGTGTTCAGGAGACAAGGAATTAAAATCTCCCGTAAGCGCAATAAGTAAAACTATTACCATAGCAGCATAAGACTTTGGGGCTTTCTGTATTCTAGCAATGCAGGAAGCCCTTTTTTAATATACAAGACGTTCTGTGGATTTCTACAAGGTGCATATCTTTTTCACTCGATAACTTCCCAGTGGCCGTTTTTGTCTGCACCGATACGCTGGATGATGCCCTGCTCCTGCATTTTTTTCATGTTGCGATTTACAGTCTCGCGGGCTAGAGATAATTCTTTTGCAATTTCTGTCTGAGAAACAAATTGATTTTGTTTTATGGCTGTAATTATATCTTGTTGTACCACTGTTAAATTTACAGTGACTTTACTGTGACTTTCGTGTGATTTTTGTGTATCATTTATAGGCTGATTTTTCTCCGAACTTTTTTGATTATCTCCGAACTTTTTGATGTATTCATCATAATCAATATGGGTGTAACGGTTTTTAAGTTCGTTGTTTTCACCAAGCAGAATGTTGCGGAAGAACTTTTCAAGGTATTCCGTATTCATGTAAATGCCTTTCTGCATGTTCGTATAATTTGCGCGTACCAAGGCATTTCGGAAGTACCAGCTGTGTTTTTCAAATGGTTCGTTGTTTACATTAAAGCCTAACGAACGAAGATATTTGATTGTAAAAACGGCTGTTGTTCTTGAGTTACCCTCTCCAAATGGATGAATCTGCCACATGTTCGCAACAAATCGTGTAATATGTTTTACAGCATCTTCCTTTGAAAGTTTAGAATAGTCAAAGTTTTTTTCTGTTTCAAAATCATATTTCAGAGTTTCGTTAATAAGATCGGCATTGGCGTACAAAACTGTGTCACCGTTTAAAACCCATTCTTTTTTTGTGATGTTGTAGTCACGAAATTTTCCGGCTTTTACTTTATAAAATACGCCTTTGAATAAACGCTCGTGAATCGATAATAATTGATTAGGAGTAAAACTAAAAGATTTTTCAGAAAGCAGTTC
>JAGAZB010000051.1 GCA_017940255.1 Treponema sp.
ATTAAATCCAAATCCTCAGGTTTTAGAGTTTTACAAAGCAAGAAAAGATTTATGTGCAATTTCTGCAATCACCTGGCAGGAATTAAACCGTGGAGTTTCAAGGCTTCCAGAAGGCAAAAGGAAAAATACTTTGTCTGATTTTATCGAAGATTTTGAAGCCAATACAGAAGTCATTTCCTACGACAAATTTGCTTCACGTATCTGCGGAGAAATGCAGGCTAGTGCAGAAAAAGATGGTCATCCGCTTCCATTTTACGATTCACAGATTGCTGCAACTGCCATTTCTAATGGAATGATTTTAGTCACCCACAATACTGCCGACTTTGAATCGATGAAGGAAAATACTTTTTTACGCGTAGAGGACTGGTTTACGGCCTAAATATTCTGCTTATTGATGTTGTGAATAATATTCTTCCAGACGGGGACGGGCAGCTATGTAGTATTTTTCCAGGGATTTATCAAACTGGCTGCCCATTCCTTCCATAATGATTTTGTCAGCTTCTTCAAAAGACATGCTTTCTTTATAAACACGCTTAGAAACAAGGGCATCGTAAACATCTGCAATTGCCATAATGCGGGCTTCCAGGGGAATTTCTTCTCCTTTAAGGCCTTTCGGGTAGCCGGAGCCATCCCAGCGTTCATGATGGTAATGAGCCATATTTACTGCAACAGTCTGGAAGTCTGGTTCAATTGTGTTACTCAGAATATCGTGTAAAATATCAGCACCTTTTTCGGCGTGAGTTTTCATCACTTCGTATTCTTCTGGTGTAAAACGGCCTTTTTTGCACAAAATTGCATCTTCTACGGCAATTTTTCCAATGTCGTGCATGGGGGCCGCCCTTAATAAAAGTTTGCAGTAATCTTCAGAAAAATTAAGCTGTTTGTCTTTTTTCATTTCTTCAACCAGAATTCTTACACCTTCACGGGTTCTCAAAATATGGCCGCCTGTAGAGTTATCGCGGCTTTCTACCAGAACTGCAAGACTTGTAATAAGATTTTCCTGCATGTTGATGATTTTTTCATTTTTTGTTTCTACTTCATCCTGCAGGTTTTTGTTATTTTTTTCGAGTTTACTTACATCAAGCAGGTCAAAGATGAAAAGAAGAATAGCCATTGCGGCAATTGTAAGATTTATTGCATCGTAGCCGTATACAATCAGTTGAAAAAATGCGCTGATTAAAGGATTCAGTGTAAAAAGAAGAAGTAATAAACGCATGCCCTTTGGCATCTGGCGATAAAACTGAATATTTAATGAAATAAAAATAAAAAGAATTAAAACTGGAATAATAAAAGCAATTATAAAGCCGTCGTTTCTGTAGTAAGTGTTTGAATCGTCAAAATAATAATAAAAATCTGTAAACTGCGAAATAATAACAAGGCTTACGCCAATCAAAAGTAAAAAATCTATAATTTTAAATCTTATATGCTTGGGATTCAGCTTTTTGGTTTCGCTAAAAACTTCTCTTAAATATGTGCTGTAAGAACCAAGGATAAAAAAGTTCATTATAAAGAGCAGAAAATTAGAAATTCTTGCCATGTAAAAGCCAGTTCTGGAAGGATCTCCTTCAAAAAGGTAGGCACTTCTATCGGCAAAAAGAAGGATTGCGGCAGAAAGTTCCAGTACAAGAAGGGCTTTTCTTTTTGTTGTGTTTATGCCAGTAAGAAGCATAAAGACAAAGATGATAAAACACATGCTGCTTAATGAAAGCATGTAATTTAATTGGTGAGCCTTTATTACTTCAAGAAATTCTAGCATTCCGCCATTCATATTGCCTATTCTACCATGTTTTCTTGAATAATACTAAGAATTTTTTACGGCTTTGCCTATCCAGTTAATTTTTATTATTATAACATTATGACGCAAGCTGCCAAAAATGAAATTGCACATTTTCATCTTCCCGGACTTTTTGAATTTTATGAATTTTACAAAGTCTTTCTGCCTTTGTGGCGCTCTCATAGGGAGTGGTTTTATCCCTGGTGTGATATTGCTTCAATTTATGGTTCTCCGGCAGATTGTCTTTGGGGCGGTGGCAGGGTAGGTTTTGGTCAGGCAAAAGCTGATGATGTACTTGAACTGATGAATGAATTTGAAATTTCACCACGGCTTACCTTTAGTAATTCTCTTTTAAGTAAAGAAAATCTTTTGGATAAAAACTGTAATAAACTTTGCAGACTTTTTGAAGGTTCAAAAGTTCCTGCCGGTGTAATTATTCATTCTGATTTGCTGGCGGATTATATAAAAAGAGAGTATCCTTCATTTTATTTGATTTCTTCTACAACAAAAGTTCTTACAGATTTTAACGATTTAAAAAAAGAGCTTTCCAGAGCAGATTTTTCTTATGTAGTTCCTGATTTTCGTCTGAATAAATCTTTTGAAAAACTTTCGGCTCTTAATCAGTCTTGTAAGGACAAAGTGGAGTTTCTTTGTAATGAATGTTGTAACATTGCCTGCACTGAAAGAAAAATTTGCTATGAAAACGTAAGCCGTAAAAATCTTGGACAAGATGTGAAAGAACACAGATGCACGGCACCGGGCGGCGAGGGTGGTTATCGTTTTTCTCTGGCAATGAAAAATCCTTCATTTATTAGTATTGAAGATATACAAAAGACTTACTTACCAATGGGTTTTTCTAACTATAAAATAGAAGGAAGGGGACTAGGTTCTGCAATTCTTCTGGAATTTCTATTATATTACCTGACAAAAAGTGAGTATCAGCTTCAAGTGAGGGAAGAACTTTATCTTGATTCTATGCTTGATTTGTTTTAATCAAATAATAAAACGTGTTAGCTATTGCTAACCAATTGATAAAAGTGTATTCTACAAGTGCTTTAATTATGCATTCAGGAGGCATATTGTGGGAACAATTATAATATCAGTTATTTTGCTTGTAATTGCAGCTCTGGCTGTAAAAAGCGTTATTCATAGAATCAGACATGGTTCTTCCTGCTGCGGCGAGCGTGATGCTCCAGAAAAGAAGATTCAGCCTAAAGATAAGAATAAATCTCATTATCCCTATAAGTATCTTCTTTCTGTAGATGGAATGCATTGTTCCAATTGTACACGGCACGTAGAAAATGCTTTGAATTCAATAGAAGGACTTTGGGCTAATGCAAATCTTGAAACAAAGTCTGTTAGCGTTCTTGCAAAAATGAAAGTTGAAGAATCTGCTTTTGAAAAAGAAATTCAGCAAGCCGGCTACACAGTTTTGTCTGTTACTCTTTGCAGTTAGGCTGCAATTAAAGTTTTTCTGTATTCATGAATAATATATTCTAAAGAATAACCTTCATTGTATAAGCGTTCGCAAAGTCCGCAGCAGTTTTTGTAGCGACATTGGAAGTCTTTAGCATCATCGGTATTGGAATAAGACTTCCAGATTCCGCAATATTTACAATTTCGGCCCTGGTGATTTTCAAATTCAATCACATCTTCAATTGGGTATCCAAGAATAACTCCAATTTCATGAGGAAATCCATGGCAAGAGTTTACACGATTTGAAAATTCATCAACAAATTCAAATAAACCGTTACAGTGATAGTCTTTTTCTCTA
This sequence comes from Treponema sp., assembly GCA_017940255.1. GTDB lineage: Bacteria > Spirochaetota > Spirochaetia > Treponematales > Treponemataceae > Treponema_D. The sequence goes on from JAGAZB010000051.1 coordinate 3,549, forward strand.
AGGTAAGCCTGGACAAAAGGATCTTCAAGAATTTTTCTTACCCAGCAAACGTTAGAAATAAGAATGCCGGTTGAATTTTCTGAAAGAGGAATTGCATAACACATAAATCCTCGTTCAAAAAGCTTTTCTTTCCATTGTAAAAAAATATCTTCCTGAAAGTTTTGATTTTTTATAAAAAACATAGAGCTGGCTTTAATACCGCAAAGGGCAGGTGCACAGTATCGAATAATCATCTTGTCGAGACTCATCTTCTTATCCTTATTTTTAAATAGCCGTTTTTCTTAAAAAGAAAAGCCGCCCGACCTGGCAAAATCGGACGGCTTTAAGTATATTTATTTTATAAGAGCCTATTTTAATGTAGATTCAGCCCAAGCTTTACACTGCTCGATATCTGAATCTTCTGGAGTAAGGTGAACCATGAGAGGTTCTGCAGCACTTACTGCACCAGCATTTGTGAGGCGATCTTTCCAGTCACGCAGCCACTGTCCGTCTCCCCAGTCGTAAGAACCAAAGATTCCAACTTTTTTTCCGTTGAGAGATGCTTCAATTCCAGAGTAGAAGTCTTCCATTGTGTCTTCAAGTATTTCATCACCCATTGCAGGACTTCCAAGAAGTATAAGGTCACAGCCTGCTGCTGCAGCTTTATCTGCGGAGTCGGCTGTTGCAAAAAGAACTTCTGCACCCTTTGCGCTTACTGCATCCTTTATTGCATTTGCCATTGCTTCTGTATTTCCTGTTGTGCTGGCATATATTACTGCTACTTTCATGATTTACCTCGTGTTTTTTTTTATTTAAGTTAGGAGCAACTAACTGACTGTAATATACATTACTCTTTAATGTTAGTCAATACTAACTAACAAAAATTTATAAAAAAAGTTAGTAGTTGCTAACAAAATGTAAAAATGGTAATATGCGAGTGGGTTAGTTAAAGCTAACAAAATATAAGATAAATGAGGTTTTATGATGTTAAACAAAGTTGCTATCAGTGATGTAATTGGTCGTGAAATTATTGATTCACGAGGAAATCCTACTGTAGAAGTAGATGTTATTCTTGAAAACGGGGTACTCGGCCGTGCTGCAGTTCCAAGTGGAGCAAGTACCGGCGAAAATGAAGCTCTTGAACTTCGTGATGGTGATAAGAAACGTTATGGCGGAAAGGGAGTTCTTAAAGCTGTAGAAAATGTTAATAAAATTATTGCACCGGCTCTTAAGGGAGATAACGTTTTTGAACAGCGGGCTATTGATATGAAAATGCTTGCCCTGGATGGAACTCCAACAAAGAGTAAGCTTGGTGCAAATGCTATTCTTGGTGTTTCGCTTGCAACAGCACAGGCTGCCGCTAAAGCCCTCAATATTCCACTTTACCGTTATATTGGCGGAGCTAATGCACATGTGCTTCCAGTTCCTATGATGAACATTATTAACGGTGGTGCTCACTCTGACGCACCAATTGCCTTCCAGGAATTTATGATTCGCCCGGTTGGTGCTAAATCTGAAAAAGAAGCAATTCGTATGGGTGCAGAAGTTTTCCATGCACTTGCAAAATTGCTCAAGGCCCGCGGGCTTAGCACTGCAGTAGGAGACGAAGGCGGTTTTGCTCCTAAGTTTGATGGAATAAACGACGCCCTGGACAGCATTGTTCAGGCTATTAAAGATGCAGGTTACAAGCCTGGTGACGATGTAAAAATTGCCATGGACTGTGCTTCAAGCGAATTCTCTGTTGAACGCGACGGCAAGTTCTTCTACAACTACAAGCAGCTTTCTAACGGAACTCCAAAAGATCCAAACGGAAAGGAACTTTCAGATGACGAGCAGATTGCTTATCTTGAAGAACTCATCACAAAGTATCCAATCGATTCTATTGAAGATGGTCTTGATGAAAATGACTGGGAAGGCTGGAAAAAGCTTACTGCCCGTATTGGCGACCGCTGCCAGCTGGTAGGAGATGACCTTTTTGTTACTAACGTTAAGTTCCTTGAAAAGGGAATTAAGATGGGAGCAGGTAACTCAATTCTTATTAAAGTAAATCAGATTGGTTCTTTGACAGAAACCCTTGAAGCAATTGAAATGGCACACCGCCACGGCTATACAACTGTAACAAGTCACCGCTCTGGAGAAACTGAAGACACAACAATTGCAGATATTGCAGTTGCAACAAACTCAGGCCAGATTAAGACAGGTTCGATGAGCCGCACAGACCGTATGGCAAAATATAATCAGCTGATTCGTATTGAAGAAGAGCTTGGGGACGCTGCTGTTTATGGTTATAAAAAGCTTCGCTAGTTCCAGCAGGTCTTAAAGGAGGATTTTTAAATGACAAAATTAGTTTTAGTCCGCCATGGCGAAAGTGAATGGAATAAGCTTAACCTTTTTACCGGCTGGACAGATGTTGAACTTTCAGACAAGGGCCGGGAAGAGGCTAAGGCTGCAGGAAAGCTTTTGAAGGCCGAAGGTTATGATTTTGACATCTGTTATACTTCATACCTTAAGCGTGCAATTCATACTCTGAACGGCATTCTTTGCGAAATGGATAGGGAATGGCTGCCGGTAATCAAAACCTGGAAGCTGAATGAGCGCCACTACGGTGACCTTCAGGGAAAGAATAAGGCAGAGGCAGCAGAAAAGTTTGGTGAAGACCAGGTAAAAATCTGGCGCCGTTCTTTTGATGTGAAGCCTCCAGTTCTTTCTGATGATGATGAACGTTCTGCAAAAAAGCAGGCAATGTACCGCGATGTAGACCCAAGCTTTCTTCCTCAGAATGAAAGTCTTGAAACAACAATCCAGCGTGTAATTCCATACTTCCTGGAAGAAATAAAACCTCAGATGAAGGCTGGAAAACGTGTAATTATCGCAGCACACGGAAACAGTCTGCGCGCCCTGGTAAAGTATCTTGATAATCTTTCTCCAGAAGAAATTCTTGAGGTGAATATTCCAACAGGAACTCCTCTGGTTTACGAGTTTGATGATAACTTTAAGGTAATTAAGCATTACTATCTTGGGGACCAGGAAGCAATTGCTGCAAAAATGAATGCAGTTGCTAATCAGGGAAAGAAAAAATAGTTCGTTAGCTATTGCTAACAACATAACAAAATGTTATCCTATAATAAACTGTTAGTGCATACTAACAGTTTATTATAGGGAGATTGAAGAGTGAAAAAGTTAGTTGAACTCAAAAAAGAGGAAAGTGGAGTAATTGCTTCGATAAATGGCGATACCCGCTTTGTAAGTCGAATTACATCTATTGGAATTACACCGGGATGTAAAATCACAATCGTAAAAAATGAAAAGCATCGTCCTTTGCTTGTGTATTCCCGCGACACAATGATTGCTCTGAACAGAAAAGAATGTGAAAACATTATTGTTCAGCCAATAACTCAGGGAGGTGCAGCATGACAGACAAGGGCGAAAAAGTAATTGCTTTGCTGGGGCAGCCTAATTCTGGAAAATCAACTTTATTCAATGCTCTTACAGGACTTAAGCAGCATGTTGGAAACTGGCCTGGAAAAACCGTAGAAAAAAAAGAAGGAACTTTTGAATATAATGGTCAGAAATATCTGGTAGCAGACCTGCCTGGAACCTACAGCCTTTCTGCAAATTCGGATGAGGAAATTATTACCCGCGACTATATTGCCGGCGGAAAGGCAGATGTTGTCTGTATTCTTGCCGACAGCTCACAGCTTCAGAGAAGCCTTTATATGCTGGCTGATTTTGCCGGAATAAAAGTTCCTGTTTTCCTTGTGCTTAATATGAAAGATGTTGCTGAAGAACAAGGTAAAGTGATAGATAACAAGTCAATTTCAGAGAAACTTGGTATACCAGTTGTATTATTTTCTGCACAGGATAAGAAAAATTATCAAGATTTTTATGTAGCTTTGGATAATGCGCTGGATAATAAAACTCTTCTGGATTCTTCAGCTCTAGAAGCAAAATATGAAAAAATTGAAGCTTATAAGTCATTAAAAGCACTTATGCCGGAAGATGTAATAAAAGGTTATTCTTCTGCCTGGCTTTCTGCAAAAGCAATTGAAGGTGATTTACCAGTTATTGCTAAAATCAAGTCAAAAATTGAAGGTGAAAAACGAATTGAATTTGAAAAACTTCTTTCTTCAATTGATAAAGGAGTTCTTCAAACTGGTCAGGCTAAGTTTGACTGGATAGATTTGATCCTGGAAGGTTCTGTAACTTCAAAAAGTCAGACCCGCAAGCTTGGAAAATTTGACCGCTTGATTACCCATCGTTTCTGGGGAAAGCCGATAGTAATTCTTACTGTTTTGTTTGGACTTATTGCATCATTTATTCCGGCTCTTCCTTTTATGGGCGTCGGTGGGGCAATTGGAGCTCTAGCCGCGCCGCTCACAAAAGGCTTATCTGCAATTAACTGCCCGGCCTTTATTATTGCTCTGCTTTGTGACGTTTTAATCAACTCTCTTAGCTTTATTTTCAAAATGCTTGGCTTTGTGTTTGGTGTAACACTTGTTTTCGGTTTACTCGAAGAAGTAGGTGTTATGGCTCGTATCTCTTATGTTTTTGATAACACAATGGCAAAGCTTGGTCTTCAGGGAAAATCGGTTATGCCTTTCCTTGTAAGCTTTGGTTGTACAATGGGTGGTGCCGCAGGTGCGCGTGTAATTGATAACTGGGGACAAAAGGTTCTTACAATTGCACTTGCATGGGCCGTTCCTTGTGGAGCTGCCTGGTCAATCATTCCAATGCTTTCTACAGTCTGGTTTGGAGGAGCTGCACCACTTATTATAGTTGCAATTCTTGCCACAATGGTTCTTCATATGTGGATTACTTCAAAAATCTTTGGACGTAAGCTTGTAAAAAAAGAAGACCGCTGCGGAATGATTATGGAACTTCCTCCATATCATAAGCCAAAGTGGGGTTCCTTGCTTCGTTACGTTTTGGGCCGTACAAAAGAAACCTTCTTTAGAGTTCTTAAGGTTGTAGTTCTTGTGGCTTTTGTTTTCTGGCTGCTTACCTTTACAAATAGTGGAAGTATGGACGGTTCTATTTTGTACAAGGTTGGAAAGGTTATTGAGCCTGTAACAAAAATCTTTGGACTCAGTTGGCAGACCTTTATGGCTTTTCTTGCTTCTTCAATTGGTAAGGAAGGTGCTGTTGGAGTTTTGAGCACAATCTTTACAGACCATAGCATGCTTACTGTTGGTTCTACAGTGGCTCCTGCGGTTGCCTCTAACATTAACGAGCTGCTTGTTGCAAATGTGTCTAAGCCTGAAGCTCTGGCCCTGATTTTTGCTATGACTTTCAATATGCCTTGTATTGTCGCACTTGCTGCAACTTATCAGGAAACTCATTCGGCAAAGTGGACTGCAATAATTGCTCTTTACTACACAGCAGGTGCCCTGATTCTTGCCTGCATTGCTTATCATATCGGGCTATTAATCTGGTAGTATGGAAGAACTGTTGAATCTACTCCGCGACGGGCATTCTCGTTCAATCGAAATGCTTGCCGCGGAGCTAAAAACAAGCACAGAAGATATTATTCGACGCATAGACTTTCTTGAGCGGGCCGGCATAATTCGCCGGGTATTGAACATCAAAAACGACTGCTCTGGTGGCTGCACTGGAGGACATTCCTGCGGTACTTGTCCGGGCTGTAAAGCCCATGCGGGCTGCCTGCCCGAAGGCGGCTTTAAAAACATGGGACAGATGTGGGAAATTGTAAAGTAACATTAATATGGAGAAAAAAAATGGAAGATTCAAAAAAATTAAAAGGAAAAGATTTAATTAATATTGGAATTTTTACTGCAATTTATTTTGTGGTAACTCTTGTTTTTGCTATGCTGGGATTTATTCCAGTTTTCATGCCTCTCATGGCAGTATTTGATCCTCTGTTTGGTGGAATAGTTTTTATGCTATTTCTAACAAAGGTAAAAAAGCCTGGAATGATTCTTATTATGAGCATTCTTATGGGGATTCTTATGTGGCTTACAGGTATGTCTTTTTACGCACTTGTTGTTGGTATAGTTACAGGCCTAATTGCCGAGCTTATTTACAAAAGTGGTGATTATAAAAGCTCTAAAAAAGCTGTATTCACTCATGCTGTTTTCTGCCTCTGGATTTGGAGTAATTATCTGCCTCTCTTTTTGCAGCCTGAAAAATACTGGTCTACTCGTCAGCAGTTTGGTGAAGAATACATAAATACTCTGACTAAGATAATGCAGATTTGGATGTGTCCTGTATTGTTTTTGGTTTGTTTTCTTTTTGGAATCCTTGGCGGTCTTCTGGGACTAAAACTTTTGAAGAAACACTTTGCTAAGGCTGGAATTGTATAAAAATGTCATCCTCGGGCTTGCCCCGGGGAGCTTACTCTATGGAACTTTTAAATTCATCATCAAAAAAATCATTACTTGACCCAAGAACAAAACTTCTTTTACTAATCTTTGTTTCAACCTTTGTTCTTGGAAATGCTGGCGGCGAATATGCAAACGAATTTCGTTACGTCTTAAATTATCTGCCGCTTTTTTTGCTGCTTTTTGCCCGTCGCTGGTCTGCATTTGTAAAAGGCTTTGTTTGCTACACGGCAGCCTATCTTTTGCAGATTTTTCTTTCTCCTCATCTGCATGGAATAATGGGATTTTTATGTCTTGCTGTAGTGGGGATTTTTCTCCGCTTTCTTCCGGGCATTATTACCGGTATGTATGTGGTTTCAACTACTACTGTAAGTGAGTTTATAGCCGCTATGGAAAAGATGCATGTGAGCCAGAAAATCACAATACCTCTTGCAGTTATGTTCCGCTTTTTCCCGACAGTTGTAGAAGAGGCTGCCAGTATAAATAAAGCTATGACTATGAGGGATATAAAATTGGGCGGCAAAAAGGCTTTGCAAATGATTGAATACAGGCTCATTCCCATGATGACATGTTCCTTAAAAATTGGCCAGGAGCTTTCTGCGGCCTCTCTTACCCGTGGACTTGGCGGCCCCGGTAAAAGAACAAATATATGTAAAATTGGTTTTGGCTGGTGTGATTTTCTTGTCATTATTCTGCTAGCCGGCGGACTTGCTTGTGTTGTTTTACGAGCTCTTAAGGTGTTTTAGATGATTGAATTAAAAAATGTAAATTTTGAATATGGAAGTACAGAAGGGGCAGCCGGAGCTGTTGGTGAAACTGTTTCAAATGGCAGTCTTTGCGGGGTAAATCTTTCTATTGCTGATGGAGAATTTCTTCTGCTGACTGGGGGCTCGGGCTGTGGAAAAACTACAATACTCCGGCTCATAAACGGTCTTATCCCAAACTTTTTTGAAGGCCATCTTGAAGGTTCGGTTACTGTGGATGGTTTTAATGTTAGTAAAGCTGAACTTTACGATACAGCAAAATCTGTAAGTACAGTGTTTCAAAATCCGCGATCTCAGTTTTTTAATGTTGACACTACAAGCGAACTGGCCTTTGCCTGCGAAAATCAGGGAATGGAAGAAGAAGAAATTTTGCGACGCATTGATAATACAGTCTCCGAGCTGCATCTGCAGCCTCTTATGAATCGCAGTCTTTTTGATTTAAGCGGTGGTCAGAAGCAGAAAATTGCCTGCGCTTCTGTTGCTGTTACTGGCAATAAGATTATTCTTCTTGATGAACCAAGCGCGAATCTTGATTTACGCACAATTGATGAACTTGCCGGCCTTTTAAGAAAGTGGAAAGGTGAGGGAAAAACAATTGTGATTGCAGAACATCGCATTTCATATTTGTGGGACCTTGCAGACCGAACGATAATTTTAAATGATGGTCAGATTGAACGAGAGCTTTCACGCTCTCAAATGGATAAAATTACTGAAGATGAATTACATGAGCTGGGGCTGAGAACTAACCGGTGGTTGAGTAGTTCGAAGGACGTACGGTCCCTGAGCGATGTCGAAGGGACGAAACCACAATTATTAAGTGATCAAGACAGCCAGTGGTTTCGACAGGCTCAACCACCGCTGGAAATTAAGAATTTCCGTTACAAATACAAGAATGGCTACCAGGCCCTGAACATTCCGCAAATGCAGATTTCTGTGGGCAAAATTACCGCCATCACTGGCAACAACGGCGATGGTAAAACCACCCTGCTAAACTGCCTCTGCGGCCTTGGCCGGCGAGCAAAGGGAACTATTCTTTATAAGGGAAAATCTTACAAGCGGCGACAGAGACAAAAAATCATCTATCTTGTAATGCAGGATGTTAATCATCAGCTTTTTACAGAAAGTGTTTTAGATGAAGTTTTAATCAGTCAGAATCTACAAAATGAAGAAGAGGCCCGTCGAATTCTCTCAAATCTAGATCTTGAACAATTTGCTAACCGACATCCACAATCCCTGTCTGGCGGCCAAAAACAGCGAGTTGCGGTTGCTTCAGCCATTGCCAGTGGTCGCGATATTCTTTTATTTGATGAACCAACAAGTGGTTTAGACTATATACATATGAAGGAAATTGGCAGAATTCTTAAGGAGCTGAAGGAACTGGGAAAAACTGTAATTGTTGTTACTCACGACCGCGAATTAATTAAAGAATGCTGTGATACAGAATTGTGTCTTAAGGATTATAATCAGCTTTGAAATGTAAAAATCAAACAAGTTCGCTTTCTGCATTGTTTTATTTTCTCCAATCCTTAGGTAAAAGTCCTTCATTACGTTTGAAGACCTCTGAAAATTTACTTGCATTTGTATAACCGCAGCGGCCGGCAATTTCCGTAATCGAAAGTTCAGTAGAAACCAGAAGATTTTTTGCCAGCTGCATGCGGGCCTTTGTACGGTATTCATTTATTGTAATACCATAAATTTCCTTAAAAACTTTTTGAAGGGTAATGCGGTTTAAATTTACTTTTTGAGCCAGCTCTTCAATTGAGATTTCTTTTTCAAGGTTCATATTAATAAGTCGGCGAACGTTTTGTACCTTACGACCGGTTGAGCCACTGAAGTATGAATCGGAAGAATCATTTCTAGTCCGTACATCACAAGCGTCTTTATCTCTAAATTTCTGAATCAAAAGAATAATTGCGTGAATTACGGCAAGCTTTATTGTTTGTCTGCTATAGGCCGAAGGTAATCTGATAGTTTCAAGAAAGAGTTTTTCCAAAAGTTCGCTGCAGGGAAAGGCTATAACACTGTCACTTTTTCTAATTTCATAAAAAAAATCAGAAGTATTAAAATCATTTGTTCCAAGAAAAGAGTTCAAAAAGGAAATAGTATCTTCAGTAAAAAGAATAAGACTTATGCAGTTCATTCCGCTTTTGCCCAGCATAGCTTTTTTTACTGCAGATTTACAGTTGAAAATCATTACATCGCCTTTTTCTCCACTGACAAACTGACGGTTTTGCAATTCAAACTCCCCGTGTCCGTCAACTATGTACATAATTTCAAGACCGTCTACTTCCTTTTTTTCTGTCTGATAGTTAGGACTGTAGCTTTCCAGCTCTGAATAAACGAGTTCTATCCCTTTTGCAATATGAGTATGTCTCATAATACCTTCGCCAACAGGTTCGTTCAGCCGGTAAATTTCTTCACTTTCCTTTTTGCTGATTAAATCCATATAGGTCTGAAAAAGTTTTTCCGCTGGTAATTTTGTAATTTGGGATAAAAGCTCGTTTTTCATATTATTTTCTCCTAAATAAGTTTTATAAATGTAAGGTTAGCACGAACTAACAAAATTATAGCATAAATCTTTATAAAATACTCTAAATTGCAATTTATTTTGCCGATATGCAGGCAAAATATTGACGTCTTTTTGTTTTCTGTGGCATAATCAAAAAACTTAAAAATCACTTCCATTGGGGAGTAGCTGGCATGGAATGGAATCTTATCTTTTTTGTAAACAGCGTTCTGCTTGGCGTTGGTCTTGCTATGGACGCTTTTTCTGTTTCAATCGCAAATGCCTTAAGTGAATCTACAATGAAAAAAAGCCGTATGTGTTATATTGCCGGCATTTATGCTTTTTTTCAATTTGCAATGCCTATGATTGGCTGGATTTGCGTTCATACAATTGTTGAATATTTTTCAAAGTTTGAAGCTTTTATTCCATGGATTGCCTTGGTTCTGCTCTTGTGGATAGGCGGAAAAATGATTTGGGAAGCTGTTCATGGAGAATCTGCCTGCAGCGGGGTGGTTGAAGAAAAAACTTCTGCCTGCAGACTTACTTTTGCCACTTTAATGATTCAGGGAGTTGCAACTTCTATTGATGCTCTTTCTGTCGGTTTTACAATTGCAGATTACGGTTTGATTATGGCACTGGTTGCATCTATGATTATAGCTCTTGTGACTTTTGCAATCTGTATGAACGGTCTTTTGATTGGAAAGAAAGCCGGCAATAAACTTGGCGCTAAAGCAACACTGGCTGGCGGCCTTATTCTCGTAGCTATCGGAATAGAGATTTTTGTAAAGAGCCTGTTCTTCTAACGCTGATGTCTCAGCTTTCTTTGTCGCATAGATTTGATGTATGCGGAATGTATAAGAGTGTAATTAAGAATGAAAGTTAGTTGTAACTAATATAATTTTATGTTATTGTTAGATATGTCTAACAAGGTATTTAAAAGAACAGTTCTTGCTGTAATCATATTCTGTTCACTTTCGTTTTCTTATGCAAAAGAAAACTCGACCAATGATTTATCGTTCGGAACTTTTGCCCTTATTCAAAGCAGAAAAAGTGGCGGTGGAATAAATTTTTCATTTCCTATTTATTCATCTCAAACTGGATTTTTTATTCGGGATGAAATTTCCGCTTCTTTATACTTAGCAAATGATTTTGGAACTGATGGAATGTTAATCTCATTTGGAGATAAGCTTCACTTTGGAAAAATCATAAAAATAAATGATTTCTCATTTAGAACTTATGGTTATATGAAAAGTGAAATAGGTACAAGCAAAGATTGTAACTATCAGTTTTTCTCTGCACCGTTGATTCTGGAATTAGGCGGAGCCGGCGGTTTTGAATTCCTGTTTTTGCAAAATAAAGGCTTTTTTGTAGAATTTGGCGGAGGTGCAGCAATCGCGAGTTTTAGTGTGAAATCAAATATAGATAAATCTCAGATTGCAAATGGCAATTTCTGCGGCGGTTATGTTTGTATAACAACGGGAATGAAATATTATTTCTAAAGGAGAAAAAATGTCCGTAAAGAAACAATTCTTATTTTCATTATTAATTTATATTTTTGTATCATTCGCATTTTCTCAACCAGTAGCTGTTCGACAGTTATCTACACTTAGTGTTCTTGGTTCAAAATCAGAATCTGAAATTCAATTTACAGTAACTGAGGATGAAGGTGATTCAAAAACTATTACAATCCTGCCTTTTTCCTATAAAGATAAAACTGTGGATCAATTTTCATTCAGTATTAAGAAAAAACAGGATGGAAGTTTCTATGCTAAAAATATTTCTGTTATAGCAAATAATGGCAAACAAATTACAATTTTAGAAGCTGAATTAATATTTAATTCAGAGCCTGAACTTAGAATAAAATATAAACCTGGAAAAATGCCATTTCCAATTACCTTAATGAAGAGGGAGAAAAATTGATTATGATTTTGCCGCGAGGGAAAAAAAGATGAATAGTGATTATTTAATTATATATGACAGGAATATGTGAAATGGAACGATGTACTTTAGAAAGAAACGGTTTTGTCGGCCTGTATTTTCCGGGAACAAAAGCTCCTGAAAAAGTAATCATTGCGGCAGGTGGGGCAAGTTGCGATGAAAAGACAAGTTTTTGTATGTGTCGTTTTTTACGCAATGCAGGCTACAACGTTCTTGTCCTTGGCTTTTATATGTGGCAAGGTCTTTCTAAAAATCTTGTTTCTATTCCGGTTGATTATGTTGAGAATGCTGTAAAATGGCTGAAAGAGGAAAAAGGGATAAAGGGGATTGCAATGACGTCGGCCTCTACTGGAGCGGGGTATACACTTCTTGCCGCTTCTTTAATTCCCGAAATTAATTGTGTCATACCAATAGTTCCTTTTGATTATGTGATGGAAGGAACCACGAATAGTTTTAAGAGATTAGGAAAATCAGTTTATACCTGGCATGGAGATGGTATTCCGTATTCTCCATGGTCTTTGATTGAACAGGGGTTACCTCATATTTTTATGAATGCCATGAAAGATAAAAATTATGGCTTAAAGCGTTTTATGAGATACGGATATGATCATAATCCTGTAACAGAAGAGTCCAGAATCAAGGTTGAAAATATGCATGCTGATGTTTTGTTTCTTGCGGTAAAAGATGATGATGCATGGCCAAGTGATGAAGCAGTTCCCCGTATGATGAAGCGGCTTGAAGAAAATCATTACCAATATCGTTATGAAGCACACATTTATGAAAAAGCCAGTCATGCTCTTACAGACGGACTGGACGAAATGACCGGTTATGCAAAATGGGCCTTGAATCACATGCTGCCCGCCGAAAAGAAATATCCAGAAGAATGTGAAGAAGCAAGGCAGGATAGTTTTAAGAGAATAATTGATTTTATTGATAAATGGAAAATAGAGGAATAGAAATGATTTTGTTAATCGAATGTTTAATTGCAATTGCGGTCTTTTCATTGATTGTGGTACCAATGGACTTGAAAAATCCTATTTGTGTAATAAGCGATTATCCGCCGGAAATCCGGAAAAAATGTGAGGAACTTGGCCTTGTCGAAAAAACTGAAAAAAGATTTTCTGTAAAAGACCTTGTTCGAAAAGCTCTTGCAATAATTGTTCTGATAGTAGCTGCCGTTCTTGTAATGATTGAAATAAATCATGCTGAAACTTTCTGGCAGGGATTTTTAAATACATTCATTGTCTGGCTTTCTATTACCTGGTTTGACGCCCTTGTTCTGGATTGTATCTGGTTTTGTCATTCAAAAAGAATGCGCATTCCTGGCACAGAGGATATGAAAGAGTATCACGATTATTTATTTCACATTAAACAGAGCTGTATAGGCACGCTGCTTGGAATTCCTTCGTGTGCTGTAGTGGGATTATTTGTTGCACTGGCGTCGTAGTATTAGAATATTGAAAGTTCCGTCACATCGCGTAGAAAAAATCACTGATGGTGCAGGAATTATTTTATTTCTGCACCATCAAGATTAAGGCTTCCGGCCAGAATAGTGATTTCGGCTTTATGTTTGCCTTCCGTTAAATCACCAGAATAATAAAGTGCTTCTCTGTTTCCTGTTTTTCCAACCTTGATTATTTCATACTCCTTGCCATCCAAAGTAACTTTTATGCCAGCTCCTTTTTCGCTGTTTCCTGTAAGAATAAAGGCAGAACCAGAAAAGGTGAGGGTAAAAGAACTTCCTTTCTGGGCTTTTGAAACAGTCCGTTTATAACACTTAAAAGAATCCATAAGACTGTGTTCCCAAGGGGTTTTATCATCATAGGTAAAGAGGGAATCAAGATTATCAAAGCGGGTGATGTAGTATTTTTCACCAAGTGGAGTAATTTTCAGATTTTTATAGCAGTTCTTCCTGTAGGCTGAATAAATTGCCGCTCTTCCAGCTCCCTGTAAAGAGACTTTTTCGCCCAAGCCCAGTTCAAAATCACAAACTTTAACATCATCAATAAAAGCAGAAATTGTCATTCCTTCAAAAGAAAGTGAAAGTTTATGCCATTCCTTCTGCCACTTATCATCCTTACTAAAAGCTTCGATATTTCCCTTTTTTACAGACTGGCTGTTTCGCATCAGATCCCATTTTCCATTTGCCTGAAGTTTAAGCCAGATTCCATTTTTACCGCTGTCCGGAAGATTATAACGGCCGCCAATTCCAATATAATTTTTTTCGGAAAGATCAGACGGATCGAATCTGCCTTCAATCTGTACAGAATAATTAAACCAGCGGTCATCACCAAGATTTGTAACAGGATCCGGACTTGCTCCCCATTCGCGGGCCTTATTTTCCGAAAGGATTTTTTGCTGCAGGATTTTTTGACCATCCTCTTCTACAACCTCAAAAGCACCTCCTTCATCTGTAGTAAAAAGGGGAGCACCGCCACGTGCGGAAAGAAAATCGTCAGAATAAGAAAAATCATCTTCGTAAGGAAGAGCCAGTACTTCATCATCCTTTTCTGAAACAGAAGAAAGACTTAGAGCTTCCTCCAGAGGATTTATATTTATAGTAGAAAGTGTAACAATTGAATTTGGCTTTATGATGATTTTACAGAGCTTATTCTTAATCTTTACAGGCGATTTTTTAAGTGTATCAGATTTTTTCCAGCTGCCTGTTTCGTAAAGCCAGAGTTTTTTATCATCATTTTTAAGTTCAAAAGTATATTCAATAGGATTTTCTGTCGTATTTGTGATTACGCTGGACCAGTCACCAGTTTTTGGATCGCAGGCAGAAAGACAGGAATAAGTTGCTCCACCAAGTGCGTGTCCATCACCCGCTGCATGTCCGTCTGCAAAAGAAGCATCGTCAAGCATGAGCCAGCCGCGTTTTATAAAACGGGAAAAATGAAGAGTCATAAAAAAGCCAGGGTCAAGTTCGTAGTAACCGCTCCATGGAGTCTGGGCAGAAATCAACTGTTTATGACAATAGGTAACTCCATCATAATAAGCTGCAACAACAGGCTGGAATTCGTACAAGGTCATTTTTCCTGCCGCATACATGGTAATTACACGGTTGGCTACATCAAGAACACCATTGAGCCCGTTCAAGCCAGAACCATTTCCATCATAGCGGGAAACGCTTTTTGCATAACCCATTGGAGAAGAACCTTCCGACATCCAGACTTCCTTTCCATTTTCGCGAAGAGTCTGGACAGTTTCGTTTGACCAGTAGGTATAATGACTTCCAATAACATCAATTGCGTTAAAGAGTTCCTTATTTTCTGCCATCAGATTTGCCTGATTCCAGGTACAAACTTCATCACCAGCAACAATTTTAATTTTAGAAAAATCGTAAGGGGCCTTGCTGTCGGCTTTAAGATGATTTGAAAGATAAATTATCCAGTCGGCATCCCAGCCTCGTTCATTTTGGGTGGCACTTACAAAATCAAACTTAAGGCCAAAAGTTTCATAAGCCGCAACAAGATTTTCGCGGTACCATAAATAACGGTTTTCGTAGATTTTTTCTTTAGGTAACTGAGCACCAGATTTAAGACCGTTTTCTCTTTCAATCCAGAGAGGTTCTCCCCACCAGAGCATATCGAGCGTAAGATTTGGATTTACTTTTTTAGCATCAGCGGCAAGAATAAAACCGGCACCGCGAGTTACATCTGCCTTTTCGTCAGGAGTTCGCATGGTGCAAGGTTCAGTTCCAGAAGAAGAGTTGATATCAGCTCCCATTTCAATTTTAAGGTGCTGAACACCACAGCCTTTATCACCAAAAATAAGTTCCAGAAGTTCCTGATACTGCTTTGGATTTTGACTCTTGTAATCGAGCAAAAGACGGGATGAATTGTTTCCGCTGACCATGCCCATTCCCCGCCAGAGTTTATTTTCAGATATTGTATGATTTTTTGTATCGATTGTTATGACTGGATATATGGATTTTAGCATTAGTAAATTATAACAAATTTTCAGATAAAGATAAGTTAGAAATTTATTACACTTTTCATAAAAGTTTATCAGTGCGTGTTAGTTGCAAATAACTTTATTTAGTGGTATTGTTAGTCATTGCTAATCAAGTTAGTGATAACTAATAAATTATAGGAGCATGATATGACAGACGGATGTAAAAAATTTCTTTGGGGAGTAGTTGCTGGTGTAGCAGCTGCTGCATTGATTAAGACTGATACCTTCAGAAAAGGCTGTGCCAAGGTTGTTGCAGGCGGACTTCAGCTCAAGGATGATGCTAAAGAATACTTTGAAACAATCAAGGAAGATGCCGAAGACGTAAAGGCCGAGCAGGACTCAAAGAAGGCATAAAATGGATTTTACAGTAAAGCATTCTCTGCCGGGGCGGATTCGTATCCGCTATGATAAATCAAAAATTTCTAAGCGACAGGCTGCCCTTGCGCTCAGTCTGCTTTCTGTTCAGGAAGGAATGACAGATGTTTCTGTGAACTACACAACTGCTTCCTTCCTTATTTATTACGATACAAAACAATTATCCGAAAAGCATATTCGCTCATATTTTATGGCACTTTCGGATAAATATTTAAAAAATCAGGAAATGTTAGATGCCGTAGAAGAGCCTCAGGAAGAAGAAAGTCTTCTTTTTGACCTTGCCACTATGACAGCCTGGCATTACTTTAAGCAGATTTTGCCGCTGCCGATACGCCTTGCCTTACGAGTCTGGTCGCTGGGGCCTCGTATTTTGAAGGGCGTGGAGCAGGTTGCAACAGGTAATGTCTTTAAATCAGAAGTACTCGATGCTGCGGCAATTTCTATGGCCCTTATTACTGGGGACACAAAGACTGCTTCAAATATCAACTTCTTATTGAACATAGGTGACACAATCGAAGAATTTACAAAAAAGAAATCGTATTCAGACCTCGCAAATCGTCTTCTTTCTCAAAATGATCAGGTACAGCTTGTTGAGAAAAAAGATGATGGAAAGACTATCGAAAAAACAGTACCGCTTTCTTTTGTGATAAAGGGTGACCTGGTTGCGGTTCGTACTGGCAGTGTGATTCCTGTTGATGGAGAAATTCTTAGCGGTGAGGGGCTTGTAAATCAAGCTTCTATAACTGGAGAGCCACTTGCTGTTGAAAAACGCTCTGGTGCCTCAGTATTTGCAGGAACAATTGTTGAAGAAGGTGAGCTTTTTATTGAAGTCCGCGCTGTTGGAAACCAGACAAAGGTTCAGAATATTCTTACGATGATTGATAATTCTCAGTCTCTTAAGGTTTCCTCTCAGGTGCGTTCAGAAAATCTTGCAGATTCTCTTGTTAAATACAATTTTCTTTTGTCGCTCGGAGTTTTTCTTTTTACTGGAAATTTGACAAAGGTGATGGCAACGCTGATGGTAGACTATTCCTGCGCCATGAAGCTGGCTTCTCCAATTGCTGTTTTAAGTGCAATGAAAGAGGCTGCAGAAAATGGAATAATCGTAAAGGGGGGAAAATTTCTGGAAGAAGCCTCTCTGGCTGACACGGTTGTTTTTGATAAAACAGGCACTTTGACGGCGGCTACTCCACAATTGGCTCGCATAATGACTTTTGGTGGTCGGGCAGAAAATGAGGTGCTTGCAACTGCAGCCTGCCTTGAAGAACATTTTGCCCATCCAATTGCTACAGCGCTTGTTCAGGCGGCTAGTGAACGTGGACTGATTCATCCGGAAGAGCATGCAAAGGTTGAATACATTGTGGCTCACGGAATTGCAACAAAACTGCATGGTAAGAAACTAACTATCGGTAGCCGGCATTTTATTTTTGATGATGAGAAAGTTAGAGAGCCTGCAGGATTGGAGAAGCTTCAGAAAGAAGCAATCGAAAATGGCGAATCACTTTTGTATCTTGCAGAAGAAAAAGAGCTGATTGGTATATTTGCGATTAATGATCCTGTTAGAAAAAATGCTCCAGCAATCATCAAAAAACTTCATCAAAGTGGGATTCGTAATTGCGTAATGATTACAGGTGATGATGAAGGAGCTGCCCGTAATGCCGCAAAAATCACAAAGATTGATAATTACATTTCACGGGCTCTGCCAGAAGATAAGTTTAATTATATAGAAGAACAGAAAAAGCTTGGTCACAAGGTAATTATGATTGGTGACGGAATAAATGATGCTCCAGCCCTGGCTGCTGCCAACACAGGAATTGCAATGGGAGACTGTGCAGATATCACTGGCGAAACAGCAGATATTATTCTTTCTGCCGAAGACGGACTTGAGGGACTTTACAAGACCCGCCTGCTGGGTTCAAGGCTCATGGAAAAAATTGATACAAATAACCGGGGTATAGTTGCTGTAAACACAAGTTTTATGCTGTTGGGACTGCTTGGAATCATATCACCTTCTATGGCCGCAATTTTGCATAATGCTTCAACCGTTGCTTTTAGTGTAAATGCCATGAAGCCGATGCTGGGTAGCCGGTCATTGAGCTTGTCGAAATGACCATTTTGGGGAATGACGAGTTATGACTTACAATTATTTTCCTGGCCGCCTGCGTTTTCGCGACCCCATACTTCGAGTCAGTGACATCAGAAACGCTGCACTCGAAGTTGTGCGGTTAATTTGTCCTCAGGCAGAAATCACTTATAAAGAAAGTACCGCAAGTATTCTGGCAATTTACCCCGAGGCAGCGGTAGATCCAGAAGCTCTCAAGCCACTTGTACCTTTACTTCTAAAAATTGAACCAAAAATCCGCTTCTATACACCTAAGAAAAAAGCAGATATTCTTGCAGGAATTACGGAAATAAAAGCTTGGATTGAGAAAAAAAATAAACAAGTTGAACAAGGAGTAATAACAAAATGAACAGTTTGTATTTTGTATTTTCATGTTTAGGACTTGCTGGCGGCCTGCTTTGTGCTACTGGTGACATACTTTTTGACTTGAAGGGAAATGGAAATCAGAAGCTTGGTACTTCAAAAAACATCGACAGCAACTGGACAAAAATGGCAGACTGGAGATTCGGCTGGTCTATTGCTCTTGCGCTTATTGGCGATGCTCTTGTTTGTCTTGGCTTTTATTCCCTTGGAATGCAGATTGCAGAAAGCCGTCCTGTACTCGGATATCTTACTTTAGGCTTCGGTTACTTCGGTTCTTTTGCCGGAATTTTGATTCATTCACTGTGCTGTCTTCAAGCTCTGATTTACAAGGGAGCGATGAAACGCGGAAGTCTAGAAATTGCAGATGATATACTTGAAAAGATTTACAAGCAGGTTACCGTGCCATTTTTTACAGGCTACATCAGTTTGCTGGCTCCCACAGTCACTGTAATTATTGCAATTTTCAACGGCGCTCTTGATGTGCCAAAAATCTGCGTAATTTTAAATCCTCTTGTTTTCCTGATTTTTGGAATTACCTGTAGAAAAATAAATCCTGTAAAATTTCAGGATTTACCTGGAATCATAATGCCGAGTCTTGGACTTGGAATGTTCGGGCTGATTGGAATGCTGAATTTGCTGTAGATATGGTGAATAGACAGTAACAGACGATAAGACACTCCAACTTGCAGAAAACACTCCATTCTGCAATTTAAATTTTCTAAATCGCAGATGGTAGTCTTGACTAACAAATAACAAGTTTTTATCATTGTTATAAAAGTTAGTTAGGACTAACTGTAATGGAGTTTATATGTCTAATAAAAATGTTACAGCTGCAAAAAAAGCTTCTGCAAAGAAGCGCGGCCTTTTGGGCTGGATTTTCTTTTTTGCAGGAGAAAAAAAAGGGCAGTACTTTTTAAGTGTCTTTTTTGCCCTGCTGAGTGTGGCCTGCTGTATAGCACCATATTTTATGATTGCACGAATTGTCCGCCAGCTTATGAGCGGCCTTCGTGACTGGCAAGTTTATTTACAAGAGTGTGGAATTACAGCTCTTTTCTGGCTTGGAAATGTTCTTTTTCATGCCATTTCCACCTCTATGAGCCATATCGCAACCTTTAATCTGCTTGGTAACATCAGAAAAAAGATGTGCGATAAAATTACCAGAGTGCCACTTGGAACAATTCTTGATATGCCTTCCGGTTCTCTTAAAAATATTATGATTGACCGAGTAGACAGCATGGAAACAACTCTGGCTCACATTGTTCCTGAATATACCTCAAATATCCTTTTATCCATCGTTCTTATAGTTTATCTTTTTGTGCTGGACTGGCGTTTAGCTTTGGCCTGTATGGCTGTCCTACCGGTAGGTATTATTGCAATGTGCTTTATGATGAAGGATGGCCCAGCGCGATTCAAATATGCTCTGGATAAGACAAAGGTTCTGAACGACACTGCCGTAGAATACATAAACGGAATTGAAGTAATTAAAGCCTTTGGAAAATCAAAATCAAGCTATGAACGCTTTGTAACCGCCGCAAAAGAAGGTGCTGCCTGCTATGTAGAATGGATGCGCGACTGTATCTGGCCTCACGCTGTTGCAACCGTAGTAACTCCTTCACTTATTTTTTCACTTCTTCCAATCGGTGGCTTTATGTTCTTACAGGGAAAGGTTGATGCATCACTTTTTATTACACTTATAATTCTTGCTCTTTCTGCTGTTCAGCCTTTCTTAATTGCTTTTACCTACCATGACGATATAGCCAAGGCCAAGGCAATTTTTGGCGAAGTTGGTTCAATTATGGAGCTTGCAGAGCTTGAGCGTCCTACAGTTAATAAAGCTCTTCCTGCAGATAACTCAATTGTTCTTAAAGATGTAAGATTTTCTTATAAGAAGGATTCGGTGGTTGAGCCTGTCGAAACTACCGAATCCACTCCCGCTGGTTTCGACAAGCTCAACCGACGCGAGGAAATCCTCCACGGCATAAACATGACCCTTCCACAAGGCTCATATTCCGCCTTTGTTGGTCCAAGCGGTTCGGGAAAATCTACAATCGCCCGCCTTATAGCCTCTCTTTGGGATGTAGATTCCGGCAGCATAGAAATTGGCGGTGTTAATATCAAAGACTTAAGCCTTGAAGAATACAACAATCGCGTTGCTTATGTTTCACAGGATAACTTCCTCTTTGACCTCAGCGTTCGCGATAATATCCGTCTGGGCCGTCAAACTGCCACAGATGCCGAAGTAGAAGATATTGCCCGCAAGGCCGGCTGCTACGACTTTATTATGTCTCTGGAAAACGGCTTTGACACAATTGTTGGCGGCAGTGGAGCCCACCTGAGCGGCGGTGAACGTCAGCGAATTGCAATTGCCCGTGCCATGATGAAGGACGCGCCAATCGTAATTTTAGATGAGGCCACAGCTTACACAGACCCGGAAAACGAAGCAATTATTCAAAAATCAGTTGCCCAGCTGGTAAAGGGAAAAACTCTGATTGTAATTGCTCACCGCCTTTCAACGGTTAAAGACGCTGACAAGCTTTATGTAATTAAAGACGGTCAGATAGACAGCCAAGGCAGCCACGAAGAGCTTCTTGCTTTGAATGGTTTGTATAAGAATATGTGGGAAGCCCATATAGAATCAAAAGATGAATAAAGCAGGCGGAGAAAATTATGTTTGGAACAATAATCAAATTTTTTAATTTTTGTGATAAAGAAAACCGCAGAAAATTTACAGGCTCCATATTTGTAGGGATCTTAAATTCCCTTTTTATGGCCTTGAGAATTGCCGCCGTAGCCGTAATGCTGCGCGGAGTAATTGCCACAGCCCTGGAAGGAGCCACCTTTGAAACAAAAACAATCTGGCTTTCCTTTGCAATTATGTGTGTCAGCATAATCGGGGGAATTATTACCCGAAAAATTACTGCCATGTGGCAGTGCGAAGGTGGTTACAGAACCTGTGCTAAAAAGCGCATCGAAATTGCAGAGCACCTGCGCTATCTTCCAATGGGTTATTTCAACGAAAATAGCCTTGGAGAAATTACCTCTGTTACAACAAACACAATGGAAAGTGTAGGTGATGTTGCAACCCGCGCCGTTATGATGGTATTCCAGGGACTGCTGGACACAAGCCTTATTATTGTAATGCTCTTTTTCTTTGACTGGAGAATTGCCCTTGTAGGCCTTGCAGGCTTTGGACTTTTTGAGTTTGTAAATCTTTTTATGCGCCTTGCCGTAAAAAATGTTTCTGCCGACAAATATCGCGATGACGCCGCAGAAATTGGTAAAGTCCTGGAATATATTCAGGGAATTGCCGAGGTTAAGGCCTATAATCTTTCCGGTGAACGCCGTAAGGAATTAAATGAAGTAATAGACCGCCGCAAAAAGACCCTTATTAAAATGGAAATGCGCTGTATTCCGGTTTCTAATCTTCAGTCTCTGGTTGCAAAGCTTACCGGTGTTGCTATGATGATTGCTTCGCTTTACTTCTTCTTTAATGGCTCAATGATTCTTGCAGACTGCGCTACAATGCTAGTTTGTTCTTTTATGCTCTTTAATGCCCTTGAAGCCGGCGGAAACTATTCAGCTCTTTTGCGTGTAATTGATATTGGAGTAACAAAGGCAAGTAAGATTCTCGCACTGCCTACTATGGATATTGAGGGAAAAAAAGGAGGGGAAGGCCTTCCCCTCGCTCCAGCCGGCAAGCCGTCTTCCGCTACCCCTTCTGCGGGGGACACCCCCGCAACGCCCCCGCTCATCCAGGCCAACTCAATCACCTTTGCCTACGACAAAAAGAAAATCATCGACGGCATTTCCCTTTCAATTCCAGCGCACAGCACAACTGCCATCGTTGGCCCAAGCGGTGGCGGAAAAACAACCTTCTGCCATCTTCTGGCCCGCTTCTGGGATGTAGATTCAGGTACTGTTACCCTAAAAGGTCAGAATGTCCGCGATTACAGTATGGATAACCTGATGGAAAACTTCAGCTTCGTATTCCAGAATGTTTATCTTTTCCACGACACAATCGCAAATAATATCCGCTTTGGCCAGCCAGACGCTCCAATGGAAAAGGTTATTGCTGCCGCAAAAAAAGCCTGCTGTCACGATTTTATCAGCCAGCTGCCAAATGGCTACGACACAGTAATTGGAGAAGGTGGGGCTAATTTAAGTGGAGGAGAACGCCAGCGCATTTCTATCGCCCGCGCCATTATGAAGGATTCTCCAATCATCATCCTTGATGAAGCAACTGCCAACGTTGACCCTGAAAATGAGCGGGACCTTATGACCGCCATCAGCGAGTTAACCCGCGAAAAAACAGTTATCATGATTGCACACCGTCTTAAGACAGTCCGCAATGCCGACCAGATTGTCGTAATAGACAAGGGCCGCATTGCAGAGCAGGGCAAACACGAAGAGCTTATTGCAAAGGGGGGAATTTATTCCCGCTTTATTGCTTCCCGAAAAGAAGCTGTCAGCTGGAAGTTGTAATTTTAGGTTGAACCTGCGGTCATTGAGCTTGTCGAAATCTGTAAATATTGCGACAGCAATAACCTTGAGTGCGGTGGTTTCGACAAAGCTCAACCACCGCATTATTTACAGGAAATGCCCATCATGTGCATCATTCCGTAACGGGTAAAGGCTTCAATATTGTCTATGTACTGCATGGCAGTTTCCTTAGACATTTTGTGGGTAATAATTTCGACAAAGGCATTTATGACAGTTGAAGCAATAAAATGCACTGTCATAGTGTCTACTTTTTTAGACGAAATATGATTGTCATACATCCAGTTAAAAGTTTCTTCACAGTTTTTTGTGTAAAGATCACAGATTTCTTCCTGAAAATGCTCGTGAGTAGAACCTGCCGACTTTGTAAGCAGCAGAGTAAAAGTGTCAAAATTATCAAAAATAAAGTTTAAAAGCTCGTTTGTAGATTCTCTTTCCTGTTCAAAATGCTCTTTAGAAACAAGATTATCCAGATCCAAATGATGAGAAGAATCGGCCAGCATAACAGTTTGAGTTGTAAAATCTATAGCCTGGTCTACAAGGGCACAAAAAAGAGCATCCTTATCCTTAAAATGACGGTACATTGCGCCTGTAGTAAGTCCTGCATTTGCGGCAATAGTTCGCAATGAGGCGTTTACAAAGCCTTTTTCAAGGAATTCCTTTTTTGCACTTTCGAGAATTTTCGCTTTTGTTTCTGCTGCTGATTCGCTCATGCCTTAAAAATAACAAGGAAAGAAAAAAAAATCAAGAAAAAGTGATAACAATGTTATCAAAATCTATTGACAAGATAACAGTGTTATCGATAAGATAACGGTGTTATCAGAAAAAGTTATACGAAACTAACATAAAAATCCATAATAAGGAGACAAAAGTGAAAGTCAAAAAAATTAATGACTGGTTCGAAAAGTTCGGACGCTTTGAAGTAAAACATCGCTGGGGCTTCTTGTGCGGGCTCCTTGTGATTACAATCATAGGCTGTCTTGGTCTGTCGCGGCTTAAACTGGACAACGGAGAAGAAGACTGGTTTGACGACTGGGAAACCACAAAAGTAAATCAGGACCATTTTGAAAGTATTTTCGGTTCTACAGATACTCTGCTTGCCCACATTAAGGCAAAGGATGTATTTGACCCCGAAGTTCTTCAGATGATTGATGAACTTGGTGATGATCTTTTACAGAATGTTCCTTATGCAGGAAGTATTACTTCGTTGATGGAACTTTCTCTTCCAGTTGGAACAGAAGACGGCTTTGAAGTAAAAAGTCCTTTTGAAGACGGAGTTCCTTCTGACCCTGAAGAACTTGCTGAAAAGAAGGCATTTATCCTCAGTCGTGAATCTCTGGTAAATAATCTTGTAAGTGAAGATTGTACAGAAACCTGGCTGATTGTAAATCTGGAACAGTATTCAGAAAATCTTGACCAGGCAATGGCAAAAATTGCACCACCAGCTATGGAACTGTTTAATTCAGAAAAATATCGTTCAAATGATAAATGGGAGCTTCGTCCGGCTGGACTTTCCTACACAGAATATGAGGAAGAAAAAGCAATCGTATTTCAATGTATAAGCCGAATTGCACTTGGTTTTATTGTAATGCTGCTTTTCTTAATCATCTTTATTCGCTCTCTTAGAGGTGTAATAGTTCCTTCAATTGCAACTCTTGGTGCCCTTGCAACAACCCTGGGTTTTTCCGCCTGGATGAACATAAAGGGCAACAACACAATGATTCTTGTAACAGTTCTGCTTGCAATGGCTCTTGCAGTCGGCTATGCTGTTCACTACATCAACTCCTTTAAGATGCACTTCCGCAAAACCGGCCAGCGCAAGGAATCCATAGTTATGGGAATCCGCGACTCAGGCTGGGCCCTTTTCTTTACAGTAATCACTACAATGGCCGGCATGCTTTCCTTCCTTTCAGCAGGAATCAGACCAATGCGCTGGGTCGGTGGAATTACAGCTGCCGCAGTTCTTGCAGTTTTCATTTACGAAATTATCCTTTTGCCATGCCTTTACAGCTTTGGAAAAGACAAAGAACCCGATCCTGCTTTTGTTCAGAATGAAGGTTCCACAAAATCAGACCTCCGCATAGAAGCAATGGGTAAGTCTATCCTCAATAAAAAGTGGATTACAATTATTGCCGGAAGCGCCATCATCCTGTCCGTAATTCCAGGTCTTTTCAAAATAAAAGTAAACATGAACTATGCCGATATGATGGGCGAAAGAACTCCTTACATTCACCGCCTTATGGAAATTACCCGCAGCCAGCTTGGAAGCCAGTATTCCTACGAAGTTTTAGTTGAATATCAGGAAGAAGACGCTCTTAAAAATCCACAGGTTCTAAAAAATATGGACGAGCTTGCGGCCCGCATTGGAACCTTAAGTTCTACAAAAGTTTCAAACGGCAAACCTCGCGTTTCTTCAGTAACAAAAGTTATAAAAGAAATGAACCGTACTTTGAACGGCGACGATCCTGCCGCATACATAATTCCAGATGACCAGGATCTGGTAAGCCAGGAAATGTTCCTTTACGAAATTTCCGGCGGTTCAGACCTCTACGATTATGTCAGCGAAGATTTTAAGGCCGGCTACCTCCACATAGAACTTAATGGTTACGATGGAGAAGAAATTGTCCGCAACCTTGAAGAAGTAAAAAAATGGTGTAAGGAACTCTTCCCGGATGCATCAAATGCAGGGGTTGTAGGTGAGGTAGTTCAATATGCCCAGATGAACGGTAAGCTTGTTCGTGGTTCTATAAAATCAATCGGAACCTCTCTGCTGGTAATCCTTATCCTTTTAATTCTAGCCTTTACTTCTTTCCGAACAGGCTTTATCGCAATGATTCCAAACGTTGCGCCAATCGCAATTATCGGCGGAATTATGGGCTATGCCGGCGTAAACCTGGATATGATTACAGCCATGATTATGCCAATGATTCTTGGTATTGCAGTTGATGATACAATCCACTTTACAAATCATATTAAATATCATTTTGAACTGACCGGAAATTACCGCGACGCAGTTTTGAATTCCTACCGCGAAATTGGAAAAACCATGATTATGACAACAGTTATTTTGTGTGCCATGTTCGCCATCTTCCTTACAAGCACAATGACCGTTCTTGTAAACATCGGCTGGCTTTCCATCGTAGGACTGGGCAGCGCCCTGATTGCAGACTACACACTCACACCGGTACTGTTATTTATAACTAAACCATTCGGAAAGGAGACAAAATAAATGAAAAAGATTCTTTTATCAATTACAGCATTATTTTTGGGAGCAGCTGTTTTTGCAGAAAGCGGCTACGACATCATGAAAAAAGCCGACGAAGTTGCAGAGCCAAAAACTTCTTCTTCAACCGCAAGTCTTACAATTCATTCTAAAAAAGGTTCAGACCGAATCCGCGAAGTAATTATGAAAAGCAAGGATTACGGAGATGTAAGTAAGGAAGTAATTGTCTTTACAAGTCCAAAGGATGTTTCCGGAACCGGCTATCTTATGTTTGAATACAAGGAAGATTCAAATGGAAACAAAAAAGATTCCGACAACTGGCTCTATCTTCCAGCCATGAAAAAGACCCGCCGCATCGCCTCCAGCGGAAGCGAAAGCGAAGGCTCTTTTATGGGAACAGATTTTACCTACCAGGATATGGGAGACCGCAGCCTGAACAAGTACGACTATAATCTGCTT
The DNA here is from genome assembly GCA_017940255.1 of Treponema sp. GTDB lineage: Bacteria > Spirochaetota > Spirochaetia > Treponematales > Treponemataceae > Treponema_D. The sequence continues at coordinate 30,070 of JAGAZB010000051.1, forward strand.
GGCGAAGAAGCTGTAGACGGCGTGGACTGCTACAAGGTTGAATGCATCAGCAAAGAGGGAACTGAAAAGGATCCTCGCTACATCACCTATATTTCAAAAGCAGATTACATTATGCGCAAGTGTGAATTCTACGACCGCCAGAATCAGCTGCACAGAGTTCTTACCTGCACAGATTTTACTAACATCAAAGGCTTTACAACAGCCCAGAAAATGAAGATGGAAAACGTTCAGACAGGCACCTGGTCTTTAATTGAAACAAAAAACATCGCTTACGACGAAGAAGACATAGACGATTCTTTGTTTACAGTTGCAGCATTGGAGAAGGGTAGAATTAGATAAGAGAAGGAGGGAGAAGTCTCTCCCTACGCTCGCACTTCGTTGCTCGCTACCCACTCTACGGGGGGAAACAACTTCGTTGTTTTCCCCCCGTAACGCCCCCCAATTCTAATAAAACAGGACTTAAAATGAAAAAATTACTTTTTACAATATTCAGCCTTTTTCTTATCCAAACTACGCTATCCGCACAAAGCGGAGTAGATTTCTCCGGCACAATAGAAAGTCTCTGGGGAGTCGGTGCTCCCTGGACAGACAGCGACACAATTGCCGGCCGTTTTACCATGGGAAATACAGCTTTTACAGGCCAGGTAGACGCCTACTACAACAACAGCTCAGCTTACGCCGAAGCAACTTTTTCCTACGATACCTTCCAGGGCTTTGACCTTTCTCTTGGAGAAGTCTGGCTGGACTACACAGCTTCCTTCTGGGGAATCCGTATAGGACGGCAAAAGGCTGCCTGGGGCAAGGCAGACGGTATTGATATAACAAACGTGCTTTGCCCCTCTGATATGACAAGCCTTGGATCCATGATTAGTGATGATTCAAAGCTTGCCATTGATGCAGTCCGCTTTTCTATTACAGGAAATCAGTTTACAGCAGATGCCTACTGGATTCCTTTTTTTACCCCAAGTGCTCTTCCTTTAGAAGAAGACAACAGTCTTAGAAAATTCCTGGTGCCATCCACTGTAGAATTTCCAATCCCGTCTCTTAATCAAACTTTAATTCTTCCCGTATCTATTGGAGAACTTGAAAAACCAGAACTTGCCATCTGGAATGGTGAATACGGCTTAAAGCTTTCTGGATATTTTTCTATGCTGGATCTTTCCCTTTACGGCTTTTACGGCTGGGACGATATTCCTCTATTAGAATACACACCTACAATCAATGCACTTGGCATGCCGGAAAGCATTACTGTAAGCGGAGAATATAAGCGGATGGCCATGCTTGGTGCAGACGCAGCCTTACCAATTGGCGAAACTGTTCTTCGTCTGGAAACTGCCTTCTTTCCTCAAAGATATTTCCAAAAAGAAGAGGGTGGATCAGAGCAGAAAAATCAGCTTTCAGCTTTAGCCGGCATAGACTGGATGCCAAGCGGCTGGACAATCACTGCCCAGTATTATTGTGATTATCTTTTTGGTGATATAGAAAGCCTTGAACGAAGCAAAGCTTATAATCATGGAGCTACAATCAGTATTTCAAAATCTCTGGTAAACGAAACTCTGGAATTATCACTTTCAGCTCTGCTCGGCTTAAATGATTTTGACAGCATGCTTGCTCCAGAAGTAAAATATAGCCTTTCAGACCAGATAAGTCTTGCCGCTTCTGCTTATATCTTTATACCAGGGCCAGATAATGACGGAAAATATGGAGCCTACAAAGATTTAAGTTCTTTCTGTCTGAGTGCTAAATTCTCTTTTTAATCAGAATTGTGTAAATCACTTATTGCAGTTTATTTGATTATTTTGAGGAAAAACACTTGATTCATTTGTAATCTTCTGGTAAATTAATGCTCCACGGTGACCAAAGTGGAGAGGCAATACCCGTTCCCATTCCGAACACGGAAGTCAAGCTCTCTAACGTCGATGATACTGGGAAAACCCGGGAAAGTAGATAGTTGCCGCATTTTCGGGCAGTTAGCTCAGCTGGTACGAGCGTCTGGTTTACACCCAGAATGTCGGGAGTTCGATCCTCTCACTGCCCACTAGGAAGCACTTCACTGGAAGTGCTTTTTTTTGTTTAAATTTTCTTAAGGAACTCCCGAGTTTTATGTTGGAATAATGATTCCGCCAAAATAGTCTGGACTTCCGTCGTCGTCATTCAAAACAAAGCCCCGGAATGTTACCTGAATGTATTTTCCATCAGGCCGCCTTACACGGTAAACAAGAGGGTGTAATTCTTCTTTTCCAGATAATATTTTTAAAATAACATCTCTATAAGCTGGTAAATCTTCTGGATGAACTAAGGCCTCCCATTTTTTTTCAGCGGCATACATATATTCATTTTCCATTCCAAAATCATTTACCAGAGAAATTGCCCATCTTGAAAAATCATATTTCATATCATCAAGGAATACATAACCATCTCCGGCCATTGTAAGAAATGAACCAAATAAACCGTCTAATTTACGTTTTCTTTCGACAGTGATAGGGGAAGAATTAAAAATTGCCTTTTTAAGAGTTTTTTCATCAGCCCCTTTGTTTTTGATTTCTTTTTTATTTTCATACATCTGCCTGTCAGCGCGCTTAAAAACCTCAGAAAAGTCCTTGTCTTTTTCAGCTTCAAAAACAGCCAAACCACATGCAATAACAGGTCCAGTTCGAGATTTTTTATTCTGAAAAGATTCTTCCTTAAGGTTTTCTAAAAGTATTTCTCTGTGTTCATAATCATGTTCTGTAATAATAACAACAAATTCATCACCGCCAATTCTGAATACCGGGCTGTGTTTAAAAATATCACAAATTATTCGGCTGGTTCTTTGAATTGCTTCATCACCAAAACTGTGACCTCTGGTATCATTTATAAGTTTTAAGTCATTTACATCACACATTACAATACCAAACTTGATGGAATTTCCTTCTTTTTTAATTCTGTTATCCAATATCAGCGACTGTTCTGTAAAGGCATTCTTATTTTTTATACCGGTTAATTCATCCCGCCTTGCCATTCTTTCTGCAGACTGCAGGTTCTTTTTCTGCTCAGCTTTTTCCTGAAATTCTGCTTCAATATTTTCAAGACAGAATAAAAGATGTTGTTTGTCTTCACACATAAGAATAACAATTCGGACATGAAGAACTTTTCCGTCAAGATTAATTCGGAAACAGATTGAATATGATTTTTTCTGACTTACAGCAAGTAAGACTTTTTCTTTATCAATAAGAGATAAAAGATTATCTAAATCATCCGGATGAACAAATCTTTCAGCCAATTTCTTAATAAGATTGTAAAAGTCTTTACCAGATTCCTGGAATTGTATATTAGAAACAAGTTTTGAAGGCATGAATTGGATAAAGTCATCACTTTTAATATCAACATAATACATGCTGTCAAAATGACTTGCCAGTGAAATTGCAATTTGATAAAAACCTGTTAAATCAACGTTCATAAATTACTCTCCTGCTTCAGATGTTCGTTGAAGAATTTTACTATCAAATTAATACATTAATAATGTAACAAAAT
>JAGAZB010000052.1 GCA_017940255.1 Treponema sp.
CAATTGAGTTTTCAGTTCTTTCAGAGATTTTGTTTACATCAATATCCCCTAAAGCAATCATTGCAACATACATTGCAGATTCCTTTTTAGGCTGAATCATCTCTGCAATCTGTTCGACTGAAGAAAAAACAGAGCGGTTTACATTATAGTCTTCATCACGTAAAAAACCGCATTCAATAATTTCTACATTAGATTCGCAAAGACTATGCAAAATCTGTTTTATTGAGTCCTGTCCAAATTCCCAGTTATTGATGTATCCGCCATCTCTCAGGGTACAATCAAGGATGCTTATGTTACTCATTACAAAGATAAATCTCCTTACCTACAAGTTTTCTTATAACAGAAAACAGCATCAGCAATTGCAAAGTCATCAGCTTCATCAATATCAATTGTTTCAAAGCCTCCAACTTCCACAATGTATGGATTAACTCCAATTCTTCTGTTTTCTTTAGTTATCAATTCATTCTTAAAAACATAAAGACCACAAGTTTCCGCATAAAGAGCTGGCAAATCCTGAGTACGCGGAATATGGTTTATATCATAATTTAAAGGTTTTCCATCCTGCCACAAAAATTCCTGAATCTTTTTTGCTGCAAAAGCAGAATCATACCCTTTATTTTCTACAGCATCTATTCCTTTTGAAATTGATTCTGCACTCATAAAAGGTGCAGTTGCATGCGTAAGCACATATATATCTGCAGGAACGGTATTTGCAAAGCTTTGAAGAACATCATTCATAGTTGAAGTATCCTGATCTAAAGCCGAACTTCGCTTCAAGAATTTTATCCCTTCAGGTAAAAAAACTTTTATTTCATCATTACTGCAATAAACATATACTTCATCAAGTTCATTTACCGAAGCCAACGTTTTTAATATGCAGGAACATAAAGGTGTTCCATCACTAAAAGGCTTTGTATTCTTATTTGGTAAACGACGATTAGTCAATTTCATTGGAACAACAGCAACAATTTTCATTATGCAACCTCCCCTGGAATACCAAATGGAAAGTTGCATAATAAAACTACTCTACATTTGTACCCCCCCCACATCTTTTTCAGACTCCAGCCTCTTAGCCATAATTGCTCGAACCTTCTCCAAATCTTTTGGAGTATCAACAGAAAGGGTTGTAGCTTCAGTCATAATAAATTTTATCTTGAATCCATTTTCTATAAATCGAAATTCATCAATATCTTCTATACTTTCAAGATAGCCTCGTGGAGTTTTATTAACAAAATCCAATGCACTTTTAGAAAAACACTGAACTCCAACAAATTTCTTTAAGTCAAAATTACTTCTTGCTTTTGGATAAGGAATTGGACTTCGGGCCATATATAATCCATAACCATTCATATCTGTAGCAATTTTAATTTTAGAACTGTCGAAAGCATCAATTGGATCTCTTAAAATCATCATACCATTTGCAAAATAATCACTTTTCGAATCTATATTTGAAGATGGAATAAGAGCTTCAATAGCAGAACTTTCAATCAAAGGCTCATCGCCATTTACATTAATATAAAAATCAGCTGCTATTTTTTCAGAAAACTCATAAAGCCGTTCAAGATGAGTCGAACAAGAATCAGATGTCATAACCGACGGAATTCCATACTTATTACAAACATCAATAATTCTTTGATCATCAGTTGCAACATACGCCTCATCAATTCCCTTTGCATTTTTTAAGCTTCTATATACCCACCAAAGCATTGGCTTTCCACAAATGTCAGAAAGCCCTTTGCCAGGAAATCTAGTAGAAGCATAACGAGATGGAATTACACCAACAATTTTCATTAAACTTTTCCTCCTACAATAAAAATTCTATATCTTAAAAGAAACAGAATTATCAATAATATTAAAAATTCAAACTGTTTTCATCCTGCAGAAAATCAAAAAGACTGATAATCATAATGCCATCTTCATCCATATATTGCTTTATTACATCTTTAACAATGATAATCTTTTTGAAACTGTCATTTACACTTTTCAAAGATTTCTTTTCCTGTTCTGATTTTTCAGCTGATGAAATATTCAAAGCAGACTGTATATAGTACTTTCTGCTTCCCTGATTCGCTATGAAATCAACTTCATACAGAATCCGTTTTCGTTTACCTTCATCATCCGTTTCCCGCTTCTCAACAATACCGACATCAACATTAAAGCCTCTATAACGTAATTCATTATAAATGACATTTTCCATAAGATGGCTTTCTTCTATCTGTCTGAAATTCAAACGGGCATTTCTTAATCCAACATCCTCAAAATAATACTTATTTAACGAACCTATATACTTTCGACCTTTTACATCATATCTCTTTGCTGTATTTATAATAAAGGAATCCTCAAGATAATCAAAAAAATTTATAAGAGTATTAATGCTTAATTTTGAATGCAGAACCGTTTGAAACGTCTTTAAGATCCGTGTTGGATTTGTATATGAACCTGTACTGGAAGCAAGAACATCTATAAGGTTTTCCAGCTCTTGAGTTTTTTCAATTTTATTTCTTGCAATAATATCTTTAATGTAAGTTTCTGTGAACAAATTTATCAAGTAGGAAGATTTTTGCTCATCAGTTTTCATGTTCAGCACAAGGGGTAATCCACCATAAACAATATAATCGGCCCACGCGTGATAAACATCTCCACTATAGCCCTGTAAATATTCACTAAACGAAAATGGAAGAACATGAACTTCATCACCACGTCCACGAAATTCAGTAAGAATATCTTTAGACAAAAATCTTGAATTAGAGCCTGTTATATAAACATCTACATTCGAAAGTCTTAAAAGGCCATTCAGCACACTGTATATTTTTATTGGTTTTTCAGGATGTTTATATTCTTCATCACTTATTGCAAACTGAATCTCATCAAGTAAAATATAATAAGTTTTGTCAGCATCTTTCACTAAAGAACGAATATAAGCCGAGAGCTCTTCCGGATTCCTATATTTCTCATTCAAGTCATCATCTAAAGCCAATTCAATAATACAATCATCAGAAACGCCAGTCCTTTTTAAAAAGTCAACAAACAGATTAAACAGCAGATAGGATTTTCCGCACCGTCTGATTCCTGTTACAACCTTTATAAGACCGTTGTTCATACGATTCTTAAGGGCTTCGATATATTTTGAACGAAGTATTTTCACAATAACCTCACACTGAACAAAAACGGTACATATACCATTTTTGTTCAGTATAATAACACTGCATTATTTTTTCAATTATTCTATTCTTTAAGAATCACTTTTCCGCTTCATTTTCTTTATTAATATAAAGTAAAAGTCTCCTTTCCGTAGCGGCAAGCATTCCTTCTAGAATCTTTATTCTTTCCTGCTCAGGAGATAACGTTGCAGTCGTAACTTTTAAATTTGTATTAGTCAAATCTTTTTCAGTCTGAATTTCTTTTACCATATTTAAAATCTCCTTATTCTTTGAATAAACATAAATAACTTCTTCATCGGTTGAAGCATAAAAATCTTCTTTCTGCGGATTGATTACACTTTTTTGAATTACAACAGGCACAATATTCTGCCATAAATCCTTACGGAAATAATCATACCAGCAGAAATCACCTGCAGAATTAATAAAAATAGCACAGTCATTCGGATTCAAATTATCCAGAAGACTTATGATTTTATTTCTGTCTTCCTCTTCCTCTGATTTTATGTCATCAATTACATAGGCTGTATTTTGTTTTTCTGTTGAAGCGCCATATTTTTTTTCAAACTGTTCAAGCAGAATATCGTTACAGCCAGTTTTATTAACATTCATTTTAAGAGCATCATAAATGCAGAATGCTGTGTAATATCTGTGAATAAATGGAAATCGTTTTTCAAAATCAACATCAAG
>JAGAZB010000053.1 GCA_017940255.1 Treponema sp.
GGGAATATCCTGCGAGGGCGATGTATGGCGGCGGAGAAAGTTTTTGTAAAATCGCGGGGAGCGCTTGACTGACAATGAAGGCAAGGTAGGAATCTGCTTTGCCGGAAAATGGCGGCTCGTTTTTGCGGAGGGGCGGAATCTCCCAGGGAGAAAGGTCGGCGTTCCAGTCCATGCCAGAAATGCAGGCGAGGGTGAATGACGGGCAGTTCAGGGCGGCGCATTCTTTCCAAAGAAAATCGGCTTCGCCTTCGAATGTGTTCACGAGGACGAGGGGAAGGCTTTCTGTGGCGGAAGTCGTGATGCTGATGTTTTTTCCGTCAAGTTCAAAGATTTCTGTTTTAAAAGATTCTGCCATTTTTTCTCCAATACAAGCTCGCTTAATTCCTTGCGATGAGTGCCGGTGCGGAACTTTGCCTAAGATTTATTTTACAACTTGACTTCGATTTCGTCTTTAGCCAAAAGTGTGTCTGGCGTAACTTCACATTCCACGGCGATGATTTTTACTCCGGCGGCTCTGGCTTCCTTGAGCGCGTCGGTTACGAACTTCGTATTATGTGATTCTATTTCTTTTGTAACAGTTTTTCCAAAACTCTTTCGAGTTTTTTAAAATCATTACATCGCTTTTTTAACATGCTGCTACAATTTGGTTTCTGAACTAAATAGTAAAGTTTATTAGCCTTCTTAATGATTGCTTCCTGATTTTTGCGACACCATTCTATTTCTTTTATGCACAACTTTTTATAGTTTGCCTGAGCTGAATTATCTTTTGGAGACGGTTTCAAATCGATTTTTCTAATAAATCTGTCATCAATTGGAATCATATTATTAAAATTCAAAACGCTTATAAGTTTTTCGCCGTCAAATATTCTGGTAAAGTCTACATCATTTTTTTGAGTCTTATGTTTTTCTTTTGCGGAATCCAGCGGAACGCAATATTTATGCTCATCACAAATCACAACGATTCCGACAAATGGACGGTTGCTTTTGTGAATCTGAGGAGAAACTGATTGCACACGGTCATCAGCCTTGTGCAAATCTCGGATATATTTCATATCCATGAAGTATAAGTTTAATCTTTCTTGTTCCATATACCTATAAAAAAAGCCGTCTCAGCGAACTGAACGGCTTTATCGATTCCACTTGACGGCAGGACTCTCCGCTTTTAAAGTTCCCACTCACAGTAGGGTACACTGCTTTTAAAGATTCCACTTAGGGTAGGACTCACCACTAATTGAAATATAATGTAGATTTATTTATAAGTCAATTATTATATTTACAAATTTCACTTACCTTATTTTAAATATTTATCTAAGTCAGAATATTTAATTTTTGCTTTGATTTTTCCATCATTCATCTCTCCCCAGCAAAAATCAGCCATATTTTTCTTTTTTAATTCTGTTAAATCTACTCCGTTATAAATTACAACCCATTTCCCCTTGTATTCACCAATTAATGGATATTTTGTAAGCAGCACTTCAAGATTATCATTAAAATTATTTATCCCCATGTCTGAACTATCACTTACTTTTGACCATCCAGAGCCTTTATATTTATCTTCAACGAAAAAATCCATACCAATTGACTTCAATTTCGTCTTTAGCCAAAAGTGTGTCTGGCGTAACTTCACATTCCACGGCGATGATTTTTACTCCGGCGGCTTTGGCTTCCTTGAGCGCGTCGGCAAAGTCTGCGTGGGTCTCGCGGTTTGGCGTAAAAAATTTGCATCCTTTCATCTGAACGATTATCAAAACCATGCATTCATATTCGCCGCTTTTTCTGAGCGCGGTAAGCTCGCGGACATGCTTTAGGCCGCGGAGGGTGGGCGCGTCAGGAAAGAGAGCAACGCCGTCTTTTTCCAAAGTGCATCCCTTTACTTCGATAAGACTTTTGTGATGTTGGCCATCGTTGTCGTCATATTCGGCGTAAAAATCAAAGCGGGAGTCTCCTAGAGTGAATTCCGGCTTTAAGAGCGTGAGCTTTGAAAAATAAGTTTTGCTTTCGCGAATCCATTCCGCGGCCACTTTGTTGGGAGCCTGACTATCCATATTGATGAGGAGGGCGCGCTGTGGCTGCGAAGGGCTTTTTTGTGAAGGGGAGGCATTTTGCGGGACAGGGGGATTTTTGGCTGGGAGCGAGCTTTCTTCCGTCACGATTTTTTCCACGGCAATCAAATCGTATTTTGTCTTCCGAGCGGGATTGTCACTTTCTTCAAGATAGACTGTGGCGTTTGGCACGAGAAGTTCCTTGCAGCGGCCGGTGTTTTTTACATGAACGGTTTGGATTTTTCCCTCCAGCAGAACATGGGCGATAAAGCGGTTGGGGCGGTGGAGGAAGATTGCTTTGCGGATTTTTGAGTAGCGCATGATGGGGATTATAGCATGGAAGGAGGGCTTTGAAAAAGAATCAAGAGGTAGCGGAAGAATCTGCATTTATCGGAATAATAAAGAAGTGTTTAGCGGAATGATGGGGGAGATTATGAAAGAAGGTAGGCGGAAGCTTAGCTTAATATTCTTTTCCATTAAACCAATCGTAGTTTTCCTTACACAATTCATAAGCTTTTTTCAGCCGCTTTAACATCTATGTTGTCGCTCCTGGTAAAAAAATCAATTCTATATAATATGAAATGTGCGCTCATAATAAATTTCCCTTTTATCAGAATTTAAAGCAATCAAACAAACCGGTTATACCAGATTTTGCTGCTGTTTTTTTTATTTCAGATTTATTTTCTTTTTCGATTGTAACGCCTGAATACTTTGAAGTTTTGCCTCCGTCCAAGGCATCCGCAATTCGTTCAAGAGCCCGGACTTTGCGGACTTCGAGGTCATCCATGTCCGTCTGGCTCAGGTGATTTCCGCCGCCCCAGGGACGAGGTGTATTTTCGATATCAATCATGTTTATGTTCTCCTTCTTTCATATACAAAGTTCTCAGATAACCCCAGCCACCACCGGATTTTCCATAAACATCAGGAACCTTTATAGTATTATACCACGGTTTTGCAGCATTTCCAAAAATCATAAACTTGGGATATATGCCGGTTTCTTTTGCGATGGCTTCCATGTGGCCGCCTTTTCCTAAGGTGTTGTAAGTTCCGCCAGTACCGTAGTCTTCCATAAGGCAGGCAAAAGGAGCTTTGTATTTTTTGCTTCCCCAGAGGGCGTCATAAAGCTTTATGCCGTCATCATTTATATACAAAAGGGCAAAGCGCTCTGCTCCATAACTTTCATTATATGTTTCCTGGCGTTCAAAAATTGACAGCCTGCAAAATCTTTTTCCATTCCAGGGGCCATGTGTATATTCAAAGTGAGGAGTCCATTCTTCGGGAGCAACAATTTCGTCAAAGGAATAATCATAATGATTCAGCTCATAATATCCTCTGAAGTTTCCATCCGAGGTTTGGCAAATGATGTGACCGTCTGATTTTTTTTTATTCAATTTCCTTGTATGCAGAATTTCAATCCACTTTTCTTTTGGCATAGCATAGTCCGCATACAGATAAACATAGGCGCTGTGAGATGGATTAAAAACTGTGACCATAAAACCATCATCATAACAAGCCGGATAAAAGACCACACGGCTGTTCAAAACTTCTTCCAGATTCGGTTTTTCATTGGCATCTGGATCAAACTTCCTCAGCCATTCCGGCATCGGTTTTCTATATTGAGATAAAAATTCTGTCATTTCCTTCATATCAGCCTTCCTGCTCTGATGAAACAGGCTCTGCCATTTTTGACAGAGCCTGCCCCAGGATATCTTAATGTTTACATTATTAAATTATATTTTTTCCCTTCTTTGAATTTTCAGAACCATCCATTAATTCGTATTCAAGTTGCATCATATTCAAATCGTCCATGATACTATCGCGCATGTTATATAATTCAGTTTCATATTTAGCAATGAATTCTGAAGCATACGCATTCGCTTCCTTATTTGACTCGATAATTTTTCTTTCTTTAATTCCTTTCTCTTGAACAAACTGAAGCAGCAAGTCAGAAATGTTCCTTAACCCAGTAAACTTATCGTTAAAAACCCCTATTTTGTTTTCCATTGCTACTTTATGGTCAATTGTTGCTGAACTCCATTGTTTTTTCATAAACATTGGAATAATCTGTTCCCCATCACTTGTTCTAGTATAAGCTTCAAATTTTTGATCATTATTTAGTTTTACAACTAATTTTCCCTCTTTTGTAATTTCCATTTCTTTGATGTTAGAAAATTTTTCTGCAGACCCATCATTTTTAAGAATATCCATATTATATAAATCGTTCAGCATCCAGTTCAGTAAGCGTCTGTCATTTTTAGCTGTAAATATTTTATATATTATTCTTATTGGAAAATAAATTTTGTAGCTAGGATAATATCTACCTTGTGTCTTTAACCTGGAAAGAAATTTATTTTTTAAGTCGTTATAAGATAATGTATCAGGATGAATACCACCAATATATTCTTCTTTTGAATTATCAGAAGTCACATTTTCTGAAGGAATGGCTTCCTCTTCAACCTCATCTTCTGTGTCAAGATTGTAATATTCTGCAAGGAAAATTATATAAGCACTAAAAGCACTTGAACGATTATTCCAATTCTTTTTATCTTCCTTTGAAGATGATTGCTTTTGAGAACTTATATATTTCTTGCAATCTTCTACAACAGAATAAAATTTCTCTTTATCATTCACAACAAAATACGGAAGTTTATCAAGAGAGTCATCATTTTTATCAACTGAGTAAAGAGTAACTAATTTTCCCATAAAAGAAGTATAACTTGATGCACTTGAAGCTGGTAAAGGGTCGCCGCTTGATGTAGTCCAATCTGTCATAAGGAAAGTTTTGAATTTCGCTTTTATATCTGAATAAGTTTTTGGAATTGCATTTTCATCGCCTGTATCAGCAATGTCATTAACTACCGGTTGTTTTGGCAAAGATATTTCTAAATCCTTCAAATCATCTTTGATAGAGCAAAGCAAATCAATTGCTTCTTTATTGCCTTTTTGCGCTTCGTTTTCCAACTTTTTTTTATAAGAATCAGCAAGTTCAGAAAAATTACTTTCTTTATATGTATACCAAAGGTTTTTCATTGATTGAGCATCGTTATTATCTGCAGCTTTTGTCCACCAGAAAATTGCTTTAATCATATCTTTTTTAAGACCATAGCTTCCTTCAGCATAACTAGTTGCTAAAGAGCACTGGTCTTCTTTGACACCTTTATTGGCACTAATAATCATTTCGGCTAATTCTAATTCTTCACTTTCTCTCATTTAGTTTTCTCCTTTTGTTTGAACTGAACTAATTATTTTATTATACCACCCTATCTTATATCCCGCCATTGGATCTTGATGACGATTTTCCCCTTGCGCATGGCGTAGTCAAGGGTGTGCCAGGTGCCGCCGGCGTGGGGGTCAGAATCGTCGAAGATGGCTACGACGAAATCGCTTTTGTCGACCATGTACTTGTTGCGGTCGAGGTAGGCGTCGTTGCGGCGTTCTTTTGTAGAAACAGGATGCACGAGGTCGGCTTTGTCAGTTCCCCAGGGAAAAGCTTCCGGTCTGTGACCGGTAAAACAAGTGATATAATTCATAAAATCTTCTTAAGGTAGATGCTGAAACAAGTTCAGCATGACATATTTTTACAGCTCCACAAAGAGGGTTTCCACTTCCCTGCAGAAAGCGTCAAAATCCTCTTTGTTTAAATATGATACTTCATTGCCTTTATCTGTCCAGCAAATTCCGTAACAAGGACAGCGAAGTTTTTTTACTTCCGTAAGCCATTTATCAAGACAGTCATAATAGTCACTGATGATAAAAATCTTGTCGTTTTCGCTGCAGAAACGGCCGGCCGTGTAGCTGATTGCGGGGGCAATGTCTGTGCCGCGGCCTAGTGGAATCCGGTTTATTCCATCTCGCAGAGAATCGATTCTCTGCAAATCTGTATCCCAGAAAATCACCTTGCTTTGCTGGCCAACGCTGCTTTTAATTTCGGAAAAAAGGCCCAGGAGCTGGGCAAGCCGTTCTGTTTCCACCGAGCCGCTTGTATCAACAATGACATAAATATTTCCCTGTGTGTAATCACTATGCTCAACTGATTTTCCACGCAGTATGCCGTCGGACTTTCCACGGTTCGCAAGATAAAGATAATCTGTCCGGTTATCTTCAGTTTTATCTAAGGCACGCTCTGTAATAAAAGAACGTACCTCGGGGCCAAGCCTCTGAATAGCAAAGTTCATTGTTATTCCACGGCTTTTGCGCGAACCCTTTCCTACAGTCGAGCTTAATACCTCTGCCAGAACCATATCCTGATTTTTTGCCGCTTTTATTATAACTTCGGCCGGAAGCTTGCCTGTTTTTTCTATGAACTCTTCCTGCTCAGTACGGAGCTTTTCACAGATTTGAGGCATGACCATATCCGGAGCTAGAATGATTAAGTCTATGTACTGGCGCCAGGAAAGCCCGCGAGGAAAAGAATAGTTTTCTGCAAAAACCGGAGTAACAAGAATTGCTTTTGAATTATGCCGCTTTTGATAGTTAAAACGCTCAAGTCTTCTGTTTATTTCAGACCAGCCTTCAAGACGATTTTTCACAATATACGAAAGCCTTTTGTAGATGGCCTGATTCATATCCTCAATAAGGAAGGCTTCTTCATCCTTATCAAAAATCTTGCTGTTAACCTCCATGTCCATTGCGTAATTTTTCAAAAGATTTATAAGAGACAGCATCGTCTGATTTTCGTTCTCCGGGGTAAAGGAAATATACTTTGAAAAGCTCTTCCAGGTTCCCATCAGTTTGTTAAAAACCTGGCTGTTTGTTTTATCTTCAAAATTTAGATGCTCCAGAAGAATATGACCGATTTCATGCATCCAGAAGGAATGGCCGCCGCAAAACTCTGAGGTATAAACTTTGTAGCAGGCATTTGCCTTGCCATCCCGTTTTACATATGCAAGTGCATCAGTCGAAAGATTACCCTTTTCAAGCTTGTTGTGGGTACAAACAACAAGACGCATTTTCTTTTCCAGTTCTGAAAATTGTTTATATTCGGGTTTATCCATCAGGCTGCCTCCGTTTGAATGCAGGTATTTATATAATATTTATATTTAGAGATGATTTCGTCCAGCTTTGATAAAGTTTCATCCCCATCAAAATCTGATTTTGAAAGACACTCTTCCAGAATCAGATAAAAGATTTCGACTGCGTTAAAGTCATTGCGCAGCTTTATAAGTTCTTCCTTTGGTTTTTTATTGAGTGAACGAAGTTTTGAAAGGCTCTGGCTGTCTGTTTTGAATTTATTCTCAATTACCGGAACGATTTTCATGCAGGCATCTTCAAGCTCTTCTGTTTCAAACTCGTCCTGAAGGGTGACAAGATTATCTATATTTTCTGCAAGGCTACGCTTTGAATTGTAGTAAAAGTTTTTCTGCTTCTTCTGCTTGCCGGCAAGTTCATTCAAGGCATCTTTTGTAAGCTCACGGACAAACTTTCTGAAGGCGTTAAGCTCCTGAACATCAGAAAAAGAATTGAAGCCCAGCCCGATAAGTCCATCCACAAACTTACTGATGTAAAACGGATTGTTTAATCCGATGCTGTACATTGCAAGAAAAATGTCCCTGAAATATCCGATGGTTCTGCCAGAAATAAAGTTGTAAACCATGCCGTTTTTGGAATATTCGCCGGTAAAAACATTGTTCAGCCGCTTGTTAGCAAAATTTAAAGAACTGCTTGAAGAGCCTTTCACATTGTAGGTTGTATTAATCTTTTCGAAAATTCTGCGGACTGCCCGACCAGCTTTTTCTTTGATTTCTTGAGAAAGCTCGAGATGTGTAAAGTCCGGCAGGTCTTTTTCAAGGTCAGCAGGATCTTGAAGAAACTCTGAATAAAGACCTTCAAAGGACTGAGGCCCGAAGTTTATAAGGCAGAAGCGGTTAAGATTCGGGGCTGTAATATCGCACATTGGAGGAAGATTGTCTTTGTAGTTACTGGCACTTGCGATAATTGTTGATTCGGGCAGCTTCTGTCCATTTCCGATTGTACGTTCAAAAATAAGACGGTAAAGGCTTGCCTGAACATCCTTGGGCGCACCCGCAATTTCATCTATAAAAAGAACTGAAGGCGTGCCCTTTTTTTCAAGCTCGGTGATTGTATGAAACCATTCAGGAGCTTTTGTTCGAAGGTAATCAGTACCCGAGCCGTCGTTAACCATGTAACCAAGAATCTCGCTGCGGTCGAAGGCACTGCCTATAAGGCTTTCTACGTGATAACCATTACGTTTTGCCCACAAATTAACGATTGTTGTTTTACCCATACCCGGATTTCCGAGATACAACATTGGAACCCCCGAAATTCTGCTTAATTCAAAGCCTGTAAGCATCAGGTCACGCATGTAATTTGTATTTTCCATATTGCCTCCTGTGTAAGCGGGCCATACGGCCTGCTTTTTTTTAGCCTGCGAGTAACTCAAGATTTTCACGAAGATGAGAAAAAGCTTTTTGCTCGATCTGCTGCATACGAGAACGAGTTTTGCCCTTTAACTCCCCGATTTCTGAGAAGGAATGTTCTTCCTGGTTTTTTAAGCCGTAATGTAAAATGACAACCTCCCGTTCTTCTGGCTTTAAACCGTTAATAGCTGACCAGAGCTTTTCTGTTTGAAGATTGTTTTCACACTCTTCTTCGACTGAAAGATTATCTGTATCTTTCAGGTTGGAGAGGAAGGTTGATTCATCCCCATCCGAGTCAAAGCTAGCATCGAGTGAAACAAGACGATAATTTTTGGATATGTGGTTTTGTACAGCAAGGCTTAAATAACGGTGGATCCAGAACTTTGAGTAAGTGAGTAGGCGGAAGCCCTTGGTATAGTCGAAACGATTTACAGCCTCAATTAAACCGATTGTTCCCTCTGAGATAAGATCTTCATCGCTTATACCCTTGCCGCGGTAGGACTTAGCACAATAAGCGACAAAAGGTATGTTTGACAGAATGAGCTTTTCTTTTGCTCCCTTATCACCTGCCGCAGCAAGTTTTGCATAGTCAAGTTCTTCCTGCGCTGAAAGAAATTTTACAGACTGGAATTTAGACATATTGCCTCCTTGATAATAAAAAACGACGACTTAAACTTTTTGAAATTTTGTTTACGAGCTGAGTTGTTTGTTACCTTCCCTAGTACCTGGGAAGCTTGTGGGATCCCAGGTGATGTCAAAGAACTGTTTATATATATAATTATAACATAAAGCTATTCCCAATGAGTGGGAATGGCTTTTTACCAGATGGCAGAGAATAATCGTAATGTTAGTGCTTTAAAATGGGATTTTTATTGCATTATAATTGTATTTTGTTCACCTTTTCCCGTCTTTCCAGCCAGTCTTCAACCAGTTCTTTTGGTGCAAGAGGGAAGGCTTCATCAGCCCATTGCCAGGTCCAGCGGCGAATGGAGTAGAGCTGATTACTGCGGAAGCTCAGGATAATGCCGTCACCGTCGGGGCCAGGATTTTTTTCATCAGAAATTATGGTCTGGTTTTCACCCCAGATGCGGTTTTTAGCGTAGCGGGCTGCGTATCCGTGAAGGTGGATTTTGAAGTCCAGAAAATAGTCGTGACACATACATCCGAAGGAACCACGGGTCATTTTTCTAAAATCATAGTCTTTCGGGAGCTTGAAAATTTCTTTTGTCAGCTGAATGTTTTTCATTTCGCTAAGTGAATAGCGGCGCTTTTTATTTTTTGCAATGTCTAATGCGTGAAGGTTCCAGTTTCCATTATCGTAAATCAGCTGCCAGGGCTGAACACGGCGGTACTTTGGCTTTTCGTCGGTCAGTGACTGATATTCAAATGTAATCACGCGGTTTTCATGCAGAGCCTTGTCGATTATGCGCCAGGTTTCTGCGGGAATGTCTTTATTTGGGGCACCCACAAAAATAATTCTATCGTTTTCGGATTTATTGTTGATTTTGATATTTTCAATCGACAAATCAGGATTTTCTATAGAAAGCGATTGAAAAACTTCCTGAGCTTCTGAGTAAAGAGGGTTGTCTTTTACCATATCCATCAGGGTTTTTATTAATTTTGCGGCTTTTGCGGCATTTTCATCGGTGTAAAAGCGTGGCAGGCGGTACTTTGGATCTGTGTAAAAGTAGCCGTTTGTTTCAGTATCAATATCTATTGGTGCCTGATATTTCTTAACCAGGTTGTCAATATCGCGAAAAAAGGTAGTTTTACTTGTTTTGATGTTATATTTTTTGTAAAGTTCGTAAATTATCTGATTCCATTTTAATCTTTGTCCGGAAGCAATAATTTCATCTATTGCCTGATAACGTTTTGATTTTTCTGTGAAGTCTATTGCCATAATAATCCTCTTTTATATTCTATAGTGCATGGTCAAATTGTCAACTTTCGGGGTAATAAAACGCCATTCCCTAAACGTGGGAATACACATGTGTTAAAATAAATATAGTTAAGGAGGTACGCCTTATGACTGAAATCCTAACACTTGTTGTTCTTATAATTTTTATAGGAGCATTTATTGTAAAGTTCGGGGAGCTTTTCATTGCTCTCGCTGATGTAATCTCGTATTTCGCAATACCACTTTCTATTGCGGGAGTTATTTTCTTTGGCCCAAAACTAATCCACTGGCTTCTCAACTGAACATTAAGGCATAAATCATTATGTTTACAGGAGGTACTATGAATTACATTGACGGAAAAAAATGCCTGAAGGAAATTCTTGCGGCAGTTTCAAGGGAAGATGAAAAAAATTATCTTCTTGATCTTGAGTATGTAAAACATTACAAGGGTGTTGTACTGGGACCGATTCATAAAGATGGTTATGGCAACTGGGTAACCGTCTTCGAAACAAAAAGCGTCACTCCTCATTTATCTGAAGATGACACAAGCGATGATTACACCTGGAATAGTTTTAAGGAGGCAAAACAAAAGCTTGAAAAATGTGAGAATTCCAGCAGCCGAGTTTTTCATGTAAAAAAAGGGCTGAAAATTGCTTTTAAGCACGTAATGTATCTGGATGACGGGATATTGGACGCCACCCCCCGCTGGTATAGCTTATACGTTGAGTGGTTTAAGTCTCGAGGTGAATACATTCAGGCTCATAAAAGTGAATGGGAAAAACAGGAAAATAAAATGCGTCCGATAGGCGTTCTTAATGCTTCTGAACTATTCGAGAGGTGATTTATGCAAAATTTTATGAACTGGCTGGGTGCGGGTTTGCAAACTCCGGGCTCAATTGTTTCGGTTAGCTTCAAGCTTCTGCTTCTTCTGGTGCTTGTTTGGCTTATATGGACAATACTGGAAAATATCTGACAGGTTCATATATTAATTATAATCAAATTTCTGGAGGAAATGCTTATGTCAAATTTCGATGTAAATCTGGATAGTATAATTCAGAGCTTCGGTCACAATTCTCATATTGTGAAAGTAAACGAAAATTCTAGTCTTTCTGATTTGGAATGGCAAATTAACCTGATAGTTGC
Source organism: Treponema sp. (assembly GCA_017940255.1). Classification (GTDB taxonomy): domain Bacteria; phylum Spirochaetota; class Spirochaetia; order Treponematales; family Treponemataceae; genus Treponema_D. Next base: position 11,460 of record JAGAZB010000053.1, read on the forward strand.
AGATATGGATAAAGCTGGCTTCTTCCCGCTTGATACTTCTATTACATATATAGAAGCAAAAGAAAGGTATCTGGCAACAATCGTTTTTGCAAAAAAATAAACCTGCCACAGTCATTGAGCTTGTCGCAGCAAGTCCTCCGGCAAGCTCTGAAATCGGGACTCACCCCCCGCCTTAGAGTAGTAAGAATTTTTAAGAGAGAGAAAAAATGAAAAACATTACATATATCAGCGCAAGCGCGGGCAGCGGAAAGACTTACGAACTTACAGAAAGACTAAAAAAGGTGATTCTTGAGGGTAAGGCAAAACCTGAAGAGGTAATCCTTACGACCTTTACAAAGGCTGCCGCGTCAGAGTTTAAGGAGAAGGCAAAAGCTAAATTTTACGAAGTCGGCAAAGTAAAAGAAGCAAACCGTCTGGATCAGGCTTTGATTGGAACGGTAGACAGTCTTGCAAATGTTTTTGTAAATAAATACTGGTATCTTCTTGGAATCAGTCCGAAACAGAATGTGATTAGTCAGGAGGACGAGAAAATTTATGTATCAGAAAGTCTCTCAAGTCTTCCTACAGATGAACAGACAAAATTCTTTAACTCCTTTGCAGAGACTTTCAAAATTCCAGAAGAACATGAAGATGGCAAAAAATATGGTATTGATTATGGATTCTGGAAAAAGGATTTGAAAAAAATATTTGACGCAACAAGGAATTTCAGAATCAGAGATTACAAAGAAAGTGTAGCGAAAAGCAAGGAGTTGATAAAAATCGTTACCCAGGACTGCTGTAGGCTGAATTTTGACAGGGAAGAACTGCTTGGTAAATTTGAAGCTGTAGACCGTATATCATATGCTGCTGCTCAAAGTAGAGCACGGGACACTAGAATTAAAGAAACTGAACGTTTCAGAAGACTTGTAAATAATCAAAAGACAACACAACTGGAAATTGGTTTTGGCCTTTTTGAAATGATTAAAAACGGTAGGTTCACGACTAGGGATTATCTGGAAAATGATGATTATCTTTCTCTCGCGCTTCAATCCAATAATGTATGGGTCTGTGAAGAAGTAAGAGATTTGCAGTACAAATATGTCGAGAATCTCTTTGAGATTGCAAAGCGCTGGCAGGAAGAATACATCAAGTACAAGAAAGAACAGCACATCATTGACTATACCGATATGGAAGAATATCTTCTGGAGCTTATTACAAATTCAAAGTATGAGCGCGTTCAAGAAGATATACAGGCATCTTATAAATATCTCTTAAAAAAATATAATATACCTACACTTATTGGTGATAATGAATTTAAGGTTAGTCGAGAAATCAATCTTCTAAACTCACTTCTAAGTCTTGTTGTAAATCCTGCAGATACAATGGCCCGCGCAACTATCGCTTTCCTTACAAAAGAAGGTTATGGAGCGGCGGAAATCCTGGATAGACGTTTTGAAGATTTGTCTAACAATAAGAAGGATTCGGATTATTTCGAAGAGATTCCGCTTATTCAAAAACTTATAGAAAAACGCGATAACTACAAGTCTTTAAGCGTAAGTGCTCTTGTGGAAAACCTGATCATCGAACTTGATTTATACAATATCGTAAAAAGCTGGCCGGATAGCGACAATAGTGTTAATACTTTCCATACAGTAATCAGTATCGCAAAAGCCTATGAAGACCACTGTATTCAGATGAGCCTTCCTTGCACAATTTACGGATTCATTGATTATATTTCGACAGTAAAAATAAAGGCTGCTGGAATGAGCGATGGAGTTCAGCTTTTTACATACCACGGTTCAAAAGGTCTGGAATGGAAAAATGTAATCCTTGTAAGCCTTGAAGAAGATATTCTTGATGACACTAAAATGATTTCCCGTGAATTTTATGGAGTTCATACATCCCATGAAGTTGAGCCAAACGCAGATAATCCGTATCCTCCTATGATGATTTCTGTTCTTCCATGGATTTTCGGTTCTCTTAAAAAAACACCAGAAAACATTCAAAACATGATTTTTGCAAATTCTAAATATTCACTACTCAAAAGAAAAATCATTCAGGAAGAAAAACGTCTTATGTACGTTGCAATGACCAGACCAGTTGAAAGTCTTATTCTAGTTTCAAATAAAGATGATGGTCTGTTGCGTCTAAAAGAACTTGGGGTAAGGGTAGTTGATTCTATTCCTGCTCAGGAAAGAGCTGATATTCTTGGAATCGGTAAAAACTTCGTAATTGAAAATCCATGTGATATGGAAGGTTGGAAATTTAATACTCCAGAAAGTAAAGTTATAGGACTTTGTGGAGAAAATAAGAATTACCGAAAACGAGATCAGCAGCCAAGCACTTGTAAACCTTCAAAGACCGTGAAAGCGGAAATCCTTTATGATTCAGGTTCGCGTATTACTTTGAAATCGTCAGAAGAAGAAATGAATAAAATCGGAACTTGCCTTCATAATATTTTCTGCGTTCTAGAACAGAATCCTACGGAAGCTCAGGCATTTGAGATTATTAAGAATCATGAAATGTCTCTTGCATTGCCTGATGCATCTGAGATTCTTACCGCATGGACAAATCTGGAAAGCTTTATGACGAATAAATATGGAGCAAAAACTGCAACATTCCATGAATTGCCGTTCAAACAGTATTATGAAGGTCAGATTTTCACCGGGAGCATAGACTTCATCTGGGAGACATCTGATGGCGGAGTTGTGCTGGTGGATTTTAAATCCTACCCTGGAAGTAAGGATGATGTCGTAAATCCAGAACATAAGCATTATGCCGGTATATATGCGGGTCAATTTGAATGTTACGAGCGGGCGCTAACTGCCGCTGGCAAGAAGGTTCTTGCAAAGCTTGTCTACTACCATGTATTGGGCGTAGTTGTGAAATTGGATTAATGTGATGCTAACTGGCCCGAAAAAATGTAAAATTTATCCCGCGTCAGCCCCGAAAAAATGTAATATTCTTCTTGTTTTAGCCCGGAAAAAGTGTTATTATCGGAAATATGGAACGTTTTGCCCTTGAAGAACTGAAAAAATGGAAGGAAAATCCAGACAGAAAGCCCCTTGTCCTTATGGGAGCGCGTCAGGTGGGAAAGACCTGGCTCATGCGGGAGTTTGGAAGACTCTTTTATAAAAATGTCGCCTATGTTTCATTTTACAATAACAGTGCCATGAAAAATCTTTTTGAATCGGACTACGACATTAATCGGCTCATTTCCTACCTGAGCATCGAAGTCGGTTTTGCGATAGAAAAGGAAAACACCCTCATTATTCTTGACGAAATCCAGAACGCTCCCAAGGCCTTTGAATCCCTTAAATATTTTTGCGAAGAGGCGAGAGAGTATCATATTATGGCTGCCGGTTCCCTTTTGGGAGTCGCCCTTCATCAGGGTGTTTCTTATCCCGTAGGCAAGGTTGACCTGCTGAATCTTTATCCCCTGAGTTTTAGGGAATATCTTTGTGCGGTAAACGAGAAAGCGCTTTCGGCTGCCCTTTTGTCAAAAGATTTTTCGCTGATAGACGGCTTTGCTGAAAAATACATTTACCACCTGAAGAATTATTATTATGTTGGCGGAATGCCGGAGGTCGTCAAAAACTTTGTCCTTCACGGAGACTATAACGAGGTTCGGCAAATTCAAAAAAACATTCTTGTCCAATACAAGGGTGATTTTGGAAAACACGCCGGAGCCAATGAGCTTCCCAAAATAAACATGGTGTGGGATTCAATTCCAATGCAGCTTGCCAAGGAAAACAGAAAATTCTTTTTCGGCAAGATGAAAAAAGGCGCGAGGAGCAGCGAATTTGAAGTTGCCATTCAGTGGCTCTTGGATTCCGGTCTTGTGCATAAAGTAAGCCGCGTGAATGAACCCCATGTTCCCCTTTCCGCGTACAAGGATTTTTCTGCCTACAAACTCTTCGTGCTTGACGTGGGGCTTTTGTGCGCTATGTCGGAGCTGGATGCAAAATCGATTATCGAAGGAAACACTCTCTTTGTGGAATTTAAGGGCGCGCTAACTGAGCAGTATGTAGAGCAGGAACTTGTCGCTTCGACCCCTTATACCGCCTATTATTACGGAAGCGAAAAAGCCACCTTCGAGCAGGATTTCCTCATTCAAAAAGAGAACAAGGTCGTACCCATCGAGGTAAAGGCCGAAACAAATGTCCGTTCCCAAAGCCTCAAAGCCTTTTACGAAAAATATAAGCCGGAACTCTCAGTTCGTTTTTCCCTTCTTCCGTATAAGCAGCAGGACTGGATGGTGAACATTCCCCTGTATGCGGTGTGTCTGCTGTGACTTTTGTGGTATAATATGAAAGTGTCAATCATAAGCGAAGGCGGCGTATAAATAAAAATGAATGTATTCGACATAATTCCATCAGATTTCTTTAACTGCCTCTCTGGAATCAGCAACAGCCGCGTGTATGCTGACTGTCTGGAATTGATTTACAATCAATATGACAAAGAGATTTCCTACCGTCTTGAGCGTTCGTATTTGCGGGATGTGCTGGCGGCTTTTTTGCTGGAAAATCATCTTGATTTGTCTGGCGAGGAAAATACTGCGACAGCGGGAAATGATGAGGCTAATTTTGTCATACGAAAGTTTATTTCCGTCGGCTGGTTAGAAGAAGATCAGGATGATGCGACGTTTGAAAAGTTTATCGTAATGACGGATAACGGTGTTGCCCTGGCGGAGTTTTTGCAGAGGTTAAAAAAGCCTGCGACTCCGGAGTTTTCAAGCTATATCCTTAACATCTACA
>JAGAZB010000054.1 GCA_017940255.1 Treponema sp.
GATACTCTTAAAAAGATGACAGAAGAAAAGGTCAGCGATGCAGAATTTGCCCGTCGCGAAAACCGCTTCCCTGTTAATCCTCCAAAAACAAAGGAGGAATACTACTACCGAGAAATCTACAGCCGCCTCTTCCCAAGCGATTCTGCCGCCCGCGTAGTTCCTCACGAGGCCGGAGTTGCCTGCTCTACCGCCAAGGCCCTTGAATGGGATGCCGCATGGAAAGGAACGGATGAGCCTTCTGGACGGGCAATACTTGGTATCCATAACTGCTCTTACTAGAGGCAAGTTTCAGCTCTGCTGAAACTTGGGAGCGAGCATAGCGAGCGTAATGAACCATCTGGAAGGGCTATTGCAGGTATCCATAACAGTGCTTACTAGAAGCAAGTTTCAGCTCTGCTGAAACTTGGGAGCGAGCGTAGCGAGCGTAATGAGCCGTCCGGAAGGGCAATTGCAGGTATCCATAACTGCTCTTACTAGAGGCAAGTTTCAGCTCTGCTGAAACTTGAGAGCGAGCGTAATGAGCCTTCTGGAAGGGCTATTCTTGGCATTCATGACGACGCTTATAAAAAATAGTAAAAAATCCACCTATTACCTATTGACTTTATAGGTAATAGGACTTATACTCTCCTTGTAAAGCAAAACCTACTAGTTGAGTAGGAAAGAGAAAAAAACTGGTGCCCGACAGCACATGCCTGTCCGGGGTGCCTTACATAGGAGATTTTTATGGCAGACATTAAACAGAGTTCACTTGAACTGATTGGAAAAACACCACTTTTACAGCTTAATAATTATTCTAAAAAAGCTGGCCTTACTGGTGCTACTATCTTAGCAAAACTTGAATATTTGAACCCGGCTGGAAGCGTAAAAGACCGTATCGCTCTTGCCATGATTGAAGATGCAGAAGAAAAAGGCATCTTAAAGCCAGGTGCAACAATTATTGAACCAACTTCAGGAAATACAGGTATTGGTCTTGCCGCAGTTGCCGCAGCAAAAGGATATCACGCAATTCTTACCCTTCCAGACACAATGAGTGTTGAACGTCGTAATCTTCTTAAAGCTTACGGTGCCGAAATTGTACTTACAGAAGGTGCAAAAGGTATGAAGGGCGCAATTGCAAAAGCAGAAGAAATTCATGCTGCAACTCCAGGAAGTATTATTCCCGGACAGTTTGTAAACCCTGCAAACCCAGCAATTCACAAGAAAACAACAGGTCCTGAAATCTGGGAACAGACAGATGGAAAAGTTGATATTTTTGTAGCTGGTGTTGGTACTGGCGGAACTTTAACTGGTGTTGGCGAATATCTTAAAGAAAAGAATCCTAACGTAAAGGTTGTTGCCGTTGAACCTGCTACAAGCCCTGTTCTTTCTAAGGGAACTGCAGGAGCCCACAAGATTCAGGGAATTGGTGCAGGCTTTGTTCCAGATGTATTGAATACAAAAGTTTACGATGAAATTATCACTGTAGAAAATGATGATGCATTCGCAGAAGGACGCAATTTTGCTCACAGCGAAGGTATTCTTGTTGGAATTTCTTCTGGTGCCGCTCTTAAAGCAGCCTCAGTATTGGCAGCCCGCCCAGAAAACAAGGGAAAGACAATTGTAGTTCTTCTTCCAGATTCTGGAGACCGCTACCTTTCTACACCGCTTTTCAGCGATAATTAATTTGCTATTAATCACCGCCCGCTCTGACCGGCGGGCTTACTCAGGAGGCCAGTTTATGTCAAAAAGTTTTTCAGAATTACAAAAAGAACATCCATGCTATGGTTCGCATGGAGCCACAACTGGCCGAATCCATCTTCCGGTTTGTCCAGGGTGCAACATCGCCTGCCGTTTTTGCGAAAGAAGCCTGAACGACACCGAAAATCGCCCTGGAGTAACTTCTAAGGTTCTTAAACCGGAAGAAACAATCCCTCTTATAAAAAAAGCTTTAGAAATCAGCCCTGAAATCCGTGTGGCTGGAATTGCTGGCCCGGGCGATACTCTTGCAAGCAATAATGCAATAAAAACTTTCAAACTGATTGATAAGGAATTTCCTCAGCTTATAAAATGTATGAGTACAAACGGTCTGCTTCTTGCAGAACGTGCGGATGAAATTATAAAGGCCGGAATAGACAGTCTTACAGTTACGGTAAATGCCGTAGATCCTGAAATTGAAGCCCAGCTAAACGACTATATTGTCTGGCATGGTAAAAAAATTGAAGGAGTTGAGGCTGCAAAAATCCTTATTGAAAATCAGCTGGAAGGAATTAGAAAAATTGCTCAGGCAGGTATAACTATAAAGGTTAATACTGTGCTTGTTCCCCGCATAAATGGCTCTCATATTGCACAAATTGCAAAAACAGTGGCTGCAGCGGGGGCAAAAAAGTATAACATCATCCCTCTTATTCCTACTGCAAAGCTTGCGGATGAGCCTGCCCCAAGCTGTCAGGAAATCCACGCAGCAAGAGCTGCCGCAGCACAATACATTGAACTCTTTTTGCACTGCAATCATTGTCGTGCAGATGCCGTTGGTGTACCAGGACGCACTGAATTTTCAAAGGTTCTCTATGCAAAATTCGGTTCTGATGGCATAAAGGAGAACTTTTCTCATGGCTGATACCTCTTCTTCTCTTTACAAGGTTGCAATTGCTTCTACAGACGGAGAAAGTGTTAATCAGCATTACGGAAAATCTGAAAAATTTTATATCTACTCTATTGATGACGAAGTGGGTTATGATTTAACTGAAGAACGTCTTGTTCAGGCTGTTTGCCAGAACGGAAGCCATATAATCGAAGAAATGAATAAAAGTGTCTCTCAGTTTTTAGACTGCAAGTATATTGCGGCCAGCAGAATTGGAGACGGCGCTTTGTCTGTTATGAATAAAAACGGAATTACGGGAATGGAACTGCCAGGAAGTATTGATGATGCAATACTTAAAATCTGGAAATATAACCGTATTCAGAATCTTTTTTAATCAAACTAAAAAAAATAAATATTTATTAAACCTATTGACTAAGTAGGTAAATAGTTTTATATTATACTTACCTACTAAATAAGTGGGTTTATATTAATAAGAGGAAGAGGTAAAGCTAAAAAATTGCTACATCGCAATTTTTTTTAACGCTTTGCTATACAACACCGGCCGCTCTGACCGGCGGCCTTCCACAGGAGCACAAAATGGGAGAAATTAGACAGATAGCTATTTATGGAAAAGGTGGAATTGGTAAATCTACCACTACACAGAACTTGACTGCAGGTCTTGTAGAGCATGGAAAAAAGGTAATGGTTGTAGGTTGTGATCCTAAAGCAGACTCTACCCGCCTTTTGCTTGGCGGTCTTGCTCAGAAAACTGTACTTGATACAATCCGCGACGAAGGTGAAAACGTTGAACTTGACCGCATTATGAGAACTGGTTTTGGCGGAACCCGCTGTGTTGAATCTGGTGGACCAGAACCAGGAGTTGGATGTGCCGGACGAGGTATCATCACTTCTATAAGCATGCTTGAAAATCTTGGTGCTTACACAGATGATTTGGACTTTGTTTTTTATGACGTTCTTGGTGACGTAGTTTGTGGTGGTTTTGCTATGCCAATCCGTGAAGGAAAAGCTAAGGAGATTTATATTGTAGCTTCCGGCGAGATGATGGCTCTTTATGCGGCAAACAATATTGCTAAGGGTATCAGCCGCTATGCAAAGGCTGGTGGTGTACGCCTTGGTGGAATCATCTGTAACAGCCGTAATGTAGACCGCGAGCTTGATTTGCTTCGTGCCTTTTCTAAAGAGCTTGGAACTCAGCTTTTGTACTTTGTTCCTCGCGATAATATTGTTCAGCGTGCCGAAATCAACCGTAAAACAGTAATTGAGTACAAGCCGGATTCTGCTCAGGCTCAGGAATACCGCAACCTGGCTGAAGCTGTAATCAACAATACAAACTTTACAATCCCTACTCCAATGACTCAGGAACGCCTGGAAGAGATTCTGCTTGAGTACGGTTTGATGGAAGCTCTTGAGGATGATTATAAGATTTAGGTTTTAGGGGATAGGTTATAGGTGTGAGGAGGGGGAAGTCTCCCCCCTCGCTACAGCCCGCTGCGCGGTCTTCCGCTACCCCCCTCTGCGGGCTTCAAACGCCAGCCCGCAACGCCTGGCTTGACCAGGGAATCTTTTATTGGAGTTCTTATGAGCATAAAAGTAGCAATTGCAAGTTCTGACCGCCTTAATATTGATTTACACTTTGGCCAGGCAAGAGATTTTTTTATATATGAGTTTCACAAAGATCATTTTGATTTTTTGGAAAGTCGAAAGACAGTTTTTACTGAACAGTCGGTAGAAAATGCAGAATCTGACTTTGGAGGAGCTTGCTGCGGTGGAGGTGGCGGCTGTGGTGCTTCTGGAGGTGGCTGCGGTGGTGGAGCTGGAACTGGTCCGCTTTCGCCAAATGTAGAGCTTCTTTTGGATTGTCGTGCAATTGTTGCTTCTCAGATTGGACAGAAGGTCCGCCGGCAATTCGAGCGTAACGCTATTAGTGTTTTTGATATTGAACTTCCAATTGAAGAAGCTCTTGCAAAACTGGCCAGTTATTACGCAAAGTTTGGAGAATAGTATGTCATTATCAATAGAAAGCAAATGTATTCATCTGGAAGAAAATCCAGAAGCTGAAGATAAACCTGTCTGTAATCATTATGGAGCAATTTCTTTTCCAATTTATCAGACAGCAACTTATGCACATCCGGGCGTTGGACAATCCACAGGCTTTGATTATTCCCGCCTGCAAAACCCTACCCGTGCTCAACTGGAAAAAATTGTCTGTCAGTTAGAGCACGGCCTTGACGCATTTGCACTTTCTACTGGAATGGCGGCAATTGCCCTGCTTATGGAAATTTTTAAGCCGGGAGACCATTTGATTGTAGATTCAGATTTATACGGTGGAACAATCCGTCTTTTTGATAATGTTTCTGCTAAAAATGGAATTGAATTTTCCAGAGCAAACTGTTCTGTTGATGATGTTGAAGTTTTAATCAAAAAAAATACTAAAGCTCTTTTTATAGAAACTCCAAGTAACCCAATGATGAATGTGACAGATATTGCAAAGATGGCACAAATTGCCCGAACGCATAATCTGCTTTTAATTGTTGATAATACTTTTATGTCTCCTTACTTCCAAAATCCCCTTGATTTAGGAGCCGACCTTGTTATACACAGTGGAACCAAATTTCTTGCGGGCCACAACGACACTCTTGCGGGCTTTATTATCACTAACAGACCGGACCTGCAGGAAAAATTACGCTTTTTAATAAAAACTACAGGTTCGGGACTCGCCCCTTTTGACTGCTGGCTGCTGCTTCGTGGAATTAAAACCCTTGCCCTCCGCATGGAAAAAGCCCAGAAAAACGCACTTAAAATTGCTCAGTGGCTGAAAACTCAGAAATCTGTTACGAAAGTAATTTACCCCGGGCTTGAAGAACATCCCGGTTATAAAATTATGCAAACTCAGTGCCGTGGCTTTGGTTCAATGGTAACCTTCCGCCTGAATAGCACAGAAAAAGCCCTGAGCGTACTTGAAAAAGTGCGCCTTGTAAAATACGCAGAAAGCCTTGGCGGAGTTGAAACTTTAATCACCTACCCCACAACCCAGACCCACGCCGATGTTCCCGAAGAACTCCGCTTAAAAAACGGCATCACCCCGGAAACCCTGCGTCTTTCGGTTGGTATTGAAGATGCAGATGATTTAATTGCAGATCTGGAACAGGCACTGCAAGATTAAGGCTGCGTAAGCCTGTAGGCCTGCTTTACTTTTTAGATATTCACCACACAATCACACAAACTTAGGGCCTGCTGGTCGTGACTTACAAGAACAACAATTTTCCCCTGGCAGGCAAGATCGCGGAAGATTTTAAGGATTTCAAGGGTGCGTTCCTGGTCTACCGAATCTGTGGGCTCATCGGCAAGAAGAACTTTGGGGTTGTTGATTAGGGCACGGGCTATTAAAAGCCGGTGATTTTCGCCACCAGAAAGGTCGGATGGGTATTGAGAGGCCAGATGTGAAATCCCCAGGTCTGAAAGGAGCTGTTTTGCACGGGCGGTAATTTCGCTGTCGCTAACCTTTTGTCTCTGTTGCTTTTTGGCAAGATAGGCCGGCAGTCTTACATTATCAAGCACATTAAGATTTTCTAAAAAGCTTTGTTCCTGAGAAATAAAGCCTATATTCTGATTTCTAAAGGCAGCTAATTCCTTTTGAGAAAGCTTTGTAATTTCACTCTCGCCTATTTTTATGCTGCCGCTATCGGCCGGCTGAAGTCCCGCAAGGAGTGTAAGCAAGGTAGATTTTCCCGCCCCAGATTTTCCCTGAATGCCCAGAAAAGTGCCGTCTTTTACAGTGAGTGAAAAATCATTAAAAACTTCTAGAATACCATGTGAGGTTTTAAACTTTTTTGTAAGATTTTTTATTTCTATCATTTAAAGATTACCTTCTGTTTTGAAATTTTTACTGCAGAAAAAGCTGCGGCTAGGAGACTCGAAAAAACAATTATTACAAGGCTGATTAAAGCAAGTAAAATGATTTTTACAGGACTTTCTAAGCTTAATGGTAGAGCGATTTTTTCTGAAATCACAAAATTAAATGGTAATACAATCAGGGCAGCTACAAATATACCACTTAAAGCTCCAATTGCTCCAATTCCTGCTGCTTCAAAAAGAATGAGTTTGCTAAGAGCCGAAGAGTCTGCTCCCAAAACCCGCAAAATTGAATATTCACGTTTTCTTTCATTTGCGATTAAAGAGAAAACCAGAGCAAGCGTTATGCTTGAAATTAAAAGTGTGAATACAGAAAGAAGCTTTGGGAAAATCAAAAAGCCTGAGATTTTTTCTTCCAGTGATGATAAAAATTTGTCACCCTGCACTACTTCAATTCCATCACCGACTGCATTTTTAATTCTTAAGGAAGTTCCATCTGCACTTGCACCTTTTGCAAGCTTTACAAAAATTGTACTGGTTTTATTTGATGTATCACCATCAGAAATAAAACCGAAGCCTTTTTCCTTTGAAGCTTCAAAAATCTTTTGCAGAGTTTTTAAATCTGTGTAAATTGCATTGTCCATACCAGTATTGCTTTTTGCAAGACGGGCTGTAACCTTATGAGTCTGTCCAAAAAAAGTTACCTGATTATGTGAAAGAGTAACATTACTGCCTGTAAGCAGTAATTCATCATCTTTATTCTTTTCTATTTTTTTTCCAGCCCAATTTTGAATTATAAAATCAGTCTGAGGATCAAAACCAATTATTTGAATTGAAAAATCGCAGCAGCTTTCATTAAGGCTGGTCAGGTAAAACTGGCTGCTTACCTGACTAACTCCCTGCACGCCACGAACCAGGTCTTCAATACTGCGGTTCATATAAAAATAATTTGGCTCGCCGGTAAGAAGAACATTTTCAAATTTGTTTTCATTGCCCTGGGGCACAATCATAAGATCGGCTCCAAGGCGATTTTGAAAGCCCTTAATCCCCTGTTCCAGGCTTGAAGCGAGGATCAGAGTGGCAAAAAGCACACCTGCCGACAGGGCCGAAATAAGGATTAAGGCAAATGTACGAAAGGGCTTACGCTTTATGTTTGAAAAGGCAAGCCCAGAAATAGTTATCGCTTTTTCCATAAAAGAATAGTCTGTGCTGCAGAAATAACAAAAATCACAATTCCAAATACCAGAACTGTTGGCGCAGTTACAGCATGGCAGTGCATGCTAGCCATTTTGCAAACTTTAGCAAAGGTGTATGGAGCTATGCCAACAAGGAGCCCAAGCAAGGCTGTGAGTGATGATAAAATGATGTTCAGGTTTTTCATGATGTTTTCTCCTTTAGATTGTCCGGTCAAGCCGGACAAAGACAAGGGTGGTTCCGGAACCCTTCGACAATGCTCAGGGACCACCTAACCACCGTATTTTACTTAAGCGCGTGAGCCGTTTATTTCCTTATAAGTTTTTGTTGCGCTATCATAAATATAGCCGTCTGGTACACCAAAAAGTTCGATGTAGCCTGTTTCAATAAACTTTTCTATATCAGTTGTTGCCTTAAGGATTCCTGCTTCCTGCAGCTGGCGGGCGGCAGAATCAAAGGTCTTCTTACCAAGAGAGCGGCTTGGCTGGTAGTTAATTTCTTCAAGAAGAGCGGCATTAAAATCCAGGTCTCCAGCAACAAGGTCATTTTCAATCTGGAGTTGAGCGGCTGCTCTTGGCTCTGCCTGAACATAAGCGGCTGCCTTCTGCAAAGCGCGTGTAATTGCAGCTGCTCCTTCCGGATTTTCACGTAAGAGCTTGTGGGTTACAAACTGCTGGCAGCAATATTCTTTTACAAATTTTTCATCAATTCCTGTATCAAGAATCTTTCTAAAGCCGTATGCAAGTTCACCCTTTGTTGCAACTGGGTCATGAGCACCAATTACATCAACTGCACCGTTATTCAAGGCAATTGCCAAATCTGCAGAAGCATAGGCAATGAATTCAACCTCGTTATTTTCTGCTGTTACACCAATACCAACGTCCATTAACTTACGCTTAAGATTCATAACTGCAGAGTCTGCAAGTCCTGGAACGCCGATTGTTTTGCCACGAAGATCCGCAACCGACTGAATGTCACTGTCTGCACGTACATAATACTTTGTACAACCAATATGGATTCCAGATGTAAAGGAAATTGGAAGACCGTTTTCAATAGCCTGGAGCTGAGTTGCATAAAGACCGTAACCGGCATCAACCTTTCCAGAAGCAATCATTTCTGCAAGTGTTGCACCACCTTCGACAACCTGAACATATTCAGCCTTCTGTCCGATTTTTGCAAGCTCATCATCAAAAAGTCCGAGCTTCCATGCAACATGAACAGGAGCACCACAAAGGCTTCCTGTCTGAAAGTTGATGCGGACAACCTTTTGAGTGGAATCAGAAGAAGCTTCTGTTTTTGCTGTTTTTGCTGTTTTTGCTGTTTTTTTGCTACATGCTGTAAGCATAAGAGATGCAGCAACCATCATTACGCAAAATGTTTTAAAAATAACTGATTTTTTCATATTACCTCCTGGTCGCCTATCCGGCGACTATGATAACTAGAGTTCAATTACCTACTAGTTTAGTATGTTATAACAAAAAAAATTCTTCCTGAATAATATATTTTATTTATTACAATTATAGTTTTTGTTTATAAGTGATTTTAATTATTCAAAAAATCAATTGCATAAAAAGTATAAAGTGAAACAGATTGAATCAAAGCATCTTCATCAATATCAAATTTTGAATCGTGATGGGCGGCTGTAGTTCCTTCTTTTGCAGGATTACCTGTCCCAAAGTAGGCATAGGTTCCCGGAACTTTGATAATGTATTCTGCAAAGTCATCGCCACCAAGAGAAGCCTGGCGATTTTTGATTACATTTTCCTGCCCAAAAAGTCGTATGGCGGTTTGCTGAACTTCTTCTGTTGAAGTCTGATCATTAATAAGTGGTGAAGTAAAATCCTTATATTCAACCTGGGCATCTCCGCCAAAAATCTGTGCAGTCTGTTTTGACATATCTGAGAGCAGCTGCTTTGTCTTTTCGCGAACTTCTGGTGTAAAAGCACGGATTGTTCCTTCCAGTTCTGCCTTTTGTGCTACAATATTGTAGGCATCTCCTGCTGTAATTTTTCCTATTCCTATAAGGACATTGTCCATTGGAGAGGTACGGCGGGTAATCAATGCCTGGGTAGAGATTACAATCTGGCTGGCAATATAAGCGGCATCTGAGCCAAGCTGTGGAGTTGAAACGTGGGCAGGAGCCCCCTTTACCGTGATTTTGAACCAGTCTACGCTGGCATTGTTTGGGCCTGGAACCACGGCAACTTTTCCAGCCGGAACATTTGATGCGGCATGCATACCAAAACTTCTGTCTGCGCCGTCAAGATAGCCGCCATCAACAAAGATTCTTGCACCATAACCAATTTCTTCGCCGGCCTGAAAAGTTAGACGAATTATACCGGAGAATAAATCTTTGTGGGCATTAAGGATACGGGCAGCCCCCAGAAGAGATGCTGTGTGAGCATCGTGACCACAGGCGTGCATGCGGCCGGGTATTTTTGATTTATATTCGCACTCGTGAGTTTCCTGAATAGGCAGAGCATCTATGTCGGCGCGAAGGACAATTGTTTTTGTCCCCCCTTCTCTTTTGCTGCCCTTAATTTCTGCATAAATGCCGGTTTCACCAACCCGCTTGTGAGCAAGGCCTATTTTATCCAGTTCTTCTTCAATTTTAAGGGCAGTCTGAAATTCTTCTTTTGCGATTTCAGGATTCATGTGAAAATGACGCCGCAGTGAAACAATGTAGTCGTGGTCACTTTTGATTTCTTTAAGAAGTTCTTTTTCAATTCTTTCTGTCATTTTCATATCCTCCATAAAAAAGGGGATATCCAATAAGTAAATAATGCAGTGGTTTCGACAAGCTCAATGACCGCAGTTCCAGATCTTATTGGACATCCCTCTTTTTCAGTAATTTTTTACCACTTAATTGCTTTATCAACTGTCTTTACAGTTTCAGCAGCCTTTTCAGCACTTACACTCTTGTAGTTGAATGATGGGAAGAAAGCTTCTTCGAATCTAGAAAGAAGATATTCAGCAACCTCCTGAGACTGGAAAGCCTTTACAATCTTCTTGTAAACATCATTATCCTTATCCTTTGTGCGGGCAACAATGATATTTACATAAGGGTTATCTCCGCTTTCAGACTGTTTTTCAATAATAAGTCCGTCTTTAGAAGGAATAAGACCTGTAGGAATAGCATAAGTTCCGTTGATTGTAGCACCAGCATAATCGTTGAGTGTCTGAGGAAGTGTATTTGCTGTCTGAGGAACAACTTCAACATTGTAAACAAATTCTGTAATATCCTTGAGTTCTGGTGTATATCCAACAGCAGGATCTACAGTAATAAGACCAGCAGCTTCAAGAAGCTTAATTCCGCGGCTAAGGTTTGTTCCGTCACTAGGAATTGCAAACTTAAGGGCTCCAGCTTTTACAGTCTTGCTGCCATTCTTTCCTGCAGCCTGTTTAATTTCATCAAGACTCTTGTATTTCTTTGAATAAAGAGTAAGAGGAGCAATCAAGGTGTCGCCGATAACTGTAAGGTCATAACCATTCTTTCCGGCATCGTTATTCAGATAAGCCTTGTGCTGGAAAGCATTCAGATCAATGTCTCCGGAATTCAAAGCTTCGTTTGGAAGATTGTATGCACTGAACTCAACAAGCTCAATTTTAATTCCACTGTTTTCCTTGTCCAGAACATACTGAACAGCCTTCCACTGATCATTGTTTGCACCACAAACGCCAACCTTTACTTTCTGAGTTTTAGCTTTCTTTGCAGCAAAAGCTCCGCTTGAGAGGACTCCTGCAATAAGAAGCAGGGCAAAAATCTTTTTTGTATTTTTCATAATTCAATTTCTCCTTTTTGATTTATGATTTATTTTCAGGATTCCCTACGGAGTCCTTTTGTACATGTTTGAAGAGCTCTCTGTTTGTTGTTTTTTTTGCAAGCATAGAACCAATAAATTGAAGCAGGCAGATAAAAATCAAAAGAATGATTATGCAGGCATAAATTATATCCTGATGATTAAGTCCCTGCCCGTAGTTGATGGCAAAATCTCCAAGTCCGCCGGCTCCAACGGCACCGGCCATAGTTGTAAGCCCAACCAGAGAGATGGCCGTAATTGTAGTAACGCGAATAAGCTCTGGCACAGATTCATGAAGATAAACACGGAAAATCAAACCAAGGGTTCCGCTTCCCATGCTGCGGGCTGCCTCTGCCTTTCCAGGGTCTACATTTTCCAGAGCAGTTTCTACCTGACGGGAAAAGAAAGGCACCGTTCCAAAAATCAAAGGTATGATGGCACCCTTTACGCCGATTGCAGTTCCCACAATTGAGCGGGTAAAAGGAATCAGAAAAACCAGCAGGATTACAAAAGGAATGGAGCGGAAAAGATTTATAAACACACTGATAATAGTGTATAAAACCTTATTTGGCTTAATTCCATCCTTCTTGAAAACAATCAGCAGTACACCAAAAATCAGACCAAGCACAAAAGAAATTGAACCTGAAATTATGAACATCTGAAAGGTTGCAAGACAGTTGTTCAAAAACTTATACCAGTAGGCATAAAGATTAGGAAAGATTTTTTCGAATGTCTCCATATTAGTTTGCCTCCAATTCTGTCACTTTTACTTTCTGCTCAATAAAATGTGCTATAGCTGCTTCAATATTTTTATCATCTCCCTTAATCACAACAATTATTTCACCCAGCGGAGAATCCTGAATCATATCAACATTTGCAAGCACAATATTAAGACGCACATTAAACTTCTGAGAAACAAGAGAAATTAAAGATTCTCCCACAGAATTCTTTAAAAAGACAAGTTTAATCAGTCTGCCTCCCTCAGAAGGATTATTTACACGAGGATCATTTACAAGATTTGAAATTTTTGCAAAAGAAGACTGAGAAGCAATAAACTTTTTTGTGATTTCCTGCTTAGGTTCAGCAAAGATAGAATAAACATCACCCTCTTCTACCACACAGCCTCTTTCCATAACTGCAACTCTGTGGCAGATAGATTTTATAACACTCATTTCGTGAGTAATTATGATGATTGTAAGCCCGAGTTTTTTATTAAGCTCTTTAAGAAGATTCAAAATAGATGCAGTGGCATCTGGGTCCAGAGCACTGGTTGCTTCATCAGAAAGAAGAACCTTAGGATTATTTGCAAGGGCTCGGGCAATTGCAACACGCTGCTTCTGACCTCCCGAAAGCTGACTGGGGTAAACATTTCGTTTATCCCTTAAATCTACAAGGTCCAGAAGTTCAGTTACACGGGCATCAATTTCTTCTTTTTTAAGCCCCTTATATTTTAAAGGATAGGCAATGTTATCAAAAACTGTAGAACGATCAAGCAGATTAAAATGCTGAAAAATCATTCCAATTCCACTGCGCACCTTTTTCATTTCATGATTTGTTTTGCGGTGAAAGTTTCCCTCACTGTCATGCCAGGTAAGTTGAGTTCCATTTACAGTAATAGTTCCAGAATCTGGAACTTCAAGCAGATTAATACAGCGAACAAGTGTAGATTTTCCAGCTCCCGAATAGCCGATTACTCCATAAATTGTACCATCATCAATTTGGAGAGAAACATCTTTTAATGCTTCTACATCACTGTTTTTAAGGTGATATGTTTTCTTTACAGAATCTAATTTAATCATTATTATCTTGCCTATTTACCTAGTATGATAGTAGGTATTTTAATAAACAAAACAATTCTTGTCAATATAAGGTGAAAGGCACATAAGTCAGGCAAATTGTGCCAGCAACTTTTTGTTTAAACACCTTACTATATTGCGTATTCAATATCCTGAACTTTTCCGGCGTAATCCAGAATTTCTAGAATCTGAGTTCTGTATTTTAAGAAAACATCCTGTCCACGGGCACGAGGATGGCTCAAATCTATTTTAATGATTTTTTCCACCTTGGCCGGACGCGGCGACATAACAACCACGTAGTCGCTAAGGTAAACTGCTTCGTCTACATCGTGGGTAACCATCACCATGGTTGTATTGTGCTCCTTCCAAAGTCTTAAGATTTCGTCCTGCATGGTCATTCTTGTAAAGGCATCCAGGGCTCCAAGAGGTTCATCAAGCAAGAGGATTTTTGGATGACCAACAAGGGCTCGGGCAAGACTTGCCCTTTGATTCATACCGCCCGAAAGCTGATGAGGATAAGACTTTTCAAAGCCTTTAAGGCCAACAAGATTAATAAACTCGTCTACGTCCTTTTTGCGGTTTTTGTAGATGTGACGGGCTCGAAGACCAAAGGCGATATTTTCGCGGATGGTGAGCCAGGGAAATAGATTTGCCTGCTGAAAGGCAAAGCCCCGGTCGCTGCCAGGTTTGGTGATTTTACTGCCGTCTACACTTACCTGGCCGCTTGTCGGAGTTTCCAGACCTGCGATACAGCGCAGAAGAGTTGTTTTTCCGCAGCCCGATGGCCCGATAAGAGATACAAAGCTTCCCGCGGGAATAGTAAAATCAACTCCGTTTAGTGCAGTAACTTCTTCGGCCGAGCCTTGATTAAAGATTTTTGTTATATTTTGTAATTTAATTTCTCCTGACATTCTGAATCTCCTACCACTTAATAAGTCCTTTCTGCCAGCCCAGCACCTTGCCCCTCACCTTAAAGAGCGCTGTGATAATCACCGTACAGAAAACCGCAATCATAATAAGGCCGGCATAAACGCCAGCGTACATCATCATGGCTTTCTGGTAACTTATATACCAGCCTATTCCGTATTTTGCCCCGAACATTTCGGCGGTCATAAGGGCTATAAAAGCCGCACAGATTCCGTTGAAGATTCCCTGAAAAATGTTTGGCAGGGCGGCGGGCACTGCAATTCGGAATACCTGAAAGAAGGTGCCGGCTCCCAGAGTACGTCCAACTTCAAAGTAAACCTTGCTGGTATTCTGAATGCCAGAACTTGTCATAAGCTGAACGGGGAACCATACTGCCAGGGCTATTATAAAAACGCTGGCTCCAAAAGGTGTCGGGAATGTTGTAAGAACAAGCGGAATCCAGGCAGTGGCCGGAATTGGTCCTATCAGTTTGATATAGGGATTTATCCAGTAATAAACCTTGCGGCTGAAGCCCAGAAATACTCCTGTAATAAAACCAACCGTAATGCCCCAGAAAACTCCCAAAAGCAAAAGGCGGAAGGAATACCAGATACACTTTCCAAGTAAGGATGTCTGGCTAACAAAAACTGCGAGGATATTATCAAAGCTTGGGAAAAAGATGATTGGCAAAAGTGCAAATTTAGCTGTAATCAGGTTGATTAAGATTACTACCCCTGCTGCGCCAAGAAAAAATGGGCCTTTGAATTCCAGAGATTCTCCAAGCTTCTTATTAAAAAAAGAGATTAAAAAGATTACCACTGTAAGAGCCAGCAGAATTAACAGGAGAATACTGTAATATGGCTTTACAGCAGCAGGATGCAGTTGGCTGTTTGGAATAATCTTTTCAATAAGAAGTGCAAGAAGGATACCCAGTACGGGAAAAAATCTTTTTGCAAAAGAAACAATTTTTTTGCTCATAACATACCTCTTCACTTTTCCGCTCCTAGAAAAAAGATAAACTCTCTCCGATACAATTTTTTATAAAAAAACTAGGAGCAGGCGCAGTAATTACCTACTAACTTAGTATGTTATAACTTAAAGCAACTTTTTTGAATAATACATTTTTTTTATAAATGTTATAGTTTTTAGCTATAACTTAGCTTTTTAAGCCGGAAGTTTATTGAGTAAGAAATCAAGGTTTTCCTGGACAGGAGCGTTCTTAACGTTAATTTCCACATCACATAATTCTCTGTATCGTTGAACTTGTGGTGTTATGAACTCATAGAACATTTTTCTAAAATCTTCCAGCGATTCTAGTTTTGCATCCTTATAGCCCGGATACCGTGGAACGTCTTCAAATGTTCCGCCGGAATCCAAAATCTTTTTTGCGTCAGCAGCAACCCTGCCAAAACTGGTTTCTAAATCAGAATTTAGCCATAAAATGTAGCCATGTTCTTTTAGAAAATGCCAGCCTTCAGGGTTGTCGCAGAAGCCACCTCCTGTAGAAATTACTGTATAGGTATCCTGATTTTTTAAATTATCAACAAGGAATTTTGCTGTATTAGTTTCTTCCCTGTTGTAGGCTACCTGTCCCCCTTCTTTTGTATGTATTGCAGGATGCTTTCCGGTAAGCCTTTCTGTTTCCAGATCTGTATCAAAAAAATCGCAATGCAAGGTTTTAGACAGTTCACGACCAAGCGTTGTTTTTCCGCTATGATTGATTCCTGCAATTATCAATAACTTCTTTGACTTCATCAGCTTACCTCTCTTTTTCTAGAAATATGTTTTGTATGTTTTTTCAAAATCAGGATATTGATTATTGTTCTTAAGGAACAATTCTTTAAGATCGGTAAAATACGGGTCTCCCGGATATTCCTGAAGAATCTCTTTTAATGCTGATGCATAAACAGAAATATTGAAGAATTCATACAACTCGCGGGCACCTGGTGTATATCCCAATCGAATCATAGACTTGAACTGGGCAAGTACGCCATTATAGTTAGGATCCGGATTAAAATACTTGTCTGCATTTTTTGAACGGTCATAAATATAGTTCACTACATAATCTTCATCCTGGCCAGAAGCAGCAAGAAGAAGTTTAATTGCTGCATCACGGTCTGTGTAGTAATCACGATATGCCAGAATCTGTGCCTTAAGATAATTTTTATAGGCATCAGGCTTTGCTTCGAATGCAGTTGTCCATGCCATCTGACGGCAGCATACATAGTCCTTCTGAACATGACTCAATGGATAAAGAATTGTTAATCCCTGTTCATCAAGTGTTTCAGTGTACAATGGGTCAGCAAAGGTAATGTCAACCTGACCGCGCTTTAAAGCCTGCTGTAAAGAAACCATGTCATTTAGCTTAAAGTATTTAACATCTTTGTCTGTATCAATGCCATAATCGTTTCGCAGAACATAATCTGTGATGTAGTCTATGTTTGTTGTTGGACCAATAAGACCGATTGTTTTACCTTTCCAGTTTGCAATATCATACAGTTCTTCTGCATCTTCTTTTCTGGCAATAACATAAACTCCACCGGAACGGTTTCCTGCAAAAATTGTAATCTTTGCTCCCTGATCAGCACTTGCCATCTGCTGATTAAATTCCTGATAAATACAGTCCATCTTTCCCATTGAAAGAGCTTCGCTGGAAGTGGCACTGTCCATTAATTTCAAATCGATATCTACATTGTACTTATCAAAATACTGCTTTTCTGTTGCAATCAAAACCATAGGACTAATAAGTGATGATGCACCAAGACGTCCTACAGTAAGCTTGTAACGGCCATCTGCGCCAACTGCAGAAATTTCCTTTTTCGTACAACCAATGTTTACCATGGTAAGAAGTAATGCAGCTGCAAATAATCCTCTTTTTACATTTACAATTTGTTTCATATTTTTCCTCCTTTTGATTACAAATTGTCAAACAAGTCTTCTACAAGAGTAAGGGCTCCCTTGTAGCCGGTATATGTTTTGTTGAAAATAAGCCTGTCTGTTATAGGGAATGTAATTGAGCGGAAAGTTATTCCTTGTTTCAAGGCAATTTCGCGTTCATCACTACTTCCTATAAGCAGAGTAATATCTTCATTCTCCGAAATAATTTTTGTGATTTCATACAAGTCACTTTCAAAATAAACCTGTGGCGGACGTGCATAATCAAAGTGACTGAGTTCTTTTTCTATAATGTCCTTGTCAGTTGGACGAAGCAGAGGTTCGCTTATGATTGCTAAAACCGGAGAGAAACTGTATTCATCAGCAAGGAATTTTGTAAGTGCTATAACATAACTTGCATCACCAACTACTGCAAAGCGTTTCCAGGCAAGTCTTCCGCCACCAGCCTCGTAATAGCGGTAAACATAGTCCTCTTCATTCTGAACAAAAGCTTCTACTTTTTTAGAATCCAGTTTCAGAGCATCTGCAACCTTACGAACAAATTTACTTGTTTCGGTTGGTCCGATTGGTATGGCATTAAATCGAACTGAAGGTATTCCGAATTTCTCCAGAAGAGTTTTTTCTGCCCCTTTTAAGAGTATTGGAGAGATAATGATATTCAGTGCCGCATTTCCCGCTTTTTCCACATTTTTGATTCCCTGTCGGTCTGTAAAGAAGGTATTTACTTCAAGTCCAAGAGCATTAAAGATTCTGGTTAATTCTTCCAGACTTCCACTCCAATATGGGTCATGAAAAGGAATGATTCCAAGAATGTTTACAAGATTTTTTTGAGTTTTTGTTTTCTTAAATACCTTATTGATAAATGTATTGATTACAGTTTCATAGCCGACCAGAGTATTTCCAGCAAAACCAGGAGTTGTAATTGAATACACAGGATAAGGTGATTTATCAAACTCTTTTACGACACCTTCTATATCATCTCCGTTTATTCCGGCAGTACAACCGCTGAGTACAAAATAGGCATCAGCATCAATAATATATATTGCTCCCTGAATTGTTGTTCTAAGTTTATCTACCCCACCGAATACAACATCCTTTTCAAGCATATTTGATGACGGACACGCTGCCCCTGAAAAATATAAGGCTTGTTTTCCGCCGCCATGACCTTCTTCCGATGCTATTGACTGAAATGCACAACCTGGGCCTGCATGAAATACAGGACATACTTTTTCCATTGCACTAAGTACAGCGGAAATGCCAGAAAGTGCGCATCCTCCGCGTGGTTTTTCTGTTATTTTTGACATATTTTTTTCTCCTTAATCCTTTTCTGGTACAATGTATTTGTACGGATCTTCGCTATACCAGCTTTCGCGATATGGAAGATGTGCGTGTGCTGCAATCTTTTTGTTAAAGCTTGGGTTTTCCAGCTGATCAATTATCAGGTGTCCAAGGTAAAGCAGGCCATCGTAGCCCATAGTACAACGCTTTCCTCCAAGAATATGAGTTGTAGGAATTCCAAGTTTTCCTGCAACTGGAGAAACTCCAATAAATACATCAGGTTTTAGTTTTTTCAAAAGATTTATCTGCTCAAAAGCATGAACTGTTACATCAACTGTAAAGTTCTTGTGAACTGAATTCAGATATGTCATATCCTTGTGGGCATCATCGTCGTAAACTGGGGTACGCAGACCTATAAGCTTCATTCCAAAATCGTCTACAAGGGCGGCAGCAGCAAAAGAACGGCCGGTTCCACCGCTTACAAATACCCTCTTGCCCTGAAGATGTGATTTTATTTCTGCAACAAGAGGTTCAATTCTTTCATGTTCACTCTTTATAAATTCTTCAGCTTCTTTTTCTTTTCCCGTAACAGCTGCAATTCCGCGAAGCCATTCGTCTGTATTACGCACACCTATCGGCATAACTGTGTGCGAATATGGAATATCAAACTTCTGTTTAAGTTCAATCATGAACTCATCTGCAAAAACCTTACAGATAGAAGTAGACGCCGCTGCAGCCGGAATACGTTTGAAAGATTCCAGCGAACCAAAGAATGGAATGAAGTTTGCCTGCAGCCCGATTAAAGAAAGTATTCGCTCTATTTCCTGCTGGTCTTTATAGCTGACTGTTGTCGGCGCAAAAAGATTTACAAGATTATCAATTTTTGGAACTTTTTCATCCTTCAAAATATATTTTGATATAGCAATAAAGGCACTGTCAAAACCAGAAGGATTAATTTTTGATTTGAAACCTTCACAGTGAATAGGAACCAGAGTTGCCTTTATGTTTTTCTGTTCATTGGCAGCAATAGAATCTATATCATCACCAATCATCGCAGAGGCGCATGAAGTGAAAATAAAAATCAACTTTGGATTATAGCGTTCTTCTGCCAGATGAATTGCTTCAACAAGTTTTTTATGACCTCCAAAAACAACATCATTGGAATCAAGATTTGTAACAATAACATGAGGATTCTTTACATATTTTATTCCGCGATGAATCTGTCCAACTTTGTAAAAGTCTTCTACAACTACGGAACAGCCGATACAGCCCTGAGGAGCATGAACTATAAAAGCAGCATCCTGAAGGGACATAAGTGCTGCCATACCGTTTATTTCGGTACACATGCGGCCCTGTTCAAAGCTTCGGTTTGCTTTTCTAAGACAGCCCTTGCTAAAATCTGCAGCTACTGTCTTGCTGTCACCACCGAACACGGTATATCGGTTCGGTCTGTTTTCACGAATTCCTGTCGTGTTTAATTCCATATTGCTAGTCTCCTATAAATAAATATTTTTAATTATCTTTTAATAATTCCACTTGATGCATCTTCTGCGGATAGTGTCTATGATATTGTTGAGTGTCATAACAACTAAGCCTATGAAAATAATTCCTGCAATTGCCTGAGTGTAGTTCGCATAGCTCAGTGCAAGACGAACATAAAAGCCCATTCCATATTCAGCACCCATCATCTCTGCAACTGTAAGTGTCATCAGCGAAGTTGCAAGGTAAATTGGCAGCGAATTGATTATTCGCGGCATGTTATAAGGAATGATGATTTTAAAGAGGATTGACGGAGTTGAAAGACTCAAAACCTTTGCAGAATTAATAACCTTTATTTCAACAAAGGCTGTGTTATTTATTGATGTCATAAAAACGCCCCAGAAAATTCCCAGAAAGATTACCAGAAGGGATGCAATTCGGAAGCTTGGTGTTATGGCAACAATGTAAGGTGTGTAAATAAGCGACGGTACAGTTGAAATTGCTTTAGCAACCGGATAAATAGCATTTGTAAGACGCTTGTTCCAGCCGACTAAAGTTCCTAAAATTACGCCGGAAATAATTGATGTAAACATACCGGCTACAATCAGGAACATTGAACTTGCAAGACCAAGGAGTATTTTTTTCCAATCTGATACAAATACCCAGAATACGTTTTCTGGTGCTGGAACAAAAACATAAGGCAGCAGGTTCAATCTCGATACAGTTAATTCCCAGACAAATAAAAAGAGATAAACAAAGTTTTGAATATCCAGAACAGCACGTCTTTTCTTTGCATTTTTAAGGCGTAAAAGGAAAGACAGTTCAATAATTCCAAGCACAATGATAAAAACAAGAGGACTCTTAAGCCCTACCCTCATCTGCTGGGCATATTTGCTCGGGATAAAAAAGCAGGCAAAAATAGCCAGAAAAAGAAGGTTTGGAATATTAACTATGCTGATATAAATTCCTTTAATAATACTGTTGTAGTTCTTTTTAATTTCACTCATATTGCAATTCCTTGGTCATCAAGTAATGACACAGTTTCGTTATAAAATAGTTTTACAAGTTTCTGATAAAGCTGCTTGTATTCAGGGCTTTCTGTAATCGATGTATTTCTAGGGCGAGGAAGATTTACATCAATTACTGAATAAATTCTTTTAGGAATCATAAAAACAATTTTGTCTGCAAGAAGCATGGCTTCATTAAGGTCATGTGTTACAAACACAACAGTTTTTTTCTCTTCCTCTTCCCCCCAAAGCTTTAGTACAAGCCCCTGGAGACTTGTGCGGATTTTTGCATCAAGTGCACCAAAGGGTTCGTCCATTAAAAGAATTTCAGGGTTGCAGGCCATAGCACGAGCAATTGCTACACGCTGCTGCATTCCTCCGGAAAGTTCTCCTGGAAGTTTGTCTTCAAAAGTCTTAAGATCCACACGACTTAAAAATTTTTTGGCTATTTCAATTGATTGTTTTTTAGAGATTTTCTTTTTCTTTTTAGCTGACTCATAAACCGCAAATGCAACATTTTCCAAAGCTGTCATCCATGGAAAAAGAGAATAACTTTGAAAAACAACTGCACGTTCAACACCTGGGCCAGAAATTTCTTTACCATTGATTTTTACAGAACCTACTGTCGGCTTATAAAGTCCTTCCAGTACGGAAAGCAAGGTAGATTTTCCGCAGCCACTTGTACCAACAACGCAGATAAATTCTCCTTTTTTTACATCAAGATTTATTTCTTTCAGTGCTTCATAAGTTGAATTTTCTGATTCATAAGTCAGACCAAGATTTTTTATTTCTATTGCAATTTCATCTGAATCTGCCATGTTTTGTACTCCTTTAATTACCTAGTGTTTTGATATGTTATACAAAATAAGCAGATTTATGAAAAATATAAATTTTTTATATGTGTAATAGGATTCTTATATTTATACTCTTTTTTTATTATTGATATAGAAAATACATATACTTTTTATAATCAGCTGTTCCGAAAAAAAAGGCTGCCTAATGTTTTATTAGACAGCCACAGGAAAATATAAAAAAAGAGCAATTAAGACATAAACCTTAAGAATCGGAAATATACACTTTCAGGATAATAACTGCAATAAATATCGTATTCAGACAATTCTTCAAAACATTCAATAAGACCATCTTTAATATTTTTTATTAAAAATTTAATTTTCATAACCTGCCTCCTGCATATATCTATTAATTGACTACGTTATATAAGATTTTTAATAGATTGAGAAATACAAGTTTTTTATAAAACCTATAGTTTTTTTTAATAATTACTGAAATAACAATTTATGTTTTACTGAATAATTTCTGAAATATAAAAGCATAACTGCTGCAGTAAAAACCCATACAACAGGATAGGCAGTCGCAACAAGCCAAAAAGACGAAGTGATTTTTGTTCCGACAAATAGAATTGTTTGTCTCAAAATAACAAAGCCAGAAAATGTGATTATAGTGGGAGCAAGAGATTCTCCGAACCCACGTAATATCTGAGAAAACAACATGCAAAATGAACAGGGAATATAAAATAAAGCTGTGTATCTTATAAAAAGACTGCCATAGTGTATAGATTCTATATCTGATATAAAAAGAGAAGAAAGAAAATCAGCAAAACAAAGATCGATTACCGCCAGAAAGCCGACTATGATGATTGAAACTAACACAGAAATTTTTATTCCTGTTTTTATACGCATCGAGTTTCCTGCTCCATAATTCTGGGCTACATAAGTTGTTGCAGCAAAAGAAATGCTTGTCATCAACATTATTCTGAACTGATCAAAACGTCCAAAAACAGCCCATCCTGCAATACAGGAGGCCCCAAAGACATTTACATATTTTTGCATGAAAGTATTTGAGAATGAAGTAATTGACGAAGAAACTGCACCTGGTAATCCTATTTTTAGCATCTTAGTAAACAGAGGCCAATCAATCTTCAATTCTTTTAGCGAAAGTCTGTATACGTCATTTGTAAAACACAAGACGTAAAGAACTGGAATAATTGAAATTGCCTCGGAAATTACAGTAGCCCAGGCGGCCCCTTTTATCCCAAAATCAAAGATTATTACAAAAATTAAATCAAGAATAATGTTTACAAGGGAACTGAAAATCAGAAAATACAAGGGGCGTCTGGAATCTCCTAGTGCCCGTAGAATCCCGGCACACATGTTATAGAAAATTAAAAACACAAGACCAGAAAAGTATATTTTTAAATATGAGTCTGCAAGCTCAAAAACTTCTTCTGGAACCTGTATCAGTCGTAACATTAGCGGAGATGTAAAAAGTCCCAGGGCGGTCATCATTATACTGATTATTGCAGAACTTGCTAAAGCTGTATGAATTGATTTTCGTAGCAGCCTGATATTTTTTGAACCGAATGTCTGTGAAATTACTATTTGTGCGCCAGTTGAAAATCCATTAAAAAAACTGGTTACAGTCATTATCAGATGACTAGTGGAGCCGATTGCGGCCAGAGCATTTTTTCCAAGAAAATGCCCCACTACAAAACAGTCTGCGGTATTATAAAGCTGCTGAAAAAGATTTCCTATAAAAAGTGGAATTGCAAAAAATAGAATTTGAGGCAAAACAGAGCTTTTAGTCATGTCATTCAGGCTAGCATTATTATTTTTTTCCATGATTTTTATTTGAGAAGTTATATCAGTTTTTGCTTATATTTGACAAATATAGTTTTTTTATAGCAGATATAGTTTTTCTATATAATTGACAAGCCTTGAATCTTGCAGAATAATCAATCTTATGAAAAAAGGAATGACAATAATTTACTCTGAATATAACGGATTATACATAAATCTTACAAACCGCTGTCCATGTGCATGCACTTTTTGTATAAGACAGAAAGCAAATGATTCTGAATTTGATAACGTTGACACTCTCTGGCTTGAACATGAACCAAGTACACAGGAAGTTATTGAAGCTATAAAGGAAGAAGCCAAACTAGAACGCTTTAAAAACTATAAAGAGTTTGTTTTTTGCGGTTATGGAGAACCAACAGAAGCACTTGATGTTCTTCTTGAAGTAGCAGATTTTTTGAAAGCTAATTATTCACTTCCTGTAAGAATCAATACAAACGGACTTGCAGACCTGATAAACAAAAAGCCTGTTGCTCCCCTTCTTGCAGGAAAGATTGATGCTCTTTCTATCAGCCTGAATTCCAGTAATCCTGAAATCTACGAGAAAACAGTTCGCCCAATCTTTAAGGAAAAGGCTTTTCCTGCAATGCTTGCTTTTGCAGAACAGGCAAAAAACTATGTTCCGAAGGTTGTCATGAGCACAGTTGCCACTACAATCTCAAAAGAAGATGAAGAAGAATGCAGCAGGCTTTGTGAAAGACTTGGCGTTACACATAGAATCAGAAAATTTGTTGAATAAAAGTAAAATCTTAGCAGGTAAATCCTGCAATATGTAAAATACGACGAATCACATCAATGTAGATAAGGCTAATGTCGTTCATGCGCTGACCATTTTTTGTTATGTAGCCAAGTTCAAAACAGTGACTGATTTTTTCATCAAGATTTTTCAATGGAATTAGAACAAAGTTTTCTCCAGACTCACCTTCTGAATTTGACTCTTCCCCATATATACCAGAAAGAAAAGTATAACCGTTCAGCTGTTCAATAAGATTCAGTTCGGTAGCACGGTCAGCTACTGTAATAGCCTTATCAAGCCCATACTGAGAAATTACCTGTTCTGAGAAAAAGGATTTTATATCATCTGTATCAAAGGTTATAAAATGATAATCAGAAAGTTCCTGCAGACTAAGACTTTCTCTTTTTGCCAATGGATGATTTTTGTGAAGATATACAAAGGCATTACATTCTGTAAGATGATGAAATTCAAGATTATTAGATTTTAGAGTCTTTAAAATAGAATCCCTATTGGAATCGCTCAAATATAAAATTCCAAGCTGACTTTTTCCCAGGGCAACATCTGCAATTACTCCTGCAGCCTTTTTTTCGCGGAAAGCAAAATCATAAGAAGCACGAGAAAATTGTTTTACAATTTCCACAAAGGCAGAACGGGCAAAGGCATAATAAAGCGTTGAAACAGAAAAAGCTTTTTTCCCGTTTGCTGAATATTTATTCATGAGATCTTCATAGTGCTTATATAATTCTTTGGCATCCCGTATAAAGTCCGCTCCCCGCTCTGTTGTATTTACACCTCTGGATGTCCGGTGAAATACTTGAAAACCAAGCTCTCCTTCCGCATCGTGCACGGAACTTGTAAGAGAAGGTTGCGAGACAAATAACTTTTCAGAGGCCTTGTTCAGGGAACCGGCCTCTGCTACGCCAATAATGTAACGTATTTGCTGTAATGTCATATTAGTGGTAAGGCTAAAAATTGCTGTCGCAATTTTTTTAACGCCTTGCTATAGAACAACGGCCGCCAGCGGCCTTACACATTAAACAGATCTGTACTCAAATATCGCAAACCAGTATCCGGGAAGACAACAACAATGTTCTTTCCTTCATACTCAGGCCGACGGGCAAGCTCTGTGGCCCCCCAGAGGGCTGCACCGCTTGAGTTCCCTACCAAAACTCCATCAGATTTAGCAACAATGCGGGCTGCTTCAAAAGAAGGTTTTACGCTTGCAATCAAAACTTCGTCGTAAACATCTGTTGTGTTACGCACAGTGATTGGCACACGTTCTTCCGGTACTTCTGTAAAATTGTGAATACCAGTGAGGGCAGTTGCATCAAGGGCAGGCTCAACGGCAATTACTTTTACAGCAGGATTTTTCCCTTTTACATAATCACTGATTCCGCGGATTGTACCACCTGTTCCAACTGCACTTACAACAGCTGCAAGGTCCCCTTCTGTCTGCTCCCAAATTTCAAGACCAGTTGTATCGTGATGGGCCTGAGGATTTTTTGGATTAAGCATCTGATCAACAAAGAAAATATCTTCACCAGCAGCCTGTCTGTCGCGGATGTGCTGCTTAAGAATATTTGTAGCGGCAACAAAGTCTCCGTTTGTTTCTTTCAGGGCATCCTGAATTTCTGGAACATCACTTATTCTGCTTACATTTGCACCGAAAGCCTTCATAATGTCAAAGCGCTCCTGGCTTGTTCCGTCCTGAAGGAAGATTGTTACATCATATCCCTTCATTGCACCAATTGCACTTACGGCAATACCCGTGTTGCCGCTTGTGTATTCAATCAGAGTGGTTACACCAGGCTTAATTTTTCCTTCGCGCTCGGCATCTTCAATGATGCGGAGAACGATGCGGTCTTTTATACTTCCAATTGGATTGAAGTATTCAACCTTTGCAAGCAGATGGGCTTTAAGTCCAAGTTTTTTTTCATAGCCGTGAAGTCTAACCAGCGGTGTATTTCCAACGAGTTCTGTTAATGATTCATGAATATTTGACATAAAATCCTCCTTATTTAGAAGGGGGAAGCCTCCCCCTCGCTCCAGCCCGCTTTGCGGTCTTTCGCTACCCCCTCTGCGGGCTCAATCGCCGCCCGCAACACCTGCTACTTATTTTTTAGAGGGGTAAAGCTAAAAAATGCTTTCGCATTTTTTTTAACGCTTTGCTATTTAACAACGGCCGCCAGCGGCCTTACACATCCTTAATAAACTTATCAGCACCCTGCTCGTACCACCATTTTGTGTATGGCAGCTTTATGCGGGCAGCAAGGTTCTTTTCAAAGCTGCGGTTTGTTACTGTGTCGCGAATCAACTTTGCAAAGCTCAAAGTTCCTTCGTAACCGAATACCGTATATTCATCAGCAACAAAGACAGCAGCAAAGCCCTGTTTAATAGCCCAAACTGTAGTACCAGGATGTCTACTAAAATATACATCCGGTTTATAATGATTAAGAATATTCAAAACTTCATAGTTTTGCTGGTCTGCAACGGCAACCTTCATATCCTTTGGTGAATTTGCAAGCAGATGTTCCAGAGCCGGAGGAACTTTTCCGTTGTCGTACTTGTAGTCGTAGTGCCATGCCAGAGCGTATTCTACTGTCATGCCAAATTCCTGCAAAACGCGGGCAATTTCGTAAGTAAAACCAGGTCCCATACCTATTACAGCTTTGAGACCCTTGAGTTGTGCGGTTACTGCTTCAATCTGAGGAAGGTAAATTGCCCTCTGCTTTTCAATATAAGCTTCAACTTCGGCACGCTTACCAATTGCATCTCCAATTCCGCGCAGCCAGGTTTCAAAGCCAGTAATTCCTGAATGGTTGATTGTGCGTACATAAGGAACTCCATACTTTTCTTCCAGAGCGTTTCCAAGATAGGTTCCCAAAGTACCACAGATACAAACTGTAGCAAGAGCCTCGCTAAGGTGGCTGAGTTCTTCAATGGTTGAGTTACAGTAAAGGAACTGTGGCTCGGCATCAAAAACTTCATTAAAGATTTTAGTAATCTGAGGACGGGCACTTTCATAAAAGTTTTTAATGTTGATAGTTCTACGCTTCTCTTTTGGAGGCTGTACGATTCCCTGCAATACAGCATGGTCAGAAATGTCAAAACCGCTGGCCCAAATGCGGCTCTTAAAGCCTTCACAGTGAACGGGGATTACTGGAATTGGCAGTTCCTTGTCTAAATCACTGGCAACTCCATCAACATCTTCTCCGGTAACACCGGAAACACAGCTTGTAGAAACAAAAATTGCATCCGGCTTGTAGGCTTCGTAAGTGTGACGTATTATTTTTTCCAAATCCTTAGTGGCGCCAAAAACCGTATCCTTTTCATTAAGGTCTGTGCAGACAAAAACTGAATTTGTTGTTTTGTTTACTCGGGCTGCAATCTGGCCGAATTTTACGGCATCGTTGCTGGCCATTGCGGTACAACCGGCCGGCGCATGATAAACTACGGCAACATTACGGATTGCGGCCAGTGCATTTAGGGCACAGCCAGAAAGACATGAGCTTGACTGACTAAAGCAGCGTTCGCGATTACGTAAAGTTCCGTCTTCAGATTTTTTTACAAGTGTTTCAAGGTCTCCCACAAAGCCTGTGATAGAACCAAGTCTGTTTTCTCGAATTGCTATATTTGCATTGCTAAAATTAAATGGCATAATTACCTCTTTATTAATATTTTCCTATACAGGCCTAAAACTGCGGGCCCCAGCTACGGCGAAAATTAGGGCACCTTCCCACAGGGCCCGCTCCCTAATTTTCGCCTGCGTCCCACATTTTTAGGCCAGTAAAACCTAAATTTATAACTCCACCTTATGTCTATAATTTCAGTTTAGACATTGCGGCGGTGTAAATCTGTTCCAGAAGGTGGAGACCACCCGAATAGCCTGCAATGTGGTCGTTGATAACCAGTTTTTCAAGCATTGGATAGCTTACATTTACAAAGTGAGCGCCCAGCTCCAGTGCAAGCTTCTTTTCCCAGTTAGAACCGATAATCAGCGGAGTTCCAGCAAAATCAAAGTTCTTAATCTGCTCGTGGATATCGTGTCCATCAGTTGTAAACTGAACCTGGGTTTTAATTCCGTAATTCAAATTGTTTACTTCATCAGTAATCTTCTGCTGGAAGGCTTTTGGTGCATCATCAACTATAAAAAGCTTTTCAGGGAAGAGCCCCATATCATTAACCAGGAATTTAGTAACTGCGATGGTGTATTCACTATCACTAACTACTGTAAAACGCTTTCCAAGAATACGAGTTTCAAGCAGAGTATCTGCAAAGCGTTCAATGTAGTAGTAAAATTCAGCTTCCTTTTCTTCAATTACCTTCTCTAGCAGTTCTTTGTCTGAACCAGTAAAGTCTGCAACTGCCCTCAAGAACTTAGTAGTTTCACTGGCACCAATTGGTAAAACCGGATACTGCAAAAGCTTTACGCCAAAGCGACGCTCCAGATATTTTGCACTTTCAAGTCCAGCCCAAGGCGAAAGCAAAATTGTGTATTCAGCAGTAGGAAGCTTTTTTAGATTTTCAAGACTGCGGCCAAAACCAAAGATTGTATTAGGTTTCAAACCAATTGCTGTCAGCAAATTTTCAAGTTCGCGCAAGTTTCCAAGCCAGTAAGGATCCTGCTGAGGAGGAGCAACAAAAAGGTTTACAAGTCCCTTCTCTTTTTTAATTTGTCCTTCTTCATCTGTATAGGAATCAATAATTTCATCTCTTGAAAGATACTGTTCAAAAAGTAATTTTAAAATCCAGTCATGGCCCACATAGTTGTTTCCCTTAAAACCAGGAGTCTTTGCCCAGACAACAGGCTTTGAAGCATCAGAAAAATTACTTGTAACTTCTTCAATATCATCACCAATAATTTCACCAGTACATCCGGAAAGTACAACAAACAAATCTGCATCAATTACTTTTAATGCATTTTCAATTGTAGAGAGAAGCTTATTGCTTCCTCCAAAAACAACTTCTTTTTCACTTATAGAAGTACAAGGGAAAATGTTTGGACTATATCGTCCCGAAGTTCCATTGTTATCATTCAATTTAGCAGCACAACCTGGCCCTGAATGCAGGATTGGGATTGCTCCAGGAATCGCATGTACAGTCTGCATTGCTGCAAGTGCACATTTATATCGTGGTTGATCCAGAATTTTTGCCATAGTTTCCTCTCATAAAATTAAATAGTAATACCTATTGACCTAGTAGGCTTATACCTTTATACTCTTTATTACCTACCACGTCAATAGGTTTATTAAAAAAATATCAAATAAAATTAATTGCCATGAAAAAGGAGGTATCAACATGTATGATTTTAATCAGGTAATTGACCGTCACGGTACAAATTCAATTAAAACAGATCTGGCAGTTGCCAGAGGAAAACCCGCCGACGTACTTTCTCTTTGGGTTGCAGATATGGATTTCCCAACTTCTCCTGCAATTTTGCAGGCAATACATAGTAAAGTTAATCACGGAATTTTTGGTTATTCATGTCTGGATGATGATTTTTTTGCTTCTCTTAAAAACTGGATGCAGACCGAACACAACTTTTCTCCAGAAGGACGGGAACTGGTTACCACACCGGGTGTTGTTTTTGGACTTTCCTGTGCTATCAAGGCCTTTACTAAAGAAAATGAAGCGGTAATAATTCAAACTCCCGTTTACTATCCATTTAAAAATATGATTGAAGCAAACAATCGCCGGCTGGTAACCTCATCTTTATATAAAAAAGACGGCAAATACTACATTGATTTTGAAGATTTTGAAAAAAAGATTGTAGAAAATAACGTAAAGCTTTTTATTTTATGCAGTCCGCATAATCCGGTAGGACGAGTATGGAAGCGCGAAGAATTAGAGCGTCTTTCAGAAATATGTCTTCGTTATAACGTTATTGTTTTTGCAGATGAAATTCACAATGACTTTGTTTATGAACCAAATGTACATACTGTATTTTCTACCCTTTCAGCAGAAGCGGCAGATAATTCTGTAATTTCTATGTCTGTAAGCAAAACCTTTAACCTTGCCGGCCTGCAGTTTTCTACAAACTTTATTAAAAATCCTCTTTTACGAAAAAAGTTTAAGGATGAAAAAGACAAAACTGGTTATGACGAGCCAAGCTTAATAGGATTAACCGCTGCCAAAGCCGCCTACAAAAACGGTAAACCATGGCTTTTAGACTTACAAAAGCACCTTAAAGAAAACATTGCCTTTGTAAGAAGCTATCTTGCAGAAAATCTTCCCCAGGTAAAGCTGATTGAACCGGAAGGAACCTTCCTTTTGTGGCTGGATTTTACTGAACTTGCCCAGCAAAAAGCACTTTCCGATTCCGAAATTGATAACATTATTGTAAATAAGGCAAAAGTCTGGCTTGATAGAGGAACCATGTTTGGGCCGGAAGGAGAATTTTACCAGCGAATAAATGTTGCAACTCCACGTCCTCTATTAAAAGAAGCATTAACAAGAATCACAAACGCATTTAAAGAGGTTTAATATGTATAAAATTTCTACACGAGGCCAGTATGCCCTCTTAATTATGGAAGACTTAGCCATGTGCGAGGCGGATAAATACATTCCACTCAAAACACTTTCTCACAGACGAAACCTTTCTGTAAAATATCTGGAACAGATTTTAATTCAGCTGAGTAAATCTGGACTGGTAACAGGAACCCGGGGAACAAGTGGCGGCTACAAACTGACTAAAAAAGCAGAAGAATACACAATCGGCGAAATCTTACGGGTTATGGAAGGTGAACTCTGCCCTCTTACAAATTTTGAAAATAACACAGTAGTTTCCGAAGGGAGCCGGGCTTTTTGGAAAGATTTTGAAAATAAAATAAACGAATATGTTGATTCAGTTCATTTAAACGAGCTTGCAGAAAAAAATGAAAAGTTTGTTGGCTACGACTACTGCATTTAATTATTCAAATTTTTCAAACTATCTTTTCAAGTTTTATAAAAAGTGATAAGATACAAAAAGTCAAAGACGACATTATTCACGGGAATAGTGTCGTCTTTTTTTTATTTAACGAGGTTTTTTATGTCAGACAAGACAAAAGGCACAATTGTTGTTCTTGGTTCGGGCCCAATCAGAATTGGTCAGGGAATTGAGTTTGATTACGCTTCAGTAAAGTGTGTACAGGCTCTAAAAAAACTCGGCTATAAAGTTGCAATCATAAATAATAATCCAGAAACCGTTTCAACCGATTTTGATACCGCAGACCGGCTTTATTTTGAACCGCTCACCCCTGTTGATGTAATGAATGTTCTTTCTGTAGAAAAACCTCTTGGAGTTGTAGTTGCCTTTGGTGGCGGAACCGCAATTAAGCTTGCAAAATATCTGGACAAGCAGGGAGTTAAGATTCTTGGAACATCGGCAGACGCAATTGACCTTGCAGAAGACAGGGAACGTTTTGAAGAACTCTGCGACCGCCTTGGAATAAAAAGACCAAAAGGACTTACAGTTTTTACAGAAGTTGAAGCTCTGGAAGCCGCCGAAAAAATCACCTACCCGGTTTTAATGCGTCCAAGTTATGTACTTGGCGGTCAGAACATGATTATTGCCCGCAACAGTGCAGACGTAAAAGAGTACATGAAAATCATTTTGCGCTCAGGAATAGAAAATCCAGTTCTGATTGATAAATACATGGAAGGAAAAGAGCTTGAAGTAGACTGCATTTGTGACGGCCACGATGTTCTGATTCCAGGAATTATGGAACACGTTGAACGTACCGGTATTCATTCTGGTGATTCTATCGCCATTTATCCTGCAAGTTTCAACCCGGAAATTGAAGAAAAGATTATCCGCCAGTCCACAGACCTTGCCCTTGCATTAGGAACAAAGGGACTTGTAAACATTCAGTATCTGATTTATGACGACGGAAACGGCGACGACCTTTATATTATTGAAGCAAACCCTCGTTCCAGCCGAACTGTTCCTTACCTTAGTAAAGTTTCCGGCGTTCCAATGATAGATCTTGCCACCCGCGCAATGCTTGGTGAAAACATATCAGACATGGAATACGGCACAGGCCTATACAAAAAGCCTAACTACTTTGCCGTAAAAGTACCGGTATTCAGCTTTGAAAAACTTATGGACGTAGACACTCACCTGGGACCAGAAATGAAGTCCACAGGAGAAGTTCTTGGAATTGCAACTACACGCGAAGAAGCTCTTTTTAAGGGCATGGCCGCTGCCGGCTGGAAGATGAAGACTTCATCAAACACTTCAGATTCTTCGAACGGAGTTTTATTTTCTGTACGACAATCAGATTTACCAGAACTCCCAGCCCTGGCCCGCAAGTTTTATGAATTAGGCTTTACTCTTTACGCAACCACCGGAAACGCTGCCACAATTGAACGCAGCGGAATGCCTGTAACTCATGTTGCAAAGGTGCATGAAAATTACCATGAAAACGTAATGACCCTTTTGGAAAGCGGAAAAATTGTTTATGTAATTTCAACCTCTGCAAAAGGACGAGACCCGGTTGCCGAAAGTGTAAAGCTCCGCCGCCTTGCCGTCGAGCGCGACATAGATTGCCTTACCTCATTAGATACCGCAAACGCGCTTGCCGACTGCCTTGCGTCTCCGTACAGCCTGGAAAACGCAAGCCTTGTTGACATCACAAAATTCAGGAATTAATTATGAGCATATCAGATAAATTAAAGGGAACACGAACAGAAGAAATACTTTCTCAGATGGGAAAGCTCTATTCAGAAATAGAAGAAAAGCAGTCAGCCTGGTATCAGATTTCAAAATTTACCTGTCCTCAGGGCTGTGGTGAATGCTGCCGCAACTTTGAACCAGACCTTTTAGACTGCGAGGCAGATTACATGGCCGCCTGGCTCTTAGACAATCAGCCTGAAACAGCAGAAAAAGCCGCCCAGGGAATATTCCCCTTTCCAGAAAACAAGGGCTGCCCCTTCTGGAATGAAAATTCTGAATATCACTGCACAATTTATGGAGGACGCCCTTTTATCTGCCGCTTTTTTGGAGCCTCAGGTTCAAAAAACAAAGAGGGAAAGCTTGCCTTTAAGCCCTGCAAATTTTATCCCGCAGAAATACTTGAAGCACACAAACCGCCTCTAAGCCATCGCCAGTATTCAGAAAAAGAAATGAAAGATATATTTGGCATTTTGCCGCCAGTTATGCCTGATATTATGGAAAAGGCACTTTCTCTTAATCCAGATAATCATTCTACAAAAGTGATTAGAGACATTCTGCCAGATGCCATAAATCGCATTAAATGGATTTTAAGCATGACAGATAAAAATTGAAGTTTATAAGGATATTATTATGAGTAAATTTATTTTTGTAACCGGAGGTGGTCGTTCGCTTCGCGAACTTAGCGAGTTTGCGCAAGCGCAAACTCGAACAATTTCGGAGGTCTATAATGTCTAAATTCATATTTGTCACCGGAGGTGTAGTCTCTGGGTTAGGAAAAGGAATTACAGCAGCAAGTCTTGGTCGTCTTTTAAAGTGTCGCGGCCTGAAAATAACAAGTCAGAAGCTTGACCCTTACATGAACGTAGACCCGGGTACAATGAGTCCTTTTCAGCACGGAGAAGTTTTTGTAACAGATGATGGAGCCGAAACAGACCTGGACTTAGGTCACTATGAACGATTTATAGACGAAAACCTTACAAAATACTCAAACCTTACAAGCGGAAGAGTTTACTGGAACGTTTTGAATAAGGAACGTCAGGGAGAATACCTGGGCCAGACAGTTCAAATCATTCCTCATGTTACAAATGAAATAAAAGACTTTATACTAAAAAACGCAGAAGTTTCCAAAGCCGATGTAAGCATTGTAGAAATTGGAGGAACAATCGGTGATATTGAAAGCCAGCCCTTTCTGGAAGCCATCCGCCAGCTTGCACTTGAAGTTGGCCGCAGGAACTGTCTCTTTATTCATGTCTGCCTGGTTCCATACATCAGCGGTTCCGATGAATTCAAATCAAAACCAACCCAGCATTCCGTAAAAGAATTAATGGCAGTGGGAATTCACCCGGACATTATCGTTGCCCGCTGTGATAAAGAAATTCCAACAGATATTCGCAAAAAGATTTCCCTTTTCTGTAACGTTTCAGAAGACTGCGTTATTAACAACACCACCTGCCCAAGCCTCTACGAAGTGCCCCTCATGCTCCATGCCCAGAACATGGACGATGTAGTCTGCCGCGACCTTGGTCTTGACTGCGCCGGCGGAGACAAACACTACCCGGAACTTGCCGCCTGGTCGCAAATGGTTCAGACTATTCATAAGCGCAAGGGTGAAATTCAGATTGCCCTGGTAGGAAAATACGTAAAACTGCATGATTCATACCTGAGCATTGTAGAAGCCCTGAACCACGCAAGCTTTGTAGTTGGAAAAAATGTAAAAATCAAATGGGTTGATTCAGACAGTGTTACAGACCAGACCGCAGAGGAAGTTTTTAAGGACTGCCAGGGAATTATTCTTCCAGGAGGATTTGGACACAGGGGCGTAGAAGGTATGGTTTCCGCCTGCCGCTATGCCCGCACCCATAAAGTTCCATATTTTGGAATCTGCCTTGGAATGCAGATTGCGGTAATTGAATATGCACGGTCGGTTCTTGGCTATCAGGACGCTAACAGCCGCGAGTTTGATGAACTTTGCGAGCACCCCGTAATAGATTTGATGAAAAACCAGGAGGGTGTAATTAAGGGCGGCACCATGCGGCTTGGAAGTTACCCTTGCGAGGTGGCAGCCGGCAGCATTTTGGAGAAGGCTTATGGCAGCAGCCACATTGCAGAAAGACATCGCCACCGCTACGAGTTCAACAACGATTACCGCAAGCAGATGCAGGACGCTGGTCTTGTTATAAGCGGAACCAGTCCAGACGGAAGCCTTGTAGAAGCAGTTGAAGTTAAAGATCACTTCCACATAGGCGTTCAGTTCCATCCGGAATTTAAAAGCCGCCCTAACAATGCAGGCCCACTCTTTGTAGAGTTCTTGAAGGCTTGCATTAGCTAGAGTATAATTTTTATAAAATAATTTTTGGAGTGAATATGTATACAGAAAGCGAAGTTTTAGATTACGTAAATGAAGAAGATGTAAAATTCGTACGACTTGCATTTTTTGATTTAAACGGTGTACAGAAAAATATTTCAATCATGGCAGATCAGTTAAAGAGTGCCTTTAATAACGGTGTGAGTTTTGACGCCTCTGCCATTTACGGCTTTGAAAGTCCTGAAAAATCTGATTTATTTTTATATCCGGACCCTACAACCCTTTCTGTTTTACCATGGCGACCAAATACAGGTAAAGTTGTACGAATGTTCTGTGCAATAAAATATTCAGACGGAAGAGATTATGAAAAAGATTTCCGCACTTTGCTTAAAAAGACTGTAGAAAAAGCCCGAAAAGAAGCTGGCCTTGAATTCAGAATTGGTACAGAAATTGAGTTCTACCTTTTTAAGCTTGATTCAGAAGGAGAAGCCACAAAGATTCCTTTTGATAACGCAGGTTACATGGATATTGCCCCGGAAGATAAAGGTGAAAATATCCGCCGCGAAATCTGTTTTACCCTGGAACAGATGGGTATTCAGCCGGAAGCCAGCCATCATGAAGAAGGACCAGGCCAGAATGAAATAGACTTCCACTATTCAGATGCCGTTAGTGCCGCTGATAATGCTGCAACATTTAAATGGATTGTAAGAACAAGAGCCGCAAACCAGGGGCTTTATGCAGATTTTTCACCAAAACCTCTGGCAGAAAAAGCCGGAAGTGGTTTTCACATCAACCTGTCTTGCTCTGATTCTGAAAAAAATAAATACGCCATGGCAGGAATCTTAAAACATGCAGATGAAATTACAGCCTATTTGAACTGCAAGGAAGATTCTTACAAACGCCTTGGCGAACATAAAGCTCCAAAATATATCTGCTGGGGAAAAGAAAACCGACTTGCCTTTATAAGAGTTCCGGCAGTAACAAATCCAGCTTCACAGAGAATGGAAATCCGTTCTGCAGATTGTGAATGTAATATTTATCTGGTTCTAACCCTTTTAATTAATGCAGCCTTAGACGGAATAAAAAATAAAATGCAGGCGCCAGAAGAAATTCCAGGTGGAAAAAATCCTGCAGACATAAATGGAATAAAACTATTGCCAGCCACCCTTGAAGAAGCTAAAAAAATCGCAGAAAAAAGCAGTTTTATTAAAGAAATCCTTGATTTTTAAGTAGGTTGTAAAAAATGACTGCCGATACTCACAGTGTTCTGGTTGTAACAAAAGACAGTAAACTTTCCGCAATGATAGGTGCTTTACTTACACCTCCGCTTTTTGAAGCTCGAATTGTAAATGATTTTAACGAAGCACGTCGCATAACTTCTGAACGTGTCTACAATATCATACTTTCTGACTATTCAGATGGTGATGGACTTGATTTTGCTACCGATATTTCAGAATCTTTGAGCACAATTCTTCTTCTGACCCCACAGACACTCTACGAAGAAGTTTCTTATCGTGTAGAAGGTTATGGAATAATAACAGTTCCCACACCTTTTGATCAGTTTAACTTCTACAGCACAATCAAAACAGCAATTGCAGTGCAATACAAGGTTCAGATTTTACAGAGTCAGACAACTAAGCTTAAGGTAAAAATGGAAGAAATACGCCTTGTTAACCGGGCAAAGATGCTTTTGATGCAGAATGAAAAGATGACAGAAGAAGAAGCTCACCACTTCATAGAAAAAGAAGCCATGAACCGCGGTCTTAAAAAGACCGCACTGGCAGAAGAAATTATACAGGGTAAAGTCCGCTAAAGCAGCCTTTGCAGAAAGAATCAGCTCCAAAGGCTTTAATCATTCCTTTAAGGCTTATAAAGGCCAGGGAATCGGCTCCAATTTCCTTTCTGATTTCTTCAAGTTCATGGGTACTTGAAATCAGTTCGTTCTTGCTTGGTGTATCAATGCCCAAGTAACAGGGGAACTTTACCGGCGGAGAAGAAACCCTGAAATGCACTTCTTTTGCACCTGAGCGTCTTAGAATATCTACCAGACGGCGGCTTGTTGTACCACGAACGATAGAATCATCAATTACAATTACTCTTTTTCCTTCAAGATCGCTGCGAATTGCATTCAGTTTAACAAAAACCATTGATTCCCGTTCTGCCTGAGTTGGCGCAATAAAGGTGCGGCCAATGTACTTGTTTTTTATAATTCCCATTCCATAAGGCACGCCGCTTGCACGGGCATAGCCCATTGCTGCCCCGAGCCCGCTATCCGGCACACCAATAACAATATCTGCCTCAACAGGGGCTTCTTCTGCAAGAACCTGCCCCATTCTATAGCGGGCTTCCTGCACAGAAATGCCGTCTATCACAGAATCTGGCCGGGCGAAGTATACATATTCAAAAATACAGGTTTCCTTTTTTTCCTGAGCGTAATTTATAGAGCGAATATTCTCTTGTGTAATCACAATAACTTCGCCGGCTTTTACATCGCGGATAAAGGCTCCGTTCACAGAATCTATAGCACAGGATTCTGAGGCAAGAATATATGGGATTCCCCGGTCAAGCCGTGGAATGACAGCAGACTCATTGTCCGGCTCACCAGTATCACCGTCCGGGGCATGTGTGTCGCCGTCCAGCCTGCTACTTGTGTCATTGTCCGGCTTGACCGGACAATCTATTTTCCCCAGACAAAGCGGCCTTATCCCATTCGGATCCCTAACACCAATCAGCATATCTTCCGTCATAACACACAGAGCAAAAGAGCCTTTAATAAGCTTTGCAGTCTGCACTACAGCATCTGTAAAACTTTTTTTATTGAGTTCGCGGGAATTGTCTTCATCACCGGGGGTACCAAGGTGACCTCCGTTTTCAATATATTTCCTTACAATCAGTTTTAATATAACTTCACTATCACTGGAACTAGAAAAAGTTGAACCGCCGTCTTCAAGCATAGCCCTGAGTTCAGCATGATTTACCAGCTGCCCGTTATGAGCTAGGGCAATTGAGCCCATCTTAAAAGTGTTCAAAAAAGGCTGGGCATTTTCAATTGTTCTTCCGCCCGCTGTTGCATAGCGCACATGCCCTATCGCGATATTTCCCTGTAATTTTTCAAAATCACTTTCCTTAAAAATATCTCCAACCAGGCCAATTTCTTTCTTCAGGGTAATATGTTTCCCGTCACTTACCGCAATACCAGCACTTTCCTGCCCTCTGTGCTGAAGAGATACCAGGGAAAAATAAACCTTGGAAGCCGCATTTTCTGCTCCAAAAATT
Organism: Treponema sp.; assembly: GCA_017940255.1. Classification (GTDB taxonomy): domain Bacteria; phylum Spirochaetota; class Spirochaetia; order Treponematales; family Treponemataceae; genus Treponema_D. The sequence continues at coordinate 38,416 of JAGAZB010000054.1, forward strand.
CCCACAACTCCACATTCGTCATGAAGTTTGTCTTCATCATTTTCACAGTACATTTTACAAGGCCCCGTCCATCAGATAATCATCAATTTCTTTAGCACACTCTCTGCCTTCTGCAATTGCCCAGACAACCAGAGACTGACCGCGATGCATATCTCCGGCAGTAAAGATTTTTGCTTTTCCAGTTGCATAGCCATCAGCCTTTGAAGAAAGAACTGTGCCCCTGGCTCCCAATTCCACACCAAAAGCCTGAGCCGTATATTCTTCACAACCGGTAAATCCGGCAGCCACCAAAAGAAGGTCGCATGGTAAAGTTTTTTCACTACCTTCTCTTTCTACAAGCTGGCCTTTTCCATCAATCACCTTGAATTCCACTTCCACAGTACGAACAGCGCTGATACGACCATCTTTACTGATTACTTCTTTTACAGTTGTTTCATAAATACGAGGATCATGACCGAACTTTGCAATAGACTCCTCTGCCCCGTAATCTACCTTCAGAACCTTTGGCCACTCTGGCCATGGATTATTCTCTGCTCTTTCCACCGGCGGACAAGGCATCATTTCTATCTGAGTTACAGATTTACAGCCCAGGCGGATTGCAGAACCTGTACAATCGTTTCCAGTATCTCCTCCGCCTACAATCACAAGGTTCTTGTTCTCAACCTCTACCCCGTAGCGTTCCAAAAGCATCTGTGCAATCTGACCGTTTGTAGGCTGCATTTCAATTTTTTCCAGTGCCTGGCTGGTTGCCAAAACTGATTTTGTTACTGCCTTCAAAAAATCAACGGCAAACATCATGCCGCCAGCAGCACCAGAATTATCCTTTTTCAGATCATCAATTCCCTTTGCATTAAGAGCACGGGCTTTTTTTGCACCACAGCACAAGGCAAGAGCGTCGAATTCACCAAGAATATGTTCAGCAGAAGCAGAACGTCCTACATCAGCATTAAAAACAAATTCAACGCCCTCGTCCTTCATCAGCTGAATACGGCGTTCAATAATAGATTTTTCAAGCTTCATATTAGGAATACCGTACATCAAAAGACCGCCAGCCTTGTCTTCCCTTTCAAAAACCGTAACACTATGTCCGCGGCGATTAAGCCAGTCGGCAACGGCAAGTCCGCTAGGGCCAGAACCAATTACCGCAACCTTTTTTCCGCTTCTTACAGCAGGCTTCTGAGGCTTCATATAACCAGTTTCAAAAGCTTTTTCTATGATATATAACTCGTTATCGTGAACTGTTACAGGGCCGGCTTCCTGGTCACCAGCCTGCACTGTTGGATTTCCACAGTTGCAGGCTTTTTCACAGAGAGCCGGACAAACACGGCCGGTAAATTCCGGGAAGCTGGAAGTTTTTAAAAGACGCCAGGCAGCCATATCAAACTGACCGTTATAAAGAGCGTCATTCCATTCAGGAATATAATTATGAAGAGGACAACCTGTTACCATGCCCTTAAGTTTCAGGGCCGAACCACACATAGGGACACCGCAATTCATACAGCGGGCAGCCTGCTCTCTTCTGGCCTTTTCATCTAGCTTTGGATGAAATTCCTTAAAATTTGTAATGCGTTCTAAAGCAGGAACGTTACCATTTTCAACTCTCTTAAACTCCATAAAACCAGTTGCCTGTGCCATTTTTTTCTCCTGGAAATAAAAAAAAAGAGGCCGTAGACAAAATCTCGTGTTACCACAAAAATTTTATCTACGACCTCTTTGTCGAATAATTTACTATATCACTTTCGGGTGATTTTTTCAATACCACCACGCAAGAGCCAACACGTAAGACCACGCAAGGGCTTATTTATCTGAACATTTTTTATTTACAAACCACAAACAGATGCTAAAAATCCAGGTAATAAGCAGAATAAGAGGAAGTACAAACCAGATTGTGTTGAGTCCTGCAAAGAGAAAGCCGTACCAGTCATATTCTGGCAAAACCTTTCCGTTTTCAAGATGAATAAGAATATTTGGAATGTAATAAATTGAATACAAAATCATCGGGCAGGTTCCAATCAAACTTTCTGCAAAAGAAAGTTTGGCAGGTTCAAAAAAGGCAAAAGTGATTATACACAAAAGCGGAGTTAGTAAGTGCATAAAAAGATTTGAATTCATAAAATAAGCAAAATATGTTGTTGTAGTGCGAGGTGCCAGGAAGAAAACTGTTACCATCATGGTTAATGTAACTCCGCTTGTTGCTGCAAGCTTCAGGTAATTAAGCCATTTAGGCAAAGACTTTATCTTTCCTTTTGCTAAAAGACAGAGGAAAATCAGATATACGAGAGAAACAAGTCCCGCAAAAACATTTGAATCTACTGTAAAATATTTAAAGGCCTTAAAACTTGCTGATGAAAGAACCTTAATTTCTCCCATAAACTGAAAGCCGATTATCATGCTCACAGTTGCAAAAATTGTGAACAAAACAATCAGACAGTTCAAAATCATCGAAATCTTTTGCTTTTTATTCATAACAAAACCTACCTTACATCTTTTTCTTTATACAAAATATAGTATTTATACAAAAATGTAAAGTAGGTTTTATACAATTTAATTTTACTCACTACTTTATTCTATGCAGTAACCTTCTTAAAGGCCGCAAGAACTGCCGCTTCGTGTTCTACACCACTATTCTCCTGAGCGTAAATCTCCCTCATGATTTTCAGGTAATCATTTGGAATAATCTTTTTGAAGAGAGAACGGTAATGCTCCCAGTCAGCAAGGATTTCGCGGGCTCGCTTTGAACCAGTTTCTGCTGCATGCTGCTCAATAAGCTGATGAAGCCGCTCTTCATCTGGTGAAGTGCCTGAACCATCCGATGTGGTGCTTGAGCCTGTCGAAACCACCCTCAACGTTGTAGTTTCATCATCAAGCGCATACATCTTCACAAGTTCATGGTTAAGCCGCTTATACAAATCATGTTTTTCATCAAGAACATAAGCCACACCCCCACTCATACCGGCACAAAGATTCTTACCTGTACTTCCAAGAATTACAGCTGTACCGCCAGTCATATATTCAAGACCATGGTCTCCACAGCCTTCCGCAACAACACTTGCCCCGGAATTACGAACACAGAAGCGTTCCCCGGCAAGTCCGTTTATAAAGGCCTTTCCACTTGTAGCACCAAAGAGTGCAACATTTCCCACGATGATATTTGAAGCAGCCTCTCCATCAAAGTTTTCTGGCTTTTTTATCACAAGCTTTCCACCGCTTAAGCCCTTTCCAAAGGCATCGTTGGCATCACCTGTAAGACGGAGTGTAAGTCCTTGCGGAATAAAGGCACCAAAGCTTTGACCAGCACCACCTTCGAAGTTTACAACAAAAGTGTCATCTGCAAGACTATTTCCAAAGCGTTTTTGAATCTCGCTTCCAAGAATAGTTCCCACAGTACGGTCGGTAGATTGTATAGAAAGGGGGGAAGTCTCCCCCTCGCTTCCAAGTCCTCGCTGCGCTGCGGTCTTGTCCGCTACCCCCTCTCCTAGGTGGCTGCCGCCCCCTAAAACCCCTGCTTTTTCCATCAAAGGCAGCAAAGTCTTTTCATCAACAGTTTTTTCAAGTTTAAAATCAAAGGTAGAACGTTCCTTTTTCCAGTCCCCATCCTCACCTGCATTTGCAAGCACTCTGCTCATATCCACAAGGCCGGCCCGCTTAAAGCCCTGCTTGTCCTTAAGCTTGAGTAAATCTGTACGGCCGCAAAGCTCTTCAACAGAACGAACTCCAAGCTTAGCCATAATTTCCCGCATTTCCTGGGCAATAAACTTCATAAAGTTTTCTACATACTCAGGTTTTCCCGGGAATTTTGCACGAAGCTTTTCATTTTGAGTTGCCACACCAAAAGGACAGGTATCCAGCTGGCAGACACGCATCATAGAACAGCCCATTGCAATAAGCGGAGCTGTTGCAAAACCAAACTCTTCAGCACCAAGCAGGCTTGCAATCACAACATCACGCCCGCTCATAAGCTTACCGTCAGTTTCAATCACAACCCGTCCGCGCAAACCGTTCTGAATCAAAGTCTGATGAGTTTCCGCAAGCCCAAGCTCCCAAGGAAGCCCCGCGTGATGAATAGAACTGATAGGTGCAGCGCCAGTTCCCCCGTCATGACCACTAATCAAAATAACCTGGGCACCAGCCTTGGCAACGCCAGCCGCAATAGTACCAACCCCAGCTTCGCTAACCAGCTTTACGCTAATGCGGGCCGCGCGGTTAGCGTTTTTCAAGTCATAAATCAACTGAGCCAAATCTTCAATCGAATAAATATCGTGATGAGGCGGAGGCGAAATTAAAGCCACACCCGGAGTTGCATAGCGAGTTTTTGCAATCCAAGGGTAAACCTTTTTACCAGGCAGGTGTCCACCTTCACCAGGCTTTGCACCCTGAGCCATCTTAATCTGAATCTCGCGGGCACTAAGCAGATATTCTTCTGTTACTCCAAAGCGTCCCGAAGCTACCTGCTTAATTGCAGAATTATATTCCGTTCCAAGACGCTCAGGCTTTTCTCCACCTTCACCCGAATTAGATTTTCCGTGCAGATGATTCATAGCAGCGGCCATACACTTATGGGCTTCTTCACTAATTGAACCATAAGACATAGCACCAGTCTTAAAACGCTTTACAATCTCGTCCACGCTTTCCACTTCTTCCAAAGGAACTCCGCCATCAGAAGCAAAATTAAAGTCCAGCATAGCCCGCAATGTATGAGGATGCTCGTTAGAATCAACCAGAGCTGTATATTCCTTAAAGCGCTCATAGTCACCAGTTCGGGTAGCCTGCTGCAGAGCCACAATAGTTTCCGGATTGTACAAATGGCTTTCTGCAGTGGGTCCCATGCGAAGCTTATGTTTTCCAACCGAATCCAAATGCTGATTCACAGTCAGGCCATTAGGATCAAAGCCCTGGGCATGATGATAAAGCACATCTTCTTCAATTTCCTTAAGTCCAACTCCGCCAACCCGGCTTACTGTATTTGTAAAATATTTTTCAATTACATCGCCCGCAATTCCCACTGCCTCAAAAATCTGCGAAGACTGATAAGACTGAATCGTAGAAATACCCATTTTGGCTGCAATTTTTACAATTCCGTTTATAATTCCCTTGTTGTAATCATCAATTGCAGTGTGATAATCCTTATCCAAAATCTTCTGGTCAATCAGCTCCGCAATCGCCTCATGAGCAAGGTAAGGGTTCACAGCCCGCGCTCCATAAGCTAGACACATTGCTGCCTGATGAACATCTCTCACTTCGGCAGATTCCAGAAGTATAGAAAGTGCAGTTCTCTTTTTAGTTCGAATCAAATACTGTTCTACCGCAGAAACGGCTAGTATTGCAGGAATTGCTGCATGAGTTTTGTCTACACCCCGGTCACTCAAGATGATGATGTTGTAGCCGTCAGCATAAGCAGCATCAATCTGGGCAAAAAGATTTTCAAGAACAGAAGATAAAACGGGGCGTTGCGGGCAACCAACTTGTTGGTTATCCCCGCTAGAAGGGGTAGCGGAAGAGCCGGTGGTTGAGCCTGTCGAAACTACCGGCTCTGGAGCGAGGGGAAGGCTTTCCCCTCCTACTTCAAACAAAATAGAAACCGTTTTAGCCTTTAATCCCGGCTGATTCAATGCTGCAATTTTTATTAAATCTGTACCGGTAAGTATAGGGTTATTAATTTCAAGCACACGACAGTTTTTTGCTCCCGCCTGCAGAATATTACCGTCACGGCCAACATAAACTGTAGTATCTGTTACAATCTTTTCACGCAGACTGTCAATCGGAGGATTTGTAACCTGTGCAAAAAGCTGCTTAAAGTAAGAAAAAAGCGATGGATGTTTTTCACTCATCACAGCAAGAGGAGTATCTACACCCATACTTGCAGTTGGCTCCACCCCGTTACGGGCAAGCGGAAGTACCATCTCGTTTACATCTTCATAATTCCAGCCAAAGGCTCTGTACAAAATATTTCTTTCTTCCAGAGTATGAACCGGAATCTTCTTATTTGGAATCTTCAATTCAGCAAGATGTAAAAGATTCATATCAAGCCATTCACCATAAGGATACTGACTTGAATACTGAGCTTTACATTCCTGATCGCTAATAATTTTTTTCTGAATAGTATCAACAAGAAGAATTCTTCCCGGCTGCAAGCGAGATTTTACTTCAATATTTTCTTCTGGAATATCAAGAACTCCTACCTCGCTGCTTAAAATCAGCATTCCATCTTTTGTAATGTAATAACGGCTTGGACGCAGGCCGTTTCGGTCAAGAGTTGCCCCAAGCAAATCGCCGTCACTAAATAAAATTGCCGCAGGACCATCCCATGCTTCCATCATGGTTGCCCAATAATGATAGAAATCCTTTTTTTCACGGCTCATATTTTCATCATGCTTCCAAGGCTCTGGAATACAGGTCATAACTGCAAGTGGAAGAGGCATTCCGTTCATCAAAAGGAATTCCAGAGTGTTATCAAGCATGGCCGAATCAGAACCGGTGGTATCAACGGCAGGTAAAACTTTTTCCATCTCTTCTTTTGATAATTTCAGAGAATGAAGTGTTTCTTCACGTGCCAGCATGCGGTCTACATTTCCACGGATTGTATTAATTTCACCATTGTGGGCAATAAGTCTGTTTGGATGAGCACGCTTCCAGCTAGGCTGAGTGTTTGTAGAAAAGCGTGAATGAACAATTGCCAAAGATGATTTATATACTTCAGACTGCAAATCGCTGTAGAAAGTGCGCAGTTCATGAACTAAAAACATTCCCTTGTAAACAATCGTACGGCTGGAAAGAGAACATACATAAGTTTTCTCATTGCTCTGCAGACCTGTGTCATTGTCCGGCTTGACCGGACAACCTTTCTCAAACTCCCTTCTCAAAACATAAAGCCTTCTGTCAAACTCAAGCCCCTTTTCGCAATCAGCAGGCTTTTCAACAAAAGCCTGCCAGATTTCAGGCATACAGTCGCGAGCCTTCTTTCCAAGAACATCAGCATTAACAGGAACCTTTCTCCATCCCAGGAATTTTAAGCCTTCTGCGGCACAACACATTTCAAAACGTTTCTTTTCATCTTCATAAGTTTTTGCAGGGAAAAAGAACTGACCAACACCGTATTCTCTTTCTTCTAGTTTTCCAATCAAATCTGCTGCAATCTTCTTAAAAAAGTCATGACTAATCTGAACCAGAATTCCAACTCCATCTCCGGTTTCACCACTAGCATCTTTACCGGCTCTGTGTTCCAGTTTTTCTACAATACTCAGCGCATTATCAACAATTTTATGCGATTTACTTCCATCGATATTTACAACTGCTCCAATTCCGCAATTATCATGTTCAAAACATGGTTCGTACAATGTTTTTGCATTCATTCCAAAAATCCCCCTAGGGTAAAAAGCAAAAAAGCCGCAGGCACAGAATAGTCTGTGCTTGCGGCTCCTTTGCCATTTAGAGATTGTTAAAACAAAAAGGTCGTAGACAAAATCTCGCCAATGCGAAAGTTTATCTACGACCTCTTTGCCGTGTTATTGTTAATAGTAATAAAAAAACTTAGCTCTGTCAATAATTGGCAAAAGCCTTATTGTTTTTCCATCAACATTTCGGCATCGGCCCGCCCTTGACGTGCTTCAAGTGCAGTATAAGAAGGCTGTTCTACATACGTCTTTGCTGCAGAATCCTTCTTTGCGGCCTTTGCCTTTTTTTTCAGAGCCTGCTGCAAGGCCCACGAAGATGAGCGGTTCATCAGGCTATAGTATTCTTTGTCGTCCATGTGTAAGCCCGCTGGCGGGCGGTGTCCTATAGCAAAGCGTTAAAAAAATTGCGACAGCAATTTTTAGCTTTACCACTCCTATCACGCAGGAGTGTAAACCACAGCCAGAATCTTAGCAGGACTTTCGCCATGCGAATGTACGTGATGTGCTACAATCGACTCGTAGTAGATTGAATCACCCTTTTCCAGCTCATAGGTATCCTTACCGTACTTAATTTCAACCTTACCTTCAAGAACATAGATGAATTCTTCGCCTTCATGGGTAGAAAGCTTGATTTCTTCTTCTGAACTTGGGAAGATATCAATGATGAAAGGATCCATGTGACGGCCAGCCTTGTTCTGTGCCAGAGTGTAGAAGTCCAAATCAGAATTAACGGCGTTTCCGCGGTCGCTGAAGCGGGTTACTTCTTTTTTATCCTGAGCCTTTGTAACTACAGGACCAAGGTTTTCGTCATCATCCATAAAAGTACCAAGACGAACACCAAGAACGCGGGCAATTTTAATAAGAGGTGTGAGGTTTGGAACAAGAGAACCGTCTTCAATGCTCTGAATCTGTTCAACGCTCAGATTTGTGCGTTCAGAAACATCTTCGATTGAAAGCTTGCGGTTTTCACGAACCAGTTTTACTTTAGCACCAATTTTGTTTTTTTCACTCATAGTATTTCCTTGAATACGGTGGTTGAGGCTCTCGAAACCACCGTTATTTAATATCGTAATCCTTGTTATAAGCAGCCTCGATAGTAGCAATGTTTATTGGATTAAACTTCTTGTTGCGGGCAGAAATTGCTTCATCAAGAGCGTATTCAAAAGGCTTAACTCCGCTGATCATACCAGGACAAACCTTTGCAAGACAGCCAAGCACAACCATATTTGCACCACGGGCATTATTTGTTTCTGCAGCAATTTCGTTTGCTGGAAGTGCCAGTGTGCGGATATCCTTACGGCTTGGTTCAATATCAATCAAAGAAGAATTGTAAATCAAAAGTCCGCCCGGTTTAAGCCACTTTTCAAACTTAGTCATAGAAGGCTTGTTCAATGCAACTACTACATCAGGCTTTTCGATAACAGGAGAAGCAACTTCTTCATCACTAACGATTACAGAACAGTTAGCAGTTCCACCACGCATTTCTGCACCATAAGAAGGAATGTGAGAAACGTATTTATTTTCACTCATTCCGGCAAGTGTAAGGATTTTTCCAGCGAGGATAACCCCCTGTCCGCCAAATCCTGCAAAAATTATTTCTGTTGTCATTTTGTTACCACTCCTGCTTTTGGTGTAGCTGCTTCTGGAACAACGTTTCCCGGAATATCACGGAAAACTCCAAGAGGATAATATGGTTCCATCTGATCTCTTACCCAGTCAGCTGCAACTGTTGGTGCAACACCCCAGTTTGTTGGACACATAGAAAGAACTTCTACAAAGCTGTAGCCCTTTCCTTCTTTCTGGTAAGTTAAAGCCTTTTTAATAGCAGCCTTTGCCTTGTTGATGTGAGGAACATCGTAAACTGCAACGCGTTCAATATATTTTGGTTCAACAAGTGTGTTCAAAAGTTCACATGCACGAATTGGATATCCAACTTCTTCAGCATTACGGCCGAAAGGAGTTGTCTTTGTAACCTGACCAACAAGTGAAGTTGGAGCCATCTGACCACCTGTCATTCCGTAAATTGCATTGTTGATAAAGATAACAGTGATGTTTTCACCGCGGTTTGCAGCATGAACAGTTTCTGCAGTACCAATTGCAAGAAGGTCACCGTCACCCTGATAAGAAATTACCAGTTTATCTGGATGAACACGCTTCATACCAGTTGCAACAGCAGGAGCACGACCGTGTGCTGCTTCACAAGAATCAACATCAATATAGTTATAGGCGTAAACTGCACATCCTACAGGAGCAACCAAAAGTACATCCTGCTGGATATTCATTTCATCAATTACCTGACAAATCAATTTGTGAACAATTCCATGACCACAACCACCACAATAATGTGTTGGTACATCAATCATTGATTTTGGAAATTCATATTTTTTAGACATAGCTCTTTACCTTCTCAATAACAGCATCAACCGAAGGAATAATTCCACCCGGTTCTCCGTAGAAATCAACATCACTTACTTTGTGACCTGAATACAGTTTTACATCCTGAACCATCTGACCCATAGACATTTCTACTGTAAGAATCTTCTTTGCCTTTGCACAGGCAGCTTCAAGTTCTTTCTGTGGGAATGGCCAGAGAGTAATAGGACGGAAAAGGCCAGCCTTAATTCCCTGTTCACGAAGGAGTTTTACGGCCTTTTTACAAACACGGGCACAAGTTCCATATCCTGTAAGAACAACATCAGCATCATCACACATAAATGTTTCAGACATTGTTTCGTTGTCCTGAATCTTCTGATAATTTTCAAAAAGAGCCTTTGTGTGGGCGTTGAGCTCACCGTCAATTCCAGAAAGCTTCAAAGACATAAGTTTGTTCTGCTTGCGGTCTGGAGTTTTTCCTGTGAGGGCCCAAGGTTTTGCAGGGAATTCCTTTACAAATTCTGGCAAAACGCAAGGTTCAGACATCTGTCCAAGATATCCGTCACCCAAAATCATACAGAGAACGCGGTATTTATCTGCAATTTCAAAAGCCTTGAGTGTACAGTCTGCCATTTCCTGAACAGTACCTGGTGCAATTACAACAACATGATAGTCACCATTTCCACCACCACGAGTAGCCTGGAAATAGTCCCCCTGAGCACCAGAAATGTTTCCAAGGCCTGGACCACCACGCATCATGTTTACAACAACGGCTGGAAGCTGGGCTCCAGAAATATAAGAAATACCTTCCTGTTTCAAAGAAATTCCAGGAGAAGATGATGATGTCATACATCGTGCACCTGCTGCACTGGCTCCCATTACCATATTAATTGCGGCAAGTTCACTTTCAGCCTGAAGGAATGTTCCGCCAACTTCTGGAAGGCGTTTTGCCATATATGCCGGAATTTCATTCTGCGGAGTGATAGGATATGCAAAGTAAAAACGGCAGCCGGCACGAACTGCAGCCTCACCTATCGCTTCGTTTCCTTTCATCAATACTTTTTCTGCCATTATTCTGCCTCTATTTCAATTACGCAGTCCGGGCACATAGTTGCACACATACTGCAGGCAATACAGCTTGCCTCATCAATACATACAGGGTAAGAAACTCCCTGACCGTTTGTTTCTTTTGACATTTCAAGAATCTTTTTAGGGCAAACACGGATACATAGTCCGCATCCCTTACAACGTTCCTTGTTGATTAAAGGTCGTCCTTTAGCCATATACCTCACCTACAATAGACCACCTGTGGGCATACAGCCATCGGTGGCAATATTTATGTTTAAATATATAAAAAATAGAGGGTTTAGACAATACAGTTTTACTAAAAATATTTAATATTTTTAAAGATTTTTAGTAAAACTGAAGTTGTATTTATTTTTCCAGTCTTTTTATATAGATTGAATATCCCACAATATTTGCAAGGAAAGTTAAAATCCAGCTGATAGGATAAGAAAGGAAGATTATAAAAGGAGTATGAAGACTTGGAATCTGGAATACTGTAGCAAGCCAGATGATTCTGAAGACACAGGCTCCCAGTAAAGATGTAATTACAGGCATAAGCGAATGTCCTATTCCTCGAATAGAATTTGACATTCCATCCATCATTCCACACAAATAATAGGTTGTAAAAATAACCCAGAGACGGCTCATTCCCGCCTCAATAACATCAGGGCTTGTTGTATAGATTCCCAAAAGCTGACGGCCAAATAAAAGGAAAACAGCACTCAAGGATGCCCCAATCACAATGATAGAAAACTGAGCAATCCATACTGTTTTTTTAATACGGTCTATTTTGTTTGCACCAAGATTCTGAGAACAGAAAGTAAGGGCTCCCTGAGAAAAACCGTTCATTGAAGTATAAATAAAGCCTTCCAGATTGCAGGCCGCAGAATTTCCAGCAATCATTACAGGTCCAAAAGAGTTGATTGAAGACTGAATGATTACATTTGAAAAAGAAAACATAATTCCCTGAAAACCCGCAGGCAAACCGATTTTTACAATCTGAGCAAAAATCGGCCAGTCCATACAAAGTTTTCGTAAATCCAGATGAAAATCATCTTTTTCAAGACACAAAAGGAGAACAACCATAAAGGCTGAAAAACACTGGGAAATTACAGTTGCAAGTGCAACTCCCGCTACATCCATCTTTAAAACGATTACAAAGAAAAGATTTAAAAGAAGATTGATTACACCTGCAATAAATAAAATATAAAGGGGACGGCGAGTATCTCCCTTTGCACGCAAAATTGCACTTCCGAAGTTGTAAATCATCGTGGCTGTAATGCCGCCAAAATAAATGCGAAGATAAAGGGCGGCAAGTTCCAGTACCGCTGGTGGAGCCTGCATAAGAACCAGAATTCCGTGGGCAGAAAAAACTCCAAAAAGAGTGAGGGTAATTCCACTGAAAACAGAAAGAAGCATTGCTGTATGAATGGCACGATGTAAATCCTGCATTTTACGGGCGCCAAAAAATCTTGCGACTACAACATTTGTTCCGATAGAAAGCCCCAGGAAGAGATTTACCAGAAGATTAATTAAAGACCCAGTGGAACCTACTGCCGCCAGAGAATTATCCCCCGCAAAACGCCCCACAACAACTACGTCCGCTGCGTTAAAAAGCAGCTGTAAAAGGCTGGAGAAGATTAGAGGTATTGAAAAGGCCAGCAGTTTAGAAAAAACCGGACCTTCCGTCATATCAATTTTATTTTTTGTATTTATTCCCGGCATTACAGTATATCCAGCATATCTTTAAAAAAATGATTATCGATTTTAGCAGTATTCATCAATTCTCCAAAAGAAGAATAAGTCTGCTCTTCAAAAACTCTTCCGAATCTAATCCGAATAGTACCATCGCCCACTTTGTCAAAAGTCATGTTGTAAAGCTTGCCCTTGTAGGTAAATTCAAGTGGCTGCAGAATTTCCATTCTGAAAATCAGATCGTCCTTTGTCATAGGCACATTTTATTAAAATTACATTTTTAATTCTAGCACATAACGCTATTTTTATAAAAAGGCACTTCATTTGCTCTTTCAACCGTGTTATAATTTATTTATGTCAAAAATTTCAGAAACATCAGCAAAAATTAAGTCATCAGTATCTTCAGTTTTTAAGGGAAATGAAGATTTAGTAGATATGATTTTGGCCTGTCTTTTTTCGGGCGGCCATGTACTTTTAGAAGACGTTCCAGGAACAGGAAAAACCGTACTCGCAAAAGCACTTGCAAAATCAACAGGGCTTCCTTTTTCCCGCGTTCAGTGTACTCCAGACCTTATGCCTTCCGACGTTACAGGTTCTTCTGTATGGCTGCCTTCCAGCCAGAAGTTTGAATTCCGCGCAGGGCCTGTTATGTCTTCTGTAGTTCTGGTTGATGAATTAAACCGCGCCACTCCAAGAACCCAGTCCGCCCTGCTGGAATGTATGGCAGAAAAACAGGTAAGCGTTGATGGTCAGCTTCACAAGCTGGAAAACCCTTTTTTTGTAATTGCTACACAAAACCCGGTTGAATCAGAAGGAACCTTCCCTCTGCCAGAAGCCCAGAAAGACCGTTTTACCATGACTCTTTCTATGGGCTACCCAAGCCAAGAAGACGAAGCCGCAATTATTACTGCACAGAACTCTACAACTCACCCGGTAGAAAAGGTTGAGGCAGTGGTAAACCGTCAGAATATTATAGACTGCATGGAAGAAGCTGTTACAATCCATGTAGAAGAAAGCGTTATGTCTTACCTTCTTGCCCTTGTGCGCCAGACCCGCGCCGACTACCGCTTAGCCGCAGGAGTTTCACCCCGAGGTTCAATCGCCCTTTACAAAGCCTGCCAGGCTTATGCCGCCGTAAAAGGCCGAAGCTATGTTGTTCCCGAAGATATTAAACTTCTTGCCCTGCCCGTTTTCCGAAACCGCATCATTTTAAACAGCGACTCCATGCTCAAGGGCTACAGTGCAGAAAAAATTCTTTTAGAACTGATTGAACAGATTCCGTTACCTGCTTTTAAGGCTCACGTTTAAGCAGTTACAGGACATAAAGAATGATTAAAACTTCTACCCTTGTTCCGGCAGCCTTAATAATCAGTGCCGCATTTACTCTGATTCTCCCCTTTAAGATTGTCCAGTTTATAGGATATTCTGTTTTCTTTTTAATTTGCGCCACTTTTATTTATGCAAAAATCCTTTCAAAAAGTATAAAAGTAAGCAGACCTATTACAGAACTAAAGCTTGCCTGCAAGGAACATGCAATAATCACTTTGACAATTAAAAATCATTCCATGCTGCCAGCCTTTATCTGTTATTACTCAGACACAGCACCTTATCTTTATATTTTTCATAACGGGAATTCGGGACTTTTTACCCTGCGCCCCTGGGAAGCAAAACAGATAAAATACCAGATTGCGGCCCAGGACCGCGGACTCTACCCCGTGGGACCTGTAAAAATCAGAACTGCAGACCCTCTTGGCCTTTTTGAAATAGAGCTTGAAGCAGAAGCTACTTTGAATATAACAGTGCGCCCGGCAAGAATTAAGCTTTCTACACTAACCTTTCCAGGCTTCCCTCAGGGAGCCCTAAAAATTACTAACCCTATTTACGAAGACATTACCATGCGCCGCAGTGTACGAGAGTATATAAATGGTGATGAGCAAAAACGCATAAACTGGAGGCTTTCTGCCAAGTTTGACAGGCTTTTTACAAATCAGTATGAAGAATCTTATGATGCCCCATTTTTTGTTTTTCTGAATCTTGCAGAAGAAGATTATGATTTAAAAAACCGTTCATACTATTCTGAAAAAGCAATTGAAATTGCAGCCGCCATCATAGAAGCTTCCCGCCGCTATAAACAGCGCTGTGGCTTTGCAGCCTTTGCTTCAGACTTTCCCTATCTAAAACCCCGCGCCCACCAGGCCGACGTAATACTGGATATTCTCTCTCTAATAAAACTTGCCCCAGGTAAGCTGAATTACAATCCGGAAGCAAAATTCCGCCATCAGCTTCCGGCCGGGACCATGCTTTTTACTGTAGGTCCCCGCGAAGTAGAAAAATACTTTGCAAAAGTAGAGGCAGATAAAGAAGAATTAACCACAGAAAACCTGAACTTACGAAAGAAGGCCGTAAATGAATTATAAAAGTATAAGACTCGCAGAACGATTTATTCTCTCGGCAGTATCCGCCTCTTTTGTGATAATCATTTTAAATATCTTAAATAATGTCCTTGTAAAAAATCAGCTTTTAGACTTTGTACTGGTAAACTTTTTTACTTATGCAAGCCTTATAATCTTCAGTTTTATTTTTTCCGCCGGAATGGATTTTTTTGTTAGCAATAAAAGCCGAATTCTCCCACATACCCTGATACTAATAAGCTGTATTATTGTAATGCTGGTTTTAAGCTTTATGCTGCAGCAGTTTGATGCCCCTTATGCCTTAATTCCAGCCATGTTTGTTCTTTACATAATAAGTGCCCAATTAAACTCCATTTTTCTCTACCACGATTTATTTTTGGATAGCATAAATGGAATGAAGGGCGAAGAACTCAGAACCTATCTCTTTCATAACAACCTTACCGCCGGAGATTTTGGCCGCAGCCTGAAAAAACTACAGACTCTACTTTTTATTTTGGGCTTTATTATTTTTACAAGTCTCTTAGGCGGAAAAATTGCAGGGATAAAACTTTCTGTTTTTTGCATAGCAATATTAATAATTTTCTATCTGGGGATTTTCACAAGCTTTATGCTGATTGGTCTCTACAACCGCGAAATTTACTATGCATT
Organism: Treponema sp.; assembly: GCA_017940255.1. GTDB lineage: Bacteria > Spirochaetota > Spirochaetia > Treponematales > Treponemataceae > Treponema_D. The sequence continues at coordinate 53,999 of JAGAZB010000054.1, forward strand.
TTTGGGATTTGATACAATTCTTGAACACCGCTTTAATATGTTTAAGTTTGCAGGCATTATTCTGCTTGCAAGCAGTCTGATTGGACTAGTCCTTTCTTCAAATTCAGCCCTTATAAAAATTACCCCCCTGGAAGAAAAAGAGCGCGAAGAAATTACGATAGAAAATCCTGAATATCATGAAAATTTTGAATATTTTGATTTTGACATGGGCTCAGATCTTTTTAGCGATTTACCTGAATCAAAATTTGATTTAAGCATTCTCTGGTATATTCTGGATAAGGTTGCAAAAGTTTTAATCGCAACAGGAGCAATACTCCTTATTATTTACGGAATCTTCAGACTTATAACAAGCGGCACCATCAGAGCTTTTTTTAGCAACAGAGTTTTGTCCCAATTTATTAGTCAGCTGCTTTCAGATATTAAAGAATTTTTTAAGATGATTTTTCACTTCAAGTTTGAAAAAGAAGCCGCCTACGCAACAGTAGAAGCGAAATCTTTTAAGAATGCAATTGGTGAATTTTTAAAGAAATCACGGAAAAGCCGGGAAAAACGAAATGAAATTGACCGCCTTACCAGGCTTTTTATGACTCTGATTGACTGGGGAAGCCGCCGCCAGATTGAATACAAGGTTACAAGGGCGCCAGGCGAATACACAAAATTTATTAAAGACTATTTTGACTCAAACGACCGTAAAAGTCATTCAGGCTTTGCCTTCACAGCAGGAGACTTGTTTGAAAAAGCCCTGTATGATAAAAATATTCTTTCTGAAGAAGAAGAAAGAAACTTTGTGCAGGCGGTTAAGTCCATTACGAGTTATACTTTAAGTTAGGAAATTATGAAGATTGTTTTTTACAGTACAAATTCGAATATTTTTGATGAAGAGACTTTTAAAATTAAAGTTCAGCCTCAGAATACCGTGTCCTTCCAGAACTTTTGCCAGGCACATTCTGAGCATAATTTTTTTTGTGTAACTCAAAAACCCGCTATATTTCTGCCGGAAGAAAAACTGGACAATCAGATTTTTTACCTTCCAAAAGATGCTGACACAAAAACATTTGCAGATATAGTGGCATCTATAAATCCCGACCTTGCAATTGCCATGACCTTCTGGATTGAACCTTACGACTGGCTTCCTGTGAGCGATGCTCTTGTTGCAGAAGAACTTAGAGAACGTGGCATACGGACAATCTGTCATTCTGTTCAGACTGGGCTCATCTGCTTTGATAAATGGAGAACCCATAACGAGCTTACCAGGCTGGGATTTCAAGTAGCTCCAGCAATTTTCTGCGACCACGATTTATATTTTTGCGCGGGAAGTAATCGTGAAGTTTTGAGGAATATTTATAAGGAAAGTGTTCTTACTCAGATTCGGGGCCTGCGGCTACCGGTGATTATAAAAGATACAACCGGCCTTAGTTCATATGGCATGACCGTTGCCCATACTTATGGCGAGGTTGCCGGATACCTTAATTCAAAACGAAATAATTCCAATCGACTGATAGAAGAGTTTATAAGCGGCCGCCAGTTTGGACTGGAGATTTACGGGGTTCCTGGAGTCTACACTGTGTTACCACCTTTTGAGTTCAGTGTAAATCAGTATGGAATTACCAGCCCCAAACAAAGCGTAAAATACGGACCTTGCCAGCTGCCTGAGGATTTACAGGAAATGATGTTAAAGTTGGCCGAGGGGCTTAAGCTTTGCGGCGTGGCTCAAGTTGATTTGATTTTAGACGATGAAGGACACTGGCACATTATCGAAATAAACCCCCGTCTCAGCGGAATGACCTTTACCTATGCAGTGGCCTGCGGTCTTTCTGTTTTTGAGATGATTTACAGAACTGTGATTGAACTGGAAAACACGGTGATTGAGTCTGCTACTACGGTGATTGAGTCTGCTACTACGGTGATTGAACCTAAAACTGCGGTGATTGAGCCTGTCGAAATCACCACAAACATGAAAAAACACGTACTAAGCCTTAAACTTCCCTTAATGTCAGACTCAATGATGGCCGAACTCCTCCAGCACCCCGGAGTAAAGCTCCTAAATCAAACTAACGACCTGGCTGCAAAACAGGAGCGCGAAAAAGGATTCTGTGAGTGTATAATTGCCGCAGACGAAAAATCACTTCTGCAAGAAGTTGTCGCCAGGTTTGAAGAGCTCTTTTCCGGCGACGCAATAATTCTTCAGGCGAAGAAGATTGTTCACGAATCAAATTAAGGCAAGTCTTTACGGTTCACTTCAAAAAGCCCATGGAGTTTGCAGTAGGCGTAAAGCTTACGTACCCGGCTGATTTTAAAGCGGGCCTGGGCATCTTCTTCCGGGTACAGTTTTACCAGCTGCACTCCCTGATCAGAAAGTGCCACTATAAAAGAAATATAATGTTCCTTTGTCATCGGGTGATTGATAGTTACAAAATATTCGTCTTCGACAATCTTGACTTTCAGAGAATGTTCCTCGTCCGCTCTTTCTGCTTCCAGTGGCGGCAAGGTAATTCCACAGCAGGAAATTACAGCTTCCCCGCTGGTTTGAATAATATTCCCGCAAACAGGACATACATAAAACTTCCCCTTTGCCATATTGCAGGCTTTATTCAAATTTGTAATATCCTTGCCGGAAAGAAGTTCAATCACAGAAACATCCAGTGCTTTTCCAAGTGCTTCAAGCAAACCCACATCAGGAAAGCCCTTCCCTGTTTCCCATTTACTTACGGCCTTGCTCGTTACAAAAATCTTCTGGGCTAGTTCTTTCTGAGTCATCTTCTTGTTTTCGCGGAGCCTTTTGATAACTGCTCCAGTTACATAGTTGTCCATAAAAATCTCCTGAGTAAGAGCCTGCCGGCCGGCGGGTCAATTTATGCTTTGAGAATACCATAGCCGAACACAGGATACAACCTACGCTTCGTGGAACAGAAAGAAATTAATAGACTTGACCTAATTAAACTTTTTCTGTATTTTCACCTTATGATGTTCAATTTTGTGACTCAGGATACACGTTCTCTTACCACAACCACCACAAATACTGATGGCAAGATTAGCGTATGCCCAGGGTACAAAGTGCGATAGTACGAAAGATTGAACAATTTTTAATCTGGATAATCGGCCACTTGCCTTCGGGTAAGTGGCCTTTTTTTTTAGCTTTGCTATAAAACAACGGCCGCCAGCGGCCAAGCCAACTTGTTGGCTAACACAGGAGGTTTTATATGGACTTACACGATTTCAAAGACGTAGCAGAAAACTACGACAGGTATCTTGAGGTTATGTACAGGGAGTTTGACGCTCATGAAGGCTTTCAGGACTTTTATCTGGAGCTGGCAAAGAAATATGGCAAAGATGGTGTGATTGATGTTGCCTGTGGAACCGGCGCGGTTTTGCTTTATCTTGCTGAACACGGAGTAATTGCTGATGGCACAGATTTGTCTGAGGAGATGTGTCGTATCTGTGAGCAAAAGGCTGCGGCAAAAAATCTTGATTTGAGAATCTTTCCCGGTAATATGACAGAGTTTGAAGCGGGCAGGAAATATTCACTTGTGATTATTGCAAGAAGTGGTTTTATGCACTTGCCGGACCAGAAGTCACAGATAGCAGCTTTGAAAAATCTTGGACGTCATCTTGTTCCTGGCGGCATTCTGACGCTTAATACTTTTGATCCATGGCCCGCTGTGCAGGCTCAGCAGATGAATACAAAGCCTGATGATTACTCTTTCCGTCTTGAATATGTAAACAGCGAAGGCCACCGCGAAAAAATCTACAATGCGATTTCCTATAATCCCTGGACACAGATTATGAGCGGCAACTGGAAGTTTGAAACTTATGATGATGAAGGAAATGTGATTGGAGAGCGGATTCGCCCACTCAAAATGCGTCAGACCTATCGCTGGGAAATGTTCCTGCTTGCTGAACTATGCGGCTTTGAGGTTGTTGATATTTACCGCGGTTACAAGGGCGACAAGGAAGATTTAAACGACCCGATGAGTGCCGCAAAATACCAGAGTAATCTGATATGGATTTTACGTAAGAAATAGAATATTGTCATTGTCCGGCGGCTCCTGAGCTAAGTCGAAGGGTGATCGGACAATCTACAGATAGGAGAAAACATGATTAGACGAATTGAAAAAGCTGAACTTCCCCTCTGCCTGGATTTTATCCATCTGTGTTTTTCAACAGTTGCAGAAAAGTTTGGCTTTACAAAAGAAAACGCTCCGGGCCATAATGCTTTTATGCCTTTGGAAAAGCTTGAGAATTTCTGGAACTGGGGCTTTTTGATGTACGGACTTTTTGAAGAAAATCAAAATGGAGAAAAGGAACTGGTCGGATACTTTTCAATCAGCAAGGATCCGGAAAAAGAAGAAACTTATGTTCTTCATAATCTATGTGTAAACCCTCAGATGAGAAAGCAAGGTTATGGAAAGCAACTTCTGGATTTTGCAAAAGAGAAAGTTCGTGAGCTTGGCGGTAAAATACTTTTCCTTGATTTTATAAATGATTATACAGAATTGAAGGAATGGTATTTTAAGAATGGATTTGAATTCAAGGGAAGTGTAAAATATGAGCACCTGCCCTTCACTGTTGGATTTGCAGAATGCAGATTACAATGAGAGCATTGTCAATGCATATGCGTAAATTTGTAAGCTGGCAAATTTACATTTCCACAGTCTGAATCAGGGCAGAAATTGAGCGGTCTGAAAAATCGCTGGTTTCTGCCATTTTTTTGATTTCTTCCGGACTGTATTTTGATTCCGGATACACTACAACTACAGCCTTGTCGCCGTTCTTCAGGAAGTTTGATTCGCCCCAGGCTGTGTAGCGGGTCGCTCCGATTGAAACTAATATGCGTGATGGTCGGCCTGCGGCTAGCAGGTAGCTGTGAATGTCTTCTGCGGGACCTTCGTCCTGCTGGTGATTGAACTTGTCCAGCATCCAGTCGGTGAGTTTCTTGTAGATATAGCTGTAATCGCGGACTGCTGAATTTTCGCCGTAATCGTAAACTACGCCCTTACGTATGAGGAAGCTTGCAATTCGGTAGTCGTTGAGCTTGCTCTTTTCTGTAAAGTCTGTAGAGTCAAAGACAATCTGATTTTCTGAAAAGCCTTTTGTACAAGCACCCCAGTTTTTCTTTTCACTGATTTTTTTTGCGCCCTGTTTTCGAATTGAGCAGTCGTTTGAAGCGCCAAAACTTACAGGCCTGAGTTCTACTAACTGGTCGCCATGATATGTAGCATCAAATATGATTGCGCATTCTGGCTCAATCTGAAGTTTTTCTTCGTCCTTTGGAAAAATAATGCGTTTAGGGTCAAAGGGAAAAGTATTCAGGAAAGAGGGTACTGAGCAATCCCCCTTACTATCCCCGGCTTTCACAGGAATATAAGTTGGAAAAATAGCTTTTGGCGCATTGGCCTCTGCAGTTTTCACCTTTGCAAAATCAACAGCCTCGCCGGCCTGCTCCAGGTGTCCTGTAAAATTTCCAGCCACGCCAAAGCATGGGATATCCTTTGTGTCGTAAAAGTTCATAAAAAAATCCTTCAATGAGTGTCATTGTCGGACTTGACCCGACAATCTGTTCTTCTCTGTTTTTGTAAAGATTCCCCGGTCAAGCCTGCGACGTTTGCCTAGCAAACTCGGTTAGGGAATGACATTATTTGTTATGCAGGAATGAAAATTAACGGCCTTTTAGTTTCTTTATCACCTTTTTATGCCAAAAGGCGCGCATTTTCTCTGCTGCACTGTAGCAGCCGTAAATTGACTTCAAAGGCAGGTCCCAGCTGCCAGTGCGGTGCACGTTCTTTCCACCAAAATTGGCCTTAAACATATAAAGCCCGTGCATAGGATGATTTTCGTCTTTTCCCTCCGGTGGCATTCCGTACATATCATAATACTTGCTGCCGTATGCCTTAGCATCCTTCATAGCAGTCCACTGCAAAAGATGATTTGGCATAAGGTTGCGCTTTTTGTTGCTGCTGGCTCCGTAAAGATAAATGGCTTCATCATGACTAAAAAGCGTCATAATTGCAGCAATTTCATCTTCCTCGTGTTCAGCAATGTACAAAGAAACTACAGGAACATCCAGACCTTCTTCGCGAAGAGCCGCAGAACGCATAATCAAATCCTGATAATAAGATTTTGCATGAGAAGAATTCCCATCGCGGGCATTTGTTTCCTTAGTAAGATTATAGAAGATGTCTATTTTACTAGACAATTCCTTATCATTTCCTTCATATTTATGAATTACAACGCCTTTACGCTCGCTCAAACGTATATTATAACGCCACTTCTGGTGCATTCGGGCCAGTATTTCATCCTCACTGGCAGTTAAATCAACCAGAGTTGTATCAGGCGGCTGAATATCAACCTTATTTTTTCTAAGCTTCAGGCGGTCAGCATAAGCCACTGTTTTTACACCAAAATTAAAGGCATCACGGTCTTCTGGACTAGAAAAACCTACATTCGGATCAAAGCGAATCACAATTGTATTTTTGGGCAGAAAAGGCTTAAGCGCATAGGCAAGTTCCTGCAAAAGATGAGTATATTCAATTGTCTGAGTTTCAGGAGTAATAATTTCCTGTGCAATCACAGAAGGGCCCGAATCCGAGCCAGTGTTTTCATCATCAAAAGCCTTATCCAAGAGTTCTTCGGGCGTACATTCATATGGCAATTCAGGCATCATAGGAATATAAGCGATTGAAAACATACCCTTTGCAAAAGAGCGGTTCAAAACGGCAAGTTCAAATGATTTATGAACAGCTTTTACACCTTCGGCGCCAGTTCCGCTTCCCTCAGAACGTTCACAGGCAGAGCCCTGATTAAGAGCCCCGTCCGCAAATTCTGCAGAATCTGTATCCAGCTCATAAGTTACAGAAAAGCGACGGTACTCCCATCCATGGCGAGCCTTAAACTCGCACCAGAAGGGAGTCTGCAAAAAAGTACCATTATTAGGCCACTGCGATTTTTCAATCTGATTTACAATAATCTTATACATATAATTCTAAGCAATATCAGAATTCAAAGCTTTTTCTGTCTTGATTTCTTTTCCGTCGGCAAGAAGCTTCTTTCCAGCAATCTGAACAAGACCATCTTTTGCTTCAATCTTAACAGCAAAGAATTCATCACCTGTGATTTCAGACTTCTTTGCGGCAGCAGCGTCAGCGCCTTCAAGTACAATCTTTGTACCAGGAGCTGCCCAGCTTACATCAAGAACTTCTACGCATTCCTTACCTTCGGCATCATTGTAGTGACCAGCCAGAAGCATACCGCGGCTTTCAACGCCACGCATTGTACGAGGAGCAAGATTTGAAGCAATTACAACGTGTTTTCCAAGAAGATCACTTTCCTTAAGGAACATTCTAAGTCCAGACTGAATTGTACGAGGAGTTCCGCTTCCGTCATCAAGAGTTTCGATATAAAGCTTTTCTCCTTCAGGATTTGGCTTAACGTCAACAATCTTTGCAACTGTGAGTTCAATATTTTTATTGAAGAAATCAGCCTGCTGGTCTAGAGGAAGTACAACCGGCTCAGCCTTCTTCTGTTTCTTTTCTTTCTTATCCTTCTTAGCTTCTGCAGACTTCTGCTGGCCGCCAAACTTTTCGCGGAAGGCAAGCATAGTCTTCTGATCCATCGGCTTAAAGTAAACTTCTGTTGGTCCTACAGTTGTAAGGCCTTCGAGCTTTCCAAGGTCATCCCATGTAAGGCCAGGCTGCGTTTCCATTCCAACCTTCTTCACCTGAATAGACTTTCCAAAGTAACTCATAATTTTCTGAGTGTACTGAGGCATATAAGGATTCATCATAATCATCAAATCCTTAATTACATAGCAGAGGTTGTGGATAAGGCTTTCAGCAACAGCCGGATTTTCTGTTCTTGCCTTCCAAGGCTCAGTTGCCTGGAACTTCTTATTACAGATATCAGAAATTTCAAACATTGTGTGGAAAGCGTCCTTCAAATCAGCCCATTCAAGGCTTGCTGTTGCCTTAGATTCAAGCTCGCGAACCTTTGTCCAAAGTTCTTCATCTACAGAAGCATCCGGAATCTTTCCTTCATAATATTTATTTACAAATAAAAGTGTGCGGTTTACAAGGTTACCCAAGTTACCAATCAGTTCGCCGTTAAGCTTTTCCATAAAGTCTTTCCAAGTAAACTGATAGTCCTGCTTTTCCGGGCGGTTATAGAAAATGTAGAAACGCCATGCATCAGCAGGAATTCCAGACTCGATAGCATCCGAACCAAATACACCAACACCAAGACTCTTAGAGAACTTTCCGTCTTCGTAGTTTAAGAACTCAGTAGAAGACATATGATGAAGTTTTGTCCACTCGTGAGGAGAACCAAGCATTGTAGAAGGGAAAATTACAGTGTGGAAAGGAATATTGTCTTTACCAATAAACTGGAAGAGATCAACCTTTGGCTTATTCTTTCCTTCTTCCGATTCACTTGGAATCCACCAGCTCTTCCAGTCAAAGCTCTGCTTACCGGCCTTTACAAGTTCATCAGCCAGCTGCTTTGTGATTGAAATATATCCGATTGGTGCATTGAACCAAACATAAAATACCTTGTTTTCATAACCAGGCTTTGGAACAGGAATACCCCACTTAAGGTCGCGGGTAATTGCACGTTCCTGAAGACCATCACGAATCCATGCCTTAGTCATGTTGATAGCATTATCTGCCCAGCGGCCTTCAACACTAGCCTTTTCCATCCATTCGTTGAGTTTGCCGCTCATTGCAGGAAGGTCTATGTAAAGGTGTTTTGTTTCGCGAACTTCTGGAGTTCCACCACATGTATGACAGCGAGGTTCTTTAAGTTCAGTAGGATCAAGCAGTGAACCACACTTATCGCACTGGTCACCGCGGGCCTTTTCGTATCCGCACTTAGGACAGGTTCCGTCAACATAGCGGTCTGCAAGGAACATATTACAGTGTGGACAGAAAAGCTGCTTGTTTACATGCTCGTGAATGAGGCCGGCCTTGTCCAGGTCGTTGAAAAGCGACTGGGTAATTTCAGTACACTGCTCGTTTGAAGTGCGGCCGAATTTATCAAAATCAATTTTGAACCACTCATAGATTTTTGTGTGCTCGCCATAGTAGTGGTCGCAGAGAGAGCGAGGGTCTGTTTTTTCTTCAAGAGCCTTAGTTTCGGTTGCGGTACCGTATTCATCTACACCGCAGATGTAAAGAGTGTCGTAACCACGGCTGCGGCAAAAGCGCGCAAAAACATCGCCCGAAAGCGACTGAATTATATTTCCCAAATGTGGAATGTTATTAACGTAAGGTAAAGCTGCTGTGATAAGTCGTCTGTTCATTTTTTCCTCAAAATCAATAAAAATAATTAAATCATTATATAGAAAAAATAACTTGTTTTCAATTCTGCTTTTCATATTTCTGCTTTTCATATTATTTTATCTGCTATATACTTCAAGCATGCAAAAATACAGTAAGCTTCCATTAGCCTTTCTAAAAAAAGAATTAAAAACACTGGAAAAAAGTTACGAACAATTCAAGGAAATCTACGACTATTTTCATTCTGAAGCACTTGGCATAAAAAACGAAGAAATAGACAAAAAGCTTGAACTTCCAAAGGATAATTACAAATATATTTTTATAAGATTATATGACCCGGTTTACAAGGATAATCTGCCGGCCGAACTTTTGAAAAAAGGACAGTATCTGACAAACACAACAAAAATCCCCGCCGCACACGCAGCAATTGGTTTTGATTTATCAGATGAATTTTATGGACTTACCGTTGGTGGTGATTACTATTTAAAAAAAGAAGTTTGCAGCAACCCCGAAAGCTGTTCATATTTTCAAACCTGCGACGCAAAAAAGTCTTTTCACTACACTTATGCCATAAAAGTAAGGCCGGAAGAATACGAAGCCGCAAAAGAAAAAACGCTGGCTTATTATAATTCTCAGGAAGTAAAATATGCAGTTTTACATAACTTTCCTGTTTCACTTTATTGTATAAAGAAAAAAATGAATCTTCCCGATTTGCCAAAGCTTCCAATTTCTGCAGAACATCGGGAATTTCTTGTTAATCTAAAAAAATCGCTAAGAGCCTACAAGCAGTTCAAAGAAAAAGACCGTTTTGTCTGTTCAACCTTCTGCAGTTATATTCTGCTCACCTGTATACCCCGCATTGCCCTTTATTTCTGCGAGCGTGATTTCAGTTATGATTATATCACACCAAGCGAGCTTTCCATGTTACCCGGCATGAAGTTTCTTTTTTCAGGAAACTGGCTGGACTTCAAAAAAGATGCAGCCGCTTTTGCAAAAGAAAATCCAGATTTTGAAAGCTACCTGTAAACGGCCCCAGAACTGTCCCAGCTAGGCTTTAATTCCGCCCCGGGAAACACCGCTGATAATATACTTTCTTGCAATAAGGAAAAGCACAATCATAGGAAGGATGATTACAGAGGATGCCGCCATGAGCAATTCCTGAAAGGAGCCGCCTTCGTTGGTAAAAACCTGCAGACCGTAAGGCAGAGTCCTTGAGCGCAGGTCTGCAGTAATGTAGAGCGGCCAGATAAAGGAGTTCCAGGAAGAAAGAGCATTCAAAAGAAGGATTGTAAACAAAGAAGGCTTTGCCATTGGAACAAGAATGCGCCACAAATACATCCAGTTGGAAGCCCCGTCTATTCTTGCCGAATAATAAAGGCTGTCCGAAACTGTGTCAAAAAAGTTTCGCAGAATGTAAGTATAAAAAATACTGCTCACAAAAGGCAAAACCAGAGCCGGAATTGTATTAAAAAGATGAAGTTTTACAATCGTAGTGTAATTTGTGATAATCAGCATTTCAAATGGAATCATCATCAAACTTAAAAGAATAGAAAAAATGATTTCCTTTCCCGGAAACTTTAATCGGGAAAAAGCAAAAGCACCTAAAATAGAAGTTGTAGTTGTAGTAAGAACAGAAAGAATCATTACAACCACCGAATTTAAAAAGTAACGACCGAACGGAGCCATCTTAAAGGCTTTTGAAAAATTTATAAAAGACCAGTGTGAAGGCAAAAGTTTTGGCGGAAACATAATGATTTCTGCAGGACTCTTAAAAGCGCCCATAATCATCCAGAGAAAAGGGAAAATCATCACAAATGCGCCAAGAGTTAAGAAGATATAAAGACTTATTTTTTTTAGTATTTTTCCAATCATAAAAGCCCTCTACATACTGTAATCGTCCGGTTTAACAGGTCAAGCCGTGGAATGACAAAAACCTATTTTATCCCCTTAAGCTTCATGCGTTTTTTTATAAAAAGCTGAATAAGTGTAAAAATCATAACACAGAAAAAGAGAATTACAGCCGCAGCAGCCGCATAGCCGTACTTTCGTTTTTCCATCATTGCATAGCGGATATAATAAACCACTGTGTAAAGATTGTAATAAGGCCCGGGCTTTGCATTAAAAAGCGGGAAAAGCTCACTAAAAACCTTAAAACATGAAATTGTATTGATTATAGAAACCAGAAAAATTGTAGGAGAAAGGAGCGGCACTGTAATTCTAAAAAAGATTCTTACAGAACGGGCACCATCCACACGGGCCGCAGTATAATAAAGTTCATTTATATTCTGCAGGCCAGAAATTAAAAGAATGATTGTAAAAGGCAGAATATTCCAGATTCCAAAGATTACCAGAGCCGGGAGCGACCAGCGGGAATCTGTAAGCCAGCCAATTTTTTCTATGCCGAATTTCGAAAGAATAAAATTGATTACACCATACTGCTGGTTATACATAAAGCGCCAGATTAAGCCTACGGCCGTAACCGAAGTAACCAGTGGCATAAAAAAGGCAGTCTGAAAAATCCAGATACCTTTAATTTTTGAATTAAGCAAAGTTGCAAAAACAACCGCAAGAGCTGTACTGATTGGAACCACAAAAAGCACATACAAAACTGTATTTTTTAATGCAGAGCGGAATTTTTCATCAGAAAGCACCTTTGCATAATTATCAAAGCTAACAGAATCAAAAGTACCGCGCAAAGCATTGTAATTTTTCAAAAAGGAAAGAAGAAATACATTAATTATAGGATAAATGATAAATACTGCGGCGAATACTAAAAAAGGCATAAGATAAAGCCATGGCTCACCCGCTTCAAAAAATCTTCTGTGCTTTTCTGAATACTTCATCTGAAAATCCTAATTAAGTCGCAGGCCCGTGGTCTTATCAAAAACAAAGACACCTTTTTTTCTAAAACCAAGTCCAATTTTCTGCCCCAGTGATAATTCTACATCAGATGGAAGAATTACACGAACACCGTCCATTCCGCCAAGCCTTACATAAACAATGCGCTCTTTTCCCAAAAGCGAGATTCTAAGTACCTCTGCTTCGTAATCATCTGCAAGCATAAAAGCTTCTGGACGAACATATAAAACTTTATTCTGTTCAAAACCAGCCCAAGCGGCATCTTCAAATACATTTACAGGAGGATTTCCCAAAAAGTCGGCAGCAAAACGGCAGTTAGGATTATCATAAAGTTCCTGACTCAAGCCCCCCTGCACAAAAAGGCCCTCTTTCATAAGGATAATGCTGTCAGAAATAGACATTGCTTCTTCCTGGTCATGGGTAACAAAAACAGTAGTAACACCGGTTTCCTGCTGAATTCTGCGGATTTCTTCCCGCATTTCAAGGCGCAGTCTTGCATCCAGATTAGAAAGCGGTTCATCCATCAAAAGTAACTTAGGATTTTTTACAAGGGCACGGGCAATTGCAACCCGCTGCTGCTGGCCACCGGAAAGTTCCCCCGGATAACGCTTCATAAGTGCGTCTACATGAACAAGATTTGCAATGCGTTCAGCCCGCTCAAGCCGCTCTTTACGTGGAACTTTCTGCACTTCCAGAGGAAAGCAGATATTATCGCAGACAGTCATATGAGGATAAAGAGCGTAATTTTGAAAAACCATGCCTATATCCCGGCGGTCTGCAGGCAGTTTAGTAACTTCTTTATCATCAAAATAAATATGCCCTTCGGTAACATCTGTAATTCCGCAGAGCATATTCAGCAGAGTAGATTTTCCGCAGCCGGAAGGCCCCAAAAGACAAATTAAAGAACCATCCGGCAAAGTTGCGGAAAAATTATTTACGGCCACAGTATGACCGAACTTTTTAGTCAGATTTTCCAGCCGTATTTGCATAAATCATTCCAGATTAGTCTGAAAGAGCCTCGTTACAATCTTTAATTGCAGCTTCAGCAGCTTCTTTTGCAGACATCTTGTTGTCAACAACATTGTTCAAATATTCAACAAGAATATTGCGAATCTGTGAACCGCCGTGAACGTTAGGGAAAGAACCAGAAACAGGAAGATTTGCCTGAACAGCTGGAAGTGCAGAAGAAGCTGGAAGATTATTGATGTAATTTTTATAATCTTCGTTCTTTTCTGTAGTTCCATAAGGAGAAAGAGCTGAGTTAGCCTTTGCCCATCCGCCATTCATTTCTGGAGAAAGGAAGAATTTAACAAATTCGTAAGCACCACGGTCAACCTTTGCATTTCTTGCAAGGAAGATTGGACCACGGTTCCAGCCAGTATAGAATGAACGTCCGCTAGAAGAAGAAATCCAAGGAGCAATTCCAAGTTCACCTGTAAGCATTGTAATATACTGATCATTTACACAAGAACCAGAGAATGAAGCTACAGCACCAGTTGCCAAATCTTCTGATGAATATTTACCAACAGTGTTGAATTCAAAATAACCTTTTTTACAACATTCAGCATACCAGTCATAAATTTCTGCAAGCTGATCAGCAGTAAACTGCACTTTCTTTGTTGCTACATCAATATAGCCATAATCACGCTGCATAAGAATCATCTGAATATTGTCGATAAGACCATCTGAATGGAAACCAGGAATACCCTTCTTTTCATAAATAGTCTTACAAACTGCTTCAAGCTGATCCCAATCAGCAGGAGGATTCAAACCAAGTTCATCAAAAATGGCTTTGTTATAGAAAAATACAGGACCTGTTGTACAACCAGGCAGATAGTAAATTCCACCGTTTTCAAAGCCCTTTACATCAGTCTGCATTGCTTCTGGCAAAGAAGCAATAATATCCTGCATTGTTGTATCGCCCTTCTTTACATCTTCAGCAATATATTTTTTGATATCAACAGCAAGACCTTCTTTTGCATAATCAACAGCAGTTGAACCATAGTTAAAAATAATGCTTGGACCAATTTTATTTGCAACAGCATTGTAAACTGTATCAGCAAAACCTGAATAATCCTGAGCAAGAACTTTTACTTCATACTTTTCCTGAGAAGCATTGAACTTTTCAGCGGCAGAAATAAGATATTCCTGCTGGCTTCCGTTATAAGTGTGCCAGATTTCTACAGTAATTTTCTGAGAGGCATTTTTTGAACAGCCAGTCAACAAAAGTCCGGCAGCCATAATTGACAATACAAATGATTTGATTTTTTTCATTAGATACTCCTGTGTGAGTGCAAGCCCACTGGGGGCAGTTTTATTTTTTAGATCGCGTTGCCATCGTAACGGCAAGGAAAGTGATGTGGAGTTCATCACTGCGGATTTCTTGGGATTCTAGCATTTTAGGGGACTTTATTCAATAAAAATAAAAGCTAAAAAAATCCCCCTGCCAACGACAAGGGGATTTAATAGATGTAAATAAATTCAGAGGATTATATATAGAAAAGACGTTAAAAATAAACTTTTCATAAGAAAAGTTTATTTAGTCTTTACCTCTCAAAATTGTACAAAATTATCCAACCAAAGACAAATAAATCTGGTCTGCAAGACCAAAGCCTGCATTTTTTGTCATGGCAGTTGCATACTCATCATAGAGCATGTCTTCGTAAGTCTGGCGGGCAAAATCTGACTCGCCAGAGTGATGAACTGTTTTTCTCATTTCAGAAAGCATCTGCTTTACAAAATAGCTTTCCAGTTCCATAGATTTTTCGTAAAGTTCGCTTGTGCGGTCAATTAAAGAAGTTTTTACATGAGGATTAGCCTGATTTGCGGCGGCACCAGTTGGGCGACTGGCCTTATCAGCTTCAGATGTATATGTACCACCAAATCCAGTAGTATACTCACCGTTCAGCCTGCCGTTTTCTGCAATCTGGCTGGAAGAAACAGTTCCCCGTCCTTCATTCTGAGCCTTAAAACGTTCAACAAGCTCAGAAAACTTTGCGCTTTCGCCGGAAGTACGGGCAGACTGCAAAGCCCCCTGCCCGCCAGTAATTCCGCTAAATGTATTTTGTACTAATCCTACGTTCATCTTTTCCCCTCAAAAGATTATCGGGTCAAGCCCGATAATGACAAACACCTGTCATTGTCCGGCCCGACCGGACAATCTACTAAGCACGCTTCAAGTTCACTGCAGTCTGCAGCATAGTATCAGAAGTCTGCACAGCCTTAGAATTAAACTCATAAGCACGCTGAGCAACAATCATCTGAACCATTTCGTTTACAACCGAAACGTTAGACATTTCCAAAAACTTGTGACGTGTATCACCAAAACCGTTATAACCAGGACGGCCGGCAATTGCTTCTCCACTAGCAGCAGTCACCTTATAAAAATTGTCTCCGTCGGCCTGTAAACCGACCGGATTTGGGAAGCGATAAAGCTCAATCTGGCCAACTTCTACAGGGTCGTTACCACCATTAACCTTTACGGAAACCAAACCAGTCTGAGTAATGTTCAAAGTTGAAACATCATAACCTTCCGGTAAAATAATTTCCGGCATAACGCGCAAACCGCCGCTTGTTACCAGCTGACCGTTTGAATCAACCTTAAAAGAACCGTCGCGGGTATAGGCATAGCTTCCGTCGTATTTCTGAACACGGAAGAAACCTTCACCGACAATAGCAAGGTCAGTATCAACACCAGTATTCTGCAAAGAACCCTGATTCATAATTCTCTGAGTTGCTCCCACCTTTACACCAGTTCCCTGCTGAATTCCCACAGGAGTAACTGTATCTTCTGTTGCAGGAGTTCCAGCAAGCTTAAGATTCTGGTAAACCAGGTCTTCAAATTCAAGGCGCTGCTGTTTGTAGCCGGTTGTATTTACGTTTGAAAGGTTGTTTGAAATTGCATCTATATTTGACTGCTGGCCGTTCATTCCGGTAGCCGCTGTCCAAAGTGATCTTACCATACTAAGCTAACTCCTATCTTAAAACGGCAACCTTCTGCCAGAGAGTGCCCATCATGCTGTCTTCAGAAGTAATGGTCTTCTGGTTTGCTTCGTAGGCACGGTTCACTTCAATCATCTGAACCATTTCATTCACAACATTCACATTGCTGGTTTCTGTATAGCCCTGCATAAAGCGAGGTCTTTCTGCACCTTCGGCAATGTGAGCGGGACCAGAAACTTCAGTTTCAATATAAAAAGAGTTTCCCATTTTTTTAAGGTAACGCTCGTTATCAAAGCGGACTACCTTAAAACGGTCAATTTCTCTACCGTCACGTTCTGTGCGGATAACGCCATCTTCGTTTACAGTAAAATGGTCATCATCAACATAAATATATCCATTTTCACCAAGAACAGGGTATCCGTCCTTAGTTTCCAAAATTCCTTCTTTTCCAATAAAAAAGTCACCGTTACGTGTGTAGCGCTCTCCCATTGGAGTTTCTACTACATAAAAACCTTTTCCGCTCAAGGCTGTATCTGTCTTTGTATTTGTGATTTTAAAAGACCCCTGAGAAAAATCGGTGTAATTTTCGTTTGTTTCTACACCAAGACCAAGTCTTCCAATAACTGGAGCAGCGTCTGCAGAACCAAATTCCATTTTATAAACGCCGTCTGCATTTGTGCGGCGAATCAGCAATTCTGGAAAATTCTTGCTGACTGTTACATCACGTTTATAACCTGCAGTATCTACATTGGCAAGATTGTTAGAAATTGCATCCAGGCGGTTTTGCTGGGCATTCATGCCAGAAGCACCTGTGTACCATCCTCGAATCATATTATTATCATCCTCCATCTGATTGTAAGACTCTACTAGCATTCAAGGTGGTAAAGCTAAAAAATGCTTTCGCATTTTTTTTAACGCTTTGCTATTTAACACCGGCCGCCAGCGGCCTTACACATTCTTTACATCTATTTTTATCATCGGAATCTGAAAAAAAGTATTTAGTGAAATTCAACACAAAAAAAACGAAAGAAAAAACTTGCATATAAGCCAAAGTGTGATAGACTTACTATCAGATTAAAAATATATCTACCAGGCTTTTTCACGAGGAGGATTTAAAATGAAAAAACTCATGGCATTAATTGGAGCTCTCATCGTTACAGCAGGAGCATTATTTGCTGCAGACCCAGCATGCGGATTATGGAAAAGTATTGACGACAAAGACGGAAAAGTAACTGCAATCTGGAAAATTTGGGAAGAAAACGGAGTTTTGATGGGAACAATTGCCGCAACGACAAGCGACCCACAGGATGTAATTGCTACAGCCTGCAAAGAATCTTACAAAAACTTTCCTGTAAGCGGAGCCGTAAACAAGATGCATACAGTTGGAACACCTTGGATTTTCGGAATGAAAAAAGAATCAGAAGGAAACTGGAAGGGCGGACACATCATTGACCCAAGCAACGGCAAAATGTACGGCTGCGTAATTAAATATCTGAGCACAGGTGAAAAGAACAAGAGCTACAAGGCAACTCAGCCAACTCTTGCAATGGCAGGAACAGTTGGTCCGATTCAGGTTTTCCAATACTGGATTCCAGCAACTCAGGCTGATATTGAAAAAGCACAGCAGGAAAATCCCGCTAAAAATTAAACAGGTATTCTAACCTGAAAAAAAACTAATTTTTGCGCCCGAACTTCAGGAGGAAACAAGTTCGGGTGTTTTTTTTAATAATGCGGTGATTAAGCTTGCCAAAAACATACTAAATAATTTGCAAATAGGAAAATTCAGACTTATAATAAAATTCATAGAAATTGAACAAAAATCTATAAAAAAAATATATAAGTAAGGCAAAAACGGCAAAAACACCTTTGAACCTTACACAAGGAGTATTCATGACAGAGGAACCAAGAGTATTATCAATTATTTTAGGTGGAGGAAAAGGAACACGTCTCTACCCGCTTACTAAGGAACGCTCAAAACCAGCTGTATCTTTCGGAGGAAAATACCGCATTGTTGATATTCCAATTTCAAACTGTATTAATTCAGGATACAAAAAGATTTATCTGTTGACTCAGTTCAACTCAGCATCTCTTCACCTTCACATTTCAAATTCATACAATTTTGACCGCTTTTCTGGCGGATTCGTAGAAATTCTTGCTGCAGAACAGACTCTTGAACATTCAGGCTGGTATGAAGGAACTGCAGATGCTGTCCGCAAAAACTTCATTCACTTTAAAACTCAGAAACCAACTCATTACATTATTCTTTCTGGCGATCAGCTTTATAAAATGGATTTGCGGGCATTTATGGATGCCCACATCAAATCTGGAGCAGATGTAACAATCGCAACTACAGCTGTAAACCGCCGCGATGCATCTGGTTTTGGAATCATGAAGATTGACCAGGACAACCGCGTAAAAGCTTTTATGGAAAAACCAAAACCAGATCAGAATATTGATGACTGGAAAATCCCGGCAGAAGCACGCGGATCCCTTCCTCCAGAAAAAGAATACCTTGCTTCTATGGGTATTTATATTTTCAATGCAAACACAATGGAAGAGTGTCTGCTTGGTGAAAATGCAAAATACACAGACTTTGGTAAGGAAATTCTTCCCCTTGCAATCGGAAAAAAGAAAATCAATTCTTATGTATTTGACGGCTACTGGGAAGACATCGGAACTATCCGCAGCTTCTACGAAGCTAATATTGCCCTTTGCGAGCCATATCCTACATTCGACTTCTTTGGTGAAACAAAGCCAATTTACACACACATGAGAAACCTTCCACCTTCAAAGATCAACAAGGCAGATGTAAATGCTTCTTTGATTTCAGAAGGATGTATTATTACAGAAGCAAAATTGAATAAATCTGTAGTCGGTGTTCGCTCAATCATTAATGACGGTTCAGAACTTGACGGTGTTATTATGATGGGTGCAGACTTCTATGATTCCGAAGAAGAAAAGTCTGCTGCAACAGACAAAAAACCAGCTACAGGTATTGGAAAGAACTGTAAGATTGCAAACACAATCATCGATAAGAATGCAAGAATCGGTGATAACTGTAAGATTGGTATCAGTGGCAAGAAGTATGAAGACGGAGACCACGGAGTATTCTACAGTGCAGACGGAATTATCGTAATTCGTAAAGGCGCAGTTATTCCAGCAGGAACAGAGATCTAATAAATTAAGAGGTGGTGTTGAATAAACACCAAAAAAGAAAAACTAAACTTTATCCAGTCTGAGAAATCAGGCTGGATTTTTTTTATACTTCTTCCGATTATAGAAAAACAAAAGTAGATTCTTCTCGCAGCAGCACTTTTATTTTATGCATAAAAACTGTATATTTATACATTTTTATTAAAATTGCATAAATATACACTTTTGTGTTATACGCTATATATAGTGTGTAGATAATTATTTACTATACAAGTAGGCAATATAGTCTATATTTTTATACACTTAACTTATTTATAATTCTTGTGCATTTTTATGCAAAAAAAATACCCGCCAAAAGGTAAGTTTGGGCGGGTAATCAAAAAAATGTATACACTGTATATTAATTTTATCTGTTAACTATTTTATACACTTCTATAATTATTCAATATTATACTCTTCTAATTTACGGTGCAGTGTTTTTCTTCCGATTCCAAGTACATCAGCAGTCTTAGATTTATTTCCGTTATTTGCAGCAAGATTTTCCTGAATAATTATTTTTTCAGCTTCATCCATTGGAATTCCAACCGGAATAGAAATTACCTGCTCTGCCCCTTTCAGCTGTATTGAATTTGGTAAATCTTCTAATCTGATTTCTTCACCACTGCACATAACAACTGCGCTTTCTACACAGTTTTTAAGTTCACGTATATTTCCAGGCCAGGTGTATTTTAGCATTGCAGACTTAGCCCTGTTATCAAAGCCCTTAATGTTCTTTTCATTTTCAACATTAAACTCCCGCAAAAATGAATGCATCAAAAGAGGAATGTCATCTTTGCGTTCGCGTAAAGGAGGCATTTCAATACGGACAACATTCAGTCGGTAATACAAATCTTCACGGAAGCGGCCGGCCTTAACTTCTTCTTCCAGATTTCTGTTTGTGGCGGCTACGATTCGGACATCACTTTCGATTGTAGTTTCACCACCAACACGTTCAAACTTTTTTTCCTGAAGGACACGCAAAAGCTTTACCTGAGTTGCCTGATTAATTTCACCAATTTCATCCAGAAAAACAGTTCCTCCGTCGGCAAGCTCAAAACGACCTTTGTGCAAAGCTTCGGCTCCAGTAAAGGCTCCTTTTTCAAAACCAAAGAGTTCGCTTTCCAAAAGGCTTTCAGAAAGTGCCGCACAGTGAACAACAATAAAAGGCTTGTCTTTGCGAGGGGACTTATCATGAACCGCATGGGCAACAAGCTCCTTGCCGACACCGCTTTCCCCAGTGATTAAAACATTAGCCTTGGTTGGCCCGGCCTTGTCTATCATCACCCTAACCTTTGCAAGCTCGGCAGAGTTACCAATCATCTCATAAGAGCTGCCCGCAGATTTCAAAAGCTTTTCTTTAAGTTCCCTGTTCTGCTCGGCAAGTTCCTTGCCTCGCAAAGCATTTTTTACAACAATATTCAGGTGGTCCAGATCAAGAGGCTTTGTTAAAAAATCAAAGGCGCCGGCTTTTATTGCGGCAGTGGCATCGTCAATTGAACCGTGTCCCGTAAGCACAATTACAGGAATTCCAGGGTGCTCGGTTGCAACCTTCTGGACAACCTCTTCACCAGAAATTCCATCCATTCGTAAATCTGTAATTACAAGGTCTACTCCACCGGCCGCAACAAGTTCCAGTCCAGTCTTCCCATCAGGAGCCTGCTTAACAGCATAACCTTCCAGCTCAAAATTATCTGCAAGTCCATTGCGGATGTTTTCTTCATCGTCGATTGTGAGAATAGTAAATTGTTTCATATATACCGCCTGTAATTAATTTTCAGAAGGAAGAAGTTTTGTGCCTTTTTGCGGAACAGGGAATTCAAGAGTAAAAAGTGTCCCTTCATTTTCCTTGGAATCTACAAAGATTTCTCCGGAAAATTCTTTTGTAATTTTGTAAACCATAGTCATGCCCAAGCCGGTTCCGTTTGCTTTAGTTGTATAATAGGGCTCAAAAATTTTTGCTACAGTTTCTTCAGACATTCCGCAGCCGTTGTCGCTTATTTTTATAACGAATTTATTTTCACAAAGACAGGTTTCAATTCTAAAAAATCCAGATTTTCCAGAATCCCGGTTGCTTTTTAAGGCTGCAAGTGCATTTTGTGCAAGGTTCATAATTACATCGCGGAAAAGTTTTTCATCCAGCATAATGCGCTTGCCCTTTCCCTCAGCCTTAAAATCAACAGAAAAACCTTCTTTTTTAAATTCCGGCTTCAAAAAATCAACTAAAGCCGCAATAAGTTTATCGGGTTCTTTTAATTCTAGGCTTGCTTTTACAGGGCGAACAGCAAGTAAAAAGTCCATTACAAGTTTATTCAGATGTTCAATTTCTTCGTTTACAATATCAATATGATCTTCTACAAATTTTGCAGGAGGAAGGATGTTTTCATTTTCGCGGGCTTTTTTTATAGCTTTTTGTACCAGCTGAATATGAATACTGATTGCTCCGAGCGGATTTTTTATTTCATGGGCCATACCAGCGGCAAGATTTGTAAGATTAGCAAGATTTTCCATTCGGTGAAGTAAAACATCCTGATTACGCTTTTCGGTAATGTCATTAATCAGAATAATTTTTCCACATAATTCGCAGTTATGCATCAAAGGAGAAATTGTGATTGTAATAAAGCGCACCGAGCCACCGGAGGTAACGACAGAAAAATCTTCGCTGCTGTTGGTAATTTCCTTTGCATAACAATCTTTTAGAAAATCAGAGATTTCTTCATCTTCTATGCACTCCCATAATGGCTGTTCCTGTGTAATCATATCTTCAAGATGTACAGAAAAAGGGAGCCTGCTTTCGGCAATTGTATTGTTTCTAATCACCTTAAAATCGTTATTCACTATGATAAGGCCGGTAGAAAGAGACTCAAGAAGAGAATAAAGGCTTTCGTTTTCATCTGCTACGGCATCCAAAAGGCCTAGAAGCTGTTCTTTAGAAAGTTTTTCAGCTTTTTGAGTTACCCTTTTTACATATCCTCTCATTATTTAAGTATTCCTCCATTCTGAACATTAATTACTGAAATATCACGGAAAAGAATTTCCAGCGCGGCACCTGGTGTCTGATTATATGAAGTAACATTTTCATAAGTCTGGCGTAAAAGCTGCATAATTTTGGCGCCAGCTTCTGCACCGGGCGCAGAATAAAGCAGTTTTCTGTAATGCACCGCTATATAATGCAGGAAAAGGCGGAATTCAATTCGAGGACTGAAGTTTCCGTTATTTTTTGCAAGAGAATTACAGTCTATTATGCGGCGTAAAGAAATTGCGTTGCAAAAATCATCTGCAAGAACTTTTATATCTGCAGGAGGAATCGGCAAAAATGTAAGCAGATATTCATTTATTGAACCGCTGAAGTTTTCATCATGAAAAACTCTGGTTATCACTTCTTTCTGATGCTCCGGATTGCGGTCCTTAAAAGAATATGTGCGAACTCTGGAAAGAATAGTCTGCATCATTGCATTTCTTTTTGAAGTAAGGAGAATAAAAACACAGTCCTCCGGCGGCTCTTCCAGTATTTTCAACAGAGCATTTCTTACACTTGCCAGCATGCTGTCGGCATTTTCAATTATTATAGTCTTTTTGCCTTCATCAGATTTTATGTGAGCCCATTCTTCCATATTTCTAATCTGATTTACAGGAATGGAATCATATAAATAATCATTTTCAAGTTTGGCAGTCTGCTTAGAAAGATTTTCTACAATTTTCTGGACTTCTTCAAACTCGGGAAGCTGACGTGGAAAATCAATTTTTTCCAAATCTTCATTAATTTCTTCCATGATTGAAGCAATTTTATTTAAATCTGAATCGCCCTGCCATAAAATCGGATTAAAACGGAGGGTCAACTTTCTTACACTGCGTAAATAAAGGTAGCGGGCGGCTGTAAGATAGTGGGCCCCAGCTTTTAAAGCCTCCAGGAAAGTCTTTCCCGCAGCGGCAATTTCCAGAGAACAGTCTCTTGGACCTAAAAGCATCATGTTTGTGCTGATTAAAGATTTAGACTGAAGACAGTGAGGACAAGTACACTGCCAGCTTCCTTTATGAGTTTCCGCAGAGCAGGAAAGAATTCTTGCAGTTTCCAGGGCTGCCGTTAATTTTCCGGAAGCAGCAGAACCTGCATACAAAACAGCGCGGGGAAATCTATTAGTTTTAATATCAGAAATCAGGGCTTTTCCAGCTTCCTGTCCAACCAGATTTTCAAACATGCTCAGCTTCCCCTTGATTAGTTTTTGGTAAGGCAGGCTGAATTGTATCAATCACCTGATTTGTTAACTTTGAATAAAAGCTTCCTTCCAGCAAGCGGTTTGCAGAGAAAAAAGGCTGTATGTTCAATATAAAAATCATCAGGGCAACAAGGGCAAAACCTTCTACAATTCCAAAGAAAAAGCCCAAAGTGCGATCCAAACTTTTTAGAATGCTGAAAGAAAATATTTTTGAAATAATAATCTGTAGAATTTTGATGATTAAAAATACAATAACAAAAACAGTTATAAATCCAAGAATATTTTCTACGATTTCATGACCAATAAAAGACCAGACCTTAGCTGCTAAATCATCATAAAAATATACGCCGCAAATAATACCGCATATAAGTGCAAGCTTTCCGAAAATGTTATCAACAAAACCTTTTATAAGTCCAACGATTGCAAAAATGAGGATGATAATAGAAAGAACATAATCAAATGGTGTAAAAGGAATCACTAAAGCTCTCCTTGTGAAAGTTTTTCCATAAGTATTTCAGCAATCTTTTTTTCTGGAGCAGTCTGAGGTACAATCTCTTTTAAAGCTTCGGAATAAGACAAGCGTTTTTCTTTATCAAGCATCTGTGATAAAGCAGTTTTTAAGTGTTCAGAATCTGCTTCATCTCCCAAAAGAACTTCTGCGGCATTTTTTTCCTTAAAAAATTCGGCATTATCTACCTGGTCTCCGCGAGTTCCAGAGCCGCACAAAGGAACCAGAACCATTGGCTTATACAAAACAGCTGCTTCCCAAAGAGAATTTGCGCCGGCACGGGAAAGAATTACATCGGCAGCAGCCAGAACATCGGGCATTTCTTTGTAAATAAATTCATAAGGCTTGTAGGAATCTTTAAAAGCCGGAGCAAGTTCTGCATTTCTTTCCTTATCTGTGTTTAAAAGGCCTGTCTGATGAACAACAATAAAACGCTCACAAAGCCAGCTGATATTTTCATAAACAAGATTATTAATCTGGCGGGCACCAGAACTTCCGCCCAAAACCAGAAGAACAGGCTTTTCGTGGTCTACGTTGATTCCAAGGAAAGAAAGGCCTGCAAAAGCAGAAGCCGAATAAAAAATAGGACGAACAGGATTTCCTGTTACAACTACCCTATTCTGATTTGCAGGACCAAGACGATTTTTTGTTTCCTCATAAGAAACAAACATCTTTTCTGCAGATTTAAAATTCAAACGGTTTGCGAGCCCCAGTGAAAAATCACATTCATGAGTAAAAACCGGAATCTTTAACTGGCGGGCAGCAAAACAAGGAGGAACACTTACAAAGCCTCCCTTAGAAAAAAGAAGTGCAGGCTTATACTTTCGTAAGATATGTTTTGCCGAAAAATAACCGCCTGCAACGCGGAATAAATCTGAAAGATTTTTCAGAGAAAAATAACGGCGTAATTTTCCTGCAGGAATTCCATAAAAAACATCAACAGTCTGCTGACCAGAAGCAGAAACAGAAGAAGTTACAATCTTTTTATCCATTCCTTTTGAACAGCCAATCCAGCAGATTATTAATTTACGCCCCTCTTTTTCGGCAAGAGAACGAAGCTGTTCTGCAACAGCAAGACCGGGATATATATGACCGGCAGTTCCACCACCGGTAAAAAAAACAACATCATTATTTCGTCTTTTCATTTTATTTACTCAATTTTTTATTTTATCAGATTTTTTACTTTAGTGAAATACTGTTTTATGCTAAACTCAAAAACATGAACAAACAGATGATTATGGGAAACCAGGCTATTGCGCTTGGTGCATTAAAAGCGGGAGTGAATCTGGCAGCAGGTTATCCTGGCACTCCTTCCAGTGAAATTATAGAATTTATTTCAAAATACAATAAAAAAACAGGTACTTATGTTGAATGGTCGGTAAACGAAAAGGCCGCCGTAGAAGTTGCAGCGGGCGCAAGTTACGCCGGAAGCCGCACTCTTGTTACAATGAAGCAGGTTGGCTTGAACGTTGCAAGCGACCCGGTAATGTGTCTTTCTTATGTTGGTGTAAAAGGCGGAATGGTAATTGTTTCTGCAGATGATCCGGGCCCAATTTCAAGCCAGACAGAACAGGATACCAGAACCTTTGGCGCTTATTCCAAGCTCCCGGTTTTTGATCCTTCTACACCGCTTGAAGCTTATGAAATGGTACAGGAGGCCTTTGAGCTTTCTGAAAAATACAATACTCCGGTTATTCTGCGCCCTACAACCAGGGTTGACCATGCTTATGAAGCAATGGAAATGCCAGAACTTGGACCTTGTCGCAAAGCTGGAACTTTTGAAAAGGACAGTCAGCGCTGGGTAATTTTTCCAAAAGCTTCTTACAACAATCATATCCGAATTTTTGAACGCAATGAAAAGATATTGCCAGATGAATTTTCTAAAAATAAATGGAATTATGTAGGGGGAAGTCTCCCCCTCGGCTGCACTTCGTCGCAGCCTACCCCTTCTAACGGGGGTACCCCCCGTAACGCCCCCCTCGCTTTTGCCGCTGGCGGAATTTCCTACTGTTATCTTATGGAAGCACTTTCAATTTTGGGAATAAAAGACATCCCGGTACTAAAAATTGGAACTCCTTATCCATTTCCAAGTCCTCTTGCAGCAGATTTTCTTAATAAATATGAAGAAGTTCTGGTTTTTGAAGAGCTTGACCCTGTTATCGAAGAAAATCTGATTAAAATTACAGGTTTGAAAGACATAAAATGCAAGATTGGCGGAAAGCTTGATGGTCAGGTGCCGGTTGCAGGCGAGCTTAGTGTAGAAATTATCAAAAAAATTATTGAAGAAAAACTTAACCTTTCTTCAAAGGAAAATACAACTAAGGCTGAAGAAAAACCAGCACTTCCGGTACGCCCACCGGTTTTGTGTGCGGGCTGCCCTCACCGCGGAGCCTTTTATGCTGTAAAACAGGCTATGAAAGGCGAAAAAACTGCCTACTGCGGGGACATCGGCTGTTATACTCTGGGAAATGCAAAACCTCTTGATATGTGCGACACCTGCCTTTGCATGGGCGCAGACATCACAATTGCCCAGGGCTTTTATCACAATGAGATGGACCGCAAGTGTTTTTCATTTATCGGTGATTCAACCTTCTTTGCCTCTGGAATTACAGGTATTGTAAACGCAGTTTATAATCAGAGTCATCAGACCATTTGTATTCTGGACAATTCCACCACAGCAATGACCGGCCACCAGCCTCATCCAGGTACCGGCATGACAATGATGGGCGAAATTGTAGAAAAAATCAGCATTGAAAAGATTTTAACTGCGGTTGGAGTTAGCCCGGTACTTACAGTTAATCCTTTTGAACAGGAAAAAGCGGTTGCTGCCGTAAAAGAAGCCGTTGCCGCCCCGGGAGTCTCTGCCGTTATTTTTAAGGCTCCATGTATTTCTATCGCGCAGAAGGTGGGCTGGGAAAAACCTCACGCCCTCAATGTAAACAGCGAAAAATGTATAGGCTGCCAGAAATGTATTAAAGAACTGGGCTGTCCTGCTTTAAGCGTGAGCATGAAAGAAAATGCAAAGGGAAAACGTCTTGTTGAAATAGATTCATCTCTATGTACAGGCTGTTCTCTATGTTCACAGGTTTGTCCTGCAGGGGCAATTATTAAATAACGAGGTTATCATGGCAAAAAATATATTGATTTGTGGTGTCGGCGGACAGGGAACTGTTCTTGCCGCAAAAGTTATTTCACAGGCCGCTATTGCAAAGGGTGAAAAAGTGCTTTCTGCAGAAACAATCGGAATGGCACAGCGGGGCGGTTCGGTTGTGAGCCATGTACGAATCGGCTCTGATGTTTATTCGCCTCTGGTTCCTCTTGGGCAGGCAGATATTCTGATTGCATTTGAAGCAGCGGAAGCTGTTCGCAATATTGAATATTTGAAGGAAGGCGGAACTGTAATCGTCAACAAAAAGATTATTCAGCCGGTTACTGCAAGTCTTAGCGGACAGGCCTTTTCTGAAGAAGAAATGATTTCCTATCTCAAGAAAACTGCAAAAACAGTAACTATTGTAGATACAGATAAAGCCTGTGCAGAATTGGGCAGTTCAAAGGTTGCAAACATTGTTCTTCTGGGAGCTGCCTGCAAAACTGGGATATTTGATAAGAAACAGATTGCAGAAGCAATAAAAATTCTTGTGAAACCAGATTTTTATGAACTTAATATCCGTGCACTTAATTATGCGTGAGTATGCGTAAGGGATTGTAGCACCTTTAGTCCCGCTTTAGCGGGATGAGCCGCCAGGCGAAGTGCGAAAAGCCCGACCGTCGCTTCTTGCGACGGGTACGCCCATATCCTTATAAAAAATTACTGTTGACAGAAACATTTTCATATGTTACTATTAAGAGAAACAATTAATTAAGGAGCACTTAATGAAACTTACAGAAAAACAGCTTGAACAGATTAGAGCACAGATTAAACGAGTAAAAGAATTTGGAAACCCATTTTATACAGAACGATTTAAGAACGTAAATCCAGAAGATATAAAAACACAGGAAGATTTTGAAAATCTTGTACCATTCGTATCTAAGCAGGATTTACGTGATGCATATCCTCTTGGACTCGCAACAGTTCCAGAAGAAGAAATTGTACGTATCCATTCATCTTCGGGAACTACAGGTGCTCCAGTAGTTATTCCTTACACAAAAAAAGACGTTGATGACTGGGCTACAATGTTTGCCCGCTGCTATGAAATTGCAGGAATTACAAACAAGGACCGAATGCAGATTACTCCTGGTTACGGACTCTGGACCGCAGGAATTGGCTTCCAGGCCGGTTGTGAAAAACTAGGTGCCATGGCAGTTCCAATGGGACCTGGTAACACAGAAAAACAGCTTCAGATGATGCAGGATTTAAAATCAACAGTAATTTGTGCAACATCATCTTATGCCCTGCTTTTGGCAGAACAGGTAGAAAGCCGCGGACTCAAAGACAAGATTTGTCTTAAAAAAGGTATTATTGGTTCCGAACGCTGGGGAGAAAAAATGCGTAATCGCATTCAGTCTATTCTTGGCATTGAACTTTTTGATATTTACGGCCTCACAGAATGTTACGGACCTGGAATTGGTATTAACGAACCTGGTGATGATTCAATTTATATTTTTGATGACTATGTTTACGTTGAAATTTTGGATCCACTTACTGGAAAACCTGTTCCAGAAGGCGAAATTGGTGAAATTACACTTACAACTCTTGTAAAAGAAGGAGCTCCACTCTTCCGTTTCCGCACACATGACCTGGCAGCCTTTGTTCCAGGAAAAGGCAAGAACTATCCTTATCCTCGCATTACTCAGATTCTTGGCCGCAGTGATGACATGGTAAAGGTAAAAGGAAATATTATATTCCCAAGCACAATAGAAGATGTGATTAAAACTGTTCCTGGAACTTCAAGTGAATACCGAGCAGTTATTGAACATGCAGACGGCAAAGACAAAATGACCCTCTTTGTAGAAGTTGAAGGCGGTACAGACCGCACAGAAGTAGCCCTTGCAATCGCTTATAACTTTAAGCAGAAGTACAACATGACTCCAGAAGTTAAGGTTGTCGGAATTGGAGAACTTCCAAGAAGTGAAAAGAAAACAAAACGAATTGAAGATAAACGTTTTGATTAATGTGTAAGGCCTCTGGCGGCCTTTGTTTAATAGTATTCAAGCCCAATAACAATCAAGCCCGCAATTCAGACTGGAAGTTTGAACTGCGGGCTTTTCTTTTTATAAAAATCAAACTAATTAGCCTTTGTGATAAGGCTGCAGAATTTCAACAAGCTTAGTCTTTTTAAACAAAGTTGCATAAGTGTAAGCACTCATACCCATCATATCTTTTACATCCGGGTCGGCTCCATTTTCTGCAAGAAGTTTTACAATATTTTCCCGGTTTGCACCAACGGCAAGAATAAGGTTTGTCTGACCTTCCTTGTTAATTGTATTAAGTTCAGCCCCTTTGTCGATAAGGAACTTAGTGATTTTTTCATTACCACGCCATACAGCATCCATAACTGCAGTATAACCACGATCTTCAGAAACTGCATTCAAATCTGCTCCTAATCCCAAAAGCATGTCTACAAATTCAAAGTTATCACTTCGGCAGGCAATATTGAGCATTGGGGTACCAGTATCATCACGAGAATTAACACTCATACCCGCTTCAAGGAATTCATTTACAATTTCAATTTTGTCTTTTTCAATATAAGTTCCAAAGCAATCAGATGTAAATGGAATACCACGATCAAGAAGCTTTTTCTTTGCAAGTCTTACTACAGTGTCTTTTATAATCTTATCATATTTCTTTTGAATTAATTTATATAACTCTTCTTTAGTTGAAATAGGTATGATTCCATCTTTTGAAAACAATTCATTTTCTGTAATTGTTTTAAGATTTGTAATCATTGGAATCTGATAAGCCGAAAGACATCCTTCAATACTGGCAACTGCAGCAATATCTTTACTTGTAAAATTATTTTCGTTATCAGAATAAAGAAGACAACCTGCAAATTCAACAAAAGTCTTTTTTATTTTTTTTAGAGCAGCTACGGAAGCACTGCAAGCTACAATCTTATTTTTTTTATCTGCCTTTGACAGTAACTCTTCCAAAGCATCTACAAGAGAATTATCATCTGTAATAACTAACCATTTCATTCTTACATTATAAGGGAGGTTTTTCATAACTTCAAGAAAAAAAAATTTATCGCGACTAAAGTTTTTTTAATTTTTTTTCATTTTTTGCCCTTAAGTTATTGACTCTTTTTCGCGTTTAATATATATTATTTTACATCAACGCCGCAGTAGCTCAGTTGGTAGAGCGCCGGACTGAAAATCCGTATGTCGTTGGTTCGATTCCAACCTGTGGCAAAGGCTTCTTACGAAAGTGAGAAGCTTTTTTTTATGCCTAAATCCTTATGTTATAAGGATTTGCGACATGTATTGTCAAAGGAAATTATTGTTTTATTCCTACCTTCTTTTGATAAATTAGGACGAATAAACAAGTTTTTTGGCAGTCAGGCAAAGACTCAGACAAAAACTCGGACAAAATGTCTGACATTTGGTTTTGTCTTACCTGGCGGTCTGAAAAAGGAGTTTATATGCGTCCTTATTATCTTACTACCAACAAATTCGGTTATTATCTTGTTTCGTTCACTAACAAGGAATCGGGAAAAAGAACATCTTACAAGAGTACTCACACTAAAGATTACGGAGAGGCAGTTTCTATTGCGATGCAATGGTACACGGGTGGTACTCCAGCCGAGAATGTTATTCGCGCTAAACGGCAAAAAGCTTCAGAATGTAAATTAAACATAGAGAATCTTTTATCTCGTATAACTGAGATTGAGGCCAGAACTCTTTATGACAGAATTGCCCAGCAATTTGGTTTTGGAAGTTCTGTTGTTGTGCAGGCTCCTGTAACTGTTGCTCCTACTCCAGTAGTAGAAGCTGAACCTGTAAAAGCGGCTCCTGTTGAAGAGCCGGCTCCTAAGAAAAAGGTTGTTGTAGTTCACAAGAAAAACGCCCTTGCAGATTCTGGACTGTTACCGGAAGATGTGGCCCAGAAAGTTTATGAGCCTTTGAATCCAGATTGCACGATTAAGCTTTGTGAATTCCTACGAAACTTTTGGACTCCTGAAAAGTCTGAATATATTCAGAATAAACGTGCGCATAAAAAGTCTATCGGCGATTACCACTGTAAAGAAATGCGCGGTATGATTGACCGCTACTGGCTGCCGAAAATATTTATTCGAATTATTATATAATCATCTGAAACCTTTTTAGAAAATCTGCTATACTAACGACATGGCAAATGACAAGCAGTTTAAGACAGTTGATGAACAAATACTGTTGCTTAAATCAAGAAAACTACATTTTAAGGATGAAGCAAAGGCAAAAGCTATCCTTGAAAAAATCAATTACTTTGATATTATCAACGGAACCGAAAATATTCTGCTGAAAACAATGAATCCAAAAGTTTACGACAATGTTTACTTTGAAGATTTTTATGAGATTTACAAGTTTGATACAGATATAAGGATTCTTACTCTTAAGAAAATTTTTGAAATTGAAGCCAGATTACGAACTTCTCTTGCACACAACTTTGCAAGTCAGTTTTGTACACAAATACCTGGTACTTTGAATTACAGAGAAAAGCAATACTATCAGCAGCCAGTAAAGACAAACACTTACCTTTATAACACTTTTATGAAGTTTGATTTATTCAAACGAAATGTGAAGATGCCAAATGGAACTGTAAAGCTCGGCTTTGTTGAAAGCAAGAAACGCGACAAGGATTATATCAGAACTTATAACAGACCACCATTCTGGGTAATCATTAAGGACTTTAGTTTTGGAGATTTGTATTTTACTTATTGTTTTCAAAAGGATGTAATAAAAGATAAAGTTCTTAAAGATTTTGGACTTACCTTAAATGATGATGCTATGTTCCAGCAGATTCTTCATACTTTGAAATATGCCAGAAACTGCTGTGCACACCTTGAACTTATTACAAGATTTAAGCTTCTTGGAGCTGCTGATCTGAACAATTACAAAGAATTAAAGCTGTCTATTAATTGTACACATAAGCACTTGTCTTATTATGACTTATTGAAAATTATTGCAAAATTCTGTGATGTAGATTCAATTACAAAAGAAATTGCAAACTTTAATAGAAACATGTATCTGATTAATAGAAAAGATATTGCTGATAAGCTTTTAAAACGAATGGGCGAATCAGATATTAATAAATGGGAAATGTAACAATTTTACTTGACAATAGAAGTTTTGTGCATTATCTTAACACTGAAATGCTGAGTGAATCTTTGGATAATAACCTCAGTGGTCATCTCGGATGATACGAGCACCCCTTGTTGGGTGCTTTTTTTTGTTTA
This sequence comes from Treponema sp., assembly GCA_017940255.1. GTDB lineage: Bacteria > Spirochaetota > Spirochaetia > Treponematales > Treponemataceae > Treponema_D. The sequence goes on from JAGAZB010000054.1 coordinate 86,352, forward strand.
AATAAACAATACTTATAATGGAATCTGGCGACGTATTAAGATGATACCTTTTACCGTGACTATTCCCCCAGAGCAGCGTGACAAAAATCTTAGTAATAAGTTGATTGCTGAAAACTCAGGCATTTTGAAATGGCTGATTAAAGGTTATGCAATGTGGAATAAAGAAGGCTTAAAGGATGAACCGGATGCTGTTAGTGAAGCTAATGAGGAATACCGCTTTGATATGGATTCTGTTGGTACGTTTGTGACTGAGTGTTTTGAAATGGATGCCAGTTTGAAATGGAAACTTGGGAACAAGATTCTTTATGATACTTATTTGAAATGGTGCAATAAGAATAACGAGCGGACGCTTAGTCATAAAGGACTTAGTATGCGTATGCAGGAGAAAGGTTTTAAGAGGTGTGTTTCTAACAGCCAGAGATTCTGGATGGGATTAGTGCTGCGGAATGAATGGAGAGGATAACTCAATAATTATAAAGGTACAATCTGATCAGGATATTGTAATAGGATTTTGTTTTCAGTCTCTTGTATTTTCTCTTTAATAGATTCTGAAGGATTTTTTGAATATTTTGCATTTAATCTATCTAATTTATCATCAATAAGACATATTCAAAAGAAACTTCATTTGCTAACTTTAGCTTCTGCTTTGTTTTTGGAATTATAAATGGATTTGAAATTAGAAGAATAATAAGAGATAAAATAAAAACTGTCAGGACAAGAATAACTGACTTTAACTTTTTCATCTTTATAATTATATATCAAATTTATATCATAAACTAGATTGCTTAATACAAAATACTCTCTCCGATAGCAAAGGGCGTGACCTTGCCGAACTGGAGAGAGTTTGGAAGTTTTTTTTACATGCTCATTTTATTTTATTAAATAGATTATTCATGATATAATTGAATACTAAAGAGGTACTTTTATGAAAAAAACTATTATTCTGGTTTTATTAATTTGCACTATATTTACATTTTTATCTTGTGAAAAAAAATCTGAACAAAATCAACCTGAAAATGAAATTACTACAAATACATTAGAAAAAATTGATGATGATTACATTTCTGAACAGGATGCTGAGATATATGATGTATCAAAACTTGATGTCTTAAAACCAATATTAGAAATAAAAATAGGCTCTGATAAAAATGAAATTATAAATATACTTTCAAATTATAACATTTCAACAAATGAAGAAGATTTTATAGAATTCAAACTTTTTAAGAACGACTCTTTGTTATTTACTGAGGATGAAGCTGGAGAAGAAATTATTTTTGACTGTCGTTTTGATGAAAATCAAAAATTGAAATCTTCACAAATTTCAATAACAGGTACATTAGAAAGTGCACAATATAAAAAAAGTGCTTATGAGTATTATAAAACCTTACTTACATTTATTACAAAAAACTATACAAAAAGTAAACCTGACTCATTTCATGTTTCAAATGAAGAACTCATTATACCTATAATGGATTATTGGAAAATAAAAAATGAAAAATTATTACTAACATCTGAAGCTTTCAATATGTTTGGATATGAATTTACAGTTTTTGAAATTACAAAAATAAAAAACTAGGATAACAAATGAATAATTTTAAAAAAGCAACACTTAAAGCAGTTGAAATATTAAAAAACGATTTTCATATACTCCCAGATGCAGCATGGGTAATTGCATTATCAGAATATACAAATAATAAAAATGTAATAACAAAATCTTGTCCTAAAAGTACTTTTATTGATTTATGTTATAACGGTTACATTAAAGATTTATCTTATTCAATCAATAAAGAATTAACAGAAAATGGACGAATGGTAATTGAAGCAATTACAAAATTACAAAAACTTAACTGGACTATTTCTAGTAAGAAAAAATTTTGGAAAGAGACTTTCGGAAAAAACTATGAAAACCAACTTGAAATTTTATTTATCTTGAAGGAATATAATTTATTGAATATACGATAATTATTCATGTGCACCTTTCTTAATTAAAAAATCAATAGTCTCTTTTTTTATATAATGTGGATCACCAACTCTTTCTTCTTGATTATACTCTTCCGTTAGGGCTTTCAATAATGTTTTCCCTTCTTCTCCCCAATAAGGGAAAAACATATTGATATCTAAACCATGATCAATTAATAATTGTATTGTTTTTGGAGTTTGATGACCAATAAATCTATCTAAATAGGATAAATAATCATTTGATGGATTAAGTAAACTACAATCTAACCCCTTTTGTATCAATTCTTTTATTATTTTTTCATCATTAATACCATAAAGACTTAAATAAAACCAATAATTATTACTATCTTTTTTTGCATCTTTCAAATGAGAAATTACTGTATTGAAGTTTTGCTTTTCATAAAGGTATGAATCATGAAACCACTTAGAGTCAACCCCTGGAATATCAATATATTTTTCTAAATAACTATTAAATTCATCACTTGCATTGAAGGTTTCACATAACCACCAATAATCATTATTTGAAATTTCAAATGGAGATGATAGAATATAATCAAATACTTTTTTCCAACCTTTATAATTTGCTGGTTCTTTTTTATTACTTGCATCTATTAATTCGCTAGTACATGCATAACATAGTTTTTGGTAAGAAACAGGATTCAATGCAAATACATAATTATTGTCTATCAGCACTTGATATTCTGATGCAGTTAATTTTTCTAATATGTAATCAAAATCCCATTTATCAAATTTTACAGATTCATTAATTCGTTCACTTAATTCTTGTATGTAAGGACTATATGGATTTGCTACTGTAAAAACATCACAATCTACGATTGTAAATCCTTGCTTGTATGTTGATTTGCCCTGATATACTAATAGTAATTGTTCAGTAATAAGACCTTCTCCATACCAAGAGACGTATTGTAATTGATAATCAGATATAATAATACAACATTTTGAAAGCTGGTTTTGTCCATATCCTGTTACCAAATAAACATAACCATCCTTAGTTAGTTCTACGTCAGTTATTGATAAACGCTAAGAAGGTGCTACAATTACATCACCAGGAAGATATTCTAGTTTAAGTCCAAGATTTAATGATTTATATAAATTTTCAAAATCAATTCTACCAAGATATGCTTTGTATTCTGCATCAGTTTTAAAACCCGCTTTATTAGCAACAATCAACTTTTTATAAAACTCAGTATTATTTCTTTGATAATCATCACTCATTTTAGAAAGTTCATATTCGATCTTTCTTATAATTTTTTTATCAGTTGCTAAATTTTTTGATTTTATAAAAATATTATAAGCTTCATTGTAATTTTTTGAATTGAGAATAGATAAAGCTTTTTCATAGTATAAAAAAGCTGATTTATTATTATTCTTTTCATTTTTTAATAATTTATCAACAAGAGCATCATCATTCAAAACATTACTCATCTCTGAATAACTTTTTTCCATATAATCTATATCTGTACTAATATCATAAGCATGTTTGAATTCCTGATAGGCTTTTTGTGGATTTTCATTATTTTTATAGATGCCACCTTTTTGGAGATATAAAACAATTTTTTTATCATCATTTTTTTCAATAGATAATAAAAAATCGTATACGGGTATTGCTTCATCTTCTTTCTTCAATAATTTTAAAGAACTTAATATTTTATCATAAATATATTCGTCAGGTTTCAACTGATATGCCTTAAGAAAGTTATCTATAATTATTTTGTCATGAGAATTATTATCTTGGTAATAATGTGATTGAGATTTCCATATAGAATGAAGTTCTGCTACCCCCCTATAAGACCAATAGTTTTCTTCAATTGTATTTGACTCATCAAAATATTGTAAAGCATTATTAAACTTTTCTTCATAATAAACTGTTTTATCAGTTTCAGTCATTTTTGATGTCACATTTTTCATATAAAAAGAATCATTTAATTCATTGATGATAAACCAGCCATTTTTACATAATTCTAAAGCCTCTGGATTGCTGATTTCAAAATTTTGTTGTGGTGTATGTTCTTTTTCGTAATCGACAGTATAAGTAGTATTAGTTGAAACACATGAAGTAAAAATAATTACAATCAAAAAATAAAACAATCTGTTTAATTTCATTCTTTTCCTCTTATAATATTATAATTCCATTATTAAAAAAATATAAATTTAAATAAAGAAAAAAAAAATCTATCATTTTTGAGGAAACAATTCATACGAAAAATCAATTTTTATTTTCTAAAATTATAAACCAATTTAGAAATACTTTTGAATAATTCTTTAAAAGTCTCATCTGCTATAAAATTATCAGCAATTAATTCCATAAACAGCATTAAATAGAATTTATTTTGAATAATAATATCTTTAGAAGTTAATGGCATATAAAGATTATTATTTGTTAAAGTATCTTGATTCATTTGATGAACTTTACCACACGAATATGGAGACGCATGTACATATTTACAATAGAATCTGTACCACTTAATTATTTCTTCGTCTTTTAATAAATTAATAAAATCAATAGGTACTTTAATCGATTTGTCTGAAATCCAAGCGAAGTCAGACTTTGGCTCTAAGAATGATTCAGGATAGTTTTTATTACCAAGTTTGAGATTTGGATCTGTGTTATACATTTTACATTCCTGAACAATGCCAAAATCTTGAAATCTATCGGACTCTAAATCATCACTATACATAAGATATTTTGCAATGGCATAAGACTCAAGCATTAATCTAAGATTTGAAATAACACTGGTAGCATAACCATTTCTTAACAAAGCAAGATTTTCATCTGTAATTTCAATTAATCTTAATGAGATCTTACCAATTGCCCCAGAACGGAATTTATGTGATTTTTCAAAGCTTGATTGATTTGCTACTATAAAGTTTTGGCAGTCTGCTAAAAGTAGATTCATATATAATAACGAATTCAGATTTGCATCTTCATTATTTTTTTTTACATAACCATCATGTGCTTTTTTATATATTTTCATACTTGGATAATTCATTATAATTTTTTCAAGGATTTTAGGATTTGAAATATCTATATTTGAATTAGCAAGTTCAACAAATTGAGTTAATATCGAAAGACCAGATGGTATATTATTCATGATTTCTTATTTACCTCTACTGAATTATAAATGATTTTTGTAATTCTTTGAATCCTTGAGTGCTTTTCCCCCGTGCCCCCAGTACGCGTGGCGCGAAAAAATGTACTGTTTTGAGAAAGATGCGAAATTTTTAGAGAAACCAGAAATCCGAAAAACTTCCAAAAAACGACAGATAATCTGTACTAAGAGACAGATGTAGTACGGAAGTTTTAAGGCTTTGGCGTTTTGGTTTGAAGTATTTTAAGTAATTCTGAATTGCTTTGAATGGTTTTAATGTTTCTTATTTCTTTTAAAATTTTCTTTAGTACACATTCTTAAAGAAAATTATATGAATATAAAAAGACATATATAAAAAAGTATCAACTACGTTTACGTACTGGTATCTGTACTGTGAAATTTGATTAATCAAAATTAAACTTTTTTCTGACCGCTACGCGCGCTCCCCCCGCAGTTTTTATTTTAATTCGGCCATTGTTGGATTTTCTTTTTTGAAAATCTCAATCTGTTCGAGAGTCAGCTTATCAGGATAATCGGTCCAGAAGTTGAAAACTTTTTCCTGGTCGAAGCTGAACAGATACGGTCCTTCCTGGCCGTGTGTGTCTACCTGCCAGATTTGCTCCGTTTCTGAATCCTTGTAAAAATCGTAGCCGTTTTTGTATTCGTTGATTCCTTTTGCCATAAGGTTATTATACATCAGGATTTTCAAAATCGGTAGTCTGCGGAGTGAAGACTGCTTATCAAATCCAAGCGATTGCAAAGCATCCGCAGCTTTTGGAAGCTGTCTGAACGAAGTTTCACGGTGAATTGATGAGTGGACGAAATCAGCTTGTCCGCCGCAGGCGGACTGTACGAGGAAATGTTGCCTTTGGAAGAGAAACTAAGCTTATGGCAAGTCTGCAACTGGAGCTGGAAGAATCATCGGCCCACTAAGCGGCGGGAGAGCATGGACGCGCGACCAGAGGCGACCTGCGTAAGAGTCATATTCATTTTGGAAGAAGAAATATAACGGCGGAAAAGGCGGCAACAAGGACGTTGCCGCCTTGCCGATTGAGCGCAGGGGTGGCGTTTACGCCGGCCCTGTGCGATTGAGGCAACCATTTTTCCCACACAAAGATAGTTCCCAAAAAAGCCGCCTTTGTAAGACCAACTGAGCATCTTAAAATAGCGGGACAACTGCAATGTTGAGCAAAAGGGTGCCCCTTGTCCCCCCCCCCTAAGCTACAATAGCATTCTTTATTTTTTGGGAGGGGGAAAGAGGGGGTTCTTAGGGGGGGGGAAAAGGGGGAACACTTTTGCGAGCCCGCTATTTTAAGTTGCGACCTCGCGGATGACACTTTCTTTTTTCACGACCAATTTTCAGCGCGATGCAGACCTTTGGCGGCTTTCGCAAAAAGAGTTCTTACTGCAACCGCCACGAGGAACTGTATTTCAAAATGCGATGTTTGCGGATGACGAAAAATGCACCCTTATGAAAATGGGCCCGCCTGCGGAAACAGGCAGACCACAAAGCGGAGTGCTACTGCGAAGCGGTACCGTAGCGACTACAGCTGACTGTACTTTCATTGCTTACCTGCGAGCTTGAAAAAAGGCTACCTTGCGAGCCCGCTAGTAAATGCAAACAGTGTGTGAACGAATGAAGCGTAACGAAGTGAAGCTGAATGAGTGAACACTCAGTTTGCTACCTTTTTGAAAGATGGAGTTTTTAGAACTAAGTGGCCTGTAGAGAGCGAAAGCGGTACGAAGTACGGCTGGAGCGAACGGCAATAAAAGAACCCTTATGAGAAAAAGCCGTATTTTCACGGATATGTAGTCCGTATGTCGGATCTGTTTCCTGAATTTGTATCCGGCGTTCTACAGTGCATAAATAATGCAGTTATAGTGCAAAAACAGTGCAAAAATTAGAACAACACTATACACAATAATGCAAAACAGTTGAAAAAAATAGGCATTTAATGCTATAACAAGAGCTGTAACAAGATATTTATTGCTATGCCATTGAGGGGATCCTCTTTCTGAAAATCCGTATGTCGTTGGTTCGATTCCAACCTGTGGCAAAGGCTTCTTACGAAAGTAGGAAGCCTTTTTTTATATCCTATCTTTTTACAAAAATCCCAAAATACATGTTATAATATATTCATGACAATAAGAAAAATAGAAGATAAAGATCATTTTGAAGCCTACAAGCTTGCTGCATATTGTTTTCATCAGCGTATAGAAGTTGGAGAACCTGATCCTCAGAAAATAAAGGAAGATACAAGACAAGGTTGGGGAGCTTTTGATGAAGAAACTTTGATTGCGCAAATTATAAATAATCCTTTTAATTTTTATCTGGATGGGAAAAAAATAAAAACCGGCGGTATTGGTGCTGTTTCAACTTTACCTGAATATCGTGACAGCGGCGCTATCAGGCAAATTTTTGAGAAATTAATTCCCCAAGCCTATAAGGATGGAGAAGTGATTTCAACACTCTACCCTTTCAATCATAAATTTTACAGAAAATTTGGATACGAAGTCATTCCTTTTAGAAACGAATACACATTCTCTCCTGATATTTTAAAAGATTACCAGACAACAGCAGAAGGCAGCAGCATTAAAATAACAAGATGGAAAAATGGAGAAAAAGCAGATGATTACCTTGAAGTATACGAAAGTTTTGCTAAAACAATGAATCTTTCAGCAGTGCGCACTCTTGAAGGAATGGAAAAACATTTAAAATACGAAAAAGAATTCATCGACAGAAAATTTTCTTATCTCTTTACAAAAGATGAAAAACCTCTTGCCTATCTTATCTTTACAGATGTCTATAACAGTGAAGCTGCGGAATTACATGTAAATGAATGTGCATGGACATGCAGAAGTGGTTTTAATGCGATTTTAAACTTTCTTTCTCGTTTTACAGCTGATTATGGCAAGATAATTCTGCCGCTCACCAAAGGAATCGACCTGTTAAAAATTATAACATCTCCAAATGCTTATAATATAGAAAAAAGAACTTGCCAGCATTTTATGCTAAGGGTTGTAAATGCACAAAAACTCCTGGAAGTAATAAAAAAGCCGGCAGACTGTAACTTTACAATCAAAATTGAAGATGACCTTATTAAAGAAAATAACATTACTCTACGAGTAAAATCAGACTCGGTTACTCAAACTAAAGATAAACCAGATATTGATTTAAATATTCGCGCTCTTTCACAGCTTGCTTCGGGATGTTCAAATATTGATGAAGCTATGCTAAGAAACGATATTATTATAAATTCTAATGAAGAAATGCTACGAAGAGTTTTTACAGAGAAATTAATTTTTGTAAGTGAATCTTTTTAATTATTTTGTTTAATTACATAAAAAAAAAGGCCCCGACTGGCTGATGGATTGCCAATCGGGGCCTTACTATTTACAACTTATTAGCGCTTCAAGCTCAAAACAGTTTCAAGCAGGGTATCTGCTGTCTGAATTGTCTTAGCGTTAGACTGGAAACCACGCTGAGTTACAATCATGTCTGTCATCTGTTCAGAAAGGTCAACGTTTGACATTTCCAAAGCACCAGCCATCAAAGTACCCTTTCCAGCTGTACCAGATTCACCAATGCGAGCCATACCAGAGTTGTTAGACTCTACATAAGTGTTGTCTCCGGCCTTTTCAAGACCTCGGTCATTGGCAAAACTTGCCATTGCAATCATACCGATTGTACGGTTTGTACCGTTTGAATAAACACCTGTGATTGTTCCACTTGAATCAATCTTAAAGTTATCAAGATATCCAAGAGTGTATCCGTCCTGGTAGAAAGCCTTTGTTGTAGACTTAGAAGCAGACTGAGTAATTGTGTCTTTGAAAGAACCAATTGTTCCCAGGTTTATGTTCAAAGTCTGACGGTAAGGATTTCCATCAGCATCTGGATTTGATTCTGCAACAGCAAAAGAAGTCTGAATTACAACCTGACCTTCTGGATTAGTTACATTTCCTGCGCTGTCTGTTACTCCCTGGAGCGCACCGTAATTATCAAAACTTACGATAAATGTATTTTCCATTCCGTCAGTTGTTCCCAATCCGACACGAGTCTGTGTATAATCAGCATTGTCCGGGTCAATCTGAACTGTTGCCTGCCACTGGTTAGGATTTCCCACTACTCTGGTGAAAGACACAGAAAGCATGTGCTCGTTACCGAAGCTGTCATAAATCTTCTGTTCTGTTCCCCAGGTTCCCTTATAAATATCCTCAGGGCTGGCACCTTCTGTAATTTCAGGTGTATTTTTATTTAAGTTACATGCAAAATTTACGTTTGTTGTTTCCTTTGCAGGATCCTTAGAACCTACAGGAATAACAAGGTCTGTTGGAGTAGCTGCAGTAGAAACAAGCATCTGACCGTTTACATCCTGAGCCATCCATCCCTGCACGCGCATACCGTTTGCAGGATTTACGAGTGTACCATCGCTATCCAAGCCGAAGGCACCATTTCTTGTATAGAATGATTCTTCACCACTTTTGAGCACAAAGAAACCATTTCCCTGAATTGCAAGGTCAGTAGAAATACCTGTTGTCTGCAGATTTCCCTGTGTAAAAACATTATCAATGGAAGCAATTGTCATTCCAAGGCCAACTTCTTTAGGGTTTACACCACCAAGCTCATCGGTTGGTTTTGCAGCACCGCTCATCTGCTGGCTAATCATATCCTGAAAGTTAACACGTCCACGTTTAAAACCGTTTGTATTAACATTGGAAATGTTGTTACCAATTACATCCATTCTTGTCTGATGATTCTGAAGTCCAGAAACGCCAGAATAAAGTGATCTCATCATAAAGCTATATCTCCTTATCGTAAGCCAAAAGCTGATTTACAACTTCTGGCACCCACCATTCAAAAAACTTTTATTATACAGATTACTCAGCGGCGTAAATTGCCTTAATCTGATCCATATTGTAATACATACCATTAACCAGAATCTGAGGATTATCCCCACGAGTTGCCCCTTCCACAACTCCACTGGTAACAGTATCACCGATGTTCAGCTCCACAGTCTTACCCAAGGTAGAAGCCGCCTCCGAACTATTGATAAATGCAGCCATCTTAGCAAAAGACGAACTCATGTTTGTCATCTGCTCCAAAGAAGAGAATTGAGCCATCTGGGAAATAAACTGTGTATCTTCCATCGGCGAAGTAGGATCCTGGTTTGAAAGCTGAGTAATCAGCAGCTTCAAAAAATCATCCTTACCCAATTCATGGGAAGTTTTTCTTCCCTCATGTACAAGTGTTTTGTTATAGTTGTTTACCTCATTTTCCAGGGCAAACTTTTCACTTGCACTCATCTGCGTATTAACGCTGTTCTGTGTGTTTAGTATATCCATCATCACCTCACTCAGAAATTAACCGCTTTAAGCGGCGTGCCTTATTACTATCGTCATTTTACGCAACGATGTTAATTGAATAATTTGAAAATTCGTCATTTTTTTGAACGTCACTTTCAAAGTCCGATACAGCTCCACCAGCTACGGAATTATAAACATGCTGAGCAACAAAATGATTGTCCTCCTGCTGTCCACCAAATTCCATATTCTGATTGAATGAACCATTATCATTATAGGCAACTTCAAAATCTGATACGTCAAAACCTTCTTTTATAAAAGCTTCGCGTAAAGTTTCTGAATTGTCTTTAAATACCTGCAGAGCTTCCTTGCTGGAAACAATAATCTGGGCACTCATGCTTTTTCCATCCATCGACAGATGAACTTTTACATTTCCTAAATCATCTGGATGAAGTACAAGATTAATTGTTCCCTGATCATTATCCTTCAGAACAATAGTTCCAGCCTTTACAAATTCTGGTGCACTTGCCTGAATCTGATTAGAAAGCATTGCCTGAAAGTTTGAACCATTAGCAGATGCGGTCTGATTGTTCAATGAAAGTAAATCTGTCTGAGCATCGTTTGCCAGATTCATAGTCATTTCAACAGTATTGCTGTCAGTCTGCTTTAATTCTGTTGCAAAAGACTTTTCCGAACGCAAATCTTCAACTTTAATTTTTCCTTCAGGGTCAAGAGTAAGTTCTTTTTTTTCTTCATTTACGCCTTTTTCATTGGAAAAATTCTTCTGATTTTGATTTTGAGCATCTTCTGCAAAAGTTTTAAGAGCAAGACTTTCTGATTCAGATTTTGTTTCTGATAATTCAACAATTAAATCTGAATTCTTATCGTTTTCATTGTTAGATTTTTCTTTTTTTCCATCTTCAGGAAGATTTTTTACATCTTTTGCAGCTACAAGTTCAGCAGACTGGTTATTTTTTACCTCTGTAAACTGTTCCATGCGTGCAAATTCTTTTGATACAATCTTCTTTTTTTCTGAATTTGTTTTTTTATCAGATTCAGATTTTTTTTCGGAAGGAATTTCTTTCTGAACTACAATATCTGCCTTTTTTATTTGAACAGAATCTTCATCTTTTTCTGCAGAATCTGATGTTTTTTTTACCAGATTTTCTTCAAGAGAAAGTTTCTGATTTTTTACATCATTTTTTTCTTTAGAATCTTCTGTTTTATCAGATTCATCAACTTTTTCAGATTTCATTGTGACTTTTTCATCACTTTCTTCAACCTGTTCTGTTTTTTTATCTGAATTTTCACCAGAAATTTTGTTTTCTGAACTTTTTTCCTGAACAGAATTTTCTACCTTTGGGCTTTCCTTCTCGGGAGCCTCATTCATTTCCGAATAAAATGAAACAAGGTCTTCAAAAGATGAAGAAGATTGTACGCTGAAAGTATCTTTATTTGGTTTGAAATTCTGAAAATCCTGCTGTAGTTGAATAGGATTTACTAGAAAATCTGTAATCGCCTGATACGACACTTGGCAAATCTCCTTGTAAGAGCAGAAAGATTTGCCAATTAGAACTTATTCCAGGGACTCGGGCTTGCTTATCATCTTGCGCTGGATTTCAGCCGCTCGTTTAGAATCCATCAGCGAAAGCCAGTAAGAACCCATGGACGACGAACCACTCGCAGCTGCAAGCTCTTCAACTTTTCTTAAAACATCAATGACAGTCTGATCATCTAATGCTTCAAGTATAGCCACAGCAGCTTCTGGACGCATACCGTTCAAATTTTTAGCAATCTGTTCTACGTTTACATTTATATCATCGTATCTTTTTACAGTCTGGTTAAATGTTTTTTCCCGCTCTTCCTGATTTTTTTCCCGTTCAGCAAGCTCGGCCGCAATCTGTTCATTCTGTTTTTCAAGGGCATCTATATCAGTTTCGCGTTTATCAAGCTCTTCTTTATAAATATCAAGTGCTTCACGCTGTTTTTTAAGGCGGTCTTCATCAAGATTTGCCACAAAAGGCTTTGATTGGGTGGCAGTTGTAGAAGTCTGAGGGTCTTTATGAAGCAAAGTATAAGCAGGGGCAAAAAGGTCCTTTACATGAATTACTCCAAGGCGATCAAACCATAAAAGACCTCCTACAACGAGAATCAAAATGATTATCAAAAGGACTACAGATTTTCCCAATGCTTTTTTAAACGACATACTTTACTCCACCCAAGTTATGTTATTAATCAATCAAACCAGAAATGGCAGCTCCAAGAGTTATATCATTATCACAAGAAACAATATTCCAGTAAATTCCAAGCTGATTTGTAAGAATTGTATCAAGATAACCATAAACTCTTTCTTTTATGCGCCAGGTTTTGAAGAATGTTGTACCATCACAAAGAATACATACAGGTTCTGAAGCATTTTTTCCTTCTCCAGTCTGAATTGCACAGGCAATAAGAATTGCAGCGGAATAGCGGGCAGAACGTTCTACAATTGCATCCAAAATCTGAAAAATTGTATCTACATCTTCACAAGAAGCCTTGCATGCAATTGCACCAAGAATACAATCAGCATTAAATGGGCCGTGCAGGAATTTATCCATTTCAATTAAGGAAAGACTTTCAATACCTTCAATTGACTTTGCAGTTTCAGCTGCAAAAAGACCATCGCGGGCAGCTGCTTTAAGTGCAATCAAAGAAACTGGACCAAGGTATGCACCAGAGCAAAGCTTTTCAAGGAAGAAGGTTCCAGGTTTTACAGTAGTTTTATCAAATTCAATATCAAAATCACTGCGATTAACAGAAAGGAACTTGCCACTTTCACAAACAATAATCTGTTTATTGATTTTGCAGCAGTCACAATCTGGCTGAATATAAGCAGCATTCATACCGGTTCCAAGAATAAAACCAATATATGATGAATAACGGTCTGCATCACTTGCGCAAGCTGCTCCGGCAAGCAGAGCGGCTACTGTATCGTTACAAAGAGTTATACGTTTAATTGTATTCCATCCTCGTTCAGCAAGAGCTTCTTTAAGGCATTTACCTACTTCGCAGCCAACAACTTCCGGCGCCTTTACTTCCTTTGAAAATCCAAGGAGTACACCGTCTCCATTTTCTTTTATTTCCATTGGATAAGAAAAACAGAATCCAATTCTATCTGCTTTATTTTTCAGATGTTCAAGATTATCTGCAATCTGAGCAAAGAAATCCTTGCGAGAAAGTTCTTTTTCAACTCCAGGCATCTTTGTTTTTTCCATTTCTGAAATCTGAGGAAGGCCATTTGCATCAAATGTAACAAGACAAGAACGGAAATTTGTTCCGCCGGCATCAATTACAATTACAGATTTACCTTTTGCAGAAGCCTCTGGAGGATTACAGAAGGTACGAATCATATCCTGATCTGATTTTTCTTTACGCAAACCTTTGCGCATATCGTCTAAAATTGCATTTGCAACTGAATAAATATCTACATGATTTACAAAATTATGCTTTGACAAAAATGAACTTACAGAAGGTTTCATTAATTTCCCCAATAAACGAAATTTTTTATGAATATATTTTACACTATAAATGGGATAAAAGCAACGTTGGAATTTGAGCAAACTTATTTTTAGTTAGCACTCACAAAAAAAAACAAAAGGTCTTCCGTTGCGCGCTCTTAAAAATGCATGGTGTAAGCCGTATAGGAATTTTATATAAGGGGCTTCGCCCCCGGCTTACAAATGCATTTTTAATATCGCTCCACTCACGACCTTTTGTTTTTTTTTAGAATACTCTTATATAAATAAGTTAGCTCATTCCTGAAAAAATAGGATCAAACCTTAAACTCATCAATCTGGTTGCCGATTTTTACAATGGAATCTTTCATGCGGTCAGCAACTTCGGTGAGAACGCTACCAGTTTCATTAATTTTCTGAGCACCAATAGACATTTCATCCATGCTAGACTTCATTGAAATTGTAACATCCTGCAAATGCTGAACTTCAGAAAGAATAAGCTTGTTTCCTTCCTGCATTTCTCCAGAAGCACTTCTTACTTCTTCTGTACTGTCATTCATCATCTTAAGTGCATCAATAATCTGCTTAGAACCTTCATTCTGTTCTTCCATAGCAGTTCTAATCTGCATTACAAGCTGGTCAGTATCTGCAAGCTCCTGAGAAACCAGAGAGAAGGTCTTACTTGCATCTGTAGAGGCAGTAACAACTTCCTTAATAGATTCCATAATCTGATTAAGCTGATTTGTAATCTGAGTAGACTGCTGAGAAGATGTTTCTGAAAGCTTACGAATTTCGTCTGCAACAACGGCGAATCCTTTACCAGCTTCACCAGCGTGAGCCGCTTCAATTGCCGCATTCATAGCAAGCAGGTTTGTCTGTTCTGCAATATTTGCAATTGCAACGTTGGCATCCTGCAGCATTTCTGACTGACTTTCAATTGTCTGAACCTTCATGCTTACAGTTTCAAGCTTGCCGAATCCTTCCTGTGAGTGAGTCTGCAGACCAGCAAAAGAACGATTCATTTTTTCCATAGAATTGTTTACAGAAGTAATGTTTCCAATCATCTCTTCTACTGCAGCAGAAGCCTGTGTAACTCCAGAAGACTGTGTTTCAATCATCTGATTCAAAGAATCAATATTTGCAGAAATCTCATCTACGGCACCGGCAGTCTGATCAACACTCTTTTTCTGATTATCAATCTGAGTACCAAAGCTGTCTATGTTGGCAATAATCTGGGTGATTGCACTCGATGTGTCCTGAGCAGAAGATGACATATCATCACCGGCTGCACTAAGGTCATCCTTAGAACTCTTTACATCACCAATAATATTCTGTAACTTTTCGGTAAACTGATTAAAGCCCTGAACAACCTGACCGATTTCATTATTTGATTTAACTTCAATTCTCTTTGTAAGGTCTGCATTTCCGCTTGCAATTCCTGTAATTACATTCTTAACTACAGAAAGCGGTTTCATCAATACAGAAATAAGGATGGCACCCATAATTACAGAAAGAACAACAGTAATTGTACCAAAGAGTATTAACTGAGTTCTAATCTTAATTGAAAGTGTGTAAACCATATCAGAAGGAATTGAAAGAGCAAAACTCCATGGAGTTCCAACAATCGGTTCGTAAACTACAAGGTCTCTTGCGGCATCATGTCCGGCAACAGTTCCCCATCCAGATTCACCTTTTACCATTCGTTTTGCAATATCTGTAATTTCTTCATGCCCAGGGGTCGGATTTGTAATAAAGTTTTTCTGCATGATATAGTCTGGACTTCTGTGAGCCATAACCGTACCGTCACTTGTCAGAATCCATCCATAGGCATTAGTTCCGAATTTTATCTGATTAACTTCTGCTGTAATTTTTTCAAGTGGAAGAACACCAACTATTGCGGCGAATGTTTTTCCGTTCACTTTGACAGCCCTTGTAAAGTGAACTATAGTCTTTCCTGTAGTTCTGGAAACAACAGGGTCATCAATGTATATATCTTTACCCTGCTGCAAAATGGCCTTAAAGTAATCACGGTCTGCAATGTTTGTACGGGTTCCAATATCATTGTAAGATATACCACCTATATCAACAAGCATGATATAATCAAAATCTTCACCTCTAGCATATTCATGCGCCTGCAGCCATTCACCGGCGGCATTAAAATCACCAGTCTGCATTATGTCTGCATTTGTGTAATAATCCAGTTCCTTAAAGTAACCTTCAATCGTGTTTTCCAAAGCCCATGTATAAGCCGAAACAGTCTGCTGATAATTTGTTGTTAAAGTAGAAATAACTTCCAGTCTTGCATTTCGTGCAACAATAACAGTCTGCAAAAAGTTAAAAGCTGCAATGGTAAGACCGATACTAAGCATGAGTGTTGCTATAAGACTGGATTTTTTCTTTTCTTTAGACATAAGAACAACTCCTTAATCTAATAAATCTTATCTATTAATTATATACCACATACACAATATTTCCATAAGAAAAATTACAGTCATATATAAATTTTTGTTATATTTATTTTCTCCATTACAGTCATTCCTGAATTTATAAGATTGCAGATTTTTTTGTCTTCTGCTATATTAACTTCCTATGCTTGATCTGGAATCCCTTAAAAAAGAATTAAATCCCCAGCAGTACCGCGCCGTAACCACAACCGAAGGCGCAATCCTCATTATTGCAGGGGCCGGCAGCGGAAAAACCCGCGTAATTACCTTTAGAATTGCCCACATGCTGGATAAAGGAATTCCGCAAAGCTCTATTCTAGCTTTAACCTTTACAAATAAGGCTGCAAAGGAAATGGCAGACCGAATTAAAACTCTAACAGAAAAAAAACTGCAGAATCTTACAGTTTCGACTTTTCATGCCTTTGGAGTTAGAATTCTCAGGCAGGATATAGACAAGCTTGGCTGGCGTGAAAACTTTTCTATATATGATGAAACAGACAGAGTTGCCCTTATTAAGGAATGCGGCCGCGAGCTTAAGTTTTCTCCAGAAGCCATGGATATTTACACCATTGGAAACCTGATTTCTAACATAAAAACCGGACGAAAAAACTGGGATACTGCAAATGATATGTACCGTCCTCTTTACGAAATGTACCAGGAAGGACTAAAACTTTACAATGCGGTAGATTTTGACGATCTTATTGTTCTTCCTATAAAGCTTTTCCGGGAATTTCCGGAGGTTTTAGCCCGCTACCGGGAACGCTACAAGTATCTGATGGTAGACGAATTTCAGGATACAAGCCACCAGCAGTATGAAATGATGCATCTTCTTGCAGACAAAAATGTTGCAGTTGTTGGTGATGATGATCAGAGTATCTACAGCTGGCGAGGTGCCGACTACCAGAACATCATCAATTTTGAAAAAGATTTTGATGTTACAGAAATCCGTCTGGAGCAGAATTACCGCTCAACAGGTACAATTCTTGAAGCCGCAAATGGTGTAATTGCTCATAACACAAACCGCAAGGATAAAAAGCTTTGGAGCGGAAACGGAGCCGGCAAGCCGATTGAAATCTTTATGCCGGAAAATGAAACCGACGAAGCAGACTTTATCGCCGAAACAATTTTGGGAATTGCCGCAGAAGAGCACCGTAAGTATGATGATTTTGGTGTTCTTATGAGGGCTAATACACAGAGCCGTTTTATAGAAGAAGCCATGTTGCAAAATAACATTCCATATACTATGAGCGGCGGAACATCCTTTTTTGAACGCAAAGAAATCAAAGATGTAATCAGTTATCTTCGTGTAATTTCTAATCATGATGATGATATAAACCTCCTGCGCATTTTGAATACACCTCGCCGTGGAATCGGACGGGCCGCAATTCAGCTTATGAATGATGCCGCAGAATTAAACGGCTGTACTTTATGGAATGCAATTGATTATCTTATTCACGCAGAAAATTCAGAAGCAAGCGAAGTGCTGAAAGAAGATTTACAGGGCTTTGTAGATATTATTGAAAGTCACAGGCAAAAGCTTTTAAGTGGACGCGGACTTGCAAACAAGGTACGCCAGCTGGTAGAAGACATAAATTACAAAGATTATCTTCTAACAGAATATTCCAAGAGTGAAAAAGCCGTTCGTTTTAAACTGAAGAATATAGAAGATTTAATACGATTTATGGAGATTTGGGAAAACGATCCTGATAATCCAAATCCAAACCTGTATAACTATCTGAACAGAATTACACTTATGAGCCGCGATAACGGCGACGATGAAGGCGACAAGGGAAAGGTAAACCTTATGACTATTCACGCTTCAAAGGGATTGGAATTTCCTGTAGTCTTTATTGCGGGTGCCGAAGAAGGTTTAATTCCCCACGCCCGTTCTGTAGAAGAAAATGACGGCGACGTAGAAGAAGAGCGCCGCCTCTTTTATGTTGCAATTACACGTGCACGCGACAAGCTTTATATTTCAGCCTGCCGCAAGCGCCGCCATATGCAGATGACAGTTGAAACCGAACCAAGCCGCTTCTTAGATGAGATTCCTGCAAACCTGGTGGAATACCACGAACCAGAAGAAGTTCTTTCTGATGAAGAACAGGGGCAGATGTTCGGGGATTTTTTAAGCAAACTGAAGGCGCAGATGTAGAAAGGATGCGGTAGCGCTGGGAGCGGCCGCGAAGCGGGCCACCGCAGCGTCGGTGGTTGAGCTTGTCGAAACCACCAGAGCGAGGAGGCTGAGCGTTAGCGAACCGCGGACATAGCGACCATGGCGGCCGAAGGCCGCCATGGGACCGCCCTATTTTTATACTCTATACTTAAGCTTCTTACCAGTTCCCTCGTACATTTTTGCACGAAGTTCAGCAACCTGCTTGTCTGTAATGTAGTCATCAAAACTCATCATGCGGTCAATAACACCGTTAGGAGTAATTTCTACAATGCGGTTTGCAATAGACTGAATGAACTCGTGGTCGTGAGAACTGAAAAGCAAAACTCCAGGGAAAGCAATCAAACCTTCGTTCAAAGACTGAATTGCTTCCAAATCAAGATGGTTTGTAGGGTCATCCATTGTGATACAGTTTGCGCCACTAAGCATAAGCTTTGAAAGCATACAGCGAACCTTTTCACCACCGGAAAGAACCTTAACCTTCTTCAGAGATTCGTCACCACTAAAGAGCATACGACCAAGGAAGCCGCGAACATAAGCATCATCCTGTTCTTTTGAATACTGCTTAAGCCATTCAGTAATGTTCATGTCATTATTAAAGCTGTCAGAATTATCACGAGGCAAGTAAGACTGAGATGTTGTCTGTCCCCAGAAGAATTCACCGCTATCTGGCTTTTTTACACCGTTTACAATATCAAATAGTGCAGTTATAGAATTGTGCTCAATACCAACAAAGGCAATTTTATCTGTACGGTTCACAGTAAGACTGAAATTCTTCAAAAGTACGTTTCCGTCAGAATCCGTGTAATTCAAGTTTTTAATATCAAGAACGTTGTTACCAATTTCACGGTCAGCCTTAAAGTTTACATAAGGGAACTTACGGGTAGAAACCGGGATTTCTTCGAGGCTGTCGGCCAATTTGTCATAAATCTTTTTACGTGATGTTGCCTGCTTAGCCTTAGAAGCATTAGAAGAGAAGCGCAAAATGAACTCTTTCAAATCCTTCATTTTATCTTCAGTTTTCTTCTGCTGTTCATGAGCCTGACGCTGCATAATCTGTGTCATCTGATACCAGAAGTCATAGTTACCAGAGAACTGTGTAATCTTTCCAAAATCAATATCACAAATGTAAGTGCAGACAGTATTCAAAAAGTGACGGTCATGTGAAACTACAATTACTGTATTTTCAAAATCCAAAAGGAAGTTTTCAAGCCAGGTAATTGATTCAATATCCAAACCGTTTGTAGGTTCATCAAGAAGCAGGGCATCCGGATTACCGTAAATTGCCTGTGCAAGCAAAACGCGAACCTTCTGACCTTCATCAAGCTCACTCATCATCTTGTCATGGAATTCTTCTTCCAGACCAAGACCGCTGAGCATCTGTTCAATTTCGTTTTCAGCTTCGTATCCGCCAAGTTCACCAAACTCAGCTTCAAGTTCAGCAGATTTAATACCGTCTTCTTCAGTAAAATCAGCCTTAGCATAAATCTCGTCGCGGGCCTTTGAAACTTCGTAAAGCTTTGGATAGCCCATCATAACAGTTTCTTTTACAGAATATTCATCAAAAGCAAAGTGATCCTGCTTCAAAACTGCCATTCGCTCGCCAGGAGTCATATAAATCTGGCCAGAATCCTTTTCAAGCTCACCGCTCAGCAGCTTCAAAAATGTAGATTTACCTGCACCGTTTGCACCGGTAATTCCGTAGCAGTTTCCCTTATTAAATTTAAGATTTACGTCCTTAAAAAGCGGTTTTTCGCTGAAGGACAAACTAACATCACTAACTGTAATCATTCAAAAATCCTTAAAATTATTTTAGGAGGGGGTATCATGCACACGACTCAACGAGTCGTGTTTCAAGCAAAGTCTTCCCCTACGCCCGCACTTGCCAATAATCGAAGAGCCGTTAAAAAAAATGCACTGCATTTTTTAGGCTCATCGAAAGAACGGCTCGTGCGATTAATCGCGCGCGTTGCGGGCTACCCTTTCTAACGGGGCAAAACAGCCCTGCTGTTTATCCCCGTAACGCCCCCAATTATCTTCCGAAGAAAGACTTTACCTTCTGCCAGAAAGTCTTCTTCTGTTCAGCAGGCTTCTGAGCCTGAGACTGACTCTTATTATTATAAGATTTCTTTTTATAATCTCCCTTCTTATAATCTCCTTTTTTATAAGAAGACTGGTTAGGCTTGTTATTTTTCTTATAATCAGGCTTTTTGTAATTATCGCCTTTTGTTGCATAAGCTTCCTTGTACATCTTCATGCGCTCTTCGTAAGAAAGTCCGGCAAGTTTTGCAGGGTCGATATACGGAGTTTTTTTCTTGAAATCCCCCTTCTTTCCGCCCTTGCTGAAATCTTTCTTATATCCGTCTTTCTTTCCGTCGTAAGACTTCTTGTAACTGTCACGACCGTCTCGTCCATCACGTCCACCATGTCCGTGTCTGTCATCGCGGTCATCACGACGTCTGTTATGAATATCGCCGTCCTTACCCTTGCGGTAGCCGCCGCGGTTGTCGTAATCATCATCTCCGCGCCAGTTTTCTGTCTTAATATACATACCGGCAGACTTATCTTCTTCCATCTGCTCAGGGTAAGCAACAGTAGCAGGAATCTGCATTTCGATATAACGCTCAATTGCAGGAAGATTGTAAACATCCTGTTCAGAACAGAAAGTATATGCCTTACCAGTTTTACCGGCACGGGCTGTACGTCCAATACGGTGTACATAGTTTTCAGCTTCTACAGGAAGGTCGTAGTTAATTACCATTGCAAGGTCATCAACATCAATACCGCGGGCAGCAACATCAGTTGCAACAAGAATCTTAATTTCTCCAGCCTTAAACTTCTTCAAAATCTGAAGACGCTTAGACTGAGGCAAATCGCCAATCATGAATTCAGCTGGAATTTCATTAATAACAAGACGCTTTGCAATAACTTCGCAGCTTCTTTTTGTATTACAGAAAATAATTGCAGATTCAGGATTTTCATGCTTAAGAATACCCACAAGAAGCTTCATTTTTTCGTCGCTGGAAACGTGGAGCAATTCCTGCTGAATTTCGCTTACAGTGATATTTTCTGCTTCAATAGTAATTTCAATGGGATCGCGGGTATATTCCCAAGCAAGGTTCTTAACATAAGTATTAAGAGTTGCAGAAAAGAGCATAGTCTGGCGGTTTTCTGCTTCAGGAAGCTTTTTCAAAATCTTTCGCAGATCATCGTAGAATCCCATATCAAACATGCGGTCAGCTTCATCAATTACGCAGAAGTGAGCATTGCTCAAATCAAGATTTCCGCCTTCATTCAAGTCAATTACACGGCCCGGAGTTCCAATAATAATATCTACACCCTTTTTCAAAGCCGCAATCTGCTTTTCGTAACCAACACCACCATAAACACTAAAAGCCTTAAGACCAGAAGTTCCAACAAGAACCTTTGCTTCTTCTTCAATCTGAACAGCAAGCTCGCGAGTTGGTGCTAAAATCAAACATTTTTTACCAGCATTTTCGACTTTTACCATTTCGCCAATTACAGCAACAAGATAAGCACAAGTTTTTCCAGTTCCAGTCTGAGACTGAACATACAAATCAGGGCCCTTATTACCCTCAGCTGCCTTAGAAGCCTTAATTACCTGTTCCTGAACCGGAGTACAACTTACATAACCGGCGGCTTCAATTCCCTTCAAAAGTCTTTCATCAAGACCAAATTCTGTAAATTCCATAAAATTCCTTTTGCGAACCACACAGGGCCGCGTAAAAAATATAATTGCCCGCGTACACACAGGCCGCGGGATTCATTCAAATTAAGAGACTACAATTATAATGTTTTTTTTTATAAGGGGGAAGTCTCCCCCTCGGCCGCACTTGCCAATAATCGCGCGCGTTGCGGCCTACCCCCTCTCCTAGGAGGCTGCGCCCCCTAAACCCCGGCTTTTATTTATCTGCTTTCTTTTTACCTAAAGTTGCACCGAGAACAAAGAGTCCGATTCCAAGTACAGCAGCTACAAGGCCATAAATCTTCATCTGACCAAGCACTGTAGAAACAAGACTCCAGATACCCTCATAAATTCCCTTTGGAAGAGCATATACTTCAAGTGCATTCTTAATAATTCCAGGAAGAATACCACCTGCTACGCAAGCTGCAATAAAAATAATCAAACCATCAATAAAGCATGGCATAAATACATACTTGAGCCATTCAAAAACATTGCGGTTAATCAAGAGAATAAGCAAAGCAAGAAGAAGGCAGACACCGGCACAGATAAGGAAGAACTTTAATGAAAGGAAGAAATCAACCTGCTTAAGTGCTTCAAGACTTTCTGAGTTCTCTTCTTTTACAACATCAAGACTTTCCTGAATACTTGCCTTTGCTTCAGCAACGTTGCTTTCTACAGCTTCCTTCATTCCAGATCTGTCAATAACTTCACCGGTATGCTCTTCATACATATCAAGAGACTTATTCATAACATTTAAAACATCATCTGTGTTAATATTAAGTTCTTCAGAAGCTCCTGTAACATAGTCAACAATTTCACCTACATACTGGTCAACAAATTGAGAAACCTCTGGAGTAGCGAGAACCTCTGCAATAAATTCTGGCTCAACTTCAATTCCAGCAGCATCAAGATAAGACTGAACAATTTCATTAACATCCATATTTGTAAGATCAATTGAAGACAAATCAATACTGCTTAAATCAAAATCTCCAAAATCACCATATTCTTCATAAGCAGCAAGAGAATAACGAATGTCACCCGGATGGAAAAGACCATCTTCAACTGGTGCCACAGACACAGGCTTCATCATTTCTCCAGCCATTTTTACAAGCTTAGAATAACTGAAGTTATTACGCACAACAGAAAGCAAAAGTGTGCCTAAGAGACAGATAGCAAAAAGAATGCTAAGAACAACTGATAAAAATTTTTTCATTTTTTCTCCCTCGACTTTACTTTATTCAAGTCCTTATAATAATCAAGATATTGATTCAAAACGCTCATCGCCATCATAACATTCTGCTGCACCTGCTCATCTTCATCCGCTTCTACAACATTAGGATTAAAAATTGCATCGCGCAAACGGCAGAATTCATTATTCATGGCAAGATATTTTTCGGTTGCAGTCATATTTTAATTATAACAGATATATGCTAAAATCGCCACATGATTAATTCAAATAATATGGATAATAAAACTTCATACCAGGCAGAACTTTTTTCAAACCGCCTGAAAAAAAAATACAAAGAACTTCGCAAACAGATGCGTAAAAATCGTGTAAACTGCTACCGCCTTTACGACAGAGACATTCCCGAAGTTCCAGTTTCACTAGACTTATATGAATTTTTACCGGATGGAATTGATTCAGTTCTTGAAGCAGCACGCTTTATAGCAGCCCAGAATGAAAGACTTTCTGCAAATGACCCGGCCATAGAAAAAGAAATCAAAGAACGCACATGGGCCGTACTTTATTTATACGAACGTCCTTACGAAAAATCTGATGAAGAAGAAACTTTATGGCTGGATGCAATGGCAAATGCTGCTTCAGGCATACTTGGAATTGACATAAGCCACATAATCAAAAAATCCCGTGGACACAAGAGCCACAAAAATAACGAACAGTATCAAAAGTTTCCAGAAACAGATCTTCAAATCAAGTCCGAAGATGACATATCAGAAGACTCATTAACCGGCTTGAACGGACAATCTATAACAGGTCTGACAATCGAACAGGGCCAGCTTTTCCGCCTGGATCTTACAAGCTACCTGGACACTGGACTTTTCTTTGACCACCGTCCTCTCCGTGCAAATGTGCGAGATACCTGCAGCAAAAAAAGGGTGCTCAATCTCTTTTGTTATACAGGAAGCTTTTCTGTGTATGCAGCCCAGGGAAACGCCCGCTATGTTGAATCAGTCGACCTTTCAAACACATATTTAAGCTGGGCAAAAGATAATATGAAGCTGAACGGTTTTACAGATAAAAACCGCTATATTTACACAAGAGCCGACTGTATGCGTTTCTTGCAGGAAAAGGCAGTTTCTGCAAAAAGCGGAACTCTGGCCCCAGAAGAACTTTACGACATTATTATTTTAGACCCGCCAACATTTTCTAACAGCAAGGCAACAACAGATGTTCTGGATATAAACCGCGACTGGCCTCAGCTGGTTAAAGATTGTTTGAATATACTAGCCCCAGGCGGAACTCTCTATTTTTCTACAAACTCAGAGCGTCTTAAGTTTGACCTGAGCAAAATTCCGCCAAAAACAGCCGCAGGCAAATCATTTAACTGCAAGGAAATAACGGCTCAGACAATACCCGCTGATTTTGCAGGAAAAAAGCCTCACAAAGTATGGGAATTTACTCTTAAAAAGAGCGAAAGTTTCTAAAAAAAAACGGGATGCCCAATAGTAATACGGTGGTTAAGCTTGTCAAAACCACCGCACTTATTAGATATCCCAGTTTGATTAGTTTACATTCACAATAGTTTTACAAAGTTTGCACTTCTGACCATTATAAATTGAATCAGAATAGTTCCAGTTGTTAGTATAAATCCAGTTTTCAATATTTTCTGTAAGTTCGGTCTGTTCTTTTTTCTTGTTATCAAATCTGGCAATAATGATTTTATCGTCCTGATAGAATACATATGCTGGGCATAGTAAATCATCCCAGAAGTAATATAAAACAGATTCATTACTTTTTTCTCTATTAAAAGTATTTTCTGAAAGAACCGGAGTTGCAATAACTGTAAAACCAGGTAATTTATCTGCAGCAGTAACCTGAGTAACTTTTTCCATCATAAACTCACCTGCAACAGTATAATTTTTTCCGTTATATGCAACTTTTTCATCATCTGAAGTGCATGATGTTGCATAAAAATACTGAGAAGATTCTTCATTATCTGCAGTTGGAATCATTCTTTCAGGTTTCTTATCAACAAGCTTTGTAAGAATAGTTTTTAATTCTCCATCATCTTTTGAATCCAGAATTTCTGAATAAAAAGAATCCAGAATATCTTCTTTACCAGAAGCTACATAAAAAACCCATGATTTTTTCAGTTTCTTATCCAAACAAATATAAGTTTTCATCAGCTGATTTTCTAAACCAGTTCCGTTTAATGTTGTAAAACTAGTGTTAAACAAACATGAAACAAGCTCATAATTGCTGTTTGTGTCTCGTGCACAAAGCGCAGACATTGCGATAAATGCACATCCTAAAATTGTAATAAAACGTTTCATCATCTTCATTTCTAAACCTCAAAAAAAAATTATATTATAGAAAAATGCAAAGTCAATAGAGAATAAATTCACATATTTTTCATGATTTTTTTCATCGTTTTTATAATTTCTTCTATTTCTTTTTTTGAAAGGATTCCAAGATGATTAAAAAACACTCCCTCTTCGTCCAGCTCACAGGCCGGCATAATCCCCCGTTCATAAACCTGGGCAATATGATTTGCACAAAGGCGACAGGTGTATAAATCCTTTAAGTTTTTTGCGGCGGATATATCAGGTAAATCAGGCAAACCGCACTCAATTCTTAAAAAATTATGAATTATACGAGCCGCAGTCTGCCTGTTTAATAACCTCAGAGCTTGTCTTTCATCAATATCTTCAATCCAAAGCCTGAAATGTGCATAATGTAAGGCTTCTGTCTGGCTCAAATTTTCTTCCTGCTCATTTTGACACTTTTTTCTAAGGTTCAAAAGAAGAAGTACAAAATCGCCAACCGAAAGTCCGTCTTTTTCCATAAATACTTTCCAAATACTTTCCAAAATACTTATAAAGTATTAGGACTAATTTTGACGGTAACATTTCCGCAGGCTTCAATCTCATTTATAGAAAAGCAGCCGCCACTTACAATGCATTCCTCATCAGTCCAGAGATTCTTTACGCAAAACGTTTCGGCACAATAAAAGTTTTCAGGAACTTTATTTCCCAGAAACTTCTTAATAAGCTCCAGGTTAACTGAAATCTCTTCATTCTTTTTTTCCTGACTCAAATTTATAAAGGAAAGTGCAAGACAGCCATCAGACAGAGGCTTTGCAAGTACATCAATACGGTTACAATCAGTTATATAATCTTTATCCGGACTAATTTTTTTGCCATCCGAAGATTTATAGCTTGTAAAGATTCTTTTAGCTTGGATTCCAAGTGCATCCTGATTCAAAGCAATTACATTGAAATTAGCAATAATTTTGTAAATTTCATCACCTTTTTTTACCCGCCTTAAATCAAGCCCAAGCATTAAAGGCGCATTCAGCATACACCACATTGTAAAGTGAGTTTGACACATTTTAATATTAAGGCCATTCATTCCAACCATCAGCATGTCCGGGTCATTCCAGCCTTTATCGAGACCAGAAAACTCATCCATAATAACAGCTTTATTATACTGAGAAGTAACACTAGGAGTTCCAGGGTCAGTCCACTCTCCAAAACCGGCATTTCCATCTGAACCAACACGGAAAGTAATATCATTTAATATTCGCCAGGAATTTCCAACCTTGTAGCCCCAATTCTGAGGCTGAGTTTTTCCCCACTCGCAAAGCGAAAGCAAAACATCATTGTCCTCCCTTACCTGTAAAAGCCCCTCCAGCATAGCCGCATAAGAACAAAGCGTATTTTCCTGACGTCTGTGATTCATAAGGCGAATCGTATTTTTCCCTTTTTTCAGATTAATTTTTACCGGCAGCGATTCTGTAAAAGAAACTTTACTTTCTGTTGCTGGCAGCAAATCATCATAAAAATACTGTGTATTTTCCCCAAAATCAGTGGCAATCTGCAGCCATTCCCCTACACCATTTTCGCGGCCAGTAGCATAATTTACAGAAAGATTATATTCCCCATCTTCCGGTACAGAAAGTTCAAAAACAAGCTCCCCGCTCATAGGTCCCACCGGACTAGTTCCAGTATTCGTACCGTCAAAAGTTCCAATTCCTGTGGCGTAATCATCCACAATAGAAGCACCAGAGCCAAAAAGTTCCCCCTCGCAGGCTGTTAAACGTTTTACAAAATCCCCAGAAAAAATAGAAATCCCCTTGATATTGGGAGCAAAAACATAGCGGGCATTTTCAGGATTAGAAAAAGTTGCATTATCCCAAAGATAGTAGCAGTTATCAATTTTTAAGAAATCTACACCCCAGTCCAGGTAAGAGCGGGCATCTGTTTTTTCAAATCCGCAGGTTCCCACAGCAGCTCCAGCACAGAGGTTAGTTCCAATATCATTGTACATGCCAAATTTAAGGCCACGTTCATGTATATAATCAGAAAGTGATTTAAAACCACCCGGAAATTTTACAGGTTCATTGGCAAGTTTTCCATCTTCTCTTTCTGATTTATAACAACCATCATCCAAAACAAGATACTTGTAGCCAATTTTATCCAAACCAAGTTCCACAATTGCATCAGCCATTGCTTTTGTTAAAGTTTCTGTATTTCCGCTTCCAAAAGCGTTCCAGCTGTTCCAGCCCATTGCAGGCAAACGCCCCTTTTTATTTCCAGGAAAAGCTTTACCATTTGTAAAAGAATCAAAACGGTATTTATTATCTTTTATCTTTGCAGGTTCTTTAGGTATCATTTTTATATTCTCCCATAAAAAAAGGCTTCCCGAAGGAAGCCTTTTTGCTAGTTATTTTTAATTCCGTAGCGCTTGTTAAAGCGATCGATACGACCTGCAGTATCAACAAGCTTCTGCTTACCAGTATAGAATGGGTGGCAAGCTGAACAAATTTCAACGTGAATGTTTTCAACAGTTGAACGTGTTTCAATTACATTACCGCAAACGCAAGTAATCTTTGTAAGTTTGTAGTCTGGGTGAATTCCCTTTTTCATTGTATAACTCCTATAATCTTGCCCGATATTACGCCCGGCTGCCCCTAGCTCGCCCCCAAAAGGACATCTATCATTCCGCTACCGTCAACAAATTATAAAATAATATCACAAGATAAAAATGTTCGATAATTTTATACAAAAACCACAATCAGGTCAATAGCACCTTTTAGTATGAGGCGTTATTAATAGCAACCTTAATTGCATCTTCTGTTGTAAGGCTTGCTGTTGAAGAATCCATCAATACAACATCACCTTCAATTACAATGCGGGCTGGTGCAAGAATATGGAATGTAATGGCATTAAGCAGGTAAGATAAAGGTCCAACGTAATATCTAATCTCTACGTTTACAGCAGCATTTCCACCCATTTTATTTACTTCATTCCAGATAATTCCAGGAACTTTGTCTGCCATAGCAGAAGCTGAAATATTAAACAAGTTTTCACCACCAGAAGTACCAAAAAGCTCAATAACTGTTTTTCCTTCATGAAAGTGCCCCAAAACCTGCATATTACCGCTCTTAGGCATAAAAGACAAACCTTCAGCCTTAAAAGTAGTACAACCAACTGTCATAAACAAAGCAAGAACTGATAAAATCAATCCAAACTTCAACCCAATGTGTTTTTTCATAAAACATCTCCTATGCAGAGCCTCTATCGGCCCCCAATTTTTTTAGTGCAATAATTATAAAAAAAAAAAACGGTTTGGCAAGAAAAAATTGCCTAAATGCATAAAAAAAAAATGGCCGCACCTTTTAAGTGTGGCCTGGAACATTACTCTATTTATCTTATTGCCATGTTTTTGTAATTACAATCTTGCCTGAATCATCAAGAGTTAATGTAAATACGTAAGTCTGATTTGTAACAGTAAGAGTCTGCTTAAGTTCTGCATAATCATTTGGACTTGAATCTGCTAATCTGAAATAAACATGGAGATTGTTATCAACACCCACACCAATTTCTTCCGTCCAATCATTACTATCATACTGACTCAATTCATTTTTAGAACATGTAGTAATCAAAGAATCTGTACTGTGGTAAACGGTTTTTCCAGTAGCATTTACAACTGAATACTTAACAGTTTCATTGAGTCCACACGAAAACAGCATCATTACAGAAGCTGCAATCAATCCAATTAAAAATCTTTTTTTCATAAAAAAAATCCTCCTGAGTTTTCATTTCTGAAAATAGTATAGCACTCAGAAGGATTGTTCAGTTGGGAGAAAACTCCCTTTTTTTACTCTATTCCAGCAGTTCCTGCGTTCATACTTGCAAGGAAGGCTTCGTTTGTCTTAGACTTTTTCATTCGGTCAAGAATAAGCTCTGTAATTTCTACGTCTTCCATTGGGTTCAAAACCTTTCGCAAAATCCACATTTTCTGAAGTTCACTTTCAGAAAGAAGAAGTTCTTCCTTACGTGTACCAGACTTCTTAATGTTGATTGCAGGGAAGAGACGGCGCTCTGCAAGCTTGCGATCCAGGTCAATTTCGCTGTTACCAGTTCCCTTGAACTCTTCAAAAATAACTTCATCCATGCGCGAACCAGTTTCAATCAAAGCTGTAGAGATGATTGTTAAAGAACCGCCCTCTTCTACATTGCGGGCAGCACCAAAGAATCGTTTTGGCTTAAAGAGAGCATTAGAATCAACACCACCAGAAAGAACCTTGCCGGAAGTCTGAACTGTCTGGTTATAAGCACGGGCAAGACGAGTAATTGAGTCAAGCAGAATTACAACATCGCGTTTATGTTCAACAAGACGCTTTGCCTTTTCCAGAACCATTTCTGCAACCTGAACGTGGCGGGTAGCCTGCTCATCAAAAGTAGAAGAAATAACTTCACCCTTAATAGCACGCTCCATTTCTGTAACTTCCTCTGGACGTTCATCAATCAAAAGCACAATAAGATATACTTCAGGATTGTTTGTTGTAATGGCATTTGCAATCTTCTGCATCAAAATTGTTTTACCAGCTTTTGGAGGAGCTACAATCAAAAGACGCTGACCTTTACCGATAGGCGCAAACAAATCTACAATACGAGTAGAAACTTCTGTAGAAACAGTTTCCAGACGGAGTTTTTCATCTGGATAAAGTGGTGTAAGGTTTTCAAAAGGAACACGTGTCTGAGCAACACGAGGTTCGTCGTAGTTTACACTTTCAATTCGCAGCAAAGCAAAGAAACGCTCTCCTTCCTTAGGCGAACGGGTCTGACCATAAACTGTATCTCCAGTTTTAAGGTTGAATAAACGAATCTGACTTGGACTGATATAAATATCATCAGGACCAGGAAGGTAAGAGTTCTGTGGACTTCGCAAGAAACCGTATCCATCAGGAAGAATTTCCAGGGCACCAGAAGCAAAAATAATTCCACCGTGTTCTGTGTGAGCCTTAAGAATTACAAAAATCAAATCCTGCTTTTTCATTGGAGCCAGATCGTCTTCTGTAAATCCAAACTGAACTGCCATTTCACGCAGTTCCGGCATACTCTTAAGAGTAAGATCGTTAATAAGCAGGCGTGGTCTGTTTTCATTATCTTCACTTGCCGCAGACATTTCCTGAGCCATTGCTTCACTCATTTCTGCAGATGGAGTTGGATAAGAAGCTCTTGCTCCATAAGGGCGTTTTGGTCCCTGATTTCTTCTGTAATTATTTCTGTTTTGGTAATTCTGATTAGGTCTTCTGTATCCACCACGTTCCTGTGGATGTTCAGGAAGTTCAGTCTGCTGTTCTTCGGAAGGATTTGCGCTAGCGGCAGGAGTTGCAGAAGCATCATTACTTTCTTCTGCTTTTTTTACAATTCGTCTTCGTCTTACAACCGGTTTTGCTGTTTCACCGGATTCCTGTTCTGCAGGAATGGCTTCTGAATTTTCCGTTGATTCTGCTGCAGGGGCTGGATTTTCTACATTTGCATTTTCTGCCGGTGCATCAAAATCTAAAGTTGCCTGATTTTCCATTGATTCAGACGCAACATCTTCATCATGCGGCTTTCTTC
This sequence comes from Treponema sp., assembly GCA_017940255.1. GTDB lineage: Bacteria > Spirochaetota > Spirochaetia > Treponematales > Treponemataceae > Treponema_D. The sequence continues at coordinate 117,629 of JAGAZB010000054.1, forward strand.
TTAAAGGTGCCATGAGTAATTACTCCATAAAAATAAAATTTTATTGATTTTCATATTAATTTTTCAAGATTTATAAAAATGAGGGGAAAGAATGCTTCAAAAAAGGCACTGTCCTAAATATAATCCCTTTAGTTGTTTTATTATATCTTTTATTTCCTAAAGATGTCAATTGATATTATTAACAAATTATTATAATGAATCCTCTTATTTTACAACATCAGAATGTACAAGCATTGCTTTTTTATATTCATCAGAAGCAACAGAAAATAAGTCTACATCCGGTTCTTCTTCAAGCATTGTAACCTGACCGTTATATTCAACATTATTAGCAATTCTAATTCTTGCAGTTGTTATATCACTTTCAACAATACTTCCAGAACAAATTTCTACTCTTTCAGCCGCATTCATATTACCCTTAATTGTTCCAGAAATAACAATAGAATTTACATCAATTTTGTCTACCGTACAAACAGCTTTTTTTGCAACCTGAAGATCACCCTCAGGCGCATTTATTGTTCCGTTAAATTTTCCGGTAATCACAAGTCTGTCTTTAAATTCAAGAAGTCCGTCAAATTCTGTTTCTGCACCAAAAACAGTTATATTTCTTTTTTCAGACTCATTTCTTTCTGCCATGTAAACCTCTATTATTTTTTTTTGATTATACACACAATTCCTTTGATTATCAATAATCCTAAGGATAAGAAAACTTCCATAATGCCGGCGTAATCACCATAGCGGGTATAAAAAGTTAATTTATTTTCTGATGATGAAGAAATCACAGGAACCTTACCAGCCACATAGCCTTGTGTAAAAGCTTTTACTTCACCCGTTATTTTTCCATATTGATTAATAACACAGGTCTGCCCGCTTGATGTACTTCTAACAGAAGGCACCCGATTTTCTACCGAGCGAAAAACCGCCATAGACAAATGCTGCTTCTGACAAGCAAGACTTTCAGACCAGGAATCATTAGAAAGATTAAAAAAAGCTCTGGCTCCATTTTTTACAAAGTGTCTGCAATCATTCCCAAAAGTGTCTTCAAAACAAATTGGTGTAGAAAATGCTAAATTCCTTTCATTAAAAACGGTATACTGGCTGCCCTTTTCCCAAAAATGTGTATTTGCTTTTAACAGTGCATCATAAATGTGAGGAAAAACTTTTTTGTAAGGAAAGCTTTCAGAAATCGGTACAAGATGTATTTTACTATACCTTTCAGGCTCGGGAGGAATTACATTTTCCCGGGGAATAAAGACCATTGCATCATTATAAATCTTCTTTTCTTCCAGATATTCTTCATGTGCATTTCCAATTACAAAAATGCAATCTTTACTATTCATGTAATCTAAAAGAGAAAGCACCAGTTTAAGTCTTCCCATATCTTCCATAGAATAAAAATGATGAATAATAGACGGAGCAACTGCGGTTTCGGGCCAGATTACAAAATCAGTTTCAGGATTTTCTTTCAAAGCCTTTTCTGTAAGATTTATAAGATTATCTATATTTTTTTGATGTTCACTAAGGCCGTTTTTCCAGGGACTTTCGTTATTCTGAACAGCAATAACATTTTTATATTCAAAATTTTTTCCAGATTTTTCTACAATTACTCCAAAAACTGCATTTAGCGTAAAAAGAAAAATCCATATTCCGCCGGCAACCATCCGCTTTCTTTTATTTAAAAACAAAGAAAAGATGTAAAACGAAGGAAACAAAACCAGAAGATTTAAACCAAAGACTCCCAAAATAGAAGCACTTTGAATAAAAGGTCTGAATTTCCATAAAGCATAGGCAGAGGTCCCATAAGAAAAACCTAAAAATCCAAGCGACTTCAAATACTCAAAGGCGGACACAAAAAGAAAGGAAACAATCCAGGAATACTCCTTGAAGAGAAGTTCTGAAATTTTCAGGCCCGTTAGAAGTAAGGCATATAAAAAGAAGTATAAAAGGCAAACTAAAATAAGAGTTATAAAATGATAATTTACAAGCCAGTAAGCAAAAAGAAGATAACTTAGTGCTCCAAAAAGCCCGCCGTAAATCCACAGACTTTTTAAAGAACCCCTATGAACCAAAATTAATATTGGAAAATAAAGAAAAAAAACTAAAAGCCCCAAGCCATCTGAAAAAATAAAATTTGGGTGGGCAAGAAAAAAACACACAGAAGCTGCCAGTACCAGCATTAAATTTTGAAGTATTGGTAGTGCAGTTTTTTCCTTCATATCCTAGTCCTTTTTTTGAGGAGTAAGTTTCAAAAGATTATTTTTTAACTCCTGACCAGCACGAAAAGCCGCAACATAATGAGGGGCAACTGTTAAAGTTTCTCCAGTTCTAGGATTTCTTGCAACCTTTCTTCCCTTTCTAAGACGTGCTTCAAAAGTGCCGAATCCACGTAATTCAATCGTGTTCCCCTTTTCCATCTGTCCCTTAAGCTGGCAAAGAAGTTCATCTATAACATTTGCAATAACCTTACGGTCAATATCACTACTTTCGTAGATACTTTCTACCAAATCGTTTTTAGTAACTTTTTCTGACATACACAACTCTTTATTACAAAAAAAAACCAGTTGAAACAATGTCCAACTGGATTCCCAAAAAGTAAATACTCTTTATAAGTTATTTTGCAGCGAAAGTAGCATTATAAAGATTCATCATTCTTGACTTTTTGCGTGATACTGCATTTCTTTTCAAAACGCCCTTACTGCGAGCACTGTCAAGTTCTTTCTGAAGCTGCTTATATTTTTCTTCAGCGAGTTTCTGATCCTTAGCCTGAACAGCTTCTACAAACTGCTTAGCATAAGTTCTACAAGTGCTTTTGATTGCCTTGTTATGAAGTCTGCGAACTTCGCTCTGAGCGTATCTTTTCTCTGCAGATGATTTTTTGCCTGCCAATTGGAGACCCCCAAATAAAAATTAGTTAACTAAACGCTATAGTATCAAAATGTTACCTTTGTGTCAATGAAACAACCTTATTTTCTTACGGTTTAGGGCATATTATGATTGACACTAACTGCTTATCTCATTATTATATCTACTACGAATATTCGATTGGAGGCACATAATGGCTGGAGCTAGTAAAAACTCTCGTACAACTGTTGCAACACAAAAATTCATTTGCCCTGACTGCGGTGGCGAAATCATAATGAAGACAATGATTGAAAATGGCAGACTTAAGAATCAGGCAGAATGCCAGAAATGCAAACGTGTTGAAAGAAGACCTAAAGATTTCAAATAAGCCTATAATCGGAAATCCTTTAGGATTATCGAAATAACGGCTCGGAGGCAAGCTTTGCTTGCCGATTATCCGCCTGTATTAAGGTCAAATAAAAAAAACTGCAAGGACTCATGAACCTTGCAGTTTTTTTTCTTTATTTTATTTTTTATCAGATGGAAGTTTTCTCCATTCCATAACCTGATTCTGAATCATCTGTGCAGACTCTTCCAGAATAGCATTACACTCCTCTTTCGTTTTAGGAGAATCATAAATCTTCATTACTTTTACACGATAGCAGCCTCTTTTTAGACTGGTAAAAATCTTTCTTAAATCACGTAAACGCCAGCCACCATCAAGAGCGCAAACTACGACTGGTAAACCAGTAGATTCAACAAGTCTTCTAAAACCAGCTGAATAAAACTTACCTACATTTCCATCTCTTGTTCTTGAACCTTCCGGGAACAAAACAGGAATCTGTTTTCTTTCAATAACTCTGTGCCCAAATTCTTCTACATAACGCATTGCTTCCATTGGTTTTGCTTTTCGTGGAATAAGACAATGCTCCTGTGAACGCAGCATTTCAGAAACAAGAGGAACGTGACGTCCCAAAGCATCTTTTGCAACAAAGCGAAGTTCTTTATCCCGGAAGAAATTCATAAAAAGCGGAATATCAAGAAGACTCTGATGATTTGAAATGATTATAAACTGTTCCGGGAAATTTTCTAAATTATCCTTATAACCCCAGAAATGAAAATATCTGTAAGCACGCAAGATAGCAAACAAACGAACTGCAAGAACCTTCTGTATATATTCAGAAATTCGAATACTCCACTTTTTTGAAACAGGATAAGCGAAAATGTTTCCGATAGCTGCAGGTAAAACCATTGCAACAAGACAGATTAAAGTCAAAAGGCTTGCCATAAAGACTCCAGATATTATTAAATATTTTTATTTTGCAATTATAATATTAAGTATATTCTAATTTCAATCAAAAATAAAGGAATTTATTTTATTTATTATTTCTGACATAGGTTCATACAATTTTTTGCAGGCCGGCATGCTGGCAATAAAGTTCGAACCATAACGTTTTTCACAAATACGACGATCTAAAACAATTACGGCCCCTTTATCATCCGAGCGGCGGATAAGACGGCCAATTCCCTGGCGGAACTTAATTATAGCCTCCGGCAGGCTCAATTCCATAAAGGAACTTCCACCCCGCTTTTCAATTGCTTCAGAACGGGCTTTAAATACAGGGTCGTTAGGAACAGTAAATGGCAACTTTACAATAATTACCTGAGAAAGAGCCTCCCCTGGAATATCAACCCCCTGCCAGAATGAATCGGTTGCAAATAAAACACTCTCATTTTCTTCCCTAAAGGCTTCCAAAAGTCGGGCACTATCATCATCCCCCTGCTTCATTATTCTGCCAGGAAAACCTCTCAAAGAAGCAAGTGTACTTCTGTGGGCACTTCTAAGGGAATCATAAGAAGTAAACAGAACCAGAGTTCTTCCTTCCGCCGCAGTAATAAGCCGTGGAATAACCATTTCTATATACTGCTGAAATTCACTGCTTTCAGGAAAAGGCGCATCATTTGGAACTGCAAAAAGCATATTCTTTTCATACGGAAAAGGAGAAGGAAACTCGCCTATTTTTATGCGCTCTTTTTCTGTCAAAGAAAGCCCAGTTCTCCTCATCCAATAAGAAAAATCCCTGCCCGTTCTAAGTGTTGCAGATGTACAGATAACTGTGTTCATCTGTTCAAAAACACCTTCGTTCATTAAATAGGAAATATCCAGAGGAGTTTCATTAAAAGTATAAAAATCACTTTCACCAAGCTCACGGCTTAATTCAGGAGAAAGACGTTTCTTTTGAATCCAGTAAACATTGTCGCGTTTTTCATCCCATTGCATAAAGTTTTTAAGGAGAAGGACATATGAATCAAGACGACGCAAAATAATTTTTGACTCCCAATAACATGGAGCATCATGATCATCATCGTCAATGCCATCCATTACTTCGCGAATCATATCTGTAAAAGCCCCAAGCGAACGTGACAATTCACCTATTGCAACTAAGAGTGGTCCAAAATTACGGACAGTTTCTTCATACAGTCTGAGTGTATAATCATTCTGGAGTAAATCTGAACTTGCTATTTCAAGATTAGCCAAAGCATTTTTTACTTTTGTTGTATATTCAAAAGCTAAATCTGCCTTATCTTCATTTTGCGAAAGAATTGCAAGACTGCACAAATGACCGGAAAAGGAATTTTTTCTTTTCCTATACATCTGGTTTAGCAGCTTATTTATCTTAAAGCGAGTAAGGCTTTCGCTAAAGAAACTTGTTGCCGCATTTTCAATTCCATGCGCTTCATCAAAAACAAGATGTTTATATGGAGGAAGCACAGCAGCATCTTCATAACCCGCACCATTAATTCTAGATTCAATATCTGCAAACAAAAGATGATGATTTACAACAATAACATTTGCCCCGGCAGCCTCTTTTCTAACCTTCATTACAAAGCATTCATTATGAAAAGGACACCTCATTCCCATGCATGCATCACTTTCAGAATTAACTTTAGACCAGCTTCCTTCGGCAGGCATAAATGATAAATCACTTCTACTTCCACTTTCAGAAGTTTCTGCCCATTGGGCAATCTTTTTTATTTCTTCAGTTTCGTCTTCGAATAAATCCAGAACAGAAGTGGCATCAGAAAGTCGTCTTTTACATATATAATTCTGACGTCCTTTCATTAAAACAAACTTTACTTTTTTTCCAAGAATTTTTTCTACAGCAGGAATATCTTTTTCGCAAAGCTGCTGCTGAAGATTTATTGTTCCTGTGGAAACAACCACTTTTTCATTATTTGATAAGGCCCAGATTATTGAAGGAATTAAATAAGAATATGATTTTCCAACACCAGTTCCAGCTTCAAAGACACCAATCTTTCCATCATTAAAAGCGGAAGCAATATTTTCCAAAAGTGAAATCTGAACAGGTCTTTCTTCAAAGGCCTCTGAAAGCTTAGAAAGCGCGCCCCCATTTGCAATAAGCGAGCCGGCATTTTCCACATCAATCTTTTGTATTTTCTTTGGTTTTACAGGTTCAACAACAACATACAGATCTGAAACATCATTGTTAATGATATAAAAGCCCTGTCCATTCTGTGCACAATTTTCTGCTACTCCCAAATCTGCATAAGAAGGAATTAATTTTCCACTAGGATGATTATGAATAAGTACCGAAGAAGAAGGATTTCTTACATCCGAAAAGTTTACAGGAACCGTATCTATTTTTCCACGTGAACCAACTTTTACAGAATCAACAAGTCCCTGAGAATTAATTGTAGCGGTAAAAAATACTTCGTTGCCTCCAGCCTCTTTTATAGCCCGAGACATAATGGAGATAACATTCTGTGAAAAATATTTAGAAACGTCCATCTCCCCCACCACATCGCACAAGAATTTAGCTACATAGCTAAAGAAATACGAGTTTGCAAAGCAAGCTCGGTAAACAAAAAAAGGCTCACCACAACGGTGAGCCTTTTAGAGTCCATCTCCTAGCAGAATTGAACTGCTGTTGTCGGGATGAAAACCCGATGTCCTAACCACTAGACGAAGGAGACATACATCAGAACAACTTCTTGTTGTCGTGCTGACTTTGAATAATATATCAGAAAGAACTTTTTTGGTCAATAGCAGAAATGCGAATTTTTAAAATTTTTATAAAAAAATTACATATTCATACCAAATTTCTTTACAAGTTTTTCCTGCAAAGAAGCACATTCTTCTGGTTTTAATCCAAGCTTTATAGCAACATTTAAATCATTCATGGATTTCTCATATTCCTGAAGCTCAAAATAAGCCAAAGCCCTTCTGAAGTTCGCATGAGCCTGGAACTGATTTATCTCCAGAGACTTTGTGTAACAATCAATTGCTTCTTCATATTTTTTCTGAATTGCATATACAATTCCCTTATAATAATATGTACGGAAGGCCTTAGGATCTGCTTCAATACTCTTCTGAAAATCTTCCAGAGCGTCATCCAAATGATTCATAGCAAAATAAGCCATACCACGATGCTTTCGGATTACAGCAATAATATTTTTGTCTGTTTCAGGAACTGCTTCTATAATTTTTGAATAAATATCTACAGCTTCCTGTAAACGTCCATCATTATGAGCCTGAATAGCACGTAAAATCAGGTCATCTATAGTTCCCTGAACATATGGTGTAACTCTTGAAATATCTTCTATTTCAACAACATCATCTTTCTCTTCATTAAGAAGATTATCTGCAATCGAGTAAAATGAACGGCGTCGTTCATCAAGAGCTTTCTGAAGTTTATTCTGATAATCACGAATTTCCTGAAAAGTAATATCAGCAAGCGTAAGTGATGCATTTATAGAAGCCAGTTTACGTCTTAACGGAATATCAAATGGATTGAATTCTGTCTTATAAATAAGTTCATGTTCAACTTCAGCCCATGCATCCTGTAAAATTGTTCTTATCTGAATTTCACAAACAAGTTCATCAGAAATTGGCTTAAGCTTTTCAAATTTTCCTTTTAATGGAGGCATACAACCATTTGGAATCTTTATAAGGACGTGTATAGATTCATATCCAAATTCACTGAATTTCTTCTCTGCACCTTTGATTTCTACTTCTTTAATTTCGAACATCTTTTTAATCTGTTCCAAACCAAAGTTTATATCTTCCAAAAAAGCACATATCATTCTTACACCCATCATATCTGTAAGATAGATAAGACTGTCTTCAGCTTCTACTTTATCTGGCTTAAGGCGCAAAACCTTTTTATAGTAACTTTCAAAACTTTTTACACGATATTTATAGGTTGGCTGAGTAGAAAGTTTTATATTATGCTGAAGAATATACACTACGTTGCTCATAATTTCTGCAAAATATTCAGAATATGCTTCGTAGTTTTCTCTGATTTGTTTCTTGGAAAGTAAATTGTTTGTATTCATGTCTATCAAAAAAAAACGCTTTGGTTATTTCTAGCCAAAGCGTTTTGAAATCAATTGTTTATTGATTACTCAGCAGAAGAGTTCTGAGCATTTGAAGAAGAATCTGCATTCAAGCTTGAAGTAAATTCATCTTCTGTAGCAAGTTTAGCTCTTTCGAGGTAGCGGTTAACCTGCTTGTTACCAAATCTCTGCATTTCAGCACTCTGACGAGCATTTTCTTTCTTTGTGATAATTCCCCAAAGATCTTCATCAGCGATATCACGGTCAGTTGTAAGAATAGCCTTATCATAGATAATGCTTACATCTTTGAAGTAACCGATGAATGTGCTTCCTTCATGAGCTGCATCACGAGTAATCTGGAATCCCTTGAACTTTACAAATGGCATTCCACGTGGATAGATTGGATATACACGAATTTCACGGTTTCTGATTTCTGAAATATACTGTGGGTTATTCCAGCGAAGTTCCTTCCATCCGTCGAATCCGAGGTATCCCATGAAATAACGTCTTTCTACATTGTCGTTATCAGAAAGAAGAACGTAAAGTCCATGTGGGAAGTTCATACCCATTGTAGTTACTTTAATAGCTTTAATTGTTGCAACATTTTTTACAACACCATAACCATCTTCGAACAGTGTTTTACCACTTGCTTTTTCTTCATCAGTTGGTTCCTGACGATTACCATTTTCATCTGCACTAGAAAGTGGTTCGTAAGCAGGGATATCAAATGGAGGCTCAATGCGAGCATTTGCATTTGCGTTCCATGTTGGGAATTCAATACGAACACCCATTACATTGCTTCCTGCGAAAGGAACGTCAGCTTCACCTTTTACAGGTGCTGCAACAACCTGAGAATCAGCCAAACTCATTACATTTCTTGCAGATGCGTTAAGTTTTACTTCCCATTCAGGAAGTGCAAGAGAGGTCTTCATAAGATCTTTCTGATCCTCTGTAAAAGTTGCACCTGCACTTACAGAATAGTCCATTGCTGTATGACCGTTCTGAGTTGGATTTCCATTCTCATCCTGAGCACAGTCTGCGTCCAAGAGAGTGAAATCGATGAGCATAGCTTCATCAGCAAAAGCAACGCCACCAACAAGCAGCATAGCAGCTGCAAATAAACCCAAAGTCTTCTTCATTTTGAAGCTCCTTATTATACTATTTCGATGTAGCCTTGTATTATATTTTATTATCTAATAAGAACATCGTTTTGTCAATGATTTTTAGATTTCAAAAACCGATTTTCCTTCAATAAAAAACTCAATCTTTTTAACCGATGGGAAATTCTTTTTAATGTTTTTTTCAAGAAGAGAAAAACCGTCTTTTATTTCAATAACACCTTCACCCATATCAAGAAGATTCTGAGAAAGATTAAGAAAAAGAACAGAATCTCTTAAAAAACATGACTGAACTACTGTTCCTGGTGTGAAAAGCATTTTAGTTCTTTCAATAGAAGAACCAAGCAGTATTTCATCAATATAAAGTTGAATATCACCCTGAACAGGATCATTTGCAAGATTTCTGTACTCAATTATGTATTTTCCATCATCTGCAGAAGGAAAAATAAACATTCTGCGGGTTTTAGAGTTCCCGATATTAAATGCAATTATTGAGAAAATAAGAATAACTAAAGTAAAAGCAGTTAAAACAATCAGTGGAATATTTTTTTTAATATCTATCATCTTAATGAAGTAAATCCTTGAGAGCGTTCAAAGTGTGTAATAAACGCTGCTATGCCATTATATATTCCAAGGGTAGCTTTTTTCAAGTATTTATCATCATTAAGAAGAAGAGCTTCTTTTTCATTAGAAACAAAACCAAGTTCAATAAGGACACTAGGCATATTTGAATTTTTTACGACGAACCATTCTTCGGCTTTTATTCCACGGGCTGAAGATTCTTTTCCAATCTGTCCCTGTAATCCATCCATAATAAACTTTGCAATCATAATACTTTCGGTTGTGTACTCTTCTTCCATCATAGAATTCAGAATTGGGAAGAGGCTTGTATCATCTTCCATAGAAGATTTATCTAATACGGTGCGTCGATATCCAGGTGAAAGATACCATACTTCATAACCAGATGAATTTTTATTAAGTGATGAATTTACATGAACAGAAATAAAAAGAACTGCCTCGTTTTCGCCAACCTTTACGCCATTGGCAATGTCTGTTCGTTCACCTAAAGAAAGGAAAACATCATTATCGCGGGTAAGAATAATCTGTTTGTTTGGATAAGCAGAACGCAGTTTTTCTCCCAGCATTTTTGCAACGCGCAGTGTGATGTCTTTTTCGCGAATTGTTACATTTTTTCCGTTTATTTTATAAGTTTTGAGAGCGCCAGGGTCCTTTCCACCGTGTCCGGCATCAATAAGAATTGCGCCAACTTTAAAAGGAAGTTCTGATTTTTGAGAGAAAAATGTTTCTGAATCATCAATAAATTTCTTTGAAACAAAGATTGTGTTGTCCTTTAATTCAGGGGCATCTGTAATCATCATTTTTACGCCATCAAGAATTACAAGACCATCTCCACTTTTAAAAGAAAGGTGATGATCATTTTTTTCCAGCATTCCGCTTTCTGAAAGGGAATCCCAGTAGATATTTACTCCAGTTTTTTTGGAATTATCCAGGAGAGAAATATCATTTGCGGAATATGTTGAAAAAATCACAAGTGCGAAAAGAGAAAAAAATGAAAAGAACTTTTTGATGTTCATAAAACCCCTCAATTACCCTATTTAAAGCGAGTCGCTATAATAAACAGCGCCCTGTATTCCTCCGCGTAAAATATTTTTCCAGAATTTTTTTGCATCTAATTCAGGATGTTTTGGTCGGAGAATATCGAATTTTCGGGCTGTTTCTGCGATTGTGTTGTAGTTCCAGTCCCGCTTTTTTATATAGTCGGTTGTTTTTAGAACTTCTGGAATAAAATCTGCTGTTTTTTTATCAGATGGAATGTTACCAGTAATGGAAGCAAGTTCCTCTTTTGAAAGGCGGCCAAATGCTGATGGCGGAAATGTATCTGAACTTTCAGAATTTAAGAAGGCTTCTGTTTTTTCATTTTTAGGCTGCAGTGTTATGAAAACATTTGAAACGGCATCTTCTGCAGAAGAAATGGCGGCCCCGCGGTCATGACTTACGGCAATTACGTTTCCGCATTTTTCTACGTTGTTTCTTGGGAATTCTACCTGGCCGCCAATTGTTACGGTTGCCCTTGGAAGAATGTCAAATACGGCCCGGTCTGTGTAATCGTTTATATTTTCTATATATTCGACAGTTCCTGGTATGCTCATCCAGGCACGCTCAGCCGCAGTGCGCTTGCATGGCACTTCGTAGAGTTCATAAGGCTGCACTGCGTTTCTGCACAAAACGGATGGAGTAAATGGAATTTCTTCAGCGGCGGCCAGAGCCTTTTCCGGGGCTTTGCCTGCGGCGATGAGGAGAGCCTGCTGGGTAAGGTTGAGGTCTGAAGCGTAAGGATAAGTCCAGCCAGACATATATCCACCCGATAAGCGGGCTGCAATTTCGCCAATCATTGGACCTTTTTCTGTAAACTTAATATCAGCTTTTGCAACTCCGCAGGTAAGGCCCAGTGCTTTTGCACCCAGTGCAAATACAGAAACAAGCTGATTGTGCACTTCTTTATCTAAAACTGCAGGCATTGTGTGCCCTACTTCTATAAAATAAGGTTCATATTTTATATGACGAATGGCAAATCCTGTAATAATGAATTTTCCCTCATAAACAAGGGCATCAATCGAATATTCATCACCCTTCATGTAATCTTCAATAATTGCAGTCTGAGTTCTGGAGCATTCTACGGCGCTTTTTACAGAAGAAAGAAATTCTTTTTCGTTACGAACCATACGGCAGCCGCGGGCGCCCATATTATCAACAGGTTTTACAACAAATGGGAAAGAAAGTTTTGTAAGAACCTCGTCCAAAAGTTTTTCACCTTTTGATTCTACTTCTTCTTTTGTAACGTGAAGGTATGCAGGAGAAGGAACTTTATTCTCTTCAAAACATTTTCTCATGCGGTTTTTTACACTCGCATTAAGAGCGGCTTCATAAGAATGTGCGTTTAATGAAAGTTTTTCGCATACATAGCTAACACTGGCAGAAAAGTCGGTGCCGGCAGTAAAAACAGCCGCAAGTGATGCTTCAGAATTCTTTAATTCACGCGCGTAAGAGAGAATTCCTTCTTTATCTTTTAAATCTATTTTTCTAAAAGAATCTGCCGCAGGTATTGCAACAGCCTTTTCATCAGCATCTACAACACAAACGTTATAGCCCAACTCTTTTGCACTAAGAATAGCCGGTTTCTGCATTAAACCTGCACCAAGAATTAGAATGTTTTCTTTCATTTTGCTATTTTCCTACAATAAATTTCTACGGTATCTCCAAGACGCATGAGTTTACTATACTTATCAGTAAGATTCCACAGTAAAGAGCCTTTTTTTATGTTTCGTTTCTGAACAAAAGGGAATCGTTCGGGATGGTGTCCTGTAGAAACAATTTTTTCTACTTTTAGTCCATACTTCATAAGTATTGATTCACACTGACTTAGTTCCCAAATTGTATAATGATCGGTTGGACTTTTTTCATAAAAAGAATCTTTATTACTTTTTGCGGAAATTCCTTCTCCAGACGGAGTTGAAAAAGCAAAAATACCGTCATTTTTTAAAATTGCACTGATTTTACTTAAAACCTGGTCCAGATTTTTAAAGTGTTCAATCACAAACCACATGCTTACAATATCAAACTGGGGAATTCCAAATTCGGCTTCAATATTTATTTCCGGGAATGCTGAAGTAACGGCTGGAATTCCAAGTTTATTCTGAACATAAGAAATTGCGTCTTCCGAAATATCAGTTCCAAAAGGTTTAAGCCCCGCATCTGAAGCGGCCGACAAAAATGGACCGTAAGCACAGCCTATATCCAGAATATTTTTATCTTCAAAAACAGGGTAAATAGAATGAATGTTTTCAAGTCTTCGTGAGCCCTGTGCTTTTATAAAATCGAAATCTTCTTCGTAAGTTCTGCCATACTGCTTTTTGTAGTCTTCAAAGAAATATGCCTTCTGATATTTTTTCTCTTTTTCGCAAGTATAAGACATATATACCATTCCGCAAGTTCTACAGCGACGATAGGTACGGGTCTTATTGCGGGAAATTACAGGATCTGGAAGAAGAGGATTTTTTTCGCAGACAGGACACAAAAGGTTCTTTCCTTCTGAAATTTCTGTAATCCTTTGTGAAAGGCTGGTATTTTCTGCGGAATTTTCTTTTGCAAAAAAGGATGCAAGTGTTTTTTCACTGTTCAAAGCTGAAAGGAAATCTTCTTCTGTAATTTTTGAGTTTGGAATAAAAGCAAAACCGTATTTTTCGGCCAGCTTTACGTGCAGTTTTGTAGTTGGAAGAAGAATTACCTTGCAACCTGCGCAGGCAGCTTCAAAAGCGGTGAGCCCATAGTGAGTAATTACAAGGTCGTATTCGAATATTTTTTCTTTTAAATCTTTTATTGGCCCCGAAAATTCTACATTTCCGAAGGAAAAGGATTCGGGCTTTTCACACACCGCGGTGATTTTTGCATGAGGCAGGCATTTTGCGGCTGTTTTAACGGCAGGAAGTGTAAGGCCGGCGGGGTCTTCTCCCCCCAGACAAACTAAAACTGAGTTTACAACAGAGTCTGAGGACTGAGGCAGGCTTCTTACATTTTTTGGCTTTTCTATAAGGCAAGGCTCTTCTGAATTTGCCCTTCTTTTCAGTTTGTAGGAAGGAATTATATCCAGAAGATAGTCGCTATAATCTGCATATTCAGAAGATTCATCCAAAGAAATTAGAGCTTTATTGTTTTTAAATTCCTGGTACTCTTCTTTTGAAAGGCAAAAACGATCTGTCACAATAACCGGTAAATAACTTTCATCTGGCAGTTTTGAAATTATTTGGGAAGGAAGGAGTCCTTTTTCAAAATAGGCAGAAAGTACAGCTTCTGTTTCTGCAAGACTTTTTGATTCTGGAATATACACAAAAGCTTTACTTTCAATTGCGGCAGAAAGACAGCGGTGCAAATGTCCGGTTCCCCTTCCCTTTACCACAGAAGGCGCAAAAATTACAGGGTTTGCAATTTGCGGCAGGCTCAAGGTTTTTAAAACTAAGTCGTATGAGTATGGAGCTTTTTCTTCACCCAAAGTATTTACTATATTAGTGGCTCGTAAATAATCAGAATAAGTATCTATAGTTGCCCGTAAAGCAGGGAAATTATATTTTACAGGAGCAGGTACAAAATCACAGACATAATTTTCACGGTGATTATAAAGAGCAGGTCCTACATGTTCATGGTCATAAGCTTCCTGAGTTTCTTCTGCAGCTTTTTTTATGGAATCCGAAAGAAAGATTTCTACTCCACAGCCATGTGGCAGGCCCGAATAAGTGAGATAATCACAATGATTGCCCTTTTTGTTTTTTTCTTCAAACTCACAAACAGATTCTTCTGCGGCTTCATAAAACAAAAAAGGATTATCAGCAGTAGCGCGAATAACAGTTTTTGCATCAACTGTGTTTAACAAATCAACAAAACGCTGCAAAACATCTGTAAGGCTTCCCTTGAAGCATTTAAAATCATTTCGCTCGCACACAGGCAAGAGCTGAGGGTAAGATTCTTCATCTGTTGCAACATAGTAATAATCAGCTTTAACTTTATGCATGGAAGAAAGTACCCAGTCCAATACAGTTTTTGAACCAAGTTTCATCAAAGCTTTTCCAGGCAAACGTGTAGAAGAAAGTCTGCACTGAACAATCACAATTCTATCTGTTTTCATTTATTCTTTCCAATTTTCTATAAGGTTCTGTAATTCAATAGTAAATTTGTATTTATTTTTTTCCACCCAAACCGAAGCAGCTTTGAACTGTCTGTGGGCTTCCATAATTCCACATGAAGAGCGGAAGAAAAATGAAAGGAAAGATGATTTTCTTATGCAGCCCTGTCCAAATCTGATTTTTGGAAGTTCGTTTTTTAAATAATAACGCAGATAACTGAGGGTAAATGTGCGATCTTCTACTGGCGGTTCTTCTATATAATTGAACTGGAGTTTTGAAGTAAGGCGTGTTTTTTCACCAAAAAGCCAGGAACGAACCGACAAATCCAAAATCTGCCAGTAAGATGAAGTAATTGTCCAGTCAAAGCCGCCCAACTGAATAAACTTTTGTCTGTTATAAAGGCCGATATAGTCAAAAGGATAAAGTGTTTTTGCTCCATCAGAAATTACTGTAGAAGATTCAATTGTAAAATGTCCGTGTGCGTATGAGGGTGTAAAGGTGCATGGCAATTCATTTTTTGCGGCATCAAAAAGTCGAGGAACAATGCAGTAGGTGCCATTTTGTGTAAGATTTTCTGCCAGATGAGGAAGAATTGTACTTACGGGAATATTTAAACTGTCACGGAGGACAAGAACATAATCTGAAGAAACTTCTGCCATAGCAAGATTTATAAGTTCGCCATCAGTTGCTTTTTCAAGGGGAATTATGAATTTTACAGTTGGAAATTTTCGTGACATATCATCCAGCGAAAAGTTTCCCGCATCATGTTCAATAGAAACTATTGTCTGAAAATTACATTGCAGAAGATTTTCAAAAACATGGGTTTTCAAATGACTTCCACTTGTATTAAGGAGAATTACAGAAATATTAAGAGAATCTGCTTTTACAACATTTGAACCGCCAATTACAGTTCTACGAATCTGGTGTTCATCAAAAGTTAAAGGTATAGAATTCATCACATTTCCCACACTTTTCATTCAATTTGTTTTCTACATGATTTGACACAATACAATCTGATTTATGCCATATACTTTCCAAATCTTCTTTAAATACATTTCCAAGAGGATTTTCAAACAGGCAGTTTCTGCAAAGACATACATCCCCGTTGGCTAAAATTGTCATATCCCGGCGTAAATGCCAGCAGACATTTCTTTCTAATGGAGATAAATCTGCGGGTTTGCGTTCAGGAAGCAGTCCGGCAAAATTATCGTACTTTTGAATTATAAAGTTTCCGCCTGCAGGACTTGTTTTTTCATTCCAATATCTAAAAAAGGCTTCCAGTTCTTCTTCATTTTCATTCATTCGTATAAACTGAGGATATACAGACCCCGGAAGATAACTTGAAAGAAGAGAAATAGCATTTGTCACTTTTTCAAAATCACCATTCTTGTGAATTTTTGCATACCCTTCTTTTGTAAAGGCGTCCATTTGAACTGCAATCATAAGTTTTTGATATGGATTTTTTATTGCTTTTGGACAAGAAGCCAAAAGTTCTTTTAATTTAGAGCAAATTTCTTCTGTTATATTAAGACCGTCAGTTTCCAGGAACAATGAAAATTCAGGATAAGAAAGTACATTTTCTATAATTTGCATTATCTGACTATGTACAAATGGCTCTCCATAAACAGAAAGCGAAATTACAGCATCTTCACTGAATTCACTGATACGCTTTGTAAGAGAGGCAAAATCTTCATAAGACATTTTTTCATCATTAACGGCATCTTTTACTGTAAGTGCGGGATTGTATATTGCATTTGTATTAACTGAATTGCAAATCTGGATATTGTAATAAGCAGGCAGAGTTTTTAACACTGCAACATTTTTTGACGCTGCTTCTGCAAGTTTATCAGCATTGCATAAATCATTTTTATCTTGAATTGAATTGAAAAGTGCCTTGCAGGAAAGAAAATCGCGCTTACAAGCTGTATTAAATGAAAATCTTAACAGTCGCCAGTCATGAGGAGCAATAAATGTTTCTACATCAAAACTGTTAATATCATTCTTGATAAAATCATAGATAACCGAACGACTTACCTTTTTTTCGCCGGCATCTTTTAAGTTTGTTCGGCTAAGTTTTGCCATTATGGCAGCTGCCTGTGCGTTAATAATTTCAGGAGCAAATCCAGCAGGGTATCCGTCTGAAAAAGTATATTCAGCATGGTATTTTATATGCTGTTCAATCAGTTTTTTTGTTATTTCTTCATTAATAAAAGGAAGATCATCAAATGAAAAAATGATATAGTCTGCCTTTTTTTCCTGAGCAGACAGAACGATTTTTTCAAGCACCTCTGCAGTAGAAGAGCAATCACCTATTTTTACAATATTATCTTCTTCCGCAAAAAGAGCCGCCCAGTCTAGTGTTTTTTCAAGTGCAGATTTCCCATCAAAAACTTTTTGCTCTGCATATTCAGATTTACTTTCATACAAAATTACAATACTTTTCATCGACTTCTTTATCGGCATTCCATTGAATAAGTTGATGAAATAAAGTAATTTGAAATACAAAATGAACGCTCCAATTTTACCGCAGGATACTGTTTTTACAGTTTCGCAAATTACAGATCTTATCAAAGAAATATTAGAAACTTCTTTTAGAACAATAAAACTTGAAGGGGAAATTTCGAACTGGCGGCCAAGTTCTGCAGGTCATATTTATTTTACACTAAAAGACCAGAATGCTCAGATTAAGGCGGTTATTTTCCGAGGAGCCGCTTATAAATTAAATTTCCGCCCGAAAGATGGAGATAAGGTTTGCTGTACAGGTAGTCTTTCGGTTTACGCACCACAAGGTAATTATCAGATTATTGTAAACAGTATGGAGCTGGCAGGTTCGGGCAATATTTTGCAGATGCTCGAAGAAAGGAAAAGAAAACTCGCCGCCGAAGGCCTTTTTGACAGCGACAAAAAAAAGCCTCTTCCCCTTTTTCCAAGAAGACTGGGAGTTGTTACAAGTCCTACAGGTGCTGCTATCCGCGATATTTTAAATGTCTCAAAAAGACGAAATTCTTCGGTAGATATTACTGTGCTTCCGGCAATTGTGCAGGGAGAAGGTGCCGCACAAACTATAGTAAAAATGATTGAAATTGCGAACTTTTATGATTTGTGCGATGTCTTAATTGTAGGACGAGGCGGCGGCTCTCTGGAAGACCTGCTTCCTTTTAGCGAAGAATCTGTTGTTCGCGCTGTTGCGGCTTCTCACATTCCTGTTATTTCTGCCGTGGGCCATGAAATAGACTGGGCTTTATGTGATTATGCGGCAGACCGCCGCGCCCCAACCCCCTCCGCCGCCGCCGAGATGGCCGTGCCGCTAAAAACTGACCTCCAGCAAGCTCTCTCAAACTACAAAAGCGAGCTCTACACCAGCATAGCAAATAAAATTGAGCAAAAACGGCTTTTAATTCGCTCTTTCAATCCAGAGAACCTGGAAATACGTTTCCGGAACATTCAGCAGCCCCTGCTCAACCGCTTTGCGCTTGCCCGCGACAACCTCTCCAAAAATTTGCAGGACCGCATAAAAGAACTGCGCATTCGAATTGCAAATAACGTGACCGTACTGGAAAATGCCAGCCCGCAAGAAATATTCAAGCGGGGCTATTCCATGGTAACCACAGAAGACGGAACAATTGTGAGAAAATCTTCGCAGGTGACGGTTGGCTCAAAACTCAGGATTGTTCCTGCGGAAGGCCAAATTACAGCAGAAGTAAAAGAACTAGAATAGAAAGACAATAAAGGAAGGATAAAATGGCAACATTTGAAGAAAACTTACAAAGACTTGAACAGCTTACCGGTGATATAAAAAGAAGTGACATTTCTCTTGAAGACGCACTCAAAGATTTTGAAGAAGGCATAAAGCTTGCAAAAGGAATGGAAGGCCAGTTAGATAAAATTGAAGGCAAAATCCAGATACTGATGAATGAACCAAGTCCTATGGCAAAAGATAATCCACCGCAAATGGATTTATTTAATGATGACAGCGAAGTAAACGGAACCAGAAGATGAGTCTCGCACAGCCTGTAAAAACACTCAATCCTGAAGTTGCAAGAAAAATTGCGGCAGGAGAAGTTATTGACCGACCAAATGCAATTATCCGTGAATTGATGGATAACGCCATAGACTCTGGCGCAAAGAGTATCATCGTAGAAATTGCAGGTGGCGGAATAGATAAAATCCGCATTATTGATGATGGCTGCGGTATGACTAAGGATGATTTACAAAACTGTGCCCGCCCTCATGCAACCAGTAAAATTTCCAGCGAAGTTGATTTAATGAATCTTTCCACTCTGGGATTCCGGGGTGAAGCTCTTGCTTCCATTGCGGCTGTTGCCCGGCTTTCTATTACGAGCGGTGGCTGGAAAATGAGAGCCAGCATTACAGAAGACCACATTATTGAACAGGTTGCAGAAAGAAAAGGGACCATTGTTCAGTCGGAAGGCCTCTTCGAAAACTTTCCTGCCCGCCGCCAGTTCTTAAAGAGACCGGCCACAGAAGCCCTCATGTGCAAAAATACATTTATAGAAAAGGCTATGGCCCGTCCAGATATTGCATTCAGATTTATTCAGGATGGAGAAACACGCCTGGATCTTCCTGCCGGCCAAAGTCTGAAAGACCGCTTTTTGTCTGCAAATTCTTACCATGAAGATCCTGTTCTTTTTTATGAACTAAACGCTTCAAGCGGAGGAAAAGAAAACGACTGGTCCTTTTCTCTTGTTGTTGGCGAACCTGCTGTTTCGCGTACAAATAAAAAAGAAATTTTCATTTATACAAATGGTCGAAGAATTCAGGAATATTCTCTTGTGCAGGCTGTTGAATACGGCGGACAAGGATATTTTCCAAACGGTACTTATCCGGTTGCAGCTGTTTTTATTCAGATTAAACCAGATTTAGTTGATTTTAATATTCACCCGGCAAAAAAAGAAGCCCGTTTCTTTGATATTTCTTCCTTGCACCACGGATTAAGTTCTACATTAAAAAACTTTTTCCTTTCATACACCAGACAAAACTTTCTGGAAGACAAACCTGCAGATGCAGCACGCACAGAAGAAAAATCATTTTCACAATTATTTACGCCAGCTTCGGCAAGTTCATTTACGCCAGAACTTTCTTTTTCAGAAAATTCAGAAGAAACAAAAGAAAGTGATAATTCTGAATACAAAAAACATATAAACTTTAAAGGTGCGGCCTACCCCACAGGCACTTTCCACACAGAAAGAAGCTTTTCAGATATCCGCAGCCGCTACATGCCGTCTTCAAAGGCAGGCAGCATACAAAGCAGCCTCCCAGACAGCCCGTCAAACCTGGCTGAACAGGCTCTGCAAAGTCAGCAGGACTCAAAAAATACACAGGTTCGCTACATCGGCTGCTGTCTGGGAACCTTTATCCTGGCAGAAAAAAACAACTGTCTTTACATAATAGACCAGCACGCCGTTCATGAACGCATTCTCTTTGATAAGCTTATGTCCAGTCAGAATAAAGGAAAATCACAAGCACTCCTTATTCCATACAAAATAAATACAGAATCAAAAAGTCAGGATAAATTACTGGAAAAACTTAAGCCATCACTAGATTCAATAGGATTTGAAACTGTATTCCGTAAAAATGGACTTTGGGAAGTTATTTCCATTCCAGAACGCTGGACAGGTAGCGAATATGACCTTAAAAATCTTCTTTTTGTAAAACACGTTGAGCCAGAAGAAATAATCCGCTCCATTGCCGCTATGACAGCCTGCAAAGCAGCCGTAAAAGATGGCTATGTTCTTGATGATGATACAGCAGCCGGGCTCGCAGAAAAAGCCTTTACCCTAGAAGACCCGCACTGCCCTCACGGCCGCCCGATTTACACAGTTATTTCCAGAGAAAAGCTCTTTGAACTGGTAAAAAGAACCTGATTTACAAAACTATAAAAGAGTATTCAATAAACTTTCAACTTCCTCACTCTTAAATTCAGGTGCTTTGGAATTCAAATAAGCAAGATAGCGGAGCGCATTTTCATTGTCTTCAAGCTGAATAAAACACTTTGCAACGTTTAAATATGCTCCCCAGTTTTCTTTGTCTAAATCAATAAGCGAAAGATAATATTCTTTTGCCTTTTCATAATCTCCGTCCAAAAAGCAGGAATTTGCCAGCTGATTTGCAAGATTTATTTTTGCCTTTACATGCTCTGGGTTATAAGAAAGAGTTTCTTTATATAAATCCACCGCACTTTCAATATTTCCCAGCAATTCCATTACAAGCGCATAGTTGTAAATCACATTTGCTTTTACAGAATCTGATGAAATAAATTCTTTTTCTTCGTATGCGGCCCATGCATAAGTTCTGGCCTCTTCATATTTTTTGTCTTCAATCAAAACAATAGAAAGATTATATTTTGTTAATGTCTCTTCTTCACCCTTATTAAGATTTTCAAGAGCTGATTTATACATTTCCTCAGCCTCTACAAAGCGGCACTCTTCAAAATACAAAGAACCAAGTTCCATAACCGGCTGCAAATTTCTTCCGTTAATTTCAATAACCTTTTTATATGCATTAATTGCATTTTCAGAATCTTTCAGACGATTATATGTTCTGGCAGTTTCAAGCCAGCCCTTTTCATAATCAGGCTTTATTTCCACAGAATGCTTAAAAGAATCCAGGGCCGGCTCCAGTAAACCAAGTTTTATATAAGTAAGCCCCAGATTATACCAGCTTGGATGAAACTTATCGTTCAGTTCAATAGAACGCTTAAACTGATTCGCAGCAGTAACAAAATCCTTTCTCACAAAAAATATTTTTCCGTAGTCATAATAATACAGATAGTTTATATCATTGTATTCAATGGCATGCTGCAAAGCTTCCAGTGCAAGTTCATAATTCTTCTTTTTTATTTCATCAACAGAAACAAAATAATACGCCTTATCGTTTGTTGGATCTTTTTCCAGAATCTGTCTTGAAATTTTTATGGCAGATTCAAGCATTTCATCATTTCCGCCATCCTCTTCTTCGTTGGTAAATGAATCAAAAAATGAATTAAGATTTTTTTCTTCCTCAGCAAAATCCTCTTTCGCATCACTGTTTGCCGCAGTCTTGTTTTCTATTTCGACATTGTTTACGGCAATCTTGTTTACCTCGGCGTTTTTTTCATCAGTATTGTTTACAGCAGCATTGTTTACTACAGCATTGTTTTCATCAATCTTCTTTTCATCAGCCTTGCTTTTCTCTACATAAACAGGTTTTTCTACAACTTTTTCAACTACTTTTTCAACAATTTTTTCTACTACAACAACATTTTCCTGATTTATATTTTCTCCGGCAGCATCAGCATCTTCTGCAAAAGTTTCAGCAGAATCTTCCCCCAAGGCTTCCGGATTAAGGGTAATAACCGCGCCATCATTTTTCTTTCCGAATGCTTTTATTCCAGAAGTTTTTTTCCCAGAACATTGATAAAGCAGAAGAAGAACAAGAACGATTATGGCAAGTAACTCAATTAGAATTGCCGATTTCATTACATTTTTATTTTTTCCAGGTTTTTCGAACATTAGTCCAATTCCCCTTCCATATCGTATTCTATCAACCCGTCTGTTCCAGAAGAAATATTAGTTACATCAGGGTTCTGTAAAGAATTCACTAAATCATCAAGACGTTTTTTCCTGATTTCTTCTTCGCTTTCTTCACTCTCTCCACTGCCATTCTTCAAATTTCCATTTTTTTCGGCTTCCAGTCTAGCCTCTTCCAAAAGCAGCTCTTTTCTTCTTTTATATTCTTCCAGTCCGTCCGCATCCAGTTTATGAAGCAGTTCTTTTTCCTTTTCGTCTATAGATTCCCAGAATTCCTTATCTTCTGCCGAATCTTTATCAAGAGGAAGTCCTTCAACAGCTCCTCCTTCCACAGATTCCCAGTCCACACGAACAGGCTCATCATTTATTTTCCTGATAACATCAGCCTCAAACTCTTCCCAAGGCTTTCCCCGGCTTTTATAATTGCCCTCTTCAAAATCATTATCCACTTTTTCCCATTCAACTCCATCAGGACCGTAATATCCCTCCTCTGGAGCAGCATCAAATTCTTCCCAAAGAGCCTTTTCCCGCTCCCGGGCAAGTCTTTCTTCCTCTTCCCGTCTGGCAATTTCTTCATCAATAGCCGCAATAAGGGCATTAATCCGCTCAGTCTGAGGATTATCAGGATTCTTTTCAACAAAAACTGCGTAATCTGAACGGGAAGCCCTTAGCTGATTCCCCATCAAAAGACTGTTCGCCCTGTTCAAAAGAGCTTCATAAAAAGAAGGCTCAACCTGCAAAGCTCTTGAATAACATTCAGCCGCCGCCTTATATTCCTTTAGAGCAAAATAAGAATTTCCCTGATTATACGAAAGGATTTTCAAATTACCAGGCTGTACATCAATTCCACGCTGAAAAGCCTTTACAGATTTTTCATATTCCTGCAGCTGATAATAACCAAGACCTAAAAAATTATATGTATTTTCCGAAACAATTCCATTAGAAATCTCATTTTCCAAAACCTGAACTGCATCAGCGGGATTATTTTCTTTAAATAATTTTTCTCCCTGACTCTGGGCAAAAAGACCAGTTCCATTCAATATTAAAATGGCAAATATTAAAGCAGAACGACTTCCTTTCATTAAAACGCCTCTTCATGTTTGACACTATTAGATAAATTTACTACTCTATAATTATCGAAATATAATGATTTGAACAAGAGTATACTTTTTTAGTTAGCTCAGGAGCAATATCAATGTTCATAATAATTCTGATTGCCTTACTAGCAAGTGTTGTAATCTCTCTGGCAGTTGTAGTTGCAAAAAGCGTACTGTCTCCAAAAAAACTGGAAACAGTTCCAAGACTCATCAAACAAGGCAAAACTGCAAATGCTATAAAACTCACTAAACAAATCATTTCTAAAGAGCCTAAAAACTACATGGCCCACTATTATCTGGGAAAAGCATATCTCAAAGAAAACAGAAAAGAAATGGCCATTGTTGAATACCGCACTGTAGACGAAAATGCACTTTTTGGAGAAGGTATTGATGAAGTACAATTCCGTACAGAATATGCAGCCTTACTCATGCAGTGCAATCAGCAGAACGAAGCCCTTAAAAACTACCTTCTTCTTACAAAGCAGGCTCCAAATGCAGCAGATAACTTTTTTCAGGTTGGCTTAATTTACGAAAATCAGGGACGCTATGACCTTGCCCTGGGCTTTATGCAAAAAGCAGCCATTCTTGATAAAAAAAACGCAAAAGCACATGCAGAAATTGGCTTTATGTGCTACCGAACAAAAAAATATATAGAAGCAAAAAAAGAAATTGACCTTGCTATTAAATTGAATCCAGAAAATTACACATCTTTCTATTATTTAGGTAAAATTCTTAAAGATTCTAAAGACCTGGCAGGAGCAATAAAAGCCTTTGAAAAAGCTCAGAGAGCAGCTGATGTAAAACAAAAGGCGATTATAGAGCACGGTTCCTGCTATATGCTTGCAAACCGCTACGATAATGCCATTATGGATTTCCAGCGTGCAGTAGATCTGGATAAAGAAAACAATGTTGCAGAAACTCTTTATGCACGTTATTTTCTTGCTGCCTGCTATGAAAAAATGCACAAAATTGACAAGGCAATTGAACAGTGGGAATCTATCAATAAAAAGAATAAAGCTTTCCGTGATGTTCCAGGAAAACTGATTGAATACAAAGCCCTTCAGGCAAATGACTTCCTGAAAGATTACCTGACCAGTGCAAATGATGAATTTATTGAAATCTGCAAGAATGCCACAGAAAAGGGACTTAAACTCAAGATTCTTTCCTGCGATGCAAGAAAATGGGGCTGTGAAATTACAGGTATCAACCAGGGTGATGAATCATGGATGAACGTAAAGAAACAGGTTGTTCTTATCAGATTCTACAGAAATCCAGAACCAATCGACGAGCCTGCCATTCACGAAACTCTTGATACAATGAAATCAATGGGAAGTGTTAAATCCTTTATCTTTTCAAGTTCAGAATTCAGCGTAGCCGCAAAGCGTTATTCAGAAAACCGCCCGGTTGAACTGGTCGAAAAGAAAAAACTTGAAGCAGTTCTTTCAAAAGCTGGTGCCTAATGAAGATTCTCTGCGTTTCAGATTATGTAGATCCAATGATTTACAATCAAAATGTAAAAGAAGTTTTCCCAGACATAGATTTAATTCTATGCGCAGGAGACCTTCCAATGGATTATGTTGATTTTATAGTAACAGTATTCAACAAACCAACATATTTCATTTTTGGAAATCATAATCTAAAAGAACTTCCTTACTACCATCCAGAAACCAGATTTTTTACCAGCAAAGACACAGATACATCTTACCTTTCAGAATCATCACACGGACACGGGGCTACCTACCTTGGTTTCACATCTTTTGTCGATGAAAGATTTATAATCACAGACCCAGACACAGGTAAACGCCGCCCTCTTTTAATTGCTGGCACTTCAGGTTCCCTAAAGTACAACAAGGGTTTGTGCCAGTATACAGATTTCCAAATGAAGCTGAAATTACTTGCTTTGGCACCAAAACTATTGATAAATAAATTAAAATATGGAAAATATCTTGATATTTTTATGACACACGCTACTCCACGTCATATACATGACCACGAAGATCCATGCCATAAAGGTTTTGAATGCTACAACTGGTTCCTCCAGAAATTTAAGCCCACCTATATGGTTCACGGTCATATTCACCTATATGATATGAGGGAAGAACGAATCGGAAAATATTATGATACAACAGTTGTAAATGCATACGCTCATTGCGTAATTGAATTTCCACCAGAAGCAGTAACATCAGAGGAAAAATAATGAACATAGCAATCGCACAAACAGAAGAAGATTTTAACAGAGCCAGAAACAAGGCCTTTATAAATGAAATACAACACCTGCTTTCTCCAGAAGAAGCCTCACTTATTTCATTGAATGATGTAAAACAGATGATTAAGCCTATTAACGAAACTTATGTAGGCATGAAAGTTATTCCTATCGAAAAAATCGTAGGAAGCGAAGGCCGTTATAATGATTTTGACAACCGTTTTTTCCCAAAAAGCTCACACTTAAAAAATCGCTGGGAACATGTTGATGAAGCCGCAATAAAATCAATAGACCTTCCCCCAATAAAAGTATATGAAATCGCCGGCCTTTATTTTGTACGCGACGGTAATCACAGAGTTTCTGTTGCAAAAACAAGAGGAACCGAATTTATCGATGCAGAAGTTGTATCACTTCAAAGTGAAATCATACTTAAACGCCCCGATAACATCAAAGACATAATCCGTCAGATTATAAATTACGAAAAACGTGTTTTTTACAGCGAAACAGGTTTCGGAGATATTACAGATTACTGGTGTCTGGATTTTTCACGCCCTGGCCGCTACGATGTTATTCTTAACCATATTCTTACACACAAATATTACATGAATCAAAAGCAGGCCGAAGAAGTAACTATGGAAGATGCAATTCTTTCCTGGTTTAATAACGTTTACATGCCTATAGCCTACTCCATTTCAAAAAAACATATGCTTGTAACATTCCCAGGCAGAACAATTGGAGATTTATACGTATGGATAGTCCGCTTTTGGGACGATTTAAAACATCAGTTCGGAAATGAAGTTCCAATTGAAGAAGCAGTAACAAATTTTAAGAAAAAATATAAAATTTCCCTGCCACGAAGAATACTAAACCGAATCAAATGTGTTCTTCTTCGAAAAGCCCTGGATGGACTATCACCAGAGACTCCTGACAGTCCGCCAGAGCCTTCTAAATAAGGATTTAATTATTTTTTTAAAACTTGACGACTAAAAATTTCAATGTTAGAATATAGAGTAAGACTAGTTTAGATTATCTAACCAATATTCGTGGGAGTATATTGTGACACTAACAATAGATTCATTTGTAAGCACCCCACTTCTGATTTGTGCAGGAGTTGGAGCTCTACTTTTTATTTTTATGCTGCTGATTAGGCTTAGAAAAAAAGCAAAAATCAGTTATGTTTTTTTTGTAATCCCAGCCATTATCATTGCAGGCTCACTTTACTGTTACTATACCGAATACTATATTTATTTTGTCTTTGCAATTATTCTTGCTCAGGCAATTGCACTTCCATATCTAATTATCAAAGCTTTTGACAATCCACAGAAGCGTGAAGAGAAAAAAGCTGCAAAGAAAGCCGCAGAAATTGCCGCAACAAGAGATGCAGATATGGTCAGCAAACAGGTTGTTGCAGAAATCGAAGAAAAACATCAGCGTTTGCTTGATGTAAACAAAGACCTTATTTCAAAACTTTCTTCATTCTTCTCTAGTGACAACAGTATGGAAAATTACCTTGAATACTGTAATGATTTAATAGGTCAAAGAGTTTCAGCTGATGGATGTATCATTCTTATGGCTGATGATTACGACAACACACTTGCAGTAAAATCTTTCAAGGGTTCTTTTCCTCCTCCATATAAACTTCCAGATGACTTACCACATAAACCGATCCGTGTAGAAACAAACCTTCGTTTCGCACAGTTCCAGCCAGAAGGAAACATTTTTGGAGAAATCTTTACTAGTGGTGAACCTGCATTCATTCCAGACTCAATTAGAGATCCTAGAATTTATCAGAATGGACCAGAAGAATTCCTTCGTTGTGGTGGATATATTTTTGCACCAATCAAACAGCAGGAAGGTGTTGTAGGTCTTATTGCTCTGGCAAGATTACCAGACAAAGAAAAGTTCACAAAACAAGATTTTGATACAGTTGTAATTCTCGCAGATGCAATTTCTACAACAATGAAACCACTTTACAGTTTCCTTGCATATGCAGAACATACAGAATTGAATAAAGGAGGAAGTATTGCATCTAAGTATCAGAAAGACTTACTTCCTGCTAAACTTCCAGTAATTTCTGGTATTTCTATTGGCTGTTACTCAGTTCCAATGGAAGGCGTTTGTGGAGACTTCTACGACATTATCGTTTCAAGAAAAGACCGCGTTTCATTCATAATGGCCGATGTTGCCGGAAAAGGAATGACATCTCTTATCGTAATGATTATGATTCGTGCAATTCTTAGACTTGCCGTTAATACTGCACAATCAGCTTCAACTATTATGTCTTGGACAAACAGAGGCATCTGTATTGAATCATCTAAAATTGACCACTTTGCAAGTGTAGCTTTAATTAACTATGATGCAACAACAAAAGAAGTTGATATTGCAAGTTGTGGAAATAATCATATTTTTATTTACAAAGCTGCCGATAAATCTATTAAGCAGATTTCTGAACCAACAGAACCTATGGGTGTTGCAAAGGAAACTGAATATAAAAATCAGGTATTTAAGCTAGAATCAGGTGATATTGTTGCAACATGTACTGATGGACTAGTTGAATCTCTGAACGAAAATGGAGTACAATACTCTGTTGAAAATTTAAAAAAGGCAATTGTTAAAAACTGCAATGCAAATGCCAAAGATATTTCAAGCCGCGTAAAGGATGACTTGAAGAAATATTCTGGCACTGCACAGCAATACGATGACCAAAGCCTTCTGGTCATTAAAATTCAATAGGAAAGGAGCTTCTTTATGGAACTTAAAATACGTAAAAATGGTGATGTTTACATCATAGACGTAACAGGCGAAATGGATCTTTACAATTCATACAAACTCAAAGAGCTTGTAATGAAGATGCTCGAAAAAAACGTAAAGAATTTCGTAATTAATCTTGAACAGGTAGATTATATCGACTCGTCTGGAATCGGTGCACTTATTTACATTTGTTCAACTATCAAAAAGATGAATCTGAATCTTGCTATTGCAAATATACACGGTTCTGTTAAAAAGGTAATTGAACTTACCAAACTTATGGGTTACTTCCCTATTGCTAACAGTATTGAAGAAGCCCTTTTGATGGTAAAAGAATAACCGTCAGATTTTTAATAAAAAAGTTGTGTTCTTTTTTTAGGAGGAATTATGGTTCAGGAATTTAAAGAACTGAGATCGGACGAGAACGACCCATTATTTGATAAAACCAATATGCTTAAGAAGGAATTCCCTTCAGATTTCAGACAGATTCGTTATTTTACTCTGTTGATTGTGCAGTCAGCTCCAACAGAAATTAAGGAATTGAATCTTCTTGAACAGCAGATTAGTGAAGTAATTAAAAATGCCGTAAAACACGGAAATCATTGCGATATTAATAAGAAAGTTACTGTTTGGTATTCATTTAGTGCCACACATGCACACATTATTGTTCAGGACGAAGGAGAAGGCTTCCAGGATTTGGAAAAATGGAATGAGTTTAATAAAAAACGTCTTGAGTGTTTGCATAATAACGATTTCCTGGCACTTTCAGAATATGTTTCTTTCCGTACTAAGGAATCGGACAGCCAGGATGGTGGTAACGCTCTTTTTGCTGCACTTGAATACTGGAACGGCGGTTTTGTTTACAACGGAAAACGCAATGCAGTTGCAATGCTTAAAAAATTCCAGTCAAAAATTCATGGTGTAAATCACGACGGCGAATAATAGTATATAGGTTTTGGCAACTCCAAATAAAATGTGTGCGAGTTTGCGAAGCAATCGAGAGTGTCAGTTTTGCGAAGCAAAACTGATTAACCAATAAAAAAAGGATTTTAGTTCTAACTAAAATCCTTTTTTTATTGGTTGGAGATGGGGGGAATTGAACCCCCGTCCGAAAAAGTAAACCAGGCACATCTACAAGTTTAGTTATGCGAGGTAATTGTCGGGAGCCGGTAGCAGCATAACAAGCGTCGCCTCCGTATTCTGATAAAAAGTCCTGATTACATACCAGACACTGTAATCAGCAAGTCCCGATAAGGTAAAAGAAGATCAGGCAACGCGGAACAGGGCCGCCTGAGTTCCTTCACGGCTACTTACGCAGCGAGTGCTTCTGCTTCGAAGTAAGCTTCATCAGCTTCTTCTTCTTTTCTTGCGAAAATTGCAGTTATTTTTTTGTCAGTTTAAGGAACCTTCAGTCCTACTTGCAGTACAAGATTTCCCAATTCCGTCGAAACCGGGACATCCCCTAATACTTATTAAAATATAATATCTGAAAAACCTTTCGTCAATCATTTATTAGAAAATTTTATCTAAAGGAATTGTATAAAGGCTTCCGCAGTTTTCACATTTTATCTGCAGGCTCTGCCCCTCTTTCTTAATTTCTTCCAATTGAGAAGCCGGCAGATGTTTTATGTAATTAATAAATTGCTCTTCATTACATGGACAATCATATTTAATATCACGTTTAAGTGTAATTATCGGGTTAAATTCTCTGAATAATCCAAGTATTATATCTTCAGAATCAACTTCTTTTTCACTATATAAAAGTCCAAGACTTGGACAAGCCTTTACTGCATTTTCAATTTTTCGGAGAATAATTAAATCTTCCTCTGATTCTTCTGTATGACTATCAACCTGGGCACCTAAGCGTCCATTTCCACCGGTAAGAGGCATTACCTGAAGATAAAATGCACCTGCCCCTATAACACGACCTTTTTTATCAAATTGAATGCTTGAATTAAAGGCAGTATTAATCTGTTCAGACTGAGCAAAATAAGATGCAAAATCCTGAGCTATATTACGACCTTCAACTTGCACCGTTGAAGACTGAGGGTATTTATCATCCTTATGAACACGAGAAAAAGTAAGATTCCCCTCCCCCAAAAAAGGTCCTAAATTCCAGGATTCCAGAGGCTTTTCCAGAGGAATATGAGGATTAAATAAATAGCCACGGACATAACCAGTTGAATCAGCTTCCACAGAAAAACCTGGCTCATCACCATGTCCTTCAAATTTTATTGCAGTGTGCTCCATATCCTTCATCATAGGAATTGTAAGGGCTGCACATAAAGATGCTTGACCTAAAATGTAAGTTTCAAGAATCCCAAGATTGTGCTGTAATCTCAACTGATTAACAAATCGTGTTCCATGAAATAAAGCTCCACGGACACGTCCATCGGCCATTGTAAAAATTCTAAGTTTATCTTCTTCAAGAGAATCTAAATGAGCTAAAAGTTCTTGATCATTAATTTCTGCTTTAATCATATTTTAAATATACTAAATCCAAGTGCAGAAGTCTATCCACAAAGTAAAAAATGCGTTATAATATTTTAATTATTTTTAAAAGGAAATGAGGTATTATTATGGCTAACGACGAGAAATTACAGACTGTAAGACACAGTTGCGCTCACGTTATGGCAGAAGCGGTTCTAAGACTTTATCCAGGAACAAAAATTGCAATCGGTCCTGCCATTGACAATGGATTTTATTATGATTTTGACTTTCCAGCAGGAACCAAGTTCACCGAAACCGATTTTCCTACCGTAGAAAAAGAAATGCGCCGCATTTTGAGCGGAAATCATGAATTTGTAAGAAAAGAAGTTTCAAGAGACGAGGCTTTAAAGCTTTTTGCTGATCAGCCTTATAAAATTGAACTGATTAATGATTTACCTGCTGACGCAGTTATCTCAACATACGAGCAGGACGGCTTCCTTGACCTTTGCCGCGGTCCACACGTTGCAACAACAAAAGAAATTAACGGTCAGGCATTCAAATTGAACAAGGTTGCTGGTGCATACTGGCGTGGTGACTCAAATCGTCCTATGCTTACTCGTATTTACGCTCTTTGTTTTGAAAAGCCAAATGATTTGAAAGATTATCTTGCAATGCTTGCAGAAGCAGAAAAACGTGACCACCGTAAACTTGGACAGGAAATGGATCTCTTCCACCTTGATCCGGAAGATCCAGGTCAGATTTTCTGGCATCCAAACGGATGGACAATTTATACTGTAATGCAGGATTATATGCGCAAAATGGTACGCCGCGATGGTTATCAGGAAATTAACACTCCTGCTATTATGCCGCGCAGTTTGTGGGAACGATCTGGACACTGGGGACACTACCAGCAGAATATGTTCATCACAGAATCTGAAAAACGCATGTTCGCAATTAAGCCTATGAACTGCCCTGGAGCTCTGGAGGTATTCAAGAGCCGCCAGCGTTCATATAAAGACTTACCACTCCGTCTTTCTGAATTTGGACATGATGTTCGTAACGAAGCAAGCGGAACATTGCATGGTGTAATGCGTGTTCGTGGCTTTGTTCAGGATGATGCTCATATTCTTTGTACAGAAGACCAGATTGGTTCAGAAGTTGCAAGATTCTGTAAGCTTTTGAAGACTGTTTATCATGACTTTGGTTTTAATGATTTGGTTGTTAAATTCTCTACAATGCCAGAAGATCACGTGGGTGATTTAGCAACATGGGAACGCGCAGAAAAAGCTCTTGCAGACGCTTGTACAGAAGCAGGCCTTACATATGAAATTCAGCCTGGTGAAGGAGCTTTCTATGGTCCAAAGCTTGAATTTAAGCTTTATGACTGTATTGGCCGTGAATGGCAGTGCGGAACAATTCAGGTTGACTACCAGTTGCCTTCTGCTGAACGTCTTGATGCAACTTATATTGGTGCTGATAACCAGAAGCATCACCCTGTAATGCTTCACCGTGCTATTTTAGGCTCATTTGAACGCTTCTTAGGTATTTTGATTGAAAACTTTGCAGGAGCCTTCCCTACATGGCTGGCATTTGAACAGGCTGCTATCGTACCTGTTACAAACGAATTTGATAATTATGCCAGCAAGGTTTATGACGCTTTGATTGGAGCAGATATTCGTGCTAACGCATATCTTTCTACAGAAAATATGCGTAACAAGATTAAGACAATCACAAAGGAACACAAAACTCCTTACATTTTGATTGTTGGCGAGAACGAAGAAAAAGAAGGAACTGTAACAGTTCGCTTCCGCCAGTCTAGTGGGCTTGAACAGAAAACAATGAAGTTAGAAGACTTTATTGCTTATGTTCAGAAAAAGAACGAAGAAAAAGGAACTACAATATAATCTTCAATAGCTAAAAAACAAAAAAGGCACTTCACTGTGAAGTGCCTTTTTTATTATTTATTGTTACATATTACTCAACTGTAAAGCACCAGCTTTCATCCCAACTAACAGGATCAGCATTAAAAAGTGCTGTAGCCTTTTTTCCGCCATCAGAAAGTGAAGTATAGAAGAAGGCATATTCGCCGGCTTCAAGATTTTCAAGTTTTACTTCATAAGTATCATCATCAAGCTGAGTAAAAGGAAGAACTGCACCTCCCTGCTCTTTTGCTTTAAAGCCCATAATTTCTACATTTGTTGCAACTTTTCTTTCTTTTTTTGTAACTTCAAGTTTGTAGAGAACGAAATTTTCTGTTGTGCTCAATTCAGAAAAAGGCGACGGCAGTTTAATTTTTTTATCAGTTTTAGGGCTGAATACAAAAATAAAAGAATCATCAGCTGTATATTTCAGACCTGAAGTTACACCTTTTATTTTGTGCTCTGCTTTGGAAACACCAAAACCACCTGCAGAACCAGAACTCTTACTGTTGCCTAATCTTGTTACTTTAATAGGAGTCATATTCTCCCCACTTTTCAAGTAAATTCCAGGATCCGCTGCAGATAAAGTAAAACTAATTGCCAAAGCAATAACCAAAACTGTAATAAATTTTTTCATAAAAGTACCTCCTCGAACTTTTATTTAATTTTATTTTTGACTGCTTACAAAAATTATAACATAACATTATGGAATTTAGTAATTTATTTTTAGACGGGAAGTTCGAAGGAAGGCCGCAAACGCAGCAGAAAGACGAACGAAGCCAACATCCGAAGGGTGTCGGGGGGGGGCGTTCAGAAAAATTTTAAACAAAAAAAAGCTCTCATTTCTGAGAGCTTCTATCGGGCAAGAGGGATTTGAACCCCCGACATCCTGGTCCCAAACCAGACGCGCTACCAGCTGCGCTATTGCCCGTTGCGTGATTAATAATATATATGTTTTTACAAATTTAATCAATAGCAAAAAGTATTTTTTTTTAAATTTATTAAATTATTTCTGCAGAAACTTCTATTTCTCCGCCCTTTTTGATTCTATCTGCGAGAATATCTTTTATCCGCAATTTTATAGTTTTCCCCATTGGAAGTCCTTCTCCACCTCGAATTTCACAATGAATAAAGTTTTCTGTTACTGCATGATAAACAAATAAAGAATTAGAAACACCTACAGATCGTCTTGTATTTTCAAGGATAGCAGACATTTCTTTTCCAACAAATTTGCTTAAATACTTTATTTTATTTTCTACAATCCAGTCGTTAATTTTTTTGCAGCGCTCTCCGCTTACAGACTGAGGAACCTTATTTTTTAAATTACAAGCTTCAGTTCCTGGTCGCTCTGAAAAAGGAAAAGCATGTACCCAGGTAAAATCACAGAGCTCTAACAACTTCATTGTCTGGTTAAAATCATCGTCCGTCTCCCCAGGAAAGCCCGTAATAATGTCACAGGCAAGGAAACATTCAGGTTTAGCATCCCTTAACATTTTACATGCATTTATAACCGAACTTGCTGTATAGGCTCTGTTCATTGCAGAAAGAATTTTGTCGCTTCCACTTTGTACAGAAATATGAAAATGAGGTCTAACTCTCTTATCAGAAATTACGCGACAAAAATCTTCATCAACGATTTGGGGATAAAGACTTGAAATTCTGAAATTAATTTTTTCTGTATTTTTCAAAAGAAAATCCAGGAGTTTTGAAAAATTAAAGACAGTACCCTTGTATTCACTTCGATACTGGCAGATATTTACAGAAGTCAATACAACTTCACCATTTCCTTTTTGCTCAAGCTCCAAAACACGGTCTAAAGCTGTTTTTACATCGATTGAAACACTTTTTCCTCTTGCAAAATGAATGGCACAATAAGAACAATTGTTATTACATCCATCTTGAATTTTTAAGCTTGCTCTGGAATGAGAAATAAAAGATGAGGTAGCTAATCTGAATGAATTTTCAGGCTTAAGTAAATTTACCTTTTGTGGTAAAGAGATTTTTTCTTTTATATCTGTGGCAAATTCTTCGGCGTTCCAGTCCTTCTTCAGTGCTGCTGATAAAAGGGGCGGAATATCTGCAATACGGCTTTTTATCTGCCCACCTACAGCACAGATTCTCTTATCAATTTTTTCAATTTCTAATGCAGCAAGCTGAGCATAGCAACCTGTAACAAGAATGCAGGAATATGGATATTTTTTTAAGAGCAGACGAATTATACGGCGGGCCTTTTGTTCTGCCTTTTGCGTAACCGTACAAGTATTAACAATACAAAGAAAAACTTTATCATCTTCTTGAGAGGCAGAAGTTATACTTTGCATTGAAACAGAAAATTTATAATTTGTAAAAGCGGCTGCGATTGCTTCACTTTCTATCTGATTTAATCGGCAGCCTAATGTTTCTATATGAATTTCACTCACTATTGTAATTTTGCGCTTACTCTTTCACGACCACGATAAGCATCTGTTGAGGCAGAGTTAAGCTTTAAGGCTTCATCATATGCCATAATGGCTTCTTTGTAATTTCCTGCCATTTCACGGGCATAACCAAGGCGAGTCCACCAGGAATCAAGTAAAGGTTCTTTTTTTACGGCAGAAGACAATGCAATATCTGCATGCTGGTATCTTGCCTGACGAATAAAAATTTCACCCATATAGTAATAAGAAACGCCAACTCTAGCTCCGCTATCAGGAGCACCAGCGACGTAACGCTGAAACTGTTCCATTGCACCAGAGTTCTTTCCAAGATAATATTTTGCTTCACCAAGGATTTCAATTAAGCGAAGGTCATAAGGACTTACCTGTAAGCCCTGATTAGCACGTTCTTCTGCTTCTGCATACTGCTTATTCTTTACAAGTGACCAGCACATTACAACATAAGATTCAATTCTGTTTGGGTTTTCTTTTATTTCTTCTTCACAAACAGCAATAGACTCTTTGTATTTTCCATTATGATAAAGAACAAGAGCATCCTGTCTTGCAGGTTGTGTAATTTGAGCAAATAATGACCAGGAAAATACAAAAGAAAATACCAGAGTAATTATAACTTTATTTTTCATTTTCATTTTTCACCATTGTACATTTTCCAGAAAAACTGCAACCAGGCTCCAATACAACCTTTGCAGTTGTAATATCACCATCTACAGATCCCGATGCTGTGACGAAAATTAATTTTGAACCTACAAGATCTCCTTTTACAGCACCACGAACAAGAATACGTTCTGCTGTCATATCTGCATTTACAACAGCACCTGTATCAATTACTAAATCACTTTCTGATTTAATTTTTCCATTCACTTTTCCGCGAATCATAAAAGGCTTTTTAATTTTTATTGAACCTGAAAAAGTAATATCATTTTCAACAATTGTATCAAATGATTCATCTTCAAGATCAAAGAAATCAGTATCTTTTACATCAAACATATTATCTACACCATTTTCCGTTTATATCAAAATAGTTATTATTTACATCAAAAGCAGGATGTTTTCCGTCCTTTTCAGAAAGGAGAGGATTAACATCTGGCGCAATAGCCTTCCAGTCTATTCCAATGGCAGGGTCATTCCACATAAGTCCCCCTTCACCTTTAGGGTCGTAGAAGTCTGTACATTTGTAGGTAAAGATTGCCTGGTCAGAAAGAACATAAAAACCGTGTGCAAAACCTTCAGGAATATAAAACATATTCTGTTTTTCTGCATCAAGAATTACGCCATAGTATTTTCCAAAAGTCGGACTTCCCTTGCGAAGGTCTACTGCAACATCGTAAACTTTTCCTTCTAAGGCGCGAACAAGTTTTCCCTGTGGGTGCTGAGTCTGAAAGTGAAGGCCACGAAGTACACCTTTTGTTGACTTAGACTGATTATCCTGTACAAACTTCATTGTAAGGCCGGCAGCAAAAAAGTCGCGCTCGCTGTAAGTTTCCAAAAAATATCCACGAGCATCACCAAAAATTTTGGGTTGAATTTCGTAGAGTCCTTTTATTTCTGTCCCATCTGCAAGTCTGCAGTTTTTAAATTCGAATGCCATTTTTATATCCTAATTCTCTGCAATATATTCAAGGTAGCGGCCGTAGTCAGTCTTGTAGCCCTTTGCAAGCTCAAGAAGCTGCTCTTTTGTAAGCCAGCCGTTGCGATAAGAAATCTCTTCGATACAGCTTACATACATTCCCTGACGCTTCTGAATTGTTGCAATAAAGTTAGATGCTTCCAAAAGTCCGTCATAAGTTCCTGTATCAAGCCATGCCATACCACGTCCAAGGAGCTCTACAGAAAGTTCGCCCCTGTTCAGATATTCGTTATTAATAGAAGTAATTTCGATTTCACCGCGTGCACTTGGTTTTACGTTAGCCGCAATTTCGCAAACTGCATTGCTGTAGAAGTAAAGGCCAGGAACTGCATAGTTTGATTTAGGCTTTGCAGGCTTTTCTTCAATTCCCAAAACCTTGCCTTCTTTATCAAACTCTACTACACCGTAAGCGGTAGGATCTTTTACAAAGTAGCCGAAAATTACGCTTCCCTCGCCTTTTTCTACCTTTTCGCGGGCACGCTTTAAAGTTGATGTAAAACTCTGGCCGTAGAAAATGTTATCGCCAAGTACAAGAGCGGCAGAATCGTTTCCGATAAATTCTTTACCGATAATAAAAGCATCTGCAAGACCGCGTGGCTTATCCTGCACTGCATATTCAAAATGCATTCCAAGCCATGCTCCGTCTCCAAAGAGTTCCTTAAAGCAGGAAATGTCGCGAGGAGTTGAAATAATCAGAACTTCTCGGATTCCAGCCAGCATAAGGCATGAAAGCGGATAGTAAATCATTGGTTTGTCATACAAAGGCAGAATCTGTTTTGAAACTGCTTTTGTTATTGGATATAAGCGGGTTCCAGATCCGCCGGCTAAAATAATACCTTTCAAAATAAACTCCTTGTATGTGGTAAAGCTAAAAATTGCTTTCGCAATTTTTTTAACGCTTTGCTATAGAACACCGGCCGCCAGCGGCCTTACACATTATCTCCCCTGTTCTGTATAGTTCTTACTAATCCAGTTCTTGTAAT
Organism: Treponema sp.; assembly: GCA_017940255.1. Taxonomy (GTDB): domain Bacteria; phylum Spirochaetota; class Spirochaetia; order Treponematales; family Treponemataceae; genus Treponema_D. The sequence goes on from JAGAZB010000054.1 coordinate 155,610, forward strand.
CACTACGTTCGCTTCGCTCACTACCAAGTTTGCTGCGCAAACTTGCACTATCTATTTTCATAGTTCTTTGCCACCCACTGTTTATATGAACCGTTCAGAATATTGTTAATCCAGTCTGAGTTCTTGAGGTACCACTTTACAGTTTCCTGCAGGCCCTCTTCAAAAGTCATCTTGCGCTCCCAACCAAGCTTTGTCTTGATTTTTGTACAGTCGATGGCATAGCGCTTGTCGTGGCCTGGGCGGTCTTTTACGTAAGTAATTGTCTTTTCTACATCAGCCACATTCTTTCCAGTTTCAGCCGCAGTAAGTTCAATTACCTTATGAAGCAGTTTGATATTCTGCCATTCGTTTTCGCCACCGATGTTATATTTTTCACCCGTAACGCCCTTGTTTACAATCAGCCATACAGCGCGGTTGTGGTCTTCAACATAAATCCAGTCGCGGATATTGTCGCCCTTTCCATAAACAGGAAGATTTTTTCCGTCGCGGATGTTTGAAATCATCAATGGAAGAAGTTTTTCCGGGAACTGGTATGGACCATAGTTATTTGTACAGTTAGAAAGTGTGATTGGAAGGCCATATGTATGGAAGTAAGCCATCACAACATGGTCAGAAGAAGCTTTTGATGAAGAATAAGGACTTCGTGGATCATAAGGAGTATCCTCGCGGAAATAACCAGTTTCTCCAAGAGAACCATAAACTTCATCAGTAGAAATATGATGGAAAAGCACATCATCACGGATTGTACCATCAGCCTTTTTCCAGTAATTGCGGGCAACATCAAGCAGAGTGAAGGTTCCCATTACGTTTGTTTTCATAAAGGCTTCTGGTCCCAAAATTGAGCGGTCTACATGACTTTCAGCCGCAAAGTGAATTACAGTATCAATATCATACTGTTTGAAAATGCGTTCAATGTTTTCGCGGTCGCAGATATCAACCTTTTCAAAGAAGTAGCGCTTACCGCCAAACTTCTCTTCTATATCCTTCAAAGATTCAAGATTTCCAGCGTATGTAAGACAGTCAACGTTTACAACATTGCCGTCGAAGTTTGCATCGTTAAAAAGATTGCCTTCAGCAGAAGACATTCCAAAAAGATAATGAATAAAATTTGAGCCAATGAATCCGGCTCCGCCAGTAATAAGTATGTTGTGAAGTTTTCTCATAAACTTCATTATATCACATATATAGTAGATTTGGAAAGTGCGTCAGAAAACAAGTTATTTATCAATATTTTTCAAATCAAATGGAAGCGGTAATTCAAAAACCTTTTCTTTTCCATCAACCGGTAAAGTTAGTCGCACAGATGCAAGCTGCAGGCGTTTTATGCCGAGCACTTTTCGTAATTTTTTATTCATCTTAAAATTTCCATGCTGATCATCACCCGCAATCGGACAGCCATTTTTTGCAAGATGAATACGAATTTGATGCATACGGCCGGTTTCAAGTTTTAAGCGTATCAATGTAAGAGGAATAGAAGTATTTTCTTCAGACTCAGGCTCCTGTACAGACAAATTCCATTCTTTTTCAACCTGAAAATGTGTTACAGCAGTTTTTTCTTCTCCATGCTGAATAAGACTTTCTTTTATCACTCCAGAAGCAGCCCCCATACGACCAATACAAAGTGCAGCATATTCCTTTTTAGCAACCTTACTTCCAATGAGCTTTGTCCATTTAGCGGCCGCGAGTGGAGTTTTAGCCACAATCATAAGCCCCGAAGTGTCCTTATCAAGCCGATGAACCAGAAAAACTTTATATCCAACCTGTTTTGCAAAATCAACATCAAGCGAATGAGACACACCCTGCCCGCCCTGAACAGCAAGTCCCGCAGGTTTATCAATCACAAAAATTTCATCATTCTCATATAAAATAGCAAGCTGATTCATCCGAAATAATATAATAGAGGATTTTTAAAATGACAAGACGTTCTTTTTGTAAAATTACAGCCTTAACTTTATTCTTACTTTTCTTTGGAAGCCATCTTTTTGCAGAAATTATTTACGATAATGATTTTGGCTTTAGACTTGATATTCCAGAAGGCTTTGAACTTACAGATTCAACAGAAGACGGAACTTCAATTTTACTTACTCACCCGAACATTCCGATTACACTCGCCATAAAAATTTATTACCAGAAAGAATACAATTCTTCTAGCCAAACTCTGGATGCTGCCCTGAATAAACTTTCTGCCCAGGGAAGCATGGATGAAGTTGATTATCAGGGCGGCCACTGTGCTCTTTCCACTTTTACTATGAATCTGGATCAGCAGTATAAAGGCTGGGCGGTAAGTGCACCTGTAAAGTTAGAAAGTTATCTTGTTGTTTTATGTTATGCACCAGAAAATCTTTTTGAAAAATGCCAGTATTTCATCGTTTCTGCAATTAATTCACTTTGTATAAATGATGATTATTACAAAACCCCTGGAATTTTTATTGAATATGCCTTTCCAAAAAGTGGGAAAAAGGCGATTTCCACAAGTATTGCGGGAAAAGAAATTAATTCTTTCATAGATAGTGCAGATGCAGATGCTGCAGACTGTTTAATTAACATTGAATACAGCGTTTTAATGCTTTATGCCAATCATCCAAAAATTATGGAAGCCTGGGAAAGATATTACAGGCTCATTTACAGAGACAGTTTCAGCCGCCTGGAGAATTTTTCTTCAGAATTGTACAAGGCTCTGTATCCAATTGCAGAAAGTGAAAATCCTGAAAATCCGCAAATTACTTATGCTCAAAAATTACTTTCATGGGTGC
>JAGAZB010000055.1 GCA_017940255.1 Treponema sp.
ACTGCCTCCTAAAATGTTTAAAATATAAAAGCCCATGAGCAGGGCATAATTTGTCCTGCATCATTGACGGTTTTCCTGTGTGAGAAAGTTGTAATGTCTGATTTAAAATGCGTGTAGCCCGAAATTTTGTTTCGGGCAGAGTTATAGCTAGTGCTGTGCTGTGCTGTGCTGTGAATTTTGCGACAGTGCTAACTTATTGTCAAGCCCTATCGGGCTTGTTGCGTAGAAGAAAGTTTGATTTTTTCTGCATAAATTACAGCACATATCAGATATTATAACACGGAAATTTGACTTTCGGGGAAAATTCTTAAGGCAATTTGCTAGGAATCACTCAAACCAGTTTTCAATCTGAAGCTCGCTTACTTCTTGAATCGGCTCGAAATGCTTTGTGTTACGGGTGACCAAAACCATGTGATTTGCAAGTGCGATGGAGGCAATCATGCTGTCTTCTTTCTGAGTCGGCTTACCTAGTTTTTCAAGATTTGCTCTGATTTTTGCCTGAATAGCGGCTGCTTTTTCCGTGAAGTGTTTTATTTTGAAATTTTCATGTACATCATCCATTAGAAAATTTTCAAGATATTTTTTATTCATACCTTCTGGCAGACGATACAAGCCAAAAAGCATTTCCTGCCATACGGGTGCACAAATTGCACAGTCGGAGTTGTGTTCTGCAATTTTTTTTATCACATTAAAACTTGGGTTCGGCTTGATTATTTCTGAGACAATATTTGAATCCAAAAGATAGTGTGGCTCTTCATCATCTATGTTATTCATCATCAAAAACCCCGTCAAAAACATGACTTTCGTAGCTGTCTGGAGTATTATCCCTCACATCAAAAATCCTATCGATATCTTCATTTGTCAAAGTACCGTCAACTTTTTTTCGGAACTCGGCTGCACGGTCCAGGATAGTTCCTTTGCGAGTTCTTGCAAGCATCTGATTGTATTCATCAAAAGAAAGAATAACACCAACAGTCTTATTTCGGCGTGTAATAAAAACCGGCCCGCTTTCTTCTGCCTGGTGCATAAAAAAAGGAAGTTTATTTTTTGCTTCGTACATTGGAACTGTATTCATAGTATGCCTCCGTATCTATAAGATGTATAAAGTATACTATGAGATAGCTAGGAATTCAAGGTTTATATAGCTATGTCAGTTTTTGTGTATTATTGCTTTATCCGAATAACATCTTTAAGCACATAACAGAAAGATGGGGCCGACTGTTTTTCATTTTCTATGTATGGAGTGTTCAGGTCCCAGGTGTCGTTTTCATCAGCGGGATTTACACCAATATAATCTCCCTGGAAAACGGTGATGTTTCCGGCTTTCAGGTTTTTTATTGTGGAGTCAATTATTTCTTGTGTACCAGGTGCTATTACAAGAGGATTTAGGCCAATTAATTCTACCCAACCCTGCTGAAAGCCTGCGGCAACATCATTTCCGTGAATGTTTCCTTTCACAAAGTTTTCAATTTTCTTTTCTTTTAGAACGGCTTCACAGGCAGAATTAACGTAAGGGCTCCAGTTTAAGCGTGAAGAAATAAGGGAAGTTGTTGGTGCAACTTCTGTCATTGTTTGATTATAACCAACACTGTAAACTACTTTGCTCGCATAAATACTAGCTTCCTCGCAGGCAATTGCCGGCCCGGTGGTGTCTGAATGTTGAGCAATTACAGTACATCCTTCTGCAATCAACTTTTTTGCAATTGCTTTTTCTACCGCATGATTGCTCCAGGTTTCTGTGTACATTACAGACATAACTGCTTCTGGAACAATGCTGCGAACTCCAAGGAAAAAGGCTGTGTAGCCCGAAATTACTTCTGGAATAGGAAAAGCTGCAACATAACCAACTTTATTTTCATTCAATTCTCTGAGTTTTAGACCTGCAACAATTCCAGAAACATAACGTCCTTCGTAAATGGTTCCCATAAAGGTGTGATAATTTTCTAAAACAGGTTCTGTGTTAGCATTGTCTCCAGTTGCCTGGCAAAACTGAATTTCCGGATGACTCTGTGCAAAAATTTTAGTTTGTTTTGAATATCCATAACTTGTTGTAAAGATAATCTCGCAGCCTTCGTCTACAAGAGCCTGTAATGCAGAAGTAATGCTTTTATCATCTTCCTGAACATTAAATTTTGCAAAAGTTTGTATATTATCTGGATATTTTACTTCCAGAGCCTTTTGTGACATGTAAAAATTATTTGTATATGCGGTACTAGTATCTCCGATATATACAAAACCAGCCTTAATGACTTTTGTAGAATAAGATTGTTTTAGTGCATTAGTAGCAATATACATTAAAAAGATGGATACAAGGCAAGTAAGAGCGGATAGTATATATTTATTGCGCATTTAAATTTCCTCCAGAGTGTCTTCAATCTTACTTTGTTTAAGAATAGACATAATATCCAGTTTACCAGTATCAATTAATTCCAAGAGGATTGAAACAAGACCCGGATCAAACTGAGTTCCGCTGCAGCGTTTAATTTCAGAAATTACATCTTCAAGAGGAAGTGCCTTACGGTAAACGCGGTCTGCAGTCATAGCATCAAAGGCATCTGCAAGCCCGATAATTCGTGCCACAAGAGGAATTTCTTCACCTTTTAACCCTTCCGCATAACCAGAGCCATCGTAACGTTCGTGGTGGTACCTTGCGCCTAAGTCTACATTCTTAATTATAGAAAAATCTTTTAGAATTTCACCACCGATTAAAACATGACTCTTCATAATTTCGTATTCTTTGTCGTTTAATGGAGCTGGTTTATTTAAAATGTTATCAGGAACACCAATTTTTCCAATATCATGAAGCATGCCAATCTGGCGGATATTTTCAAGTTCTTCATCATTAAAACCAAGTTCACTGGCAATTAAAACCGAATATTCTGATACACGGAAAGAATGACGGCCGGTGAGTTTATCGCGGGCTTCTACGGCATTTGCAATAGCAAAAATAGTTTCGTTACCCATTCGAACCTGCCGCTTAATTGCTTCAAGTTCCTTTCCCTGCTTCTGAATGTGTCTGTCTTGAATAGAAGTTACGATAAAAAGTGTGAGCCAGGCAATAAACATGGCAGAAATTATGATGATATAAACCAGAAACCACCAGTTTTCATATATTCTGTATGCCTTTACAATTGTGTAAACATTTTGTTCAACGGTAGAAATACCTTTGCTGTCCAAAACTCCAATGTAAAAATGATATGTACCTGAATTTAAATTTGAATAAATAACATTAGTAAGTTCACTTTGGAGCATTACAACAGGTCTTTCGTCTACACCTTCCAGGAAAAGGCTTATGTAGGGGTTATTTATAGAATAATTAATTATTTCCGGAACAAGTTCTATGGAATCTGCATCTTCATCAATTAAAAATGGGATATCCTTTTGAACTATATGACGTTTTCCATCTACGATTATGTTTTTCAGCTGGATTCTGTATGAATGCTCGTTTTTGTCATAATCATAAATACTTAGACAGCTGCAGCCTGTATCGCATGAAAGATAAAGGTTATAGTTTTCATCAATATAATTCCATGAATTTGCAGTGAGCGAACCGCGTAAGCCTTTTTTTAAGTCCAGAATTTCATAATCAGGCTTCTGGCCGGAAATAAGCTGTTCACGGTTTACTACAAAAATACCGGCACTTCCAAGTACAAAAATATTATTATCCTGATTTAACACAAGGTCGTAGTTATTCGAATAAGGGAAGTTAGAAAGATATGTTGGAACAAAAGTGTCATTTTGATAACGCAGATAGCACAAACCGTTACTAGTTACTGCAAAAACATTTCCTGTAGGAATATATTCGTTTGAATCATTTATAGTTCGCAAAATTACATTTGAATTAAGGCCATCTGTTTTTTTCAGTATCTTTTGAATCTTATAGTCTTTTATGAGGGCTAAACCGCCACCGTCTGTGCCTGCAAAAATTGTACCATCTGGACTTTGACTTAATGAAAGCACTACAGGATTTGTAAGACCGTCTTTTTCTGTTATGTAAGAAATAACCTTTCTGTTTTTGATAAATACAATTCCGTCACTTCCAGCAGCTGCAATAGTTCCGTCTTCCAGTTCGATTGCAACTCGTATGTTTTTGTCCTGTTCATACTGGTGAATTTTATTATCTGGAGTTGCGTAAATGAGTCCTTTTGATTTTGTACAAATCCACATGGCTCCATTGCGGTCTACCAAAAGACAGCGGACACGAACATTTTTAAGATAACGTGTAAGATCATTTTCATCTGCCCGGCCGGTTTGCGAATTGATAACTTCTAGTCCATTATCAGTGGCAAAGTATAAATCACCCTTAAATTTATTAACTGAATTAACAACCGCTTCTGGCAATCCTGCTGAATGAAAAACATCTGCAAAGGAAGATTTACACATTTTAAGAAGACCAAGGCGTGATGAAGAGAACCACAAATTTCCCTGATAATCTGTCTGCATGTGATCTATAGAATTGTTGAAATTTCCAGTTTCAAGTTCTACAAAATTGCCTCTATCAATATAACCGGCTCCGTTGTCTGCTGTTAAAAAGATAGTGCCATCAGAAAAATTAATTGAGTTTATATGTCTAAGTTTTCCGCAAGGCAAAATGCGAATCTGGTTTAATATAAAGTTCAGGTTGCCGTATTCCCTGGCTTCTGGTTCAAGGTCTAAAAGTGCATAAACATAAATTTTATTATTTTCGGTGGCGGCATACAAAAGTCCGTCTGGTGAAAAAGCTGCGGCTGTGTAACGTTCTGAATCATCATCGGTAGAAGCTATAATATCCAGCCCGTTCAATAAGAAAAGTTTTCCGCTGGAATTAATTGTTACAATGTGATTGTAAATATCAGAAGTAACTGCTGAAGCATCTGATATTTCTGGAAAAGTTTTTATGTTATGTAATCCATCTGAAATTGAAAGAACTGCCATGCCTTCCGAAGTTCCAACATAATAGTAGGAGTTCTGGGCTCTTGTGATACAGCGGATTGAGTCGGAAGGAAGGCCGTCTTTTTCTTCAATAACATTTGATATTTCTTCATTAATCATGATAGAAAGGCCGTTGTCATTTGTTCCTATAAAAAGACGGCCTTCATTATCTACATAAAGACATTTAACAGTTTTTATTGAAGGAAAGTCATTCATCAGACGGAATTCATGCCCGTTATGACGGTAAAGGCCTGCATAAGTTCCTATCCAGATTACTCCATCATTTGTAGAAGCTATATCGTTAGATTCGCCACCTGGCAGTCCGTTTGTATTATTGTAAATGGTACTTACATAGGAGTTGTAATTTTCCTGAGCAAATAATTTTTGATTTCCAGATAAAAGTAAAATCCCTATAAAAGCAAAGACTGGTATAATTCGTAAAAAGGCAGGAAGATTCTGACGCATTGTTCTGTATAAATTAATGGTTCCATAAAGACCGAGAACGGTAATCAGTTTATCCAGAAATTCGAGGTAAAATTCTCCAAGAAAGGAACGTAATATAAATGGGATTCGCCATTTTTGCATAAGTTGAATTATGCCGTCTCCCCACATGTTTCCAGTCATTCCGTGACTTAAAATTATATTTAATACGGTAGAAATTGTAGTTGTACCAAATGAAATAATTACAGATAAGGTTATGGCTTTAAAGATGTTTTTCATCCAGCCTCTTTTTGCCATATCTCCAAAAAGCAGGCCTATAAATCCGTTTGTAACTGCATAAAAAAAAGATAAAGGATAAAAAAAAGAGTGAATTATATTGCCCGAGATTCCTACAAACATTCCGCAGATGGGACCCAGCGTGTAGGCGGTGAGCATGGTTCCAAAAGAATCCAGCCATAAAGGAAGATGGTATAAAGTTGTAAAATAATGTCCCAAAAAATTTAATACAATACCGATTAAAGAAACTAGAATAATCTGATAAGGCTTATAAATTTCCTTTTTCATTTTCTTGTACCTTGTTTTGTGAAAGAGCTGTGCAAATTATACAGAAAGGATCTCCTACATAATCAAATTTAACAGAACATTTAAGCAGATAGTTTATATCAGAATTTTTTTCGCGAACTATTAGCTGGTAGTCTTCTCCATTTTTTGCTTTTTTAAGAAGGCGGAGTTGTTCTACATCAGAAAGGGAAAATAAATCGGTTATAAAAGTGTTTTGTTCATTTTCAATCTTAAATTGCTCTTTTGCATAAGGATTGCTTAAAGAAATTTTACCTTCTAAAGATAAAATGATGACAGGCACATCTATTGAATTAAAAATTTGCTGACTTATATTTTTAACATTTACCTCAATTGAAATAATCTTTTTTATTGCTGAATACCACATGAAATATACAAAAACAAAGCCCATAGCAAAAGAAAAAGCAGGGCAAACTTGAGAGGTTTTGGTTTGGAAAACATAAGGTATTGCAGAAAAAATAAGTACATAGTTTGAAAAAATAATTTTCATTACAAAGTTTTTTTCAACCTTTGTTTTTTTGCTTTTATACCACAAAATAGAAAGAATTATGAGGCAAATTGCTATTACAATTAAAAATGTATAATGGAAAAGCAGATGATTAGAAGTATTTGGTTCAAAAGTTGTATAAAATTCCTGCTGAGTATAAATAACAGCCGACTTTGTGTCGTTCAAAATTAAATCAAAAAGGGCATAAATTGTGGAAGAACCAATTAAAGCATAAAGAATAGTTCTTCTGTATTTTAAATCTATTAGACCGTATGATAATTCTGTAAGAAGGAAAGCATCTATTCCCCAAAAACCAAAAAAGCGGGGAATATAAATTGTAGATAAGTCTGGCCAGATGCCTACAAGACCATAACCAAGACAGATATAGGCTGCAAATAAGGCAAAAAATACAATGAAGAATGTTCCGCTCTGATTTCTGTTTACTTCGCGGACGTGTAAAGAGATTCCGGTTGTAAGCACGATTATGCCAAATATAACCAGAATAATATGTAAAATATAACCAAACATTTTTAATTAATAACTCCAACCTTACTTATTATAACAAACAATTATTTCTACATCAAATTTATATTTATAATAATGTGTTTTATTGTAAAACCATCTGGTCGTTTGTCATATTTCGTTTCTTTATCTGGCGGAAGCGGTCTGCAAGATCTTCTAGAGTGAGCTTCTGTTTTTCTTCTCCACTTATATCCATGATAATTTCGCCGCCGTCCATCATGAGGATGCGGTTGCCGTAGTCCAGGGCCTGCTGCATGTTGTGGGTAATCATCATAACTGTGAGGTGGTTTTCTTCGGCAAACTTTTTGGTGAGCTTCATTATGAGTGCCGCGTTAGATGGGTCCAGGGCGGCTGTGTGTTCATCTAGCAGGAGAAGGGATGGTTTTGAAAGTACGGCCATTAATAGGGTGAGGGCCTGGCGCTGTCCGCCGGAAAGAAGTTCCACGTTGTCGTGCAGGCGGTCTTCCAAGCCCATGTCCAGAGCCTTGAGCTGTTCTTTGAATTCTTCGCGCTTTTTTTTGTTCAGGCTGATTTTTAAGCCGTGCCAGCCTTTTTTACTGCAAATCATCATGTTGTCTTCCAGGCTCATTTTGCCGGCCGTTCCTAAAAGCGGGTTCTGGAAAATGCGGCCGATGTAGGCGGCGCGCTTGTATTCAGGGTCGCTGGTGATTTCTTTTTGAGTTGCAGGTGCGTGTGCTGCGTGTGCGTCCGGGGTGGCAGCTTCTGGCAGGTCCAGAAAAATCTGGCCGGTGCTTGGTGTAAGAGTTCCGGAAATTATGTTGTAAAGGGTAGATTTTCCGGCCCCGTTTGAACCGATTACCGTGATAAAATCACCCTGATTAATTTTCAAGTTTATATTTTTGAGTGCTGTATTTTCGTCGGGAGTGCCCGCATGAAAAGTGATTCCAATATTTTTAAGCTCTAGCATTTTTTCCCTTCCTTTTTGCAATAATCAGACAGATGATGATTAAAAGACCTGTAATAAGCTTGAGGTCGTTGGCTGTAAGGTGGATGTAGTGACCGTAACGACGGGCAAGCAGCATAAGTCCGCGGTAAATAATTGAACCAATGAGTACGCGTAAAGTCTGCAGCCCGATTTTATTTGAGCGGATGATAAATTCACCAAGCATAAGGGATGCGAGTCCGCTGACAATAACGCCGGTTCCGCTTCCAACATCGGCAAAACCGTTGTACATGCTGGCAAAAGCGCCAGAAAGAGCAGCAAGTCCGTCTCCAACGCAAACGCCGATTCCTCGTACAATTTGTGGGTTTACTCCCTGTGAAATTACCATCTGCTGGTTAGAACCAAGGGCGCCCATGGTAAGGCCCAAATCTGTGTGGAAAAAGAGGTCTAGAACAAGCTTAAAAATGATGATAAAAATCACCAGGAAAAGCAGGATTCCGCTTTCGCTTGGAAGTGCAGGGAAGTGATTTTCTGTGAATTCTGTGATTCTTGAAAAAGTGGTTGGAATGCGCAGAAAAGAAATATTTGCGCGGTTAGACATAATGCGCAGGTTGATAGAATAAAGCATTGTCATCATAAGGATTCCGGCCAGCAGGTCTGGAACCTTAAGCTTTGTATAAATGAGGGTAGTACAAAGTCCTGCAAGACAACCACCACAAAAAGCCAGCATAACTCCGCAGATTGGGCTTAGTCCGTGGGTAAGGCAGGCCGCAAGAATACAGCCTCCCATTGGGAAAGCACCGTCTACTGTCATATCGCAAAAGTTCAGGGTTCTATAACTAATAAAAAGTCCCAGAACCATAATGCTGTAAATTAAGCCTTCAATTAAAAGTGTTTCTATCATAAGTAACAGTATAATACATAAAAGATATTTCTAAAAGGGGGATTTTTGAGAGTAAAGAAATTACCAAAGAGTTTTTACGGGGTATTTTGGAATAATAGTATCTCTAGTAATAATAGTTGTGTTTTCAGCAATTGCCTGACAGATGATAAGACGGTCAAAAGGATCATTATGATGATTTGGTAACTTTTTAAGTTCATCAAGATGCCTACCTTTTATAGGCAGAATGTAGATATCTTTATCAGAACATAAGTCTTCAATTTGAGAAATTGTAAATTCTAAATCGAGTTTTCCAATACTGTGTTTAATTGCAATTTCCCATAGAGATGCTGCACTTACACAAACATAGTCAGCATCATTTATTGTATTTCTTGCAGTATCAGAAAGCTCTTCTGAATCTCTCAAATACCATAGAAGCGTATGAGTATCAAGAATATACATTACATATACTCCTTGAAACAATCTGGAGTTTCATCAAAATCAGGTGCCATAAAGAATTTTCCGGTTAGTCCACCAGGAGTACGCTTTTGTAGTTTTTTTTGAACATTATTATTTTTAGAGAACAGAAATTCAACAAAATCAAAAACAGATTGCTGTTGTTCTTGTGTGAGACATTCAATTTTCTTTTCTAAAACATCATACGGCATAAGCGTTCCTCCGCCCTTATTATAGCACGGGAAAGTAAAATAATCATCATCTATTTCATTTTCAAACGAATGACCAATAATTTCGACTGTTTGATAAGTAATAAAATATTGGTTTTTAGAGCGGGCGTTGCGGGCCGGCGGTTGAGGCCCGCAGAGGGGGTAGCGGAAGCCACCGCAGGAAGCGAGCCGTAGGCGAGCGACCGAGGAGGGTGGAGCGAGGGGGAGACTTCCCCCTCCTCTCCTTGCTTTTTTATTTCTGTGTCAATTTTCCGTTTTCGTAAATGTAAGTTGCCTGAGAAAGGTATTTTTCTGGGATTGTAATTCCGCAAGCTTTTGCAGCGTCAAGGTCAAAGAGAAGGTCTGAATCTTCTGGTTTTGTCATAAAGCGAACTGGAATTTCTGAAGGTTTCTTTCCGTTCAAAATCTGAACAACAAGTTCGCCAGTTGCATAACCTGCTTTGTAGTAGTTGAAGCCAGAAGCCATAAAACATCCGCCTTCCATAGCGCCAGTTACATCGCCAGAGAAAATTGGCTTTTTAGCTTTGTTGAAAACTGAAACCAGACTTGGGAGGGCTGAGAAAACTGTGTTATCTGTTGTAAGATAAACTCCATCGCAGCGGTCTACAATTGCTTCTGCGGCCTGTTTTACTTCGGCAGATGTAGAAATTGCCTGTGTAACAAGTTCAATTCCAGCTTCCTTGCAGCCTGCCTTTACAAGTTCAAGAGAAGAAAGTGAGTTATCTTCGTTTGAAGTGTAGATATAACCAAGTGTTTTGATTCCGGCAATTTCTTTGAAAAGTTTGATGTGTTCTTTTGAAGGAAGTTCATCTGACATACCTGTAATGTTTCCTTCGCCATGTTCCAAAGTTTTTACAAGTCCTGCTCCAAGTGGATCTGTTACTGTTCCAAAAACGATTGGTGTGTTTTTCATTGTATTTGCAAGAGCAATTGCGATTGGAGTTGCAATTCCTACTGCTACGTCTACTTTTTCATCTTTGTACTGGGCAGCAATCTGATTTGCTGTGTTTACATCGCCATTTGCGTTCTGGCAGTCAAATTTTGCCTTAATTCCAGACGCTTCAATTGCGTCTTTTACGCCCTGTTCAACAGCATCAAGAGCCGGGTGCTGAACAATTTTTGCGATTCCAATTTTTACTGTTTTCTGTTTTGTCTTTTTTTCGCCCTTTGCGAACATTCCAGAAATACATGCCAAAGAAATGAGTGTGATTCCGATAATTTTTTTCATTTTATTCCTCCGTATATGCGTAAAGCTTTTTACTTTGTTTTGTTACTATTTATAGTAACACTATAACACCGGGTTTTGTTTCTGTCAATAGAAACGTTAAAAAAATTTGTAAAAAGGGGGGAAAAACAGATAATTTGCGTTTTTTTCTTTTTTGTAGTATCACTATTTGCATGACAACGAAAGAAAAAGTTTTGGAAATGTTGATGAAAACAAGCGCTGAGTGTGATGGAGCGGGCCGTGAACTTGCGGTGGGAGCCGGGGCTGCTGGGTCTGTCTTTGTGGCTGGCGGTTCTGCGAGTGGTAGGGGCGCTGTTTCTGGCGAAAAGCTTGCCGCTGAGTGTGGAGTGAGCCGGGCTGCTGTTTGGAAGGCCGTGAATGCACTGCGCGAGCAGGGCTATCAGATTGAAGGAACACCAAACGGGGGTTATGTACTATCAGATTCAGATGTGCTTTCATCTGATTTATTTACAGGTGCTTTGAACAAAAACTTTCCAGAATTAAAAGATTGTCACACAGAAGTTTTTAAAGAGATTGATTCAACTAACACATACGCTAAAAGGCTGCTTGCTGAATGCGGGGGCCTGCGTGCTGCCGGCGGGGAGCTTACTCAGGCGGGCAAGCGTTATCATAAGGCTGTAATTGTTGCGGAAAGCCAGACTGCGGGGCGGGGAAGGCTGGGACGCACTTTTGTTTCACCGGCAAAAAGTGGAATTTACCTTTCTATCATTTATGCGCCGGAGGGTGGTATTCAGAATCCGGCTCGCCTTACTGCAGCAACTGCTGTGGCTATCTGCCGGGCTGTTCGTAAGCTTTATGGAATTGAAACGCAGATTAAGTGGATAAACGACATTTTTTACAAGGGAAAAAAGATTTGCGGCATTCTTGCGGAAGGGGTTACTAATTTTGAAAGCGGAATGATTGAATCGGCAATTGTGGGAATCGGCATAAATATTAAAGATAACCCGGAAGCTTTTGGCAGCGAACTTTCTAAGGTGGCGGGCTCTCTTGGTGATGGTAGTGAAGGAGTTTCGCGCTGTGCTCTTGCGGCTGAAATAGCCGGTCAGACTTTAAGAATTTTTGAAGAAGATAAAGACAATCACGCAAATATAATAGAAGAATATCGCAAATTATCCTTTTTGATTGGGCAGACTTTGACGGTTCATCCTTTGATTGGGGACGATAAGAGTGCTTATTCAGCTAAGGCTATTGATATTGATGATAATGCGGGCTTGATTGTAGAGCTTGCTGATGGCGCACGGCGCACACTTAATTCTGGTGAAGTTACCTTGCATTCCTGATTGTGATGGCGCGGGCCGCGTTGTAGGCTTGCTTCATGCCTACAGAAAATAACACTGGAAGCAAAGTTATGTACATTCGGAGGTTTGTGCGTCCTCCGCGGGCTTTCCAGGCGCGCACTGTCTGTTGCCAGATTTTTGAAACCTGAGGAATAAAACAGAGGAAAAGGGCCAGGGTTTGTGCTACAGGGGCCGAAGGGCGTGTTTGTGGGTTTGCTTTTGAGGTGAAGGGGCGGCGCAGGGTGAGTTCCATTTTTTCAAGACCTTCGCGAAGCTGCAGGGTGGTAGAAGTTCTAAAAAGAATTGAAGCTGTCTGCATCAGGCAGAAAAGCTTTAAGAGCATAATAAGGCTTTCTTTGTCTAAAAGGAAGTCTGAAAGTCTGACTGTTCCTCCTGCCTGCACATAGCCTGCCACTGCAGAAATGAGGCGTGCAAAAATCAGAAAAAAGGCGTAATACAAAACGGCGCGGAAATCTTTTAGCTGCTCTCCGATGGAAAAATGGAGAAAAAGTGCCAAAATCAGCTGAAAAATGACTAAAATTGCAGAAAAAAGTGGCGGAAGCTTAAAAATTGCTACGCTCAATGCGGGAATTAAAAAAATTTTTATCCAGACAGGGCAGCGGTGAATTATTGAATTACCGGCTTTGTAAGAAAAGGCGGCTGCTTGTTCCATTCGTCTTTTCAAGTTTTTACTCCCAAACCAAATCTTTTAGTGAATTATATGAGGTAAGAGGATTTCGGATATTCCATTCTTCAAGCTTTTGTTCAAGGCCTTGGGCCGGGCTTCCGTCAAAAACTTTTTCACCGCGGAAAAGGACTACAAAGCGGTCGGCAAGACCAAGGCATTTTTCCAGTTCGTGAGTAAGTATGAGGACAGTTTTGCCATCAGCCTTTAGCTGGCGGATAAGGGCATTTACCTGGCGCACGCCGCCAAAGTCCAGATTTGCATAAGGTTCGTCTAATATAATAGTAGGAAGTTTCATGGCAAGCATGCAGGCTACAGCAAGGCGGCGCTTTTCTCCGCCAGAAAGAAAACGCGCAGGAAAATCTGCCTTATCTGTAAGGCCGGTTTGTGCGAGTGCACCTTCTACTGCGGCCTGAACCTCCTGCTTAGACCAGCCCAGATTTTTTGGCCCAAAGGCAATGTCTTCGGCAGGAGTTTCTCCTAAAATTTGGGTTTCAGCTTCCTGGAAAACCAGACCTACGCGCTCGTTTACCTTTACGCTGTCAGCCTGGTCACCTTCCATAAGCCCAGCGATAATAGACATCAGTACGCTTTTGCCAGAACCGTTTTCTCCTCCAATAACAAGACATTCGCCGCGTTCTACTTGCAGTGAAACATTTTTGAGTGCAGCTTTTTCGCCCGCAGCAGTGTGAAAATTCTTTGACAAATTGTTAATACTGATTACTACATCGCTCATAGTTTTTTATTTCTTTTCTGAATAAAGATACTGTGCCAGAACAGGACGCACTTTTAATGCTACAGGAACTGCTACAATAATCTTTAAAAGATCACCAGGAAGGTATGGAATTACGCAGGCACCCATTGTGTATGCAAATGCCGATTTTTCTGCAGGGATTTTTCCGTTTCCTGCGGCCCAGCGGGCAAAGTGAATTACACCAGGTACGTAAAGAATAACCATTCCCGCAAAAATTGCAAGTGTTATTCGCAAAGTAACTTTCCATGAAAGTTTCTTTTCTTCTACACATGGTCGACCAGAAATAAGGCCTGTCAAAAGTGCTCCGAGCAGATAACCTGGAAGGAAACCGCCGGTAGGTCCAATCCAAACTGCAATTCCACTGCTTCCGCCTGCGTATACAGGAAGGCCGATTAAGCCAGCCAGAAGGAAAAGTGCAGTAGGAGCTGCGCCAAGGAAGCCTCCAAGCAGAGCGCCGGTCAAAATACACAGGGCATTCTGAAGTACAATAGGAACTGGTCCCAGAGGAATCCTCATAAGACAGCCAACACAAATAATTGCAGCAAAAAGCGCAATGAATGAAGTATATAAAACTGATTTTTTCATGAGGACGAGTATAGTGAAGTTATTTAGTATTGTAAACCCTATTTGATATTTTAAGGTTTACAATTAAATGAAGTTAGTCCACTGGTGTTCTTCTTTTTCTGGCAGACCGTATTTTTCTTTTCCCAAGGCAATAGACTTAATAAGAAAGCTCATATTGCGGGCAAGAACGCGCAGTGTCTGCATGCCTTCTTTATCTTCCATAGCTTCTCCGGGAGCGCCACCGTGAATGTTGTTCCAGTACTGGCTTGAAGCAACCGGCATTCCGCTGATTGTATAATACTTGTTGAGTACATCAAAAGAAGCAGTTGTACCTCCGCGACGGGCGCACACAAATCCGGCACCAACTTTCATCGTCTTATCAAATTTTGAACTGTAAAAAAGACGCTGCAAAAAAGCCTGCACTGTTGCATTTGGAGCTGAATAATAAACTGGACTTCCCACAACAATTCCGTCTGCATCTTTGAATTTTGCGGCAAATTCATTTACTGCATCGTTAAAAACGCAGTGTCCCAATTCACCGCAACGTCCGCAGGCAATACAACCGCGAATGTCTTTATTCCCGATATTGAAAATCTCGCTTTCAATTCCCTGCTCTGCAAAGATTTTTTCCATTTCCCGCAGACCGTGTAATGTGTTGCTGTTGGCCCGTGGGCTTCCGTTTACCAATAATACTTTCATATTTATAAAGATAAGCCCTACACCCCCATAAATCAATGGAAAATTCTACACAAAATTTGCATAAAAGCGCAAAATACGCTATTGTATTCCAACCTACAGGGCAGTTCGCAGTCCTTCCTGCCCGCGACTTTTTTGCTGATGTCGCAAAACAAAACCAGGTCAATTCTATTTTTTGGGGTCATTTTATGAATGAACTTTTACTCATCATCACACTTTTAGTGTCTTTTGGTGGAACTATTCTGTTCCTCAAAGTGTTTGGAAAAGGCGGACTTTACGCCTGGATTGGAATCGCAACAGTTTTTGCAAACATTGAAGTTACGATTGTTGTTCACGCTTTTGGTATGGATCAGACATTAGGAAACACACTTTTTGCTGCAACCTTCCTTGCAACTGATATCCTTAGCGAAATTTACGGTAAAAAAGATGCCGGAAAAGGTGTTCTTGCAGGAATTTTCACAAGCCTTACCTTCATTTTGCTCAGCTTTATGTGGGTTCACTATATTCCGGCAGAAAGCGACTGGGCAAGCGAATTTGTTCACGGACTTTTCTCTAACACTCCAAGAATGCTTCTTTCCAGCCTGATTGCTTATGTTGTTTCTGAGTTTGTAGATGTTTCTCTTTACCATGTATGGTGGAATCTTACAGAAAAGAAAACCGGAAGCCACAAAAAAATGCTCTGGCTGCGCAACAATGGTTCTACATTGATTTCTCAGTTTATTAACATTGTGATTTTTAACTTTGGTGCCTTCCTTGGCATTTACTCTTTTAAAGAATTGCTTTCCATTACTGCATCCTGCTATGTAATTTACGTTGCAACAAGTCTTTTGGATACTCCGTTTGTTTATATTGCCCGCATGATTGCAAATCCACCAGTAAAATCTGAAGAAAAATAAAGTCTCGTGCTTTAAAAATTTAATTCCTGCATTTTTGGGGTTATAATTAGATATCCCAATTTGCAGGAGTTTTTATGAAAAAAACTTATCTTTCTGCTTTTCTTGCTACTTTCTTAATCCCTTTTATTTCTGCAGCTGAATTTCAATCTGATTTTAAACCATTTCACTTTTCTGCACGGCCCGATCAGGGAAGTTCCGTAGATGCATCTTATCTGAACACTCCAATCACAGAAGCTGGGAGAATTGTTACAGGAAAAGATGGGCATCTGTATGCAAACGGAAAAAGAATCCGCATTTTTGGAACAAATATTTCGGCTTTTCCTCCTGTAGAAGAGGCTGCTTATTGGGCAAAAACTCTTGCTTCGCAGGGAATTAACTGCGTGCGTTTTCATCATACAGATTCAAGCTGGGCAGACTGTTTTTTTGCGCACGATTCAAACGGAAAATTGTATTTTAATGAAAAAGCCTTTGAACGCTTTGATGCATTTTTTTATGAGTTAAAAAAGGCTGGAATTTATTCGAACATAAATCTTTTGACTGGCCGCGAAATGAGTAAGGGCAGCCTTTTTGTAGATTTGCCAGACCAGCTGCAGGAAGTTTCTGATTGGAAGGACAGGCACTGTTATGGTTTTTGGAATGAGCTTGCCCGTGAAGACCAGAGACGTTATGCCCAGAAGATTTTAAATCATGTGAATCCGTACACGGGGCTTTCTTATGCACAAGACCCGGCGGTTGTTTTTGTGGAAATAAATAACGAAAACAGCATGACGAAAGCTTATCTGGACGGGGTGCTTAACCGCTTTCCGGCAAGTTTGAAGGAAGAAGTAAATCAAAAATGGACAGAATATCTTAAGCAGAAGGGCTGGACTGAAAAGAAACTGGACTCCACCTTTAATATTCATCAGGAAGAAAAAGGAAACATTCTTACTGGAAGAACCCAGCTGGAGCAGTATCAGGGAGCAAAAGCTTTGCTCAAGGAAGATAATGGTAATGTAACAATCAAAATTCTTTCGAATGGTACAGAAGGCTGGCACATTCAATATGACTTTTTAGATTTTGAGACCCTGGACAATCAGATTTATAAACTCACCTTTAAGGCAAAAGCTTCTAAAAAGTCTCTTCTTGTTACTTCTGTGATGATGAATCACGCTCCCTGGTCGTCCCTTGGTTTTTTCCGCGATTTTGAAGTAGACAGGGAGTGGAAAACTTATTCTTATGTGATTTCAAATCTTCAGGCAGATTCAAAACCACGGCTCACCTTTGGAAATATGGGTTTGCTTGAGGGGACCAGCATTCAGATTGCCGATGTTCAGCTTATAAAAGGTGGAAATGTTACAAATATTGAATTTAATAAAGGGCTTGTTCAGCTTCCTTCTTCTGATGAATACAGGAGCCTTCCTTTAGAACTGCGCACAATGATTGCAGATTTTTTGTGTTCTATTGATGTTGATTACTGGACTTCTATGAATGATTACCTGAAAAAGGAAATGAAAATCAGGCCGCTGACTTTTGGAACTGTAATTTCCTGCTCGCCGGTTTCTGCCGCCAACTGCTTCGACATTATTGACGCCCATGCCTACTGGAATCATCCAGCTTTCCCAAATGCCAGCTGGAACAACCGCGATTTTTATGTGCGGAATCGGAGTCTGGTAAGTGCAGAAAATTGCGGTACTCTTGCTGAATTGGCACAGACCCGGGTGATGGGAAAACCTTATTCTGTTACGGAATATGACCACCCTTATCCTAATCAGTTTTCTTCAGAAATGATGCCTATGCTGGCAGTTTATGCAAGTTTGCAGGACTGGGATTGTATTTATTCATTCAGTTATGAACTTTCTGAACGTGTTGCCGAAAAAGCAAAAATCGCCGGATACTTTTCGCAAGATTCGAACCCGGCAAAAATTGCGGGAGCTCCATTTGCGGCAAGAATTTTCCGCGAATTTATGATTGCTCCACTGGAGGCGGAAAAGACTTATAAAATTACGGAAGAGGGCGAAGTGTCCGCCATAGCAAAAATGGGCGGAGCCTGGAATGTGGTTCCGCCGGCTGCTTTTGGTTCGAATCCGCTTGATTCTCTGACCTGCCGGGTGGGCTGCACTGTGGGGGCTGGCGGTGTTGCGGGAGCTGGAGTTGGCCTTGGGGCCAGTGGTGCCGCGGGGGACGCCGATGTGGCTCATGCCGCGGCGGGCCTTGAACAATCCTTTAGCTGGAATGCAAAAAAGGGCTACTTTGTCTTTTCGAACAAAGATGTCTTCGTAAGCATTACAATGCCTCAGATTCATGGAAATTTTTATGAAAGTGAAGGAATAAAGAATTATTCGGATATTTCATTTCTGCCTGCTTCCGATTTTGCTGCTTTTACTGCAATTAAGAGTGAAAAAGACAAGTGGCTGATTTTTTCTTCTTCCTGGAGCGGAAACTCTGGTGAAGACCTGCGGCCTTACGGACAGACTGCAGAAAAGGGCAGGGGCAAGGTGCCTTTGAAGACACGCGAAGATATAAAGCTTACTTCAACTTTAACAGGCTCAAAGCATTTATCGCTGGCTCTTGGCGCGGAAGGTCGGGTTCTGCTTGCTGAAAAAGCTGGGGAGCTTTACAGCTTAAAGGATGATGGTACAATCCTGCGAAAAGAAAAAGACCTTACTTTGCAAGCAGAAGGTGGCAGCCTCTGGTATGAAGTAAAACTTCAGCCTTAGGCTTTTTGTGCTGCCTGATCTTCTTGTGCGGCTTCGGCAGCAATCAGTTTTTCTACGTCTTCTTTATGAAGTGGAGTGTTTTCGTCGTAGGCCTTGCGGTTTGCTTCAATTTCTTCCAGAGTCCAGAGGCGGCCCTTGTTCATGCCGGGACATTCGCGGGCACATTCTTCCCAGGTTTCCTTGTCTTTAATCATCCAGGACCAGAAAGGGTAG
This sequence comes from Treponema sp., assembly GCA_017940255.1. Classification (GTDB taxonomy): domain Bacteria; phylum Spirochaetota; class Spirochaetia; order Treponematales; family Treponemataceae; genus Treponema_D. The sequence goes on from JAGAZB010000055.1 coordinate 18,438, forward strand.
GTTGAACACTGAACGGGGCGGGCCTGATAAGCAGAACAGCCATTTTCCCACAAAATGCAGTCGTAATTTTTCTTTTCCTGCAGGGCGAGTACCTGAGTGCCGTAGTAATAATCAGCCCAGCGGCAGTATTTTTCAACAAATTGTTTTACTGTCATGTTAAAAAAGCCTCGCAGGGCATCTAGGTCGCGCTGAGAAAGATATACAAAACCCGGCGAATGACCGCAACAAAATGAACAGCGGGCACATTCAAAGTGCAGTCCGCCTTCTGCTTCATAAAAACTCATAAAAAGAAAACTCCAAATAAAGCGCCGGCCAGAACAATGAAAACCGGGTGGATTTTTTTGAAACGCTGAACTACCAGCAGGCTGACAGCATAAAAAATCAGCGATTTTACGCGGAAAAGATCTGTGATTGACGAAGTTTCGCGGAAAAGTGGTATGTTCAGAAGTGCTACCATGAATACGCTGACCATGGCAACCAGAATGAGGCCTCCGGTCGCAGGACGTAGACCGCTGAAAGCTGCCTGAACGGCTGGCTTTTTCTGAAAATTATAGAAAAAACGTGAAACCAAAATAATAATAATGAGGGAAGGAAGAACTTCTCCAATGGTTGTGATTATTCCACCAAGCGGGCCGTAAAGTTCGGTGCCGCAGTAGGTTGCAAGGTTTATTCCGATTGGACCCGGTGTACTTTCGCTGATTGCCAGCATGGAATAGAATTTTTCTGTTGTAAGTACGGCGTATTTATCTACAAGAATCTGCTGCATAAAGGTTGCCGCAACAAGCCCACCGCCAATTGCAAAAAGGCCAACATAAAAGAAAATGCCGAATAGTTGTAAGAGTCCTATAAAACCTGTAAATTCCATCAGTTTTTCTCCTCTGTTTGGGTTGCATTGTTTGTAACGTTCCTGTGTTCTTCATCTTTATTAATCTTTTTTAAATTTCCACTAAAAAAGCCAATCGCAAGTCCACCCAAGATTGAAGCAATCACAACAAGAAATGAAGGAATTTTGAAGAAAAATACCGCAATAAATGCTGCAAGGTAAAAAATCATATTCCACCATTTTTTAATTGTTTTTTTTGCGAAGGTGAGCACCGAATATGTGAGGAGGGCCGAAACTCCAACGTTTATGCCTCGTAATGCCTTTTGAACCCATATAATGTCTTCAAAATTTGAAATAAAGAGGGCGATAAGTGTGATGATTATAATTGAAGGGCTTACAATTCCGGCGGTTGCAAAAATGGCTCCAGGGATTTTTTTGTGTTTGTAGCCAACGAAAGTAGAAACATTTACTGCAATTACGCCCGGTGTAACTTGAGAAATTGCGTAATAATCAAGCAGATCGTCGTTTGTTGTCCAGCCGCGTTTTGTAACAAGCTCTCGTTCCAAAATTGGCAGCATTGCGTATCCGCCGCCAAATGTTACTGCTCCGATTCTAAAAAATACGAAATACAGTTCCAGTAGTGATTTCAACATAGTAAAAATATAGACTGAATTTGCCTAGTATGCAATTATGCAGTATGATTAAAAACATGATTTTAGGAATTTTGATTTGTTTTTTGCCATTACTTGCGGCTGTATTAATTTTTTCGATAACAAAAAAACTGCGTTTTACACATCAGCTGATTGCTGTTCTGCTCGGTCTGCTTGCAGTGCTTCCTATTTCATTTATTCAGTATTTTATTCCTGATTTGTCTGGATTTTTTAATTCACCAATTCTTTTTTCTATTATACAGTCTTTAATTCTTTATGGTTTGATTGAAGAGGCACTAAAAACTGCCCTTTTGCTTCCGCTGCCGCACAAAGATTATTCCTGCCTGAATTTTCTTTTGCTTTCTTTTGTGATGGGGCTGGCCTTGGGATGCTTTGAATCGGTTGTTTATTTTTTTGATCATCTGCAAAATGCAAAGGCGAAAGGGGCTGAACTTCTTTTCCGCCCGATTTTTTTGCGGATTTTTACTTCTGATATAATACATCTGACTTGCACCGGACTTGGCGGACTTTTTATCTGGTCTTGCAGGGGTGGGGCGAATGCGTCTTTACGTAAAGGTCCGCGTTTTTCTATTTTGATTACTGCAATACTTTTGCATGGTTTTTATGATTTTTTTGCAGGATTCACAAACGGATTACGCTGGTTTTCCGGGGCAGTTGTGCTGCTTGCAATTGTTGAATGCCGAATTAAATATACGTCCTTGCAGAGTGGCGAAAACTCTGCTATTTAACGCATAGTCTGACATTTTGTGTAAAAGGTTGTAAAAAAGTAGAAATTTTTAGGCAAAATTCGCATTTTTTTGTCCTAAATTCGCCTCAAATTCTCCCTTTCCGCTTGACATAATCTCCCTAACTCCCTATAATACCCACACAATACGACGCGGGGTAGAGCAGTTGGCAGCTCGTCGGGCTCATAACCCGGAGGCCGCAGGTTCGAGTCCTGCTCCCGCTAGCTAAAAGGCTTGTTCATTTGAACAGGCCTTTTTTATTTCCTTACAGGATAAGGAATTATAACCTTCATATTTTTTCTAAAATTGTTTTGTTTATCGGAATGCATATATTTGTTGCCACCTAGGAGTTGCCACTTATGCAGGATAAACGTTGTAAATACAAAATACGCGAGTGTAAGGACTTTTATCTTTTTATAAAGCATAAAGAGTCTCATATCTATTACGCAAAATTCCCCGAATACAATAAAATTTCCTCTACAGGACAAACAAACATTAAACAAGCATATCAAGAGGCATATAGAATTTATAGCTCGCTGGGAATTGCTACTACTCCATTCCATGAGCTTTTACTTAATACTTATAAAGACAGCTATTACAAAACTTTTAATATGGCAAAAAAATTATCAGCTCTCTTATCTGATATTAAAACTCTTGAACAGGTGACACTCCCAAGACTAGTGAAACTTCAAGAACAACTTGCTGCAACAGGAATCTCAGGTAAGTCTGTGAATAACTATGTTTCACTTCTAAGAAAACTCTGGAAAAACAAAGAATACAACCCCTTCCAAAATTTGAGCCCAATGGAACATACAAAAATTATTAGACAGTGCTTCCCCGTTGAAAGTTTCAAAGGTTATGGAAATTCTATTTTCAAACATAAATATTTACTTTTGCCCTACATTGCAATTACTACAGGTATGAGAGCCGGCGAATTCAAAACGGCTCAACCTGTAACAGTTCACAATAAACTTTATTTACAAATTAACGGAACAAAGACAGAAAATGCCGTTCGCCGTGTTCCTATTTCTCAGAAAGTTGCAGATGCGTTTTTGGAATATAGAAAAAACGGTTTTGCTAAAGCTGCGTGGAAGGAATCTGTTTATATGTCGGGCTTTTTAGTTGGATATGATAAAGAATACATAGACCAGCATAATATTGTTTTCCACTCTTTCCGCAAAATGTATAAAACAATTCTTGAAAGCAATAATATAAATAACCTCTGGATAGAGTACTTTATGGGTCACTCAATTCTACAAAGTTCAGACGTAAACAAGCTTTACTTCAACCCACTCATTGCAGACGATAGTCTTATTTATGAGCAGGTTTTAAAGGCTTTTGAATTTTTGTTATAAGAAATTATGCAGAATGATATAATTTCCAGACATAACCTTTACGAGCCTTTATTTCTGTTTTATATCCATAGCCCTGTGCATCGTCTAAAACTTTTAATGTCGTTTTGTCTATTACACGATATCTAATTTCATGACCATTTGAAAATTCTTCCACGGTCCAATTGTAAGTTTTTATCATTTAATTAATCCTCCTGACGATTTCTATATAAATAATATTAGCAAACTTAAATTTTTCATTTTTTCTAAAACAATGAAAAAGCGGTTAAATTTGAGCCTCACGCTCGCGTAGAGAGACTTAAGAGGCTTGGATGGATATATTTCACCATCTATATAAAAAAAGACATATTACTTGAATTCTGGAAATGTAATATATGGATATTTTAATTGGTTCTCATGTACCATATTGAACGGATAAAGACCGTATCCTTTACTTTCACGAAAATAGTAATAAGTCCTATTCTCCAGCAATTCAAAATATAATTTTCGGTACTCATAACCTGAAGTTTTTTTTATTCTAAGTATTTTAAGAATTTCATTAAACTCCATACCGCCGTCCATATAGTCACAAAAGTCAATGAATTTTCTTTCACTTTCTAATTGCCTTATTTCTAAAGAGTTTTCTCTTTGTTGTTTTGTATATCCACCCGCCTTACTTTTTTTATAATTTCTATCAACATATTTTTTTGCACTATTGCATATTGAATATATTTCTTTTTCTGGTAGAGGGGCATTTTCTATATCTGGATTTAAATCTAATAATTCAGCTCTGAAACAGTCTTCATTTTCAGAAAGCCAATTCTCCAACTCCTGTAAAGTTAACATAATATTTTGTGTTTTACATTTTGAATAAAAAACTGTCGTTTTATATAAATAGTAATTATTCCGCCCTTCAGTTCTTTCGTGTTGTATTCTGTTTTTTCTTTTTTCCGTTTCGTTATCATTATTATTTATTTTTTTATAAACAGTATTTCTTGAGTTTATATTCAAAAGAATTTCAGTTATAAAGTTTTTATCATAAGTAATATTATTCCATGTAGTCTCAAATTTCTTATAATATGGGTTCTTGCAACGCCAGCCTTTATATCCGTTATCTGGACAAAAAGAATTTAAATTTCTTTTACATTTTAAATACAGTTCTTTTTCACTCTCATTCTTTTGAGTCCAGATAAACGGAGTTTTTAAAATATATCCTGCCTGAACATGACCCGAAGTCTTATTTACTAAGACATAACTGAATTTAGGCAACCCAGAATTATTGAATACCTCGTTAAATTCTTCTACAGATGCATCGAAGTCTGCAATTATAACATCACGGCGAAAGTGGTTCAGTCCTGCAGAAGTCTGTTTGTAATTGGAATATTTAGACCAAACTTTTTGAATAGAATTATAATTCTGAGTTTTGACATAAATGGGGTTTTCGTCTTTTTCTGAGCTGAATTCCATTTGTTGTGAATTCAGATAGTTTAATTGTTTTTGATTCATAAAAACTTACTCCTACTATCGAACTTGCTAAAGCACCGGTGCAAGCGATAGCAGAAGCAAGTCATTTTTTTGAGAAAAAAATTCTCGTTAAGAATATATTAGCGCGAAAAAAATTTACGAATTCTCAAGTTTAAATTCGTCTAACACAGAATTCTTTTCTGCATTTTTAGTCTTTGCTATATATATTAACGAGTGAAGATTGAGCCCTAACGGTTCTAAGAACTGGTCATCTATCAGATATTTAGTTCTAATTGTAAACTCGTTCTCTTTCTCATATATGATTTTCTGAATTTCTCCATCCTTATCAGGAGTGACAGTCATAACAGGAATTTTTAGTTCTTCAAGTTTACAACAGAGTGTATTATATTTTTTTAAATGAGAGCACCAATAAATAAATTCAAAAAGCTCATCAAGTGAAATATTAATTTTGATTTTTATATCTTCCATAGCTCTAAGTCTCCTTATATACATTTAGTCTATGAAAGCTAAAAGTTTATCTTTGTAGGATTTCCGGGGCTCCCTAATTTAGGAAGTCCACGGAGTAGTGTTTTAGGCTATCACATTCAGCCCTTTCAGATATTTTTCAGTTATTGCAATTGAACTATGACCAAGAGCTTTAGAAACTCTGTAAATATCACAGTCTTTTTTATATTCTGTAATTGCAAAAAAATGTCTGAGGTCGTGGCAGGAATAAGCATAATGGATGCAGCCATTTTTATATAAGTTGTTGGTATGGTACTTAAACAAGTTCTTAAGTTTTGTGTCTGTCCAACCTGCAAAAACATCTGTGTGTTTGAGTCCAGCGTTGCGAATAGCTTTTAGACAATTGTCAGGAAGGGTTCCTGTAAATTCGTTTCCCTTAGTTGTGCAAGTAAACTTGTTTCCTTTAATTTGAAAATTTGCATTAAAAGCACCGACACGAAGACCGCAACACTTCATTACTAGAATTATTGCTTTTAGTTCTTTATTTTCAATATGTGAAATAATAGTATCGATATCTGCAGAAACTTCATTCAGAGTTTTATCATTAATACAGATATTATAAAACTTACCTACATTATTAGTTTTTGCTTTTGGGCGAGCTTTAGTGCCCCGGAAACTATTCTTAATTATTCCATCTGTCTTTCTTTCAGCAAACGAGAAAAAAGAAGAAAGAGCACCTGTATACTGTCTTACTGTCGAAGCAGACAGACCTGCATTCTTCAACGAGTAAATAAAGTCATCTGCAATTGAATTGTTTATATCAAGGATGTTTCCAATTTTGTTTTCTGCAATAAACTCTTCAAAATTGCAGAGTGCATTCTGATATGCAAGTTTTGTATTTTTTGAAGTACTGATATTATCTAAAAATGAACTTTTCAGAGAGTCATAGTCAAACTTCATAAGCTCAACATCACGGCTCATTTCTTTTGTGTATTTTTGAACAATTACAAGCTTCGCAATTTCTGCAAGCTGTTCTGGTGACAAGTCCTTGAGTGCTGGAGTTCCTAAAATGCTTTTCTCAATAGTTTTTAAATCTGAATTAGTGGTTAAAACTTCGCCGTTCATTGCTCGCTTTGCTCCTTTACATAACCTAACGTTATGTAAAGTCTATCGCATATTCTTAACGGCGTCAGCTAGTATTTTAATGAATTTTATCAAGAGCTTTATTTAAGATATTACGCACATCTGCAACAACTTCTTCAGTAATTTGTGAACGGATTTTCTCATTCTCAGGAGTCTGCTCTATTATGACTGGAGTCTTATCTTTTGGAATAAATAATTGATAAACTTCAACGCCAAGAGCATCTGCAATTTTTATTAAGTTTTCGGTTCGAGGGAAACGACGCTTGCCTTCAATATTGTTTATGTTATGGGGTGAAACTCCAATTGCTTCTGCAAGCGTTTCTTGAGTGAATTTTCCTTTACGATAAATTTTTATATTTTGAGATAAAGTATCTAAAAGTTCTTTCTCAGTCATATAACACTCTCATTTTGGTAGTATTTATATTTATTTTAAACTTCCAAAATGAACTTTATTATGTTATACTTACAATTTGAACGTATTATCTAAAAACGCTCAAAAAGGGGTACAAAATGAATAAAAGTCAACAAGCACAGTCAGAAAATTCTTCTTACACCATTTTAATTTTACAAAATAAAGTTGGAAGCCAAGTGGATATGGGGAGAAAAGAAGTTGCAACAAAAAAAAAGGCAGATTCTCTTGTAATGAAAATTTGCAAAAATATCGAAAAAGAACTTCCTGATGAAAAAACAATTCCAAGTTTTACAAGAATTCAAACTGTTGAAATTACTGTAGAACAATATCTTTATATCAAGCAGAAGAAAATAGTTGCTGTCATGGAAACAAAATATTTTGATTACTATTATTCACATCTTGACGAATACTCTAAAGATATATAGTCAGTTTTTTTACTAAGGAGAAAAGAGAAAATGAAACACACAATTAAACTTTTAACATTGGCTTTTATGTTAGCCACAATTTTAACATTAACTGGCTGCCCCGGACCTGTGAATAATTATATTGAGCCACCTGTTTGGGACGATGGGGTTGTAACAACTGAACCAACTTGTACTGAAGAGGGTGTAAAGACTTACACCTGTTCAAACGGTGAAACAAGAACTGAAACTATTCCTGCACTTGGTCATGACTTTGGTGAGTGGACTGTAACAACACCAGCAACTTGTACAACTAACGGTTCTAAAAGAAGAGTATGTTCTCGTTGTGGGCACGAAGAAACTGAAACTATCCTTGCACATCATCACGTAGACTATGAAACAAGTGGATATTGTGAAACTTGTGGGGAGTATAAGTTTGAAAACCATTTTACAGTAAGGGTATACACCTCAAGAGATGAGTTTATTGCAGATATTCCTTCAAATAATACTTTAAGATTGTTTATGAATAATGAAAATAACCCTTATGATGAGTGCAGGTTTTCATTTGAAAGTGAAAGTCCAAGTATGACATTAGATACTTTAATTCATAAAAAATTAAGATATCAGAATTATAGTGTAATTGCATATAGAAGAATAGATGCTGGAAATACTATCCTTACAACGGTTGAAAATGAAAAAAATATATCTGATATATACAGTATCTATATTGAACCCACAAACTAGACAATAATTGTGTGTTAAATAAATTAAGGCAGAGGTGGTTGTCAACTATCTCTGTCTTTCCTTATTTAACGACCACTTTCCCTCGGCGGGATTTTGGTGTGGGGTTGGGCTATATTATAAATAATTTCAATATAAAAACACATTCCCTAGAAACTTATAAACAGAATTAACTATAAGGCCTCCTCATAACTAAAAACAAACCACTAAACTAAACTTACAGAATCTGCTGATGTTTCAAGAAAACTATGCTAAAATAAAAATATATTTGGTGCCAGCTACTTGTTGCCACCCTTAAACAAGACAAAGCCTAATTGCTTATTCTGTAAGAAGATATAACCCGGAGGCCGCAGGTTCGAGTCCTGCCCCCGCTATACTAAAGGCTTACACTTAAAAGTGTGAGCCTATTTTTTTGCCATAATCTGTGTTATAATAGAAGAAATAAAAAACTAAGGACATCATCATGGCAAAATCAAAATCCCAAAAATCTAAATCATCTTCCGCCACCATAGGCTTTGAACAGCAGATTTGGGATGCAGCCTGCGAACTTTGGGGACACATTCCCGCTGCAGATTACCGCAAAATCTTTACAGGACTTATCTTCTTAAAATACATCTCAACCGCTTTCGAAAAGAAATACGCAGAACTAGTTGCAGAAGGCGACGGCTTTGAGAACGACCCTGACGCTTACGAAGCAGAAAACATCTTCTTCGTCCCGCCAGAAGCCCGCTGGTCAGAAATTGCAAAGGCAGCTCACACAGCTGAAATCGGCACAATCTTAGACAAAGCCATGATTGCCATAGAAGCCGACAACAAAAGCCTCAAAGGAGTCCTTCCAAAAAACTACGCCAACCCCGAGCTGGACAAACGTGTCCTTGGTAACGTAGTAGACGTATTCACCAACATGGACATGAGCGACACCGAAGCAAGCAAAGACCTGCTCGGCCGCACCTACGAATACTGCATCGCACAGTTTGCATCCTACGAAGGAGTAAAGGGCGGCGAGTTCTACACACCGGCCAGCGTAGTAAAAACAATCGTAAATATCTTAAAGCCTTCAGAAGGAAAACGCGTTTACGACCCATGCTGCGGTTCGGGCGGAATGTTCGTTCAGTCCGTAAAGTTCATTCAGGAACACGCAGGAAACAGAAGCAACATCTCAGTCTTCGGACAGGAAGCCAACGCCGACACCTGGAAAATGGCCAAAATGAATATGGCAATCCGCGGAATCGACGCAAACTTTGGCGACCATCCCGAAGATACCTTTTTCAACGACCTTCATTCAACACAGATGTTCGACTTTATCATGGCAAATCCGCCCTTCAAATTAAGCAACTGGGGACAGGATAAATTACAGAACGACCCTCGCTGGGCATACGGACTTCCACCCGCAGGCAACGCAAACTACGCCTGGATAGAACACATGATCTACCACCTGGCTCCAAATGGAAAAATCGGCCTTGTACTTGCAAACGGCGCCCTTTCCACTCAGACCTCTGGCGAAGGAGAAATCCGCCGTAAAATAATCGAAGCAGATTTAATAGAAGGAATTGTCGCCATGCCAACCCAGCTTTTCTACAGCGTAACAATTCCGGTAACCCTCTGGTTCATCACCCGCGGCAAAAAGCAGACCGGAAAAACCCTCTTCATAGATGCTCGCAACATGGGCCACATGGTAGACCGCAAGCACCGCGACTTTTCAGAAGAAGACATCTCCCGCCTTGCAAACACCTTCACCGCCTTCCAGAACGGTACCCTCGAAGATGTAAAAGGCTTCTGCGCAGTTGCCACCACAAACCAAATCGCCGCCCAGGATTACATCCTCACCCCAGGCCGCTACGTTGGCATAGAAGAAAAAGAAGAGGACGACGTACCTTTTGATGATAAGATGAACCGCCTCACAACCGACCTTGCCGGAATGTTTACAAAGAGCCACGAGCTCGAAGAAGAGATAAAGAAAAATCTTGCAGGGATTGGGTTTAAGATTTAAAGCGTGCCGGCAGCAAGCTGCCGTCGGCTGTTCCGCCCTTCGCTAACGCTCACCGTCCTCGGCTGCCCTTCGGGCATCCTGCGGTCGGCAAGGGGCTCCATAGCCTCACGCATGAGGGCAGCGCAGGCGGGCCGGAAGTTGTCACACGGATGCGCAAGCCGCGTGAGCGGCGGTTTAATAATTTCCGCTCATGCAAACGGAGCGAAGCGACGTATTCGGAATTACTAACACAATTCCAGACAACTGTCTTTTGAAACGACAAAACGTCATTCCGAACCTGTTTCGGAATCTATAAAATAAAGGAATGAAAATGGAAGAGTGGAAAGAATGTAAACTAGGAGATTTAGTAACAGTAAAAGGTGGAAAACGTTTACCAAAAGGAATTAATCTTATTTCTACAAAAAATTCTCATCCATATATCTGAATTCGTGATTTAGGAAAATCAAAGTATCTTCAACTAAATTCTGATTATGAGTATGTTGATGATGAAACTTAAAAATCTATTTCACGTTATATCACAAATAAAGGTGATGTCTTAATAAGTATTGTCGGTACCATAGGACTTATTGGAATTGTAGGAGAATCTCTTGATAATGCAAATCTTACCGAAAATTGTGTCAAATTAATTGATTTGAAAAATATTGATAGTAATTACTTATATTATTTTTTAAGTTCAGAAATTGGACAAAATGAAATAAAGAAAGGAACAGTTGGAGCTGTTCAGCCAAAATTACCAATTAAAAATATTCAAGATATTGATATTCCTATTCCCCCTCTCCCCACCCAGCAAAAAATCGCCGCCAACCTCTCATCCCTCGACGACAAAATAGAACTGAACAACAAAATAAACAACAACCTCGAACAGCAAGCCCAGGCTCTCTTCAAAAACTGGTTTGTAGACTTTTCGAACCATTCGGCGGCAAAATGCACGAAGGGTGGAAAGTTGGAAAATTGTCGGAGATTGCAGAAATCACAATGGGACAATCTCCAGATGGGAAAAGCTATAACAAAGATGGAATAGGAACTGTTTTCTATCAAGGCCGAGCAGAGTTTAGCACAAGATTCCCAACAAGACGCCTTTTCACAACAGAACCCAAACGAATAGCCAAAAAGTTTGATACCTTAATGAGCGTTCGAGCTCCTGTCGGAGATTTGAACATCGCAAACGAAGATTGCTGTATTGGTCGTGGTCTTGCCGCAATACATTCAAAAGATAATCATCAATCATTTGTTCATTATACGGTTGTATCCTTACGTCCACAGTTAGATGTATTCAACGGCGAAGGCACTGTTTTTGGTTGCATAAACCGCGATGCTTTAAACAATATGGATGTCATAATTCCATCAAAAACCGATCTGGATAAATTTGAAACAATTGTATCCACTTTTGATACCGAAATCTTTAATAGAAGCGAAGAAAATGATAGACTTAGAACCATAAGAGATACTTTGCTACCAAAGTTGATGAATGGGGAGATTGAAATTTAATTAAGTGAAAAAATTAACAACCCCATGTTTTCGTAGGAAAACTTGTGGGTAACTGTCGATCCCTTTGTTATAAAAAGTATAAAGTTTATATTATTACTGATATCAACCGATAAAACAAACAGGAGAAAAAATGATTTTTGAATATCGAAATATTGGTCCAATACGCGATGTGAAAATTACATTAGATAAAGACTTAACCTTTGTGTATGGGAAAAACAGCATAGGAAAGTCTTATGCAATAACACTTTCTTATTTAATTTTAAAAAATTTCTTATCAATAACACCACTAATCAGACGATATTTTATAAATTATCTTTCATATGGGAATTCTGAAACTAATGATTTTATCAGAAATATTTCAAACAAATTAGAAAATTCTACAAATTATGTTGATATTACATTTGAAATAAATTCATTCATCGAACAGAGTTTTTCGGATATTTTTTTGTCAAGTTTAGAAGAATCCATTTTAAGCTCTTATGGGGCAATAGATAATTTAAATAATAAATTATCTAATGAAAAATTTGAAATCATATTACATTTTGATACTTATAGTATTATTATTACAGAAAAAGAAAATCACTTAGGCATAGATTTCAAATATAAAGATATCATATGTAAAAAATCACAACGACACTTACTACCCAAAATCGAACAAGATTTTGTAAAGTTTTATTTTACTGATGATTTTGATATTTTAAAAAATGATATAATTCAATTCTCATTTAATATTGTTAGAAGAGGCATTTTTGAAATTGGAAGTAATATTAGTAATGTATATTTCCTTCCTGCATCAAGATCTGGATTATACCGAGCATTAAATGCATTCAGTCAAATATTAGCCGAACTATCGAAAAAACGTACTTTTTTACATCAAAAAATTATTTTACCAAGTATATCAGAACAAGATTCTGATTATTTCTCAATGCTTAATGAAATAAACCTAAAAAAAGTAAATGAAACATATAATGAAATTGCAAAAGCGATAGAATCTGATTTACTGAAAGGGACTGTAAGTTTTGATCAAAAAACAAAACAAATTCTATTTCATCCTCAAAATAGTCAATTAGATTTAGAATTATTAGGAACTTCCTCTATGATAGCTGAAATTTCCCCTATTGTTCTGTTTCTTAGATACATAATTTCAGGAGATGAGGATAAAAGAAAGACAGACAATGCAAAGCCAATTATTTTCATAGAAGAACCTGAAGCTCATTTACATCCTGAAAATCAAGTTAAATTAACTGAGTTTTTTGCAGACATTGTAAAAGCTGGTGCAAAAATAGTAATTACAAGTCATAGTAATTATATTTTTAGTAAATTAAATAATCTTATTGCAAATAATACATTGGGAACTTCAGAAGTCGAAGGTATTCTATTGCAAAATTTTGAAGGTGGTAGTATTTCAGAAATAATTAATCAAGGTAGATTTGGTTTGGAAGATAAAAATTTTGTTGATATTTCTGAAGTTTTGTACAGAGAAAAAATGGAGATAATAAAAAAATTATAAAATGATAACAGTTCTAAGAAGTAAATCAGAATTA
>JAGAZB010000056.1 GCA_017940255.1 Treponema sp.
AAAACCCCGAAGGGTATTGATTTCATAAATAAGTTCAAACCCAACTGTTTAATAGTTGAATTGATTAGTTCAGTTTTACTAAAACAAAACTGAAAAGAAATGTAGTCAATTTTCAGAACAAAAACTAACGTTTTTGTAAGAACCTTATTTGTTCCATTCTTTCCTTCCCTGTACTGTCAAAAAGCTTTGTTTTGTTGCTGTGTCGCAACTCAGTGTTGCGACGGTGATAGAGAATATATACTCAATCAAAAAAAGTGTCAACAACTTTTTTAAATTTTTTTGAAAATTTTTCATTTTTTTTAAATTTTTTTGAAATTTCCCAAAATTCTGGGTTTTAGGAAGCTTTTTATTCCGAAAAGCCAGAAAAGCGTGCTAAAATTAGTTATAATCACGTTAAAAAAGGAGAGTTTTTCGCATGAAATTCAATTTTCCGGTAAATTTGTACACTGATGTACGAATTGAAGACAAGAAACAAGCCTGGTACCAGATGCAGGACGAGGAAGTTTTAGGTAATGGGGAGGCATGCATTAAGGGTGCAAAGATACGCATTTTTGACGGCAAGCTCTGGTATACTGCAGAAACCAATGATATTGATAATATCCAGGAAAAGATTGACGAACTTGCTAAACTTGCATCTCCCAATCCTAAGATTCTGGAAAATCCTATTGTAAAAAATTTCAATGTAAATAAAGCAAGCATTCTGAAGTTCCAGGGAAAGAATAATCTTAGAAATCTTACTAAAGAAGACCGCGAAGGTCTTGTAAAAAACTACCGCAAGAAATGCATTGATAAAGCAATTGAAGAAATCAAAGTTACCCACGCCAACTTTTGGTACACCAGTACTATAAAAGAATTGTACACAAGTAAGGGGACTGAAATTATTCAGGATTATCAGAGAGCCTGCATGAATATGTGGTTCCAGATTTCTGGTAAGGATAATATTACTTACGGCGGTGGAGAACAGCTCTGGGCTTTTGATTTTAATGGCTTAAAAGGACGTGAAGAGGAAATCATAGAAAAACGAAACCGTGCCCTTGATTTTGCAAAGAACAATGTTGCTGTGGAACCGGGAGAATACGTTTGTGTACTTTCTCCGAGTGTTACATCTGTCTTTACTCATGAAAGCTTTGGTCACAAGAGTGAAGCAGACTTTATGCTGAATGATAAAACAATGCGCGATGAATGGACTATGGGTAAACAGGTTGCAAATCCTAAGGTTTCAATTGTTGATGAAGGAGATAGTCTGCATCACGGATACTGTCCTTATGATGATGAAGGTAACAAAAAGAAAGAAGTTTATCTGATTAAGGACGGAATCTTGAGCGGAAGGCTTCATGATGCAAAGTCTGCAGCCATTCTTGGAGAAGAGCCGACAGGTAATGCCCGTGCCCAGGATTACAACTGTTCGCCGATGGTACGCATGACTAATACTTACATGCTGGCGGGTCCTGATAAGCCGGAAGATATTATAAAAGGTGTAAAGGACGGGATTTATGTTTACGACTGGAATTACGGAACGGGAAATTCTACCTTTACGATTCAACCGCAGAAATGCTACAGAATAAGGGATGGAAAATTGTGTGAACCGCTACGCGTAAATGTTGTTACAGGAAGTGTATTTCAGACTCTCTTTGATATTGATGCAGTTGGTGATGATTTACAGTTCTTTAGCGGAACCTGCGGCAAGAATGGTCAGAGTATGCCGACAGCAACGGGTGGCCCGACAATCAGGGTGAAGAAATTGATGATTAATTAAGACCGGGTTAGCGATGGGAGCGGCAGCGAAGCTGGCCACCGCAGGCTGAACTTGTTTCAGCCGAGGAGGCTGGAGCGAAAGCGGAACCGCGGACGTAGCGACCGGCCATGGAGCGAAGCGGAGTGGACGGGAACCTCCAAAAACAAATGAGGATTAAAATGAAAAGAGAAAAATATATACATACTGGTGATTATTCTGAGGTGAAAATTACAGAGAACGAGATTGTTTCGTTTGATAAACATGATTCAACAACAACTTCGTTCAGAGTGTATGAAGATGGTTTTGTGGGAGTTCATTATCAGCAGGGAAAGATGACGGACGAAGAGGGCTTTGAAAAGGCGGAGAAAAATCTGGAACTTAAGCGTCCCTACCCTTTTGAACTGGAAGGCGGTGTAAGGGAACTGGACAAGAGGGAAAGGCTTTTGACGGATTTGGAGCTGATGAAAAAGGCTAAGGCTGAGCTTGCATATCTGCGTAGGGCTCACCCGGATTTTACTTTTAGCGGGAACTTTTTTGCCCAGACATATTTTGAACAGCAGAAAAACAGTGCTGGCATGGATTATCAGGTGCGGGACGGACACAATGGAGCCGGTATTATTTTTAAGCACAAGGATAGTAAAGATCTGGATGACGGATATTTTTCTTTGAACTTTAGAAGGGGATTTTCTTCGAAAAAGTTCCGGGAGATGGCTGATAACTATCTGACTAATTTTACAAAAATGGTTGAGCTGCCGGATGAACTGATTATCATGATGCCGGAATGGAATCTGAACGGTAAGCTTTGCGAAAGTCTGAATGCTGAGAAACTGGCTCTGGGCACTTCTCTGCTGGCCGGAAAGATTGGCCAAAAAGTTTTTTCTGAAAAGCTGAGTATTTATCATAATGTTGCAAAAAAGAATATCTGGATGTCCCCTTTCTGGGATGCCGATGGAATTGTTCATAAGGGTGATAAGCTTTGCTATATCAGAAATGGAAAAATTCTGCGGGGGTATGCTGATAAACGTATTGCGGAAAAATATGGGGTTGAATGTACTGGAAGTGCAGCTCGTGAATACAGCGATATTCCAAGAAACGGCTGGGTAAATTTTAGAATTAATCCTTTGAAGAAGAGTCCAAAGGAGATTCTGCAAGAACTTGGCGGTAAGCTGGCTGTTCTACCGGTTCAGTACAGCGGTGGCGGTTTTAGTGCAACTGGAGAGTACGCTATGCCGGTGCAGATGGGATATCTGACGGACGGAGAAAAGATTCTGGGGCGAGTGCCGCCCTTTACAATGCGCAGCAGCATGTTTGATATTTTTGGCAAAGACTTTATTGGCGTTGCAAAATATATGTCGCTATGGAACGCAAGCATGATGCTGGTAAGGATGGAAAAGGGGAATCTGTAGAAAACTGTTAATTATGCTGTAGACCTGTAAAAAAGGGCGCGAGCGGAGCAAGATTGAAAAGTCATTCCAAAGCCGGGGCGAAGCCCAGAATAAAATAACATTCTTATGCGGCTTTGGCCCATGACTTTTCAAGATTGCGCAGCGGAAGCCCTTTTTTACAGTGTTTCAGAACGTCTTAACAGTTCTATGCAGGTTCGGCCGTTGTGGTAGCTGGTTTTCCAGTTGCCACCCTTGTCTTCATTCAGGAGCGGAGTGCCGTCTGGGGCAACTGCGTTCCACCATTCGCCGCCTTTTTTGTCTATCTGATAATCTTGAATCCACTTCCAGTTTTTTATAACGGCATCTGAATATTTTGATTCGCCGGTCATTTCCCAGGCATTATAAAAGCCGTTGATTGATTCGGCCTGGTTCCACCAGACGCGGGTGCGGTCGCGGCGGTTTGGCGGCAGGAGGAAGTTTTCCATACAGCCGTTTTCGTGATCGAAACCTTCGTCTAAGGCAACCTGAGCTACGCGGATTACTGTATCGCGGATTTCTGATTTTAACTCTTCATCTTCAAGTTCGCAGGCAGCTTCCCAGAGGAGCCAGCTGGCTTCTATATCGTGGCCATAAGAGATTTCTTCTGCGAGTAAGTTCCAGTTCATATCAAAGAACATTCCAAGGTGAGCATTTGGCTGCAGGATTTTGTCTACAGTGATGCGGACAAGGTCTGCAAGGGAGTCGCCGACTTCTGCACGGATGGCTTTTGCATCCGGGAAGACAACTGGAAGAGTTCGGTAAAGATTTGTATAGGCTTCCATTACGTGAAGGTTTGTATTCATGGATTTAGGGCAGTTCATGTCTTTTGGAGAGAGAATCATGTCGTTGGTTTGAGACCAGTCGCGGGCCCGGGCTTCTACGTAGCCGCCGGCTTCGGGGTCGAGGGCGTGGGTTTCCAGAAGGTTGAAGAGGTCAAGGGCAAGGTTAGCAGCTTCTTCGGAGAGGGGGGCGCTACGGGGGGCTTGCCCCCCGTTAGAAGGGGTAGCGGAAGACTGCGAAGCAGGCTGAAGCAAGGGGGAGACTTCCCCCTCCTCTCTTAATTCTTTGACTGCGGCGGCGTATTCGGAGAGGCCGTAACAGCAGAAGGCTTCGCCGTAGATTTGTTTTTTGCTGACTTTTGGGCTACCGTCTGGGAGGACTGACCAGTAAACGCCGCCATTTTCGCGGTCCCAGTATTTTTGAGTGATGGTCTGATAGGCGAAGTCGGCCATTGGCAGGTAGCGGGCGTCGTGAGTGAGGCGGGCAACTGCGCTGTAGGTCCAGAGGAAGCGGGAGGTCATTACAATGGAACGTTCAATTTGCTGATCGGGATTGTTTTCGTTGTCAATGGCGCCGAAAAAGCCTTCCTTGCCGGAGCGGGTGTCGCGGGCGTGGGCTTCCCAATATGGAAGAATGTCGTTGAAAAGTTCGTTTTTAATTGATTGATAAAAATCTTGTGAAAATGGGGAGTTTGCTTTTGCGCTTGTATTTGCGTTCATAATTGACCTCGCTTGTTGTGCCGGGCGTCGGACCAGGAGCGGGCGGGAAGCGAGCTGTGGGGCTGGCTTCGGAGCGGGGGGGGGCCTGGTGCAGCGGCACTATTAAAGTAAATTTAAGTAAAGTTCACTTAAATTTACTTTAATTTTATACAAGGGATTGGAAACTGTCAAGATTTTATGCTGTAAAGCATGGATGGGCGGCCACCGGTGCTGTAATTTATGTCGGCACGGATATCGCCGCGTTCTACGAGATAGGACATATAGTGGCGGATGGTTACGCTGGAAAGTCCAACGTCTTCGGCAACTTTATCGCCGGGGAGCCAGCCGCTGTGTTCCTTGAAATAGCCGAGGATGAGATCCAGGGTTTTCTGCTGGATTCCTTTGGGGAGGTCTGCGGCTGCGGCGGAAGCCGGGGCTCCGGGGGTGCCGTTGGCGGAAAGGGAAGTTGCGGAAGCGCTGGAAATGAGGCTGTCTACATAGCTTTGGTCTATCACGCTTGGTGTAGTTCGGAGAGTCTGGGCCTTGGCGGCGAATTTTTCGAGGGCAACTTGAAAGCGTTCATAGGCAAAAGGCTTGATAAGAAAGTCCAGGACTCCAAGATGCATGGTTTCTTCCAGAGTGGCGGTGTCGTTAGCGGCGGTGACCATGATAACTTCGGATGAAATTTTGAGTTCGCGGATTTTTTTTAGGGTTTCGATGCCGTTCATGTAAGGCATAAAGACGTCCATGATGATGAGGTCTGGTGTGTTACCTGCGGAGGCTGGAGCTGAGGCGGGAACGGTGTCCGGAGCTCCTGGAGCACCCGGGACACTTGAACCCAGGGCGCCCGGAGCGGGCTGTGTGGCTCCTCCTGGGGCACTGCCAGTCAAAAAATCTATGGCTTCCTGCCCGTTTCTGCAGGATTTTACCACAGCGAAGTCTGGATTTTTGCAGACATACTGTTCATTTATCATAGCGACCATTGGGTCATCTTCGACAATTAAAACCTTGTATTTTGGAGAAGCCATATTAGAGTGCCTCCTTTTTTAATGTGACCATAAAGACGGTGCCTACACCGACCTGAGATTCAAATGAAATTGTACCGCCAAGGCTTTCTACCAGCTGTTTTGTATGATACATGCCAACCCCGCGGCCGGTTCCCTTTGTAGAAAAGCCATTCTCAAAGATACGGTTCCCTATTTCCTGAGGGATACCGGTACCGGAATCCTGTACGGTAATGAGTAACTCGCCCGGTTTGGTGAAAACTCCAAAAACGAGTTCCCGTGGGCGGGACAGGTCGCTGAGTGAGGAGCTCATCATGTTCATGGAGTCCAGTGCGTTGTCTATAAGGTTGCCCACGATTGTGACGAGGGCTTCCGAGGGAACGAAAATATCTGAGGATTTGAAGCGGCTGCCTTCGCGGAGAATGAACTTGACGTTGCATTCGGAAGCCCGGGCTATCTTGCCGATGAGCAGGGCGGCGAAGGAGGCATTGTCCACCGCAGCCATAACTGCGCTGAGTGTCTGCCGCTGTATAATCGAGATATTTTCTATGTAGGAAACGGCCTTGTCGTACTCACCTATTTGTATTAATCCCAGAATTACATGCAGTTTGTTTGTAAAATCGTGGTTATTTGCCCTCATTGAATCTACCAGATATTTAGTACCGGACAGTTCTTCCATCAGCTTGGTGTATTCAGTTCTATCATGAAGAATGGCAACTGCACCACAGACTATGCCGTTATCTTTGACAGGCAGACAATCAAGCATGATTTCTGTACCATCTTCAGTTTCTTTCTGAAGGGCAAGAGCCGGATTTCCGGTTTTCATAACGCCGGAGAGGAACTTTTCTGTAAAGACTTTTTGCTTTATCAGGTTTAGTTTTTCATCCTCTGCATTGCAATTCAGAATGTTGCGGGCAGTTTTATTTACAAACTGAATGTCGTTTTCGGTATCGACGGCGATAATTCCATCTGAAATGGATTCTAGAATATTGTCGCGGATTTTAAACATTGAAGAGAAGGTGTCCGGCTCATAGCCCAAAAGTCGCTTTTTTAATTTTCGCGAGAAAACACGACAGATTGAGATTTCTATAAGAATTGCGGCTATTGTAACGGCCAGGAAAAGCAGAATTATTTTATAAGTTACAGATCGAATTGAAGTTTTAAGGGCGACGGTCATCAAAAAGCCGATGTACTGGCCGTTTTCATCATAAATAGCTGAATAGGAACGTCGTTGTGGGCCTGATGGTCCAATATCACTTTCTGTATAAAATCCCTTTTTATGACTTGAAAAATCCGGGTGGGTACCATCATATTCTGTGCCGATTAAATCATGATTTGTGTGATAAAGACGAATGTTGTTACTGCCAACTATGGAAATAACATCAACGTCTTCAAGTTCCATTCCAATGGAATCCATGCAAAGACGCAGTTCCTGGCGAGGTTTATTGCGCATAAAGCCGTAGATGCGGGTAATCAGTTCTGCGGTATCCTGCAGGTTCTGGTCAAAGGCGTTGTCATTTGCATTAACATTCACAAAGGCACCGCCCAGACTAAGCAGGATTGTAATTACGATAATAAGAATAAGATGAACCCGCTGAATCTCATGGCGGATTACATTCAGGCTGCTGTTTTGTTTTGATTTTCGAACTTCTGCTTTCATTTTCAGGTCTTTCTAAGCTTATTATAGTGCTTTCAAAAGTAATTATGCACTTTTTGGGGGACTTTTGAAAGTAAAAAAAGTGGCGGAAGGAAAAAGAATTTTTCTTTCTTTCAAAAAATTGAATTATTTTTGGGGAAGAGTATGATGTGGGCATAACTTAATTCAAGAGGTTTAGAGAAAATGAATTTAGCACATCTTTTTGAAGCTGCAATGTTGGTATGTTTTGGTTTTTCATGGCCATTAAATGTAATGAAAGCTTATAGAGCTAGAACTGCAAAAGGAACAAGTCTTCCTTTCATCATCCTTATTATTACAGGATATATCGCAGGAATTGCGGCAAAAATTATAAACGGACAGTTCAACTATGTTCTTGCAGTTTACTTTTTGAATCTTGCAATTGTTATGACAAACGTTTTTGTTTACATCAGAAATAAAGCTTTGGATAAAAAGGCTGAGGCTAAGGCTACTCTTAGATTCAGCAGTGCAGATATTAAGAATGCTGTAGAAAAGGAGGACAATATGACAAACTACACTAATTCTTTGGACGAAATTATCAACAGACCTGCTAAGGCAGTGGAAAAGAAGAATGCCGTTATTCTTATGGGCGGAAGTTTGGACAAAGAGATTCCTGTTAGCACTCTTGCTAAAGACTTTAGCTTCAACTTTGACATCTACAACAAGAGTTCTTCTTCACTTTCTGCAGCTAATGCATCAGATTACTTCCAGAAGAGCATTGCACCTTTGGCTCCAGAAGGAATCCTTATTCACATCGGTGAAAATGACCTTGTTTCTTTCAAGAGCGATTCTACTTCATTCGATGACAACTACTTAAGATTGATTGAAAACATCAAGGCAAACAACAACAAGTGTCGCATTGCACTGGTTGGTCTTTCAAATCCTTCAAATGACAAAAATGTTGAGCTTATGAACGCTCACATCAAGGCTATTGCTGAAACTGAAAAGGTTGGATTCTCTAACATCAACAACGCAAAGCTTTGGAATCCAGAAGCAACAAAAGCAGCATCTGCCTTTGCTTACGACATGGGCTTGAAGGTAAGAAAACCTTTGCTTGACGTTGCTGAAATCTTGTACAGCTGGGCTTACAAAAATCAGCCGGAAGTTATTGTGGAACCAAGTCTGGCAGGCTAAAAACTGCGCTGCAAGGCAGAAAATGCCGGGCAGTCACAACGGACTTTTTCATACCTCTACGGGAGGCACTCTGCAAAGGGTGCCTCTTTTTTTATTATTTGCGATTTACCTCTTATAAGGATATAATTTAGGCTTACTCAAGGAGGCAAATATGAATCGTTTTGTTTTTTGTATAGCCACAGTATTGTTCACTTTAGGGGTTACTGGCTGTGCAGAATTGAATTCAAACCAACAAACAGGTCCTATACCCGATAAAAAAGTAAGTGGTCCTGTATTAAATGTTTCTTTGGAAGCCGCTATAGACACTCTTGATCCTCAAACTTCAGTTTTTGCAACTTCTTTTGAACTTATTGGTAACATGATTGATGGTCTTATGCAGATGGCAGATGATGGCTCTGTAAAAAACGCAGTCTGCAAAGAAATGACAGTTTCATCAGATGGACTTCACTACACTTTTAAGCTGCGTGATGATGTTTACTGGTCTAACGGAGAAAGAGTTACTGCCCATGATTTTGTTTACGGCTGGCAGAGAGCAATTGATCCTGAAACAAAATCTGAATATGCATTTATGATAAGCGATATTGCTCAGATAAAGAATGCAACTGCTATTCAGGCGGGTCAGATGGAACCAAACCAACTGGGAGTGCGGGCTACAGATGACTTTACATTTGAAGTTGAACTACAAGTTCCTGTTTCTTACTTTGATCAGCTTTTATATTTCTGTACCTTCTATCCTGCAAACAAAGCCTTTGTAGAAAAATGTAATGGCAAATATGGAACAAGCCCGGATACAATTCTTGCAAACGGTGCCTTTATTCTTACTGAATATAAAACAGGGGCAACTTCAATTTCTTTTATAAAAAACACCGCTTATTATGATGCCGCAAAAGTTAAATTGGGAGGAATTCATTATGAAGTTATAAATAATGGTGATGAAGCATTAAGAAAATATCAGAATGGACAGCTTGATTTTGTTGAACTTTCTGGAGATTCTGTTGTAAAGATGCAGGATTCACCGGAATTTCACCCTGTGGATTCGGGATTCCTTTATTACATCACTTATAACTTTGATGATCCAAACTTTGCAAATAAAAATCTAAGACGGGCTTTTTCTTATGCGGTTGACCGCGAACGTGTAATACAAGAAATGGCCGATGGCTCTGCGGCTGCTTATGCAGCAATTCCAAGAGGATTCGCATTTTCACAAAACGGTCAGGATTTTACCCCTCAGGGAGTAGAATTCCCCGAACTCTGCTCTTACCAACCAGAACTTGCAAGACAGTATTTTAATGCGGCAAAAGCAGAATTGGGCTTAAGCAGGCTTGATCTGGAACTTCTTACTGCAGACGGTGAAACTCAAGTTATTGCCTCTAATTCTATTAAAGAGCAAATTGAAGCATTAATGCCGGAAGTACACATTACAATCAAAGCTGTTCCAAAAACTGAACGAAGAAAAATAATGAGTTCCGGCCAATTCCAATTTGGACTGAATAACTGGGGGCCAGACTACGCTGACCCTATGACTTATCTTGCCATGTGGGTAACAGGAAACGACAACAATCAGGGAAATTACTTTAATCCAACCTACAATGCACTGATTGCAAGCTGTACAGATGGTGAACTTTGTACAAAAATTCCAGAACGCTGGGCAGCATTAAAAGATGCAGAACGTATAATTCTGGAAGATGCAGTAATAATGCCGGTTTACCAGAAATGTAACGCAAATCTGATAAAAAACAATGTAAAAGGAGTTGCCTTCCATGCGGTGGCAATCAACAGAATCTATAAAAGCACAACAAAATAGTCTGTTAAGCGAGGTAATTTATGGAAGAAGCTACAAAAAAGAAATATTCGCATCTTGCAGTGCAGTTTTCAATAAATATTCTGATAATTCTGATTGTTTCATTTGTTATTCAGAATATCTTCATCGTAAAGAATGTAAAATCATCATCTAAAGCAGATTATTCTGCTTTTAGTGAAAAGGTAATTGCAGAAGATGCAGGAAAAATTCAGTATTGGAACGAAGTTCTTGTAAACGATCTTCGCATTTATTCTGATAACGATGTTACAAAAACTGGAAATCCAGAAGAAATTATTAACTGGCTGCTTTCTCACGAAAAAATCAGAAATCCACTTTTTAATTATGTTATGTTCTGTACTCCAGACGGAGTTGGACATTCAAGTGACGGAAAAATAATCACCGTAATTTCAAAGCCATTCTTCCGCTCAATTATGAATGACAAGAAAGAAACTTATGTTTCCAACATCGATTTTCAGTTGGACGGTTCGGTTTGTTACTTTATTGCTCGTCCTGCTTACAATGCAGCAGGTAAGCTTATTGGTGTATTCGCAGGGGCTGTAAAACTTGATGAAATTGATAAGATGATTGGCGAACTTTCAATGGGAAGGGACGGAAAGGCTATTCTTGTAGGTTCAAACGGTGTTTTGATTTCTCATATTCGAGGAAACAGCAAATACATGGACCTTACATACAGTGATAAGGCTGGCTACAAGGGGCTAGATAAGATTGCTCAGCAGGCCTGCGCTGGAAAACAGGGGGAAGGTTATTACATTGACCCTAACGGCGTGCGCACATTTGCATCTTATACGCCAGTTAAGGGAACTCCATGGTCTGCAATTTTAACAATTCCACAGGTTCAAATTGATCAGGCTGGTAACAAATTAAGAACAGTAATTCTAATCATCAGTATTTTGGTTGGAATTATTGTATCTTCTGCGTGTTCATTTATGCTTATAATGGCAGTAAAACCTTTAAAAGTCGTACAGGAATCCATTCATAATATAGCTTCCGGAGAAGCTGATCTTACCCAGCAGATTTCTGTAAAAAGCAAAAATGAAATTGGAGCTTTAGGAGACGGCTTTAACGCATTTATGGAAAAACTTCGTCTGATTATCAGCGGGGTAAAAGATTCCAAAGAAATGCTTGGAAACGTAAATGTAAGCCTGCAAAAAAGGATTGAAGAAAATGGTGATTCAATCGAAGCAATTATTGGAGATTTAAATGATATTGATTCTCAGGTTCAAAATCAGGCTGCAAGTGTTTCTGAAACTGCAAGTGCGGTAGAAGAAATCTCTCAGAATATAGAATCTCTTGAAAGAATGATTGAAAGTCAGTCCAGCGGTGTAATGCAGGCAAGTGCAGCTGTAGAAGAGATGATTGGAAACATCAGCAGTGTTAATAATTCAGTAGGTCACATGGCGGCTTCTTTTGATTCACTTACACAAAATACTCAGGATGGAATTCAGCGACAGAATGATGTAAACCAGCGAATTAGAAATATTGAAGAGCAGTCTAAAGCTTTGCAGGACGCAAACAAAACAATTAGTGATATTGCTAGTCAGACAAACCTGCTTGCTATGAATGCAGCCATTGAAGCGGCTCATGCTGGAGAATCTGGAAAAGGATTCAGCGTTGTTGCAGATGAAATTAGAAAGCTTTCTGAAACTTCAAGTGCCCAGTCTAAGACAATTCGCGAAGAACTTAAAAAAATTGAAGCGTCTATTAATGATGTTGTAGAAGCTTCTCAGGCCTCTACAGATTCCTTTGTAGCTGTAAGTAATTCCATAAACCAGACTCAGCAACTTGTTATACAGATTAAGGCTGCAATGGAAGAACAGCAAGAAGGTTCAAAGCAGATTGGCGATGCACTTAAGCTGATGAACGACAATACAAGCGAAGTTCGGGCTGCTTCTCATGAAATGGCGGAAGGAAACAAGTCTATTCTTCAGGAAGTTGATCAGTTGCGCGACACTACAGGAATTATCCGTCAGAGTATGGATAAGATTTCTGAAAGTGCAGGAAGTATCCGCAATTCAAGTAACGCTCTTTCGGAAATTGCAAATAATGTTGAATCTGCGGTTGGCCAGATTGGTGACCAGATTGATTTATTTACGGTATAATCTACAACATTATGAAAAAGACAAACGCAATGAGAATCTTAGACGGTCTTGGGATTGAATACGAGGCTGCAGAATATGATGATGACGGAGAACACGAACTGGCAAGGGGGGCTGCAGGAAGAATGGCCGAAAAACTTGGCGTACCTGCGGAAACTGTTTTCAAGACAATTGTAATGAGAACGGACACAAAGGAAATCTGTGTATTCTGCCAGAGCGCGGCAAGTGAAATAAACCTGAAGAAGGCGCGCACGGCGGCGGGCTGCAAGGAAATTGGGCCGGTAAAGCCGGAAGAGCTGCTTGGTATTACCGGGTACGTGCGCGGCGGCTGCACGCCGCTCGGGATGAAAAAGAAGTTCCGGACCTTCATTGATGAGACGGTGATTTTGCATGAGAAGGTGTGCATTAGCGGCGGGCAGCGCGGAGTGCAGATTAAAATCAAGCCAGATGACCTGGTGCGCGCCACGGATGCTGTAGTTGTAGATTTGGAATTGTAGATTTTTGAGGCTCCCAGCTGTTTGGGGGCCTTTTTTTATGTTTTTTTTGCTTTTTCTGCAAGTTTTTTGGTAAAAATGACAAATTCTGGCAATTATATATATGTGGAATGATTTTTTATGTGATGAAGATGCTGCGAAAGGTGGGAATGGGGCTTATAAGATGGCAAAAATGATTGTTTTATAAGACAGGTGTGATTTCAAATTACGCTTGTTTTGAAAATTGGCTTATAAAGAGGCAAGAACAAGCCTTTTTATAAGCCAAAAACTGATTTCAAATTTTGCTCGTTTTGATTTGGGGCTTATAAAGTAGATTTATTTTTCGTTTTATAAGCCTGAGAGCCAGAAAACCACAGTGTGGCACTTGGAATAACATAAAAAATCAAGTCGCAAGACAGCAAAAATGCAGTGGCGGGCTTATAAGTTTGAACTTTAATAAACTTTTATAAGCCCCATTTAAAAACAAGCTGCTTACAAAAATAAAAATCGGCTTATAAAAATGACAAAATAGTCTGTCTTATAAGCCAGAAATGAAAACAAGGGGGATTTTTCCATGTATTCAGACAAAATAGAACAACTTTCGCCAGACAATATCACAGAAAAGCTTAAAAGCAGGCAGGAAGACCTGAGAGTTTTACTGGCCAAAAAGCTTCGCGCAATAAAAAATGCACCGGAAGGAAATCTTAGAATTGCACAGGCCCACAAAGGAAAGAAAATTCAGTATTTTCACATCACAAAAGCTGGCGACACAAAGGGCACTTACATTCCTCATAACCAGCATCTGCTGGCAAAACGCCTTGCACAAAAACAATATGACCAGAGTCTGATAAAAGTTCTGCACTGGCAGATTGCGGCGCTAACTAAGTTTATTACAAAAAGCGAAAAACAAATAGAAAATCTTTACGATAAACTTTGCTCAAGCCGCCGCGAACTTATAACGCCAGCCACTTTACCTGATGAACAGTACATCGCAACCTGGAAAAGCGTTCAGTGGGAAGGACACTCTTTTTCGCCAGACCAGCACACCTACACCACAGCCCGCGGCGAAGTGGTACGCTCAAAATCTGAGGTAATAATTGCAGACACTCTAGCGCGCCACAAGGTCCCCTACCGCTACGAGTTCCCGCTTGTTCTAAAAAACGGCAATACAATCCACCCAGATTTTCTCTGTCTGAACGTACACACCCGCAAAGAGTTTTACTGGGAGCACTTTGGCCTGATGGATTCTCCAGATTACATGGAAGGCACCCTGCAAAAGCTTAAGGCCTACAACGAAAACGGAATTCTTCCAGGAAAAAATATGCTTTTTACGATGGAATCTGCAAGCTGCCCGCTGAACACCAGGCAAGTTGAAAACCTGATAAGGGAGTTTTTAGCTTAATTCTCGCGAATAAGCAATCTCCCCGCCCACCGACACCCACAACACCCCACTACCCTACCAGCGCAAAATCCGTTATAATCACCCTATGAAAAAACTAGGCGATTTGTTAGGAAAAGAACGATTATTTTTTGATGGCGGAACTGGAACAGTTCTGCAGGGAATGGGATTAAAGCCAGGTGAGCTGCCTGAAACATGGAACTTAAAGCACTCGGACCGCATAGTTCAGCTGCATTATAATTATTTTGCGGCAGGTTCTAACATCGTAAATACAAACACTTTTGGCGCCTTTATTACAAAGTTCCCGCTGGAGCTGGAACGCATGATTGCGGCCGCAATTGAAAATGCAAACGCGGCGCGCGAAAAAGTGCTGGAAGAAAATCCTGATGGAAACTACTACATCGCCTTTGACATAGGCTCCTGCGGTAAGCTGCTTAAGCCAATGGGAGATTTAGATTTTGAAGACTGCGTAAATCTTTTTAAGAAGACCTTCCGCGCGGCATTTCCTTTTGCAAAAGACGGCAAAATTGACTGCGTAATGATAGAAACCATGAACGACGGATACGAATCTAAGGCCGCCGTTCTTGCCTCAAAGGAAGTGATGGAAGAGCTCGGCCTGCTTGACGGCAAAGCGGGGGAACCGGGCACTCGTGGAACCCTTCCAATTATTGTGAGCAACGTTTATGACAAGGAATGCCGCACCCTCAGCGGGTCTACTCCGGAAACTATGGTTGCCATGCTGGAAGGCCTTGGAGTTGCGGCAGTGGGCGTAAACTGCAGCCTTGGCCCGCTGGAAATGAAGCCCACTGTAGAAAGACTCTGCCGCGCAGCCAGCGTGCCCGTCCTGGTAAAGCCAAACGCGGGCCTGCCTAAGGTCGTCGATGGCAAAACAGTTTTTGACGTTCCAGCCCCACAGTTTGTAGAAGCAATGAAAGAGCTCGCGGCCCTAGGTCCAATGATTCTGGGCGGCTGCTGTGGAACGACTCCGGAGTATATCAAAGGAATCTCCGGGGTCTTAGGGGTGGAACCCCTAGGCGAAGGGGTAGGGCGCAACGAAGTGCGCCCGAGGGGAAGACTTTCCCCTACAGAAAACTCCGAGGTCAGAAATTGCCAAAGGCAATTTCTGAGTAGTGAGGAACAAAGTTCCGAACGTAGGGAGACTTCCCCCTCCTCCCAAAAACCTACAATCGGCTGCGTAAGTTCAAATACCCGCGTAGTGTACTTTGGCGGAGCTAACCGACCAGTTCTCATTGGCGAGCGCATTAACCCGACTGGAAAAAAGAAGTTCAAGGAAGCCTTGCGCTCGGGCGATATTCCCTACATTATTCATCAGGGAATGGAGCAGGAAGAGGCCGGCGCCCAGGTGCTGGACGTAAATGTAGGTCTGCCGGAAATTGATGAAAAAGAAATGATGCTGCGGGTCTTGGAAGAACTGCAAAATGTTACCACCCTGCCCCTGCAGATAGACACCACTAAGCCTGATGTTATGGAAGCCGCCCTGCGCCGCTATAACGGAAAGGCAATGATAAACTCTGTGAACGGTAAGCAGGAAATTATGGACCAGGTTTTTCCTCTGGTGAAAAAATACGGCGGACTTGTTGTGGCCCTCACGCTGGACGAAGACGGAATCCCGGAAGACAGCCAGCGACG
This sequence comes from Treponema sp., assembly GCA_017940255.1. Classification (GTDB taxonomy): domain Bacteria; phylum Spirochaetota; class Spirochaetia; order Treponematales; family Treponemataceae; genus Treponema_D. The sequence continues at coordinate 15,891 of JAGAZB010000056.1, forward strand.
CGTCGCAATTGCCCGCAAAATCTATGCCGAAGCCGAACGCTATGGAATTAAAAAGTCTGACATTATAATAGACCCTCTGGCAATGGCCGTAAGCTCTGACTCTCGGGCCGGTATTGCCACAATGGAAACCGTTCGCGCCATTCACGAGATGGGTGGTCTGACGAGTCTTGGTATTTCTAACGTAAGCTTTGGTCTGCCCCTGCGCGAATATGTTACCGCTAGCTTCTTTACCCTTTGTATGGGAGCCGGCCTTTCTGCTGCTATTATGAATCCGCTTCAGGGCGAAATGATTAAGGCATGGCGCTGTTACAACCTGCTTTCTGGCCGCGACGAAAACTGCACGGATTATATTGAGTGGAGTACAAAAGAAAGTGAAAGACTCGAAGCTCTGAAGACTGCACAGGCTCAGGCGGGGGTTTTAGGGGGTGTCCCCCTAGGAGAGGGGGTAGCGGACAAGACCGCAGCGCAGCGAGGACTTGGGAGCGAGGGGGAGACTTCCCCCACCTCTAATTTAAGTAATGCAATAATCCACGGCCTAAAAACCGACGCCGCCGCCGCCACCCGCGAACTGCTGAAAACTACAGACTCACTGAAAATTATCAACGAGCACCTGATTCCGGGCCTGGACTATGTAGGTAAGCGTTTTGAACAGAAAACTATGTACCTGCCCCAGCTGCTTATGGCGGCCGAAGCGGCTAAATCTGCCTTTGGCGAAATCCGCGAATTCATGGAAAAGTCTGGTAAAAAAGGTGCGCCAAAGGGCAAGATTATTATTGCAACTGTAAAGGGTGATATTCACGACATCGGAAAAAATATTGTGAAGGTTCTGCTGGAAAATTACGACTTTGAAGTAATTGACCTTGGAAAGGACGTTCCGCCGGAAACTGTGGTAGAAGCCTGCAAAAAAGACCATGTACAGCTGGTAGGTTTGTCTGCACTTATGACAACTACAGTTGCCGCCATGGAAGAAACAATCAAGCTTTTGCGTAAGGAATGTCCTTGGGCAAAAACCTGCGTTGGTGGTGCCGTTATGACCCAGGAATACGCCGACCAGATTGGCGCCGACTTCTACGGCAAGGACGCTATGGACACGGTGCGCTATGCACTGGAACTTTTCAAATAAAGACAGATTGTCAGGTCTAGCCGGACAGAATTGTTTTTAATCAAATACCTTTTTACGCCATTCCTGTTCCAAATCTTGAATTGAAGGAATGCTTTCTCCTTCCAGTGCGGAAACGGCATTATGCAAATAAGGCTCTACAACCATAGATTTGTAGCTTTCCCAACGGGGGGGCAGAATCTGAGGAAGAGAAAACATCTGCGAAGGCGGAAGATTTGTAAGCAGATGAGTATAGTAAACAGGAAGAATGTGCTCTGTAACATCGCGAACACTAGAAAATCCTCCCGAAATTCCAAACATTTCGGTTTCAAGCCCCATAGATTCTTTACGTTCAAGAATTTCTCGCTGACTTTCTGACTGGAAAAACCAGCGGATAAATTCAGTGGCACCAACCTTGTTGTTACAATCCTTGTAAATGCCCATCATCATCAAAGAGTCTGAAATTGGAATAGACTTATCTTGTACAATCCAGCGGTAATCTATATCCAGATTCTGCTCTTTCAGCATTTTGAAAAGAGAAGCAGAGTTTGTGTAGGCAAAAAGAGTGCGGCCAGAAGTAACCTGGCGATAATTCGGCATAAAAAGATATTTGAAGGCAAAGTCTTCTTCAATCTGAACAGAACCATTATCTGTTACTATCCACTCTTTTAGAAGATTTGCTGTCTGCTGCAGTTTTGCTTCATCCCAAACAATCTGTCCTTTTTCTTCATGAAATTTTACGCCATTAAGTTTTGTGGCAAGATAAGTAAAATCGGGGTTGCTTAAAACTGTAAAGCCCATGCGGGTATAGCTGTCATTTTTATTTTTCTGATTAAAGGGAGAAGATATTTCCCTGATTTGCTGCATGGTTAAAGTATAGCTGTCTGTTACCAAATCTTTATTTTCATTTGAGAAAATAATTGCAGGAAGATTAAAGCTTACAGGCAGAAGGTACTGAACGTGTTTTCTTCGGCCCGCTTCCAAAAGCTGGCTATAAAAAATCTCTGAAGTAAGAATCTGATTATCAAAAAGGTAATCAAGAGAACAGAAAGAGCGGTTAAATGCTTCATTTCTAAGCCATGAGTCTACAATGATGTCTGGAACAAGTTCGTCTTTTGCAGGCGGAAGAGAAAGCGCAGAATTGTCTTTGTAAACAAGAATTGCGCGGTTATCTTTGTGATTTTTATTAAAAAGTTCAATGTACTGGGCGAACTCACTGCAGCTCGTCCAGATTACAACACGATGTTCTTCTGTTGCTTTATTCTTGCGGCAAGCGGTTGAAAGCAGCAGAAATAAAGCAAGAAGAGAAGAAAGGATTATCCGGTCAAGCCGGATAATGACAGAATTATATCTAGTTTTCTTTAGTATCACGAATTATATAGCCTCTGCTACAGTATAAATACTTGTGTAAACAGAATCAATCTTATCTTCGTCAATACTAGAGAAAGCAACACGCAATGTGTATGGGTCAATCTGAATAATTCCAATTCCCTTCTGAGCAAGAAGTGCCTTACGGATTTCTTCAGCTTTTCCAGTTTTTACATGGAAAGACATAAAGTATCCGGAATTGAAAGGAAGAGCTTCAAGAACTTTTGATTCGTGAGTATTCACGAACTTACGAACTGCATCGTAGCGGCGCTTAAGCATAGCACGGAGTTCTTTTTTCTGATTTTCATGTGACAAATCAGCAAGAGCATGAACAACAAGACTCTGAGAAACTGTAGAAGAACAAGAAACTGAAGAGCGGATTGCTGCCATAAACTTAATCTGCAAAGCAGTAATCTGTTCGTCTGAAAGACCTTTTGAAGCAAAGGTGATAAAACCTGTGCGGAAGCCCCATGCAAAGTCTTCTTTTGTTGGACCATCAGCCTTAATTGCAAGTACGTTTTCGTGAAGATCTGCCATATAAGCAAAGAGCGACTGAGGTTCAATGTCGTCTTCGTAATTTAATCCAAAGTATGCATCATCAGAAAGAACAAGAACCTTTTTACCAGCTTCTGCAATTTCTTTTACGATTTTTACAATTGCTTTTGCTTCGTCCTTTGTTGGGCTGTAGCCGGAAGGATTCTGAGGGAAGTTCAAGATTACGCGAACCGAACCATATTTTTCTGCTTCATCCTTCATAGCCTTTTCAAGACCAGCAATATTAAACTTTCCGTCTTTGAAGCATTCAAACTGATGGAATTCTGCACCACGGCGAGCAGCGGCAATCAGTTCGTAATTATCCCAGCATGGATTTGGAGCCAGCAGAGGCTTTTCTGAATCTACAAAAATATCAGCAACATAAGAAAGAACGGCTGTAAGTCCCGGAACAAGAATTGGGGAAGAAATCTTTTTGTCTTTCAGGTCCGGATTTTTTTCTATGATTTTTGATTTCCAGAGATCGCGAACATTTGGATTACCGGCAGTTTTTGCATAGGCAACAGTTTCGCGTGGATTGAGTGAAGGCATAATCTTTTTGTAAGATTCCAATTCAATTGGAGTTCCGCCTGCAACGGCCATTCCAATTGTTCCGTTTGCAAAGTGTGCATCTTTTGCGGCTTCACCGCCCTGAGAAATAATTCCGTTTGGAAAATAAAGGCGCTTTCCCATGTCTGACATGAGGGCGTCTACAACAGAACCAGAAAGAGTGTCATTCAATTCTTTTGCTAAAGGGTTAATCATAATGACCTAATTATGCGAATTTGCGAGCTTTTAGTCAATGATTATGCATAAATTTGGGGAATGAGTGTATATTTATGCAATTTATAATGCACAAGTCCTGTACGACAAGCAGCCTAAAGACAGAATAAAGTGATTTCATTATAATCATCTTTATGGAACTAATAGAAAAGTGCCGTGCAGAGGCGGCAAAAAGACTTGTTGGACAGGATGATGTTATTGAAGGGATTCTGACTGCTTTTATTGCAGAAGGGCACGTTTTACTTGAAGGCGTTCCGGGCCTTGCAAAGACCCTTACAATCAAAACTATTTCTGAAATTCTGGGGCTGGATTTTAAGCGCATTCAGTTTACCCCAGACCTTTTGCCAGCCGACTTAACCGGTACCCTTATTTATGAACAGAACAAGGGGCTTTTTTCCGTAAGAAAAGGGCCTGTTTTTTCAAATGTAATTCTTGCAGATGAAATTAACCGCGCCCCGGCAAAAGTGCAGTCTGCCATGCTGGAAGCGATGGAAGAAAAACAGGTAACTATTGGTGAAGAAAGCCTTAAATTACCAGAGCCATTTTTTGTACTTGCAACTCAAAACCCGGTTGAACAGGAAGGAACCTACAATCTGCCGGAAGCAGAATTGGACCGCTTTTTAATGAAGCTTGTAATTCATTATCCAAGTGCAGAAAACGAAGTGCAGATTGTAAAAACCTGCGGAAAAGCCGCAAGCGTGCCTGTAAAACGAATTCTTACTAATTCTGACATTGAAAAATTAAAAAAACAGGCAGCCGAAGTAACCTGTGATGATAAACTTGTTGAATATATTGTTTCCATTTTGAATGTAACACGTGCTTCTTCCGGAGCATCAGCTTCAACAAGTCACGACATAACCCGTTATATTCAGTTTGGCGCTTCGCCTCGTGCGGGAATTGCCATGCTGCAGTGCGCAAAAGTGCACGCTATGTTTGCAGACAGAAACTTTGTTCTGCCAGAAGATATTAAAGCCGTTGCGCTGAATGTACTTCGTCATCGTATTGTGCTTTCTTACGAAGCAGCCGCAAATAACATTACAAGTGATGATATAATCACAAGAATCTTAAATTATATTCCGCTCCCATAAAGAATTGTAACAGGTACTTTTATGGCAAAATCTGCAGAAAATAAAGATTCCCTTCTTGCAAAAGCAAATTACCTCAGACTAGTTGCAAAAGACCTTGCAGACAGCATTAAAAGCGGGTCTTTTGCTTCACTATATAAAGGTCAGGGAATGGAATTTGCCGGAGTAAGGGAATATATCCGCGGAGATGATGTTAGGGCAATAGACTGGAACGTTACGGCCCGTATGAGCCACCCCTATGTAAAACAGTTTGAAGAAACACGTGAACTTCAGGTTTTTATAATTTTAGACGCATCAGCTTCCATGCAGATTGTTCATCACAAAGAAACAAAATATGCAAAAGCAGCAGAAGCCGGAGCAATTCTAACTCTTGCAGCAGAACTTAATGCCTGCCCGGTTGGGGCAGTTCTTTTTGACGGACAGATTTACTATTCCACAAAGCCACGACTGAACAAAACTCAGACAATGCAGATAATTACCGAACTAGACCGGCCGCCAGAAGGTCCTGTTCAGGGCTCTGCTCTTGCAAACGCCATTACCGGAGCTGGAAAACTGCTGCATTCTCATTCTCTGGTTTGTGTTTTTTCAGATTTCCGTGCCGCCGGCTGGGAAAAGGCTATTACATCTCTGGCACAGAAAAACCAGGTAATTGCATTCAGAATGAAATCTGAGGCAGATAAAAAGTTGCCTTCAATTGGAAGCAGCATTTTTAAGGACGTAGAAAGTGGTGAAGAAGTTGAACTGCCTTCTTCATCAGCTGAATTTCAGAAGAAATTTAAGCAATATAACCAGGACCACGAAACAAAGTGGAAATCATTCTGCATATCACACGGAATTCAGCCGGTAATATTTGAAACATCAAAAGACCCGCTTTCTGTTTTGGATTCGGCATTTCATGGAGGTACAAGATGAGCGATGTAAAAGGCCAGCAGATTCTTGTGCCAAAGCAAGTTTATATTGGAGACACTGCAGAATTACGATGCACTTTTAATTCGGGAAATGCAAATCTAAAAAAAATGACCGAATCAGGGCCGGCAAATCTTTCTCTGGATATTTTTGATTTAGGTCTGGATTTTTCAAACTATGATATAAAAGAAGTAAAACTGAATCCTGCAGGCGTAGATTTTTATCAGCTTACAATCACTTTTGTACCCTGGAAAACGGGTAGTCTTCAGTTTCCTCAGATTTTTCTTGAAGACACTGTTTTAGACTTTCAGCCGATAGAAATCGGTTCTCTTGTAAAAGAAAAAAATCTTAGTTCTATAAAAGACAGCCAGCCTCCAATCCTGCTTCCGGGCACTACTTACAAGCTTTATGGTTTTGTAATCGCAATCATCATTCTTATTATTTTAATCATTAGGCTGATTGTAAAATTTCATTCCGTGTCTTTCTTCATCAGAAATCTGCTTTTGAGATTTAAATGCTGGAAAAACAAAAAAATTACAGAAAAGAAACTGCGGACCCTGCTCAAAAAGCCTTCTTTATCGGACAAAGACTGGGCCCAGGCCTGCCAGAAAATTATCAGAAAATATCTTTCAGTTATATATCAGCTGGATTTTACAAAAAAGACCACGTCGGAAATCTTGCCGGCAATTTTTGAAATTACGGGTGGAATTCAGGAAGATAAAAACGAAGCGCTGGGACGAATTGCAGAAATTTTTGTGAGGACGGATTACATTCGCTACAGCAGCCAGGGAAAACTGCTTGAAAATGAAAAAAATCAGCTTACAGAGGAGTTATTGAATCTATTATGATAAGTTTTCACAATCCACTGGCATTTTTAGCATTTCTCCTTATTTTGCTGATTTTTACATTAAGAAAAACAGGACTTTTTAAAAGAATTTCTTTTCCGGCTGTACTTTCTGACTGGGGCGGCCAGGGCTTTTTCTGGAAAGGCCGGGGCCACAAAGTGCTTTCTGTTACGGCAAAACTTTTTTATCTGCTGGCTTTTTGCGCAATTACCCTTGCACTCGCAGATCCTGTAAAAGTCACAAAGGAAAAAGTTTTTAATTCAGTTGCCAGCGAAATTATTTTTGTAATGGATACCAGCCCTTCTATGGCGGCAAAAGATATGGACGGAACAAGACGTCTGGATGCCGCCAAAAATGCCATCAGTTCCATTATGCAAGATGAAGAAGGATACGGATTTGGCCTTGTAGTTTTTGGAAGCGAAGCCTCTCTGGCAATTCCGCCTACAATAAATCATCAGCATTTTTACAATAAGATGGGAAGCCTTGTTTTAGGCAACATGGGAGACGGTTCTGCAATTGGAGACGGACTCAGTACGGCAGTTTATCACCTTACAAGTTCTACTGCTCAGAAAAAATGCATAATTCTGCTTACAGACGGCGAAAATAATGCGGGAAAAATCCATCCGGAAACCGCGGCTCAACTATCAGCTGAATACGGAATAAAACTTTATGTTGTGGGAATTGGAACGAAAGGCACAATTCCGATTGAATACACAGACCCAAAAACAGGGCTCACAAAAGCAGGATACCTTGAATCGAATTACAATTCTGCCGCACTCAGAAAAATTGCCACTACCGGCGGCGGAAAGTATTACGAAGTACGCACCCTGGATGAGCTGAAATATAGTCTGGAAAATGTTACCAGTCAGGAAAGTGTAAATCAGTCTTTTACTTACAGAAATCAGGAAACTCTGCTTTACAAATATTTTACGCTTGCAGCCCTTGTATTATTTCTGCTTGCGGCTTTTATCCGCCTTGTTTTGCTAAAAGGAATTCTGGTTCTGCGTCTGGACATGAAATATAAAAAACGCATTTTGATTAGATACTTCTGCATGTTTATGGCAATGATTTCTACACTTTTAGCCTGGTCTGGACTTTTCTGGGGAACTTATCTGGCACCGGTTCAAAAAAACAGCACTTCGGTTGCCATGGTTTTTGACATTTCCTACAGTATGCTGGCTAAAGACTGCCCTCAGGGTATGACCCGCTTACGAACAGCAGCCCTTTACGCAAAAGAGCTGCTCGGCCGCATGGAAGACACTTCTGTTTCTGTGGTAATTGCAAAGGGTGATGGCATGGAAATTATTCCGATGACTCAGGACCGGGCAGCGGTAAGCTCCCTGCTGGAAGTGCTTTCTCCTTCCCTGATGACCCTCCCGGGAAGCAGCATTGGTAAGGGGATTTTGAAGGCACGCAACTCTATCCCGGAAAATCTTTCTTCGGCAGGAAGAATCTGGGTATTTACAGATGGTGAAGAAACCGATGGTTCACTTGCACCTGCCCTTGCAGAATGCATCAAATATGGACTTCCTGTGACAATCATCGGTTTTGGACAGGAAAGCGAAAGTGCCGTACTCGCCGGTGACGGTATTACAACAGTGCATACCGCCCTGCGTTCAGAAAATCTTCAGAACATAATTAAAACCACTGGAGAAAAATATAAAATTCTTGGAGACCGGGCAAATGCACAATACGTTTTGTATTCAGAAAAAGGTTCAGCCCTAAAACTCCTGAACCAGTTAAAATCATCTGAAAACGAAAGTCTTATAACTTCTTATGAAGTAAAACCTGTACCCCGCTACAAGTTTTTCCTCATCCTTACAATCCTCTTTGTTTCGTTCAGTTTTATTCTTTCTGAGATAAAAATGCCTTCAAGGGGTTCGGCTTCCAAGGGGGCAAAAACTTCAAAAAAAAGAAAACTTATTTTTGCTTCTCTGCTGGCCATTTCTTCAGGATTTTTTACAGGCTGCACATCCGAAACCTTTTCTGTATTAAAAGGCAGTTATGCTTATCATCAGGAAGAGTATAGAAGTGCAGTTGCGACCTTTAAGGACGCGGTAGAAAGAGCAAAAGCTCAAGATAATCAGATGATTTTAGACTATGCCCTTTATAATCTGGGCACCACTTACGCCGCAATGGAAGAAAGTCAGGCAGCGGAAAAATACTTTGCGGCAATTTCAGACCAGGCTCCGGCCTCTTTGCGTTTCGCGGCCTGCTACAATGCCGGTGTTCTTGCCCATAAAAACGGAAATTATGAAGAAGCACAGGAAAATTTCAGAAAAGCCCTGGAAATAGACAGCCGCAATCTGGATGCAAAAATAAATCTGGAACTTTCTATTCAGGTATCAGAAGATTCGGCCCGCCAGAATCAATCTTCTGCAATTCAGGGCTCTCAGGATAAATCTGAAAATGATGATATGGAAAAATCTATTTTTGAACACATAAAGGAGAATGATCAAAAACAATGGAAAAACAGCGAACCAAATGCCTCTCAGGCTTCCGTAAACGATTTTTAATTCTTCTTTTTGTGGCTCTTATGCCCTTGTATGCTCTGCATAGTCAGCAGCTTACTGCGGTGTCTGGCTCGCAGGACACTTCCGGGGCCCAAGGCCTTTTTTACACAAACACCGATATTGAATTTAGAGTTTTTCTTGCCGGAAGTAATGCCGCAGACATAAGCGCAATAGACCCTCAGGACAAACTCATAAAAAATGCCATGGTCAGAGCTATAAAAAAGACCGGCGACACAGAAGGCAAGGGCACCTGGATTTACGTCTGGTATCAGTTTGAGAAAGCCGGCACTTATACCCTGCCAGATTTAGTGATAAAAGAAAAAGGCCGCACAAAACATCTTGCCTTCAAAAGTGTAAAAATCGAAGAAAATCCTCTGGAAAAACTGCCCCGCATTGTAATTGTTTTTCAAAATGGAAAGCGTATTTATTCAGACAAATCAGAATCATACAAAAATACTCCTGTAATTTCTGCCCAGACAGGTACGGGTCAAAGTTTGAAATTTACGGTTTACGCCCAGTATGCGCTTTCTATCAATTCTTCTGAATGGAAGCTGCCGCAAAATGCACTTTTTTCTAAAACAAAAGATTATGAATCTCAGGACAAACAGGCTGGTGAAACAGGGGGAGAACTTCTGCCGCTTGCAGATTTTGAATGGAAATCTCTAAAAAGCGGAGTTCAGACTATGCCCCGCATAAAAATGAACCTTACAGCCTTTTCCGGCCAGAAAATAGATGTGATTTTCCCTGAATTTTCGGTTCGTTTTAAGGAAGGCCGTGGTAGTGAATCAGATGAAAAAGACTTACACCTTTTTGACGATGCCTTTTCTCTTTCAGAAAAAGAAGATAGTTCAAAAGATTTTAAAATGACTGCGGACGACTGCCGCACACTGGCCCTTCTCTACCGCGCCGAAGCAAAAAGTATAATTTTCCGCCACAAAAACGCCAGTGCCCGCCGCAATTTTGAAAAAGAACACGGCATAACATCATGGCTAAACCGCCGCATTTACAAGGGTGATTTTGGAATAAGTTTGGGCTGCACGCTTTTTTCTATTCCCGAAGAAGGCGCTTCGGAAGTATCTTATATAAAAAGCGGAAACGCTCTTGAAGTAAAAGAAAAGGCCGGCAACTGGATTTATGTAAAATTCGGTGAAACTGAAGGCTGGTGTAAAAAAGACGAGGTGATAGTATGGACATGGGAGACATTTTAAATCAGTGGGATAACATGAAGGCCGCACAGGTTCGTAAACAAAAAGAAAGCGGTAAAAATCAGATTTCTCATAAAAAAGCAAACGCACCTACAAAAGAGGAAAAAGAACTTGCACGGGCCCGAGCTGCCGAAAAAGATTTTGAAGCACAAATGCAAGCTGATAATGAAAGGGAAATAAACCCTATGGAAATGTGGCTGCGCAGATATGGAACCATAGACAAAGACAAGCTTGCGGCAGAAAACGAAGAACGAACAAAGATGCAGGACCGCTCTTATCTTGTGAATATGAAACCAGAAGCAATTTTAGACCTGCACGGTTTACATCAGGATGAAGCAGAACAAAGGCTGAATTCTTTTGTGGGAGACTGTCTGCGCCGCGGACTTAAAAAAATACTGATTATTCACGGAAAAGGAATACACACCACTGGCACAGACCCGGTTTTGGGTAAGCTAGTCCGCAGTTTTATTGAACATGACAAAAGATGCGGTATGAGCGGGCATCCAAAAACTAAACAGGAAGGCGGTTCTGGTGCTACCTGGGTTATTCTGAAAAATTAATTCTGAATTTTCACAAATTTCTCCTGATTTTTTGTAGGAAATCGTCTTTTGCGGCAACTATATAAGTAGGGAGAAATTGCATGAAAAAAATACTTTTGAAGAAAACCCTTTGTCTCTTTCTGATTTTGCTTTCCTTTCTTGGCGGCAGCTGCGGAAACGGAAGTCTTTCTGAATCCGAAGATTCTGATGAGGAAGAAAAAACTGTTGGCATTACTTTTGCAAGCTGGAACGTCCAGACTTTTTTTGATGCTCAGACCGAAGGTACCGAATACGACGACTTTAAGAAGAGCGGAAACTGGTCGCGGGACAAATATCTGGTAAGGCTGGCTCGGCTTTGCGAAGTGATGACTAGTCTGCAGGCTGATGTTTTTGTTCTAGAAGAAATCGAAAACGAAGATGTTGTGCTTGATATTGCTAATCAGATTGCGGGTAAAAGCTGGAATCATAATAAAAAGTGGGATTATGCCTGTTTTGCCAGAGAAGAAGGCTCTGCAATCGGCTGTGCAGTTTTCTCCCGCTTTAATATTTCAAACCTTACAACCCATTCCATGGATATTCGTTCCCAAAAAGAATCACAACCCCAGTGCCGTCCAATAATTCAGTTTGCCCTTGAAGCCGAAAATAAAAATCTCTGGGTGCTGGTAAACCACTGGAAATCAAAACTCGGTACCGATGAAAGCCGCATCTGGCGTCAGTGGGAAGAAAGCCTTGTAAGTTCTCGGCTTTCTCACTTGAAGGTCACGGAAGGTTTCGGCCAAAAGCTGCCATCCCTGGTAATATGCGGAGATTTTAATCAGGATGCAAAAGAGTTTTGCTGTAATTTTGGGAACAGCGAAAACACTGTATTCAGGGGAATCTCTGCTTCAGAAGGTTCTGTAACACAAAAGGTAAAATCACCCTGGTTTAACCAGAACGGAAGCTTTAGTACAGAAATTGGCAGTTATTATTATCAGAGTGAATGGGAAAGAATAGACCATATTTTTACGGGTGGTAAGGCAAAAGCGGTGGCTTTTTCGCCAAGAGCAGAAGAACCATGGGCTAACTCAGACAAACAGCCTGTTGCCTACAGAATTTACAATGGTGAAGGCTATTCTGATCACCTGCCGGTTATGTGCACAATCACCTTTTAAGAAGATTAAATTTTACTGCGTTTATCCAGCAAAAAGAGGTATTCTTTTACGTGAATTTCGCGGGCTTTCAGATTGCGGGAACCGCGGAAGGTGTTGTAATCAGATTCGAGCACCTGAACCTGCCCGCATTCTGAAAGCATTTGTATCATTTCATCCTTCTGGATAAAGCCTTCTGAATTAAAAGAAATGAGCACAAACTTTGCACGCACATTTTTTATAAGCTCCTGGAAAACCGGCATTACCTGCTTTTTCTTGTTGTAAAGAGAACGGTTCCAGTTTCTTGGAATACCAGAAACCCGGCTTATATTTTCAGGGTCTGGTGAATTATACGAAGCAATTAAATTCAGCATAAAATAATTTGAACCATAAGGATGCTGATTATAAGGAGGGTCAAAATAGGCAAGGTCAAAAGTGTGCTCATCACCAAGTAAACCCGACTCATACAATTCTTCAGATTTTACAAGTTCATTTGTGTCGCTGCTAAAGATTTTGCTCTGACAATTAAAATCCGAAAAAACAGGGAAAGGTAAGGCAATTTTTCCTAAAATACGGGAAAGGGCATTCTGAGCCTTTCCGCCAAACTGTCCAAGTCCTGTATCTCGATTTTTATAAAAGCCCTTAAAAATACCGGCTGTATTTGCATGAATTGAAGCTTCGGAAAGAAGGGGGGCAATAAAAAAATCACGGTATTCTGAGGGAACCAGTTTTTCTATGTTCTGCCGGCACAAATCTATGTAATTTGCGTTGTACTTAGTATAAAAACAGCGGTCAGATTTTTGAATTGCCTTTTCGTTGGCAGGCGAATAAAACTGTGTAATAAAGCCAGGTGCTTTCTGTGCTTCATCCTCCTGTAATTTCTGGACCTGTGAATTAACCGTCTGGCAAACTTCCTCATAATATTTTTGCAAAAGGGAAATATTTAAATCACTTTTATTAGAAAGATAGCAGCGGTTTATAATCTGCGAATACAACTCCAGGTCGTTTACAGCTAGATATGACGAATACTGCTTAAGGTAACGACCAACAACTCCGCTTCCGGCAAAGCCATCGAAGCAGGAAAGTTTTTCTTTCCCCAAAGCCTGCTGAACAAGACCAACTCCCTGCCCTATAAAATCCAAGAGGGCACGTTTATTTCCAATGTAAGTTACAAGTTGAGACTGAAGATATTCCTGATTTTCCTGACACTTATGGCCCGGCCCTGCTGCAAAAGTATTATTCAGAGACGACAAATCCGGCTCCAATTTTATTCATTACTTCAAAGAAATGCGGGAAGGTTACACTGCACCATTCAGCATCGCTAACTTCTACACTTTCCCCTTCCGCAAGACCAAGACCAAGGCAGGCAAGAGACATTACAATGCGGTGGTCCTTGTAAGATTCTACAGCGCCACCATGCAAAGACCGTCCGCCATCACCATAAACCACAAGGCGGTCGCCCTGGTCTTCAAGGTGAGCCCCAAGCTTGCTAAGCTCGCTAACCATGGCCTTAATTCGGTCGGTTTCTTTTTTGCGGCAAATATCAATATCTGTAAAAACAGTTTTACCTTCAATAAAGCAGGCCATAACGGCAAGGGCACAAATTGCATCCGGGAAGGCTGACATTTCCACGGTCAGCTGGCCGCCCGGAAGATTTTTTGTAGTAAGCAAGCCACTGCGGCCAAGCTCAGCTCCAGCGCCCGCGGCATGTCCAAGTCCAGAGCCGGCACCCCTGCCAGCCCCAGAGTTCACCGCCAAAGTTTGTGCTTTTTTATCCCAAACAATATCCGCACCAACAGACTGCAGAACTTCAACAATTTTATCGTCGCCCTGGCTGCCCGAACCGTCAATGTTATCAATCACAATAGAAGAGCCCGAAACAAGAGCCGCAATTAAAGGAAAAGCTACCCCTTCCCAGTCAGAAGGAACCGCACGGTCAAAAGCCTGAATCTGAACAGGGCCCTTTACTTTTACATCGCGAAAATCTGGAGAAATTTCCACAGGAACGCCAAGGCTTTCAAGCCAGATTCGGGTCATTGTAAGGTAAGGGGTTTCTTTTGGATTAGTGAGCTTCATGTGCAAAGTGCCGTTCAAGCGGGAAGCGGCCATCATAAATCCACTTATATACTGAGAAAGTTCGCCGCCAGTTACCAGATCGCGCTCAAGGTCAATTGGTCCGCAAAAAGAAAATGGAGGTGTATCGCCGCCATTAAGGCACTTGCCCTGAGCCCCAAGCTGACTCAAGGCATCAACCAGATGATTCACAGGACGCCGGCAGATAGATTCATCACCCGTAAAAGTACAGTCTCCAGGCAAAGTAGAAAGCACAGGACAAAGAAAGTACATCAGAGAGCCGGAGTTTCCAACATCAATAAGCCCACCCTTGGCTCCGCTCACGCTAGCCGCAGACAAGTCGCCGCCCGCCTGGCCAGCTTCCGGTAAATGCAGATTACGGCCCGCGCCATGAACAGTCCACACGTCACCATCCATTAAAACTTCGGCACCAACCTGCTTTACAGCCTTAACCGTAGAAAGACAATCATTACTAGGAAGGGGATTAGAAATATGAGATGTACCTTCCGCCATGGAAGCAAGAATCAAAGCCCTTATTGTATGGCTTTTAGAACCGGGAACTGTAATGTGTCCCGAAAGAATACTTTTTTTTGCTATTGCTTTCATAATTAAATTCAGTTTAACGTGTAGTCGGGTTATTTTCAATCAGTTGTTTTTTTGTTACTATATAATTATGGCTAAACAGGCAATAATCCATGTAGAAAACACTCAGAATATTATAGAATTTGCTGAATTCCTGCATAAATCCGGCTGGGAAATTTTATCTGCTAATAAGACTGAAGAACTTTTACAGAAAAATAAAATTCCTGTAACCCATGAAGCTGCCCTTGAAGAAAACAATCTTTATGTTCAGGAATCTTCCGGTTTAGTTCGTCGTGTTCTTTTATCACGTATCGATTCAAACCAGATGATTAGTCAGTCTGGTCAGGATAATTCAATTTTTATTATTTGTGCAAATATTTTTCCTTTCCTTGATGTAAATATCGATAAAAAAGGAAAGCAGCCAGAAACTGAAATAAAACCATTCACACTTTTTATTTCAACTCTTCTTAGAAACTCTTTTACAAACTACGAAAATCTGATGATTTTAACTGATCCTGCGGACTACAAAGAGGCTATCATTCAGTTGAAAACTGATAATGTTACTAAAGATTTCAGACTTTACCTTGCCGCAAAAGCACTTAATCTGATTTCTGCCTTTGACGGAGGAATTGCAGCCTCTATTCTTCAGAGCGAAAAATTTAACATCAAGTTTTTGAATTATATTTCATTCCCTTTCAAGAAAGAACTGAACCTTCAACTGGGAACAAATCCTCAACAGAAAGCAAGCCTTTACAGAACACCTGTAGATTTTGGCGCTCTCAACGGCTTTTCTAAGCTCACCGGCAAAGATATTTCTTACACCATGGCCGCAGATGCCACATTTGCCTGGGATCAGATTCATTCGCTTTATTCCCTGCTCAAAAATCAGTACACCGTAAAAAGTGAAAACAAAGACGGTTACCCATTTACGACACAGTTTACTCCACTTACAGGAACAGTGTTTTCAATCATCATAAAAATGCTGAATATTCTGGGAGCCGGAGTTTCTTCTAACGTTCTGGAATCTTTCCATCGTGCATATTCATACGATACTCAAAATATTATGGGTGCCACCTTTGGTTGCAGCGCCGTAATAGATGCAAACGCCGCCCATGAAATTTCCACATGCGGTTTTTCTGTAATTATTGCGCCAGGTTTTACTCCAGAAGCAAAAGAAATTCTTTCTGAAGGAAAACACACAAAGCTCATTACATCGGGTAAGGCAAATAAAATTGGGCTTGATGGAAAACTTATAAACGGTGGAATTATTTTACAGGAGCTGGATGATAAACCTTTTACTCACTGGAAGATTACCACAAAGAACCGCCCTTCCCAGGGAATTGCCGATGAAATGGCATTCGGAATGAGGATGGTAATGAGTGCCCGTTCTTATTCTGCAGTTCTTGTAAAAGAAAATTCAATTG
The DNA here is from genome assembly GCA_017940255.1 of Treponema sp. Taxonomy (GTDB): domain Bacteria; phylum Spirochaetota; class Spirochaetia; order Treponematales; family Treponemataceae; genus Treponema_D. The sequence continues at coordinate 31,971 of JAGAZB010000056.1, forward strand.
TTGGTATTGCCCAGTCTTGTCTTTCAAATCTGGAAGCGCTGGAAAGAGTTCTGGCAGACGCAAATCAGAGAAAAAAGAGACTGGAAGACTATGGTCACGTTTTACCAGGTCCAATTGCAGATGTTCTTGTTTGCGATACTGCAATTCCATTCTGTGACCAGATTAAAAACATTACAGACGCGGGAGTGTCTGCAATCATACAACCGGGCGGAACAGCATCCGATTCCGATTTTATTGAATACTGTGATGAAAGAAACCTTGTTATGGTTTTTACAGATATGACACATATAAATTTCTAATTTTCAGGTTGGATTATGATTTACTACTTGGGACAATTTTTACAGCAATTTTGGGGACCTGCACGACTCTTTCAGTCATATACAGTTCTGATTACTATCGCTTTGTACCTTGGTTATTTTCTTTCGGTAACTCTTATACCAAAGTTTTATAACTGGCTCCCACATGACCGTGGCCGTGAGTTTACAATCAAAGAAAATGCAGAAGCCGCAAAGGGAAAACCAACAGGAGCAGGTTCTGTTTTTATCACAATTTTTGTACTCGTCTGCTTTATTCTGGTTCCTATGACTTTATACAGGAGCCTGCTTTTGCTGCTCACCTGGCTTACAATGCTCACAGGCTTCCTTGATGACCGCAGTGTTACAAGCTGGGGCGAATACCTCAAGGGCGCTCTGGATTTAATTATCAGTGTGGCAGCATCCCTTGTGCTCTACTATGGTCTAAAAGCAATTTCTGCTGACGGCACAGTTAAATTCTGGCTGCCATTTGTTTCGCACCTGGTTACAGTTAATCCTGTTGTGTATGTAATAATCTGTACAATCATGCTTTGGGCCTCTATTAACACAACAAACTGTACAGACGGAGTTGATGGTCTTTCTGCATCTCTTGTGCTCATCGCCCTCATAACTCTTGGAATTATTCTTTACTTTGTACTTGGTCACAAAGATATTTCTGCCTATCTTCTGGTTCCTCATTTAATTTACGGTGCTCAGTGGGGTGTAATGCTTTTTGCCCTTGCGGGTGTTTTAATGGGCTACCTCTGGCACAACGCCTTCCCTAGTAAATGTCTTATGGGTGATGCCGGCAGCCGTGCCCTTGGCTTCTTTATTGGCGTTGCCGTAATGATTTCTGGAAACCCATTCCTGATTCTTGGTACTTCATTCATCATCTTTATTAACGGCGGAATGGGACTCATTAAAGTATTCCTGCTCCGCTTCTTTAAGATTAAGATTTTTGAAAATATACGCTTCCCTCTTCATGACCACATGAGAAAAAATCACGGCTGGTCACCAACACAGGTATTAATTAAATTTATGATTACCCAGTTGCTCATAACTAGTGCAATTATGGGATTATTATTTAAGGTACGCTAAAAAATACAGGGTGGTTGTGGTCATTGACTTTGTCGAAATGGTCGCAACCATCTTATACAAGGATATATATCATGAGTCTCAAAGAAGAAAAAGAATTTTTAGAAATTAACCGCTCAGAAATTATTGAGCTGGAAAGAAAACTTACTGCCTGCCCTGCAATTGCACCGGAAGGCAACGGCGACGGTGAAGCAAAAAAATGTGCTGTTCTGGAAGAATGGCTTAAGGCCCAGGGCTTTACAAGTTCAAACGGCGTTACAATCGAAAAGTTTGAAGCTCCAGACAAGCGGGTTAGCGCTGGCGTTCGCCCTTCTCTTGTAGTTACAATTCCAGGCACTTCCGACACAGAAAGAGTTTGGGTGATGGCCCACATGGACGTAGTTCCCACTGGCGATCTTTCTTTGTGGAATACTGACCCATGGACTCTGGTAGAAAAAGACGGCAAGCTTTACGGCCGTGGAGTTGAAGATAATCAGCAGGGACTGGTTTCGGCAGCTTTTGCAGCTCTTTACTACATTAAAAAGGGAATTAAACCTTCACACACAGTAAAGCTTCTTTTTGTAGCTGATGAAGAAAACGGAAGTGAATACGGAATTATCCATCTGATTAAAAACTATGACCTTTTCCGCAAGGATGATTTGGTTTTAATTCCAGATGGAGGAGACCCTAAAGGCGAAACAATTGAAATTGCAGAAAAAAATATTCTCTGGCTTTCGGTTCACGTAATTGGAAAGCAGACTCACGGTTCCCGCCCAGACAGCGGAGCAAATGCCTGCCTTGCCGCCGACGACCTGGCAGTTCGCATTCACAAGCTGGAAAAAGTTTTCAACAAAACTGATGATTTGTTCGAGCCAAACTACTCTACAATTCAGCCAACAAAACGCTTAAAGAATGTAGACAGCATAAACATTATTCCAGGTGAAGACTGGTTCTGCATGGACTGCCGCATTCTGCCATGCTACCCTCTTGCAGATGTAACTGCAGAAATAGACAAGCTCTGCCGCGAAATTGAAGCAGAATACGGTGTGCGCGTAGAATACACCACACCTCAGAAATCTGAAAGCCCTGCAACCCGCGTTGAAGCACCGGTTGCCCAGAAGCTTGCAGCTGCCTTAAAAACAGTGCACGGCATTGAAGCAAAGTTCATTGGAATTGGAGGTGGCACTGTTGGCGCCGAACTCCGTCGCGAAGGCATAGACGCCGTAGTCTGGAGCACCCTTGACGACCAGGCCCACCAGCCCAATGAATACTGCATCGTAGATAATCTGATTAAAGATGCACAAACTTTGATTGAGTTCTTTAGATAATCTGTAAAAAAAATGCCCGGTCACGCCGGGCAATCTTTTTTTAATCTACTCAGTAACACACAGGGCTGGAACTATACCTACAAAGTAGTCTCCTACACCGTAACTATGCCCAGTGTTACCATTCCAGTAAACATCATGTACGTACGAGGAAGTACTTGCAGGTGTCCTTGTCCACCAACAGCCGAATGTTGAATTCCCATAGTAGCTTCCTATCTTTTCACTACACCCATTAGCAAGAGCATAATCAGTAGGAATCCTTTGTCTTGAATGAGTTTGTCCGGTGTATGATTCATCATCAGAAGCAGTAAAACCATAGTCACGTGTTTTAAGTTCTTCTGTGCTTAAAAGAAAAATCTTATCGTTAGTATCATCAACAATTGTTTCTGCTATTTTCTTCTGTTGATTTGCTGTAAATGCAATTTGCAAGAAGCCCTTTTCAGACCAATCTATGTCATATTCCGTTGCAGTTCCGCCATCCGTAACAAACTGATTCTTTTCTCCATTTAAATATGCTCGTACATTTGAATAATTATAGTTATTTGCGTATATGCTTTTTCCATCTAATTGTCGTTGTTCATAATTTCCATAATACAAAATATTTGCTGTAAGTATGCTTTCTGCTAGAAGAAGTTTTTTTCCACTATAGTTATCAGTTAAGACACGCCATATAATTGGTTCAACCTTAAAATAATATTCTGTTCCGCTATTAACATTACTTCCATCAGTGAATACAGGATTGTCTGTTGTCTTAGCCGTCACCTTTGCATACCAGTAATTGTCGCTTCCAAGATAGTAGCTTTGCCCGCCCTGTATAATTATCGTGCTCTCATCTATTATTACATTACTTGCCTTTATGGTCTGCGGAAAAGTACCAAAACTTATGTATGAAGCATTATTTATAATTGTTTCCCCGTCTTCATTTGTTATGTGAACACTTGAAAATGCTATAGAACTAAGCTCAGTATATTTTCCAAGGGATTCAAGGGAATTGTCATTTTCATTCGGAACAGGTATTAACTGACCAGAGTCTTGAACTTTTGTATATTCGGCCCACTTATTATAATTTGGATTATAGAATTTAAGAACAGTTCTGTTGGCATTAATCTGACATTTTATATCAGGGTGTAATAGTTCAGAAATAAATTCATCACGGCTAAATGAAATTACAGCTGTAATTATATTTCTCTCAGGATTATATGTTGCAGTAGCACCCTCATTTTGAAACAAATCTACATATTCGTAGAGCTGTTCAGAAGTAAACGAAGAATTTGAATAATCAGCAACCTTTGTTATGCAAGAATTATAATCAGCATATATAATTAACGTATCTGTTTCTGGAATCCCATCCTCTATGAATGTACGCGTCCAAGTTCCAACTAATAAATCTATATTTTCTTCAATTATAAAAGTCCATTCATTTTCTGAAGGTGTAGAATTTGGGACAGATACCTCTGAATTCTCTTGCTCTTGTTCCTGCTTTTGCTCTTCCCCCTCTGATTTCTCCTCTAAAGAGACTGAAGAAGTGGGATTAGAGCATGCAAAAAGAAATAACGCTGGAATAACTAATAAATTAACAAAATGCTTATACTTCATATCAACTACCTCTGAATAAGTTGAGTTGATTTTTTTAGAAGAAGCTCGGGTGACTGATTACCTCAACAAAGAATGATATTAATAATTCTAGCATTCACTTTGTAAATACGTCAACAATATTCATAATATATAATTGTAAATTATCACACCTTGCACAATTTTCCGCGATTTGTTAAATTCACAATGCTTGAGATTGAATCTTGGTTGTAAACTTTTTAACATCAGCCAAGCCTCATGCGTTTTTCATATCTGAAGGCGTAGTTTAACAATCTTTGCAAAATCTAAATGGCAAAGGAGTTAAATAAAATGCCAAAGTCTTTATTTCAAGAAATCATTTTTACAATCATTATGGTCTTTTTCATGGTGTATGCCCTTATCTGCTACAACATGACACTTGCTATTGGTGAATTTTCTAATGCAATAATGCTTGGAGCCTTTAAAGAGTTTATAATTATGGGTCCAATCGCTTTTATTTTAGACATGATTGTTGCAGGACCGCTGGCAAAGCATTTTACTTTTAAGATTTTTAAGGCTGAAGAAACAAATCCAATCTTTATTATTCTTTCAATTTCTATTTTTTCAGTGATGTTTATGTGTCCGCTGATGAGCCTTGCGGCAACAATTCTTTTTAAGGGTGGACTTTTGCAGAAGGAAGTTATTTCAATCTGGATTAAAACAACGATTATGAATTTCCCAATGGCTTTCTTCTGGCAGCTCTGTTTTGCAGGGCCGCTAGTAAGAAAGCTATTTGGACTGATTTTTAGAAGTAAATAAATTACTCTACAGTAACACTCTTTGCAAGGTTCTTTGGTTTGTCCGGGTCAAAGCCACGCTGAATTGCACAGTAGTAGGCAAAGAGCTGGGCTGGAATTACTGTAAGAAGACTTGCAAGAGTTGAAGAACACTCTGGAATCTTAAAGATTTCGTCTGCCTTACCTTCAAAAGAACCGCTTGCATCCTGAGTAATTACAAGCACTGTAGCTCCTCGGCTGCGAACTTCTACCATATTTGAACCGATTTTGTCGTAAAGAGCAGGTTCACTGGCAATTGCCACAACCAGAGTCTGAGGGTCAATCAAGGCGATTGGACCGTGCTTAAGCTCACCGGCAGCAAATGCTTCAGAATGCATGTAAGAAACTTCCTTTAGTTTGAGGGCAGATTCCAGAGAAGTTGCGCTGTCGAACTGACGGCCAATATAGAAAATCTTATCTTTATTAAACTGCTTGCTTGCAAACTTCTGAATTACATCCTGATTATCCAGAATCTGCTGAACCTTTGCAGGAATACCTTCTAATTCACAAAGGAGCATTGTTGCTTCTTCCTGACTCAAAGTTCCACGGAGCTTTCCGGCTTTAATAGCAAGCAGGAAGAGACAGAGCACCTGAGTTGTATAAGCCTTTGTTGAAGCAACGGCAATTTCAGGTCCTGCGAGTGTGTAAATTACATCATCAGCTTCGCGGCTAACAGTTGAACCTACACAGTTTGTAATTGCCACAACCTTAAGGCCTTCATTTTTTGCAAGACGAAGAGCACTCAAAGTATCTGCTGTTTCTCCAGACTGAGAAATTACAATAAAAATATCGTCTTTATCCAAAATAGGATTTCTGTAACGGAATTCTGATGCAACATCAACATCAACCTTCATGCGGGCAATTTTTTCAAAGGCATATTTTGCAACAACACCGGCATGATAAGCAGTTCCACAGGCTGTAATTACAACACGTTTTGCTTTGCGCCATGCGTCGTCCATCTTGTTTTCTTCAAAATAAACATCAGTTGGGTTACCTTCGCCATCCTTTACGATACGAGGGCGCATTGTGTCTGTAAGTCCCTTTGGCTGCTCGTGGATTTCCTTAATCATAAAGTGAGGATATCCGCCCTTTTCTGCAGCATCCATGTCCCATTCAACATGACTTGGCTGTTTGATAATCTTTTCGCCATCAAAATTAAAGAGATCAACATGATCGCTGTAAAGAACGACGAGTTCCTTTTCACCCAGATAATAAACATCACGGGTGTGCTCCAAAATTGCAGGAACATCTGAAGCAATAAAGTTTTCGCCCTTGCCAACACCAACAATAAGAGGACTTTCCTTACGGCAGGCAATAATGCGGTCTGGATAATCTTTGCAGAGAACACCAAGGGCATAAGAGCCTTCAAGAATCTGCAAAGTGCGGCGGACAGCCTTAAAAATATCCTTTTCTTCTTTGTAGTATTTATCAATCAGATGAACAACAACTTCTGTATCTGTCTGTGACTGGAAAACTACCCCCTGAGCCTGAAGTTTTGACTTCAACTCCGCATAGTTTTCAATAATTCCGTTATGAACAATGGAGATTGTACCATCCATATTTGTGTGAGGATGGCTGTTTGTATCACTTGGTTCCCCGTGAGTTGCCCAGCGAGTGTGACCAATTCCCATGTTTCCCTTTACAAAGTCACCAGTCTTTTCATACAAAGCCATTTCTGCCTCTGCATAAGCCTTGTGATCCTTTGTTTCTGGAACAATCTGTCCTGTGATTTTTTCGGCCAGGTTAATCAGCTTACCCTTAGCCTTCTGAACAACAATTTCGTCACCAGAATAAATTGCAACACCAGCCGAATCATATCCGCGATATTCCAACTTCTTCAACGCCTTAATCAACACCGGCGTAGCATTTTTATTTCCGATATATCCTACTATTCCACACATAATCTTATCGAAGAAACCGTTAAGAAAAACTTTTCATCAGAAAAGTTTTTTAGGTTTCTACCACCTCCTCTTATAGTGGTTTATAAAAAAACACGAGCAGTGGCGCAGTGTTTTTTTATAAACAAACCTCCTCTTATCAAAAAAAATTGCGAGCAATACACAGCAATTTTTTAGCTTTCATCCTTCATAAATAATATTAAATATATCATATCCACTTTTTTTTTTCTACTTTTTGGTAAAAATGATATTTTACGGCAATTATATATATAGAGAGTTTTCAAAACAATTTTATTGATTTATAATGGAGGTATGGAAGAAATGACTAGCAAAGAATTCGACCTAATGATTGATTTGATGCTTGAATTGCTGAAAGACGGCAAAACAGAAAAAGTCATTGAACTTTTAGAAAAGGCAAAAGAAAGCAATCAGTAGATTTGTGATGGAAATGGCTGCCCGATGAAGGGCGGCCATTTTATTTTCCTACACAGAAGTTCGCAAAGATGCTTCCAAGTACGTCATCTGGGGTAACGTCACCGGTAACTTCGCCAAGGAAGTCAAGGGCATCTTCCAGATCTTGAACAACCGCATCCAGAGTGTAGTTGTCGTCGGCAGAAATAAGGGCGTGACGAACACATTCCAGGGCGTTGGCAACGGCTTCTTTCTGGCGGGCAGAGCCTAAGCCGGCCTGCTGACGTTCGGTAGAAGTTGTAATGCCCGCTGTGAGGATTTTCGTAATCTGAGCAAAAAGCTCTGAAAGGCCATCTCCAGTTTTGGAGCTGATGCGGCAGGTTGGGATAGATTGTCCGGTCAAGCCGGACAATGACAAAGTGGCACTGGCCGATGACATAGGGTTACCGGACGACGACACGTCGGGCTCATCTGACGATAACATAGGGGCTCCGAACGACGACACGGCGGGTGGGGTGTCATTCCCCGGCTTGATCGGGGAATCCTTCTTATCACTCTTAGTAAAGACCACAATAACCGGTTCACGGCAGGCTTGGATAAAGGCCTTGTCTTCATCATTCATACCAGTGGTGCCGTCCACAAGGTAGAGAACCACATCGGCATCCTGGGCAAGATTTTTTGAAAGTTCAACACCCTGGGCTTCAATAACGTCATCGGTTTTTCGGAGGCCTGCAGTATCAAAAAGGCGGACTGGAATACCGTTTATGCTGGCCCAGCTTTCCAGCCAGTCGCGGGTAGTTCCTTCAATATCGCTGACTATGGCGCGCTCTTCCTTTAAAATGGCATTAAACAAAGAAGACTTGCCCGCATTTGTGCGGCCCGCCAGAACTACACGCGCGCCATCCTGGTAGAGTTTTTCCCCCTTCCAGGAATCGCACAAAGTTTGCAGACGGCTTATGGCAAGCTCGATATCCGCACGGTCAAAGGAATCTGCTATAGTTTCTTCGTCCTCGGGATATTCAATTTCCACTTCTATTGCGGCAAGTGTGTCTATAATCAGCTTTTTGATTGAATCAATTTCTGTAAAAAGATTTCCGGCAAGGCGGCCAACTGCATGTGAGCGGGAAGCGTCTGTGTGGGAATCTATGATTTCTTTTACGGCTTCTGCTTTTGTAAGATCAGTTTTGCCGTTTATAAAGGCACGGAAGGTGTACTCGCCGCGGTTTGCCTGGCGGAAACCGGAACGCAGCATAAGATTTTGAATGGCAGTTACAACGGCTGGCCCGCCATGACAAAAGATTTCGACCATGTCTTCGCCGGTAAAGGATTTTGGCGCGCGGTAGACGGCAAGCATGACCTCGTCCACGGCGCAGGTAGTTTGTTTCCCGGTTGCGCCAGAGTCAACGCGACCTGCGCCCGCAGTTTCGGCAAGGGGGGCGTTGCGGGGGGCTCCGCCCCCCGCAGAAGGGATAGCGGAAGCCCTCGCAGCGAGGTCTTGTCCGAGCGAGGAGGCTGGAGCGAGGGATGATTTATCGTTCAAATCTGAAAAAATAGTCCGCTGGACTGTTTTTTCAGATTTGTTCGAGAATATAATTTCCCCTCCTTTATCTACAATCCACCCATAAACCAACGTGTTGCCGGCTGCCTCTAACAGGGCTTTGGGGCGGGAAAAAATCTTACTTACAAGTTCAATGCAGTTTTTGCCGCTGGCGCGAACAATGCCCAGGGCGGCAGGAGCCAGAGCGGTTGCAATCGAAGAAATTGGCTCTTCCGGAGTATACTGATTTGGTGTCATGGCTGTACCTTCAGGAATGGCAGGAAGCGTGACTGGCCGCGGGTCTGAGCCTCCGGCTCTTCCGGCTCAATTGTCGGGTTCAAAATGCTGTCCAAAATGGAAAGGTCCGATTCGCTTGAAACACTAAGTGGCTTCATGGCGTCTCCAATGGCAGGCTTACGGAACTCCGAACTTGCCTCTGCGGCCGTGCCGATAAATGTGTCGGTAGGTAAAATATCCGGCGGAGTTACCTCGTAGTTTCCAACATTGTTCCAGCACATATAGCCGCGGTCAATGGCATCGCGAACGCCAAAGAACTGCTTGCGTATATAATCCGAATCATAGTAAAGCCGGTCGTAACTTACATTCAGGTAAAATGACTGAACCCAAGGGCGGATAATTGCCCGGTTTCTGCACAAAACCGTATTGCGGAAAGAACCGTAGTAGTAAATGCGGTAGGTTCGGTCTGCAACCGGCGCATAATTTAAGAAGGTCTGCTCAAAGTGGCTTGGATAGAACATTGGGCCAATTACATCAACATATTCTGCAAGCATTTCGGCGTCCTGACCGGTGCGGGTACCACTGCGGTACCAGCCGTTTGCCCCGTAAATATCAATTCCAATTGGAGCGTCTATGTTTGCCCTCGCATAAGAAAGGAAGGAAATCAAAGCCGATTCCTTATCCATGCCCTTGTCCTGCCAGCGGTATTTTGCATTGTAAAGGTTTAAGCCGTCGGTCGGGAAACGGATATAGTCAAACTGAATTTCATCAAAACCGCGGGCAATCAGTTCGCGGGCAATTGCAACGTTATATTCCCAAACCTCTTCTGAATAAGGATCAACCCAGTTTTCGTCATAATAAGTTGTTTCCTTACCCAAAGAATTTCCTTCTTCATCAAGCTTGTCTTCGTAGCCTTTAATGCCAACCCAAGGCTTGTTGTACTTTCCATCCCAAATTGCATACTTTCCGTTTGCATAGCGGGAAAGTGAACGGTCTTTGAAGGTTACGATTCGGGCAATCAGATAAATATTTTCTTTTTTAAAGCCGTCTATAAACTCATCAAGATTTTTTACGGCAAAATTTGATGTCGTAGCCTTCTCCAAAATTTCAGGGTCGTGACTGTCATAGCGCAAAAGTCCATAATCATCCTTCATATCTACAACAATCGAATTCAAATTGCGGTCTTTAATCACCTTTTTGAATTTTGCAACACCTTCAGGGAAGGCACACTGATAGGCCGAGGCATAAATACTCTTGCGGCCGTTTGCCTTTTCTGCATAAGGTGTGTTCACAGTGCCCGGGTAAAGCATCCACAGTTCGTTTAAAAGCAGGCCGTGAGCAAAACCACTTCGCGCCTGAGAAACCCAGGCGGTGTTTATCATTCCTGGTACAGAGGCAAAGGCTTCGTGCCAGTTACGCTCCTGAACAGGTGAGCCCGGACTCTGCAGGGAATCCATATCCAGAGAACCAAAGCCTTCCAGTTTTGTATAAACCAGTACGTTATCTATTGTGGTAAGGCCGTCTATTGTGTCGGTTGGTTCGCTACCAGAATAGATCAATTCGCCCTTCTTTTCCTGCCAGTTGAATTTATAAATTCGCGGCATATAGGTTTGTGAAATATAAATTTCCGTGTAAATGCTACCATCTGCCTTTGTTCTTACAACCGGAAGAATATCAGAGATTTCATCTGGTGAAGTAAGCGACGGCATTTTTTCAAAACCAGCATCCACATCATTCCATTCAGGCTTTGCCCTGTTCGGGAAAATATAAGAAAGGCCAAAAATTGGATGAGCCATAAAGACAACAGTTTCGCCATCTATTGTTGCAACGGCACAGGCTTTTACTCCGGGGGTGTTTCTACTGGTTGAACCTATGCTTTTCCAGGAAAGACCACCATCTTTTGAATAAAAAACACTGTCTTTTGTGGCAGTAACCATTTCTTCATTATTTAAGGGATTTACATTCAGGTCTTTTAACTCCTGAATCTGTTTTTCAAGTCTGGAAGTTTTATTTTCATATTTTTTGATTGTAAGAAAGGGCAGACCGTTATCTCGTTCTTCAAAGTTTTTAAGATCAGATGTAAAAAAGATTCCCTTTGAAGTGCGCATAATCCAGCAATTTTCATACACGTAACTTTCATCTATGTCATTTGAAACAGGAAGACGAGCCTGTATAAGCTGATCTACACGGCCTTCCTTCCAGAGAGGAAAAGCAGTGTTGCGGGAAGTCACCTTAAAGAGACCTTCGTCTGAACCAACCAGAAAAATATCAGCATCTGTTTCAGAATCTGTTGCAAGCGGACTAACTTTTGCCGGTAATTGATAAAGAGGTTTTACTTCCTGAGCAAAAAGAGAAGATACTGTTAAAAAACAAGAGAGCACGAAAATAGATTTTTTCATGCTCTCATTATCGGTATATTTTTAAAGAATGATGAGGTAAAGCTAAAAATTGCTAGCTCATTAAACGATTTTATCCAAAGCATCTACAACTTCCTGGTCGTAGAGTTCTGGCTGCTCACGAAGTTTCTGTACAGCAGTTTCCTTATCCATTGCTTCACGGAAGGCACGCTTACTAGAAAGTGAAACATAAGTTTCTGCAACGTGAATTAAGCGGGCAATCTGAGGAATTTCATCACCCTTAAGGCCGTTTGGATAACCAGAACCATCAATATTTTCATGATGCTTCATAGCAGCATCTTCAAATACACTCCAGTACTTCTTTGGAACAAAGTCCAGGTGTTTTTCAGAAAGATTAACATGGCTCTTCAAAGCGGCACGTTCTTCGTCTGTAAGATTTGTAGCAGTAAGTAAGTCTGGATCAATATCAAGGAAGCCGGCATCGTAAATCATAGCGGCACAGAAGTTGAGCATAGACATTCCCTGTGGAAGTCCGAGCTGCATAGAAAGTTTATAAACCAGCTCACTAACATTCTTTGAGTTATTTTTACGACCAGTTACAGCATCTATCTGAGTACCAATTTCTTCACATTTAACTGCAAGCTGCTTCAAAGCATCTTCATCTGCATCTGAAATTTCAATATCTGGAAGAGCCATTGCAGGAGCCCAGGTAGAAGCACCAGCAATTCTCATTGGTGAATTAGCACCATACAAATCTGTAATTCCACCAAGCATAAGCTGATTTGTCTGACTCTGATTTGCAGCAAGCATTTTGAAAGCCTGAACGTACTGTTCCTGCTGGATCTGCTGAACTTTAGAAGCCTTACGAATAATTACAATGATGAGAAGAACAAGCATAAGTACCAGGAAGGCAATTCCTACAATAGAAAGTGCAATTACACGAGTAGAACGTTTAGTTTCATTTGCTGATTCAGAGAAGGCCTGACCAATTTCCTTAAAGTTTGTATTGAGAGCTTCTTTAAGCTCCTGCTGACTCTGTTTAGAAGCTTCGGCCTGTTCCTTAATTGCATCTGCCTGAGCCTTCATTGCAGCAGCCTGTGCATCCATAGATTCCTGCTGAGCTTCAAAGCGTTCTTTTTCTACACGGCGCTGCTCTTCTTTATCAGCTTTTTCGGCAGCCTTTTCTTTATTGGCCTGATCCTGTTCAATCTGTTTGATAAGTTTCTTGATTTTTGTATTTTCAATGTTTGGATATTTTTCCAGGTTCATCTGAATATCAATCAAAGCCATCTCATCATAATCATTCTGAATCTTTGTAAGCTTCTGAGTGTAAACAGTCTGTGCAAAATACAAAACATTTGCCTTAGAAGATTCATCCTTTGCTACTGCAAGAGCCTGATTTACATACTTATATGCATCTTCAATATTATCTTCTTCAAAGGCCTCATTCGCCTTATCCAAAAATCTTACAGATAAATCTGTAGTTGCAGCGAACACCTGAGATGTAAAGATTGCTACTAAAACAATCAAGCCAATTTTCTTAAACTTATCGAATAACATTTTCAACTCCAATAGCCAGAATTACACTTGCACGATTTTCAAATCCTGATTCTTTTAGGAAGATTTTATCTCGTAATCCAACATTAAAAGTTAATTTTACTTTCTCCAATTCTGCATAAGGCAAAGCCAAATTTAGAGTTCCGCCCATAGCAAGTTTTAAGTTATCGGTATACAAAGAACCAGCATACCAATCAAGTCCAACATCAAATTCTGAAGTGCCAACCTTTAATCGTTCTAGTTTAATACCAATTAACGGTGTATACAAGGTGTCTAAAACATTAGTTGTAAGGACAGCATCATCAGCTTTTCCTGTAATAATTCCTGCAAAACCTGCACGCAGGAACATATTTTTTGCAAACGGGAATGCAATTTTAGCAGCTCCGTTCAAATCACCAAGCAAAGGAACTTTTTTAGGATCGGTATCATCTGTAGCACTAAAGAAGTGGAATTCACCAAAAATATCTGCACCAATAACTAACTTTGGCATTGTGTATTCATATCTGAAATCAAGACTAGGACCAAAATGGAAGGTGTTAATGCTCTGCAAATCTTCATGAAGGAAAAGAATATCTATTCCCAGAGCAGATTTCCAGTGAGAGCTGGTAAGTTTAGTTTCTTTTCCAGAAACGTAAACCGCACCACCCTTTGCTTTAGAAGCAGCAACATATTCCTTGTCTACAGAAGCTCGTTTCTTTTCCTTTTCTGCTTCTATGCGGGCAAGTTCCTGCTGACGCTTAAGTTCTTCCTGACGTTCATGTTCACGCTGAATTTCATAAGCATCAGAAATAATAGAATACATTTCTACAGCCTGTTCGTTTTCAAGATTGTTTTCAATTACAATTACAATTGCTTCCATTGCAAAATCATAATCGTTATTAACAATCAAACGACGGATTTTCTTTTCTGTATAATTTTCAATCAGATAATAGTATTTATCATCTGTATTTTCTGAAAGCACTTTATTTAAGTCTGTTCCAGATTTTGAAACAAAGATTAAATCGATATTTTTATAAATCTTACTTACATATTCTTCAACGGCAAACAAAGAAACTGTAGAAAAGAGCATGAAAACTGAAAGTGCAAGAACTTTTATTCTCTTAGAAATCATAGTATTCCTCTTCATCTCCCGTCTTAGAATATATTGGTTCTTAAACCAATTGCTATCTGTGGAATAAGGCTTGCAATATCATTGTTTACACTCAAAACATCGGTTGGAATGAACCAAACAGAAGCTTCGGTATACAAAGCAAATGAACTGAATGCCTTTACATTCTGCAATTTTACTTTAGGGAACTCAAGCTGGCCGAGAACCGCAGAAAGAACCTGTGGTTTTCCGCTACCTGTTTCACTAAAGATTGAGAAGTCTGCTCCAAGAGATACAGTTGCCGATAACCAATCCCAGTCGTGTCCCAGGAAGTAACTGAATGGGATAGAGCTGACCGTTGCCAAAATCTTAAAGCTGCCTACGTGTCCGCCATAGCGGCCATCTGTAAGTTCACGTCCAAGAACATTAGACACAGCATTTCGCTGCTGCTGTGTAAACTGTCCGTATGAAAGCTGAACCTTTACAACATCGCTGAATGCAGTAAGACCTACCCCCACAGAGAAGAGCGTTGCTCCCCAGAAGCGGAAGTCAAGGTACATACCCTGCATAAAGGCTGGAAGCTCGTAAGATGATTTATCACCCTTACGAAGGGCAATTGTTACATTGTTGAGCTGGACATCATCATTTGAAAGTCCAGACACAGCCAACTGTTGATTATAACGACCACCAATATTTGGTGCAATAAGGCGAATAGAAGGGGCTGTGTTATCAATCTGAATAATTGTACGGGTGACTGCCACTTCACCATTCTGCATTGTTGCGCGGATAAGGAAGAAGTGATAACCTTCCGGCAAATCCTGATTTTCTATGCGGTACATCCACTTTTCATTTTTAGAAATCTGAGTGAATGTCTTACCATTATCAAAACTAATTTCAATCTTGGCAACTTTCTTAGCGGCAACGGCAGCCTTTAATTCAGGTGAAGCTTCTTTTGTACGTGAAAGTAAGAGTTCATCTTCACTGATAGAATATCCAGCCTGACCTCTAATGTAAGGACGATTTGTTGCAAAGTCTCCGTATGTAAAGTTATCAATTGTAATCCATGGACCAATTGGAGAATAAGTAATTGTCTGTTCCTTAGACTGAACCTTTACTCCGTTTTCCAGAATTGCATCTACACGGTAAGTGTGAAGACCTTCACTAATTGTTTCTGGTCCCATATCAAACTTAAAGAAGCCGCAGTCTGTTACAGTTGTTTCAGAAATTAGCATGTTATCAACGTAGAGGCTCAAACTTCTGATTGCATATTCTGCCGCCGACTGGCCGTAAACTGTGAATACACCCTGTTTGTGTTCGCCGTTCATTGGATAAAGAATATCTACAGTTGCAGGCGCACGATTCTTTTCAAGGTGAACGTTACGGCTTACGTTTGTTACGTTTCCGGCCTTATCTTTTGCTGTAACTTCAATATTATAGAAACCATCACCAAGTTCTTTAATATCCAGAGTTTCACCAATAACGCGGTCAATCTTAAGATTACGTACAACTTCTTTCCCCTGTTTTTCAAGGTTCCTGATTTTTACTTCCAGATCAGTTACTTCCACGTTATCAAATGTATAACCGGAGAAGAAAAGCGTTCCCGAAGTTGTTGAATCATCAGAAGGTAATTCGAGATTTAATACAGGAGCGTTGTTATCAATATTAATCAAACTTGAATAAAGTCCCTGAATTCCATAGTTATCTGTTACCTTCAGGAATACTACCTGAGTACCACCCGGAATTGCACGGCTGTCTACAGAATATGACCATTCAGTTGTACCTATTGCATCGTTATAGCTGTTTCCGTTATCAAGAGAAATCTGAATATTTGCAATGCCGTTCTTATCGCTTGCCCAACCAGAAAGGGTAACAATTTCGCGAACAGTTGTATCGATTGTAGGCTTTTCTACGGCACCCTTTGGCTCTTCCAGAGAAATTCTGTAAGTGCGGGATACTTCTGGACCACGAACACCGTTAATATCAACTGCATAAACAGTAACTGTGTGTTCGTTATCTGTCATTGTTTCAAGAGGAACAGAAACTGCAAAGCTTGTATTGCGTGAATATTCTGCATTAGGATCCGGGCTCTTGTAAATTTCATTTGGAGCAATCTGTTTGAAATCACCATCATCTATTTTATAGTAGATTGATGAATCACCATCATCATCATAAATAACACCAGAAATTACAAAGTCGCGGGTAATTACCTGCATTTCCTCCGGCACATGGATTTCTGCAATTGGCAGGTCCTGTTCATTATCAATACTGAACATCCATGCTTCTACCGGCGCAGAGTTTCCAGCTTCATCCTTAAAGAGGAAGGTCATTGCATCATCAATAGGTGCGCTTTCTGTACCAACAAGTGTATAAACAAGAGGATTTAATGGAAGTTCTGTATGTTCTGACTTTCCTTTTACAGGAGGAGAAACATATTCAGCACTTGCAAATGCTCCATTATCTTTTACATCAAATACGATAAGGTTTGTACCGTTTACAACATCAATATCCTGTGGGAGAACAACTTTTACGTCCGGAGGAGTTACATCCTTGTAAACAGCTGTATGTGCGTAAGAATACTGGTCTGCAATATCTCTTGCGCGAACATCAACCTGAATAAGGCCGTCTGGCATTGAAGAAATATCTATATCTTTACTGTAGGTTACGCCAAGCGAAGCGCCCTTTCCTTTTGAAATTGAAAACTCTTCCCAGGTAAGACCATTATCAAGGGAATATTCAACAGAACGGATTCCAATTTCATCTGCAACAGTTCCAGACACTTTTAAGTTGTTTCCAGCCCATTCATGAAGTTCTGGAGTAACAATGTGGAGTTCCGGAGCCTTTGTATCAGAAATAAAGTTTAAAGGCTCAGATGTTCGTGTATCACCAAAATAATCCTGAACACGAACAGAAACGTTTGTAAAGACTGCATCTTTTTCTGCAGAAAGAACAATCAGTTTTCCAATTGTTTCGATTGTAAGGCCAGGTGTTGCAGAAACAAGTTCTGCTGTAATTGGGCCATAATTATTTACGTAGTAGTAATATTTTGAACCAGCCGCAAGAACATAGCGGGAATCAATTTCATCAAATACTGTGCCAGCCCCAGGAATACCGTAAATTTTGTAATCATCACAAACATCAGTAGTTTCTGGTTCACGCAAAACAATAATTGAACCGGAAATTGTTTCTTCCATTCCGCCGGCTTTTACTGTTGCGCTAATTTTGTTTACGCGTACAGGAAGATTTGCAAGAGGAATTTCTGCAATCCATCTTGTAGGTTCTTCTGGAAGAGGCTTTATAAGTTTTGCAATTCCCCTCTGAGTTTGACTTCCACCCGGAACATCGTCTCCTGTAATTTCATAAGAAACAGAATTTACAGCGGCACCTGTATCAATGGCAAGAGTAATAAAATGAGGAGCATCTGTTTTCTGTGGAATATATGGCAGAACCATTCTAGTTCCACTGACGTAGTCGTAATCATCAATATGTTCAAAATGAGCAGACAATGTAGGTGTTTTTACTGCAGTGTACTTAGAAATAACAGGTTTTCCACCGTCTGCACTTACAGTAAATTCAAGAGGATTGTTACCTTCAACCATATCTGCGCGTGTAAATACGGCAAAGTCTGTATCATCAAGTTCACCCTGATAAAGGCCCAGAGCATATACATCAAAAGAATTTATCCAGGTAACTGCAGGAGCTTTTGGAACCGGCATTTTACCTTTTTCATCTTCTTCAAGTTCTGGAATCTTTTTAATTGCAAAGGCAGTAGCAGTCTGATTACCACCTGCACTTTCTGCAATAACTTCTACAAGGTACATACCATATTCAAACTCAGAAGCATCGATATTGAGTATGAAAGCACCGTTTTTATCAAATTCAATAGGAGTAAGTTCTTCTGTAATTTCCCCAACACTTGTTGAAGCAATTACACCTTTCTGCATATTAAAGATTGCAGGAATAATACGATAACCCAAAGAACCAATTCCTGTTTCGCAGTTTACAAGACCCATAACTTCCAGAGGAGTTTCCGGATCATCATTTGCCTGCAGAGCTGCAGAAAGATCCTGTTCAATTTCAAAAACAGGGAATACTGTATCAGACTTAAAAATTAATGGACGGGAAAGAAGAGTTTTTCCTTCCTCTGTCTGAACACGAACCTGTACTTCTCCAGAAGAACCAACTGCTTCTGGATTAGGAACAAGGCGGATACAGTTTCCAATCAGCTCAATTTCTGCAAACTTTGTTGCTGGAACAAATTCTGCAGATTTAGCATTAAGGCCAAGTACATAACCAGAAACCGGCCAGTTTGGATCACTCAGGATAGTTCCGTCTTCGGCAATTGTGCTGTCATCAAAAATAACTGCAGGCTCTTCTGAACGAAGCTCTGTTGTGTTCTTCACATAATAAATTGCCCTGTATTCAGTTGTGCGTTCTAGTCCGTCTTCGGCAATTACAGTAAAGCGGACAAGCCCCTTTGGACCATCCGGAAGAATAGGCTTAGAAACGGTATAAGATGTAAGATTCTTTAATTCAACTTCATTTTCTTCAACAGTGGCATCTCCACATTCAAAAATTGTGCGCACTTTTGTAAGACCAATTCCAGATTTTGCTGTAACAGAAAGTACAGCCCCCTGCTCTGGATGAATAACCATTCCGTTTGTAAATTCAAGATTTTCTTTTCCAGCAAGAAGTTTTGCTTCTTCAAATTCAGGAGCAAGACCTTTTGAAACAATATTTACAGAAACAGGATTTCCTTCTACCCCGTTTATATCTGTTGCTGTAACAGTAATTTTATGATTTCCAGTAGTCAGTTCGCCGGCGGCAGCTAAATCAAGATAGAAGCTTCCGCGAGTTTCCTGCTCAATCGGCTCGTCTGAATCAAGCTGAATTTTTACAGACTGAACTTTGTCATCATCAACTGCAATACCTCTTACAAAAAGACCATCTTTTTCACTAAATGATTGTCCTTCTTCCGGAGCCGCAATTGTAACAACAGGCTTGTCTAATTCATGATTAAATGGAATATCTCTTGTTACATCAGTTGAGTTATTTGCTTTATCTTCTGCATGAATAATAAACTTGCGTGATTTTTCTTTTGTGGCGGTTAAATCAAAATTAACGGCCCAGTAAGGGTTTCCAGGAATTAAATCTATTTCGCCAGTTTCTGGCCCAAAAGACCAGGTGAGTTTTGTAAGACCTACAGTGTCTTTTGCATAACCAGCAACAGAGAATTTTCCGTTTACAACCTGACCTGCAGCCGGATAAATAATATCAACCAGAGGTTTAGAATTATCAATAAAATAGAGGAATGAATACATTCCCACAGAACCAGCTTTATCCTGAGCCCTGAACCAGAGAACTGCTGGACCATCTTTGAATTTCTTTGTATCAATATTGATGCTGAATGAGCATACATCGTAAGATTTTGTATTTGAAAGTTTTACCTGACTGAAGTGCTGGCCGTTATCTACAGAATATTCCAGAGATTTAATACCGTTACCATCAGAAACAAAACCGTCAAAGCGGACATTTCCAGAAACAAGGAAGCCCATTTCTTTATCACGAACTTCTGTAACTGGCTGTTTACGGTCGAGCTGCCATGAAATTTGATAAGGCTTGCTTTCTACAGGAGTTTCGTTTATATCATAACCCAGAACTTTAATTGTATGGGTTCCTTCTTCCAATTCTGTTGTATCAAGATAGTAAGACCAGAATTCCGAACCTTCGGCACGAACAGTCTGCTCTGTTTCCATGCCTTCATCTAAAATCAAATCTACCCAGGCAACTCCGTCATCATCAACACAGGTACCTACAATGTTCAAGTTACCTACAACTCTCATTCCTGGATATGGGTTCGTTACACCACAAATTGGCAAATCTGAATTAGGATCTACGAAAAGGTTATGTGGACCTTCGATGTGTGTATTTCCACCAAGGTCTTTTGCGGTAATCATGATGTTATATTTTCCCGGTTTCTTGCTTTCCAAATCAAATGCATCTTGCCAGCTGTTTAAATCTGTTACGGGATGTTCTTCTATATCGCCCTTTCCATGCGCAAACATAGGAAGAAGAAAGGCAGAAGCGACCACAAAGAGAGTTAGATACTTTTTTACTATTTTCATCAGATACCTCTGGGGAAAAAAAAGATAAATTTAGTTATTTACTTATCGGCAGATTTGCTCTATTTTATGAGTTGAGTCATACCACTTTTTTTATAGGAGTTCTCTCACTATGGATAACAACTCAATTTCAATTTTACAACAGATTGTTAATAAAAGCAAAAAAATTGTCTTTTTTGGTGGCGCAGGGGTTTCTACAGAGTCTGGAATTCCTGATTTTAGAAGTGTTGATGGACTTTACAACCAGGAATGGGATTATCCGCCGGAAGAAATTATAAGCAATACATTTTTTTACAAAAACACCAAGGAATTTTACAGATTTTACAGGGCAAAGCTTTTGCCAAAAGGAATTGAACCAAATGCGGCTCACTACAAACTGGCCGAACTGGAAAAGGCAGGCAAGCTTACTGCCGTTGTTACACAGAATATAGACGGTCTGCACCAGAAAGCAGGAAGTAAAAATGTTTTTGAACTGCATGGCAGCACTCTGCGCAATTATTGTCTGGACTGCGGGGCTTTTTATGATGAAAAGATTATAGAAGAAAGTGAAAATGCTCCGGACAAGCTGCCCCACTGTCCTAAGTGCGGCGGGCTTATAAAACCGGACGTTGTTTTGTATGAAGAAGGACTAGACCAGGCGATTATTGAAGGTGCCGTGAAGGCAATAAGTGAAGCAGACACTCTAATTATTGGGGGAACTTCGCTTACAGTTTACCCGGCGGCAGGTCTGGTAAATTACTTCCGGGGCGAAAACCTTGTGCTTTTGAACAAGAGTTCTACACCCCAGGATTCCGCCGCAACTTTGGTTATTCACGAACCGATTGGAGAAATTTTATCTAAAATAAAATGCTAACCGCGCAAGCTAACTCCGCGGGCGGCGGGCCACCGGCCCGGCGCCTAGAAGGTGCCGCCGAACTCCAGAACAAGGCCCAGAGGGTTTGCCTCTGACAGCTGGTGCAGCGAATACTTTATGCTTCCGGCAAGGTTGAACTTAAAGCTTGAGTTTGCCGTAAGCCCGATGTTTGGATTTAATTCCAGAGCAAACTTAAGGTAAATGGCATCCTGGTAAAGGGAAGAGCCGTCTTTAAGCCCCGCTAAGTAATCCTTCAGATATAAAGGCTGAAAACCACTTTGCCCGGCAAGATATGCAGAACAAGCGCCAGTATAGCCGGCCGTTACATAAAAATCATGAACAAAAATCGGCGTAAAGAATGGCAGGGCTTTCTGAATATTCATACCAAACAAAACAGATTCAAAATTAGCATCAAAAACAGGAATACCAAAAGACTGAGCAGAACTTGTAGCGTACCCATAATTTGAAGAAGACGGGAATAGAGCAAATTCCATCTTAAACGGAAGGTTGTAAGTATAGCCGTATTCAGATTCAAAAGGTAAAAGATGAGGAAGATAAATGCGCATAACTGCAGCTAAAGCCAGATAATCCTGATAAATTACTGCATTTTCCCCGAGCGAACCGTCTTTTGCATAAACCAGACCAACTCCACTGGCAAAACCCAGAGTTTCATGGCGGCCAGGTCCAGCGCTGGTAAGGTGAGTATAATACAGAGTAAGGGAATCTGAAATGTTGTAGTAAAGTGTGTCGTCTACAGGTGCATACATGCCCACATAAAAATTAGTCAGAGCGTCTAAATCAATTGTATCAGAAAAATAATCTATACTCTGCTGAACCTGATTCTGCCGGCCAATTTTTCCAGAAGTAGAATTTTCTAATTTGATATAAGAAATGCGGCCAAGTGGAAGTGCCGAAACAAAAACTAAATTTCCCAGAGATTGTTTCCATCCACCTTTATCAAATTCTACAGCAGCATCTGTCTGATAATTCACAAGGCCTGTAGTTGAACCACCAAGGGCAGAAAGCTTTGTTCCAAAAGAATTGGTATAATCACCCCAACCCGCAGAAAACTGGAAAATACCTTCCGAAGAATATGACCACGGATTGTTTGTTATGTAAGTAAAACCGTAAGGAAGTGCGTAAGCGGCAGCACTAACTCCAGCATTCACCCCAAAGGCTTCTGAAACGCAGGAAGAAAGTGGCAGAAAAACTCCACGAGAAAGATATTTGAATGGATTGTATTTTTTTGAATCAAGTTTTAATTGGCTGTCTAGTTCCATTTCAAACAAAGCAGTGTGTGCAAATTCAGTTTTTGTCACTTTTTCATCTTCTACTTCTTCTTCTGTAAAGTGATTTTCACTAAAAGCGCGGGAAAGAGAAAGCCGAAGCAGGCGATTCTGTCTGAAGAATTTGCCCACATAAATAAGTTCATCCTGCATAGCAACCGGATAAAAAAGACCGCCGGAAATATCCAGAGAGCTGAATTCAAAGGTGCCGTTTTCCAAAAAGAGTCGGCCTGGGCGAACCATGGTGCCCGAGTGAGCCCAGTTAAAGTAAACAGCATTTTCTTCCGGAGCATAAGAAATCTGAGTAGAATTTACACCTTCAGGAAGCTCATATCTGGCAAGAAGATTTCCATTCAAATCTGAAATGCAGATAGAAAAGTGCAGGTCTTTATTCTGAATATAGGCAAAGTGTCCTTCATCACAAGGAGTAAAAGATGCTGGAAAAACAAAAAGCTCCTGCTGAACAGAAGAAAGTTTTTTAATCATCTTAATTCCACTGGAATTGTCTTTTAAAATCACCTGATAAATTTCTATGTAGTTATAAGGACTTTCGTAACGGCTGGCTACAAGGTAGTAGTTTCCATCAGATTGAAGAAGGGCTGCATTTTTGAGTCCCTGTACGCCAGTTTCAAAAAGGCGGCCAGTTTTCATATCATAAATTTTAACACCAGCACTTGGGTTTAACCGGCCACTTGAGTAATAAGAAAGAGCCAGATAATTACCATCTGGAGAAAGCATTATATGATCCAGCCCCTTATAAGTAAGCAGTTTTTTTGCTTTTTCGCTTTGATTGTACTTTTCTGCAGGAAGATAAAAAACAGAAGATGAAGAATATTCAATCCAGGCCAGACCTTTTTTTGAAGAAGTGAGGTCCGAATATCTTGCACCGTATCTGTTGCGTTCAGAATATGTAACAGCTTCTGGCTTAAAGAAATCTGAAACAATATTTGCTTCTACCGGATTTGCCGGAATCTGCGGAACCTGGTATTCTGCCTGAAAGTTTTTCCAGGCTTCTTTAAGTTTTATTCCATAAGCGCGCTTAAAAGATGAAGCAACACCAATTCTCTGGAAATTTATAAGCGTGTACCAGAAATTGGCGTATTTTTCCATTCCGTATTTTTCCTGCAGCCACTGGTGGAAGGCGGCATTAAAATCATAAAAAGCACCGCTTGGATATGTATCTGAAGCGCCCTGCATATCAAAATAAGAAGGAAAGAGATTTTCAATTTTTGCCTGCTTTACTCTGTGGCGGAAAAACTCGTTGTTTAATCGTCCCTGGCCAGCCGCACTTTCGCTGGTTACCGAAGCTCCTTCTGCCATACCGGAACTTAGAAAAATATAACCGATATTTGCGGGATCTCCAAAAATTTTCCCTACAATCTGCCAGAATTTATTCTTCATATTGTAGCTAACAGCATGTGTTAACTCATGACGAAAAACCGAAAGAAAGCCCTGAGAAAAAGAGCCGGAAAGTTCATCCATTTCAGAACTGCTGGTATCAAAAAGTACAATGCGGTTGTAATAGGCAACTGTAAAAAAAGCATTCAGCTGGTCGGTTGCGGGTGTGATTACAACAGGATAACGAACAGAAGGCGACATTCCATACTGAGCAGTTACTTCTTCATAAATAATATCTGCCGTCTGAAAAAGAAGGGCAGCAGTTTTTTCTGACCGCTGGGGATAAATAATATCAAACCATTTAGTTTGAACTACTCGTAAATCTTTTTCACCACTAAAAAGTCCGTCTGCTGCAAAAAGTGACTGTGTAAAAATCACGCAGAAGACAGCCAGCACTGTAAATAAACCTTTCTGTGTTTTCATATCTCTCCTTATAAAACATGAAGTCTTTTAACTCCATATCTGAAATATAATGATCCCAATGGGGCTCCGATTATAGCAAAAAGTGCAGAAATGTAAATCAAACTCATATAATTTTTTGGCAGTAGATAGGCTAGTCCCGCGCCGATAGCAATCATCACCATAGAAAAAAGCATTGCAAAAAGTGCATTAAAATTCTGCTTAAAGGCTGCGGCCGGATTTTCCCAGTTCAGTTTTGGATTTGCAAGATCTATGAGGAGGTCAGCAAAAATAACCGGAAGTGAAATTGCGGATGTAAAAATCAGCATTAAGAAAATTAATTTGATTAACAAAAGCCAGGGCAAAATAGAAGCGAGAATGCAGTTTAAAATCACAAGCAGGAGAGCATAAATTGCGTTTCCCACAAAAACATAAGACATTGCGTGCCAGAATTTTGCTTTTAGCAGGGTTTCAAAAGTAAAAGGCATTGCTTTTAAGGTAGAAAGAGATTTTCCTTCGCGGGAAAATGCGGTAGAAGCAATGTTGGAATTAATGCCGGTAAAGAAAATCAGGTAGGAAAGGGCCAGTGTGCCAATATAATAGGCTTTTTCCAGGGCTTCAGGCGAAAGTGACTGATAACTTGTTTTTATAAAGGTAATTATCTGCTCAATTGATAATTCACTTTCAAGGGTGACCGGCACAAGCAAGCCTACGATTATAATGAGGGGGAAGAGAAATTCAAAAAGCGGGCCGTTTGCAAAGAATGCGGGCTCGCGCAAAACGGTTTTTACATCGCGCAAGAGCAGGGCCTGGAAGGCTGTGTTTGTTTTTGAATCGCGGCTGATTAATTCGCTGGCTTTTTCTGAAGAAAGTTTCTTTGATTTTACGTCTGAAAAACCTGCGAGAGTTTTTGAGTAAAGTTTTCCCATTAATGGAATTATGAGGAAAATTACAAGGGCGGAAGCAGCGCACAGTAAAACAATTGGGAGGGGGTGGCCTTTTAGCGCGCCGCTGATAAAAATGAGGAAGGGGCTCTTTTCTGCAAAAGAAGCAAGAGTGAGTGCCAGCGGCAAAAAGGCTTCGGAAGTATTTGTAACCTGAACCGAAGAAGAGCCTGCTCCAAAACCGATTGCATAACTGTAGACTGCAGCAAAAACAATTACCTGAACCGTAGCAAGTCCAGTTAGAAATGATTTTTTTCTTAACTTAGGAAATAAAAGAAGAAAAACTATAAAAATTATGTAAATAAGGGCAATGAGCAGAACAGAAAAAGAAATGAATGTGACAATGGTCCCCAGATAAAAAAGAGGATTTGTCAAAAGTCCTTCTTTTGCTGCGTAAACTCCTGTGAAAATCACAAAAACAAAGAGTCCCAAAAGGGCATCGGTAATAAAAGAAAGGGCAAATTTTGCGCAGAAAATATCTTTCATGCTCAGAGGCATGGCAAAAAACTGTTCGTCTCCGGCCCCGCTGTAATAAGAAGTTGCCACAGAAGTTATTCCAAAGACAAAAATTGTAAGAGCTGCAATTATGATGGAAACAGCAGGGAAATATTCAATCCGTTCTACAATTGAAAGGGTATTGTAAGCTCCATGAGCCATAAAAATCAGCATCATTGTAAAAACTGCCACTCCATAAATCACAATTAAAGAAATAAAGAGATTTTTTACAACTGATTTAAAACCTTTTTTGAAGTTTTCAAAAAATAGGTCCGGGGCATATAAGTTTTTAAGATAAATTTTAAGGAGATGAAGAAACATTAGCGCACCTCGCTTGAGGCATCTATCATACGCAGGAATATTTCTTCCAGCGATTCATCTTCGCTTCCGTGCTGGGTGCGCAGGTCTTCCAGGCTGCCGCAAAATACAAGGCTGCCGTTTTTTATAATTCCAATTCTATCGCAGAGTTTTTCTGCAACTTCCATAACATGGGTAGAAAAGAAAACTGTTTTTCCGGCGGCAGCCCGTTCCCTCATAAGCTCCTTAATTTTAAAAGCAGCTTCCGGGTCCAGACCAACCATCGGCTCGTCCAGAATCCAATTCTGAGGGTCTGTAATCAGACTGGCTATAAGGAATAATTTCTGCTTCATTCCATGGCTGAATGAAGAAATTCTGTTTCCAATCACCTCTGTCATTCCAAAGCGCTGGCAATAATCTTCTATGCGGGCACTGCGTTCTTCTTTTGGAATCTTGTATACATCACAAATAAAATTTAAATATTCAATTGCCTTTAGACGGGAAAAAGTTTCCGGATTATCTGGAACAAAGGCAAACTGTCTTTTTGCGGCAAGGGGGCGTTCGTTAATGGAAATGCCGTCTAAAAGCAGGTCGCCCTGGTCTGCCGGCAGAATCCCCGTCAACATTCGGATTGTAGTTGTTTTTCCGGCTCCGTTTGGTCCCAGAAAGCCGAAGATCTCGCCATTATTTACGGTGAGGTTCAAATCGCTAACTGCTTTGTCTGCATTTTTATTATAGGATTTTGATACATTCTTTATTTCAAACATAAAGCTCACTCCATAAATGAATTTTTATTCAGTATATACGATTGAATGCGAATGAGCAAATAATAAGATAAATATGTGATTAGTAGGCCTAAACTGAAAACAAAAGGTCTTCCGCTGCGCGTCCTCGAAAACATCGCAGTGCAAGCCGTTTTGGAACTTATTAAGTGCGCTTCGCGCCGGCTTGCAAGCGAGTTTTCGATTCCGCTCCACTCACGACCTTTTGTTTTCAGATTACACACACATATTAATCTTTTATTTCAAAGAGAATAAAAATGTAATATACTAAACTTAAGGGGATAAAATGAAAAATGTATACACTTGCTGGAATCTGGAAATTCTGGCAGACAAAATGATTGAAAAGATTCTGGATAACTGGAAAAATCCATTTTTTTCACCAGCAATCGTTTTTACCGATGCAAAAAGTGAACAGTGGTTCAAACTGCACTGGATGCAAAAGGCGTCTGATAAAAATCCTGTTTTGCTGAACTTAAAAACCATGCGTCTGCAGAGCTTCCTCTTTGATATTTCCCGCCCCCCTCAGTATAATTCACCCGCAAAAATTGAAAGAGTCTGCGTGGAACTTGTTCGCGATGTAATTATCAGCAAATTAATAGAAAAAAATCCGGATGGCTCTTATTATTTTGAAGGCTTGGGCGAGCCTAAAGTTGCCAGTTATCTAAAAAATGGCAATAAAATTAATAATATTAAGCTTTACGATTTTGCCCAGCAGCTGGCCTCTCTTTTTCTGGATTATGAAGACACCCGGCCTGACACTCTGGAAGAACTCTTTCAGGCTTCCCCCTGGCAGGCAAAAGTCAGAAAAGACATTTTTGGCTCAGAACCAGAGCTAGGCTTTGATTTTGGAAATCTTCATTACTTTTCTCTGCACCAGATTTACAATCTGAACAAAAAAATAAACGGAAATGTTAAATTCAACTGGAATTTTAAGCGGCCCGTTTTCATCTTCGGCTTTTTGGGACTTGGACAATTATATAGAAAAATCCTTGCGGAATTTGCAAAGCAGGGCGACCTTTATGTTTATCTGCAGGCCGGAAACATGGCCTCTGAGCAATCATCAAACGAACTAATTAATGCCTGGGGCGATTTTGGAAAAGAATGTCTGGAATTGTGGGGAGAAGGTACAAGTATAAATCACATAAAAGCTGAATATTCACAAGACAGTCTGCTTCATTGCCTGCAGAATTCAATTGAAGAAAACAAGCCAGTTCAAAAAATTCAGCAGGAAAGTGACAAAAAAAGCCTGAGCCTGACCGGGGCGCCTAACCGCCTTCGTGAAATTGAAAATCTTCATTCTCAGATTTGCAAACTTTTAAAAGATGGAAAAACTCAGGTTAGCGATATTCTGATTGTTGCACAAAATATTCAGTATTACAAAATAGCCATTGAACAGGTATTTGATCAGAATGATAAAAACTCTTCTGATTTCCCATCACTTCCCTACACTATTGCAGACTATTCTGCCGACTCTTCTTTAACAGCCGATGCGATGCAGCTTTTCTTTTCTATTTTGCAGAAGGGTTACCTTAGCCGCAGCGATTTTTTTGGACTCCTTAGAAACTCTCTGGTGCAGACCGTGCGTGGCATTACAGACGAAAGCGTTTCTAACTGGAGCGAATGGACAAGTGATTTGAACGTTTACCGCGGCAAAAACTGGCAGAAAGCCGCAAGCCGGCTACTGCTTTCACGGCTCACAGATAATCCGGTTTTTACAAATGAAGAAAACTACCTGCCTTACGAAAACATCAACAGCCAGGATAACGAAGCTTTATACCAGTTTTTACAGGCCATTGAAGAAATGGAAGACTGGCTAAAGCTTTCAGAAAAAGAAGTACTTACCGCCACCAACATAGACAGCATTTACAACTTTTTGTGCCGCTGGCTAAAACTGGAAGATTCAATTCCGCCAGGAATGATGAGCGAATCTTTTATTTTCCAGAATATTATGGAAGAAATAGAACGCCAGAAGCTGATGACACAGAGCCTGAGCAACACGAATGGCACCGTTATAAAAGACTGCTTTTTCTTTGCACTTTTAGACCGCACCAGTGCCGCTTCCTTGCACAGTGCAAATATCTTTTCTTCGGGCGTTACCTTTGCAAATTTCCAGGCCAACCGAATCCTGCCCGCAAAATATGTCTTCTTCCTGGGCCTGGATTCCAAATCATACCCGGGCCAGGATAAGAGCAATGTTCTGGATTTACGCAGTGAACATTATAAGCGGAATCGCGAAAAAGGTGATGAATCAATCCCGAAAAAAAACAAAAATGCCTTTTTAGCCCAGTTAATGGCCTCAAAAGAAGGATTTTTTATCAGCTATGTAAATAAAGATTTACGAAAGGATGCAGACTTTTTTCCTTCTTCTGTGGTAAACGAACTTTTTTCTGCTGTTTTTGGGCAGGATGCAGCCGGAAAAGAAAATATTGAAGAAAAAATCAATCTGGATGAAGACCGCCCCTGGAAGGAGCTTTTTACCCAGAGAGAATTCCGCAATAAAGAAAACTTTTTGGCTCTTAAAAGAGAAAGAACAGAAGCCGAAGAGCTGGAAAGCAGTGAGCAGCAGGAGCTTTTACCAGACCGCGTGAGCATTTCAAGCGTAAAGGTTTATTTAAAAGACCCCTTCCAGTTTATGGCCTCTCAGGTTTTTAGTAATGACGAAGACACTTCCGCAGAAGAAAGAGAAGAGTTTGAGCCAATTGATTTTTCAAGCCTCACTTCTTCGGAGCTAAGAAAAGCTTATGTGCAGGCAAAACTGGAAAATGCAGAAAGTGATTTTGAACAGAAGCTCAAAGACCAGGATCTTTTACCTCAGACATTTTTTGGCTCAGTTGCCCTTGAAAAAATCTACAGGGATGGAGAAAAACTTCTTGAACAGGTAAAAGAGATTTATCAGGAAAATTTCCCGATTGAATTTGAAGCAAGCGCAAATCTGCTTCAAAAATATAATGAAAAAGACTGGCACCTTACAGGCCGCCTTGCCTGGTATAATCAGAATTTTGAAGACACCAAAAAACTGATTATCACAGACTTTTCAAAACAGAAAGTTTCTATCAGTGCTTATGTTACCGCACTTGCCCTGCTTGCAGGACTAAACAAAAACAAGAATGAAGAATACTATGTTTCTCTTTATTCAATAAACACAGAAAATAATGCAAAAGCCCTGTGTTTTTCTATGAGCAGAGAAGAAGCGGAAGGTATTCTTTCTGCAATATATTATTACATGTTTGTAGAAGCATACCAAACCTGCATTCCAGATGAAATGCTTACAAAAAAGAAGGAACCCGAAAGTTTGCAGGCCTTTGTATCTAATCTTTTTAGTAATTCCGGCCAGAGTGGTGCATGGTCTTATTTTGCAAAACGAAAAATGTTTGATCCTTACAAAGACATTGGCTACACAAGTGCAAATTTTGCAGAAGAATACAGTGCCGCAGTTGAACATCAGCTTACAGTTTTGGGGAGATTGCACGATGAAAACAAATAAAAATCTTTTTAAACTAGAAGACTTTTCTGCAAACCACAGAAAATCAATGTTTATAGAAGCTTCGGCAGGAACAGGAAAGACTTATACAATCACAGGAATTGTAGAAAATCTTGTAAAAAATGCAAAAATCCCTCTGGAAAAAATTCTGATTGTAACTTACACCGAAAAAGCCGTTGGCGAACTAAAAGACCGCATAAGAAGCAGACTTACAAATATTCCAGATTGCCATGCAGATGTAGACAACGCCCCAATTTATACAATTCACTCATTCTGCCAGAAAACTCTGGATGAATTTGCCTTTACCGCAGAACAGCCCTTTTCTCTTTCCCTTGTGAATGAATCAGAAATCGGTGATTTTATAGACCGCTGGATTCGTGATAATCTGGCCACAAATACAGAGTTTGAAAAACTGTATTCTTCCGCCGAAAAAGCTTCATCACTTATAAGAAAACTGAAAAAAGACCTTTCTTCTGCAGTAGACAAATACTACCTGAATCTGAAGTCGGAAGAAGACAAAGAAATTATCTCTCTGGATGACCAGCACTGCACCGAAATAAACGGCCAGCTTATTACTTACGAAGAATTTAATAAAATTGCCAGTCCAGACTGCATAGAAGATATGTTCGCCTTACAGGGCTTTGAAGAAGTCTGGAATGATTTACTGGCAAACAGGAGCGCTCTAAAAGCCGCAGAGTTTATTCAGGAAATAGAAAATAACATAAAAAACAGCCACAAGTTTACTTTTAACGGCAGAGTTTTCCAGGTGAACAGGCTTGGAAGTGAAATTAAGGAAGACTTTCTTTATCTAAAATCTGTAAAAGAATTAAAACTGGAAGTTACAGACAACACCCGGGCAGAAGAATTCTTTACTCATGTTTTAAAGGATTTATACCTTGCCTGGCAGGAAGAAAAAAGCAAAAACAAGCAGCAGTCTTACAACGACATGATTCGAAATGTACGCGAAGCAGTCTGCAATGAAGGACTGGAACTTAAAAAAAAGCTGCAGGAAAAGTACACTTACGCCATCATAGATGAATTTCAGGATACAAATAAACGCCAGTGGGATATTTTCAGCAGGATATTCATGGAAGATGACCAGCACACAATTATTGTGGTGGGCGACCCTAAACAGTCCATTTATTCTTTCCAGGGAGCAGACGTAAATGTTTACCAAGAGGCCATTCAGCAGATTGCCCAGCTTTCGCCGGAGGGTGCTTATTCGCTGGCAACAAACTGGCGCTCCACAGATTTGATGGTGCAGGCCTGCAATGCGCTTTTTGAAGACAAGGGAGATGTAAAGTTTTTCGGAAGTTTGAAGGAAGGTGACAGTAGTCCGTCACTATTCACTCCTTCAAACTCATCCGGAAAAATACAAAACGCCTTGTTTGACAATCATGAAATCAAACCTTTCTGGATTGCACAAAGCCAGTCGGGCGAAAAAATTGACGAAAACACCTTTGCCCGCATCGCTGTAAAAAAGATAGTTGAATGTTGCACTTTCACTTCTGAAAATAAAACCCGCCTGCAGGTTTACAATAAAGACGCAAAAACATACAGAAACGTAAGCTTCCACGACTTTGCAATTCTTGGCCGCACGGGAAGCGAACTGGAAGCCATAGAAGAAGAAATGCGAAAAGCCGGAGTTCCATACTCACGCTACAAAGACACCGGACTTTTTAAGGGCCTGGAATGTGCCCACTGGATAGCCCTTTTGAACGCAATTGCCGCAAATAACTTTTCCGGCCACAATCGCAGAGTTTTGAACGAAGCCCTCTACACAAAGTTTTTTAATGTCCCCCTTTCGCAAATAAAAGACGAAAAATACGACAGTCCGGCCTGCGAAGAAAGGCAGAAACTTATAAGCTGGCAGCATCTTGCAAGCCAGAAACAGTGGGCAAAACTACTGGAAGCAATTTTTAAAGACACAAAACTGGAAGAAAATCTTTCGCGGCTGGAATCGCTCACTTCCCTTTCTAAGTTTCATCAGATTGGAAACTACATTGTTGAATATCTGTACAAATCAGACTGTTCACTTGAAGAAATGAGTAAAAAACTTTCGCGGCTTTCTAATGATGAAGAAGAAAGTTCTGATGACGAAAGCATTATTGCCAAAATGACCGACTTTGACTGCGTGCAGCTTATGACAATTCACGCTTCAAAGGGACTGGAATTCCCGGTTGTGATTGGAGTTGCGGGCTTTAAGCAGAAAAATCACAATATTCCGAACGCCTTTATTTTCCATGAAGATGGAAAGGCAAAACTGAATTTTAGTGATTACGGAAAGACACGCTCAGACAAAGAAGAAAACAGGGAAAGAGAACGCTTATTCTACGTTGCCTACACCCGAGCCTCAGCCCTTATGATTCTGCCAAATTACACAAAATGGGATGCATCTGATGAAAAAAACATTTACGGTTTTCTAGATGCAAATTTCCAGAAATTTATACAGGATGATGAAAACACAAAGTTCTGGGAAAGTATTTGCCTTAAAGAAGATGAAGACCCGGATACCGCTGAAAAAGAACTGAAAAATCAGGTACAGAAAATCCTGAACCAGGCAGAAAAAAAGGAAGAAAGAGAAAATCCTGAAGAAAAAAACGCCCAGCAGAAAGAACTTGCAGGCTTTGCAAAAATAATTCCGGGACTTCTTCTAAGAAAACATTCTTATGTTTCACTTTCACACGGACAAAAAGAAGAACTTACAGGCGATTCTGCCGGCCGTCTGGATAAAGAAGCACAGCCTTCCGAACAGGCCTCCCTTGCGGCTTTTGATTTATCAGACAAGCTGATTACCTGCGCCTACAATCCAAGCCTGCTGCCACAAGTGCTTGCGCCAGCTTATCCAAAAGGAACAAAACTGGGACTTGCAGTTCACGAAGTTTTCGAAGCAGCAGATTTTATTCATGCAGGTTCTTTTGAAAATCTGAATGATGCTCTGGAAGATATTCAGGTTCAGAATCTTGTAGACAGCTGTTTTGAAAAGCAGTCTTTTATAATTGATGAAAAAGATTCGCAAAAATGGCGGGCACAGACCCTTTCTTTTTTGTGGAACACCTTAAATGCAAGACTTCCTGTTATTACCGGCGGCAAGCAGCTGGAAGAAGATTTTCAATTAAAAGAACTTTCTGCAGATTCACGAATTGCCGAAGCCGAATTCAATTTGAATCCAGATCAGAATGCCCTGCTAAAAAATTACTGCAACGGTTTTATAGACCTTATTTTTATGCGCAAAGTGGGAGAAAACGAAGTTTACTCGGTTTTAGACTGGAAGAGTGACAGTCTGGAAGATGAAGATTACTCTCAGGCCGAAAAACTAAAAAATCACACAGATGAAAAATACGCAATTCAGAGGGTTTTATATTCCTACGCCCTTGTGCACTGGCTTAATCAGTTTTATTCAGAAGAAAGTCTGCAGGAAACTTTTGAAAAGCATTTCGGCGGCATCTATTATGTTTATATACGAGGCTGCAGAAGCGGCTGCGCTAACGGAATTTTTGCCCACACCTGGGAAAGCTGGGCTCAACTGGAAGAACGATTTAATGGAATTTACAAAAAACTTATAAAGGCAGGTCGATAAATGAAAGAAAAAATTGTACTAACTCAGGAAAACTTCTGTGAAAAACTTATCGAACTGCGGGGGCTTTCACCAATCTGGGAAAAAGTTCTCAAAAGTCTGGAAGCTCTTGAACCGGAACTGGCAAAAGCAGAAGTTTCACCCGTAAAAAGTCTTCTTGCAATGTATTTTTCCCGCCTGGATGACGGCAATACCTGCATTCCACTGGAAAGTGAAAGTCTTCTTCAAAAAATCCAGGAAAAATGGAAGGGACTTCTGCTTGCGGCAGGCTTAGAAATTGAAGGTTCAGAAAACACCGAATTTTTCCGCCAGCAGATAGAAAAAGCCCTGCCATTTATTAATTCACAATCGCTTCCAAATCTTTTTGAAGAACTAAAAAGTCCTGAATCAGAAAAAGCAAAATACAATAAACCATTTCTGATAGATAACAAGTGGCTTTTTGCTTCAAAATATCACAAGGCAAAAGTTATTATTGAAGAGCGAATCAGTTTGATTTTTAAGGGTGAAAAAACACAGGAAGCGGCAAGTTCTACCGCCCGAGCCCAGACACTCAAAGAGTATTTTGCAAAAATCACCGGGGCCCAGCCCGCCTCTGGGACCGGCCGCCACCCTATCGAACTAAAAGAGCGTCAGGTAGAAGCCATTGTGCGCGGCCAAGAAGAAAATCTGATAATTACCGGCGGCCCGGGAACCGGAAAAACCACCGTAGTTTGTTATCTTCTCTGGGAACTTTTAAAAAAGCCCGGCTATCTTAACTATTCCATGTATCTGGCAGCCCCAAGCGGAAAAGCCGCCGACCGCATGAAAGAAAGTATTTCCGAAACACTCTCAAAAATCAGTCTGGCAGAACGTCAAAAATTCAGCCAGATATTTGAAAAACTAAACTCTGTGCAGTCCAGTACAATTCACCGTCTGCTCAGTTATAATCCCGCAAAAAATGCCTTTTCTTTTAACAAGGATAACCAGTTTGATAAAGAGTCTATTTTTGTAATCGATGAAGCCAGTATGATTGATATTAATCTTTTCAGCTCTCTTCTGCAGGCAATTCCTCTTGAAGCCAGAGTTTTTATTCTTGGTGATAAAGACCAGCTGCCTTCGGTTCAGGCGGGCGCCGTTTTGGGAGAACTCCTCGCAAAAAAAACTTCCAGCGTTGTGGCACTCAACGAATCAAACCGCTTTAACGACAATTCCCAGGTGGGCCGGCTAAAAGACGCCCTGCAAAGTGAACAGCCCCTTGATTCAAAACTCGCGAACCTCTGGGACTGGCAGCAGTGGAAAGCCGAAACCTTAATTTCAAACGAAGAAACCTTTACTATTCCCCAGCGTGATAAGGACGGCAAAATGGAATATCCGGTTTACACATTTGTGCCTCCCATTCACGATTATGCCGCCAAAAAAGTAATGACTCAGGAAATAATTCTTGAATGGAGCAAACGATTTTATGATCGCCTTTCCTTCAAGGACTCTCCATCTCACTCACTAAACCTGGAAAGTAATGATATTGAAGAAAAACTGGATACTTTGTGGAGCAAGGCCATGGCAGCAAAAATTCTTTGTGCAGAAAGAAACAGCTATAACGGAGTCTTGAACATAAATCAGGAAATCTGCCGCCACATAAGAAATCTTTCGCCATTCCAGAGCGGAGATGATGAATACTTCAACGGCCAGCTTTTAATGCTCACAAAAAATCAGTCTATCTTCAACCTTTTTAATGGCGACAGCGGAATTGTAGTTTCCCTTTCTGATGAAAACACAAGAGCCGCTTCTGCAAACGAGGCAGATTCCCTCAAATATTTAATGGTAAAAAAGGACATAAAAAACATAGACGCCAAAGAAAATAAAAACGAAGTGATTAAACACAAGGGCTCTTATGTTTTTTATCCTCTTTACCTGCTTCCAAAAGAAGCTCTGGAAACCGCCTACGCAATCACAATTCATAAATCACAGGGTTCGGGCTACAAGGCAATTCTGATTTTTCTGCCGGAACATTCAGGCCATCCGCTTTTGAACCGGCAGATTGCATACACGGCAATCACTCGCACAGAAGGTTCTACCTACATAGTTGCCCGTCCGGAAACTCTGGAAGAAGCCCGCCGCACCCTTATTGAGCGTGATACTCAGATTGAGATATAGCATGATACAAAATAAGCACTAATTATCTTCTTGTTTTTACAACTATTATGTGCTATAACTAGGATGTAAAGGGATGTAAAAAATGCGTTATATTGGCAGTAAATCTAACTTACTGAAAAATATTGAGAATTGTATATCTACAAACATTGCAATAAAACAAGAAACTTTTTGCGACATTTTTAGCGGTACAGGCATTGTATCTAGGTATTTCAAACCTCAATACGAAATTATTTCAAACGATTCTCTTTTTTTTTCTTACATTATCCAAAAAGCCTTGATAGAAAATAACACAACCCCAACCTTTTCAAGATTATTACAAACAATAAATAACCCAATAGAATATCTTGAAAATTCTGAAACAGAAAACAAGAACTTATTTATTGAAGAAAACTATTCTCCATCTGGAAAAGCAGGACGCATGTATTTTACATCGGAAAATGCACGTAGGATTGACTTTATAAGAAACAAAATAGAACAATGGAAGTATGAAAAAAAAATAAATGAAGCAGAATATTTTTATCTTCTCACAAGTTTAATTGAAGCTGTACCTTCTGTTTCAAATATTACTGGTACCTATGGTGCATACCTAAAAAATTGGGATAAACGAGCTTACAAAAAAATTGAACTCCCACTATTTCCTGTAGACGATAACCATAAAAAAAATAAATCATACAACGAAGATGTTTTAGATCTAGTAAAACACATTGCAGGAGACATCCTTTACATTGACCCTCCATATAATTCTCGCCAATATGCTCCTAATTATCATGTTTTAGAAACAATAGCGCGTTATGATAATCCTATTCTTACAGGTGTAACAGGAATGAGACCTTACAAAGATAAGAAGTCTGTATTCTGTTCAAAAAATGAAGTAAATGCTGCTTTTGACCAATTAATTAGAAATGCAGATTTTTCTCACATTGTTCTTAGTTATAGTTCCACAGGACTTATGAACTCAGATTTTATTGAAAGAACACTAAAAGAAAATGGTATCAAATCTACTTTTAAACTTGAAAAGATTCCTTATCGAAAATATAAAAGCAAGATTTATGATGAAAGTGAAGTTTATGAATATCTTTTTTATATCCAAAAGAAATCACAAAATAATGTTTATATCTTATCAGAAAAGCCACATCTTGCAGTTGCGAATCCTACTGCCCCGTATAGCTTAATAAATAATAAAGCAAAATATATCAAGAGCCCTCTAAACTATATAGGTGGAAAATATAAATTACTTTCACAAATTATGCCACTTCTTCCACAGAATATTGATACATTTGTAGACTTATTCTGTGGTGGTGGTAATGTTGGAATAAATGCAGACTGCAAAAAACTAATATTTAATGACTTAAATACAATACTTATGGAAATGTTCCAAGCTTTCGCTTCAATGAAGCTCTCAGATTTACTTAAGCAAATCAATGAAACTATAATTAATTGGAATCTTTCAATGACAAATGAAAAGTCATTTATTGCATTTCGAGATTACTATAATAAAACCAGAAATCCTATTGATTTATATGTTCTTTCATGCTTCTCATTTAATTATCAACTACGATTCAATAATAATCATGAATATAATAATCCTTTTGGACGAAATAGAAGCCATTATTCAGATACAATGGAAAATAACCTCATACAATTTGTTAAAAAAATCCAATCAGCATCAGCAAACTTTGTTTCTTTTGATTTTACAAAATTTCCTCTTGAAAATTTAAGTAAAAACGATTTTGTATATTGTGATCCACCATATTTAATAACAACAGGCTCTTATAACGATGGTAATAGAGGCTTTAAAAATTGGACAAAAAAATCTGAAGAATCGTTATATGAAACTCTTGATAAATTAAACGAAAAAGGTATAAAGTTTGCTCTTTCCAATGTATTCACTCATAAAGGCGAAAAAAATGAAATTCTAATAGATTGGGCAAATAAATATACTGTCCATCATTTAAAAAATGATTACTCGAATTCCTGCTACAATACAAACAGAACAGGAAGCGACGAAGTATTAGTAACAAATTATTCACTGGGAGAGGAAAAAAATGATTGATTTTATTCAAATTCCAACAAGAGGAACTCGCACTTTTGGCTGGATACAAGAAGCTAGTATTATTGATAGTCTTTATAACGTAGTTTCTGTTTTTGCTCCTGATAGTGATTTTCACAAAAAACTTGTAAATGAAATTATTCCATCTCTTGTTCAAGAAAAAGATGGAAAAAATGAAATGTTAACAACTCTGAACACTAAACCTTTATCAATAAAATACAAACTACTAATAGGGACTGCATTTACCCCTCGTTCAGAATCCCGCTGTAATGGAATAATACAAGCAGCCATAAAAGGTCAGAAACGGCCTTTTATAGTTGATTGGGCAGCAGATAGCTATGTCAGATGGGCACAGGCAATCAACTTTATAAAATACGATTATGAAAATGATAGTTTTTCAATTACTGACAGGGGATTAGCACTAACAAAAGCAACTGTAGAAGATAAAGAAAAAATAATCATACAAGCAATACTATCTTATCCTCCAGCTTATCGGGTTTTATCT
Source organism: Treponema sp. (assembly GCA_017940255.1). Lineage (GTDB taxonomy): Bacteria > Spirochaetota > Spirochaetia > Treponematales > Treponemataceae > Treponema_D. The sequence goes on from JAGAZB010000056.1 coordinate 70,453, forward strand.
TTACTATCAAATCCCGATAATCCACTTACAAAATATGAACTTGGAGAAAAACTTGGATTCACGGGAGAAGAGGGATTCGTTTGTTATCCACTTAAAAGCATTATTGCAGCTCTAGCTGAAACTAAAAATCCAAAAGAACGCTCAAAAATTCGTTCCGATTGGGAAAGTTCTTCTGATAAATATGCAAGAACAATATGTCAATGGTTTGGTCATTTAGGCTTAGTTAAAACTTGCAAAAAAGAAATATCTGTAAAATATGGTCAAAAGCTAGTATCTGATACACTCAGTGCATTTCGTATAACCCCCAAAGGAGAACGCGAATTAAGAAATTGTAATGGTAATAGCAGACATACAAAAATAGAAAAAAATGTCTCTTATGAAATGTTTGCTACTAAAGGCAAAGATCGAGAATACCTAAGATTACGACGTTCCTTAATCTTAAAACTATTAATCGAAAATAAAAACATAATGTTTCTTACAAAAATTAAAGAAGCATTAAATAAACAAGGATTTGACGAATCTCTTGAAACCATACGAGACGATATTCTTGGTTTTTATAACATAGGAATTAATATTCAAATTTCTGACCATAAAGTTATCTTAACAGACAAGATTGCAGATTTTTACATTCCAATATACAAAAATCTATCTTTCAAATCAGAACTTAGTAAAGAAAAAGATGAGATTAGACTTAAGCTAAAGACGCTATCGCATTCTTATCTTTCTCTAATAGATTTAGCATTCGATCCAAAACAAAGTCTTCTTTTTGAAATAAAGACCATGGATTTATTTTTGAATGAATGTGGTTTCTATGGACGCCATTTAGGCGGCTCAAATAAGCCTGACGGAATATTATATACAGATGAAGATTATCCAACAAAAGAAGGAATACAAAACTATGGCATAATAGTAGATATGAAAGCTTACTCAAAAGGATACAACCTGCCAATTGGACAACAAGATGAAATGAAACGTTACATAAGCAACAATCAGAAACGCGATGAAAAAATAAATTCTACAAAATGGTGGACAGAATTTCCAGTTTCTTTGAACAACTTTTATTTTATGTTCGTTTCTGGAAACTTCAAAGGAAATATATCCGAAAAACTGAACAAAATTTATCTTGAAACAAATATTTCTGGAACTGCTTTACCAATTGAAACTGCGCTTATTATTGCTGATAGAATCAAAAGTGGAGAAATAACCCTTCATGACTTTGAAAAATCTATTTGCAATACTGAATATAAACTGAAAAGATAGGATTTTTTATGAAACGAATTTTTTGTCTGATAATTATAGCTTTTTTTGTCTTAAACTGTTTTTCACAACAAAATCAAAATGAAAAACTTATAATCACCCCAGAACTTGAAGCTGAAAATCTAACATACAAAAAAGAAATAGAAAATTTAAATACACTTATTAATGAAAAGCAGATGGAAATAGAAAGAAACAAAATGAATATTGACCTACTTTCATCTGCAATTGATTATCAGAATAAAATACTAGACAGTTCAGGACATTGGATAACACTTATGGCTGTATTCCTTACCATTCTTGCAGTTATATTGCCATTTTTAACATACCTGTTTGGAATTAAACCATCACAAGATTTACTAAAAAAGAATAAACAACTCGTAGAAAAATTATTAGTTAAACGAGAAAAGGATGAAGTTAAAGAGTGCATAGCAGCCTTAGATAGTCAGAATATTACAGAAAAGAACAGAGCTGCCATACTCATAAACTCATACTTAAATTATAAGTTCACACAAAAGCAAATCAATCAGATGATTAAAATTGCTGAATCAGAAAATGATAACGAAAACATAAAGCAGACAATCAATAATATTCTATCTATTAATCAATCAGAACAAACAGAAGCTTATTTTATAAATCTTATGGAAAAAGCTCAGACTTCGGATTTTTATTATATAATCCGCTTCTTTTTACTGAAAGGAATTAATAAATACATAACAGAAATCTCAAAAGCCTGCGAAAAAGACCCGCAGAACCTGTTTAACATTCTGGTGTATTTAAAATCTATGTCTAATACATCAGTAATTGAATTGCTAAACAATGAACAAATTGTACAATCATGCAAAGAAAAACTGTTAGCTATAAAACCGGTGATTGATAATGTTACCAGCACTGTAGCTAACATACAAGAAACATTATTCTATAAAACCATAAACAAAATGGAAGAAGAACAGAAAAAACGAGAAGAAGCGGAAGAAAAACAACAACAGCAAGAAAAAGAACAAGAAAAAACATTAAGTTATGAGGAAATGGCAAAAATGACTGGATACAAATGGGTCAACAATAATGTAATTGATAAAAAAGGAAAAATCGTAGAACAGGTAAGTTTTGTATACACATTTATCGGAGGATTACAAAAACTTCAAACCGGTGTAGAATTTGAAGAAAAAATAATTCCGATAGAATATATAAAGAAGCTATCTTAAAATAGTAATCTTGACAAAATATGATAAAAATGTCATTTATTTCTTATGATAGTTGATTTTGAATACACACCAATTTTGGAAGATTATAATTCGGATGGAAGTTTACAGCTTGGAGCTATTTTGAAGATTCTGGAAAACTCTGGAAACAGACATTCAGACCTGGCCGGCGACAATATTCTTACTGGCAGCAGCAACGGAATTGCCTGGATTATGACAGACTGGCTCTTAGAAATTACAGCCTGTCCAAAATACGGAGACAAGCTGACGGCCCGCACCTGGAGCGAGAGTGTGCGCCAGCCGCTCGCCTGTATGCGTGACTTTGAGCTTTACTGCAACGGCCAGCTTGCTGCAAAGGGGCTCACTAAATGGGTTCTGGTAGATTTGAAGGCAGGCAGACCTTTGCGTGTAAGCCCGGAACTGATTGCAAAATACCAGCCGGAAGAAAAGTTTGTTTTTGGTGATTTAAAAATGCCGAAAATTACTCAGCTATCACCAGAAGCCTTTAGCAGTGAAACAAAAATCACTCTGCGCCGCAGCGACATAGACTTCAATAATCATGTACATAATCTAACTTATCTGGATTTTGCACTGGAAGCCCTGCCAGCCGAAGTTTATGAAAAAGAACGGACAACTTTCAAAAATGTGCGCATTTCTTATAAAAGCGGCGTAAAAGCGGGAGAAGAGATAAGCTGCCGGTACGGCCAGTTCGAAGGAAAGCACATTGTCTGCATTTACGGCAGCGACGGTTCCCTCCGCACCCAGATTGAACTTTCCTAGCCCGTCCGCTAAAAATACAAGGCTGCCAGCACATATACAAATGCCGAGTTCCAGTAAATGGCAACTTCATTTGTACTGTAGCTTGGCACTGCATCAACATAGCACTTGAGTGGCGGAAGGTTCTGCAAATGTTCCTTTGCATAAGCATCGTGCAGACCTTCGCACGGGCCGCCAGCCAGCATGCCCGGCATAATTTTTCCACTTGCAATACTTGGGCGGTGGTGAGGCTGAACAACAGTTTTTGAACCGGCACCAGTTACATAACACAAGTTCAAAGGATTACAGCCTAAAATATAAGAAATCTGATGGCGGGCAACTTCGCGGTACTTTTCCTTATCTGTAAGTCGGAAGGCCACAAGCAGGGCGTGTGCAACATCACAAACAGCCCCGTTACTTCCCCAGCCAAAGTGAGGAATATCCAGTCCGAATACTGAATTTCTGCTGTTTTCAAGGGAAAGTTCAGCCTGCTTTATAAAATGTGATTTTAACTCTTCTACAACAGACTGGCCCTTGCATTTTACAATCTGAGAAGAAAATTTCAAAAGAATTTCTGTACCATAACCGGAAACACAACCCCAGCCGTAATGTTCGTGCCAGCCGCGCCAAGGTTCCCCTTCCACTTTAGGTTCTGCCTCTTTATTTCTGCGGATTTTCAAAGCCCTTTCCAGATATTCATCACGTCCTGTAATTGCAAAAAGCGAACACAGGGCAAAATAACGTTCATCAGAAACATCGCGGTCGCCATAACCACCGGTGGTTATTTCTGGTGGGTTGATGTATAACTCATCATCATGATTATCAAGATATGCCTGAGCCTTAAAAGCTGCCTCAGTAAGTTTGCGGGCGAATTCTACATCTATATCTTCAAAATAAGAAGCCGCATAAGCAAAAGTTCCCACTAGATCTGCAGTAGCCGCCGTAGAAACTGGAGCCAGAACCAACTGATCTTTTTCTTCTTCAGGATTTATAAAAGCACAGAAGTGGTAGCAGGAAATTTTATGATAAACAGCACCATCTTCCCTCTGCATCTTCAGCATCCATTCCAATTCAAAACGAACTTCATCTAAAATATCAAATTTAGTAAAACTTTCAGACGAGCAGTCATAAGCTAAAAGCAGGTCCATTACGGTCTTGGCACCGGCAACCACATAACGCCCGTAATCTCCGGCATCATGCCAGCCCCCCTGAACATCACGCTCTTCGCTGCTACCATAAACAAGAGCCTTACCAGTATGACAAAGCCCCTGACCGCATCTGGAAAGCTTAAAATAATTCAGAGTTGAAAAGTACAAATCATCATATATATTTGATGAAATCTTAAAAGGAAAACTTGTTACAGATTCACTTCCTGTTTTTACATCAGAAGAAATAACATATTCTGTTCCTGTCTGACCACGGAATTCAGAAAAATCTGCATAACAATAAGAGTCGCCGGCCGCAGCATCTTCTACAGACTTTTTCCATTCACCAGAAAAAAGACATTTTCCGCTGTCTTTTTCAATCACCGAAAAAGTCTTGCCCGCTGCATCCACAGAGTCTGCCTGAATATAAGCAAATTTTGCTTCCTCGGGAGTGTATCCAATCTGATTAACTAAAATTTCCATAATAATGACTATACAGTCTTTCCCCTATGAAAACTTGAACAAATATCTAGGATTATTGAAAAATAGCCTCACAAAGCAGCTGTTACACCGCAAAGTAAATCTGCAAGGCGCAGCGATTTTTTATTTATTAAAATTTTACTTTCGGCAAGTTCGGCCATAACACCCTCGCCGTACACTGCCCCAATCATCTGAATGTATTCATCAGGGCTCATGTTTTCGTCATTAAAAACCGGTGCAAGCAGAATATCAAGAAAGCCTTTTATCTGCTCATCAGCTGAATCATAAAAATATTTAAGACTTGTGGGATTTATATTTACAGAAAGTGAAGTTGTTCCGGCCTTGTCGGCCTTCAGACTCAAAAGACCAGAGGTAAAAAAATAAGACTTACAGCCCTTGTCTTTCATGCTTAAAGAAAGAGAAAGCCCATTTGCAGCAGCTTTTACATCAGAAAAACCTGAGGCTGTAAGCTGATTTGTAATTTCTGTGGTATCAAAAAGAAAATCTTCGCCACCAGTTGCAGCAAGTATTAAATCTTTAAAAGCCTGTCCACATTCACCCTTAAAATTTATTTCCAGGTTTTGTGATTTATCAGTCCCTGTTTTTAATTCTAAAGAAACCTGACTTCCACAGGAAAGAAAAATCCCGCATAAAATATATAAAGTGAGGATTAAACTTCCCCGTTTCCACCCACACTTAACCCCATGCATAAAAAACAGACTGCTTTTCATACCCGCATTATACTATAAAAATGATTTCATTCCCATAGTAACGCGCACGCCGGTATAGAAAACAAAGCCCGCAGCAATGGAATCACCAAAAGAAAGGGCTGAATTATCAGTATGATTAAAAACTGTATAACTTAAATCCTGAACCAGCTGAATATTTGCCTGGGCAATCTTTAAATTAGGAGTAGAAAAAGATACTCCCAGAATGCCAGGGAAAACCGAAGGTCTAATTTCATCCCCTGTATCGACCATGGTGGCATTGCTAAAAGAAAAAACAGGACCTACATAAAAGCGCACATAGTCATTAAGGGTAGCACTCAGCAAAAGCGGAATCTGGAAGAGGCCAAGCCCGCTGTTAAAGCGCAGCCCAAAACCAAGACCTGGTTCCAGCGGTAACTTTGCATAACGCACATTTGTGTTAAAGTCTATACCACGGAACTGCAGCATAAATTGTTTTGGCGAAATAAGCGACCAGTCACAAAAAAGTGCCGCATCAAAAACAAGCCCGTCCAAAAATCCGCCATCAGCAGAATCATCATAGAAAGAACTGCCTTTGTAAGCCGCAGACTGACTCCTTCCAGAACTAGAAGACGCCCTGGCCTCGCGGGAAGCACCACCACGGGAAGTTCCTCCACGGGAAGCCCCATCCAAAGTAACAACTTCTTCTTCAATTACATCTGAAGAATCCGAACCACCGGTGCCAGCCCGCAAAAACTGGCCGGTTGCCACATATTTTGGCTTCCAGTAAGGCTGATTCAACGAAGAAATAATAACACCGGTATTCGGGCCATCGCTTATTGCAGAAATAAACTGGCCGTTTCCAATATAAATGCCCACATGCGTAATAGGCGCAGTATTATTCGTCTTAAAAAATACCAGATCACCTACTTCACGTTTATTTTCTGGAACAATGCGGCAATAAGAATAAAGGGCTCTTGAAGTACGAGGCAACTGAAGTCCCAGAGATTCCCGCGCCACATAATAAATTAAACCCGAACAGTCAAAAGTATCAGGTCCAACAGCCCCCAAAACATAAGGACTTCCCACATATTTTTTTGTTTCTGCTACAAACTTTTCGCGTGCCACCTGAGCTTCGGCCGGAGACATATCTGAAGCACACAGTTTTACACAGCAGCAAGTAAAGAAAAGCATAAGCGCAAAAAGAATTCTTTTTGGGAGTGAATTAAGCTTTAATCTTTGTAAGTATTCTTTTGAAAAACTCATAAAATCCCCATTCATAAAATCCCCACCATTTATTTTGTTTTAAGATAAGTTCGAATTTCAGCAGCAAGTTCTTTCATCTGCTCTGGTTTTCTCTGATAAACTGCCAGTGCAGGATCTGGAACAGGACCACCCTTGCAGGAAGCAGCCCAAAAGCGTACATCATCAGCCTGGCGGTCATAAGATTCAGCCCGGGAATGTGTTGGTCCCAGTTTTGTAAGCATAGAAAATCTACTCTGAACTTCGTCATTTGCAAAAGGCAGTAGTAAATCGTCATTATTCATATTATTAGAAAGTGACATAGCTACAATTGCCGGAGAAATTAAACAATGCTCTTTAGCGTAAGAATCAAGAGGGAAACGCATAGAAGTATAATCGCGGATTATAGAATAAGGCACACTTCTGTGGTCGGTAAGAGATTCAAAAAGAACCGCAACCTGTTTATCTTCCATAAAATAAAGAACATCATTTCTAGTTCCAAGATACCAGAGAGGATGAACATAACCTTCCTGGGCCCAATTTTTAAGCATATCAAGAAGCAGGCGGATTGTAAGAGCACCATCTTCACACTGGCCCAGTTCAACATCCATTTTTTCTTCCAGAGAACCACTTTTCTTCAGTAATTCCATGAGCTTTTCATAAGCAGAGAGTCCGCCCCGCGATTCAACAATGCAGGCAATAAAAGCAAGAAGTGTTCTATCATCACTACCCTGACAGAAAAATGGAGTAAATACATGCTTAGAAGATTCCTTCAAATATTCTTCAAATTCTTTCCAGCTGCCAGGTTCTTCAAGTCCATTTTTGTCAAAAACCGGCTGAAAATAAGCCAGCTCAAAATGGTCCAAAGCAAGCGGGTAAGTTTTTTTGCTTCTAAGTGAAGTTGGAATTGTCTGAATGATTTTTGAAGGCAAATCTTCTGAAAATTTGCTCAGAGTATCAGAAATCTCGCCATTCCAGGTAAAAAAGAGGTCGAATTTTTCGGAAACTGTTTTCAAATCAACATCATCTTTATTCAAATATGAACAAACAACGTTATAATCATCAGATTTTGGTATTTGTCCTTCAATAAATGTAGTAACTTCCTGTGGGATTCCACAAAATGCAACTTTTACTGTGCGGTCGGCTTCTTTTTTTCGAATAAAAAGGATGATTGAAACAAGAACGATTAAAACAATAACCGCAACTAAAGTAATACAGAAGTTGCGGATTGTTTTTTTAGATACAGTAGACCTGGCTTTTTTGCCAGCCTTAGCCCTTTCAATTTTTTTAGATTTAGATTTTGCCTTTGACGTCATAAAATTATTATCGGATGTTAAAGACAAAATCTATAGAATTGTGCTATTTACCAAAAATATCGAAATAGCCTGCAACAAATACTACCAGAATAATAAGTGGTGCAATGTAGCGCAAATAGAAGCGGAAAACTTTATTTGCAGGGAACTTAATTCCGTCTCCTGTGTCGCTTTCGGCAATAAAGTTATCCCAGCCCCAGCCTTTTTTCCAGGTACAGAAGAGGAGGAAAACAAGGGAACCAAGAGGCAAAAGATTCTGGCTTACAAGGAAGTCTTCCAGAGCATCAATAGAACCAATGTGGGCACCAAAGTGAACTCCAGACCATACGTTCATACCAAGAGCAGCAGGTGTTGCCAAAATCAGAATTGCACAGAAGTTGATTAAAACAGATTTTGTTCGTGACCAGCCAAACTTATCCATTGGGAAGGCTACAATATTTTCGAATACTGCAATTACTGTAGAAAGGGCAGCAAAAGACATAAAGAGGAAGAAGAAAGCACCAACAATTCTACCAGCAACAGGTCCCATTGCGTTGAATACATTTGGAAGAGATACAAAGGCAAGTCCTGCTCCTGCAGAAGCTTCTACGTTGAAGGCAGCACAAGCAGGGAAAATGATAAGTCCGGCACAGATTGCAACGAAGGTATCAAGACCAATTACGCGCAGAGCCTCTCCTGTAAGGGAATGTTCTTTTCCAATATATGAACCAAAGATTTCCATTGAACCAATACCAAGGCTCAAAGTAAAGAAGGCCTGTCCCATTGCAGCGTAAATTGTGTCCCAGAGTCCGTGTTCACCACTCACCAGGTTCTTAAAATCTGGCTTAAGGTAGAATGCATAACCAGCGCCAGCTCCTGGAAGGAAGGCAACATAAATTGCAAGACCAATCATAATTATAAAAAGTGCCGACATCATAATCTTTGTGATGCGTTCTACACCTTTCTGCAAACCAAGGAAACAAGCGGTAAATCCAATGACGATTACAACAACCATCCAGATTAAAAGTGATGATGGAGTACCAACTGTAGTACCAAATGCGGCGCCTACATCTTCAGGAGATAATCCAACAAACTTTCCGCTCAACATTTCAACAAAATATTTGAGGAACCAGCCAGAAACTACAGTATAAAACATCATAAGCAGGTAGTTTCCTGCTACGGCAAAGCCGCTGTACCAGTGCCATTTTGTTCCAGCAGGCTCAAGCTCGCGGAAAGCAGCCGACATACTCTTTTTTGAAGCACGTCCAACTGCAAATTCACAAACCATTACAGGAAGTCCAAGCAATACAAGGAACACAAGGTACAGCAGAACAAAGGCTGCTCCGCCATATTTACCTGTAATGTAAGGAAAACGCCATACGTTTCCTAATCCAATAGCGCAACCGGCAGACAGAAACAAGAATCCTATACGACTGCCCAAGGTCTCTCTTTTTTCTTCCATTTTTTTATCCTTTTAAAATTTTTGGGATTTATTAGTTATTATCGGTAGAAACACGCAGGGGATTATACCCACTTTCCACAATATAAGGGGCTGTCTAATCAGTAAATAATGCGGTGGTTGAGCTTGTCGAAACCACAGAACTTATTAGTCATCTCCTCTACGATTCAGCAAAATTTTTTACATAGATTTCTGAAAGAATTGCACGAGTTTCGCGAATCATCTGAATAAGTTCGGCATTTTGCTGAACTGTCTGCGACTCTTCCAGAATCTGGCGGCCAGCACCTTCGGCAGTGAATTTTTTTTCATTGATTAAAAACTTCAGGCGGAAAATCAACTGCACTTCTGCCTGGGAATAAAGACGGCGCCCGCTCAAATCTTTTTGAGGAGTAAAGCCCGGCACCACCGATTCCCAATATCGCAGAATATGAGATTTTACACCTGTAAGCTGTTCAACCTGCCCGATTGTGTAAGTCATCTTCTGCCCCTACTTTCCGCGCTCTTCCCATTTCTGGCGGCTTCCCTTCATTTCCAGCTGAACTGGAATCTGGTCAAAGCCCAGGTCTTCGCGGATTCGGTTTTTAAGATATGTAACGTAAGTTTCAGGTACAACTTCCGGTCGGGTTGCAAAAATCATAAAGTTTACAGGATTTGTGCTGGTCTGAGTCATATAGCGGATTTTAAAATGCGCGGTCTTACTTGCTGGCGGCGGATAACGGTCCAGCCAGTCCTGCAAGGCGTTGTTCAGAGCCGAAGTTTCTATCTTACGTGTAAGCTGTTCGTAAAGGGCAATTGCTGTGTTCAAAAGATCTTTTACGCCAGTTCCGTTTAAGGCAGAAAGCGGCAGAATTGGAGCAAAGTCCATGTGGGCAAACATAATGTTCATCCAGTTGCGAACTTCTTTTACAGCCTTGTTGGTCTGCTCCTCTCGCAAATCCCACTTGTTCAAAACAAAGATGATACCACGTCCCTTTTCAAAAGCAAGCGAACAGATTTTTTTGTCCTGCTCGGCAAGTCCTTCTACGGCATCTATTAAAAGGAAGACTACATCACATTCGTCCAGAGTTTTAATTGCCCGGTTTACAGAGTAGTATTCTACATCATCATGAACCTTGGCTTTACGGCGGATTCCGGCAGTGTCCAGAACCTTAAAATTGCGGCCGGCATATTCAAAAACACCTTCTACAACATCACGGGTGGTTCCTGCATAATCACAAACAATAGAATTTTCAGAATGAGTAAGACGATTACTCAAGGTCGATTTTCCAGTGTTTGGTTTTCCCATAATTGCAATTTTTATAGGTCTGTCTGATGAAACTAACTGCACATGTGAAAAATCACAACGACCAGAAATTGTTTCTGCAAGCTCAGAAATATTATCTCCATGAGAAGCAGAAATTAAAAAGAGTTCATCAAAACCATACTTTGCATAATTCCAGGCTTCGGCTTCGTTGCGGCCGCCTTCGGTTTTATTTACAGCGGCAATAAGCTTGTGCCAGTAAGGGCGCATCTGAAGAATAAATTCTTCATCTTCACCAGTAATAACGCCAGCTTCCAAAAGGAGGATTACAACATCAGCCTTTTGAATCATTTCCAGAGAACGTTCTACAACGTAATCGTCCAGTTCGGCTTCTTTTGTTCCAATATCGCGGGTAAGCTTGTATCCGCCGGTATCTACAAGATGAACAGGTTTGCCATTTATAATTGCAGTTGATTCAACAGGATCGCGGGTTACACCAGGCTGGTCGTTTACAATTGCAACGCGATGGTGCAAAAAGCGGTTAAACAAAGTAGATTTACCAACATTAGGACGGCCGGCAATAACAACCAGAGGCAAGCCTTCGTACTCTAAATCTTCTGCGTCAATTCCAGCAGGAACGTGGATTGTTCCATCATCATCAAGATATGGTTCGTCTGAAGTAGCAGCTGCGGCTCCACTTACCGGGTTCACAAGAAAATCTGGCTGCTCTTCTAAAGGAATATTCATTTCTTCAGAGACTTCGTTCTTTATTTCTTTTGGTTTTGAAAAATCGGGTTTCGCTTTTTTATTCTTTGCCATTGTAAAATCCTAAGGCAATTATAGCAGACATCCAAACCCGCCGCAACCGCGCAAAGCATTAATATATGGTTAATAATATTATACATATTGTGTAAATTCTATTTGACTTAACCATAAAAGACCTTTATATTATAGGCATGAACGAAACATTAAGAGCTTTAAGGGAACAGAATAATTATTCTCAGGCGGCGGTTGCCTCTTATCTTGGAATTTCAAGACAGATGTATATTAAATACGAAAACGGAGATGCCACACCTCCTGTAAAAATTGTAACGGAACTTTCAAATTTTTACAGAATTCCTTACGATGTTATTCTGGAAGATAAACTAAAAGCTCGGGAAACAGAAGAAAAACCCAACCGCGCCATTTACAAGATTCCAGAGCAGGAACCTTTGGAATGTCATGATTCGGGGGCTTTGTATGCTCCTATTCAAGATGAATCATCTTACTATCTAAAATCGGTTCTGGAAATGTTACCAAAATTAGTTTACAAGGAGCAGTTAAAAGTGTTGGAAAAAATCTCTGGTATGGTACAAAAGGCTACGGAAGAAAGACTAAAGCCTAAGAAAGAAAGTTCATTCTATGAAAGTCTCACAAATTTGAATAACAAATATCATCCTAAATCAAATGGAAGAGGATGGACAAGGGAGGAATTATATGAAAGATAAGAAGAATGTAAACACTGCAACAGAAGAAGGAAAAGTTTTCTTTGATTCAAATATTTTAGTTTATTCTGTTGACGAAAGTGTTCCAGAAAAAAAAGAAATAGCATCACAACTTCTTGCAAAAGCAGCAAATTCGAAAACTGGTATTATTTCTACACAAAGCCTGCAGGAATTTTTTAATGTTGCCGTAAAGAAACTTAATCTTTCTAAGCAGGCCGCAAGAGAATATGTAGAGTTGTTTTCTAAACAATTTCCCGTTACAAAAGTTTCCGTTCCCCTGATAATGGATGCAATTGACATCAGCATAAAGAACGACCTTTCTTTCTGGGATTCGCTCATTATTTCGGCCGCCACCGATACTGGCTGCATTATTGTCTATTCAGAAGACATGAACAGCGGACAGATTATCAGTGGAGCTAAAATTCTCAATCCTTTTGCTGAAGTAGCGGCTTAAACTAAAGCTGGAGTGCTCCCAAAGAAACACTCCAGTAGAAGTTCCAGTGGTTCAAATCTTCGTTTTCAAAATTGAACTGATAGGTTACTCCTATGTTTATAAACTGTTCCAGTGTAAGCGCATATCCGGCTTCCATTGTTTTTGACCAGGTTATATTCATGAAGTTTCCATTATCTGGAGTGTCATAGTTTATGCTGTTTTTTCCGTAAGAAAATATTGTTTCTGCAAAGACCTGACCTAAAAAGAGACTGAGCCCGGCTTTTAATTTCATGCGTCCAGGATAAGAACAGTCCTGATATTCATTACTGTAAGACGTCGTACTGTAGGCTGGAATATATTCAGACGGAAAATCTGTATATCGGATATTCAATGCCAGGCTCGGATTTAAGATATCAAAAAACTTCGGGCTTAAGCCCATTTGAGCTTCTGCTCCAAAGTAAATTTTGTTGTAATCAAAATTGTAATCAGCAATACCATACAAAGTACACTGGTAAGTTGCATAATTCATTTTTTCCGTAATCTGAAGATTCAAGAGATTTACACCTAAACGAAGGTTAAAGGCATGATTTACATCTGCACTATCATAAAAAGCAAATAATTTATCATCATGACGAATCAGATTATATTGCGAAATACCAACAAGACTAAAACTTTTTGCACAAAAGTCTGAAATTCGAAGATACAAAAAGTGCTGATATAAAAGAGAAAAGGAATTTAGTTCGGCAAAGTGCTTCTGGCCGTCAAAGTTGCGGGTATACAAATCTCTTACGGCAGTACCAGCAAGAATAATATTTCCAACAGGAACAAAAGCAGTCAGGCTTCCGGAAAAATTATTTATAGCAGGATAATAAAGACCTCCCGCAATTATTTCCCCTGGCATATATTGCAGTTTAGGTAAAAGTCCAAGAAAGGCTCCGCCAAAACCAAAAATATACTCCTCTGACATATCGTCGAAATCAGAAAAATCAAAAAGAGGAAAATATAAAAGCGGCTTTACAGTTGGAATATAAGCATGCTCATTTTTCAATTCTCCGCTTGCTTCAGGAAGATTTTCTGCTTTTTTCTGCAGTTCTTCTGGGCGACGGTAAACTTTCTTTGGCTCAACTGGAATTGGCTTATCCTCGCTGGCAATTTTTTTTCCCTTTTTCAGCTTCTTTTCTTTTGCTTCCTTTATTCTGTCCAGCGACTCTTCTTTTTCAGAAGCCTGCTCGTAGGGCTTAAAGTCTGGATAATCCCGCTGCAAATCACCAAAATGCATAATTTCGCCAGGCATACTAGGACCATTGAATGAAGGTACATTTCCCCATTCAGAAGCAGGCTTTATTTTAACCACCAGCCCACTAGAAGAATATGACCAGTAGTAAATCCCCTTCTCTCCCTGATAAGCCCAGAGAGCTCCAATCGGGTCTGCAAGAACAGGCACTTTTTTGCCGGCAAGCTCAGTACCATTCAAACTAACTTCATACACTTCCAGACGGCCTCGGTCGTTGCTGGTAAAAGTCAGATTTCCATTACTGTTCCATGACGGGTAAGCTGGGTCGGTAATAAAGCCTTCTCCGTTTTCTACAACGGTAAAAGTACCAGCCGCCCCAGCAGCCACTGCGTTCCCCTCGCCAGAGCCATCCCCAAGTTCCATCACGCAAACCTTGGCACGCTTGCCGTCTACAGCCAGAAAAGCCACCTTTGTACCATCATCATTAACAGCAGGCTGTAAAAAGTCATATTCAGGATTTTCAAGAAGAGGCTTTACCTCACCACTTTCTGTATCAATCTGAACAAGGCGCATTTTTAAGCCGCTTTGCTGAACAGCAACAAGAACATTACCATTACGGCTTACACTAGGCTGAAAGAAAGAACCTTTTTTTGTAAGCTTTTTTAATCCATCCTCTTGAGTCCAGGAATAAAGCGGCAGATTTTCCCTAATACCAGGCATACTGTCCAACCTTTCTTCCTGTAGAGTAATGTAAACCTTGCTGTTTTTATCTGCAGTATAACAGTCTGAATACATAACCTGGGTTCTAAAAAGCACAGTTTCCTGATAAAGAGTATTCAAATCCTTTTCAGGATGAGTATTTCGAAGCTTATTACGGCCGCTTTTTGCAGAAGGATCCAGTTTTACAATCGAAACAAAATCATCATTTGTACTTCGCAAAGTAATAAGTGAACCATCATCCAAGACAATTGCAGGTCTATAGTAAGAAGTATCCTTTATTCTAGGAGAAATTATGAGACCTTCGGGAATCTTGCGCTCGTCTGCATAGCGTTTTGCAAGAGAAATCCTCATATCCTTATAAATATCTTCAGCTTCCTCCCCAGTTACAAGCTTTACAGCCGCATCCCAGGAGCCATACAAAGGACGATTACGCTCAATATCAGAAAGAGTATTAAGCCCCCAGCGGTCAGCCACAGAACGCATCATTAAATAGCCTATTACATAATTTGTTCCGTTTTTTTCAACCTCCTGATAAGAAGGAAAAGCGTTGTCCAAAGTAGCAGCCTTAAAGTCCAGTTCAAAATAAGGGCTTCGGCCACGACCACCATTTAAAAGCTCTGTTTCCAGAACGGTTGTAAGGCCTTCCAGAGACCAGCTGCTGTTATAATCAAAAAGAGTAGTTGCGGCAGGACCAAACAAAGCAGAAACAAGCTTCTTGCCGGGACGGTCTTCAAAGGCAAAATTGGCCGAATGAATAAGCTCATGAGTAAAAAAGAGCTGGCGCCAGTCATCACGGAAGGTAAAATCTACCATAGTCAGCGGCGTTGTAAACATCATGATTTCTACAGGAGCAGAATATGTAAGGGCATTTACAAAGTTCATGCGGTCCGTAACATAAACATCAGTTTTTTCCTGAGGAAAACCGTAAACACCGGCAACCTTGTTCCAGGCATCATCGGCAATTTCTGCAAAGGCAGCAGCAGAATCGCGGGCACCTTCTTCATAAATAAAATTAAAATGCTCGGTTTGGGCGGTTTTCCAGCCTCGGAATTTGTTGTCATCACTATTATTGCCTTCTGCAAATAAAGTAAACGAGAAAGACAAAGCCAACATAGCAGCAAAAAGAGACTTTTTCATATTTTTTCCTTTTTGGATTCAGTTTAGTTTTTTGCAGCAGGAAGATTAACAATTCCACCCGCAGCCGTAAGAGGAACATATTCTGGAACCTGGCGGCCATCCCACTTTTTAGCTCTTTCAAGCTCTATTTCCAGTTCCTTAAGTTTAATTTCAACCTGATAGTTCTGTGCAACCTTAGCGTTATAGTAAGCAAGGGCATCAGCTTCAACCCGTTTTGCCTCTGCTGCCTTCTGAGCCTTAATAAGTTCAGCCTCGGCCTCCTGCTCTGCGGCAGCCTTTTTTGCTTCAGCTTCCTTTACCTGCTTCTGCGCATTCTGCTCAGCAAGCTTCAAATCCTGTTCAGCCTTTTTTACTTCCTGAGCACGATTTGCAGTTTCTTTAATCTGCTTGTCAAAATCATCAGACCAATCCCAGTTTGTAATTGTTGTCTGCGAAATATCAATAGGATAATCAGCCATTCGGGCAAGCATTGCCTGTGCAACCTTTGTGGTTACCTCATTTTGTTTTTCGACCAAATCATAAATTGAATACTGACCAACAGTTTCTTTCAAGGAAGCCTTTACGTTATCTCGCATGGCACTCTGAATTACAGCATCGTTTTGATAGCGGGTTACAATGTCCATAATCCTTCTTTCATCATAAATATAGCGTACGGCAACTGTACTTCCCACAGTCTGCATATCTTTTGTAATGGCACCATCCTGTCCGCACGAAAAAGAGACCTCATAGGTTTTTGGTTCCAGGCGGAATTTTCTGATTACTGTTACAAATGGTGCATGAAAATTCATACCTGGCTGTAAAACATCACCCTGAACCTGCCCCAATGTAACCTTTACGCCTCTTTCATTTGGCGAAATTACAGTACAGGAATTGATGATAACTACAAAAGCAAGCAAAACAATTACACCAGTAATAATTGAAGACTTTACAATTTTCTTTTCCATAAAACACACTCCTTATTTTTGAAAAGCATTACAAATTATTCAAATGCTTGCTGGAAATTGCTTCCAGCTCAGCAATTGTAAAGCGGGAAAGAAGTTCCTTTGTACCAGAAATCATCTTTGGACTCATAGAAAGATTACGGATTCCCATACCGGCCAGAACCATAACACTGTCCTGACGGCCAGCCATTTCACCACAAACGCTCACTGGCACGCCACCATCTGCAGCATTTTGAATTGTCATCTGAATCATGCGAAGCACAGAAAGACTGAATTCATCATAAAGACCAGAAACATGAGGATTTTCACGGTCAACGGCAAGTGTATACTGAGTAAGGTCGTTTGTTCCTAGGCTGAAGAAATCACTTACATCTGTAAGACAATCAGAAATAATAGCTGCAGATGCGGTTTCAATCATGATTCCCACAGGAACTCCGGCCTTATATGGAATTCCTTCAGAATCAAGCTCAGCCTTAACTTCCTTAATAATTCTCTGACAACCCATAACCTGTTCCACAGAAGTAATAAGCGGGAACATAATCTGCAGATTTCCATAAATACTGGCACGATAAAGAGCGCGCAATTGTGTTTTCAGAACGTTTGGATAACTCAAGCTAAGGCGAACGGCACGCAAGCCCATCAAAGGATTTTTTTCATCAATAATTGGAATATCAACAGAGTTAATCAGCTTATCACCACCCGCATCAAGAGTACGGATTGTAACAGGCTTATCTCCCATAATCTGCAAAACCTGCTTGTAAGCTTCAAACTGAGTCTGCTCATTAAAGGAACGGGCGGCGGCATTCAAAGAAACCCCACTCTGCGACATATAAAAGAACTCTGTACGGAAAAGTCCAATTCCGTCGGCCCCTTCCGCCGCCGCAATCTCCGCCTCCTCCGGCGTTCCAATGTTCGCGTAAAGTTTAAACTCCACCCCATCTTTCGTGCGTGCGGGTTTACCTAAGAATTCACGAAGCTTAATCTTTCTCTGCTGCTCCTCCAGAATCCTTGCCTTATACTCACCGATAGTGTAGCGGTCCGGATTCACAAGTATTTCCGCAGACTTACCGTCAATTACAACCGTTTCACCATTGCGAACCTTTTTGCTTATATCTTCCAGGCCCACAACCGTAGGAATTCCATAGTTGCGCGCAAGAATAACCACATGGGAAGAAACACCGCCTTCGGTAAGTGCCAGACCAGCAATTTTTCGTTTTGAAAGAATGATTGTATCGGCAGAACTCAAAGAGTTTGCAATAATTACAGAACCATCTGGAACCCGGTTAATATCAAAAGGATGAATATCAAGCATTTCGTCCAGAACCCGACCAAAAATATCGGTAATATCCTGGGCTCGCTCAGAAAGATAGTAGTTTCCCGCCTGACGCAGGCGCGAAGCATACTCTTCCGCCTTCATTTCAACGGTATATTCTATATTAAAAAGTTCTTCTTCGTAAAAATCCTTTACTTCTTTGGAAAAAACAGGGTCGCCCAACATAAGGATGTAAGTTTCAAAAACCTCACGTTGTGCCTTATCACGTTCATCAGTTTTAGAAAGAGATTCCAGATGCTCCGAAAGCTCCAGCGAAACAGTCTGAACCGCAGTCTGAAAACGACTCCAGCCCTTGTTTACTTCATCAATTTTAATACGATGTTGTGGGATAGCCCTTTTTACTGGCTCGGGAATAACAAATGCAGTTCCAATTCCAACACCATCAGCCGCTGGGATACCAAGAAAAACTTCCATAAAATTCCAACCCCTTTTTATAGTAGAATTATATATTATTTTTAGTTATATTTAAAGCATGACTGTAGTACCTATTTTCCAG
This sequence comes from Treponema sp., assembly GCA_017940255.1. Taxonomy (GTDB): domain Bacteria; phylum Spirochaetota; class Spirochaetia; order Treponematales; family Treponemataceae; genus Treponema_D. The sequence goes on from JAGAZB010000056.1 coordinate 88,987, forward strand.
CTGCCTTTTCCAGCAGCTTTTTTAATTTTCATCATGTTCAGTTTTTTCGGATGGTGTTCAGAAGTCCTTTATGTTGGCATTTTTTTTGAACACAAATTTGTAAACCGCGGATTTTTACACGGACCACTCTGCCCGGTATACGGTTTTGGCGGAGTTGTAATCCTTTTATTACCAAAAGAACTTTATTCCACCTGGATTCCCCTCTTTTTTGCTTCAATGATTCTTTGCACACTTGTTGAATATTTTGTAAGTTGGATTATGGAAAAGACTTTCCACACCCGCTGGTGGGATTATTCACATTACAAATTAAATATTAACGGCCGTGTCTGTGCCTTGAACTCTGTACTTTTCGGATTTATGGGACTTGGAATTATCCGTTTTGTTTACCCTCAGATTATCAGACTTTTAAACTGGATGGGAAGCTTTGTGATTACCACTTCGGCTCAAATTATTGCAATCGCACTGAGTGTAGACATCATCATTACAGTTAGAAGACTTGTTGACTTCAACACTACAATGGCAAAAATCAAAACCTTTGGCGAAATGCTTAAAGAAAATTACGGCCACGAAGAATGGTTCAAGGGAACTTCTGCTTATGTAATGGCTGAATCTGTAAAACTTCACGCACAGCAGGAACGCGAAAAGATTAGCAAGAGTATCATGGAAAAAATTGAACAGTTCCAGAGCAAGCGCCAGATTAATATCGAAAGTTTTATGAAGCGCTTCCCAACTATGAAGAATGAAAACTACAATAACGAATTTGATGAACTTAAGCTCAAGATGAAAGAAAGACTTGAAAAGATTAAGGAAGAGCGTAAAGCCAGATTAGGAAAATAATAATGAAGATTGAATCAGTTACACCACAATTTGATGTTTCAAAAGTTCCCCAGGATGCCCAGAATATTATCGAAAAGTTTGATGATATACTACAAAATGTTCGGCCTTTAAACAGCCGTCAGTTGCAGCAGCTCCCCGATAATATCCGCGCTCTTTCTCATCAGCTTACAGATGACCGAGCTTCCCGCCGCCTGGGCTACATGAACGACACCGTGCAGCTGATTTCCTACGTGCGCTACTATACCTGGTGGAACCTTGTCCGACTCACCCGTCTTTTTGCAAATTTGCCCGACGCGGCCTTCCCAAAAGCTAAGCCAGAAAACCAGCAAACAGTCTGTCTGGACTTAGGAAGCGGTCCTCTAACTGTAGTAACCGCCCTCTGGCTGGCACGTCCGGAACTCCGCAGTCTTCCACTCACCTGGTACTGTCTGGACGTTTCAGCTGGCAGTCTTCTTCTTGGAGAAGACACTTATCTTTCCGTAGTTGCCCGCACAGGCGGTGAACCCTGGAAAATTGTCCGCGTAAAAGGATCCTTTGGCGCTTCAATCCGCCAAAAAGCTGATTTTATAACCTGTGCAAACATGTTCAACGAGCTTGATCAGGCTTCGGATATGCCACCAGATTACCAGGCAAAAAAGTATTATTCACAGCTCTGTGCTTACAGTACAAAAGAAAGCTCTTTTATTCTGATTGAACCGGGAGTTCCAAAAGCTGCCCGAACCTTAAGCCTGCTCCGAGAACGCTTCCTAAAAGACGGCAAAAATATTGCCGCCCCATGTCCTCATTCAGACGAATGCCCGATGAATGGTTTCAAAGCCTACACTGGAAGCAAAAACAAGTGGTGCAACTTTGCATTTTCTACAGAAGATGCACCCGTCCGACTGCAAAAACTTTCAGAACGGGCCAAGCTTCCAAAAGAAAGAGCAACACTCAGCTTTATTGTGGCCACCCCGGAAGCTGCGTTGTCGGAGGCTACAAAGACTAGTTCAGCTGCAAAGACACACTCAAGCAGCCCGATTTCTATTCGAATCACCTCAGACAAAATCCGTCTGCCAAATTACATGTGCGGCTACTACGGCTGTTCAGAGCAGGGCCTTGTTTTAGTCACCCTGCCAGACGAAAACAACACCCGTCTTCCAAAGCCACCATTCCGCCCTCAATCCGGCGACTTACTCCAGCTAATGCCAGAAGTGCCAAAGACAAAAAAAAGGCCGGACTCCCCATCCGCACAAAAACGCGACGAAAAATCCGGTGCTTTGATTGTTGAAATATAATGAAAAACGGTGGTTGAACTTGTCGAAACCACTTTTTTTTTCATAACTTATTTCTTAGAAAAGTATCCTACACAAGCAACTATCCAACCAACGATAACAAGGTAGAAACCAAACAAAGCTCTCTTAAGAAGCTGCTTTCCAATTGCCTTATAAATACCGCCGTTTGTCAGGAATCCTATAACAAGAATTACACCACCAGCAATGCTTACCAGAAGGAAAATCAACTTAAGGCCTTTAAGCTGAGGAACAAACTGAGCAACAATACCAGCAACTGCACCAACAAAAATCAAGAGGGCACCAATTGCAACAAATCCGCCATCTTCAATGTTTTTGATGAAATCAAATCCATTTGCAGAAGAACCAAACAATCCTTTTATCATAGGACAGCAGAATCCAATTGCAGTAATAAGCATACCGCAGCAATAAAGCCAACTCATAAGATTAACCTTTTTTCCCATTTTTTAATCCTCCTAAGGAAGGTCAAGTTAGACCAATAATTTTTATAATTATAACATGACTTTCAGAAAATAACAAAAAATCAAACAAAAATTGTATCCGTATCCCTGCAAAGCATCTGCACTGCACGGCGACCAGAATCTACAGCGATTGGAAGTCCGCCCGGCATAAAGCTGCGCTGACCAACAAAATAAAGTCCGCTTCTACCCTGCAAAGTTTGTGGATAATCAAGTTTAGCAAGTCCCTTACCCCAAACACTCATCCAGCTTCCTTTGTAAGTGCTGCAGTATCGCTCATAAGTACAAGGAGTTGCAACATCAATAACTTCAACAGAATCTTTTATTTCAGGAATAAACTCTTCGAGCTTAGCAATAAATTTCTTTGCAAGTTCATCCTTTTTCTGTTTGTATGTACCGTCATCCTTAGCAGCCTTCCACCAGTCGTAAGAGTCACCAATTAAAAGGCAGGTTACAGCAGTGCAGCCATCTGGAGAATGAGCCTTATATTTTGCGTAATTGTTTATGCGAAGTTCTGTTACTTTTAGTCCTGCATATTCAAACGGCTCGTCTTCTGGAAGAGGGAAAACACAACAGTAAGGAAGATGTGACAAATCCTTTTTAATTCCAAGACAGATGAACATATTCTGCTCGCCAACAACATTACGGCGCATCTGACGAGCCCAGTGGCATTTAATTGGCTTTTCAAAAAGATTATCAATTGCCACACGCATATCCTGCGAACAGATTACAGCGTCAGCTTCTATAAAACCATCTTTTGTTTTAACACCTTTTGTCACGCCATTTTCAACAACAATCTGTTCAACCTTAGTCTTAAACTGGATTTTTCCACCCAAAGCTATAAAGGTGTCTTCCATGTTTTTTGCCATGCGAACAGAACCACCATCCGGGTAACCACAGTCGCCGCTAGCAAAAGAACCAAGTGTATAAATAAAAGAAATTGCGTTATATCTATATCCGATTACAGCTTTAAGAAGATGCTGAACATCCTTATTCTTAAAATGACCAACATATTCTTCATAACTTTCCGCAACAAGACGAGGAACCTTAAAAACTGCAGGAAGCATTTTCATAAGTTTCCAAAGATTCTGGCGGGAAGGACTTTTACATTTACAGTGAGGAACATCAAAAACCGGCATAAAAAAGCGGGAAAAAGCCTTTACATCGCGGTAAAGCTGATTAATCATCTTCTTATCTTCCGGAGCAAAGGCCAAAAGTTCACGACGCATTTCATCAACATTACGATGAAGACACACTCTTTTGTCTCCATCAATCACTGTATAAAGAGGGTCACGATTTTCTATAGGATTATTTTCTTTGAGGGCACCAACTTCATGCCACACACGGTTCATTGGAAGCTGAGGATGTGAACCAGTGAGCCAGTGCATTCCTCCTTCAAAGAAATAGCCCTTACGACTCCAACCTGTAGAAAGACCTCCAGAAATTATGTGCTGTTCTAAAATAGTTACATCAAAACCAGAGCGCGCTGCATAAATAGCAGCAGAAAGGCCGGATATACCAGCCCCAACAACAATTACCTTTTTCATATTTTTCATCTCACAGAAATTTTACCACACTCTTCGAGAATAACAAGTTTTTTTGTTCAGCTGAAAAAGTTTATTCTGCCCACCACGGCTTCCATCCACCAACTGTATTTATCGTAGACAACAATGTTGTTACAAAAGTCATAATTGCTAACAACATAGGAAAAAACCAACCATTTTTAGGAGAGTTTCTCTGTACATAAATAACTGCTTCCGGTGGAATTTCAGATTTTTTAGAAAGTCTCTTTCCGTCTTTATCTGTAATCTTTACGATTTTAAATACCGCCTGATCATAATCAAAACCCATTGCAAGATTTACATAGTATGACCAATCTTTGTTTGGCAGATACGAATAACGACCAGGAGAAACAACACCACCAGTAACTGTTACATAATACTGACTAAATGGAATTACAAGACGGTCATTTGGTTTAAGAGGAATACCGTCCTTTTGAGCAGCCCCTTCTTCATTATGAAGAAGATCGTCCAAATCAATATCAATTTTTTCTTCTGTAAGTTTTCCATTTTCGCCAGGAACAAGACGAATAAGAGTTGCAGTTTTATAATCAGCTGAATTCAGGAACATATCCGGATTGGCAATTACCAATGCACGACATGTCATTCCTTCGCTATAAGGAATCTTTAAGATACCTGTAGTTGTAGGCGAAGTTGTAACAGTACCGTTTGCTTCACCTGCAGAACCAGATTTTGTTTCATAGTTATAATTTTTATTAACAGCACCCTCTACATAAACAATAGCAGAAGAATCTTTTAATGAAGCAACATAAACCTTATCTTTGTTGGAAAGCGGAATTGTAGAGTGCAGATCTGTTTCTTTAATAACAGAATCAACATACATTACCTGTTCGCCAACAAATCTTGAAAGGGAAATTGCATTTTTATTGGCATAGTCATCAAAACCGTTGGCATATTCTGTAATAAGCTCGTTTAATTCTTCGCCAGGAAGAAGTTCATAAGTACCAGTTCTACGAACCGAACCTGTAATAGAAACAGAACGTTCAAGTTTTGGAACGATAATTGTGTCACCAGGGCGCATGTAAGGGTTCTGATCAAGTTCACCATATCTTGTATATTTGTACAAGTCATACTGCTTTTCAACACCTTCTGCAGAAATGATTGTTACAAATCGTGTTGAAGAATATGAGGTATACATATCAGAAATTACACTTGCAACACGTTCCAATGCCCATGAAGAATAAGTTCCGGCAGATGAAACTTCACCTTTAACATAAACATTAAATTCTGAAGGGTTAGACAAAAAGAGCTGAACAGCAGCTGTAGGATAGTTATTTACAATCAGAGTTTCTACCTTACTCTTAAACTCCTGCAAAGTAAGGCCTTTTGCATTAATAACACCAAGGCTTGCAATTCTTACACGGTAAGTGCTGTCAACAGCAATAGAAAGTGAACTTCCATTGTAAACCAAAGAATAAATATCTCCGGCTGTTACAATGTATTCATTAGTTGCCATGGCAATCTGCGCTTTTTTTACGTTAGTTGAATCTGTATAAGTATCATCTGCATAAGCATTATTTACAGCAAAAGCAGCAAAAAGGGCTGCAAGTAAAAACTTTCGAATATTTTTTTTCATCACAATTATCCTTATGAGTCTTTATTTTGTTCCTTTAAGTTTCATCATAACTTCAGGGTCATTCTTCATATTTTTAATTGCATTTATAAGGAATGCTAAAAAGATAGAAACAAAGAAGGCAGCAAAAGTTACAATAATACAGAGTTTTCCGCGGCTTGGGCCAGATTTAATATCAGGAACGGAAGCCCTTTCCAAAATCTGGAAAACAGGAGCTTCGGTTGCCATCTTTACCTTCAAAAGTTCAAGCTGAGAGCGCAGCTGAGTATAAACTTCCTTCTGTGCAGAAAGTTCCAGTTCAATTCTCTGCTGTTCAATTGTGTTTTCCTTTGTCCACAAAGCTCTTCCCTGGATTACTCTATCCTGCATATCAGAAAGTTCTTTTGTAAGTTTCAGGATTTCGTTCCATGAATTTTCAACGTTCTTTTCAAGGTTTTCTTTTGAAATCTTATTATTATCTACACCAAGTTCATCAAGCTTGTCAGAAATCCAGTCTACACAGAAATTAACAACATCAACTGCAAATTCAGGATCAATATCTTCATAAGAAACTGTTAAAACGCCGCTTGAAGAATCATATTCAGCAGACACCTTCTTAGAAAGCCCCATTCGCATCATTGCAACTGGTGATTTTTCTACAGGAGATTTTTCATAAAGATTAAAATGTTCTGCAATTGCATCATAAAAAGGATTTGAAGATGTAAGATAAAGAATAAGAGAACTTGTTGAAGAACCTGATGAAGACAAAGATACACCCATCAGCTTTGCAAGACTGCTTGCTGAACTTGAAGCCGAAAGACCAGAACTTGAATCTGAATCTGTAATCAACATGTTAGCAGAAACTTTATAGTTGTTTGGAAGGTATGATTTTTCCGGTGGTAACTTCAAAGAAATAACTGAATACACTACAACAAAAAGCATTGCAGCAGCTGTAATTCCAATTATAAGCCATTTAAAACGCAGCAAAACTGCAAATAAATCAATAAGTGATATTTCATCGTCTTTTTCTGTTACAGGAACATTTTCTTCAGACATAGATACCTCTGTACAAGCAAATATAATAAGTAGTAAATATTAACATACATCACAAGACGAATTCAAGCATATTGCAGAATTGATTTTTTTTTATTTTATGCTATTATTATCGTTAATTATGAATATGTTTTTGTTTATCGGCTTGTCTGTATTACTTTCAGTAATTTCAATGCCAGTCATTATCCTCATCTGTAAAAAATTAAGTCTTTACGACTATCATGATGAAAGAAAAATACATTCTGGAGATATCCCCCGTTTAGGCGGAATTGGAATTGTTTTTGCATTCCTTGTTTCAACCATCTTATATCTTATTAAAGAAAATTCAATAAACATGCTCAATCATCTGCCAATTCTTATTGGTGCGGCAATCATTTTTATTTTTGCAATTGTTGATGATATCTTAAACCTGCCTGCAATAGTAAAATTAATTGTTCAGCTGGCTGCTGTTGGTACTGTAACTTTTAATGGCTACACTTTTACTCAGATTTTTGCCTGGCATCTTCCAACTCCAGTTTCTATAATTCTCACATTCGGCTGGATTCTGGGAGTTACAAATGCCTACAATCTTATTGACGGTCTGGATGGTTTGTGCGGAAACCTTTCCATAACAACAATACTTACACTTGGTGTTCTGTATCAGCTTTCGGGCAATAACGAATCTGCCCTCTGTTTTATTCTTGCCGGTGCAATTTTTGGCTTCCTCTGCTTCAACTGGCCACCTGCAAAAATATTTATGGGCGACAACGGTTCACAGTTTCTGGGCTTTATGATTGCAACACTTCCGCTCTATAATTCAGGCGATGTGTTTGAATTCAATAAGTTCTTAATCATGATTGTTATCACTTCATTCGCAGTATTTGATACAATCGCCGCAATCTGGAGAAGAATCCGAGACAAAAAACCTATTATGACAGGAGACCGTTCTCATCTTCATCATAAACTCTTGAATATGGGCTACACAAAGCAGTCTGCACTCTACCTTATTATTTTCCTGCAGATTCTTCTTTGTCTTTCTGTAATAGTTTCATATTTCCTGGGCAGAATGAAAGGTATGGCTTTGTTAATTGAATCATTCTCATTTATGGTACTTTTCTTTAGTTTGATTCATTATACAAACCGAAGGGTAACACTCAAAAAGGCTGAAGAAGCACAGAATCCTAAAAAAGAAGACGAAACAAACGACTAATTAAATATTTCTTCTTTGTGAAGTAAACCAAGGCTGCTGATTTTTTCTTTTAATGAAAGAGAATCGCAGCCATTTTTTTTTGAATAATCAGAAAGGTCAATTGTAAAACGGTTCATAGAAAAATGCTGAAAAACAAAAACCTTATCCCAGGCGTCCTGTTTTTCCTCATGATAATATCTGTAAAGTTCATCGCGGTATTTTTCAAAAATGCCCTTCTTTTTTAATTCGGAATAGCCCACAAGCCAGAGTTCTGGTATTACTCCACCCTCTGCCATTCCCGCTTCACAAAGTTCTGCATGAAGTTTTGCAGTTTCTTTTGCACACCAAACCTGAGATTCGTCCAAAAGAGCCGCCATATCTGCTCCACCAAGCTTTATCATATTCTTAAGCTGGGCAGTTTTTGCACTGTGCACAGGAGTTTTATTCAGAATAATTACATTTTTACGAAAATTTATCCCAAGTTCAGGATTTCGCTTAAAAAATCCATCTGCAATTCGGCCAGCCTGCCCCACCAGGTAACGATTATTACAGGCAAGTTGTTCTTCCTTTCCGGGATTGTCACCAATCACAATCAGTTTTATATCATCTTCGGGCAAAAGTTCATCAAGTGAGCGATTATAAACAACAGGCGTTTCAAAAGAATAATCAGGTGTTTTTGCAATTTTTGCGGCCTCTTTTTGTAAATCCTGCAGATTTGGAACACGAGAAGTCCATTCAGCAACTTTATCAGCATAAGTCTTCTTAAAATTACAGAAAATCTCCCATTGTCTGCCTGTCATCCTTCATCTCCAGTCTTTACAAAAAAAATTTAATCTATTTATAATTACGTCCGATATAATATAAGTATTGAAAAATAATTTCCACAGGGGGATTGGGGAATATGAAAAAAATTATTTCTATAGCATTTGTTGCAGCACTCGGATTTTCAATGTTTGCAGCAGATATCTTTACTTATGTTCCATTGAAAGGTGAAGTAAGAACTTATACAAAGACAGAATATTCAATTGCTTCAAAGTTTGGAAACTATTTCAGAACACCAAGTCTGAAAACAAAGCATTTATTCGAAAATGGAAAAGAAATTGAATCTTCAGAAGTAACTCCAAAAGAGATTCTTCAGAACAAAATTACTTCAGTTTATGATGAAAGCGGAAAACTCCGTGAACAGAGTTATATCAACAGCGAATCAGAACTTGTCTGGAAACACTCTTATGTTTATAACTCAGAAGGACTCAAATCTGAAGTTTCTGAATTCGATGCAAAAAACACCCTTAAATCAAAAACTATCTACATTTACGACAGAGGAAATCTTGTTGATGAAACAATTTATGATAGTGACGGGGCACTCGTTTGGAAAACAACTTACAAGTACAACGCAATGGGCACTCTTGAAGTTCTTTCTGAATATTCAGCAGATGGAAAACTGAGCAGCCAGGAAACATACGCTTACAACGAACTTGGCGGAATTGATTCAATCACAATTTACGAAAAGTTCAATGACAGCCAGACACAGAAAGTTTTCCGCTATGGTGCTGAAAATCAGCTTGGTGAAATCACCACTTATGACAACAACAAACAGGTTACAAATCGTCTTCTTATCAAATACGATGCAGACGGAAATGTTGCCCGCGTTTCAGAATACAATGTTGCAGAAAAGTTCGGCACAATCGTAAACGAACTTATCGCAATGAGCTAATATAGTTACGAGTTCTAACACGGGCTTTTTCCAGGTTACAAAAGATAATTAAAACTTGGAAAAACTATAAAAAAAACGACCTGTGGGACGCAGAAAAAAATTAAGGAGGGCCCCTTGAGGGTGGGATTCCTTAATTTTTTTCGTTGCTGGGACCCGCAGGTCGTTTTTTTTTATTTTTAAGGTATTCTTTTTTAGTAGTTAGTTGCTTCAACCTGGAAGTATGCCTGTGGATGGAAGCATACCGGGCATACTTTTGGTGCTTCTTTTCCAATTACAATATGACCGCAGTTTCTGCACTGCCAGATTGCGTCTCCTTCACTAGAGAAAACAACCTTATCTTCTACATTCTTCAAAAGCTTGCGATAGCGCTCTTCATGATGCTTTTCAATGGCAGCCACACCTTCAAACTGTTTTGCAATTGCTTCAAATCCCTCTTCTCTAGCAACCTTTGCAAATTCAGCATACATATCTGTCCATTCGTAGTTTTCGCCATCAGCCGCAGCCTTAAGATTTTCTGCAGTAGAGCCAATTCCACCAAGGTGCTTAAACCAAAGTTTTGCATGTTCTTTTTCATTTTCAGCAGTTTCCAGGAAAAGAGCCGCAATCTGCTCATAACCTTCTTTTTTTGCTACGCTTGCAAAGTAAGTATACTTATTGCGAGCCTGTGATTCTCCAGCAAAAGCAGTCTGAAGATTTTTTTCTGTTCTAGAGCCTTTCAGTTCCATAATTTGCCTCTTATAAAATAATTTTCTCCGCGCACCAATGCACAAGATGTTAACAATTAAATATAAACGTTTTTTCAGGATAAGTAAAATTATTTCTCTGTTATTTGTTTATTATTGATAGAATACTTTGAATGATTTACAATATAGTTAATGAAAACGATAGGAATAAAACTTGCTGACGGAAAATTCTTTCCTGTACTTCAGGAAGAAAACTCTGTAGAAAAATCTCTTGAACTCACAACGGTACACAATAATCAGACAAAAATTATGGTCGATTTATACCGTTCTACAGCCTGCTCAATGAAAGATGCAGAATACATTGAATCCCTGCAACTTGAAGGACTGGCAGCCCACCCGGAAGGCGAATCCGTTATTTCTTTCGATATTTCAATTGATAAAAATAACAATCTTTCTGCAAAAGTTTATGATTCAGAAACAGGAAATCAAAACAGCATTGCCATTACACTTGTAGACAGGCCCGATTCTGCTACTCCTCTTACTGATTCAGATACAGATATTGATGATGAAACAAGTGCTGAAAAAGAACTCGCCGCAACAGGTGTAAGAGTTCTTTCAATTCAGGGACCAGGACTTTTGGCCACAGCCGAAGCAATCCGCGAAGCCCAGGAAAGTGAAAAAATCACAAATGATGATGAAATCACAAGAACCGAGGAAGAAGCAACCGAGGAAGATTTTACCCTCGGCGATCCCGGCGAAACATTTGAAGAATCAGAAGTAGAGACTTTCGAAGAATCTGCCGAAAATATAGAAGCAGAACCTGTTGAAGAAAGTACAGAATTTGTTGAAGATACCACAGAACCTGAAACTGTAGCTGAAACTTCAGATTTTGAAATTAATGAAGAAAATACAGAACCCGAAATAACGATAGAACAAAATGGTGAAAACATGGATGATTTAGAAAAGAAAGATGATGACCTCAACAATCTGGATTTGCCAGATTTCAACTTTGACCTTCCAGATGACACAGAAAACACAGAAGATGCAAGTCCAGAATTAGACACAAGCAACATGGAAAGCACCTTTGATTTAGATCTTCCAGATTTTCCTGAAGATACAAATGAACCTGAAGAAACTTCTGCTCCAGATTTTGGTAATCTTGATGATTTTGACTTGCCGGAACCAGAAGCAGACAAGAGTCCAGCTGCTGCCAGCGGCGGCTTCGATTTTGCTGGTCTCTACGATGATAACGAAATTACAGAAAGTGATTCACACGAAGGCAAAAAGAGCAAAGTACCTCTCATCATCTGCATAATCTGTGCAATCATCTGTATTCTTGCAAGTGCGTTTGTACTCTTCATCACACACCGCACAAAAGATGAAAAAAATGCAATTGCAGAAAGCACAGCAATTACGCCAGCTCCAGTGGAAGAAGTTCTTGCCACGGATTCGGAACCTGAACCAGAGCCGGAACCTGAGCCAGCTCCAGAAGCGGAGCCAATTCCAGAACCAGAAGTTGAAGAAGTAATCGTTATAGAAAAAGCAGAAGAAGTTATTCCTCAGCAGCCACCAGTAGTAGAAGAAAAGCCAAAGAACTTTGTCTACAAAATTAAGTGGGGCGATACTCTCTGGGATATTGCAGACACATATTACAAGAACCCATGGCGATACAAAGAAATCGCTAAGTACAACGGAATTAAAGATCCAGACCATATTGTTTCAGGAACAATCATAGAAATTCCTGCGGAGTAACGCTTGAAAGGCGCTTTCAAAAGTCAGTTATCAGTTCTCGCTCTGCTTATTCTTTTGTGCAACTCCTGTTCCGCAGGAAATCCCCTGCAAAAAGAATTTGGTGTAGATTCCGAATATTTTCTTGGCCTCACATTATTAAAAAGCGGCCAGGAAAATGAAGCCCGTTCAAAATTCCACAGATGCATAAAAAAAGGCAGCCCGCAATGCGTTAGAAAGTCTTATGAAATTCTATGCACCTTTGGAAGTGTACAGGAAAAAAATCAGGCCGCAATTGCCTACAACGAAAAATACAAGGATGCTGATTCTCTTTTACTTGCTGCGCGCCAGTTAAAATCAGCTGGAGAAATAAGCAAAGTTATTGAAATCACACAAAACTGCAATCTGATTGAAGACAACAATGAAGTTATAAAATGCCGGATGGAATCTCTTGCAGAACGCAAAGCTTCTTCTTTAGACGAAGAAGTTTTTACCTGGTTCATGAACCGCCCGATTTCTGCTGAACACTACCAGTTCTACCGTGATACTTACGAACATCCTGAATCCCCAGAAGACTTTACCCCCCGGCAATTTGTTCTAGACTACAGAATTGAACTCTACAAACGAAATTATTCTTACACAGCGCCGGCCGCAATAACAATTCTAGATTATTTTGAAAAGGGCACAATCAGTCCAAACACACAGCTTGCTTCCGACATAGGAAAAGCCTGTCTTTTTGGCAGCACAAACTTCGCAGAAAATGCAACACTCTTTACCCAGCTTGCAGAACAATATAAAGACACGCCACTTGAATATTTTATGTGGTTTTACGCCGGAAGACTTTTTGAAAAAACAGAAATCTACTTCCAACAATCTATTTCAAGTTTTGAAAAGGCCGTGCAAACCGCACCAAGCCCAGCACAAAAAGACACCGCTTTATGGTATCTTCTTGTGTCTTCACTCAGTTTTTCTCTAGAAACAATCACTCAAGATATAGCCACATATTCCCGCCAGTGGCAAGACCCGGTTTATTTTGAAGACTTTTTTGAATCATTAATTTCACGCTTACTTGCTTCGGGAAAGTGGAATGCCTTTGGCGAAATATACAAAAGCATTGATGGTTATGCTTCAGACCTAACCGTCGCTCAATACGCATATATTTATGGCCGTTTAATTCAGGAAAAACTTGCCAGGGGAACAAAAGAAGATGCAGAAAAAGCCTTCCGCAGAGCCCTCCGTTCTTCCACCTCCCCCTACTACAAAGTGCTGGCCGCCCACCAATTAGGCCTCAGCGGTCAGGAACTTGAAAAAACAATTACCACACTTGAACTCTCACCAAAAAAAAATGAATACAAAGAGGCCAATCTTGATGCAGAAAAACTGCTGAAAGGCTACGCCTACTTTGGTTTCCCGGAATTAATCTACCCAACCTGGCAAAAACTCTATAAAAATGGCATTTCAGATGAAACAACCTTCTTTCTGGCTAATTTTTTGAACCGCTGCTCTACCGGCAACGATGATTACTACCAGCAGGCCCTGCGAATGTCCACAAAAACACTTTCAAACCGCACAATTCCTCTTTCAAAAGAAGAGCTTATGCAAATCTTCCCAAAGAATTATTCAAAATATATTGAAGAATACAGCGAACACTACGAAGTTCCAAACTCTATAATATACGCAATGGTAAGAAGCGAAAGCTTTTTTGACCCGGACATTCAAAGTTCGGCTGGTGCAATTGGACTTACCCAGCTTATGGAATTTACAGGCAGCGATATTGCCCGCAAATTAAAAGTCCAGAACTACGAGCTTACAGATCCGGAAACAAACCTTCATTTTGGAATTTACTATCTTTCAGAATTAATCCGTCGCTGCGATGGTTCTCTACTCCAGGGCTTTTTCTCTTACAATGCCGGCATAACACGCGTAAGGCGCTGGGTACAAAGCTCCATGATAGAATTCGGAAAAAAGGAAAAAATGCCCGTAGACCTCTTTTTGGAAACTGTTCCTTATGCAGAAACCCGCGAATACGGCAGAAAATTAGCTGGAGCCGCAGCAATGTATGCATATCTTTATAACGATGATTCAGACCAAGCCTTTAATGACATCATCGGAAAAATGGTAAGCAAATAGTTTACTAAAAAAATTCTAACTAAAAATTATAATGACTTTTCCCGGTATTTTTAGTAGATTTATATATATTTAATAGACAATCATGAGGTAAAACATGGCAGAACAAACTTTGGAAGAAACTGTAAAAGAAGCACTGGAGATGTTCCGACCACAGCTACAGGCTGACGGTGGCGACATGGAATTTGTATGCATCGATGAAGAAAAGAAAGTACACTTAAATTTAACTGGTGCATGCGGAAGCTGCCCAATGGCTCTTATGACTTTGAAAATGGGAATTGAACGCTACTTAAAAGATGCCTGCCCTGAAATTTCTGAAGTCGTACAGGATAACGCAATAGCAAACCAGGAAGGATGGGAATTCTAATGAAAATTGAACAGAATAAATGGGTAACAATTCATTACACCTTAAAAGATGATGATGGAAACCAGCTTGATTCATCTGTTGGCAAAGAACCACTTGGTTACTTGCACGGTAACGGCTATCTTATTTTCGGGCTGGAAAATGAACTGGAAGGAAAAAATCCTGGCGATAAATTTTCTGCAGTTATTCAGCCAAAAGATGGATACGGTGAATATGACGAAAGACTTATTATTGATGTTGACCGCAGCCAGTTTGAAACAGACCAGCCTATAGAAGTGGGAATGCAGTTTCAGGTGATGACAAATCAGGGACCTTCAATTGTAAAAGTTATTGAAGTTGCTGGTGAAAAAATTAAGATTGATGGAAACCATGAACTTGCAGGCAAAACACTTCATTTTGACGTAGAAGTTGTTGATGTACGCGAACCAACTGAAGAAGAATTAAATCCAAGCGGATGCGGTGGTTGCGGAGGCTCTTGTGGCGACTGCGGCGGCGGATGCGGCTCTTGCGGTGGTGGTTGCGGCGGCTGCAACTAACGAATTGCCTCATAGATGAGTTTAAAATTCTCTTCTATCGGGGCATTTTTTATATCCACAATAACATCTGCAATACTTTCGTAATGCATAAGACGTTCCTGATACTTTTTAAGCATAATTTCACGAACATCTTTTAAAGTTCTAGGACGTTCTGCTTCAACATAGGCTGGAATGTTCTGAAACTTTCTAGGTTCAATCATCACAACCTTTTTCATAACACGTTCAATAGAAAAATTAATATCCAGTCTGAGAAAAATAAATGTATTTAATTCACGCAATTTTGTAATTGCAGGAGGATTATCACAAATTCCTCCGCCTGTAGCAACTACAATCTGTTTTCCCTGATTTTCAGACACAATTTTTTCACAGGCTTTTTCTTCTTCCAGCATAAACTGAGACACGCCCTTGTTTTTATAAAGAGCCCTTACAGATTGGCCGACAGTGTCTTCAATCACCTTGTCAGTATCAAAAAAATCAACTCCCAGCTCTTTTGCAAGAAGTTCACCCTGTGTAGATTTTCCACAATGTTTAAGTCCCATCAGGACAAAAGAATGGTCTTGTGTGTCACTCATAAGAAAAGTATATCATAATCGGCGAGTAGTTACAAATTCACCAAAAACACTTTCGCCGTTTTCCTGAAAACCACATTTCTTGAAAAAAGCTTTAGCACCCTTGTTTCCCACAGTATAAGAAGCCCAGCAGGAAACAGCCTCACCACAAGGAGCAGTGCGCATATATTCAATCAGTAAATTAAGAGCCTGTCTGCCATAGCCTTTGTGCTGGTACTTTTCATCAATCATAAAATGCCAGAGGTAATAGTTATGATAGGCAACAGAAGGCATAAGGTTATCTTCTTTAGCACCATAGATGATTATAACAAAACCGATGACAACATTATCCTTATAGATACCAAAAGTGATTGTCATTTCGTTGTTGGTGATTGCCAGGTGAGCATCCATAATACTGCGGGAATTTGGAGAAATGAACCCCTTCTGAGGTTCAGCAACCTGAAGCGCAATGATATCATCAATATTCTCTGACGTGAGTCGTTTCAGTTCAACCATAAAACCAGTCTCCTACTATGCGGGAGCCACCTGAGTGTAAATCAGTCCTCTTACCCAATATTATAGTATAAGGCTGGTTTTATAGATAGGCAAGAAAATTCGTAAAAAATGAGTTTAAAAGTCAAAAAAACAAACTAAATTAAGCAAAAAGTTCAGTTTTCTTGAGCCATTCTGCTACTGCAGTTGCCTCTTTATCCAGTTCGCGGTCATCTTCTACAAAGGCGCTGAGCTTACGAACCTCGTCGTGAACTTTACGGGTGAATGGTGCAAAATCATCATAACCAGCAAGGTCCACAGCCTGCATTGCAGCAAGAAGATGAGTTGCAAACTGAAGGAAGACAAGTTCAATCTGTTCAGCCCACTTGCGCGCAGAAATTGTACCCATAGAAACCTTGTCCTGGTTCAAAGCTTCTGTTGGAGCACTTGTGAGCGAAACCGGGTAACAGTAAGTTGCAACTTCGCCACGAATAGCAGAAATTGTAATCTGAGCAGCCTTAAAGCCAAGACGCAGGCCTGCACGTGGATGATCAGCTGGTGTGAATGGAATAAGGTTTTCTGTAAGTCCGTTGAATTTTCCGTCGATAATAACTTCGGCCTGCTTGTCTGAAAGGTCTGCAATATTTGCAAGAGCAGTTCTCATATAATCGCAGGCTGCACAGATGTGTCCGCCATAGAAATTACCGGTGTTGTAAAGACGTCCTGCTTCAATATCTACAAGAGGATTATCATTTGCAGAGTTAAGTTCTTCTGTAATGAGGTCGCGGGCAAAACGCAATGTGTCGCGGTAAACACCTGTAATCTGAGGAGCGCAGCGGATTGAGTAGCGGTCCTGAATTTTATTTGTCTGAGCGACAAAGCCCTTTCCTTCCATCTTTTCAATCTGATTTTTAAGGAAGTCTTCGTAGCGCCAAACGCGTTTTGAATCTTTAATGATGCCATAAACATAAGCGGCGCTCTCACACTGCCCCTTGTGATTTTTAATTTCGCTTACCTTTGCAACAAAAGGAGTATCTTTTCCGCGGGTAATTTCTGAAGTTACAGCCGTAAGGAAGTCTGAAATGTTTGCAAGTCGTTCTGCCTTTTTCCATGCAAGAGAAGCAACCGCAGTCATTACCGAAGTTCCATTCATAATTGCAAGGCCTTCCTTTGCTTCAATTGGAAGTGGCTCAATGCCTTCAGCCTTAAAAGCTTCCATAGTCGGACAAATGCGTCCCTTGTAGTAAACTTCGCGCTGTCCCATAATAACCGCGCCAAGATAACTAAGCGGAGTAAGGTCACCAGAAGCACCAACAGAACCAAGCTGAGGAATTACAGGAATAATATCTTTATTAAGGAGTGTAACCATCATGCGGGCAAGCTGAGGTCTGATGGCAGAATGACCGCCCTTTACGTTACCATTCAGGCGGGCAAGAACAACGGCACGGCCAGTTTCGTGATCGAACTTTGGACCAAGACCGATACCGTGATAAGTACAGATTACGCGCTGCAGTTCACCTGCTTTTTCTACAGAAATCTGATTGTGGCAGGAATCGCCAAAATCTGTTGTAACGCCGTAAGTTGGAACACCTGTAGCAATATAATCTTCCAGAAACTTTCGGCTTTTTTCTATTGTTTCCCAAAATGCTTTATCTTCTGGAAGTTTTACTTCTTCACCACGCAAAGCAACATCACATACATCTTCAATGGATAAATCATTTCCACATACAGTTTTCATACTTTCTTTCCTTTGAAAAATTGTAATTTTCTAAAATTTTTAAATATTATAACGGAAAGAAAGTATGTGAGCAACTTAGGCCGCGAAAAATGTTTAGCCAATAAGAGGCTTCTGCTTCTTGCTTACTGGCTCGCAGGTAAGGTCTACGCCAAGCTTTTTGAAAATCTTGCGGTCCACTTCACTGAGCATAACGCTTGTATGAACCGAACAGCCCTTAAGATTTGGCAGCTGATTCATTGCAGCACGGCAGTTTTCATCAGTTTCAGAAAGCATTGCAAGAGCAACAAGCACTTCATCAGTATGAAGACGAGGATTGTTACCACTAAGGAAAGTTACCTTCATTTTCTGAATTGGTTTAATCATTTCTTCTGGAATAAGTTTAAGCTTGTGGTCCAGGCCAGCCAAATGTTTTGTAGCATTCAGAATAAGAGCCGCACTGGTTCCAAGCAGTTCTGAAGTTTCTGAAGTTATGATTGTACCATCGGCCAGCTGAATAGCAGCACTAGGCACTTTTGATTTTGCAGCACGTTCTTTAGCAGCCAGAGTAACCGGACGGTCATCTGTAGTGATTTTTGCCTGCTGCATCAAAAGTTCTATTTTATCAGCTTCGCTTTCATCGGCATTACCTTCTACCAGACGGCCAAGTGTTTCGTAATATCGGCGGATAATTTCCTGTTTACTTGCTTCACAGCAGGCTTCATCATCATAGATACAATAGCCTGCCATATTAACGCCCATATCTGTTGGAGATTTATAAGGATTTTCACCATAGATTCCCTTAAAAATTGCATCCAATACCGGGAAGATTTCTATATCACGGTTGTAGTTTACAGTAGTTTTTCCGTAAGCTTCCAGGTGCCATGGGTCAATCATGTTTACGTCATTAAGATCTGCTGTGGCAGCTTCGTAAGCAAGATTTACAGGATGCTTAAGAGGAAGATTCCAGATTGGGAAGGTTTCAAACTTTGCATAGCCAGCCTTAATTCCGCGCTTATTTTCGTGATAGAGCTGACTAAGACAGGTTGCCATTTTTCCGCTTCCTGGACCTGGTGCTGTAATTACAACAAGTGGGCGGCTGGTTTCTATATAATCATTTTTACCAAAACCATCATCGCTTGCAATAAGAGGAACATTTGAAGGATAACCTGGAATTGTATAATGATAGTAGGCCTTAATACCCATTTTCTTGAGCTTTGCACGGAAAAGCTTTGCAGCCTCCTGACCTGTATAATGAGTGATTACAACGCTGCCTACCATAAGACCGCGATTCTGGAATTCATCACGAAGGCGCAGTACGTCCTTATCATAAGTAATGCCAAGGTCACTGCGAACCTTGTTCTTTTCAATATCAACTGCAGAGATTACTATTACAATTTCCGCCACGTCCGAAAGCTGCATGAGCATTCTCAATTTACTGTCTGGCTGGAAACCTGGAAGAACTCGGGAAGCGTGGTAGTCATCAAAAAGCTTTCCACCGAATTCCAAATAGAGCTTATCGCCGAACTTGGCGATCCTTTCTTTAATGTGTTCTGATTGAATCTTCAGATATTTATCGTTATCAAACCCGTTTTTCATACGGGGCTTAATTATAATGTATTTGCCGCTTTTTAACAATTGATTTTAAAAAGGAATAAGGGGAAAGCCTTCCCCTCGGCCGCACTTTGTTGCGGCCTACCCCTTCTAACGGGGGCAAGCCCCCGTAACGCCCCCCATTACTGGTTGTGCCACTTTTTAAAAATTAATGAAGTATTTACTCCACCGAAGGCAAAGTTGTTTGCCATTACGTACTCTGCATCAATCTTGCGGCCTTCGCCCTGGATGTAGTCGAGAGGAGCACATTCTGGGTCTACATTTACAAGGTTTACGTTCGGATGGAACCAGCCTTCGTTCATCATGTTGATTGTAAGCCAGCTTTCTACACAACCACAGGCACCAAGAATGTGTCCGATATAAGATTTTGTAGAAGAAATCGGTACAGCCTTACCAAAGGCCTTCCATACTGCCTGAGTTTCAGAAATATCTCCGTGTGGAGTTGCAGTTCCGTGAGCGTTAACATAAGCAATCTGATCTTTAGAAATACCAGCATCTTCAATTGCCATTTCAAGACATTTAGCCTGAGTATCGCTGTTTGGCGAAGTGATGTGTGAACCGTCCATGTTTGTTGCAAATCCTGCAACTTCGCAGTAAATCTTGGCACCGCGTTTTACAGCATGCTCCAGATCTTCAAGAATCAAAGTTCCTGCACCTTCACCAATTACAAGACCATCGCGGTCTTTATCAAAACATTTTGGTGTTGCTTCAGGATTTTTATTCATACAAGATGTAGCACCAAGAGTATCAAAGATAGCAGCATCTGGAGCAGAAAGTTCTTCGGCACCACCACAAATCATAATATCCTGACGTCCGTCTTCAATTGCTTCGTATCCGTAACCAATTGACTGTGAACCAGAAGTACAAGCAGTATCAGTGATGATTACACGACCGCGAATCTGCCAGTAAACACTCATGTTACAGGCATTTGTCTGAGGCATAGCCTTAATGTATGTCTGGCTGTTCAGGTGGCTTGAATCTCCAGTTTCTACCATTTTTGCAAGGTCGCCGATAGCATCCATACTTCCCATACAGGTTCCGTATGCAATACCAGTGCGTCCGTTTTTAAGCTCTTCGATAACGTCTTCACCGTCTTCTGCAAGAAGGCCAGCCATTTTCAAGGCATCGTGAGTAGAAAGAAGACCAAGAAGGGCAACTCGTCCCATACCGCGAATCTTTTTGCGAGGGAAAGTTGGAATCTCGCCGTCATAAGGACATGCAAGACGTGTATTCATTTTTGTATAGCGTTCCCATTCTGGCATGTAACGAATCTTATTTTTGCAAGTTTTAAGATTTGCATAAGCAGTTTCCCAGTCACGACCAAGTGCCGAAACCATACCGCCACCAGTTACAACAACGCGGCGCTTTCCATTTGGTTTTGTGAATTCCATAAAATTACATACCTCCGTCGATAGTCAAAACCTGACGTGTAATATAAGCTGCACCTTCGCTCAAAAGGAATACTGCAGCAGCGGCAATTTCTTCCGGCTTACCAGCACGTCCCATAGGTATTGTCTTCATAATAATGTCATATACTTCAGGATTAATAGCCTTAGTCATGTCTGTTTCAATTACACCAGGGGCAATTGCATTACAGGTAATTCCACGACCAGCAAGTTCTACAGCCAAAGCCTTTGTTGCACCAATAATACCAGCCTTTGAAGCTGAATAGTTTGTCTGACCACGGTTTCCGTTTACACCAGAAACAGAAGAGATAGTGATGATACGTCCACCACGCTTATTTTTGCGGCTTGCCATTGGCATTAAAAGTGGGTTGATTACATTGTAGAAAGAGTCCAGGTTAGTATGAATAACCTTGTCCCAGTCATCTCCACTCAAAGCAACGAATGTATTATCACGGGTAACACCCGCATTGTTTACGATTCCCCAAAGGGCACCATATTTTGCAGAAATTTCAGCAAGCTTAGCCTTGCAGTCTTCACGGTTAGAAACGTCAAACTGAATAAGTTCTCCCTGTCCACCATTTTCCTGAATAAGTTTAAGTGTTTCCTCAGCCTTTCCTTGACTTCCGTTATAATGACAGATTACATAATATCCTGCTTTTGCAGCCTCTACAGCAATTGCACGGCCGATTCCACCACTAGCTCCTGTTACAAGAACTTTCTTATCAGCATTTACATTTTCCATAAATAATAACTCCTGTTTATAATTCTCCGTTTCGCTATCTTATCATAGAGAAAAATCTTTTGCTAGCCATAGAAATTAACCAATGCTATAATTATATATTATGGATTTTTTGCGAAATCACCAGTTATCAATAATGCTTTTTCTAAGCGGAATTTGTTCTATTCTGGCATTACTAACTTTTTTTACTCGTTCTATACCAAAAAAAAGAAGAAGAATTTTAATGGGGCTTGAATTAACAGGAGCCTTATTACTCTTCATGGACCGTTTTGCATACATCTACAGGGGAAATTTATCTAATCTGGGCTTCTGGATGGTCCGCATATCAAATTTTAGCGTTTTTCTCTTTTCTCTTACAATAGTACACTTATTTACCATTTATCTTTGTGATTTATACAAAAACGAAGGACACATGGTTCGCATTCCTGTAAGACTGTACGTGTGCGAAATCATCTTTCTTTTTGCAGTCCTGATGCTTTTAATTTCTCAGTTAAACGGTTTTTACTATTATTTTGATGAAAATAATCTTTATCACCGTTCTTCTCCAGGATACCTGCTCAGTTATTTATTTCCTTTCACCATTTTGCTTTTGCAATTTACAGTTATAATTCAGTATAAAAATAAAATACCAAAAGGCATCCGAATTCCGCTTTTGTTGTTTTTTATCCTGCCTGCACTGGCAACAATAATGCAGTTTTTCTTCTATGGACTTTCCCTGCAAAATATAGCCATGGTTGGTGAAGTTGTAATTCTTCATATTTCCAGTTTGATTGACATAAACAGGACGGTAGAAAATGCCAACAATATGAAATTAAATTTCTTAAAAGAAGAACAGAAAAATATGCGCATTATGTTCGACCAGACTGCGACAGCCCTTGCAAATGCAATAGATGCAAAGGATGTTTACACTCACGGACATTCCATGCGTGTGGCAGAATATTCAAGAAAGATTGCTATTCAGGCACAAAAAGATGAAAAATTCTGCACGGAAGTGTATTACGCAGGACTTCTTCATGATATAGGAAAGATTGGAATTCCGGTAAGCATTATTAACAAAACAGGAAAACTTTCTGACGAAGAATTTGCAGAAATTAAAAAGCACCCAGTAATTGGAAAACAGATTCTTTCCAGCATCAGTAAATCGCCTTATCTTTCCATCGGGGCAAATTATCACCACGAACGCTATGATGGCAGAGGCTATCCGGAAGGCTTAAAGGGAGATGACATTCCTGAAATTGCAAGAATTATTGCTGTTGCAGATTCATACGACGCAATGACCTCTAAACGAAGTTACCGGGACCCGATTCCCCAGCAAAAAGTGCATGAAGAAATTGTAAAGGGGATGGGAACTCAGTTTGACCCGGCTTTTGCAAAAATCATGCTCCATTTGATAGATCTTGATACTGAATATGAAATGAAAGAGCATGAGGAAGTAAAAGAACTTTCTGGTAAAAGTGAACAGCATTATGAAGAATTTCTTTCAGAAAAATCTGAAGGTATTCTTATTAACAACTGCATCACAAAAATCAAGCTTCATTTTAAATCAGACGAAGGTTTTGCTGATGAAACACACATTCCTTCCCTAATCATTTTTGATTCTTTGGATGCAAGAATACACATGACGGAAATACAGCAAAAAGAGATGCTTTATACAGAATTTGCAAGAATCCGCTTTGACGGAAACACTTCTTACAACAATATCAGAAAAATAAAGATAGATTCTCTGGAAAATTCAATTTCTCAATCATCTTTTATTTTGAGTGAATACAAAGACGGAATAGACTGCACTATTGAAGCCGTAAAGATTAAGGATCACATTCAGATAAAAATTTCAAACGAAATAAAAACGAGCGTAATAACGCTTGCACTTCCAGACAGCTCGCATTTTGCCTACATGGCGCTTACAGGCGAGCATTGTACAATCAGCAATGTAGAACTCCGCAAAAGCAAGGAAACAGCCGGCGAAAACTATATCACCCGTATTGCAGAAGAAATCAGCTTTATAAAAGATGCTCCAACAGGAGATATCCCTAACGTTCAGATTGACGGCTGGCGCACGGCAACTACAGAAGCAATTTCCCTTACAGACAATATGGAAATTGACTTTCACACACAAAGCCTGCCTACCGCCCGTCTTATCTGGCACTGTCCTTTTATAAGCCTTTATTATTCAGATGATAAGAAAATAAATGGGACAAACTTCCGTGAATTTGTATTAATCAGAATTGATGGTGAAAACTGGGAATCTTATGATTACGCACGCAATACCATTCAGATTAGCAAAAACGATGCTTTTGAAGGCTGGGATTCATGGAAGGCAAAAAATAAGGCTGGCATGGATTGCCATGTAGAACTCAAGAAAATTGGGAACCAGATTATTGTAGTAACCGAAAATGACGGTATTTTTATTAAGAGTACGACAACCCTTTTGGAAATGCCGCCGGAAATCTACGTGAGCCTGACCGGCGACCAATGTGCCATAACAAATATTAAGATTAAGAAATGGTAATTAATCACCAAAAAGTGCGTGAGCATCTTCTGTTTCCATTACAGAAATCTTAGAAGTTGCCACAGGTTTTTCATCACCCTTGTGAGCATAAAGTTCGCAAACATAACGGTAAACGTGATTTTCATCATCACGGAAATCTTCTGCAATCTTCATCTGAATTGTTGTATTATTCTTGAGGTAACCAACATCAGCCTTAAATTCCATTACGCTCAAAATAAAGCCAGGAAGCGGAGTACGTCCCTTCATTGTGTTTGTAATTCCTGTAAGAGCAGAGATTCCCTGAGCCATAAATTCAAAGCCGGCCCATGTTGGCACACCGTCAAACTCTGGTTCATAGAAAATACAATTTTCGGTTATATCGTATTCACTGGTAATTGTGTGATTGTTAATGTCGTGCTGAGTAACACGAGAAAGCAGGAACATTTTTCCTTTGTGAGGAAGGTAATTAATAAGTTCATCATGTTCAATCTGTTGCTGAATTTCTTTCATATAAATCTCCTGTATTAATCTGCTTCGCAGATTTGGCTGCCCGTCAGACATCCAGTATTTGCGTGTTTTAGTTTAACTTTTTCTACAAAGACAAAACCAAACACGCGTTTGCACCGCCAAAGGCAAAAGAATTTGAAAGGCAAACTTTTAATTCTTTTCCGCCCTCTGCGACAAGTTTATTATTCTTATCTACGATATTCAATTTTGGAAGTTCTGGATCCTGCTGGCCGTCCCACACCTGGAGGGGGAGGCGTTTTTGTTCACAAAGGGCTGCCCAGCAAACGGCAAGCTCCAGGGCGGCGGCAGCACCAAGCGTATGTCCAGTAACGGGCTTTGTAGTGGAAACTGCTACAGAGTTTTCTCCAAAGACTGCAGAGATTGCCTTTGCTTCCATACTGTCGTTAAATTTTGTGCCGGTTCCGTGCATATTGATGTAGCCCACGTCTTTGGTCTGGAGGCAGGCATTTTCAAGGGCGAGGCGAATGGCCCGTTCGGCGCCGGCACCTGTCGGGTCGGGAGAAGTCATGTGATAAGCATCCGCACTTTCACCCCAGCCAAGAAGCTGAATCTGTTTAGTAGACTTAGCAGTATCACTTAAAGGTTCACGGCTGAGTACAAAAAAAGCAGCGCCATCACCCAAAGTAATTCCATGGCGATTTTTACTAAAAGGATTTGTTATTTCACTCGAAACGGCTTCCAGTGCATTAAAACCAACCAGAGTAGTATCTGAGGCAATATCTACACCACCGGCAATAACAGCATCTGCAAGATCACCCATAATCAGCTCAGCGGCCTTTATAATAGCACTGGCGCTGGAAGAACAAGCCGTAGAAAAAGCCGAACATGGCCCCTTTATTCCAAAGCGTTCCGAAATATAGGTGGCCACGTAATCAGCCCCCTGCATTTCTATATTATATTCTTGCGGAAATTTTTCTTCTGCAAAGAATTTGCGGTGCCCGGCAAGCGAAAATTCAGTTCCATTGTCACAAGACCCCACACAAACAGCAATGCGTTCTGAACCATAGAGGCTTATTGCAGTATTTATCTCATTTGTAAGCTGATTTATAGCCGCCTCTTCTATGCGAATTATCCGCATATCATAACGAGCTTTAGCTGCTTTTAAGTTTGAATCAGAAACACGGGCTGCATAAAAATCTTCACCAGTACAGGCAGTTACTTTCTTTATCTGCGTTTGATTTCCTGATGTAACAGACTCCCAGAGTTCTTCTATATTGTTCCCGGCACAAGACATTATACCAGGTTTTGATAAATACAAAGCCATAATTATTTTTCAATTCTAACAGATATTATATTTTTTGAAAACACAATCTTAAATATAAAAAAAGGGGATGTCTAACTTATTAGGCATCCCCTTCTAGTAGATAGAAATCTAGTCTTTTAAACCTGGAACTGATCTGTCTGAGTTCCAATCTGATTTATAGATTCATTTACCTTAGAAGAAATTTCAGAAAGCGCAGCACTTGTTTGATTCATTTCTTTAGCACCAATAGACATTTCGTTCATACCGTCTTTAATAACCTGAGTAGCATCCTGCAAAGCTTCTGACTGGGCCGCAGTTTCCCGTCTATTACACCCACTCTTTCAAAGCATCAAACAGGATTTTTGCAATTTTTTCGTGAGTTTTTGCGCTAGGATGCCAGTCTGCACCAATTCCGTCTTCATCAAGCTGAACCGGGAACTTTACAGCTTTTACAGGCACATTTTTAAAATCCCCATGAAACTGATTTACAGCTTCTTCAACCGACGCACACAGATCCTGTCCCATAACGCCAAGACAGCAGCAGATTTTTGCTTTTGGACTACGGCGGTGAATTGCTTCCAGGAACTGTCTCAATCCGCACACATAAGCAAGGCGGCGGTCTTCGTGATTACGAACAAAACTTGCATCATTTGTACCAAGATGAATTACAACAATATCTGGCGAGAAGTTTTCTTCATTCCATACAACAGGTTCCAGACCACGGCGCAAAGAAAGTGATTTATCAACATATGGCCATACAGAAGGCATTACAACTGTAGTATCAGGTACTTCTACGCTGGCATCTACATATTTAGAGATGATTCCAATACCACTCCAGCTAACAAGGTTGAATTCCAGACCAAGATTTTTTGCAGTAAGAAAACCGTAAGCCAGGTCTGGGCGCTGCTGTTTTGTAGTAAAAACGTCTTTTTCGAATACGCCTTCAATTCCATAACCACATGTGATTGAGTCACCAATTACTTCAAGTTTAAGTTTACTGTCACAGTCACCTACCCCGGCACCAAGCACCCCAGTCTGTGGAGCAATCAGCTTCCCATCAATTTCCAGAGATTTAAAACCTGCGCAACCAAAGTTTACTTCGCTAAGCTTAAGCACTTTAATAAGCACAGTTTTTTCTTCATCAGATTCAAAGAGAGTGCAGACATTTTCTTTTTCCAGCAGAATAAAACGATTTGTCAGATTCTGAGGGAAATGCTCCCAAAAAGAAGTGCCCTTGTATTCATCATTTGATGAAAGTTCAGAAACATAAACGCCAATCACACCTTTTGTATTATCATCAAAAAGTTCAGGGTCGCTAAGAATTGTGGCTACAGCCTTTTTTCCGGTGAAGCAGAATTCAAATCCGCTGGCTGAATAATCAAAATATCTAATGCCGTCTAAATCGCTGTAGCGGCCGTACCATTTCAAATCATTTGTATTAACTTTCATTTTTCCTCCCGAAAGATTGCCCGGTCAAGCCGGGCAATGACATTGCCTTGTCCCCCTGTCATTGTCCCGCATTGCCAGGACGAACCTTTGTCATTGTCCCACTTGATGGGACAATCTGTATACCTTTGAATTACGCTCTTTTGTCCAGATTACGCGGCGTTCCTGGGGCAGCGACTCTACAGAATCCTGCACAAAGCCCAGCTTTTCAAACCAGTCCGCAGCCTGAGTTGTCATTATAAATATAGAAGAAACCTTCTTTTCGCGGGCATTTTTAATCAGCTGGTCTATAAGCTTTGGACCAATTCCCATGTGGGTAAAAGCCTCATCTACAGCAACCGCCGCAATTTCGGCCTGGCCGTCTTCATAAATATGAAGAGCTGCGCACGCGTGGACGCCGCCATCAAGTTCGTAAACCACATAGTCGCCGAGCCGTGAGAACAAGTCTTTTTCTGTGCGCGGCAAAAGCTTGCCGTTTTCAACAAAGGGCCGCATAACCCCAAGCACAGCCGGAATATCCGTCTGCAGCATAGAGCGAATCTTGCCGTAGTTGCTTGTGTAAATCATCGTTCCCGAACCAAGGTCGCTGAAAATTTCGCAGGGAAGCACGCCATCAATAGCACCGTCTACAATATGAGTTCGGGTAACACCTTTGCGACAGGCTTCCTGTGACGCTCTGAGCAAAGAAGCCATAGAAGCCCGCTCCGATTCTTGTTTTTCATCAGCATTAACCGCATTTGCCTTCAAAAACAAGTCCACTTCTTCCAAATCCATAGCAGGAATTTCACCGGATTCTGAAAGAGCGATGCCGGCCGGCACTGTAAAACGCGAAGTGTTAATTCCTCCGTCCTGCATTACAAAAAAGAGCTTATCGGCTCCAAGATTTATCGCAACCTGCTGAGCCAGCAAAATCGAAGAAATATTATATGGATGACCAACTGTATTCCAACCAATACAAGGAAAGATCGGAATAAAACCATCGTCAAGCACTCGGCGCACAGCCTCTGCATCAAGTCTGTCTATTTCACCAGCTGTGCCGTAATCAAAACCGTTTAGAACTCCGCGAGCACGGGCACGAACCCAGTTTCCTATAATTGCGGTAATTCCATTAGCCGCAAGGCTGGTCATAATCGTATTTGAAACATCAAAGGCAGCCATCTTTATCAAAGGCATGGCATCTGCGTCGGTTACGCGTATATTATTTTTATATTCGCACTCAATTCCAGCCGAAGCAAGAATGTCGTCTATACGGCGGCGGGCACCGGGCACTATTACAACCTTAAGTCCCGCTTCATGAAGCAGAGCAATATCGCGGATATGAGAAGAATAAAGCGGAGATTCTATTGTTTTATCATCAAGATAAATTACCGCAAGGGCATTCTTGAATTTCTGAAGATAACGAATTACGTTTCTGATATTCTCTGGAGAACTCATACCCTCATTATATTGAATTTTTTATGATGTGGGCAAGAATTCTAGAACAAAGGCATAAATTTATTTGTACTAAAAATGGCGCGAAGGAGTAAAACGGCTTTCGAAAAGGCTCTGATTGTGCTGCCACGCAAGCGTAGCGGAACCGGAAAATCGCTTGCAAGCCGGCGTTGTTTTATTGCTAATGCAGACATATCTAAGTGTGCATTGGCTTAGTTTTACGAAGTAAAACTAATTAGCGGCTTGCCGCGTATTGCACCGCGCCATTTTTCGAGTACGCGCAGCGGAAGACCTTTTGTTTTTCTGTCTAGGTTAGTTAATAATAGATTTGACTTCTTACATCACACCAGAAAAAATATCGCGGTAATCCTGCACCGTAGCCGCATGAACAATTCGTGCTCGAAGCGCCGCGCCGTTTTCAATTCCCTTTGAATAAGCAGAAAAGCGCTTACGCATTTCAAGGCAGGCATGTTCTTCGCTTGTTTCGGAAACAAGGCGTTCCAGTTCTGCAAAACCGGTTTTTATTCTTTCCTGAAGTGGAACAGGTTCGTATTTTCCACTTGTTAATAAAGAAGTTGTATCACGGAATATAAAAGGATTTCCCATTGCACCACGGGCAAACATTACGCCATCTGCCTTTGTCTGCTCCAGCATTTTGCGGGCATCATCTGGCTTAAAAAGATCTCCGCTACCAAAAACCGGCACTTTCTCCCGCTCCGGATGCTCTTTATTCCAGCCATCCACCAGCTCTACCAGACCAGCCATAATATCCCAGTCAGAGTGCCCTTCATAACCCTGGGCCTTTGTTCTAGGATGAATTGTGATTGCGCTCACGCCTGCTTCCAGTGCCGCAAGAGCCGCCTCCCGCCAGGTAATCTGCTTCTGTTCCCAGCCCGAGCGGATTTTTACGGTAACAGGCACGCCCCCCTGCGCCACACTTCCGCCGCAAGCCTTTACTACCGCACTAGCCACATTAAAGAGCCTGTCCGGGTCACGGGTAAGCGCAGAACCGGCACCTGTTTTTACAATCTTCGGAACCGGGCAGCCGCAATTTATATCAATCACCTCGCAGCCAGTCTTTTCTAAAACAATGCCAGCCGCGTCCGCCATAACACCCGGCTCCCCGCCAAAAATCTGCACTGCATAGGCTTTTTCGTTAAAAGCACGGCGCATCAGCACCTCAGTCTTCTGATTTTTACGAACCAGAGCCTCAGCACTTACCATTTCTGTATAAGTAAAACAAGCTCCGTTTTCTATGCAAACGGAGCGAAAGGCCATGTCGCTGTAACCGGCAACAGGCGCAAGAAAAATATTACCTTTTAGTTCAATATTCCCAATTTTTACGGGATGATACAGATTTGACATATGAGCTCCGCCGGTGGTTGAGCCTGTCGAAACCACCTGTTTTTACAAAAATGGTCATTTCGACAAGCTCAATGACCACTTCTCCCCGTCTGCGGCCAAGCCAACTTGTTGGCTAACACATTATTCCGGCAGTTTGAATGCCTTGCAACTGTTCTTCCAGAGCTGTTCGCTCAAAGTTTCCAGATCCATTTCCAGCATTTCTGCAAGGAAGCGGGCCGTAGAAGGCAAATAAGCCGGCATAGTACGTTTCTTTTCGCGGAATTCAGCCGGAATCATAAACGGACTTTCTGTTTCAATCAAAATGCGATCTACAGGAATATTCAAAACTGTTTCGTGCAAATTTCGAGCATTACGATAAGTTAAATTTCCCGCAAAAGAGAACCAGATATTTTTATCAAGACATTTCTTTGCAAATTCAGCATCTTCAGAATAACAATGCAAAATAGCTCCGGAATCTGGCATACGTTCTGTAAGAATATCATACACATCCTTACCAGCATCACGATTGTGAATAACTACAGGAAGATTATGAGCCTGAGCAATTTCAAGCTGAGTAATAAACAATTCAATCTGAGAACGCTTATCGCCAAACTGTTTAAAATAGTCCAAGCCTGTTTCGCCTACTGCGACCACATTCGGAAGAGAAAGATTCTTTTCCAATGTAGAAATCCAGTCTGGACCAGGATTTGTTACTTCAGACGGAGCAACACCAACGGCATGGTAAATTCCAGACATTGATTTTAAATTAGGATAAACCTTGTTAAAATCATAGAGACTATTATTAATACTAACAATTCTCTGTACGCCAGCCTGCTTTGCCTGCTGAACGACACGTAATTGTTCTATAGGATCATCGTATATAAGCCCGATGTGAGCGTGAGTATCAAAAAACTTCATGGCTTTTTCTCCAAAAAGATACAGTGCTAAAGATTGGTTTTTATTCTACCGATAAAGATACCACAGGATTTTAAATTCGTCAAATTTTTGTGATTTATACCTTAAATTGACACAAAAATATATAACATGCTATACTGAGAAATAACGGCTATGGCTAGAACATCGAATAATATTAAGAAGATCGAAAAACAGTTCGCCTCAAATGTAACCCACGGTTTTGGTCATTTTTTCAGACTGCTCGGGTCAATTTTTTTACGTCTGTTTAAGATATTCGATAGCAAACTTACAGTCATGATTGTTCCTCATTCCCAGGGAAAGGTTATAAACTTCCAGACAAATGTTTTTGCACTCGTTCTGGGTTTCTTTCTTTCTGTTGGTGTGATTGCATCATTCTTCTTTTATAACAGCCATTCGCTTTCTGCAAGCAGAGAAATTTCTGCTCTGGAAGAACAAAATCGTTCTACACTTGCAAGCCTTGATGAACTTAGAGATGAAAACGCAAATCTTTTCCAGGCTGCAAAGCGTTTCCAGACATCACTTTCACAGAGCCTTTCGCTTTTGGGTATTGATCAGGTTAAGAATTCAAACAATACATCTTCTTCAAACAGTGATCTTGCCTCTTTGTTTACTTCAACTGAACTTTCACAGGGAACTTCAAAAGAAGTTGCTGATATAAAAGAACTCACAACTTACCTGGAAGACGCTGTAAAACCAATTGAACAGATTGGTAAAATGCTTAAAACTCAGCAGAATCTTTTTACAGAAATTCCAAGTATTTGTCCTGTAAAAAATCCTAATTATCATATTTCTATGGCCTTTGGACCAAATGTTCACCCATTCAACGGTAACTGGTATATTCACAAGGGAATGGACTTTTCTACATGGCGTTCTGGAGACCCTGTAATGGCTACAGCTTCTGGTCAGGTAGTAACAGTTTCTTTTGATAACAGCTTTGGAAACTATGTTATTATCAAACATAATCACGGTATGTATACACGCTATGCACACTTAAATTCATTCCGTGTAAAAAAAGGTCAGTCTGTAGAACAGGGCGAAATTATTGGAACTATCGGTAACACTGGAGTTTCTACTGGTCCTCATCTTCATTATGAAGTTCATATCGGTTCTGATGTAGTTGATCCTGCTAAATACATCAATATTAATTTATCAAAATAGGTTCTTATGGCTTTACGAATAGACGACATCTCAATTAACACAGTTATTGGAAACGGTTCTGCAATTTCTGGTAATCTGCGTGTAAACGGTTTTGTTCGAGTAGATGGCGATATAGACGGAAATCTTGAAACAGACGGAAACGTAATCATAGGCGAAAATGCCCGAATCCGCGGAAATGTAAAGGCAAAATCAATCATCATTGGTGGAATAATTCTTGGAAATGTTCATGCCCCTGAAAGTGTAAAAATGCTTTCGCAGGCAATTGTTATTGGTGATATTATTTCGCACAAAGTTACAATTGATGATATGGCACTTGTTCACGGCCATTGTATTTCAATCAAAGATGAAGAAAACTATGCTGCTTTATCTGAAGAATACCTGCAATCAAAAGCAATTAAAGAAAAGGTATCTTTTTAATGGCAGAAATTGATTCTCTGGGAACAAATTATTACTACTCAGGCGTTCAAAGTTCTACAAATGAAGCACTAAAAAAACAAAAAAAGAGTGAAAAATCAGGTGCGGTTAGAAAAAGCCGTTTTTCAGACTTATTAAAATCAGATAAAACAGAAGAAGAGGCCGAAGCAGTTTCAAAAGGACTGCCACCAGAAATTGCAGGTATGTCGATTGAAGACGCAGCTATTTTCTTAAAAGATGCTGTAGACAATGCCGGTAACGACCTTTCTGAAAATCTTTCAAAGGAAAATATAGAAAAGTTTAAGACTTCGGTGCGTCAGTTTATTACCTTTGTAGTGAATAATAATTTTGAAGTTTCTGCCCGTAGAAAGAAAAATCGGTACACCGGAAAAGACTTAATTGTACCTTCCCGTACAAATTTCTTTTCTAACTACACCCTGCCCCCGCACCGGGTTGATCCCAAGTATCAAATTCAGGTTATAAATGAAAAACTTGATGCACTGACTAGAGAAACTCTGGAAACTCAGATGGATAATCTGAAGATTTTAGCTAAAGCAAATGAAATAAAAGGGCTCATTATTGACTTGATGAGTTCTTAATTCGTGAGGTATACTAAAAGTAATATGAGTGATATTTTTGAAACAGACATAGATGATGACAGCGAGGCACTTGCTTCTCTTGAAGATAACGAAAGCACTTCTTCTGATAACGAAGATATTGTAATTAACGAGCCTCTCTACCACCTCAAACTGGGATATTCATGTGAAACACTTTACGCAAAGGTTTCTGATAAAATGAAGCTTGTTTCTGGGGATTATGTAATCTGCCCTACCCGCTATGGAAAGGATATGGCATTTGTTTTGGGCATTACAAAAAAACCGGTTGGTATTAAGAAAACTGATATTGTAAACATAGAGCGAAAAGCAACAGAAGAAGATATAAAAAAACTTCGTGAACTGGAAGCTAAAGAAAAAGAAGCTTATCCTATTTTTAAGGAAAAAGTTGCCCTTCATAAGCTTGATATGAAGCTTGTTCAAACTCACTTTTTGTTTGAAGAACAGAAAGCCCTATTCTTCTTCAGTTCAGATAACCGTGTAGATTTCCGAGAGCTTGTTAAAGACCTGGTTTCTGTATTCAAAATGCGAATTGAACTGCGCCAGATTGGTGTTCGCGACGAATCCCGCATTACAGGTGGTCTTGGAGTTTGCGGACGGCCATTCTGCTGTCATGCCGTTTCAGATAAACTGCGTCCAGTTTCTATCAAAATGGCAAAAGACCAGAACCTTTCTTTGAATTCAATGAAGATTTCCGGCCAGTGTGGTCGTCTGCTCTGCTGTCTTTCTTATGAATACGACTGGTACAACGAAATGCGCAAAAAACTTCCAAATGAAGGAATAAGACTCCGTTACGACGGCACAGATTTCCGCATCACAGAAGTAAATCCACTTACATCTATGGTAAAAATGCTTGGAGATGACGGACGACTTCTGGAAGTAAATGCAAAACGCTTCTACAAAGATAATAATCACTGGAAGATTGACTAAATACTAAGGAACTTTTCTTCTGCTCTCTCCCGGTGACTCTTTAAAATACTTTACATAAGAGCGATAAAACGAAGAATAATCCGTAAAACCGGAATCATAACATGCCTGCTGGGTAGTCAGGCCTTTTTTTAACAGTTCCCTTGCAGTGGTTAGACGTTTGCGCAAAATATATTCCCATGGCGAAGAACCAACGTCTTTATTAAAGTTTCGTGTAAACTGAGATGCACTTAAATTAAAATGCTCTGCAAGACTGGTAACTGTAATCTCTTCAAAAAGATGTTCATTTATATAACGAATAACCTTCTGTGAAAAAAGAGGCTGATTTTCTATCACCTGATTTTTTCGCCTTAAAAAGGCCTCATAAATCATGTACAAAAGCATTCCCAACTGTGTATGAATAGTAAATCTTCTTTCTTCGTCAGACTTTGCCTCTATCATGCTTGTAAAAATCTTCTTTACAAGCTGCATATCAAGTTCCATTTCAGAATAAAAATTATCTTTACCAAGCTCTCTTTCTAAAAAAGGTTTCATCAAGTGATTTTGACTGTCTATCTGACTAAGAAAGCTTGTCGGGAAATTAATTGCAAAGCGTTCATACTTTTTGTTATTCAAAATTCTTGCAGTATGAGCTTCTGAAGGCCTCATAATCATTACAGAAGCAGGCAAGAGGGGATATCGGGAACCTTCAACTAAATAATCTACATTTCCCGAAATAAAAAAGAAGATTTCACAACGACTATGAATATGCATAGGATGATTTGTCGGCTCAGGATTTTCATCAAGTCCATGACGAATATAAATGTCTTCAAAGTCAAATTCCTTTAGCATATTTATATTTTATACATAAAATGCGCGTAATTACAATATAAATTGCGATATTTGACAATGTTAATGCAAATAAAAGCGTGTTAGCATAAAAGCATAAAGATTACTGGAGGAAAGAAGCCATGTCTAAATTAAAATTTAAGCTTGCTGCATTTGCAGATGAAGCGGCCAGTTCTATCGACGAACAGATAAAGGCAATGAAAGAAAATGAAATTTCTATGCTGGAAATTCGCGGTGTAGATGGACAAAATATTGCAGATATTTCAGCCCAAAAGGCAAAGGAAACTCGCAAAAAGCTGGAGGATGCAGGGCTGGCAGTTTGGTCTCTGAGCTCTCCTTTTGGAAAAATTGGCATAAATGATGATTTTTCTGCTCACCTGGACAAATTTAAGAAAAATCTTGAAACAGCTCAAATACTGGGCGCAAAGCACATCAGACTTTTTAGTTTTTATGGTGCAAATGGAGAAGCAGAAAAATATAAGGCAAAAGTCTTTAGTCAGCTTCAGGCCTTTGTAGATGCCGCTAAAGGAAGTGGGATTGTTCTATGCCACGAAAATGAAAAAGGAATTTATGGCGATGTTGCAAGTCGTTGTTTAGAGATTCACCAGGCTGTACCAGAATTAAAGGCTATTTTTGATCCGGCAAACTTTATTCAAAGCGGACAGGACACACTTGAGGCCTGGAAAATGCTTAGCCCATACGTTGAGTATCTGCATATAAAAGATGCCCTTTCTGACGGAAGCGTAGTACCAGCAGGAAAAGGCCAGGGTAATTTACCTTATATTCTGAGCAATTATAAAGGGGAAGTTTTAACAATTGAACCTCATTTAGCAGTTTTTGAAGGTTTTGACAAACTGGAAGACAAACAAAAATCACAAATGAACAAATACACTTATCCATCTTCAAGAGCCGCATTTGATGCAGCAGTAGAAGCTTTAAAAGAATTAAAGGAGGTAAATTATGAAGCAAATTAGACTTGGAATTATTGGTATGGGAAACATGGGCGGCGGACATTTTAGAAATGTTCAGGCAGGAAAATGCCCTTCTGTAAAGGTAACAGCAGTTTGTGATATAAATCCAGACCGGTTAAAAAACCTGGGAGACATTGCAACCTTTACAGATGCAGATAAAATGCTGGAAAGCGGTCTTATAGATGCAGCTTTAATTGCTGTTCCACATTACCTTCACCCAGAAATGGCTATAAAATGCTTTAAGCACAAAATCCATGTGCTTACAGAAAAGCCTGCCGGTGTTTATGCAAGTCAGGTTCGCAAAATGAATCAGGTAGCCGAAGAAGCAGGTGTAAAGTTTGGAATAATGTTTAACCAGAGAACAAATCCTCTTTATGCAAAAGCACGCGAAATTGTTCAAAGCGGCCAGCTGGGAAAAAGAAAACGCCTTGTCTGGATTATAACAAACTGGTATAGAACTCAAGCTTACTATGATTCTGGTTCCTGGAGAGCCACTTGGGCAGGAGAAGGCGGTGGTGTTTTGCTGAACCAGGCTCCTCATAATCTGGACTTATGGCAGTGGATTTTTGGAATGCCAAAACGCGTACGGGCCTTTTGTGCTTTTGGAAAATATCACAATATAGATGTAGAAGATGACGTAACCATTTACGGCGAATATGAAGATGGCGCAAGTGCAACCTTTATTACAACTACAGGAGAAGCTCCAGGAACAAACAGACTTGAAATATCTGGCGACAGGGGTAAAATTGTAATTGAAGACGGAAAACTAAAATGGTGGAAGCTGAAAGAAGCCGAACGAGACTTTTGTTTTACAGCAAAGGAAGGTTTTATAACTCCGGAAAATGAGTATCAAGAATTTTCAGAAGAAGCACCAGAAGGTCACCCTCAGGTTTTAGAGGCCTTTGCACAAGCTATTTTGACAGGTTCAGAAATGATTGCCCAAGGTCAGGAAGGCTTAAACTCACTTTCTATATCTAATGCGGCATATATTTCTTCCTGGACTGATGATTGGGCGGACATTCCAACAAACGAAGCCCTTTTTGAAGAAAAACTTGCGGAACTTTGCAGGAAGGAAAAAGAAAACCCTAGAAAAAAATAGTTTCCGCTCACCGAGAGCCACTTGAAGTTCTCCGTGAGCGGTGGAAGGTTCATTGGTAAAATTATTGGAGGAATAGATGCAGAAAAAGAATTTTCATAACACAACTTCGGTTACAATTGATTTAGGCTCAAACAAATGGACTTCAGCTCAAAATATTTTCTGGACAAAAAAGGCTGCAATATAAAAAAGGATGATAATTCCATCAAAATTAAAGGAAACAAGTTATTCATAATTTTAGAGCCACTTACGGTTAACCACTTTGTGCTGGAATAATTAAACAAAAAGCCCCCAGGTATCTGCTCACCAGGTACAGGGCTTCCGCATTATAAATTTACTCTTACAAAAAAATGGCTCCCAGTCACGAAAACGACTTTTCGAAATCGCGGACACGTCCGCTAGGCGCTGATTGTGCTTGTAATTATATACGTTTGCCGCTTTCGCGGCAGCACAATCAGAGCCTTTTCGAAAGCCGTTTTGTTCCTTCGCGCCATTTTTTAGAAAAACTATTATTTTAATGCGGAAGCCCTGTCACCAGGTATCAGGAGGCGCTATTTTTCTTGATATTCTCTTATTCTGGGTTATAATATTTTAATATGATATATATTAAACGATGGATAGATTATTATGAGGATCTTTTCCAGCCGGAAATGAATCAGAAAGAGTTTTTCGAATCACTTCTAGATACTTTTGAGCAGCCTGCTAAGTTTTTGAGTGTTGAATGCGGACCTGCAAACCTTTCTTTAGAGTTGAGCAAAAAATATGATGTTACTGTTACAGACCAGTATCAGGAATTTGTAAAGGTTGTAAACACAAAAATTGTAGAAAACGGTGCTCATATTAATGTTCACAATCTAAACCCTATTGATATAAGCCGTTTTTTACCAAAAAAAACTTTTAATATTGTTACCTGCCTGAATTATAGACTTATTTTCCTGAAAGACAGAGAACTTGCAAAAAAATTTATGTGGGATGCACGTATATTACTAGCAGAAGGCGGCTATCTGGTACTGGACCTTATAAACTTTGCAAAATATGATTTTTCTGACACTAAAATAGAGCTCCCAGTGCGCAAGTGCGACAGAGCAACCTTGTATTCATCACTTATAAAAAATACAGAAGAGGCATCTTATCATCTTTTCCAGCATGTTGTTACCACAGAAGGTAAAATGATTGATGAAGTAAAAGACGAGCCGGTAACTCCAATCAGTCTTGAAACCTTTAAGTCTGCAGCAAACACCATGGGCTTTTCTTCTATCGAGTTTTATAGCGATTATAACAAAACTCCATACAGCCTTGATTCTGAAAAAATAATCTGTGTTCTCAAGGTATAGAAAGGGGCGTTGTGGGGAAAACTACGAAGTTGTTTACCTGTGTAAGCCCGCTGGCTGGCGTTGTTATATAGCAAACCGTTAAAAAAAACGCGCCAGCGTTTTTTAGGTTTACCTTCATCCTATTTTTCACTAAAATAAACTCTTATGAAAGCAACAAAAACAATTATCTCTACACTGCGTGAAGCTCCAAACGACGCAGTTATTGCAAGCCATCAGCTTATGATGCGCAGCGGCCTTATCCGCAAACTTGGAAACGGACTTTATGCTTACATGCCATTCGGATTCCGTTCTTTAATGAAAGTTGAAAAAATTATCCGCGAAGAACTGGACAACGCAGGTCTTCTCGAAATTAAACCTACAGTAATTGTACCCGGTGACCTCTGGAAGGAATCTGGACGCTGGGATAAAATGTCTGGCGAAATGCTCACTGCACAGAACCGCCAGGGCCAGGACATGGTAGTTTCTCCAACTGCCGAGGAAGCTTTTACAGCCATCGTTCGTGATGGTCTTTCATCATACAAACAGCTGCCATTCACACTCTATCAGATTAATACAAAATACCGTGATGAAATCCGCCCACGCTATGGTGTAATGCGTGGCCGTGAATTCACAATGATGGACGCATATTCTTTTGATAAGGACCAGGCTGATTTGGACGCTTCTTACGACAACGTAGCAGCCGCTTACCGCCGCATCTTTAAGCGCATGGGTCTTACCACAATTTCTGTAAAGGCCGACACTGGTTCTATGGGTGGTTCTGGTTCAGAAGAGTTCATGGTAGAAAGTGAAGTTGGTGACGATACACTTCTTCTCTGCCCAGACTGTGATTATGCCGCAAACGTTGAAAAGGCAGCATGTAAAACTGAAGTTCCACTTGACTCTAAGGGGCAGCCACAGAAAAAGACAGATTTACCTATTGAAGAAGTTGCAACTCCTAACGTATTCAGCATTGAGGACATGGAAAAGTTCTTCGGTGAAAAACCAACTACCTTCCTTAAGGCTCTTATTTACAAGGTTTACAACTGTGCTGTTGATTTGTCTGGAACTGAGTTCTATAAGAATGCCCAGACTGTTACAGAAGGTGGCGTAACATATATTCCAGAAACTTTCTTCTGCGTACTTATCCGTGGAGACCTTGATGTAAACGAAACAAAGCTTGCTGCAGAACTTAAGGCATCTGGTGCAGAACTTGCAAGTGACGAAGATGTTTTGAAGTACAGCGGTGCTCCACACGGTTTTGTAGGACCTGTAGGAATTAAGATTCCAGTAATAGCTGATAAATCAACTGTAGATATGCATGACTGTATCGCAGGTGCCGGCAAGAACGGCTTCCACATTAAACACGTTGAACCGGGCCGCGACTTTACCCCATTTATGACAGCTGACGTTCGTACCTGTAAAGAAGGCGACCTCTGTCCTGAATGCGGTGGAAAGTTCTACATGAAGAAGGGTAACGAGCTTGGACATATCTTTAAGCTTGGAACTAAATATACAAAGTCAATGAATGTAACTTACCTTGGCGAAAACGGAAAACCTGTAACACCTCTTATGGGATGTTATGGTATCGGTGTTGACCGTACTCTCGCAAGTATCATTGAAGGTCACCATGACGACAAGGGAATTATCTGGCCTATGACTGTAGCTCCATATCAGGTAGCAGTTATCCCAATCCAGTACAAGGACAAGATGAAGGAAGTTGCTGATAAGATTTACGAAGATTTGAAGGCAGACGGAATCGAAGTTATTCTGGATGACCGCAACGAACGCCCTGGCGTTAAATTCACAGACTCAGAGCTTATCGGCTACCCAATCCGCATCGTAGTTGGCGACAAGAACCTTCCAAACGTAGAAATGAAGCTGCGCACTGATGCTGAGGCTACTTTGGTTCCTGCAGGCGAGGTTGCTAAGAAAGCTGCTGATATTGTTCGGGCTGAACTTAAAAAATTGAACGCTTAGATTGTGTAACGGTGGTTTCGATACACTTCGCTTCGCGAAGCACTCAACCACCGTAACATTGCAAATACACCGGTGATTGAGTGATGCGTAGCATCGTATCGAAATCACCGTATTCAGGACCACCCATGAAAAAACTAATTCTTTCAATCATAACATCAATTATCATTACAGCTGCCACTTTTGCCCTGCCCGGTTTTGAATCATACCTGCCGGATTATTCTGGTGAATATGTTTATTACAAAGACAACTCTTTTACACGCGAATCTTATGTAGGCATTCTTTATTACAATGAATCTACCCTGCAAATACGTTATTATGCTCCTCAGAATAATGTGAACTATCTCCCTGAAAAAAATATTTCCATTCTGCTTACAATCAATCCTGATGCTCCATATTGGGAAATGACAGGCGAACGCATGGTTTCTACAATCATGCCGGGAACCGAAGATGTAGATCTAGTGAATTATCTGCACGATTTGCTCTATGAATTTTCTGCCCACAGAATTAAAACAGAAATTGTAGAAAATCGCGAAACTCGTATTATTCAGGATTATGAACAATTTGGCGGTTCTGTAACAATCATCTATGACTGCACAATTCCTATGTTTAATATTCGGGATATTATTGATACTGAAGGAAAAACACAATTAAAGTGCATTACAACTGGCCGCCTGAAAGATAACAGCGATACTTCTTTTGATGATTTCAAGGGATTTCCACAGGAAAATACAGAAACAACAGGCTCTAAGAAAAGTAAGTCTAAAAAATCAAAGGCTAAATCTGTAAAATACTCTTTTGAAAATCAGACTTTAACTCTTGATTCAGACTGGACACAAGCGATGGATAACCTCTGGCTTCTGAGAAACGATTCTGTTGCAACTTTAAGCACACTTCCTGCTTTTGATAATGATGATGAAACACGAAACCAGCTTTTTATTTTACGCAGAGTTATACAAAGTGCCCAGAATGCTTACACAAATTATTCAAGTTTAAGCATTTCTAATAAGGATACTATTAAAATAACTTCAAAAGTTTTTCATTCAGATAGAGAACAAAATGTGTACAGCACAATGATTCTGAGCAAAAAGAAAGGTTCTTCTGATTTTGATATTTTTTCTATCTCAACCTATGAAGAACCTTGGTTAGAAAATACTTCTTATTTTCAGAAAATCATTAAATCTTATTCAAACTAATTACTTTTAGAAGGATGCCCGGGAAAGAGGTGAGCCAATCCAGACTCCCTCGCTCAGGTAATCCTGTTTCTTTCCTTCAATCATAAACTGAACGCTGCTTACAGTTGGGAAAGCAGTTGCTGTGTAAACAATCTGTTCCAGCTGATGAATCTGTCCGTCGATTCCAAATCCATTGAACAAAAATTCTTCTGTAAAGTTTAGATAAGCAACTCCGCCCTGCACTTTTGCACTTATTAAACGGGTCCCCTCCGGAATAAGAGTCATGCAGTTTCTTTCGGCACTCTTGGTTGTATCAGGTCCCTTGAGCAAAAGATTAATTGAAGTTGTAAGCGGAGAATCGCTTTTTGGCACGGAACGTTTAATAGGTTTACGCAGAACACTACCATCGCCATCAATCAAAACGAAACACAATTCCAATTCACTTATAGCAGATTTTTTAGCTTCAGGCTTCTTTTCTTCAACTTTTTTAGGATTTTCTTTTTTTGGCTCAGTTTTTTCTATTTTTTTGTCTTCGGCCGGTTTTACTTCAGATGCGGAGCTTGTTTCTTCAGGCATAGTGATAAAATCATCTTCTTCTGCTTTTGGTGCAACAGGCTGAACACTTTCTATGCGGATTGTAACATCTTCTTTTAGAGGTACTTCGTCATTTTCCTTTTTTTCAACTTCATGATTTTCTATAAACTGAGGAGTTGTACCAACAACTTTTTCGAAAAATGCAGTTTCTTTGAGATTAGTTTTAATCTGATCTTTTTTTACAAGAAATATGATGAAGATTACCAGCAGCCCCAACAAAACACAGGCTGTGGCAAATAATGTATTTTTATTTTTTTTCTTTGAGTTTCTAGAATTTTTTTTCTGTGCCATACTTTTATTATCGGTGATTTTGGCGGACGGGTTTATGAATAATAATTCGATTTTATCAGTTGTCATATGTTAGCAGACAACTGATAATCATCCACATTAGTAATTAAAACTGATTCTCATCATCTATCGAAAGTTGAGAATCTCCTATTTCCTTTGCATTTTGAGAGGAAATTGTTTTACCACCACGTTTTTCCAAGGATTTGCGGGCGTCTAGTGCAACTTCGGCTCCTGAAACTGCAATCTGGGTGCTTTCTCTTAAATTTGTTGGCTTTTCATTCTGAGAAATTTCTGTCGCAGAAGCTTCAGCAAGCATATTAAGGATGAGTTCAATATTTGTCATATTGTCACGCAAATTTTCTTTCTTGAGCCCCTTAAATTCCTTATAATCCTTTGAAGACATTCCAGCCCATGTCTTATACATTAAATCTGTAAGCAGGGCATATTCTTTTCCCTTCTTTACGCCAGATTTGTCCCATTCATCAGTAAGAGCCTTACGAACCTCTATTGCCTTAATTCTCTGATTAATCCACCCTTCGCTATAACCGAGTTTCCTGTAGTTCTGAATTGCTCGGTCTATCGAAAGCTCTGGATCCACAGATTCATTTAAGACTTCGTTTCCAACTTCAGCAAGCCACATTTTAAACGGTTCTGCCTTTGGAGACGGAATTGACTGGATTAAACGGAGAACATTTTTTGTGGAAAGAACATCTGTTTCACGTAATTTTCCATCAGAAGAAATCAACTTCAACTGTACGATTTTATCGTACAGTTCACTTCCTTCTTTCGTAAGCTTGATTTTCAAATCGCTCCAATAACGTCTTGGATTCTGAGTTCCTGTCAGAACTACAACAATATCCACCACCGAAAAATACCATTCTTCTTCTTCGGCATTCCAGACATAGCGAATCTTTTTATTTTCAAATAGCTTGAGATTGTTTTGAGATTTTTCCATACCTTTCCCTCATGAGTAAATAGTTTTTCAGCGCCTGTCCAACCCCCAGCCTGAATTATGGTAAAGAAAAAAGACGTATAATAAACTGATATTGCCATGCAAAACATGGCAATTTTAAACCGTACATACTAATAAATGCAATTTGT
This sequence comes from Treponema sp., assembly GCA_017940255.1. GTDB lineage: Bacteria > Spirochaetota > Spirochaetia > Treponematales > Treponemataceae > Treponema_D. The sequence continues at coordinate 132,458 of JAGAZB010000056.1, forward strand.
TCGTTGGAAGCGGTCTTCTGCACGGAAGGCTTTACAGTTTTAATATACTGAAATCTAAATTAAAAGGCAATTGAAAGAATAACTAATCTTCTTTACTTTTTAGTGATTTTATTATTTCTGTCACAGATGAATCTAAAACATTTTTTAGTCTTTCTAATTGGTATTTCGAAAAGGAATTATCCTCTTTTTTTGGCTGTTGTACATGTTCTTCTGTATGAAATAAATATTCTGGCTTAATTCCAAGTGCCATTGATAATTGAATAATTAAATCAAATGAAGGCTTTGTCAAACCTGTTTCGATGTTTCCAATAGTCCCATTTGAAACATTACATTGTTCAGCAAGTTCAGCCTGTGTTAATCCTTTGATTTTACGATAATACTTCATATTTTCTATGAAGCATTTTTGGTATTCACCCATATTTTTATTTTAAATGATAAATATTAGATTTGACACAAAGTTATAATGAGTTTACAATAATTCTAATACTCATTTATACTGAATTTTTAAAGGAGATTTTAATGAAGAAATTAACAGTATTATTAGCCACATTATTAATCGGACGTGTATTATTTGCACAAAATAATACACGTAAACTGATTACTGGAGTCTACAGTTTAGTTATGGAACCAACTGAAAACTGGACAATATATGATCCAAACTTCACCCTTATCGAACCAATAAAAGACAAATATGAGTTTGAAGGAAGTTTCATTTTAAAGATAGCACTTGGTTATATGCGCTACAATTTTACATGTCAAATAACAAAAAATGGTGATGATATCACGGTCACAATTCCTACAATGGAATCTTGCGGATGTGATAAAAACGGAATTATCACAAAGGGCTCTAAGTATAGAAAAACTCCAGATAAAGTTGCAGCTGAATATGCAAAGCAAATAAAGGATGAAATATTACATCGTTTATCTGTTTGGTCTGATGATGAATATACAGCATGCTTAAACAGAACAGTAACATCTCCATATACAATACATTGTGTACAGAATAACTCCGCTTTAATTTTCAAGAAATTCATATCTGACTACCAAGTTCTTGGTAGAAATTCAAATTTTGAAATTTATGCAACACGAGTTGATGAAGCAAAAATAAATAAAGAAACTTATTCTTATGTTATTTACGGAATTGCATTAGCTGGCTCTCATAAAAAAGGACTTGCTACTATTCCTGATACAGTTCATTATGAAATATATACAAATAATGACTTAGCATTATCTTTATCAGTTGATGATGAAACACAAATTTTAATAAATGGGGGAAAAGGGAAAAAAGAAGCCGTGTATACCATTAACGGAACTATTAATGAGTTCAAAAATAATCCTTCAATGGTGATAGAAATATTCGAATAGCCTTCTTCCATAAAGCCTTTAAGGTAACCAAATATTTGGTTACCTTTTTTTTTCAAAGATTGCCTTTCTTTCTAAATTTTATTGAACTAACTCTTATGAAACTAAGTATTTATTTCCAATCTAGAATCTCCAGTCCAGCCCTGGTATATTTCGAGGAATAAATTAATTTAAGTATTCAAATAGTCCATAAATCCAAAAGTTTTTTCGTGCAGACATAATAAACCATTATATCTACAGACGAATGATTTTTGATTTCCATTGAAAATTGCTGGTAAAAAAAAGATTCCCGCGTCGGAGCGCGGGAATGACACATAGAGTGGCGGTGGTTTCGATACGCTCGCTTCGCGAGCACTCAACCACCGTGGGATTCGTTTATTTAGCCAGATATTCATTAATTCCTGCTGCAGCTTTGCGTCCTTCACCCATAGCGAGGATTACAGTAGCGGCACCGAGGACGATGTCTCCACCGGCCCATACTTTGGCGTGGTGGGTAGCCTGCTTTTCGTCTACCAGGATGTGGCCGCGCTTGTCGGCGTCGAGGCCTGGAGTTGTGCTTACGAGGAGCGGGTTTGAACCGTTTCCGAGGGCAACAATCATTGCATCACATGGAACGTCGTGCTCTGAACCTGGGATAGGCACTGGAGAGCGGCGGCCAGATTCGTCCGGTTCACCGAGTTCGTAGCTAAGGCAGCGTACACCAACAACCTTACCTTCTTCGTTGCCCAGAACTTCTACAGGGTTTTCGAGGAAGCGGAAGTTTACGCCTTCTTCTTCTGCGTGGCCAATCTCTTCAAGACGGGCTGGCATTTCGTTTCTTGTACGGCGGTAAACAACATCAACAGTTTCTGCACCAAGGCGGAAGGCCATGCGGGCAGCATCCATTGCAACGTTTCCGGCACCACAAACTACTACATGCTTTGCTTCGTAAATTGGAGTTGCAGCTTGATCTTTATCATAACCCTTCATAAGGTTTGCACGTGTAAGATATTCGTTTGCAGAGAATACACCAATCAGGTTTTCTCCAGGAATATTCAGGAACTTTGGAAGACCAGCACCTGTTCCAACGAAAGCAGCATCAAAGCCTTTTTCTGAAAGAAGCTGATCCAGAGTATCTGTACGGCCAACAAGAAAGTTTGTTTCAAACTTTACGCCGATTTTCTTAAGATTTTCAATTTCGTCCTGAACGATTTTCTTTGGAAGACGGAATTCAGGAATACCGTACATCATTACACCACCACACTTGTGGAAGGCTTCGAATACAGTAACTTCGTGACCGGCACGAGCACAGTCTGCTGCAACAGTAAGACCTGCAGGACCAGAACCAATAACTGCAACCTTCTTTCCTGTAGCTGGAGCGACCTCAGGCATTGTTACCTGATTGTTTTCGCGCTCCCAGTCTGCAACAAAACGTTCAAGGCGGCCGATAGAAACAGCCTTTTCTGGGTTCTTCCAAACCTTACCAACTGTACACTTACCCTGGCACTGCTTTTCCTGAGGACAGACACGTCCACAGATTGCAGGCAAAAGACTTGTCTTTTTGATTGTATCAACAGCGGCCTTAAAGTTTTCGTTAGCGATTTCGCGGATAAAGCCCGGAATATCGATATTTACAGGGCAGCCTTCCATACAGAAAGGTTTTGCACACTGAAGACAGCGGTTAGCTTCTACGATAGCCTGTTCCTTGCTGAAACCAAGGGCAACTTCTGCCATCTGGCGGGCACGAGCCTTTGGTTCAAGAGTAGGCATTTCCATCTGAGGAATGGCATTGCGGTCTTTAGCAGTAAGCTTGCCGTTAGCCTTAATCAAATCGTTTATTTTATTTAGTTCTTCTTGTACGTTTATCATTGTTATCTCCAAAATGATTCCCCGGTCAAGCCGTGGAATGACACTGCTGTCATTATCGGGCTTGACCCGATAATCTTTTTCCTACTTTTCTATGCCAAGGCCAATCTTGCACTTGTGGAAATCTTCCTGCTCGCGTGGCTTGAAAGACTTCATACGCATCATCATGTTGTCCCAGTCTACAATGTGAGCATCGAACTCAGGACCATCAACACAAACGAACTTTGTTTCTCCGCCAACAGATACACGACAGCCACCGCACATTCCAGTTCCGTCAATCATAATTGTGTTCAAAGAAACTGTAGTCTTAATGCCGTACTCCTTAGTAGTAGCGGCACAGAACTTCATCATGATTGGAGGTCCAATTGCAATTACTTCTGCTGGAGGGCACTGGCTTTCGCACATTTCCTTTACAGGAACAGTTGATACACCCTGGCGACCGGCAGAACCATCATCAGTCATAATGATTACTTCGTCTGCAAGAGCCTTCATTTCATCAACATAAATAAGCAGGTCCTTATTGCGGGCACAGATTACCATGATAACCTTATTACCAATAGCCTTGTGAGCCTGAACGATTGGATAACAAGGGGCAACACCAAAACCACCACCAACTACAAGTACAGGGCGGTCGTATTTTTCAATTTTAGAAGGATTTCCAAGAGGACCAAGAACTGCAGGAAGCTCCTCGCCAGCCTCTTTTAATGAAAGTTTCAAAGTAGATGCACCAACAGCCTGGAAAACAAGAGCAATCCAGCCCTCTTCGGCATTTGCATCTGCAATTGTAAGCGGAATACGCTCACCAAAATCCAAATCAACCTGAACGATAACAAACTGTCCTGCCTTGCGGTTGCGTGCAATTTCAGGAGCAGTAACCTTCATATAAAATACACCGGCAGAAAGCTGTTTTTTTTCAATAATTTTAAACATCTTCAGTCCTCTTAAAAATAAATAGTAGATTATTTTACAATAAAAAAACGCGATGGGCAACCACCGCGTTTTTACATTAAATTTTGTATTAAATCATGAAATTATTAGAATCCCATGCTGAAAACAAGGTAGCCGCCAAAGCCCGAACCAAGCCAGCTCTTAGCAAAACTAGAAGACTGCATAGAAAGTCCAAGATCAATTTCAATAATTCTAAGATTTAAGACAAATCCAGCCTGCTGAACAAATATCTGTTTTGTATATTCAGAAGAAAGGCTGAATTTTAACATATTGATGACATTAACTGTTAAACCCAGGTAATACTGGAAGTAGAATTCAGAAGTGTCATCAGTCATAAATGGGTGATAAATTCCAACACCTCCACCTACACGCAGATCCAAAAAGTTTCTCATTGGGAAGAAATCAACATAGCCCATTGCAACTAAAGGTCTGTTAATTTTATAGGCAGCGGAACCTATATTCTGGAACTCAGCTTCAGGAATATTCATTTCAAATGCATCAAGCTCTGCAAGAGAAATTGTTGTGCTTGAAGAAAAACTTGTTGCAATCTGATAATTCATTGTTGCAGGAACGATAGGAATTCTTGCATCTGCAGAAAGCTTAAGAAGACGAGGAATAAGGAAGAAATCGCCTCCAAAAGCAAGATCAATACCAAGAACAGAATAGTCAAAATCAAATGTTTCAGGGTCAGACATAATAGATTCCAAATCTACTGTTGAATAAGTATTGAAAACTGTATCTGTTATAATGTTAATTCCAGAATTAGTGTTTTCAATCTTAATTCCACCAGTTGAACCAGAAACACTTACAGCAGGAATAAATACACCCGGACGAACATACAAATTAAAGTTTGAAAGTTTTAATCCAACATTTGCCTGGCTGTAAACAAAGATATCAATTTTTGGGGAAACTGAAATATCAATAACATCGTTAATCTTCATTCCAGTTGCCATAAATTTCAGAAGACCATCAGAGAAAGCGATATTTGAAAAAACATCAAGTCCCGCATCAAGACCAATAGAAAAATGTGGCAGATTAAGATTGATACTTACATCCGGATTTACAGTGGTAATAAAATCCAGATTTTCGCCGTTCAGGTCATTTACATATTTTTTGAAGTCGATAACGGCTTCCTTTTTCATAAAATCATCTACCGAAAAACAGTTATTTGAAATGGCGAATGGCACAGAAATCTTGTATTCAAAGAAACGGTCGCCAAAGAAGCCTTTAGAGAACATAACTGTACATAAAAGGAATGAAGTGATTATGAAAGCAAGTATTTTTTTCATAATGAACCTCCAAATTCTGGGTAAACCTGAAGGTCACCATCGGTTTTGATTCCAACTATCATTTCTGCGGCAAAATCCATTTCTCTAGGCATTATCAATTCACCTTTTGGGAAAATGAGAGAAAGTGCTGGAGAGCCCATTGAACCGCCGGCAAGCATTTTCTTAAGATTTGCATTAGAAATTGTACCTGTTGCAGGATTTCCAACATCGGTTAGGCCGAATGTAATTGGAACATCACCAAATTTAAGTTCAACATTCAAGGCACCGTTTGTAGCGGCCGGCTTAATAACGAAAGGAAGAGCAGTTGGAGTGAGGACAACATAACCTTCCTTCAAAACATCAATAAATGGATTAGACGGCACTTCTGAAGTCTCCTCTGTTTCTTCACCTTCTGCCGATTCGTTTTTAATAATTTCCATTGTGGCATTATCTTTCAGCAGGAAGTCTAACTGAATATCGATATAAGCATAAATTGTGATTGTATGACTTTCACCCTGCTGAGCCAAAGCGGTTGGTACTGTGATAGAATCCAAATCTGTACGCATATAAAGTGTAGCAGCATCGTTTGGAGTACCATCTTCATTTGTAATGCGGGTATTAAGGGTTGCGGCAACATCAGCTGCAACTGCACCCTTACCTTTTATAGCTTCATTAAAATTCTTTGTAACCAGCTTGTTTTCATCAGGTTCAAGGTCTGGATTCTGTACGAATTTAAGGCTTCCATGAGAGCTTGTTACACCACTTGTTGTGTCACCCTCACCAAGCAAATACTGAAATTTAGAAAGAGCATCTGCAGAATCAGCAGTTCTGTAAAAGAGTGAAACCGCACCCTTAATTTCAGCAGATACAAACGCTTCGCTTGTTGTATCACCTGCGAACAAAGCAATTGGAACCGACTTAAAATACAGATTGTCCTTAAAATCATCACCAAAGGTATCAAAACTGTTCATGATGGTACCAAAGTTTACACCAAGCGGCATATCATAAGAAACCGAAATTGTCTGTGTGTAAGTCATTGGGATTTCTACAAACTGACTTGCTAAAGCAGTAGCAGAATTAACCAAGCTTGTAATGTTTGAATCAGAAAAATCAATTGTAAACGAATAAACTGGTCGCATCATAAGACATTGCTTAAGATTTTCGTTTTTTGAATCTGGGAAATAATCGTAAACGGCGGCACCGTCCGAAGTATCTCCCATACCACTTTCAATTGACTGACGAATATCAATACTCTGGAAAGCAGATGTAGATTCAAGCATTTGAGAAACAGAATCGCCCAAGCCTAATTCATACTCTGCATTTGTTTTTACCGACACTTTTTCTGGAAGCTGCCAGTCGCAGCCTGAAAAGGCAAGCAGAGCACTTCCGAAAAGGGGTACTAATAATTTTCTATTCATATACAACCCTCAGGTATTTCTACCATTTATTACAATGCAAAAAAAAATGCTTCTATCCAAAGATAATTCAAAGGATAAAAGCACTTTTAGATTGGCTCTATTCTACACTATATTATCAGCCAAAAGCAAGTATTATTTTTTATTAAAGAATGCTGCAAATGGATTGTAGTTCATTCCGTCATCGCTGCCAGAGTTGTAGCTATTGCGGTTATCGCGGGCTGGGCGTGACTGTGAAGAAGAACCAGCATTTCCCGAAGCACCAGACTTCTTTACCACAATTACACGGCGGCCTGTGCCGCTGCCACCAGCACCTTCGCGAGGAGCTGAATTGTCGCGGCGGGCAGCGCTCTTCTGGCCGGTTCCTGCACGACTTGCGGCATCGCTCTTCAAAGAGAGGGCAATGCGGCGGCGGTCGCGGTCAAGTTCAATAATAGTAAATTCATGAACATCACCTACTTTTACAACGTCCATTGGGTTTTCTACGAAGCTGTCTGAAAGTTCACTCAGGTGAACAAGACCTGTTTCGTGAAGACCAATATCAACAAAGGCACCAAAATCTACTACGTTCTTGATTTTTCCAGTTACCTTCATACCTTCTTTGAGGTCTTCAAACTGAAGAACACCCTTCTGCATAATTGGTGCAGGATAGCCATCACGAGGGTCGCGGTTTGGCTTCTGAAGTTCATCTACAATGTCACGAACTGTTGTTTCACCGATATTGTATTTTTCAGCAATCTTCTTAATCAAATCTGCAGGAACTTTTTCCTTTTTCTGAATATAAGGAAGAACTTCGCGGGCTGCGTCGTAGTTTTCAGGGTGAACCCAAGTGTTATCAAGCGGGTCAGAGCTTTCTGCAATCTTTAAGAAGCCGGCACACTGTTCAAAGGCTTTTGGTCCAAGTCCCGGAACGTTTTTAAGGTCTTCACGGCTCTTGATTTTTCCGTTCTGGTCGCGGTAGGCAACAATTTTCTTTGCAGTAGTTGAGTTAATACCAGAAACATACTTCAAAAGTGAATAAGAAGCAGTATTGAGGTTTACACCAACGTTATTTACAACTGAACCAACAACTTCATCAAGCTGTTCAGCAAGCTTTTTCTGATTAACATCATGCTGGTAAAGACCTACACCAATTGCCTTAGGGTCGATTTTAACAAGTTCTGAAAGAGGGTCCTGAAGGCGGCGGCCCATAGAAATGGCACCACGGATTGTAAGGTCCAAATCTGGGAATTCTTCGCGGGCAATATCACTTGCCGAATAAACCGAAGCACCCGATTCATCAACCACTGTGTAAACAACGTCATTGTAATTATCACTTATAACCTTGCTTACAATTGCCTGAACTTCCTGCGAACCAGTTCCGTTACCAACTGCAACAACCTGAATATCATACTTGTCGATAGCGTCATTAATCATCTTGTATGAACCTTCTGGGTCTGTAACCTGGAAGAACTTAAAGTAACCAAGGTACTTACCAGTTTCATCAAGAGCGGCACACTTTGTACCTGTACGGATACCAGGGTCAACACCAAGAACGCGGCTTCCCTTAATTGGCTGTGTCATCAAAAGGTTTTTGAGGTTTTCGCTGAAAATACCAATTCCGTGAACATCAGCTTCATCTGCTTCGTCGCTGCGGATTTCGCGAACAACAGCAGGAGAAAGAAGGCGAACAACTCCGTCTTCAATTGCGTCTTTATGATAGTTATTGTGAATATCTGCACGGCGCTGTAAATCAGCTACTGCTGCATCTACAGCAACATCAATAGTAACTTCCAGGGCACCTTCGCGCTCGCCGCGGTTAATGGCAAGAATGCGGTGAGGTTTTACCTGGTTCAAAGGTTCGCTGTAATCCCAATACATTTTGTAAGTAGAAGTATTTTCTGCCACAGCAGCATCCTGACCTTCTGCAACAATTCCTTTTGTTTTGATTGTTCCAGTTCTCATATAAAGGTCGTGAACAGCCTCGCGGTTAGCAGTTTCCTGGCTGACACGCTCTGCAATAATATCTTTTGCACCAGCAAGTGCATCAGCGGCAGTTTCCACGTTCAAAGCAGGGTCTTCATTATCAGTTTTGATAAACTTTTCAGCTTCTTTTTCAACCGCGCCATCGTCATTATCAGCAAGAATAAAATCAGCCAATGGTTCAAGTCCCTTTTCTGCGGCAACCATACCACGAGTCTTCTTCTTTTTCTTGAATGGAGCCCAAAGATCTTCAAGGGCAGTCATTGTTGTTGCTGACATAATTGCGTTATAAAGAGTTTCTGTAAGTTTTCCCTGAGCAAAAACACCTTTTACGATTTCAAGACGGCGGTCTTCCAGGTTGTGATATGATTTATAAAGATGATCACAGTCGCGAACCTGTACTTCATCAAGATTGTCATGCTTTTCCTTGCGGTAACGGCTGATAAAAGGGATTGTACAGCCTTCTTCAACCAGGCTGATAACAGCAGAAACCTGCTGCACGCGGATATTCAATTCCTCCGCGATTTTTTTCATAATTTCCACTTCATTAACAGAAAGTGCGTCAATTGATTCTTGTGTAAATTCCATAGTTTTTTAATTCTGCCCCATGGCAGTTCCTTATTTTAAAATTGTGGAGTAATTTTAGTAAAAAAGCGAAGATTTGGGAATAGATTAAATAAGTTAAAGAGAAGAATTAAATGAATGATTCCGAATCATCAATTTCATTCAAATCTCCAACGTCACTCATTTCTATGCGTTTATACAACTGATTTAAGAGATTTGTGCAGTTTGATGCCATCAGTTTATAGATATTTGGAATGAGCAGCTGATTTATACGCTGATCAAGACCATTTGCTCCAGTAGAATTCACAAAGGCAAATACCATAAGAGACTGATATTCCAGAGGACGTTCCATGATTAAAACGGCATCTGAGCGGAACATAAAGCCGCGGATATTAAAATGGAAGTCGGCAATTTTTTCGTAAAGCTGCACCTTAAAATTATTATCTGGACTGATAATAGAAAAATGCGAAAGACTTATGTCCTGCAGCACACCGGTATGAGCAGCACCATTGTGATTACAGGTAAAGGTACAGGCATTTGTACACAAAGCACGAATGTTTTTTCGTCTTCCCTGAGCCTGATTTGCATAAAGAATTTTTTCTATCAGTTCGAAATTCTGTTTTTTCTGATATTCAAGCTGAATACAACCACACTGAACGCCCATATCGTACAGGTATTTGTGTTCAAGACGGAGTTTTTCTTCCTTTGCCTGGCGTTTTGTATAAAGAATGCCTACAGAAGCTTGATTTCCATAACTATCAATTACAGTTTTTATGTAATTTGCCCAATCAAAATCGGGAATGTTGTAATCAATATTAAAAAAGATGATTACATCACGGAAAAGAGATAAAATAACATCTACTTTTTTTTCGATTCTTATTCTTTTATCGTTTTCAACAAAGTAGCATTCATATCCAAGGGCAAAATAATCTTCCAAATATGTCTCTGGAATTAAGGATGTATCTGGTGCTACAAAAAAGGTCTTGCGACCTGTCACAATCTCTTTAACAGAAATTCCCAATTCAAAACCTCGTCCTTAATAATTATCACTTGAAAAGTGAAAAAAAACAAGTGCTTTAAGTAATTTTAAATTTTAAATAAAAGCCTAAATAAAATGCTGGATTGTATGATGTTCAATTGTCTTGGTTTTTACAGAAACAATATAGCTGCCAAACATAGCAGTTGCTGTATCAAACAAAGCGGCAAAAGAACACATAATCATAGAAGCAGGCTGCAAGAGAAGGAAGCTTGTTTCAAATCCCTTGGCATATTTATCACAAAGAATTGTAAGCAGAATAAATGAACCACCGGTTGGAAGTCCTCCAAGCAGGAAGGAAAGTCCGAAAGAAAGTCCAAAAATCCAGAGAATATCTGTAAATGGGATGCTCAAACTTGAATAAGAACGCCAGATTAAAATGAAGGAAATTGATGCTGTAAGGGCAGAACCTCCGCGGGCAAAAATAGAAAAAAGCGGATAAGTAAAACCACGGCAGCGTCTTCTGATTCCAAGACTTTCGCGGGCATGACGGTAATTTAATGGAAGAGAGACATTTGAATCTGCTGTGAAGAATGAAAAAATGAGCGACGCAAGAGAAGCGTAAAGCACTCTGTAAGGGTGCGGGTCATGACAAACAAAATGAATGATGACAGGATAAATAATTCCCACAACAATAATGAAGTCAACGAGGAACATTATAATCATTGGAGTGTAAATTCCAGGAGCAATAACATCACGGAATTTTACAATCCAGCAGCAGGTAATCATCACTGCACAAACTGCTAAGATTTCTGTAAAGAAGTTTGCAATTGCGTAGAAAAGTTTAGATGCTGAATCTGCAAAAGTGTAAAGAGGCTTAAAAGTTATTTCTTCAGAAGAACTTTCCCAGCCAATCAAAAATGCAAAAACTATAGGCACAAGCAGGAAAGAACCTTCCAGAATTGCAGAAAAGGCAGATTCCGGAAAAAGAGAAAACAGCATGTCTTTTACGCTGATTTTATAAATATCAGATGCAACATCAACTGTAATAGGAATGCGGGGAAGTTTTACAAGCAGAATAGAAATCATTCCGACGGCTGTAAGCAAAAGTGAAGAAAGAATGATGATTGAAAATGTCCAGCCGGCAGTGCGCCAGAGAAGTTTTGAATTTCTGAGATTATTTAATGCAACTATAGCTGTAAAGAAAACTAAAGGTAGAACAATATATCTGCCCATTCGAATAAACAAATCAGACAGGAAAGAAACAAAACTAAAAAAAGCAGCGTTATCAGTTGGTAAGAGGAATGCAGCAAGCACACCCAGTGCCACGCCAATAAGATATTTTATCCATACTTTCATGTTGATGAGTATATCATACTCTGGATTGACATTCCAGAGTATGATATAATTTGAACCATGCCTAACACAGTGGTTATTGGAAAAGATTTACCAGACGGTCTGGATTTTGTAAAAGCCATAGCTGGAATTGACCGTACAGTTTTTACCTGCATGAAAACAGAAGCCGATACAGTTAATTTTGAATCTCAGAATATTTTTGGTTCAACCTGGAATAAGGGCTCTGCTGTTTCTGCCTATTCTTTTTTTATAAAAGCCGAAACAAAACTACAGAAAATAAATGAAGTAATCTTCTATTTTGATACAAGTTATTTCTGTTCAAAATTTGATTCAGAAAGAACTGATGAAATTGCAGCCGGCCTTGATTCAATGGTGAACGCTTATCTTTATGCCAGCGGCGAACTTTTAAAACGACTTGAACAAACCCGCGAAAAAACTGTGGTCACTTTTTTGCTGAGGGAGTATCCTTCAAAGCATGAAATGTTGCTTGCAAAAACTCCAGGAGGAGCACCTGCAAGCACAATTGTAAGTGCTGCCCAGGCAGCCTTCATCTCTCTTGCCGAAAGTTTTTCTACAAATGTTACAGAAAAGAACTACCTTTCAGTTATCCTTGCCCGTTGCAATCAGGCAAATGAACTGTATAAATCCGAATATTCAATTGCGAAATGGGTAAGTGAATCTATGGATGCAATTGCCAGTCAGAAAAATGTTCAGACCTTAAAACAGGCCACCACCTGGAATAAAGTGGGCTCAAAACTTCAGGGCGGTTTTACGCTCTTTTCGCGCTAAATAAACCGGAGGCCTAAATATGTCAGTAAAAGAATACATAATCCGTTTTGCTCTGGCTCTGGTCCTGAGTTTTATGATGGGCCTGGAAAGAAAATCGCATCAGAATACAGTTGGAATTAGAACTCTGGTTCTTATGGGCATCTCTTCTGCAATGCTTTCCATGCTTTCTGTTCACATGGCTTCCGTGCCGGAAGTGGAAGGTGATCCAACCAGAATTGCGGCCGGCGTTATAACTGGAATTGGGTTCTTGGGCGGAGGAGCCATCTTAAAACAAGGCCTCAATATCCGGGGACTGACAACTGCTGCCATAATTTTTACTACATCGGCAATTGGAATGTCTTGCGGTGCCGGCCTTTATATTCCTGCGGCAATCACTTTTGGAATCACAATGCTCACCCTGTTTACGATGGACAAATTCGAAAAGAAAATGTTCCCTGCTTCAAAAACAAAGAATGTGCTTCTTGTTGTAGACTGGGATAATCTTAATCAGGATAAAGTGCACGAAATAATGCGTTTTCACGGAATGATTATTCATGATATGAGTATTAAATATCACACAGAAGACAATACGGCAGAACTTTCTTATACCGTAAAAACTCCAGACAAAATGAATACAATTCAGCTTGTAGAAGATTTTAGGGAACAGATAACTGGCTTAAAAGAATTTAGAGTTGGTGACAGATAAAAAAAAGCCCGGATAAACCGAGCTTTGCTATTTTATTTAGATGTTACAACAACAGAGTTATCTGCGTTACTGAATGGAGCTGGAATGTATTTATCAGCCTTCCAGTCATTTTCCCAGCGAGTTCCGTCCAAAAGATATCTGAACTGATACTCTCTATTCATTTGCAATTCAAGAGTTACAGAAAAAGAACCATCTTTTGCTGGCTTAAGAGGAGTATCTGTACTGCTCCAGCTATTGAAATCACCTGCAATATTCACGGTTTTAGCACCCTGTGCAGCTTCTTTAGAAACAGTAAAAGTTACCTTGCAGATACCTTTGTCTGCAGAAAATGATTTTTTTAAAGACATTTGATTCTCCAACCGAATTGTTATTCTATAAAAATATTGAATTTTTAATTTTTATGCAATATATTATAGACGATTTATAACTATATACAAGATGTTATAAGGGATTTTACCTATATCTTCCGCCGATTTATCCAACTTGCAGGGCGGGGTTCGCCTCGTATGAGGGGAAAATTCATGCTAAAGAGGAGGCTCAATATGAGTGCTATCTTAACAAACAAATCAAAAAAATATCTTTTTACTTCTGAATCAGTTGGCGAAGGCCATCCAGACAAACTTTGTGACCAGATTTCTGACGCAATTCTTGACTACTGTCTGACCCTTGATCCAAACGCACACGTTGCCTGCGAAACTTTTTCTACAACAAACTTTATTCTTGTTGGTGGTGAAATTGGTTTCCAGGATAAATCTGTAGACCTGGATGCCTTTAACAGGGAAGTTGAAAAAATTGCCCGCGGAGTTGCACTGGATATTGGCTATAACTCTCCGGAAGTTGGTCTTGACGGCGCACACTGTATTTTTGAAAACCGTCTTCACGCTCAGTCGGCTGATATTAATCAGGGCGTTGTTGGAAGCGGTCTGGCTGAATACGAAGGTCAGCAGGGTGCAGGAGACCAGGGAATGATGTTCGGTTTTGCCTGCAACGAAACTCCAAGCCTTATGCCGGCTCCTGTTTATTATTCTCATCAGATTCTTTTGCGCGCCCATGAACTGCGCCACAGCGGAAAAATCAAATGGCTGCGTCCTGATGCAAAAAGTCAGGTGACAATTGAATATGATGAAAACCACAAGCCTCTTCGCATTGATGCAATTGTTGTTTCTCATCAGCATGACGACAAAGTTAGCCGCGAAGAACTTGAAAAGACAATCAAAGAAGAGATTATCAAGCCTGTTCTTGAACCAACTGGTCTGCTTGATGAAAATACAAAGTTCTACATTAACCCAACAGGACGCTTTGTAACTGGAGGCCCGGATGGAGACGCTGGCCTTACAGGACGCAAGATTATTGTAGATACTTACGGCGGAATGGGACGCCATGGTGGTGGTGCTTTCAGCGGAAAGGATCCTTCTAAGGTAGACCGTTCGGCTGCTTACATGGCCCGCTACATTGCAAAGAATATTGTTGCAGCTCAGCTTGCAGACCGAGCCGAAGTAGAGCTTGCTTATGCAATTGGAGTTCCATTCCCAGTTTCTATTATGATTGATACTTTCGGTACAGAAAAAGTTGCCGTAAGCAAGATTGAAGAAGCTGTAAAGAAGGTTTTTGACTGCACACCTGCTGGAATTACTAAGACACTGAACCTTAAGCAGCCAATCTACCGTAAAACTGCAAGCTACGGACACTTTGGCCGAGAAGGCTTCCCTTGGGAAAAAACAGACAAGGTAGAAGAGCTTAAAGCTGCCGTAAAATAGATGTCCGGGGCAAGATGTCCGGGTCAAGCCCGAACATGACACTAGCTGTCATTGCCCGGCTTGACCGGGCAATCTCTTTTTTAATTATGAAACTTCTTTCCAAAAACGAAATGCACGAAGTCTTCTCCCGCTGGCAGAAAGCAAATCCGGCACCGGCTTCCGAGCTGGAATATGTGAATCCGTTTACGCTTCTGGTGGCGGTAGTTCTGAGTGCTCAGGCAACAGATAAGAGCGTAAACAAGGCAACCGCCCCGCTTTTTAAGGTGGCAGACACGCCAGAAAAAATGCTTGCTCTGGGAGAAGAAGGTTTAATTCCTTATATAAAATCTATCGGGCTTTATAAAAGCAAGGCATCACATATTATGGGGCTTTGCCGCAAACTTCTGGATGATTTTTCAGGACAGGTTCCGGGCACCAGGGAAGAGCTTATGACGCTGCCGGGAGTCGGGCGAAAAACTGCAAATGTGGTACTGAACGTTGTTTTTAACGAACCCACCATGCCGGTAGACACTCATCTTTTGCGGGTTGTGCCAAAAATCGGGCTTGGAGAAGGCAATACGCCGGAAAGTGTGGAAAAATCACTTTTGGAGCGGATTCCTCCGCAATTTCTGCACGACGCCCACCACTGGATTTTGCTTCACGGCCGATACATCTGCACGGCACGGAATCCAAAGTGCGAAGAATGTATAATTAGTGATTTATGCAAGCATAATGATTAGAATAAGGTGAAGAAAATTGCCGGACACATTATCTAATACAGGAGAATAAAATGGAAGAAACAACTACAGCCGCAGCAGAAGCAGTACAGAGCGCAAGCGAAGAAATCATCTCTAAAACTTCTTTATTTATGAACTGGGTAAAAGGACTTGCAACCTGGACAAACCTTTTTAAGCTTTTGGGCGGCATTCTGGTGCTTCTTGTAATGTGGATAGTTTACAGAATCATCCTGAGGACAATCAAAAAATCTTCATCTGCAAAAATGAACAGCCATAAACAGCAGATGCTCAGTCATTTTGTAAAATACATTTTTTATATTCTTGTAGTGCTTGAAGTGCTCAGCCTGCTTGGCATAAAACTTTCTGCCCTGCTTGGAGCGGCCGGAATTGCGGGAGTTGCAATCGGTTTTGCAGCCCAGACTTCTGTAAGCAATCTGATTAGCGGACTTTTTGTTCTGACCGAAGGTTCTATTAAAATTGGAGATGCCGTTACTGTAGACGGCGTAACCGGCGTAGTAGATGAAATCAACCTGCTTTCCATTCATATTCATACTTATGACAACCAGATGGTGCGCATTCCAAACTCTACAATCATCAACTCAAATTTTACGAACATAAACTTTCATCAGACTAGAAGAATGACGATTAATGTTTCGGTTGATTATTCAACAGACATGAAAACCGCACTTGAAGCCTTGAAAAAAGCTCCTGCCCTCTGCCCGACTGTTGTTTCTGACCCGGCGCCTGCTGTCTGGTTTGACGGCTTTGCGGCCAGCGGAATTAACATGACTGTGGCCGCCTGGTTCAAGCCGGCAGATTTCCTGCAGACTAAAAATGACTTATACATCGCCATTAAGCAGGTTCTGGACGAAGCCGGAATCACAATTCCATTTAATCAGCTGGATGTTCACATGAAAGAAGAAAGTGTTGTAACCGAGCAGAGTGTGCCAGATGCGCAGGCGTAACCGAAATGAACTTTTTTGAAAAATATGACTGGGCGGCTTTGAAGGTGCAGGGGGCGGGTTCTTCACTGGAGACTAGCTCTTCGCGTGGGGCGAGCGTTGGGGGTGAAGTTGTTCCTGCAAGTGGCGACCGTGAAAAAATAATCAGCCAATATCACAACATTTTGTGTCCTCAGAAGGATTACCCGGCTTTCATAGACAAATACATCGCGCTTCCCATAATGCAGCGTCTTAGCGGAATCGGGCTTTTGTGCGGTTCAGACTGGACAAAGCTTTTTTGCAACAGATTTTACTATTCGCGCCTGGACCACAGTAAGGGAGTGTCCCTGATAATCTGGCATTTTACCCACGACAAGGCTCAGACACTGGCGGGTCTTTTTCATGATGTTTCGACTCCTGTATTTTCTCATGTTTCTGATTTTAGAAAGGGAGATGCCCTTACCCAGACTGCTACCGAAGCACCAACTGCCCAGATGATAAGGAAGAACGCTGAACTGATGAACTTGCTTGCAGAAGACGGCCTTACGGCAGAGCAGGTTGAAGATTATCACATCTACCCTATCGCCGACAACGAGATTCCACAGCTTAGTGCCGACCGCCTGGAATATATGTTTCCTTCTGGAATGGCTTTGAACGACTGCTGGAGTATGGAAGAGATACAGACGGTCTACAGGGATTTGGAAGTGCTTAGAGCTGAAGACGGAGTGGAAGAACTGGGCTTTAAGACTGTGGAAACTGCCGAACTTTACTGCGAAAAATTTTGTATGATTGGGCACATTCTGCAGTTAAATGAAGACAAACTTACCCTTCAGATGCTGGGTGAAATTATGAATCTTGCAGAAAGGCTTGGAGTGCTTTCGGAAGATGATTTTATGACTCTGAGTGAAAATCAGGTGATTGCAAAACTGGAGGAGTTTTGCAAGGCGCAGGGGGGTGTGACGTCGCGAGACGAAAAAATCAAACTTTGCCGCCTCTACAAAACCTTCCGACAGATGACAAAGATTGAGCATACAGAACTAGCCTTGCCGGAAGACCAATATTTCTGCGTAAATCTGAAGGTAAAGCAGAGGTTTATTAATCCGCTGGTGATTTCGACAGGCTCAATCACCGCGGGGGACACACTCTGCACCGCGGGGGGCACTGGCACCCCAGCAGATTGCACAACGAAGGGAGTTCGCTTATCACAAGTCTCGCAAAAGTCGGCTAAAATAATAGAAGATTTTAAGAAATTCAGTGACACGCCTTACGGTTGCGTGAAACTGATATAAAGGGTATTATTTGATTATGATTGAACTGAACAGCAAACAGAGAAAAATTTTAGAAAAGGCGGCTCATGACTTGCAGCCGGTTGTAATTGTTGGCGGAGCCGGCATGACAGAGGGCGTAATTCAGATGGCAGACAAAGCCCTGGCCGACCACGAACTTATCAAAGTAAAATTCAACGAATATAAAGAAGAAAAACAGGAACTCACAACAGAGCTCAGCGAAAAAACAAATTCTACTCTTGTCCGAATCATCGGAAACATTGCCATCCTCTTCCGCGAAGCAGAAAAAGAAGAGGACAGAAAGTTTAAACTTTAGAGCGGAGCGGGGCGTTACGGGGATAAACAACGAAGTTGTTTTGCCCCGTAGAGGGGGTAGCGAAAGACCCCGCACGGAGCGAGCCGCAGGCGAGCGACGGAGGAGGCTGGAGCTAGGGGGAGACTTCCCCCTCCTATATTTTAGAATAAGCCCACCTTACAACTGCCAGCGCGTACTTCATCTGATTTTCCGGCACAAATACATAATATTTACGGTCGCCGGAAGTAAGTTGAAGGACACTGTTTGAAACTGAGGTAATGGCAGTAAGAGCTGGAAGCGGGAATTCGTAATCACCTTCCTTTGAATAAATCAAAACCCGCTGACTAGTCACTACAAAATCACCTTCATTATCTTTTTGAACTGTATTCACTGCAAAATAAATGCGCTCCCCCTGAGCGAGCCGCAAGCCCAGAAAATGCACCATTGGCATTTTGGATTTTTCGTCAAAAGGAAGCTTGTACTGATTTGTATCGACATAAGGATTTTCATAACCTTCCTTTTTGCGGCCGTTTCGCAGATTCTGCAGAATTATTAAAATCAAAATTAAAAGGAAAAAGAGGATTGTATACCAGACCTGACTTCCAATTCTACCCTTCTTGCGCTGAAGGCTGCGAGGAAGACGCTCTTCCTGAGGTTCGGCCTCACCATCCTGCCGGCTTAATTTTGCCTCCTCTTCATCAAAGTCACTAGTCTTTCCCTTTTGCTTAGAACGCTTGTCCTGCTGTGCTTTAGAGTCGGAAGGCTTTCCGCCGGTGGAATCAAAGGCGGTGTAGCCCCGGCTATAGGACCCCGGCAGGCCGAGACCGCTTGTGTTGTATGAAGGCTCCAGAAGAAGGAGGAATGCAACAAGCGCAATGTAGAGGGGGGCGAGAGTAGCAGTCAGAATGATTTTAGGCTTCTTCTTCCAGCCGGTAGAAAACCACATGAGGGCAAGACCGATTGGAATAAGGATTATTGTACAGAAACAAATTATAGTGATGATTGAAAAAAGCTTTTTTCTTTGCATTCGAATGGTACTCCGTATATTTTTTCAAGGTTTTCTTTGGTCATAATTTCCTGCGGGCGGCCACAGAGGGCACCGGGGGTGATAGCTTCTGGGGCGCCGGGGGATGACGCTGAACCGGGGTGTTCGCCTGCAGGGGCGGGCACTGAGCCGGGAAGTTCGCCGGCGGGTGTGGGCCGAGTGACTGCGGGTGCCTGCTCACGGCGGGAACTTGTTCCACACAGCATAATCATTTTGTCGGCAAAGCTAGCGGCCAGATTTACATCGTGAACCGAAACCAGCATGCCGATTTGCTCTTTGTGGGCAAGGTCGCGCAAGAGCTGCATAAGGCGTGGCTCATAAACAAAGTCCAGGCTTGCGGCGGGCTCGTCCAGCAGTAAAAATTTTGGGTGCTGTGTAAGGGCTCGGGCAATTCGCACCTTCTGAAACTCGCCGCCAGAAAGAGTATGAACTGTGCGCTCCTCAAAATTGCTGATTTCTAAAAGTGCCAGAGAGTCACGGGCAAGCTGATAATCAGCTGAAGAATAATTGCCGCCTGGAGCATAAGCATAACGGCCCTGAACAACGTAATCCAGAACAGGAAAATCCCAGGCGCAGGATTCTGATTGCTGCAGATAGGCTATAAAGCGGGCGGTCTGGCGGCGGGGAAGTTTTCTGATGTCAGGCTTGATGGAACCAGCCCTTACATGAAGTGCTGGCTGAGGCAGTCCCGCCAGCAGAGAAAGCAGAGTTGATTTTCCGCTTCCGTTTGGCCCGCAAAGACAGACAAATTCGCCTTCTTTAATAGAAAAAGAGACATTTTGAAGAAGAGATTTTTCATGCGAACTTTTCTTTTGCCCCAAACTTCCGTAAGAAGCAGAAAGTCCGTGACATTCAAGAGAGCCTTGCAGCGACATTTTTTGCATAAAATAATTATATCACAGATTGCCGCGGCGGGTAAGACAGAGCGACAAAAAGAAAGGCACACCCAAAATAGAAGTAATAATTCCCGTTGGGAGTTCTGACGGAATGATGATTATGCGGGCCAGGGTGTCTGAAAGAAGAAGGAGGATTGCACCAGAGAGCATACTGTAAGGAATGAGAATGCGGGCCCTAGGTGAAGCAATCTTGCGAACAATGTGCGGAGCAATCAGCCCCACAAAGCCGATGGTACCACCTGCACAGACCCCGGCACTTACGGCAAGAGCCCCGCTTATCAAAACAAGCAGGCGGAGGCGGTTCACTTCCACTCCAAGAGAAGCGGCCGAAGTTTCGCCGCCCGCAAGCAGGTCCAGAGGTTTTGAAATTGCAAACATAATAATGATTGACCCTGCGGCAGCCGGCAGAATAAAAAGAAGTTCCTTCCAGCCGCGTCCGTTGAAGCTGCCCAGAATCCAGGTGTAAAGAGAATGAAATTCGCGGTTGGTAGTGAGCAGCATCATAGAAGAAATAGATGAATATAAAGTGCCAAGGGCAGTTCCGCAGATAAGCAGCATGATTGAACCTCCGCTTGTAGAACGGCCCGCCCTGCTAAAAGCAAGGAAGGTTACCAGAGCACCGGCGCCCAAAGCACCAAAAAAGGCAAAAAGGTTGATTGGGGAAATAAAACGAAGCAGGCCTACCAGCCCCCCCGCAGCAACACCGCCGGCGGCCACGCCCGCCGCGCCGAGTCCCAGCACGCCGGCAGATACCGCACCAAGGGTTGCCCCGGCAGAAATGCCCATTATTCCGGGCTCCGCCAGCGGATTTCTGAAAAATAGCTGAAATACAGCCCCGCTACCCCCAAGCAAAATGCCCGTTACAAGAACCAGCAGTGTGCGTGGCACTCTCAGATTCCACAAAATAATCTGCTCAAAACGGTCGCCGCCGCCCAAAAAAAGGCCCAAAGAAAGAGGTTCTGCACCAAGTGCAAGCGAAAGCACAAGAGAAAGGGCTAGCAGAACAATCAAAATGATCAAAACAAAAATTGAAGACCGCCCACCGCTAACGCTAGCGCCAGCCCCCCGCGCAAAAGTCTCTCTTTCAGCCATTTTTTATTCACCCGCCAAAAGCTCGTTTAATTCCTGAACACACTCCCCAATGCGGGTTGCAGGTCTGGAAAAAAGAGCGTCATTAATCAGATAAATACGGTTATTTTTTACAGCCGGAATATCCTGCCAGCCGGCCCGACTTTTTACCTCATCAACACTAATTCCGTTTGAAACAGGCAGCAGAATAATTTCAGGAGCGCGGGCAATCAAAGATTCTTCGCTGACAATCGGGTAAGGATCATCAAGGTCTGCAAAGAGATTTATTCCCCCAGCTTTTGTGATTACATCATGAATAAAAGATTTTGAACCAGCAGTCATAAATGGCGAATTCCAAACCTCGTAATAAACCGAAAGTGGCTCATCCAGTTTGTAGACATCAGCACATTCGCTTTCAATCTTCTGAGCAATTACATTGCCCTCGCCTTCGTGGCCGGTAATCTTAGCGATATCACGGATTTCCTGACAAACCGCTTCAATGCTGTCTCCCCGCGAAAGATAGTATGCAATTCCGTAAGAGTTCAGCTGTTCAATCAAAAAGTTGTGCATTCCCTGAGTCATGTAGATAAAGTCCGGCTTAAAAGAAAGGATTTTTTCCATGCTCAGAGTTTTGCCGTCAAAACCGCCAACTCTTGGCTGCTGCAGGGCTTCTTCCGGGTAGTCGCTGAATTCAGAAACTGCGACAATCTGGTTTGCGGCGCCTATTGCGTAAAGAATTTCTGTTGCAGAAGGAGAAAGTGTAACAATCCTCTGGGGGATTTGCTGCGCTTCTACAGCATCGTGTCCAGCCCCCGACCCGCCTGCCCCAGCAGCAGACTTTTTAGAACAGCCCGCAAGACAAACAAAACCCGCAAGTAAAAGGACAAAAAGAAGAATTATTTTTTTCATAAGAACTCCAGTGTGGTCACCGGCCGTCAGCGGCCAGAACTAACGCACACCCCATTCAGAGTAGTAAGCATCCAGCTGAGTCTTTATCTCATCAGTAATAACCTTGCGGTCGCCGTTTGTGTAAAGAGCATCCACAACATCACTCATAGAAACAATGGCACGAGCCGGGAAGCCGTACTTTTCTGTAATCACATCAAGGGCAGCCTTGTCGCTGTCTGGAGCCCGCTCCTCGCGGTTCAAACTTACAATCTCCCCCACAATCTTGATTGCACCAGGCTCCGTCTCCAGAGCCTTAATCTTCGGATAAACCTCTTCAATAGATTTTCCGCTGGTTGTTACGTCTTCAATAATCACAACGCGGTCACCATCCTTAATTTTATATCCAAGAATAGCACCTTTATCTGCACCGTGGTCTTTTTCTTCCTTGCGGTCGCAGCAGTATTTAATTTCCTTTCCGTAAAGCTCGCTGTAGGCAACGGCAGTCACAACAGCCAGAGGGATTCCCTTGTAAGCAGGCCCAAAGAAAACGTCGATATCATCACCAAAATTGTCGTGAATAGCCTGAGCGTAATATTTTCCAAGCTGAGCAAGCTGCCCACCGGTCACATAAGCCCCCGCATTCATAAAAAAAGGCGACTGTCTTCCACTTTTCAGCGTAAACGACCCGAACTTAAGCACCTCGCAGCGCACCATAAAATCAATAAATTCTTTCTTGTAATTTTCCATGGTTTGTATTTTAGCGAATTTGGCGGGTTAGATAAAGGAGGGGGAAGTCTCCCCCTCGCTCCAGCCCGTACGCACGCAAGCGTGCTACCGGTCTTACGCTACCCCCTCTGCGGGGCCTGGCCGGCCCCGCAACGCCCCGGCAGTTTCTCCTCATCCCCAATCCAAATTTTCCTTGTAGCATGGGCTTGTTTTGTTTTGGAGCTTATAAAAACAGACTTTTCAACGGTTTTATAAGCCCAAATTTCTATTTTCTCATGACTCGTTTTCATTTCGGGCTTATAAATTACATAAAAGTTCCCATTTTATAAGCCCCAAAAGGTCTTTTCTTGCTTTCTACACCATTCTTGGGTGCTTTTTTTTCAAAAAAAACATTGGATGAGCTTATAAAACGCTCAATTATACATGTCTTATAAGCCCGAATCCAAAACAAGCACTTTTCAACTCCTGTTTGGGGCTTATAAACCCCACAGTTTTGACTCTTTTATAAGCCAAACTCCTAAACAAGCCCTCAAAACACATTGCCAGCTATTTCTCACTGCTGAAATCCACCTATAAATATGCTATAATCGCCACCATGAGTGCAACATTCCTCTTTCCCGACAAATCAAGCTTCTCCCCAAACTTCAAAGAAGTAGCCCGCTACCTGGGCTACCGCCGCACAACTCCGCCAGATGCCGATGTAAGCGCACTCATGCAAAAGGCCGCCTCAGAAATGCTGGCGGCCATGAAGCCTCAGGCTGTTTTTGAGATTTTTGATTTAGATTATCCGGTTAAACCGGACAATGACAAGGAAAATACGGTGGTTGACTCTGTTGAAACCACCGTCTCTTTTGCGGATGTTACCCTCCACTCGCGGGACCTGGCACGAAATCTGGCCGGCTGCAAGCGCGTTGCACTTCTTGCCGCCACAATTGGCCCTCAAGTGGACGCTCTTATCCGCCGACACAGCTCGCTGGATCCGGTTTATGCCAGCATTTTGCAGGCCACAGGCGCCATGTTTATAGAAGAACTTGTAGATTTAGTAAATGATGAAATAAAAAAAATCGCCGCAACTGAGGTGCTTAAAACGAAACCTCGTTATAGCCCGGGCTTTGGCGATGTTACTCTGGAAGTCCAGAAAGATTTTTTCCGCCTGCTCCCCTGTACCAGAATCGGGCTCACCCTAATGGACACCCTGATTATGGCACCAGAAAAGTCAGTTACAGCCTTTATCGGAATCTATTAAAAAAGATCCCCCGGGTCAAGCCCGGGGATGACGTCAGTATTGTCATTGTCAGACTTAAACCGGGGAATGACAAAATGTCATTGTCCGACTTGATCGGACATTCTATTTCAAACAAGAAGTATCCAACTTATCAAAACCGGCTGTAAGCTTGCGGGCAATTTCTACCAGTTTTGGCAGGTCGCCTTTGCGGCCGGCTTCAATGTTCAAAGGCATAACAGGGTCGTGAAGACTCATGCGCAAAAGAAGCCATCCCTTAATTTCTTCTGTATTAAAGGTGATGCGGACACCTTCAAAAGATTCCGGCATTTCGTAATCTTCATCAAGAGCGCGCATCTTAAATTCAGCAAGAACACGCTTTCCGTAATTCTTGAAGTCTTCATCATTAATCTTTAATCTATACTCACCTTCTTCTACAAGAGGTGGAAGTTTTTCAATCAGACTATCAAGTTTTTTGCCGTTTGCGGCTGCCTGTGCAAGTGCAATTACAAGTTTTACGGCAAGGAAAGCACCGTCGTCCAGGTAGAAGTTGTCTTTCAAAGCACCGTGGCCGCTTGTTTCCATTGCAAGAGGAGCAACAATGCCGGCTGCGTTCAATTCCTTCTGCTTGTTGATAACGTTTTTATAACCACGCATATAGCAAAGATGCTTAAGGCCAAGTACATCCTGCAAGAAATATGTAAGACGATCAGAAGTAACACTATCAGTGATGATTGTGCTACCTGGATATTCAGGTGCAAGAATTGCTGCAATCATAGCGATGATAGAATCACGATTTACTTCGCTTCCATCACTCAAAACTGCAGACATACGGTCAACGTCGGTGTCGAAAATCAGTCCTAAATCAGCCTTATTCTTTAAAACTGCCTCGCGGATTGCTTCCATGGCCTGTTTATTTTCTGGGTTTGGAATATGATTTGGGAAGTTTCCATCAGGCTCCAGAAACTGACTTCCTTCTGTGTTGGCTCCAAGTGGCTTCAAAATCTTATCTACAAAGAAGCCAGAAGCGCCGTTTCCACTGTCTACAACAATATGAAGACCTTCCAGAGGTTTTTCGCCTTTTCCAAGAGGCTTGAGGGCATCTGCAATTTTACCGCGCAGATAATCAGCATACAAAGTGATTAAATCACACTTTTCTACATTAAAATTAACGTGTGCTGGATTCAAAAAGCCCGCAAGATTCAGGATTTCTGTAATGTCCTCGTGTTCAAGTCCGCCGTCGTCATCAAAAAACTTAATTCCGTTACGATTAAAAGGAAGATGGCTGGCTGTAATCATTGCAGAACCGTTGAAGTTTGTTTCCGGAAAAACGATAGACATAAACATTGCAGGAGTTGTTGCCATACCGCAGTCGGTTACCTGGGCACCAGCGCTGAGCATACCTTCCATAAGGGCATCAGCAAGATCCGGGCCAGAAAGACGGGAATCGCGGCCAACACCAATGCGCAGGGCCGGAGCATCAACATCAAGTTTTTTTGCAAGCCAGCTTACATAAGCGCATCCAATCTGCTTTGCAATCTGAGGAGTGAGGTTCACATTTTCGCCTTCAACACCTTCAAGTGCAACACCACGAATATCACTTCCGTTCTGTAATTTCATTAAATCCATAAAATCGTCCTTATAAATTCTATACGGCAGTTCGCCCAAGTCTGGCAGCAAGTTTTTTACTTAGAGTACCAGCCTTTTCATTATAAATCCTAAAGGGCGAAACAACAATAGGGGAATAATCTTAAAAAATATTCCGCCGTAAATTATAGAGAAATAAAATAATCATTTCAGTTTTTTTTTCAGAATTTTTGTAGAAAATGAAATTTCCTGACAAATATATATATAGGGAAGCTATTCTAATGGCAAAGTCCTGAAACTTTACAACCGCAAAAGGAGCTTAAATGGCCGAAAGTATTAATTACAACGCAAAATACAAGGACACTCTTTTCCGCTGGATTTTTGGAAAAGATGATGAAAAAGGCAAACAAAGGCGGCTGGAATTATACAATGCCCTGAATAACAGCAATTACACAGACCCAAATGCGCTGGAAGTTACGACACTGGAAGACGTAATCTGTATGTCTATGAAAAATGACTTGTCGTTCCTTGTAGACAGTAAGATGAATCTGTACGAAGAACAAAGCACTCTAAATCCAAACATGCCGCTTCGTGGACTGATGTATTTCTCACGTCTTTATCAGGTTTGGCTTACAAAGCAGGATAAAGATTTATATGGACGGACTGTTGTTAAGATTCCAACGCCAAAATATGTTGTTTTCTATATTGGCCAGCCGGAAATAGACGATATTGTAAAATTAAAATTATCTGATGCCTTTGTTGTTCCAGATGTCAGCGGTGAATTTGAGTGGACAGCTACAATGATTAACATAAATGAGGGGCACAACAATTCTCTTGGCAAAAAATGCAAACCACTATATGATTATATCAGTTATATTGCCCGCATCCGAAAAAACATGCAGGCCGGAATGGAAAAACACCAGGCAATTTCATCTGCAGTTGAATGGGCAATTCAGAATAATCTTTTAGGCGGCTTTTTTGCTGAACAAAAAGCGGAGGTGGAAGACGTGAGTATAACAGAATTTGATGAAGAATTATTTATCCGAAACCGCCGCAGGGAAGGCTATGCAGAAGGTCAGACTGACAAAGCTATTGAGGCCGCAAAAAATCTTCTAAGAATGAAACTTCTAACTGCAGAACAGATTGCACAGGCCGAGGGTCTTTCTGTAGAGCAAGTACAAGCTCTGGCTGCGGAAATGCAGGAATAAACAAAGGACACCTTGCCACGGATGGCAAGGTGTCCTTTGTTTTACTTCAATTGGGCAACCTCGAGGCCGTTCTTTGTACCGTAACCAAGAATTGGCTGATTATTTTTTATACCAATACCGACATTGTAGTCCAGCGGAATTGAAGTCTGTTCTAGAGGAACTGTCATAACTTCCCAAATACCAGTAAAGTCGTCTCTTATTACGCCTTGAAGCTCTTTAGCTGCCTTATTCTGCAAAAGAGAGCCGTCTGTAATCCATGCAGTGCGGACGGTGTAAGAGGTCTTGTTGAATGAGCTCATGAAGCTTGAGATGTACGGAACATAATCGCTTCCGACTTTCTTGACGCTTATGCTGATGTTTGTGCCGCTTGAAAGATATGAGTCAACGGTCACGACTTTCTTTTCGGCAGGCTTTGTGTAGTCCTGAACATAGGCGTACTTCAAGTCTCCGTTACCGGCATCGTAGTAGGCGATGTGAACGCCGTTAGAGTCGTCCACAACAAGGTCTACATACCAGCCGACAAAGCCGTCGTCGATGAGGACAGCGTCTGACCATGTTGCGCTGTTCGAAGGCGTCTTGTTGTAGGTGTAGAAGAGCCCCTGATCAGCCGCAGAATACCAGACGACTATGGCAGCTCCGTCCGATGATGCACCCACAGCAGAATATTCACCAGCACGGGAAGCGTTGGCGGCTTTTACAGCAGAAACACTATATATATCCGTAGCACCTGCAATTACATGATAGCCATCAGCAGAAGCTTTTCCACCATTCCAACGTCTCGTATTATTTTGATTATAAACTAAATCAGAAGCTTCATGACTTCCTAGTGCTGAATCATAACGGAATTTTACCTGCCCCGCAGCATAATCATAATAAACCATATACACTTTATTATTCGAATCAGTTGCAATTTTGGGATTAACAACTCTGTTTGAATAGAATTGTCCATCATATGTATTGTAAGTATATGAATTCCAACCATTACCACCTGTATAAGTTCCTGTAACTTTGCCATAGTATCCGCTTTCTATTGCATAACCATTATTTGAAGAATCGTATGCCCAAGTGCTTTGTTCAGCAGATGTATTCTTAGCAAAGAAGAGATTATTTGCATTAAGTCCAGCATATAATGCATTACCACTTCCACCAGTATCACCGTTCATAGAAGAACCATAGAGATTTCCAGATGAATCGACAGCAACAGCCGTGTCATACCATTGCGTAAATGATGTTCCGAGATTAAATCCGTTTCTTGCAGTTACAGTTGTGGATTTATAGGCCTTTACAGCATCAGAACTTGAGTCATAGACAAAAGCAATTGTCTGGTTTGTGTCTGTACCTACTCTCATTGTTGGATAACGAATACTTGAATCGCTTACAACCTGAGTTACATTCCATACGCTCACCTTGCAGTCGTCAGTAAGCGTTGAGTTGTTAATGTTGTTTGGCTGGCGGTTGTAGTAGTTCTTGAACTTATCATATCCTGTTTCACTTCCTACACTGTAAACACCTTTTGCTTCGTTATTGTTTATATTATTCAAAGAAGAAACTGCTGATGTTCCACTTCCAACAGTAACAACGACATTTCCTGAAGTCATATTAGCTGTTACTTTAATGTTTGTACCTGTTTGCGCTGTAGCATCACCAACCTGTACGCTCGGAGAAGAACCAAAGTTAAAGCCTTCAACTGTAAAGGTTTCGGCTTTTGTATTACTGTAGTAGTAAACTGGGTAAGCACCAGTAGCAGAACGACCGAAAACCGAACCATTGTTCTGTTGTGCGTTTCCTACGCGGTTTATAATCTTCGTAATATACGGCACAACATCCACCTTGTAAGTAGGTGTTCGTTCGTCGAGATAGACAATTACATCTTCGGCAAGTTTGTCTTTTGTACCTATCAGGTCTGTAAGTTCTAGGTCTCTATACTTTGAGCCAGAAATATTTTTTGCAGATGACCAGGCCATTGCAGTAACCTTCGTCTGAGCGGCGGCTGCATCTGTTGAAGATTGGATACCTGAATAAGTTGCTACATTATTAGCAGTTACGTCAGTAATTCCACCACGGTCTTTTGCCTGAATCTGAATCTTTTTATCGGTTCCGGCAGTTTCAGTGATTTTTGCTGTATCAATCTTAATTCTGAAATTAACTACGTTCTTATCAAGACCGGTAGTTGAATCTGTTTCTGTAGATTCAGTTGTACTATCGCTATCAAATTCAAATCCGTCTGTAGCAAGAGATGTTTGAGCTTCCCACTTTCCAAGATTTTCAGAACCTGGAGTTCTGTTTCGTTTTGCAACAGGAACAAAATCTGTACCACTTGTTAGACCTGGGAATTTCATGAGGATTTCTTCTACAACAACATTATCTTTTGCAGTTCCTTCAAGATAGATAATACCAGAAACCTTAGGATCGTTATCATAAAGTCCGCTGGTGTCTGTAGAAGCAACATTAAAGGTGCCTTCTGGCAAATCATCTTCAAGTTCTATGTGACCTTTTGCAACATTATTTTCATAGAATACACTATTGTGTTCAGAATCTTTCCAATAGAATGGGCGAAGATTTGCCTCTGGAGCCACTCCATCTTTAAGAGCTACATAGAAGCGTAAAGAAAGGTCTGCACGGTTACTGTTTGTACCAGGAGTAAGACCTTCTGTGTGATCCCAAATCTGGAAGTGGAAATCATTCTGTCCATCATCTGTATAGTGACCAACAATATCACTAAGTTCAAGATTTATAGCTGTTTCTACATCATTGCCATCTTCATCAACACGAATATCATCTGAGTGTGTATTCACAATTGTAGTAACTTTAGGAGTTCCATTTTCTTTTACAATGTTATCATCACTCTTATTGCTATTAATATAGTAGGTCCAGCTTAAACCATCGTTACCACCGACAATTTCTGGCACTACTTTTACCTTACCCTTTACAGTAAGAACAGGCTTTCCACTAAGAGTATCAATCTTTGTTCCGTTATTTGGAATTGCAAGAGTATAAATTGATTTTCCAGCTGGTGTCTGTCCACTTACAGTAACATTTTCCAGACGATTATCATGACCCTGGCGGTAAATACCAGCATACATGGTCTTCATCTCTGAAGTTTCTACAGTGCCGCTTCCATCTACATCGCTACCAAACTTAACACCAGCAATACGAGGACGGTTATTTGCAACAGTAGCGTTATATGAAGTTGCTATTGCATTGCCGGCCTTATCGTAAGCAACAAAATGAAGGGTAATTGCACCATCCTTTATATTCTTTGAGTTGATTGTAACAGACCAGCTGCCATCTGAGTTGCTGTAACTTTCGCACATGTAGTCGTGATCATCATTTGCAATTAAGTTTGTTTCATCACCATAATATGTTGTAATTCCTGATTCGGAAACAGTGTTATCAATTACTTGGGCAACTGTAAATTCTACATCTACAGTTCCAGAATTAACCTTCTGGTCAAGGGTAATTGTCTTGGAAGATTCGTTTACACCTTCAATTCTATAAATAACATTATTGATTCTGCATAAGCCACCTACATGTACATAAGAAGGAATACTTTCAGAAGAAGGCAGTGTGATTTCTGTACTGTTTGCGGTACATCCAGTTATTGTCTTCCAGTAAAGGTCTGCAGCACCAGAAGCAGGCGCTGTAAAGCCTGTTAATGCCACACAGTTATTTGGAATACCTGTTGTAGTAGTGCCCTGTCTACCCATAATGTCTGTGAGATAATCAACATTAGAAAGTTTTCGTGTTACATAGAAAGCAATACGCTTAAAGCCACTTCCGTTTTCATCCTTGAAGCTTCCAGAAATAGTATAACTACCCTGAGACTGAACAATAGAGTTTCCACTTGCTTCCAAGTTTGCAGAGAATGTAGGGGCCGTGTTATCGTAGTTCAAGCTGATTTCCTGAGTTGTTGAATGTTCGCCATCAGTTGCAACAATGTCAAAAAGATTTGCATAGCAATTTTCATTGTCTTCTGGAACGCCAACCGGAATATTCAAGATATACCCCTTATTTCCAGTTATAATTCCATCATTACCAGTTTTTATTAAAGT
Organism: Treponema sp.; assembly: GCA_017940255.1. Taxonomy (GTDB): domain Bacteria; phylum Spirochaetota; class Spirochaetia; order Treponematales; family Treponemataceae; genus Treponema_D. The sequence continues at coordinate 163,315 of JAGAZB010000056.1, forward strand.
GGAAATAGTCGTAACATTACGGCGTTCGCCTTCTTTTTCATTTAAGGTAAGAGACTGGATTCCACTATCATCTTCAACAGAACCTGTAAGCCACCACTTTCCTTTTATCCACATATCTTTTGTGTACAAGAGGCTGGCCTTTTCCTCACCAGTACCAGAAACATTATTTTCGTACTGAACAAGGCGCAAAGCTTCTGTATTTCCAAAAATAGGAGAACCAGGGTCAAGTGTAAAGTTTACAGTCTGAACATTACTTACCTTTCCATTGTTCTTACCAACTGCAAATACACGAACCGCAATCTTCCTATTACTATTATCATCTTTATCAAATTCATGCTGCATATTGATATTAAGATACCAGCTCTGTGCACTACCATTTGCAACAATTGCCCGAGTTTTATCTGAATTTGCAGTGCCGGTAAGACCAGTATTTACAATCGTATAACCAAGATCTGTTTTGCCAGACATAACTGTATTCATTCTTGATTCCCAATTTGCAGTTGAGAATGAAGAGCTATCATAGTCTGGATCAATCTGAATATAGACCTTATCTACCGTATCGGTTGCAATTGATGTAGAACCACTTAAAGTGATTGTTCCTCCAACCTTACCGCCAGTTGTTGGGTACGAAATGTTTACTTCTGGCTTATCACCCTGAGTAAGAATTAAAAGAGGTACTTTTGTTGGAACAGTCTTTCCAGAGTTGCCGTATTCATCTTCTGCGTAGAACCACAGACAAACATCTTTTCTATCTTCTGTAACAGAAGTTCCGGCACCATAAAGGCCATCTACATACCAGTTAAACAATTCACCATAATATGCATCTATTCCGTTTTTATCATTACCTGTATCGCCATTAAAGATAGCATAAATTGCAGAGGCATTTTCTGTTGTCATTTTTGTCCAGCAATTTACATCACTTTCATTATCAGATGGCTGGTCAGTTTCGCTCTTTGTAATTGCAAAATATACATCTTTTACATGGTGCCCATCAGAAGTATTACCACTTACAGTTACGCTTCCGGCAGGAACACCTTCGTTTCCATAAACAGACGAACCACTAGAAGGTGTTGTAATAGTTACATCTGGAGCCTTGCGGTCTATAGTTACAGTAGATGAATTAGTGTTTGTCTTTTCTGCCTTATCAGTTACCGTAATTTCAAGTTCTTCTTTTGCATCATTTTTATCTATAGAACTAACATCGATTCTAAACAGAGCTGTAGTTGAATTAACATCTACTGTTTCTCGCTTATTATCACCGGTAATTTCTGTTGATCCATCTTTTAAAGTAATAGAGTTAATGCCATTTGCATCGGTTGCCTTTACAAGAACATAAAGATAGTTTGAAGGGCCACCTGTCGTTAATGATGATTTTAATTCTTCCCATTCAAATGAATTATTTGGCTGATTATCTGTTATCAAAGCTGTGTCAACATTAGTAACTTTGTAACTACCATTTTCTTTTTCAAAATATTCAGAAAGATCTTGTACTGTGTAATGCTTTACAAGAATATCTGGATTTTTGAGGTCAATATTTACATACAAAGTGGTATCGTATTTTCCGGTTGAATTTCCAATGATAACATTTTCTGAGTCAGTAGTCTTATCGTTTGTGCGAAGCTTTGGAGTATTTAGTGCATCATTTGAGCCAGTAGCCGCTTTAGTAACATATTCTTTACCGCCAGTTTCTACAACCTTAAAGTAAATTGTGTGTTTATCATCATCTGAACCATTGGAATTAAGGTTAATTGTAAAGCCTCTCTTGTCGGAATCAAGACAATCTGACGACCAATCACTTTCATTTCCAGTAAATGAATAATATAAATGGGTTACACCATCATCATCTTTTACTTTTCCTTTAATCTGTCGATTCTTAACCCAACTTGGACTTGAACTAGCCATAGTAGAAGCCAATGAAATTCCTTCTTCAAAGAGAATTACAGGGCGGTCGCTATGAGGGTCAACAATTACAGCACAAGGGTCTGAATATCCAAAGTTTCCGGCTACATCTTTTGAAGCTACCATGAACCAGACATTTTCTGTTGCATCTGCAGCAGTTGTAGATTTTTTAAGGTTCGCAGTATTTATTTCTGTAAAGGTCCAGCTTGTGTCGTTTGCAATTGTCTTTAATTGCTTAAATTTGTTGTCAGCATCTTCACCAATATCAGTTGCAGCGATTGTTGTTTTTGTCTTTGCTCCTAGAGTAGAATTTCTTGTATAGTAAAGTACAAGACTTCCTGAATCTGCAGATAATCCGTTTTCATCTTTTGCAGTTCCACTCAGACTGATAGTTCCATTTACCTGGCATCCATTTGTATATTCATCTGCATCTGTTGGAGCAGTAAGTGATACATTTGTTGGTTTTATATCCATAATTATTGAACCAATACCAACGGTAGCAGGGTTTCCTTTTCCTGCCTTGTCTCTTGCAGTTGCATTTAAGCTTACAGTACCATCATATAAAGTGCCGTCATCATATGTAATTGTTGAAGTATTAATATTTGCCGTCCACAGTTTATAACGGGAATTCTTTACTTCGTCAGTTACTGTTGCATCTGTGGTTGCAGGATGTTCACTTCCATTATTTGTTAAAGTTACATCAAATGTAATTTTCTTCTTTTCTGTTCCACCCTTTACTTTAGGAATTGTAGTATAAACTTCCATAGAAGCAATGCCAGCCAGAGCATCACTTACCTTACCACTAATTGATATCGTCTGAGTTCCATTTGAATATTTTACTTCATTGTTATTTTCTATATCAGGAGAGGTCTGGTCTATATTAATTCTATAATCATGATGTTCAACACCCATATAGGTTACAGTTTCATAATTTGCATTACCAACCTTATCTACAGCAACAAACATAAGATAGTTTTCACCTGGCTTAAGGTTTGAAATAACTGTCTTATAGTTTGTCTTTATATCTGAATAATATTGTTTTTTTGTTTTTACAGTTGCTGGATTTGTACTTGAATCCGTAGTTGTAATAGTAACAGGAGTTGTTGGACCATGAACAGGAGTAAATGTACTTTCTCCCGTTGACGAGTCATAAGTTCCATCATCTTTTCGCTTAATAGTTCCGTCACCATTTTCACCATCTGAATAGAACACTCGCTTTGTTTCTTCATCATTTAACAGGAAATATCCGTCGGCAAGTGTTTCGTAAGAAGCAAGGAAATCACTAGCAATATTTGTATCATCTGGGGAAGTCTGGACAACTTTATAATATATACGCTCTACACCACTTCCAGAATCTTCAAAGCGGCCTCTAAGAGTAATAGATTCTGTGTCGCCATAGGTGTTTCCAGCATATTTTCCACCTACTTTTTTATCTTGTCCATTTTCTGCTGTATCTACCTCAGGAGCTCCAGTAATAACTGTTGTAATTGTTCCTTCGGTTTTAGTTCCGTTTACTACATCACGGTCCATATCTCCAATTCTGAAATACAAATCTTTGTTTGCAGAATCCAAAACATGAATTCCATTTGGAGCTTGTGTATCAATATTTACGGTAATAGTTTGAGTATTGGAGTTACCTGCATTGTCTACTACGGTTACTACAAGTTCCTTTGCAGTAGCATTTTCGCCTTCGATAGTAAAGTTTTCAAACTTCCAGTCTTCGCTTGTTCCTGTATTATCTTTTGTAACACCAGAAATTGTTACACTTGCAATACCATATTTATCGCTGGCAGTTCCAGAGAGGGTAAATTTCTTGAAGCTCGTGCTATTAACTTTATTATTCACATAATAAATGCCAGTTGATGGAGAATACTGAGGTTTAGGAGTATTAGCAGTTGTTGTATCTTCAAGCGTAAAGCTTGGAATTGCTGGAGGTGTAACATCGCGAATTATAGTAAAGCTTAAAGCTTCAGACGATGAACCTGCCTTATTTGTTCCACTCAATGTAATTTTTGAGCTTCCCTCCGCAGTAAAGGTTTTTACAGCTTTCCATGATTTTACTGATGTAGTATCACTTGGAAGAGCACCAAAGGTTATTTTATCTTCATTTGATGAAGACATTCTTGTTTTTAAGTCTGACGCAGAGAGGGATGTTATATCTGTTGTAGAATAAGAAACTGTGAACCCTGAAACTGTAAGTTCTTCTATTCCACTTTCTGAATCCAAAATTGTACCATAAAGTGCAACTGCTTGTGTTGATGTGCTGTTTACATAAACTGTATCAGAAATTGTTTTTAAGTCACCATCTGCAATCTGATAGAATCTATGTGTAAGAGAAGGTGCTGTAATATCAATATTTATTGTAATAGCTGTTTCTGTACTATTTCCTGCCTTATCACTTGCACGGATATAAAGTGATTTACCACTTCCACTTGTTGCAAATTCAACAGGTCCTTTATACTTTCCAGTCGCATCAGGTGTAAGGGCCGTCCAGCTTCTGTTAGGAGCATCAGCTGCATCAATTGTATATTCTACAGTATTGATATTAGAATCACCCTCGTCTTCTGCAGAAACTTCTATTGAAAGAGTCTGAGATTTATACCAGTTTGAAGCGTTATAAGCTTTTCCACCAATTGTGACATTTGTAATTTTTGGTGCTTTTGAATCGGAAATTGTTGACTTTTCAATTGGTTCCGAAGTATTTCCCGCAGCATCGGTTAGGGTAAATGTATACTCATAGGTTCCTTCACCCTCTGTAAATGGAATGTGCTTAGTCCAAGACTGAGGTTGATTTGCTGTGAAAGAAAGGTCATTTACTGAAGTAACATATTCAGTTTTAGTAACAGGGTTTCCTGTAGAAGGTTTAAATGTTTCTGTAATTGCCAAAGCATTAGTTTTTGCAAGTTCGAAGTTATCTGATACTGTTCCTGTTACATCAATTCCTCCCGCTTTCATGTAAGTAGGAATTATATTTTCAGTTAGAGTAAGAACAGGAGCTCTTGTATCAATATTAAATACAATGTATTTACCACTTTTGGTAGCAAATTTTACAGAGTTTCCAGCTTTATCTGTTGCCCGTATATGCAGCTGACTGTTTTCTTTTGCAGCAGCGGTATCAAAAATTACAGAACCGTTATATGTTGTCAGGTTGTTCTCATCAGTTTTCTTTGTAAGAGGAGTCCATTCTGCATTTGCATCTGTTGCACTTGAATCAGAAGCACAAGTTCTCCATTCTACAGTTTCAATTCCTGAACCGTTAGTATCACTTGCATTTACAACAATTGCAATTGTCTGCTTGTTGTACCATTTTTTCTCTGTTCCATTTGCCTTTTTTGAATTATCCGAAGTATTTGTAATTTCTACATCAGCAGTAACAGAAGCAATAGAAGGTGGTGTCTTATCAACTGTAAGAGTTGCATTTTTTGAAACTGAGTTTCCTGCAAGATCTGTTGCAGTAAGAGTAAATACCCAGTTTCCTTCTTCTAAATCTGCTAATTCTGAACCCATTACAGTAAATGTATAATCGCCACAAAGAGTTGTGCTTGTATAAGTTTTTGTTTTATCACCTAATTTTCCAGTTAAGATAAGGCTCTTTACTTTACGTGTTGAATTTCCATCTTCAACTTTACCTTTAAAAAGAACACTTTTGCTTGCATTTACTGAGTCTGCTGTAGTTTCCAATGTAAGAGTTGGTGCAGCTTTATCATAACGGAAGTAGTAGGTTTCTCCATTAACATCATTTTTATTTCCAGCGTTATCTGTAATACGTAAAGTTATTGTATGATAATCTTCTTCTGTATTTTCAACAAAATTTTCGGGAACTGAATATGTATAGGTCCAGTTATCTGATGTTGCTATTGTTTCCCAACTTCCTGAATCAACTTTTACTTCAATTTTTGCAATTCCAGAGCCATCATCGCTTGCAGTTCCAGTGAAATACTGGGTTCCTTCTCCCTTAAACCAAGAGGCTTTTTCAGTTGACTCTACATCTACTTTTGAAATTGTAATTACAGGTTTTGATTTATCAAAAAGAACTGTTTTATTAACAGATGTTTTTTTACCTTCAATTGAATTATTACCAGACTCATCTTCTACCAAAACTGAAAGTTTATATTCACCTTCTGTAAGATTTTCAGAAGTCCAAATATCTGTTTCATTGTTGTGTGTAAGTGTGATTTCAGAATCCCCATTCTTTGCTGTTACCCTTTTTATATCATTTGCATCTGTAGCAGTAACAACAAAGTGAATGTTATCGACATCATCTGTAATTAAGTAAGAACCATCTTGTTGTGCTGTTACAGGTGTTGTTGAATCGCCTTTGTAAATTTCAAGAGTTACAGTTGGCAGGCTCTGGTCAAGACAGAAATCAAGAGTCTTTTCTGGAGATGATTCATTATCTGCATTATCAAAAGCTTTTACATGAAGTGTATATTTTCCTTCGTAAAGAGCTGCAGTGTCGTTTCCATTTTTTCCTGTTCCAAGATTCTTTGTAAAAGACCAGTTTTCTCCATCTAAGACTGAATCTTCCCAATCAGAATCTGCTACAGTTTCTCCTGTTTTCTTAATGGCATAACGCACAGATTTCATTCCGATACTTGGAGCTTCATCTACCGCAGTGCCTTTAAAGTTGTATGCCAGACCACTTAAAGATGTATCGCCAAAACTTTCTGTTCCAGGCAGAGTTATAGCCGTTACTTTTGGTGGTTTACGGTCTATGCTTACTTTTAATGCTTTTGAAGTATATTCAATATCAGCTTTATCTGTAATTGTAAAAATATATTCATAGTCTGCTGTCTTACCTTCTTCTGGCAAATTATTTTCAGATAAAGTCCACTTTTTATTTTCAATATCAAGCTCTACTGTACCACGAGAACATGTAACACTTTTAATACCATACTCATCATCTATACTTCCTTCAATTACAAATGCTTTTCCGGTAGAAAAACTGCCTTCATTAGACATCAAATTAGCTTCTTTTGTAATTTTACTGCTACCAGAAGGAGTATAGCCAGTGAAACTGAATGAAGGTTTTGTAGCTTTGTAATTCCATTCCTGTTCGTATACTTCACTCTTAAGGCCGACACCATCTGTTACTTCAACTACAATCTTCTTTTTGCCATCTTTTGCCAAAACGCCACCATAAGAAGGATTTGAAGCTGCATTAAACTTACCATCTCTGATTATAGTTAGTGACCAGTTTGTAGTTCCTGCTATCAATGTCTCCCATTCTTTTGAATTAACTTCATCAAGTAATTTTACATTGATATTTCTTATACCTGCACCTGTATCAGATACCACTCCTTCAAATTTAAAAGAATTTTCTGAAGTATCTTTTGCTTCCGGCAGTTTTACACTTACAACAGAAGGTTTTGTATTATCAATTTTTACATTTACACTTCTATCCCTTGAATAACTACTTCCATCAGCGTTTTTAAGGTGATAATAAACACTTGTTACACCTTCAAGCGCTGAAGCAGGAATAGTATCTATATAAGAAACATCTACACCAGAAGTTAAAGTAACATTTTCCATAGGTGTAGCATTTTCCGCAGGTACTGAATTAAAACTTCTATATAAATTGAGGTCGTTAGCTTCACCTGTATAGCTATATTTTAAATTTACCTTAAAACTCTTATAAACCGAATCTGCTGCTTCGTCTGTAGAAATGTATTCTGGAGTTCCTGTTACAGAAAGTTCAATAACTCCATTCAGAGGAGCAAGATAAAAGGCATAGATTCCAGAAGTATCTGGCAAAATTTCTGTTCCCTTTGTATCAGTTCCGTCTACGCAGATTTTATAATAAGTATCAGTTTTAAGACCAGAAAAATTAACCGTACTTACAGGGGCCGTTTTTACGCTAGTAGCTTTATTTGCATTAGGAATTTCTATTTCTGTTCCATTTGTCTTTACCTTTCCATTAGCATCACATTCCTTAAAATACATTCTTAGGGTCGAATTATCGATAGCATAATTATCTCTACCCGGTGTAACACTAATAGTTAAAGGAATACCTGAATCTGCATCACCATTTGTAATCTGGTATACAGTTTCTACATCTCCATCAGAATTGACCATTGACTCGCCTGCAGGCAAAGCCTTATTCAAACCGATTACTGTAAAAGTTGGATTATTCTTTGGATTTAATTTGAATGTACCAATTGTAACTGCATTTTTATTTAATGTACTTATTACTGTTGAAACTTCAGATTCAGACAATGCTCGAGAAGTATCCTGATTATAAGTACCATTAAACATGCTATATAATTCTGTTGTTTTATAAGCATCATAACCAAGTTTTTCTATTATAGTTTGTAAATAATAGCTTGTCTGACAGTTTCCGAGTTTATCTTCTTCGCTCTGCTCTGAACCATCAATTGGATATCGCTGAGCATCGTCATAGGCATAAACTTTACAGAATCTTTCTACAGTTCCATTATCTTCACTTGCACTACCATAGATTTGTGTATAATCATCTGTACCAAAAGTTGCAACATTCTGTTCTATGGTTGCAGGAATGTTTAATTTTGTAATCACAAATCCATCGCCTTCACAATTCTGATTTGAATACACGTGAACATCGATTCTACCAATATTGTTTACGTCTGCTGCTTTACCATTCAGAGTAAAAAGTTTTCCGTATGTTTTTATTTCATTTTCAGTGTCGTCTTTAGATTTTAAACTCTGCAAAATCACAACTGGCGGAGTGTTATCAATCGTAAAGGTGCGGGTCTGGATTGTTTTGTGGCCGCTGCCATCGGTGATGGTTACTGTTGCCTGGTAAGAGCCGTCTATTATTTTCTCGGTGTCGTCTTTTGGATTGAGGATGCAGGTCCAGGTTCCTTCGCCTACCGTGCCTTCTGTAACGGCAAATTCGGCATTACGGGTTATTGCGCTGCCGTTGCCGTCTGTGCGCTCCAAGAGTATAGTGATGCTCTGAATGGTTCCGTCATCAGACCAGCTTCCGCTGATTGCAAAAGTGTCGCGGATTATTACATCTACTTGCGGAGTTTGAATGTTGATTACCGGAGGTTCCGTATCAACAGCTGCTCCTAAACCAATCTGGCATGAAATTGTAAACAAGAAAGTTAAAACGAAAGAAATGAGGATAAAAACACGAGAAAATTTTTTATTCATAACAACCTCTAAAAATAAAACAACTATAACCCTATTAACTACATCGTCAGACTTTTTCAGTTCCTGAAGATTTAAAATGACCTAAAAATTTCGGTCAAAACAAGTTAAAGTACAATATTATTCATAGGTTGTCAAATTTATGAGAATTTTCTGAGAATTTTCCAAGATTTTTTATAGCTCCACCCTCGCGCATGACTGATAAGTATCGTCATGCAGAAACGAGTTCTGCATGACGATACTTATTCAGGCCTACCGCATTTGGGCGGTTTCTACAGAGTTACTGCTGGCTCCATCTTTGATATTATAACCAAGAATTGGATTTGTAGTACCATTAGCAGTAACATTACCATAAGCCTTACTTCCAAATGCTGTTCCAGCTTTATAATACGTTGAACCAGTCTCTGTATTATTTGATACAGATGTTTTTAACTCTCCTTCTGTATTTTTCCATGCACAGACATTAATATGATTGTACTGCTTACTGTTCATTTCCAGTGTGCTTGTTGTAGGAAGCACTGTAGATTCCCATAAACCGCTAAACTTGTCGCTTACGGCACCTTCAGAAAGACTTGTAGTTGCAGAAGAAATTCCATCTGGCAAATAAGCATATTTTGGACTTACACAAGATGATGAATAATAGCCAATATAAGGAATTGCTTTTCCTGTAGAAGTTACACCAACATCCAGGCTGATATTAGAACCTGTAATAGAATATCCATCTACAATACAAGTTTTAAAGCTTGGACTTGTTGATGAAGCACTATAAGCATAAACCAAGTCTGAACCGATTGGATCATAAGCAGCAATATGAACACCACCATTCTTGTCTACAGCTACCTGACAGTATTGACCGGCCTTAGCATAGGATTTTGAGGATGCAAATACTCTTGAAACTATCCATTCTTTATCAAGTACATCTTTATCTTCAACTACACCTGCAGTAGATGTAGTTGGTGAAGAATTATATGCATACCACAAAGTAGCATTAACTTCGTCATACCAGACAACAACAACAACATCTTTATCTGAATGTGTATCTACACCAAGTCCTAAATATTGTCCTCCAACTCTACCTGTTTTCTTTCCAGCAATAATATTTGCATTTTGAACACATGTATCATATGTTTGAGGCTTTCCACTTCCAGCATCTGCAACATCTTTAAATAATCCTGAATTTTGGAAGTCTGCTCTCTTTTCATTAGTTGCAGATCCATATTTAAAACGAATTTCTTCATTCATAGAGTCATAATATGCAAGATAAATATGTGAAGTAGTACCGTCAACTGATGTAGCAAGACATGGAGATTTCATACGTTGCTTATCGTGAACATAATTATTATTACCGTTATCTTGTCCAATAAATTCTAGCCTTGTTTTTCCTTTTCCAGCCTCTTTTGAAGCTCCTTGATTATTAAAACGTCCATTTCCCCACCTGCTTGAGAAGAATGAGAATCTATCTGAACTATTACTATCATTTATATCTCCTCCAGAAGAAACTCCATACGAATACCCTAATGCATCATAAGTGAAACCAATAGCCGAATAAACATCATATCCAGCTAACCATGTATGATAAGAATACTCTGTTCGAGTATCAGTACCATTATTTGCAGGAGCTGCATTATTATCGCCAGAATCATTTCCAGCAGTCTTTCCACCCATATTAAAATTCAGCGGACCATCTGCAAATGCAAAACCAATCTTGTCATTTGTAGGATTAATCTTCATGATAGGCTGATCAAGTTTTCCAGTTTTTGGCTGGGCTGCCTTAGGGTTGAATTCCCAAATATCCAGAACAACATCATCTGTAAGATTGTTGTTGTTTGCTCCATTTGGCTGACGGTTATAATAGTTTTCGTAAATATCGGCATTTCCCTGTGCAGGAATTTCAGCTGAATTACTATAACTTCCGTAAGAATCATTCTTGTTATAATTATTTAGAGTAGGTATGCTGTTTTCAGTGTCTTTGTAAGTAAAGTTTCCACTTGCAGAGTTCGCATCCAAAGTATGAGTTACAGAACCATTATCAAGTGCAAGATTAAAGCCATTTATTGTAAATGTTTCATAATTTTCGGCTGTAACCGTTCCGTCCATATTATAAACAATATAAACTGGATAATGTCCTCTTGCAGTTCTTGCATACACAGAAGGGTTTGATTTCTTTAAACTGCTTAAGCTTGTTGTCAAACTAGTAATATAAGGCACAATATCCATCTGGTATGTTGGCTTATTGTAAACGCCTTCGGTAGTGTCAGCTGTTGAAGGAGTTTCGCTTGAAGTTGTAATTATAGTTGAACTTCCATTTACAGCCACAGCCTGTGCATAGAAAGTTACATTAGCAGCTGCTACTCCTGTAATATACGAAGTATCCCAGCTGAATTCAAAGTTGGCCTTATGACCACTACCGTTGTTATATTCATCTGTAACAGAAACTGTCCAGTGATTTGTTGATATGTTTGTGCCTTCTGCATCGTCAGCCACGCCGTCAACAACAGGTTCCCAAGTTCCATTTTCATAATAAGCAACCTTTACGTATTTTGTACTAAAGTCATAAGTGCCCGGAACAAAACCTGGAATCTTTACATAAAGTTCTTTTAACTGAACATCATCGTAAACATAACCGCGAACAGTAATTTTTCCAGAAACCTTAGGGTCAAGGTCCTTTATGTTTGCTGCCAAATCCTCAGAAGTGTGACCTGAAGCATTTTTCCAGTCGCTTTCCAGTTCAATATGGCCGTTATCTTTGCTGTTATGATAAAGGCTGTTTGCAGAAGCAGAATTCCAGAAGAATGGAGAAACAACGGCTTTAGGCGCACTTGTATCGCTTGCAATAACTCTTAAAGCAACCTGGAATGTTGCATTCAAACTATCCCAATCACCAACATTATCGGTATTTACAGTAGTTCCATCTGTACTATCCCAAATAGTATATTCGAACCATGTTGGATCATCATCTGTACTATTTGCACCCAAAGAAGTTTTTGCCAGTGTGATTTCTGCTTTCTGACCTTCTACATAAGTCTGACTATCATCATCAGACTTTATGTAAGAGCCTGTTGTTGAATCACTTCCAGAAATAGTCAGCGCACCACCTTTTACGCTTGTTGTTCCAGTCTTGTATGTGTAATAAAGCTGACCATTACCACCAATAATTTCTGGAATGAATTTTACATCATCGCGCACTGTCATAAAGGCAGTTCCTTTAGTTGAATCATTAGGACCATAGCCATTATCAGAAACTATCAGTTTTTTAGTTACATCGGTTGCCCTTGTAGCAGCAGTTTTTGATATACGCCTTGTTTTTCCAAAATAATAATAAGTTCTATATTCTCCATCATCTTCTTTGTTATTTCCATTATAATCAGTAGAAACCTTGAGACTTGCCAGACGTGGAGCATTATTCTGAACCACGGCATTTACAGTTTCAGGGGCTGCATTCCCGGCTTTATCAAAAACTACATAGTGAATTTCTATTGCACCATCAGGAATATTAAGACTGTTTATTTTGCCTGACCAACGGGTTTTTGTGCCGACTGTAGAAACGGTTTCAAGCATAAGGTCGCCATCATCTTCTGTATTATTGCTGTAATAGCCATAACCATAGTCACTATCAGCAATTTGTGCACTCTTAGATTCACTACCAACATGGTCTATTACATGACCAATTGCAAAGCTAGCAGACTTATCTTCTAAAGAAGAATCTGGAGATTCATCAAGAGTAATAGTTTTATCATCTACATCATCAATTGTGAAAATCATATCGGCTATTTTTATAAGCCCGCCTTTATGAACATTTGCAGCAGGACTATCACTCAATTCAATCTTCTTTTCACTTTCATTTACAGAAGAAACACTTCCAAGACTCATCCAATACAAGCCTTCAGAACCTTCTACGACATTTGTGCCAACAGCAAGTGTATTTCCACTTACACCTTTCTTAAAGTAGGCATCATAAATAGTGTTGCCTCTCTTAAAGTATACGAAGGCTCGCTGAAAGCCACTTTCGCCATTTGGTTCGGTAGCCGCAGACTGAACTGTATAGAAGCCATTGCTATTAACCATTTCTGTAGAAATATTGTAGTAATCATCTGTTATTGCAGCCATAAGTGGCGCATTATTATCTGTTCTAATGGTAATAGTTTTTGTTGTTGTATGAGAACCACTTTCTTCATCTTTCTTTACATCGGTTGCAGTAATTGTATAAGAAAGACTTCCAGCCCCACTAGTGCTTCCAATCTTATATTTAAATGTATAGCCAGAAGTTCCTGCTTCTGACCAAGATTCTTCAGTCTTTTCAAGACTTCCACTTCCACCAGTTACTGAAAGATCATCTATACCGTTTTCATCTTCTACACTACCTTCCAAATACCATTCGCCTTTTACCCACATATTTTCTGTATAATCCAGAACAGCAGTAACATTGCCTTCATTATCATATTGCTTAAGCTGCAATGGCACAGATGAACCAATTTTTGGCGCACCAGAATTTATTCTGATAATAAAGATGTCATCATCAGTCTGACTCATGTTTTCTTTGTTATCATAAGCATAGAGGCGGAGGGCAATATAATTTGTTTTATCAGTATTATAGATTTCAAACTCAGAAGATGAATTTATATTTTTACTCCATGAAAGGCTTGAACCAAGGTAAATTCCTTTCTTTTTTGAATTAACTGGGCCAAAATCCATAATTGAATATAAACCTGATTCAATTAGTTTTTTGCTGTCAGACGTTCCTGTAAGTACCTCATCATACCAGGTTGAAGAGAAACCTTTGTTCTTGGCAGTCTTAGATAAATCCGGAACAAAAGATGGATCAATCTGCATGTACAAATTAAGACTGTCATTAATAAGAGTAGCACTTCCCGAAGCGCGAATAATACCACTCATTGTTGCCATTGGAGTAACATAAGTATAATCCAAATCGTCTTTAGTAATTTTATCAACTTTTGTTTTAGAGAAAGCCCACTTTGAATCTTCCGCAGCACTATCATTATAATATGCATATTCTTCAACTGCAGGATATTCCAGTTTAACTGTAGGAATATCGCCCTGAGGGTCAAGTTTTAATGACAGAGTTTTATAACTTGCATTTCCATAGGAATCTACAACCTTAAAATGGAAATAATATGGTTCAATTGTAGAATACTTTATAGTCTTTCCTTCAGCATCTACAACATAAGCTGTTCCGCCAGAAATAACCACATTATCACAAAGGGCATCAACAATATATTTTGGATTCAGATAATGAGTAAAGCCATCTGTTCCTTCTTTTTGAACTGAATTATTATCTGAATCAAAATAAAGCTTCCAGGAAATTGAAGAATTTCCATAAGAAAGATTATCGTCTGACCAGGTCAAAGATTCAGCTTCAACATTGTTTTTTGTCACCTGGTAGTAAAGCTTTGTTCCTACATCACCGTCTTCAAAAGAACCTTCCATAAAGAAAGACTGGCCTTCCTGATCAGAATCAGAATGACTTGTAATTTTCAGCTGAGGAGCAGAATTATCTACAGAAAGATCTTTTGTAATGGTTTTTGTTTTATTACCCTTATCAGTTACTGTAAGCAAAAGACTGTAGTTGCCTGTATCAAGATCAAGATTTGAAAGTGAAATTGCAGCAGATTTGTATTCGCTATATTCCCCTAGCTTTTCTCCAGAAGCATCCTTTTTATCTTTCTTTCCGTCGGCAGGAGACAAGTTACCAGAAAGTTTCTTTTTACCAGCCGAATTATTAATCTGATATGTAACAGATTTTATTCCGTTTACATCCCAGGCATATAAATCTACATAAAACTTATTATGATTGCTGTCACCACCAAAGGTATTTTTAAATACATCCTGGCTCCAGTTATTTGATTCACCTGTCTGACTGGCTGTAACATCGATTACTTCTGGCTCTATGTGATCTACAATCAGATAAAGAGTGCCATTTGTATTTGTAACTTCAACTAAATCTGTTGAATCCTTTTCTTTTAAGCCCTTAATTCTTGGTACAGACAATGTATCATCACTAACACTGGTAAATTCACCATCATTTTTGTCTTTTACATAGAAAATCAGTTTTTTATCAACATCATCAATCTCGGCATATGTATCGTCATCCAGATTAAAAGTAAATGCACTTCCAGAAAGACTTACATCATTCCAATTTGGCTCACCAGAAGAATCTTTACTATAACTGTATTTTAGTTCCTTAATACTTCCATCATCATCACTTATATTTCCGCGGATTGTATTAGTCTGAATTGTTGCCAAAGATGATGAAGACATATCTTTCAGAACCAAATTTGTAAAGGTAATTACAGGAATATCTGTAGATTGATTAATATAAACAGTTCTAACCGCATCTTCTGCACTTGAATACTGCGCAGTATTGTTTCCTGTATTACCAGTGTTCTGAGCCTTGTCTGTTCCAACTGCTTGGAACTGAACATAATATTTATCTGTAGTAACAGGAGTAGTAGAAGGAGGTGTAAGAGACTTTGTATTAACCTCTACAGACCAGGAAGCTAAATCTGTGGTAAGGGCCCCGCCGTAATTATTCCAGTCACCAGAGAAGGTTGTAGTTGTAGAAGTTCTATACTGCAGCTGAAGACTTACAAGGCTGTTATTATCGCTTGCTTTTCCAGTAATATTAATAGTGTTGTTAACATCAATCTCATCAGGAGAAGACGTGTCTGCATCTGTAATAGAATCTATTGTTACAAGTGGATATGTGTTGTCCTTATCAAAACTTACATCAGAAGTATATTCCCAAGCGTTACCAGCTTTATCTGTAAGCTTAAATACCATGCTACCTGTTTCAAGCTTGTTTCCAGGAACAGAGAATGTCCACTTACCGGCATTATCTCCGCTACCCTCTACACCGCCAATACTTGAACTCAAAGTAGTAGAACCAATTTTTATCAACTCTATTTTAGCTATCCCAATAGAACCATCTGTTACAGAAGCATTTGCATCTGCAGCCTCTAGAACTACAGTTGCGTCATTTTTTCCATTTACAAGTATTGCTTCACTTAGATTTTCTTCTTCTGTCTTAGTTCCCATCACTACAGAAAAAACACTTGCATTATCTGGGGCAAGAGTATCTACGTAAAGAGTGCTTGTTAAATCGTTAGAATTTCCAGCTTTATCTGTAATGCGATAAGTTATTACATTTCTTCCCTGATTTTCACAGTAAACACTTCCTGAATAAGAAGTTGTACTGTTTTTATCTGGCGAAAGATTTGTCCATGCAGCATTTTCATCATCAGCATCATCTGCAGTAGCCTGCACCTGTAAAATTCCACTAGAAGCAGAACCATCACTTATGCCATTAACACAAACAGAAATTGTCTGTGTATTATACCACTCTGAATATGTTTCACTAACCGCGTCACTTGTAATTAAACAAGAACCTGTAGGCGCATTTGTATCAACAAAGACTGTTTTTTCTATTGAAGAAGTTCTTCCGGCACCATCTGTTGCTGTAATTGTCAGAATATGTTCACCTTCAGAAAGTAAAACAGCATTTTCTGTAGTTTCATTACCTACTTTAAATTTCTGGCTCCAGGCATCATTTGTAAAGCTTGTAATTGTTGCATAAGTTTGTAAATTATCACCTTCGCCTTCTGTTATAACCAGAGAACTTATTCCGTTTGAATCAGTAACTTTTCCAGAAAGAGTAAAACCTTCATTTGTAACAGCAGAAATTTCATTTACATCAGAAAATTCAGGTGCTTTCTGGTCTACCCAGTAGCTGAACCAGTCTGTAGATTCATTTCCTACATTATCTACAGCATAGAAATATGCATACCACAAGCCTTCGCCATCTGCATCTGTTCCAGAAAGGGTTCTTGTAAGCCTAAAGTTTGTACCGCTGCCTTCTGTCCAACTGCTATTTTCTGCAGTTGCGGCTACTGCAAGGTCTGAGTCTGCTGAAATTGCATCTTTTGTAAAATAATATTTATACGAAGCAATACCAGAACCTTCCCCATCGTTCATATTTGTGCGGAAGGTGTAGCTATTTCCAGAAAGTGATTTTTCACCATCCAAAGTGCTTTTAGCTTCAACCACAGGACTATTAAACTCTATTTGAGGAGCTGTTTTATCATTATAAATCTTATAAATTGCACTTGTAGACTGATTAGCCACATCTGTTGCAGTTACGGTGATTGTAACTTCTGAATTTTCGGTTGGTTTTGCTATATCGCTTGCAGTAAATGTATAATCCCCATTTGCATCTTTATTACCTAGAGAAAGTTTTTCAGAAGGAACTTCTGTATCACCAACTTTTACAACTACTGAACCAAGTTCATTTGTTTCTGTAATTACTCCATTTACAGAGAAAGCTGAATCAGTCTTAAGGTAAACTACAGAATTTTCTGTAAGAGTAATTGAATCATTAATCTTTGCAGATTTTACAAGAGGTTTTGCCAAATCCACATAGAACATCAATGTCTTTGTATCAGATTTATTACCGGCGCCATCTTCTGCATAAACAGAAAGTGTATAATAACCTTCGGCAAGAGTATTTCCGCTGCCTAAAGTTTCGCTAATAGTCCATTCAGTTTCAGCTGTTTCACCCGCAAAGTTTTTTTCACGTTCTGCAACTGTATTATCAACTTTCTTTATTGTGTAATGGAGTTTTGCAAGACCAAGTCCTTCGTCGCTTGCTTTTCCTGCAATTTCTCCCAATGTGCCACTCAAAATACTATCTTCTGCACTTGTGAATGAAAGATCTGGTTTTTTGTTATCAATTGTAACAATAATAGAATCACTTTCGCTTGTGCGACCAGCAAGGTCGGTTACAAGAACTTTGTAGTTATAGGTTTTATATGTATCTGCCACTAAGTTTGAAGGAAGATTATCTGTTTCCCAAGCTGCCGAAGTTGCAGGTGAACTTTCTGTAAAATCTGTTTTACTAGCAACAAGAGTTTCTGTTCCTCCATCTATAGACTGATAGAGCTCCAGTTTTTTAAGACCCCAAGTATCAGAAGCAGAAATATTGAGCTTAAACTGATCTTTTGTATTAAAACTGTTTTCTGTAATTGAAACCTGAGGCTTTGAAATATCATAAACAAAAGTTTTAGTTTTTACCTGGCTCTTGTTTCCAGCCTGGTCTACTGTATAAACCCAGGCAGTTTTCTTACCTTCACCAGAGAAAAGTTCTGATAACTTAGCTTTGTAAGATTCAGAACTTGTTTCTGTATAAGAAGCTGGAGTTTCGCCTTCATTTGTAAATGCCCAATAGAAGTGATTTACAGGAGAATCTCCATTCTTTGTATAATCCAGCTTAAATGTAAATGAACCAGACATATCGTCTGTTAATGCTGGCACAAGAACATCTTTTAAGGTTTCTGCGTCATTATCAAAATAGAAAGTTTTATAATCAGTTATGGAATCATCACCTGTATTTCCATTGTTATTATCATAAACTTTATAGCGAATAGAATATTCTCCGTTTTCAAACGATTCATCAGGTGTAAATTCTGCATTATATGTATATTTTCCATCCACAGGACCTGTAATAAGAGATGAATCTGTTATATCTGAAAGCTCTGAATATGATTTAAAGCTTTCTATTACGGTGTTACCTTTTAATACTTCGCGTGTAATTCTAAATGGAGCCTCAGTTGAATTGATTACCACATTGGCTTTTACAGATTTTTCTGCATTGATGTAAACATTATCCAGCTCAGAAATACTTGCTTCTGGGGCACCAGGTGCAACACGAATCCAGAAATTTGCGGTAGTTGAATTATTAGAAGTTTCATTTGCCGCATCCCTTGCGGTAACTTCTATGTAATAAAAGCCTGTAGTAACATCTGGAATTGTGTATTCATCAATAACACCATTTTCGTCTGGAGTATGTTGTGCTGTACCTGTTACCGAACTGCCACCTTCTTTTGTACATGAATATGAGACATTTAGTTCTTTTCCAACAAGACCATCATCATCAAGGAATTTAAATTTAATTACAGGGTCATCAAGCGTAATAATGTTGTATTCTTTCTGCCCTTCAACACCTTCTTTTGAACTGCCAACTCCTATAAATGTAAGTTTATGTATATTATCACTTGGATCAATTGGCAAAATTACAGGCTTATCAGTTTCTTGATTTACAATATATGTTTTGCTTTCTGATTTTTCATTTCCAGCCTTATCTGATGCAGTTACTGTAATAGTCATTTCACTTTCATTTTCAAGTGCTTGTGTATTAAATGAATAAACAACTGCATCGGAAGTTGTAAAACTCTGGCTAGTTGTCAGACCAGAAACACCACCATTAACCTTTACACTTACATTGCTAAAATCAACTTCGCTTCCCGCTGCGTCATCTGTAACTTTTACTTCAAAAACAAAATTGCCATTTACATATTCGTTTTCGTCTGCGCGGTCTCCACTTTCATCATTCTTATATAAATAAGCTACTGGTCCCAATCCGATTGAATCTTTTTCTGAAGTTCCACTTGTTCGTATACTTATAGTTGGGGCAACAACATCATAAATGAAAGAAACAAGAGCCTTTGTATCTGGGAAAGAAATTGAATATGTTCCAGAATTAGACTGATTAAATCTACCTGCAGAAATACAGTATTTAAATGAATATAACAAGTTATCTTCACTTTCTAATTTATACGAAAGTTTGCCAGGAGTTTCCTCGCTTACTTCGCTTGCTTCAATTCCATCGTCATCACCAACAGAAAATAGTTCTTCATCACCTAAATTAATAAAGAAATCATCTTCTTCTGCAAATTTAACGGTACCAGAAACTATAACATTCTGTCCTTTCTTAAATATAGCGCCATCCTGCGGCTGAGTAAGAGTTACAAGAGGTTCAATTTCGCTTTTTACAAATTTAAAACCGTAACCATCCGAAGAAGAAGCTATAACAGAATTTCCCGCAGAATCTGTACCTTCTACCCCAAGTTTGTAATAAGTATTTGTTTTAAATTTTGCTCGATTAAAAGTTGCAGTTATCTTATATGAAGAAACATTTGCTACCGGAGCTGTTTGATCAGGATATATTTTTGAACCTGTTACAACTCCAGCAGAAGTACATGCCTGCGCATAAACTTTTAGTGGTAATTTAAGTGCATTACCATCAAGGCCTGGAGAAATTTCTACCTGAATAGGGTCTTTATTTTTTATTTTTTCCGCATTCTTAAACTCATACTTTGGAGAAACGGTAAATTTCGGATTGTTTGCAGGGTTAAGTGTGAATTTTCCAAGACTTACTGCTTTTGAATTCAATGCAGGAAGTACCGTACTTGTATCATCACCTTCATAAGTACCAGCCTTAATATGATAAAGACCTGGCGCTTTATAAGAAGATATCAGAGAAGAAACAGAATCTTTTATATAATAAATATTTGTTGCATTACCTTTTTTATCTTCTTCGCTTTGTTCTGAACCGTCTGTAGGGTAATGTCTTGCACCATCATAAGCAACTATAGAACAATAAAATGTTTTTTCTACCGCATTGGTAACAGAAGATGAACCATAAATCTTGTAATAATCATTTTCTGTATCGCCTTCTACAAACTCTGCAACATTCAGTTTTATTGTATTCGGAACATTTTCCAGAGTTCTTGTGTGCAGTTTATTCTTCATTTCTGAATCTGAATAGAAGTTTACTTCAATCAGTTCTACAGAATTATCATCTGCTGCTTCACCTTCCAAAATAAATGAGCGTCCAAAAGAGTCTGCCGCAGAATCTGAGGCAGCACTAGAAGGGCGGGATAATGCAATAAAAGGAGAAGTGTTATCTATTACAATCTGGCTGCTTGTAGAAGAAGTGTGCCCTGCAGTATCTCTGATAAGAACAGAAACTGAATATGAACCATCTTTTATTCCATATTCAGAAGGTGAAACAACAAGCGACCAGCTGCCGATTGCAGTTTCTGTATCCTTGTCTACAACAGCCGCATCACCTTCGTAAACCACAGAAGCATCTTCTGTTTTTACAGTAACATAAACCGATTCTATTTTTCCATCATCAGTCCAGGTTCCTTTTACAGGGAAATCGCCTCGAATAACAGCAACATCTGCCGGGTCTGGAATTGTTATTGTGGCAATTGGAGTTTCTGTATCAATAGTATTTCCAAGCCCGATTGTACAAGAAAACAACAGGCAGAAAGAAACAATTGCTGCAAATATATATTCAAAAAATCGTCTCATATTTTGTCCCCTCCTCTCCCTTATTTCTTCTGTGCCGTTTCTATAGTATCGTCAGTTATTACATAACCTAAAACAGGATTTGATGTTCCGTTACCATAGCAGGTGCCCTTGTCTGTTGCTGAAGAGGAAGTACCTGTTGCTATGCTTGTTTTTAGGATTCCAGAAGTATCTTTCCAAACTCCAACGTTTATAGGATTATGCTGGTTACTTTGAATTTCTACAGATTTTGCTGTAGGAACAACAGTAATTTCCCATTTTCCTGTCATAAATGAATCTGTTGTTCCATCTTTAGCAGTTTTTGTTGGACTTATTGCATAAGCCATCTTAGGACGAATACATCCCTGTGAATAATAACCAATATATGGAGTAGCTACAGTAGCAGAAGAATCTGCGAGAGCAACATCAAGAGTAAGATATTCACCACTTGGAGCATTTCCATCTACAAGGCAAGTAGAAAAATCTGACTGTCGTGTGGCAATACCTTTATTTAAAGAATCCAAATATGCATATACGACAGTGTTACTTGCACTGTCAAATGCGGCAACATGAACACCACCTTTTGCATCTACCGCAAGTTTACAATATTCACCTGCATGTTCTTCTTCACTACCATCCTCAAATACCCGAATTGGTGTTGACCATCCATCATCCATAGAAGAATCATCACGAGAACTACCTGCACGATTTTCTGTAGGAGTAGTATTATATGAATACCAGAGAATTCTATTTGTAGAATCATACCAGGTTGCTACCACTACATCGTCAACTGTACCTTCTTGTGTAGAAACAACACCCAAAGAGACATATGAACCAGCATTTCCTGTTGTATATGTTGTTTCTGTTTTCTCAACATTATTAATTTTATACTTATAGTTCTGAGTTCCTGATGAAGCAAGGACTTGTACATACTGACGAGCTTCCGTGTACGATTCCCAACCATTAGTTGAATCACATGCATCTACAAAATTACCAAAATTGTCCTTAGTTGCAGAATTATAATTAAACTTTACATATAGTTGTGTATCTGGATATCTGATTGTATCACCATCGTTAGAAGTATACTCTCCATTCCAGAAATTCTTTCTATCTGGATTATCGGAATTAGTTTGGGTTGTATCTAAACAAGGTCCATCTTTAGTTTTTGAAAGTGTAAAATACCAGTCTGTACCATTATGATTTACATTTCCCGAAGTATAATATGTAGCACTTTCTCCCCATGCAATTTTTGAATAAACATCAGCACCAACTTCATTACCCTGAGCATCGCAGAATGTAAATTTCATTCCTGTTGTAAGAGTTCCATCAAAAGTAATATGTCCATAAGTATATCCATTCCAATTTACATCATAATAATTTATAGGTAAAATATGTTCTTGATTTATACTACCGGCCTTGAATCGAATCTGTGAATATAATGAATCATAGTATGCAAGATATATATTAGTTATATCATCATGTACAGCTGTAGCATAAGATGGCGACATTATTCTTTGCTTTTCAAATGCCTTATTTGAATAAGTATTATCACATAATTCTTCTAATCGTAAAGCATTTGTTCCGTTTCTTGTACTTTGTGCATTTGAATCACTACTTACCCCCCAGCGACTAGTAACAAAATTAAATTTATCGGCCATGTCTCCAGAGTCACCACCAGCTATACCTCCATATGTATATCCATTTTTATCATATACAAAGGTTGTAGATGTACAGAAGTCTCTGGATTTCATCCAAGTCTGATATGAATTAACTGCATTTTTACGACTATTAGTTCCCATAGGCATACTTGCCCAGAAAGAACCATTTACAAAAGCAAATCCAATCAGATCATTTACAGGATTAATCTTCATTACTGCTTGTTCAATTTTTCCTCCATTTGGAATAGCCGCAACAGAATTAAACTGCCATACGTCAAATACGACATCGTCGGTAAGATTATTGTTGTTGTCGTTGTTAGGCAGGCGGTTATATGCATAGTTCTTCTTTACGCTATAAGCACTTTCATTTGAGATTTCATTTTCATAAGAACCATCTGCGTCATTATTATTTAGATTATTGATAGATTCAAAAGTTACATCAGTATTGCTTGGGCTTACTTTGCTGTAATCTTTTCCACTTATAGAAATACTATATTTTGCAGATGTAGATTTTGACGCTGAATCTGCAGATGTTACAAGAGAACTTGCGTTAACGCTTGTATTTGTTCCAAGGTTGAAGCCCGTAATAATAACAGACTCCCCACCACTAATAGTTTTATCCTTTCCAATTACATACACCGGATAATGTCCCAGTGCGGTTCTGTCAAATACAGAAGGATTAGAACTTTCTATTGAGCTTAGGCTGGTTGTAACTCTTGTGATATATGGAACAACATCCATTGTGTAACTTTGAGGGGTAGATGAATTATCACTATTCTGGCCACGGCTAGAAGCTTCATCATCAACTCTTACAGAGAATTCTACATCTTTTGCAACACCAATTATTTCTGTATCAATACTAATTTCCCACTTTACTTTGTGATAACCTTTTGCAACATCAGCGTCAGAAGAATCGGTAATATCAGTTACATTACAAGCTATGCCGCTAGTTTCCATATTGTTGTCACAAATCCAGTTTCCATTGTCATAATGAGCAACTGAAACATAATCAGAGAATAAACCGTCTATCTTTACCCAAATAGAACTTACATGAATATTATCAGATGCCGTTCCCTTCATTGTTATTTTTCCAGAAACTTTATCGCCTGTGCCATAAGGGGCTTGTTTAAGGACATGGTCATCAGGTAAATCGTTCATAAGTTCAATGTGTCCGTTATCCCTAGAATTCAAGTAAAGGCTGTTATCGCTGCTGCTATTCCAGTACAAAGGCAAAATTTCTGCAGACGGTTTTTCTATATCAAAATACTGAACATTCAAAGCACAGTCGAAAGAAACATTCAAACTGTTCCAGGTAGAAACCTCACCGCTATTTACCACAGTTCCATCTGTGCTATCCCAAATTGTATAATGGAACCAGGTAGGAGCAGCTGCACTACTGTTAGCAGCAAGGCTCTGTACTTGGTCAACCGTAAATGTAATTGGTCCAACAGAGTGACCTTCGTAATATTCAGAACCTTCAATGTCCTTTAAGTAATAACCAGCGTTACTGCTACCGGCAGCATCTGCGTAATCATCTATACCGTCATTATTCCCATCTCCAAATGAAGCAGTTCCCTTTGAAGGAGCACTTTCACTGGCAATTGAAGTCTGGCCACTTGCACCTTCTACATAATATGAATAATACAGAGCTCCGTTTCCACCCACAATTTCAGGTGTAAATTCAATGGCATCCTTTACAGTCATAAAGGCTGTTCCACCATCAGACTTAGCCTTTTTGTTTCCCGAAACAACAAGTTTATTTTCAGAATCTGCCAGACCGGTTGCTTTAGTTACAGATTTTCCACCAACAACTCTAGGAAGACCGCCATAATAGAATACATTTTCGTCTGCACCAGATTTTACTTTAAGCCCCGCAAGACGAGGAGCATTGTTCTGAACTTTGGCGCTAGTTACAGAACCAGAATCATAATTTCCAGCCTTATCAAATACAACATAGTGAATTTCAATAGGACCATCCGGAATGTTATTACTGTTTATACTTCCAGCCCAGCGAGTTACTGTATCTGTGGTAGCAAGGGTTTCAATCATGTGGTCGCCATCATCATCTGAAGTTACACCGTCATAATCATTCTTATAATAACCATAAAGCTGACCATCAGGCCGGTCCGTAAGAGTTATTATATTGCTGCGTGAACCAGAACTTTCACTACCTTCTTTATCTACAACATGACCAATTACAAAATAAATATCGCATTTTTCTTCAGGCTCATCCACAAGACTTTCATCTGGAGAACCATCAAGAGTGATTAATTTATTACTTACATCATAATTTTCAATTCTATAGATTACACCAGCAATTTTTGCAAGACCACCCGCATGAATGTTTGGATTTGCATTTTCCAAAGTAACATTTGCACCACTAATTCCACCAGAAGCTATAGTGTCTTTTCGCCACCATAAACCTTCCTCTCCCTTTACAAGCTCAGCAGATGTTCCTGAATAAGAAAGTGCATTTCCAACTGAATCTTTTTTGATGTATGAATCATAAATCTTTTGAATGCCAGTTATTTCACGCTTAAAGTAGAAAACTGCCATCTTAAAGCCACTTTCGTTTCTTCCTTCACTTGCCCCAGACTGAACTGTATAGAAACCATCGCTATTTTTTACACTTGTTGAAATATTATAGTTTGCTCCGCCTGGGCTTTCCAAAACAGGTGCCTTGTTATCATATCTGTAAGAAATAGTTCTTCTAGAAGGATTAGAATCTTTATCTGTTACATTTATTGTAAATGAATCAGAACCAACAGCATCAAGAGTATTATTTCCTATAAGGTATTTAATTCTGTAACCTTTAGTTCCACCTTCATTCCATGTTGCAGCAGTTGCAGAATTTGTTCCTATCAAATTATTTGTACCAATAGTAATTGCAGAAATACCAGAATCATCTTCAACACTTCCTTCAAGATACCATTTACCGTTAAGCCACATATTTTCTGTATATTCTTTTACGGCAGTTACATTACCAGAAGAATCATACTGGCGAAGCATAAGACGTTCGCTGGAACCAATTCTTGGGGCGCCAGAATCCACACGAATTAAGAAAATATCATCATCACTTGCACTAACATTATTATTTACATCAAGAGCAAATAATCTGATAGCTATAATATTACTTGCATTAGCCTTTTCAAATTCAGATTTTCCATTTAGAGAAATATTCCATGTTTGACTAGAACCAATTTTTATACCAGAACGGCCGCTATTACCAATTGTTTCTATTGAATTATATCCAAGACTAGAAGCATTTTCTGAAAGACTTCCAATTTCTTTTGGAAGCGCTTTTTCTTGCCAATTTTCGGCAAAGCCTACAGAAGGATCATAACTTGGGTCAATCTGAATATAAACAGCCTTCAAACCATTTTCGGCACTTGCAGTTCCGGAAACACGAATAATACCGCTAGACAAAGCTGCTGGTCCTGCATAAGTATATCCTGTTGTATTAGCAGGGGCAGTTGTAGAACTTTCTCCTCCCCATTCATTTTCACTTTTCTGATACCAGTTAATTACACCATCCTCTTCTTTCCACCAGCCATAAGTTTCTTTTTGTGGATTAGAAAGAGAAACAAGAGGAGTATCACCATTAGGGTCAATTTTTAAGCAGAAATCATCTTTATATGCTTCATTTCCATATGAATCTGTTACAAGGAAATGGAAATAATAGTTTTCTTTTTCAGTATATCTTTGGCCTGCATTAGTTTGACCAGCTTTATAAACCACTGCTCCGTCTGAATTAATCTCTACTGTAGAAGTAAAACGAGTTACCAGATACTTTGGATTTGAATCATGGGTGTAGCCTGTACTTTCATCAACAGATATATTATTGCTGGCTCGATCAAAATAAAGCTGCCAACTGTATGCAGAAACATTGCTTACAGAAACTGCATCAGCCCATGAATCAGGACGAGCAGAGTCCTTAGTAATCAAGTACTTTATAGAAGTACTCTCATCACCACCTTTTAAGCCACCTCGTAATAAGAAACCTTTCAAAATCAGTTGTTCATTTGAATGACTGGTAACTTCAAGTTCTGGAGCTTCATTATCTATAACAATTGAATAAGTATTTGTTGTTGACTGTATACCATCATCAGCTATAACAATGATATTACGTTTACCGCTAACCATGTTACTTACATCAAATGCAATTTCTGTAATTCCAGTAAACTTTGTTTTATCAGAAGGATCTGCTGTAAGTTTTAATGTGCGAGTATATACAGAGTCTGCAAGACTATTTCCATCTGAATCTTTATCTTCAACATCTTTTTCAAGACTTACTTTAATGCTTTCAATTCCGTTTGAATCAGAAGCAGCAACCTGAAGATATAACATCCTGTTAGTTTCATTGCCACCAAATGTTTCTAATGTTTCTTTTGAATAATCAACATATTCGGCACTGGCCTTTCGCTTATATTTTACACCATCTATTGAAGGAGCCGTTACATCCACTTTTATGTAAATAGCCGAACTTTCTGCACTTGTATAGGCAAGTCTATTTGTTCCATCAGTAACTTTTGGTCCTGCAAGACAAAGACTAGCATCTGCTGATGTTACAAAATCTGTTCCACCCTTATCACTTACCTTAAACAAAAGTGTATGACTATCATCTGGAATTCCAGTAATTGTGAACGAAGAATTATTTAAAGTTACATCATTCCACTTTAGTTCGCTGCTACTTTCCGACTCTTTTTCTGCATCAAGATTGTAATAGAGTTTAAGCCCTGCAAGTCCATCATCATCTTCTACAATTCCTGAAATTATATTTGAAGAAGATTTATACGGATTTTCACTCGTCATTTCCGCAAAAGAAATACCATCCAATGTAATAACCGGGCGGTCTGAATCCTGGTTCAGAATTAGTTTAACTATATTACCTTCATTATTAGCTGTGATAGCAGAAGGTGTCACAGTTTTTTTTGGCACCATATAAGTTATAGCATCATCTCCTGTGCCATCAGGCTTTTCTTCATGATTTTCAATTACAATACCTTCAGAAACTGTGTCCAAATTACAGTTGCCCGCAGTATCCAAAACTACAGGAACTATATAAATTTCGGTTCCATCTGGAACTCCAGCATCTGACAAAGCAGCTACATCCAAACTAGTTT
This sequence comes from Treponema sp., assembly GCA_017940255.1. GTDB lineage: Bacteria > Spirochaetota > Spirochaetia > Treponematales > Treponemataceae > Treponema_D. The sequence goes on from JAGAZB010000056.1 coordinate 191,270, forward strand.
CCCAGTTTTCACTCGTTCCATGATAAATTGGTGTCCAGGTCTTATAACCTGTGTAATCAACATAATAACTTACATCTACCGTAGCCACCGCACGGGCATCTGTAACAGTACCGCTTAAAGAAATATTACCATTTACATAGTCTGGCTTTGTTATTTTCTTTACCATTGGAGCAGCGTTATCAAGGAAAATACTCAAGTCTGTTGTATAAGTTGTTTTTTTACCAACATTATCTTCAATTTCAAAAACAACTGTACCAGTATCTAAGTTTTCTTTTTTAATAGTAACTTTCCACTGGTCACTTTCTCCACTTACAGGATCTGCAGTGATAGAAGTTTCTCCTGTAAGAGGCTTAATATATTTTACAGATTTAATTCCACTGGCAGTTGAAGAATCGTTTTCATTATATTTATCTTTAATAGTCATAACGATTGTAACACTGTTACGGCCATTAACAAGTTTCTGTCCAGAAATTTTATCAGCCTCTGTGGAACCATCTACAGAAATAATCGCACCAGTTTCTGTATCTGGCATTTCTGTGTCTATGTAAACTTTTGCTATGAGGTCTGTATTATCATTACCCGCATTATCTACAATCTTTACTCTTATTGTATTTTCACCCTGTGCGCCGCAATAAACGCTTCCAGAATATTCAGTTTTTCCTGCATTTGGAGTAAGCAGTGTCCATGCAGCAGCATCCGAACTTGGGTCATCAGCTGTTGCTAAAACCTGATAAATACCACTTGTTGCATCAGAAGGTGTTACTTTTATGTTAATATTTTGAGAATTATACCATTTCTTTGTTTGATCTGTGCTATCTGTGTATTTTGCAGTTGCTGTAACTTCAAGACTACCACTTGGCGAAACAGTATCAATAATTACTTTTTTAGTAATAACTGTTTTGCGTTCGGCTTTATCTGTAGCAGTGATTGTTAATGTATGAGTTCCTTCAGTAAGTGCAAAAGCCTGACTCCAATCTGAAGGAACAACAACAGCCGGAGAATCAGATGCCTCATACTTTTTCACCTCAGTATCACCATCCATAATTACAAGCGATTTTATTCCGTTATTATCGCTTGTTGTTCCAGACAAAGTAAATCCTGCATTACGCACAGGAACATTGTTTACAACCTGCCCTGTTGCTTCTATTTCCGAACAAGTAAGGCTTGGATCGTTCTTATCAATCCAAACAAATCTTTTTGCTATTTTTTCGTTTCCAACAGCATCTACTGCATAAAGACAAACATACCATTTACCTTCATGCAATTTTCCTGTCTCTGCACTTGTTCCTTCAATAAGCTCTTTTGTAACAGTCCAGCTAATAGAGTTACCAGCTGTTATACTTTCAGCAGTTGAATTATTTTTTATATCATCAGGAAGTGGTTCGTTATCACTTTGAACAAAATATGATTTCAGACTAACAATTCCACTTCCGTCATCGTTATTGCTGGCAACGAATTTATACGAAGAACCAGAAAGAGAATCTTCTCCACTTAAATCGATATCTGGCGAAGTGAATTCAATTACTGGATCAGTTGTATCATTATAAACTTTATAAGTTACAGAAGATTCTCTATTTGCTTTGTCTGTTGCACTTATAATTATGCTAACTTCTTCATTTTCTGCTGGTTTTGAAATAGATGTTGTGAATGAATAAACACTTCCGGAATTTGTGACAGTAACATCATTATAAGTTGTATCTCCAACAGTTACAGTGATATTTCCGTTTTCAATTCCATAACTTTCTTCAACACTTCCTGTAATATTTATATTATCATCCGTAACTTTTACATAATTCGTTCCAGAATCAACTAAGTCCCAATCACCAAGCTTTATATCTTTAATATTTGGCTTTGCCTGGTCTACATAAAAATCATATATTGTTTCTGTAGAAGTGTTTCCAGCCTTATCATAAACCTTTAAATAAAGCTTATATTTTCCTTCATAAATTGTGTATTTATTATCAGTTTCTGAATAAGAAATTTCTTTTCCTGCTTCACCAGTGCCAGCCTTTGTTTCAATTGCAAGTCTAAAATTAGCAGAAGAACCACCGGTAAGAGCGGTTCTGTTATAGTTTGGACTATCTCCATCTTTTACAATAGCATGGCTCAAATAGTCTACACCAAGACCAACATCAGTTACGTTTCCAGTAAAGGCTGTAAGTCCAGAAAGAATATTACTATTTGGCTCCACAAAAACAAGAGCAGGAGCTGTCTGGTCAATCTCTACCGTAACAGGAGCTGTTGTAAAGGTCTTTCCAATCTTATCTTTTACTGTGAGTGTATATGTATATTTTGCAGTTTCCAGACCATCTTTTGGCAATAGACCATAAGACCAATTTCCAGTTGAACTAGCAAACGTAAAACCTGTTTTTATATCCTGAGAAGTTGTAGTTTTATTTCCATTACCATCAGTAACGGTTTTCACTTCTGTTAAAACCAGTGCATCACTCACAGCAAGCTGCCAGTCATCACTTGCACTACCAGAAAGTGTAAACTGTTTACCAATATTAAAACTATTATCATCAATATTCTGACTAGAACTTTCACCATTTGCTTTATATGCAGTAATTTCTGCAATTGGGTCGCCAGTATCATAAGGGAAGACAACAATTTTATCATTGCTCTTATTACCAACCGCATCAATTACATAGGCTTTTGCATACTTATAGCCACTTGCACCAAAGGTATTTCCTTCCCCTGCATAATCTGCAAACTTAAGAGAGTATGATTTTGTCGATGTAGCATCCACTTCATCAGTTTCATTTGTAGGATTTGTGCCATTTGCATCATCACAAACACCAAACTTAATCTTATAAACTGATGGAACAGTTGAACTGCCGCCATCATCACTAGCTGTAATATCAAAATCAAAGCTTGAACTTTCTGTTTCTTTACCGTCAGCCCCCGGCACTCTTACACTTCCAACTTCAGGGCGGGCATTATCAACATAAAACTCAGCTGGAATATTCTGTTCGCCTTCCGCATTATTGTTATCATAAACTTTTACAGAAAGGTTATATTTTCCAGTTGCTAAATCAGCAGGAGGTGTAAGTGTAAAACTATAAGAATCTTGTTCAGAATTATAAGTTTCCTGTGCTTCATTATATCTTACTTTTTCAATTCCAGCAGAATCTGTAATTTTATAAGTAAGTTTCAATGGTGTCTGATTTGAATTTATCTTTAAAGACACATTCATTGTCTTTTTAGCTTCATCTGTTATATTTTCTGTATTCGTTGTTACATACTTGTTGTCTGTAATCTTTACATCACTAATCTTTGGCGCGCTTGCAGAAATATACACATAAGTTGATTTTATACTAGAATTTCCATTTTTATCTGTAGCTTTTATAGTGATTTTATACACGCCAGCATATTCAAACACATCTGAAGTGAAATAACAGGTAGATGTCTTGTTTCCGGCTGTAAAGTCCTTTATTTCACCAGCAATAGCTCCATCCGAAGTTAAAACTTCTACAGAAGCAAGTCCACTGTCGTCATCATCAATAATTGTGAAATATACTTTCTTTAACTGTAGTAAGGTTTTAGCATAAGTATCTTTGTCAAACTCTGCATCCGCTGAATCATAAAAATGCATCCAGTCTTTTCCCGGAAGAATAACAGGATTATCACTTTCCTGGCTCACTGTATATGATCCAACAAGAGTTGAACTACTTTCATTTCCGGCCGCATCCAATGCTTTTACTCTAAAATAAACATTTTTGTCGCCAGCAGAATTTGAAGCAATTTTTGTAGTATCTACCGAAAGAACATTTATTCCTCTGTACAGTTCATTTTTTCCAGCATATGTTGTGTTTTCAAATACTAAATCAGTCCAGTTAGTCTGATTTTCACTGTACTGCAGTTTTGAAGTTTCAGAATCTATACCACTTCCGCCATTTTCATCAGAAATATTAACTTTTAATGTTATTGTGCCATTCAAATAATTAATTCCATCAGAAGCTGCATTATAAGTTTCTGATGAATATTTTTTTGCAATAGGACTAGGCGCACCAAGACTTGCTGTAGGAGCTTCTACATCGTATGTAACTTTGATTGTAGAAGTTCTTGTAATTCCATCTGCTTCTGCCACAATCTGAATTGTATGAGAAGAAGTATGGAATTGGTCAAATTTTGACAATGGCACCGGATAGTCAAATGAATGTTCAGTGCCTGCACTGTTATCTGAATAAACAGGATTCTCTGTATCATTGTCTAAGATGATTTCTAAACTACCTTCCTGCTCATAAGTAACAGAACCAGAAATATTTACTGTATCAAGGTCATTTGCGATAACTGTTTTTGAATCATAAGGACTGTTATTTTTAGAAATTGAATAATTTACAGTAGGTCCCGTCCCAATTACAGTACAACGGAAAGCATAATCTGTTCCATCTGGAACAATAACTACATTATTTTCATCCTGGCCTTCAACCCATATTTTATAGTTATTTCCCGGCTCAAAAGTTTCAGGAACAGAAGATTCCAGAATATATTTGGAACCACTTTTTCTCTGTTTTGATTCAAGTAAAGTCTTACTTCCATAAACCGGTGAATCACCAACTAGAGAAACTGTGCAGGCATATATTTTAAGGCTATCTCCAACAAGAGGCACTTCGTCTAAACCAGGCGAAACTTCAAACTGAAAAGATTTTCCCTTGGTTAGGCCGTTTGTATATTCTCCACCAGTTTTTGAATTAAAAAAGCTTTCATATTCACTTTTACTTTCACTAGAAGGCAAGTGCAAATTAGAAAAACCTGTCATTGAGTATGTCGGATTATTCTTTGGATTCAGATTAAAAGAACCCACTTCCACCTTTGAATCAGAAAGAAGGGTAAGCACACTGGAAGCAGTTGCCTGTCTGGAAGTATCTTGCTGGTAAGTTCCGGCCAGCATGTCATACAAGCCGGTAATTTTATAAGCAGAAATTAAATCAGCAATATCGTTGTAAAGATAATAAACAGAAGACTTATTTCCCAGAGTATCGTCTGCAGTCTGAGTTCCGTCTTCTTCATAACGCTGGGCGCCATCATAGGCAACAAGGGTAAAATAAGAACTTCGCACGCCTACATCTGTTGTAGATTTGTAAATATCGGCGTAGTAATTCTGCACATTTGCTTCAAACTTCGCAATATCAAGGTTTATTGTGTCCGAAATTTTTGTAAATTCAATTTCTACAGGTTCTTCCTTGCTAGTTTTAAAATTTTTGTCTGAATAAACAGACATTTTCATAAGAATAACACTATTATCATCAGTAGTTTGTCCAACCAGAGAAAGTGTCTGTCCAAAAGTATCAAAAGAAGAACTGTCAAGAATAGAACTTGGTCTCTGTAAAACAACAAGTGGCGCTGTATTATCAATCCTTATCTGACTATTCTGACTCGTATTATGTCCTGCAGAGTCGGTTATTTTTACGGAAACAGAATAATCACCATCTAAAATGGCATTTTCTGTTGGTGATATAATACACTTCCAGCTTCCCTGGCCAATAGCGTTTTCATTTGTAGTAACCTGGGCTTCAGTTTTGTAATTTACTCCATTTGAAGTTGATGTCAAAGTTACTTCAACTGAAGAAATAGTTCCATCATCACTCCAAGAACCCATAATAGGAAAAGAGTCACGAATAACAGATACAACATCTGGATTAGGTACAGTGATATTAATTAAAGGCGCCTCAGTATCGACGGCGGCACCAAGACCGATTTCGCAGGTTGTAAAAAAGAGTGCCGCGAATGCAGAAATCAAAAAATTGAGTACATACGTATGTTTAGTTGTCATTTTATTCATGCAAAAACCTCACGGTTGATGAAAAAAAGATAAACTTTCCCGCATATATTCTCGGATTATTCTAAGATTTTCTTAAATTCTTGTTATAATCCTCTTACTAATCATACCGAACCATATTACCACAAGACACAAAACTTTCAAGAGACAAAATCAACAGGAAAAAAAAAGGCGGCACTCTACGTATGTTTAGACATACATAAAGTGCCGTCTTTCTGAGCATGCCACCCGCGCCAAAGCGGGCAGTCTATTGCATCTGCGCCGTTTCTATAGCGTCGCTGGAAGAATTCACTTTGATAGTGTAGCCCAGCACCGCATTACTTGTTCCGTTACCGTACACAAATCCGTATGAAGTTGAATTATAACTGTTTGGCGTATTTGTATGGTCTGAAGTTCCACTTGTACTGTTCGTAATTACACCAGAAGATTTCCATACACCAACATTAATCTTGTTGTACTGGTTACTCTGCATATTCACACTGCTGTCTGTAGGAACAACAGAACATTCCCAGGCTCCGGTATAAGCTTCATCATCAGAACCGGCAGGAGCTGTAGAAGCCGTGTCTACGCGATAAGCAAGTTTTGGTCTTATGCAGCTTGTCGCATAATAGCCGATTCTAGGAATTGCATTTCCACTTGCATCCAGGGCAACGTCGATTGTAAGATTGGAACCGATTACCCCCGAACCGTCAACCACGCAAGTTGATGGATCAGCGCTATAACTTGAAAGATAAGCATAAACCAAGTCGCAGTTAGTACCATCGTAGGCTGCAATATGAATTCCGCCGTTTGCATCAACTGCAAGCTGGCAGTATTCACCGGCATTTTCTAAGTCACCGGAGAAGATTGTTTTTACCGTCCACTCGCTTCCACTCGTCTGACCATTGCGGTCTGTCTGCGGTGTAGTATTGTAGCCGTACATAAGCTTTCGGTCAGTTTCATCATACCAGACTACCACAACTACATCTGTAGCAGTTGTTGAACCCGGAATTGCAGCAATAGACACATAACTTCCCGCATTTCGTCCAGTCTCACTACCAGCAATCATACTTACCTTTTCATGACGATATACATATGGGTCACCAGCAGTATCGTAATCTGTAAATGAACCAAAATTTGTCTGAGAGGTTGAATTTGTAGAACCTGCCTTAAAGCGAATCTCATCATTCATAGCATCGTAGTAGGCAAGATAAACATTTGTATATTTATCATGAACCACAGTCGTAAGACTTGGTGATTTTATACGCTGTTTGTCAAAATATCTTGTATCGGTATTGTTTCCGGCACTGTCACCCTTCTGCCCGATTGATTCCATGCGCAGTGAATTACTGCTGCTATATGAACCGTTTTGTGCACGGCTTGCCCTGCCCCAGCGGCTCGTCATGAACTGGAATTTATCGGCAGAAGCAGAGTTAATATCTCCACCGGCAGCCACACCGTAAGCATAACCAAGACTATCATAAGTAAATCCAACCGAAGTAAAGAAGTCATAGCTTCCCATCCAGTAGTCGTAACTTGTCTTTGTACTATTTTCTGTACTTCCGGCCATGCTGAAGTACAATGGTCCGTTTACAAAGGCAAAGCCAATCTGACCGGTCTTAGGGTCAATTGCCATGTGAGGCTGTTCAATTTTTCCACTGATTGGCACAACGGCATCACTGTCAAAAGCCCACACATCAAGCACAAGGTCATCGGTCAAATTGTTGTTGTTGTCGTTGTTTGGCATTCGGTTGTAGGCATAGGTATTCTTTACAGAATATGTGCTTGAATCAGAAATTTCCGCTGCACTATAAGAGCCGCTCGCATTGTTAGAGTTCTCGTTGTTCAGAGAACGTACACCATTTACCGACACGTAAACATTTCCGCTAGTAAAGCTAGAAACATCGGCTGTATAAACCGTGTCGTATGTAAAATAATTTGAAGAGTACCAGCTTTGTGAACTTGCAACTGCAGATGTCAAACTAGCTGAATTAGCAGGACTTGCACTGTTATACAAAGTTCCGCCTTCCAAATTAAATCCGTACAGATAAACAGAATCTTCGGCCGCAGTTGGGTAATGTCCAAGGGCAGTTCGGTCATAAACAGAGCTGTTCTTCTTTTTGAGTGATGAAAGACTAGTCTTTACACCCACTACATAAGGCACAAGGTCCATGCGGTAATAAGCCGTTGCCGCAGAAGCTGATGTCTGCACAGTGCCCGGAGCACTGGAAGCGGCCCCACTATAAGTCAACGCAGAAGAATACTTTGTTGTGCCGTCAATGCTGGTTAAAGTTCCACCCGTAGAAGCCGACGGCTTTCCAAAATTTGTTGCCGATATTGTTACGGCAAGATCACTTTTTGCAGTAGAAAGCTTTTCTGTATCAAGATGCAGTTTCCATTCTACCGCGTGTCCGTCAGAATCAACAGTCTGGTCTACTATTTCAAACCAGAAGCCATTTGTTGCAAAATCATCCTCTTCATAATTTGAAGCCAAAAGACCTGTTGAAGAAGAATATGTTGCCACTTCATACGACGAACCAAAAATAGAAGCGGTCAACAGGGCAATAAGCTTTGTGTCTTCAGCCGCGCCCGCAAGCGTAATTTTTCCGGAAACCTTAGGGTCAAGGTCGTATTCACCGCTACCGCCAGAAGTAAAGTTTGCCGAAGGCAAATCGTCTTCCAATTCAATATGTCCCTTCAAATCAGCATAAGACGAAGCCGACGAAGAGCCGTAAACCGAATTATCACTTATACTATTCCAATAGAAAGGTGTAATAGAAGCCGAAGGAGTTCCCACACTTGCTGCCTGAATAGCAAAGTACATGGTCAGTTTTGCATTCTGACTGCTTGTAAAGGCAGTGAGCCCTTCTGTAGAATCCCAAATTGTAAATTCAAAAGGAATAGCACTTGCAGAATCTGAAGTGTCTCCAAAGTTCAAAAGATCTCCCAGCTGAACATTTATAGAACCAGTTACTGCAGTGTAATCTTCCGAACCTTCTTCTATAAAGGCAGTTGCATTACTTCCAGAACTTACGTTTGAACCGTTTGTAACTTTGTATGAATAGTAGAGGGCTCCGTTCCCGCCGACAATCTCCGGCTGAATCAAAGTATATCCGCGCAAAGCCGCAATCGGCTCCCCACTTTCCCCGTAAGTTACAGAAGTTGGCAGCGGATTCTTGGCGTTTGAGTTCTTTACCTTTTCGTCCGGGTCAAAAATATAAGCCCCGCCACTAGTAGTGCCCGTGTAATATTCAGCGTAGGACTTAGCCATTCCGTAAGTATTAATCGTTTCTCCGTCATCAGCTACATCTCCATCACCATTGTAATCAGTCTTTACAATGGCCCCTGCTATACGAGGCTTGTTGTTACTTACAGTTCCACTCACAGAAGCACTGGTGTAGTTGCCGGCTTTATCAAACACTACATAATAAAGTGTAATTGGGCCGTCGGCAATGTTCCGTGAACAGACATTTGCCTCCCAAGCCCAGCTTGTTCCGCTCTTATCCACGCTTTCTATCATGCGGTCTCCGTCATCGCGGCTTGGACTTTCATAATATCCATCGTCTTCAATCGTACCTGTAGATGGCGCAGATTCAGGAGTTGTATTATCAACAATACCCGCAATTGCCACGTAAGCCAGCTCAGCGCCGCTTGGTAAAGTTGCATCAACTGTAACCGAACTTCCGTTTACCGCAGTTATAAGGTAAAGTGAGCCTTCAATTTTCATAAGCGCATTTACGCGAACGCCCGTAGTATCAGTCACAGTAAATGTAGAACCAGAAATATTACTGATTGCCTTACGGTACCAGTAAAGTCCGCTGTCGATTACGATTGTATTATCTGAACTTGCACTTTCCTCGCCCAGAGCAGGCACCGTAGCACTTCCCAGCGCCACAGCGGCATCAGCCTTTGCCTGCAGAATATCGTAAATGTTATTTACAGAGGCCCCCGACGCATTTGTATAAGAACGCTTGAAATAGAAGGCCGTATAGGCAAAACCAGACTGGCTTGCATTTCCTACCGCAGCCTCGTAAGCCGCAGAGCCAAATGTGTACCAGCTGTTACTCTGGCAAATATCTGAACTAATATTAAAGGCAGAACTTGTGCTGGCCGCAATTTCCGGCGCAGTGTTGTCGTACTTAATGCTTATGCTTTCGCTGCCGGTATGACTTGTACCTGTAGCGGCATCGGTTGCAGAAACGGTAAAGCTCAAAGCTCCTACACCGCTTCCCGTAGCCAGCGGATACTTAAATTCAACTGTTGTTCCATCACTAGAAATTGTTACGCAGTCATTCCAGTCCGCAAGCACAGCCGAAGAATCCACCAGCTTTGTGTCGCCAATCTTAAGCACCGCAATCTTATCTTTATCTGTTGCAGTTCCCGTAAGATACCAGCTGTCTTTTACATACATATCCTGTGAATATGCCTTGGAAGCCGTACTAGCTGTGGCAATTTTTCCATCACTAGACTGAACCAGATACAGTTCACTAATTACCGGTGTATCAGCATCAAAAGAAACATAACGGTCAGACTTAAGACTCACTTTTCCATCATAATCGCGGGCAAAAACACGAATTGCCACAGGGTTACTTGAAACTCCACTCGGAGGGTCAAATTCATAAAGACTGTCAGAATCGGCAGTTTTATTTATTTCAATGCTCCAGGCCGCGCCGCTCAAGCTTGCAAGAGCAGCATAATCACTTGCACTTTCCCCGCTTGCAAGGCTGCTGCTTCCACTAACCCAGGCAGTATTTGTGCCACCCACGCTATAAGAGCTTACCTTATAAACGCTGTAGCCGTTCGCAGCCATGTAATCCAAATCGGCCTCTGTAAGAGTCATGCTCACAGAATCCGAGCTAGAATCATAAGAAGGCGAAGTTCCGTAAGTAGTAGTATCTTCTGCGGCACGATGAGTTGTAGATTTTATCTGAACCCAAACCGAATCCACACCAATTGTTGAATCCGAAGAACCTACAGTATCAGTTGCTGTTCCGTAAATGCTTACAGTTCCACCCAAAGTTACCCCGTTACCAGAAGGATAGCTGAATGCCACTGTTGGACGGTCTCCCTGAGGGTCCACCAGGATTGGATATGAGGTAACATATTCGTTTCCAACTGCATCTACGCTCTTTAAGTGCAGATAGAGTTTTACAATCGTTTCAAAAGAACTCACAATGGCATCTGTTGCAGAGCTAGTTTCATCTTTTGAAGCAATTCCGTAATCAATTATGTATTTATTCAGACTCTTTGCGTTTGTTCCGCTTGAAGTGCTGTCTGCATTATTAAAGTTCACCGTCCATGAAAGAGAAGCATCTTCAACCTGAGTCCAGCCATCCACCGCAACTGCACTCATGCTGTTAGAGTTTCCTTCACCATCATACCAGGCAGAAACGCTGCTTATGCTGTCAGGGTCTTCTTCAGCCGGAGAAACTGAATAATACAAAGTAGCACTTTCTGTAAGAGTACCGTAGGCCGTCACTTCTCCACTCACACTTGTTGATGTAGCAGGACTTTTTACACTCACCGTAGAAGAAGTATTATCCACACTCACAACAATTGAATCTGTTTTTGTAAGGCCAGCTTTATCTGTTACAGTTAAGCTTGCATACTGATTTCCACTAGAAAGATTAGAAACATCAATGTCAGAAACAGTCCAGTTGCTGTATTCCTTTCCGTCACTTTCTTCTTCTGCCTCAGTCTGCTGCTGTCCCTGGTAAGTTGTAGTCGTATCATCCACAGTAATGCTTACTTCTACCGAAGCAATATCATTTTCATCTCCAGCATCCAGATTCAACTGAATCTTTGTGCGTTTTCCGCCCACTGTATCAAGCGAAGCAGAAAGGTCTGAATATGCCGGACTAGTTAAACTTTCATCATAATATGCGTATTTTACACTTCGTGTTACCGGCGAAGTTTTATCAACCTTAATATAAACCGGAATTCCACTTACAACTTCATTTTCACCATCAGAAAGTTTTGGACTTGCCAGAGTGTCAGAAGCACTTTCGGCAGTTGTAAAGGTTTTTGATGATGAAGCACTATCTACTACCTTCAAATAAACCGTAGAAGAGCCTTCATCCAGATTTATACTCCATGAACCATTATTCAAACTCAAATCTGTCCAAGAAGAATCTCCACTTATGCTGTAACTCATAGAAGAAATGCCGTCATCGTCACTCACAATTCCCATCAAAGTTGTTGTGTTCTTCAGCCATACATAATTTGACGAAGCCATTCCGTCAATTGTAAGGTTAGTGAAAGTTACAACAGGCCGGTCTGTATCTTGTGAAACATACACTTCTTTTACACTCGAATAGCCTTCATTACCAGCCGCATCCACAGCCTTAACCCTCAGGTAATATGTAGTTTCGTCAGTTAATTTTGTAGTATCAAATCCAGTGACTGAATAACTGTAATTTCCAGAAACCGCAAAATCGCTCATAAGTTCAGTAGTCACTGCCGTCCATGTACTCTTATCTGTTGAATATTCAACCGCGCTAACCGCAGAATCCGGCAATGTGTTCGAATCACTTACACTTCCGCTCAAACTAATTGTTCCGTTAATCTGAATTCCATTCGCACTTGAATCCGCATCAGTAGGACTCGCAAGCGTTACTGTCGGTGCAGTGCAATCCACACAAATAGTAGCCACACTAGTGGTTGCCGAATCGTTACCTTCACCCGCAAGGTCAGTTGCCACCGCATAAACCGTTATGTTTCCCGAACCGTTTGCAAAAACCGAAGCCGGAATAGAATATGTCCATGTTTTAGAAAGCTCATCATCTCCATCAAGACTAGCCTCATAAGTAGTTTTTGTTCCATTCACAGTAACATACAGGTACATAGAATCAATTCCAGCCGCATTTCCAGAAGGAAGATCTGTCACACTTCCCGAAAGCGTATACGAAGACTGACCGTTTATTGTTGTTCCGTTTGAATAAATTGTCTCGCTTGATGCATCAGAGGTGATGGAAGGACCTTCCACATCCACGTTTATCAAAGCATAACCGTTAGAATTTAAAACGCTGTCTAAATAAGTATTTCCAACGTTATCTTCTGCCACCAGAACCAGATAATTTGAACCAAGACTCAAGCCCGAAATTGTATCTGCAAAGTTAGATTCAATCTCTTTGTAGTAAATATCGTAATCACTTCCGTTAGAAGCCGCATACGAACTAAGATTTCCTCCCAGTTCATCACTACCACTCACATTGTAGTAAACCCTCTTTGTTTCATTTTCACTAAGAGGCGAAATTGTGCCCGTATAACTACCAAGCACTTCGGTCTTTAAATAATCACCAGAATTAGAAGGCGCAGATGTATAAACCTTATAATAGATTTTTGAAAGACCAGAACCACTTTCACTTACTAAACCGCGAATCTTCATCGAAGTTGAATTTGCATAAGCACCTTCCGAATACTTTCCGCCAACATCTTCATCCAAGTCTGAATCTGTCACTGTATCATTATTCTGTGAGCCAATTCTAAAATACAGGTCCTTACCCTTAGCATCCTGATAATGTGTGCTTACCGGCGCAGTAGTATCAAACTTTAATGTAATTATTTCCTGAACCTCGTTGCCGGCATTATCAATAACAGTAACTGTCGCACTTGAGCTCTCACTAAGACCACTCAAATCAATTCCACTAAACTTCCACTGAGAAGCATTTGCGCTCGAATCCAAATCATAAGAAACAGCTGAATCACCACTTCCCACTAGCAGAGTAACGGTATCAACACCCGTATTATCAGTTGCAATTCCCGCAAGAGTGAATGTAGGCGAACCACTTGTGTTATTTACCCAGTAAGTGTATTCGCTGCTATCCGGCTGATAAACTGAATAGTTACTTGAACTTGTCTTCAAACTGATATTACTGATTTCAGGCGCAGTTGTGTCAAATGTAATTGTAAATGCATTAGTTGATGAAGAAGCACCCGCCCCGTTCGAACCACTAATCACAAATTTACCACTTGTTGTTGGAGTATAAACAGCCTTCCAGCTCTTTATTGTTGTCAAATCAGAAGTGAATTCACTATAAGCCTTAAATGGAGTTTCTGAACTATCTGCTTCTGCCGTAGAAATCCATGTTGAATTAGCACTACCATCCTCATCATAAGTAACATCTGCAGCTGAATAAGTAACTGTCGGACTAATCACACTATTTCCAAGAGTAAATGTCAGCTGGCTTCCCACACCACTCTGCTCATCTTCATACTGACCATAAATTGTAATAGCAGCACTTCCATTAGAATAAACCGTTCCTCCAGAAGTCTTTAAAGAACCACTTTCGCCAACCTTTACAAAGAGCGCTTCAAGTTCCGCATCAGAAGTATCGGTCTTAATCACAATGCCGTCCATGGCATTACCCTCAGAATCTACAGTCTGGAATACTTCACTAACATTTCCAATTACGTCACTTGCGCGCAGGTAAAGCTTGTTCTCACCATCACTTGAAAATTCCACATTTGCGCGATAAGTTCCGCTAGAAATCGCAAAATCCTGCCAGGTGGAATTATCACTTGAATACTGAACCGCAGACATTCCCGAAGCATTATCGCTTGCAGTAACAATCACCGTAACCGTGTTGGAATTGTACCAGACCCCAGAATTGTCTGTCGCAGAAGTAATTACCGAACCATTTACACTTACGCTCTCAATAGCAGGCGCAGTCTTATCAAAAACAATCGTCTTAGTAACAGAAGTTGTCCTTCCAGAAATTGCACTATCCCCGCTCAAAGCATTTCCCGAAGCATCTTCCGCCGTAATTACAATTGTATAAGAGCCTTCTTCCGTAATTTCTTCAGAAGTCCAGCTGCCGTCGGTATTACTGCTCATTGTAAAATCAGAACTTGTTCCAGCAAGAGTTTTTACGCCTGTAACTCCCAAAACCCCGTTTGAATCAGATGGCACAACTTCAAATATAATCGAATCAGCGTCATTAATATCATAACTTTCAGCTTCATCTAAAGTAGTATAGTAAGTTGTATTTCCATCAGTTGTTTTTCCCGCTTTTACCGTTACACTCACGCTCGGCGCACTCTGATCCACCATAAAGCCACTTGTAACAACATCACTTTCGTTATCAGCCTTATCCACACCAATTACATGAATATACTTTTTACCTTCATATATTAATGATGAATCACTACCACTGGTTCCACTTCCCAAAGACTTACTAAAAGACCAGTTTCCGCTCGAAGTATAATCAACCTGTGTCCATACCGTGTTTTCATCAGTTGTTTCCGAATCTGTAATAGCATACTTATAGTACTGCATTCCAAGTCCGTTTCCGTCATCCGCAGTACCACGGAAGGTATAAGCGCTTCCACTCAACGAATCTCCACCAAAAGCACTAGAATCAGGCGAAGTGATTGTCATCACAGGAGCTTCCAAATCAATTACAACAGAAAGAGTTTTACTTGTAGCACTATTTTCTGCCGCATCAATCACAGAGAATGTATATGTATAAGTTGTTGATTCTACAGGAAGACTTGCACTACTTCCGTCCGCAGCATAAGGTAAATCTTCAATATACCAGATAGAAATTTCTGAATCATACACTACTTTTCCGTTATCCGTACTCAGAGTAACCGAATTACTTCCGTCACTCTGAACTACACTTATTCCAGAAATTCCAAAGTTATCACTCGCACTTCCAGAAAGCTTAAACACCTTACCAATATTAAAGCTTGCTGAACCGCTTGAATTTGTCGTAACCGCAACCGCATCATCACTGCTATAAGTATAAACTCCAGCCTCCTCACTTCCCGGAATATAAGAACTAATTACCAGTTCAGGAGCCGAAGTATCATAAACCCAGTTAGTATTTGTATAAACTTCACTTGTGAGCCCCACGTTGTCCACAGCCCACACTTTTACAGTTTTTCTTCCTTCGCTATCAAATGCCCCTCCACTTGGTAACGCAGCCGCAGTAAACTTGTAAGTCCAGTCGTCAGTTCCCGTTACCTTAAGCGCCCCCGTAGTTTTAGAAGCATCACTGTTATCAGTTATACTGATATAAACTGCGCTCAAACCAGAGTCCGCATCACTCGCACTACCACTAAAAGAAAAGGAACTCAAAGATGTTTCAGAACTTGTCGGGCAGCTAACACTTCCCATCACAGGAATTGTGTTATCGTATTTTATGCTTACCGTTTTATTATTCGAAGCCGCAGTATTTTCACCGTTTACACTTACAAATTTATAAACAAGTCTTGAAGCATAGCTTCCATCGTCATTCAACAAATCGCTTACAGGGATTGTATCTGTATAAGTTAAATCTTCCCCCTTAGGAATTGTTCCGCCAATCTGCTCACGTTCATTCGAACCAATCGTTCTGTACAAATACATTTCTGTATCTGTATAAGAATATTGAAGAGTAACAGTTAAAGTCTGATTTGCCGAACTTGCCTCAGAACTTGTAGAAAGATAACTTGGTGATGAAGACACAGAAGTCTCAATTGTAGCGGCACTGGAAGCAAGACCAAATGCGTATATTTTTGAATTCGCTTCAATTACTTCATTTCCATCGTCATCATAAGCACTCACACAAACTCTGTAGAAGACCCCACTACTTGTTGAATTATAAAGTCTTATTCCATAATCTGTATTTATCGTATCAGTAGTAATCACATAACTTGAATCACTAATTTCCACCGAACCAGTACCATCACTTATAATCCAGTCGGTTCCACTTTCATTCAAATATGCCTTCAAAAGCGGAATCTCAGTGCTTCCCGTAATATTTCCGTACTTATCACACTGCATTAAATATACATACAGAGGTTTTTCAGAATTATCTGCATCAATAGAAATTTCATCCCGTCCCGGACTAATTGTGATGATGAAAGACTTTGTATCATTCGTTACCTTACAACTTGTCGAAAGTTCATTTGTAGACTCATTCAATAAAGAAGAACCATCACTCAGTTTTCCACAGCCTTCAACCGTAAAAGTTGGCGCATTATCAGGATTCAAACTGAATTTACTTACACTCACAACTTTTTCATCCAGAGTATCTTTAATCAGTTCTACTGTTGCACTATCCCCATCGTATGTTCTATTCAGCATATGATAGATTTCTGTAACTTTATATGTACTAATCAAAGTTGAAATATCACTATAAAGATAATATGAAGTAGTAGAGTTTCCGTCGGAACTTCCCTCCCCTTCCAAAGGATAAGTTGCCGCATCATCATAAGCCGTTAAAGTACAATAAAACTCTTTTGTCTGAGGATTATCCTCATCATAATCGCCGTAAATTTTGTAATAAGCATTCTGCTTGTAATTACTGTCTGAATCATAATCATATTCCGCCACATCCAGATCAATTGTAAGCGGAACATTCGTAAGCGTAATAGTAGAAAGCGCATCCCCCGAACAAGCCGAATTGTCATAAACATTTACAAGGATTTTACTAACATTATTATCATCCGCAGCCTGCCCCTTCACAGAAAAAGTTCTTCCGTAAGAATCCGCACTGGCCGAACTTGCTTTTGTAGAAGGACGATTAAGCACAATCAGCGGAGGAGTATTATCAATCGTATAAGAACGGGTCAACTCCGTCTGATGTGCCCCCGTATCAATAAGAGTCACCGTCGCAAGGTATGACCCATCAATTATTCCACTCTCAGCAGGTGCAATTTCGCAATACCAGTTTCCGTCCGAAAGTACATCCGCACTATATGAAAATATCTCGCCGGAACTTGTGTTTTCCAGGGTAACATTTACCGTACTTACAGTTCCGTCATCAGACCAGGTTCCCTTTATTGCAAAGCTGTCTCGAATCACTGCATCTACGTCCGGGCTCACAATTACACCGGTTGGCGCCTCTGTATCTACAGATTCTCCCAAACCAATAGTACATGTGATTAAGAATAAAACTGAATATAACAAAAACACAGTAAATGTTAGTAGTGATTTTTTCTGCATACGCTGCCTCGCAATTTTCGTATTTTTCGTAGTATTTCAAGGCAAATTCTATTTGATGAAAAACATATTTCAATGACAGAAAGCCCTTTGTAAGAGGACTCTTACCGCTATATGAGAAAAATCTTATAAAAAAGAGGGGGGCCGGAAGAACAAAAGTGCGCAGGCTCAAAAAAAAAGCCTCCCGGGGAGGAACTCCGGAAGGCACATGCTAGGAATTGCTATTATTACTCCTTAACACCACCAGCAGTTGAACCTGCAATGATGTACTTTGAGAGCGCAAAGTAAACAATCATAAGAGGTACAATTGCAAGAGTCATAAGCATGTAGTTAATACCCTGATCGTTATTCAAATAATCAGCATTGCGGGCATTTGCAATTACGATAGGAACCGTCCACAATTTTTTCTTTGAAATAACGAGCGCTGGGATAAAGTAGTTGTTCCAAGATGAAACGAAAGAGAAGATTGCCTGAACTGCGAATGCAGGTTTGAGCATTGGAACCGCAATCTGATTAAATGTGCGGAACTCATTACATCCATCTACACGGGCTGCTTCTACAATCGAATATGGCAGAGTTGCTTCCATAGACTGATACATATAGAAGAAAACAATAGGTGCTGCCATAGCAGGAATAATAAATGCCAGATAATTGTTCATAAGATGAAGTTTATCAAGCAAGCGTAAGAAACCAAGTGTTGAAACCTGAGTTGGAACCATCATAACAGCCATAATGAATCTGAAAGAGAACTTCTTTAACTTGAAGTTATACATATAGATTCCATAAGCTGTCATAGCAGAAAAGTATGTTGTAAATGCAGCCTGAAGAACTGCAATTAAAAGACTGTTTGCCATACCACGCAGAATTGGATAGTTTTCTGCATAGTTACCAGTTTTAGAAGAAAGTGCAACTCCGTACTTCTGCAAAAGTCCCTGCCAAAAATCAGAATTAATTTCCTTATTAATTGCAAGGTTCAAAAAGTTCTTAAAAAAGAACTTGCTTGGCAGAATAGAAAATCCACGCTGAATCTGCATATGGCTTCGTGTACAGTTCACAATCATAATATAGAATGGGAACAAAGAAGCTATTGTAAGAAGAATGAGCACGAGATAGCAGAAAAATCTTCTCATATTTAAGTTTTTACTCTGACTTTGAATTTTTTCCATTTTTTTCCTCCTATCTCTTATTCTGATAATTCTGCATTGTCATCTTGTAAACCATACCACTAAGAATACCGGTAATTGCAAAAATAAGCATAGATGTTACACCGGCAGGACCATAGTTCTTGTTTACAAGGTGTTTGTTCAACTTCATAATGATAGTCATTGTTGTGCGGTTTGGCTGTCCTGTTCCGTTTGTCAAAATCTGAGGAACATCGAACATCTGAATACCACCAATCAAAGAAGTGATTAAAACATATACGAAGATTGGCAAGAGCAATGGCAAAGTAATCTTAAAGAAGATTTTACCAGAACTTGCTCCATCAATACGGGCTGCTTCAAAGAGACTGTTATCAATTCCCATTACACCAGCCATAAGCATAATTGTTGTATTTCCATACCACATAAGGAAGTTCATAAGTGCAACTGTTGCACGAGTCCATCCTGTGTAAGTAAAGAAGCGGAAAGGTTCCATTTCTTTCATAGTTCCAGCGGCAATTTCTGCAGCATTCATAGAATTATACATATTCTTAAGAATACCGTTGATTGGACCATTTGGAGCCATCATAGAAACAAAGAGCATAGCAAATGCCGCAGCCATGATAAGGTTTGGCATGTAGATTACACTCTTAAAGAAGCCCTGACATTTTAGTCTGAGTTCTGTATTTGTAAACCAAACAGCAAGCAATAAAGAAACTAAAATCTGTGGAATAAAGCCAAGAATCCACATTATAAAGGTATTTGCAAAATAACGACCCATGTTGTCGCCAGAAGCAAATACAATTCCAAAGTTTCTGGTGATAGAAGTCTGTCTGCGTTTTAATTCATTTTTTGCTGACTCAATAACTGTTGTAGCCGGCAGACCTTTTTTATATCCATTATTTACAATCTTAGTAATTGCTTTTGTATATTTATTAACTTCAATATCTTCAGCAATTTCTGTGACTGTAGAGAGAATTTCATCTTTAAGTTCAGGAGATGTTTCAACATCTTCATATTCAATAGTTAATTCGTCCAATGCATCAGATGCATCATCTATCTGCCACTGATAATATTCTTCCTGACCTGTAAAATAACGAGCAACTGTGGCATTCGGTCCAATAATATCAAGACCATCTCTATAATATTCAAAGAAACTATAAATAAATGTTGTTAGTAATGGAATTAATGAAAATATTACATAAACAATAAAGAATGGAGCAATAAAGAAATAACCCCATCTATCGTACTGAACTGTATGCTTTTTTTTAGCCATAGCATCCTCTTTTTTTATTTTTGTCAAAAAAAAGGGGGAACAAGACATAGCGTTCCCCCTTTGCAGTTTAACTAGCTAGAAACTATCTCTTAAGGTTTGGATAAACTTCAAGAACAGCTGTGTAGAAGTTTTCCCAAGCTGTATCCAAGTCTACAACTCCGTCGTAGTAGTCTTTCATAGCAGCCTGAATCTTTTCGTTCATAGCCTGGTCATACTTTGTGATCTTGCTCTTATCAATTGATCCAGCAGATCCGATGAAGAATGCCATGTGGTTCTGTCCACCAAGGAAGTCATTCTTATAATCAGACTTAGCAACTTCTTCCATAGCAGCCTTGTTGTTAGCAAAGTCACCAGCACCCTTAGCAAGAGCAATCATGTTGTCCTTATCACATGTAAGTTTGTACATAATGTCTCTTACGAGGTCGATGTTGTCTGTTCCAGCAGCAGCACAAATCCATGTTCCACCCCAAGAGTATCCCTGTGGTCCCTGGCAGAATGCCCAGTCACCGAAAGCAGAACCTTCATCGTGTGGCATACAGAAGTCAACGTACCAAGCTGGTCCGAAGTATCCGAATACTTTTCCGTCTTTCATCATACCAGCTGTAGATTCAGCTGACCACAAAGAAGCCTTGTTGTTGTATCCAGCATCTGTATATTTCTTTGTCTGTTCAATCCAAGCGTTGATCTGTGGATCGATTACAATCTTGTTACCTTTAACCCATGGAGACTTAACGTTGTCCTGGAATACGCGGAAGTCATCATCGTATCCAGAAAGCATGAAGTATCCAGCAGCCTTCATCTTAGCAGCTACAGCATCGAACTTAGCCCAGTCAGAAAGCTGTGCCTGTACTTTTGCTGGATCGTCTGTTCCAAGAACAGCCTTTGCATAAGAACGGCGATATACGAATCCACCTGGACATCCCTGCCAAGAAACACCCTTAAGTTTTCCTTTAGAGTCTGTCATGATATCCTGTGTATATTTGAACTGTTCAGCCAAATCCTTCTTTTTAAGACCTACATCTTTCATTACATCAAGAGTGTAAGGTGTATCAACATATTTAAGAGCGTAGTCAGCTTCTACGAGGAACAAGTCGATTTTCTCGTCAGCTTTTGCAGATTCCTGAGCAAGAAGAGCTTCATCAAGCTTATCCTGATAAGCATTTCCCTGGTTTGGTGTCTGTACGAAGTTTACTTTTACACCCTGAAGAAGCTTAGGGTTGTTTGCTTCGTAGTAATCCTTGAAACGTGAAGAGAATTCATCGTTCCAAACATAAATGTTGAGTACTTTTCCCTGTGCTGGTTTTGCAGCAAGAGAAGAAGCTGCCAATGCCAACATAGCTGCACCAATAACAATCTTTTTTGTCATTTTGTTTCTCCTGTTTTTTTTTGCCTTTCGGCGCTTAAGTTTTTTTTGTTTCTGACAACGTTTTCGCAAACCTACTACAACGTTGTAGTTATAATCATATCGCATTATTCTTAATTGTCAATAAAAAAAATAAAATTTTTCTCAATTTTTTTAGATATTTTTATTTTTTAATTATACATTCTCTTTTTTATGGCAAAAAGTTGTTTTTTTTTCACTTTCATCTTATAATATGCTATGGCAAAACTTTTTGTTGTGGGCACTCCTATTGGTAATTTAGGAGACATTACATTCCGGGCAGTAGAAACTCTAAAAAACGTGGATTTCATTGCGGCGGAAGATACCAGGCACACTTTGCAGCTTCTGAATCATTTTGAAATTAAGAAGCCGCTTGTTTCCTGCAGGGCACAGAATGAAAAATTTGCCGCAGACAAAATTGTAAGTCTGCTGAAAGAGGGGCACGATGTTGCATACGCCAGTGATGCCGGTACACCAGGGGTTTCAGATCCGGGGGCTGTACTTGTAGATATTGTCCGCGATGCAGGATTTGATGTTGTTCCTATTCCAGGGCCAGCAGCCTTCGCAACACTTGTAAGCGTAGCTGGAACTGGTGGAAAAACCCTGATTTTTGAAGGCTTTCTTTCTCCGAAACCAGGAAAAAGAAGAAGCCGTGTAAAGGAACTGCTTTCTACAGGAAATGCAGTAGTTATTTACGAAAGTCCGTTCAGAATTACTAAACTTCTTGCGGACATTGCCGATATTGAAAGTAACCGACGAATTGTTGTTGGGCGAGAACTGACAAAGCTGCATGAAGAAATAACAAGCGGTACGGCTGCAGAGCTTTACGCCGATTATTCTTCAAGACAATCCATAAAAGGTGAGTTTGCAGTTTTTATTTCTGGTGTAAAAAATATTAAGAATTCTGATGAATCTACCGATAATTAAAGGGTAGAGGGGTAGGATGTTATGATGATAAATGGTATTAGCAATGTTACTCAGGTGAACAATGTTCAGAATCTCCGCAAAACTGAAAACACTGCAAAGGTTTCAAGAGATGTTGATTCTATCAGCGTTTCTGAAGAAGCTAAAGAAATGGCAGAAGCATACTATCTGGAGCAGGTAGCAAAAGAAACTCCAGATGTTCGTGCAGATAAAATTGCAGAGCTGAAAGAAAAAATCAAAGACCCTAACTACTTAAACAATGCAGTTATCAATTCTGCAGCTGACAAATTCCTTTCAGCAATCGGGCTTTAATTTTTAATTAAACAATGATTCGCTTAAAAAAAGACGGAATGTAGAATTCCGTCTTTTTTTTTGTTATTATAGGTAAAAAAGGAGAAGTGAATAAAAAATGGCAGATTTCGTATTTAGAATTAATCCAAACATCATACTTGGCTCATATACAATCAGTAGACTTGGACAGCAGGTAAAGGAATGGGGAACCCGTTACATGGTTATTCTGGATCCTTTTTTGAATGAAGCAAAACTTGCAGAAAAAATATTACAATCATTAATTGACCGAAAAATCGAAAGTTTTGTTTTTGCAGAAATTGCCGAAGGAAATACAAGCAGAGTTATTGAGCGCGCTGTAAAGCTTGCACGCGAAGGTCATATCCACGGAATTATTGCAGTGGGCGGTGCAAAAGCCATACATATAGGCCGCGCCGTTTCTGCCCTTTATTATGAAACTCATGACATTTACACATTTGTTGATGGAGCAGTTCCAACAACAGCATCAATTCCATGTATCTGCATTCCTACAACATTCCGCTGTACACATTGTTTTACTCCAGTAATTCCGGTTACAGACTCACGCAGTAATCAGCTTAAAATAATGAAAGTTCAGAATTCAGTTTGTAAATTAGTTTTAATCGACCCAAATCTGATGCTTTCCCTTACAGAAAATCAGAGAGCTACACTTTCGTTGGAATTAATTGGACTAGCAACAGAGGCTTACCTTTCTCAGCGTGCAAATTTCTTTAGTGACATGTTTGTAGAAAAAGGACTGGAAATTCTTTCATACGCTTTAGACGGTTCACCTTCCCTGGAAATTTCCACTCCAGAAGAAGTTCTCCTCTCCCAAGCCGGAGTTATGATTTCACTCGCAACAGCATCTGCTTCACTTGGTTTGGGCAGCCTGATTTCCATGGGAATATATGCACGTTATCACAAAAGCAAGTCGCTTGTGTCTTCAATTCTGCTTCCTTACGCGCTGGAAGACGCCGCAAACTACAAAGCTTCAAGACTAGATAAAATTGCTCACCTTTTACGCACCTGTCCAGATGACATTAACGGAGATGAAGCCGTAAAATCTCTAATCGAATATGTTCGCCAGAAAATCGCAAAGTATAATCTTCCAACCCGATTAAAAGACTTGAACCTTACAGTAGAAAATCTTTCGCTCGCAATAGAAGATGTAGGCTCTGTTGATATTATGAATGAATTACCACGCAGCATGACAACTGATGACCTCTTCAGCTTTATAAAAATTGCATTCTAAAAATGGAGAATAAGGCGGCCTGTAAAACACCGACCGCCCGCAAACTTACACATGATTGAACCAGGAAAATTATTCCAGCTTGAGGGTGGCCAAAAAAGACGAAAACTTGCTCTTACTTACGGAGCTCTTGAACGTGATATTCAGGGAATTGCAGAAAAAGGAACTGAGTATTCCTTCACCAATATGCCACGTTCAGAATATATTAAGCAGATAACCCGCATTTTGCTAAAAGACCCAAAACTACCGGAATCTGCCGCAGCGGAACTGAAAGTTCTTATGAGCCGCGAACCTTTTGAACTTCAGGATGAATTAAGACTTTGCAACTGCGCAAGAAATCATCTTCTTAAAATAATAGGAACATTTCCTGCTGAATGGGACCTGGTTATTGCTCCTCATAATTCCACAGATGAAAACGGACTCGTGCGAAAACGAGATTTTTTTCCGGGTGTATGCGTTTATGCAGAAGATATCCGCTCTCCTTTTAACATCGGCTCTATTTTCCGCACGGCCGAAGCTATGGGAGCTGAAAAAGTGCTAATTTCACTGCACTGTATAGATCCTACACAACCGCGCGCTATCCGCTCGGGAATGGGCTGCATTGAAACTATGGGATGGGAGCAGCTTTCTTTGGAGGAGATTCGAAGTAAGGAAGAATACAAAGACCTTCCTGTCTTTGCCTTAGAAACAGGCGGCACCGATATAAATGATTTTGTTTTTCCGGAAAAAGGAATATGCATTATTGGTTCCGAAGAACTAGGAGTGAGCCCGGAAGCCTTGCACTGTGCCGACTACGGCCGTGTAACCATCCCAATGAAAGGGCTAAAAGCTTCACTTAATGTTGGGGTTGCATTTGGAATTTTAATGCAAAAATGGATTGAAAGTATAAGTAATTAGGCCAAAAACAGCGGTTAAAATTAATCATTATCCAAAGAAGTCTTCATCTTTGTAATCATTGTTTTAAACATTTTTTCATCAAGAATGCCATACTTTTTTAGAATCTTTCTATCTATCTGGTAGAAATCTGCAATTTTTTCATCATAATACTGCATCATTTCTGACATATAGAGCACATCTACTGCAAACATAAAACGCTCAGGGAGCTTTCCTCTTCTAGAATTCCAGCAGGAAATAATATATGTTGCAAATGCAGGCATCTGCGATTTCTTTGCATAAATTCGCTTAATGTAATTTGCAGTATTTCCAAAGTTAAAGACATCCATTATCTTTTTCCAGTCTTCTTCATACTGCTGGGAAAGTTCTTCCATATAACTGCGCTGCTCTTCTGTTTGAGTTTCTATAAGCGCAAAACCGATACTGTTAAAAAGACCCAGCGCATACATAACATCAGCATTCAGTTCATCTGCCATGTTCATTTCTTCCTGATAATTTTTGAACATATTATAAGCAAAATATGCTGTACGCTGTGCATGGAATACCATATTTTCCAGAACTGGTGAATTTTCAACTATGCGAATTGAAGGGTTACTGTCGGAATAAATGTAACGAAGTTCATCATCAGAAAGAAGAGAAAGACACTTTTTAATTCCCACAGCAGAAGAATCTTTTTCAAGGGCATATTTCTGCGCAAGAAGGGCAAGTCCTATATCTTCGCGAATAGCCTGCTTGATTGCCTGCCTTTCCAATGTTGGACTGGCAACAAGAGCATTTATAATTTCAAAATGATTTTTTACAACAGGAATCTGATCAATCATGTAGGAAAGTTCATAAGACATGATTTCTACAGCCGCAAAAATATTACCGTTTCCTGGCAATATAATTCGGGTAACAGTTTCTTCATCCTCAGTAAATACCTGATAATTTTCTTTTGAAAGTCCAACTTTCTGGAGCATGAGAATTACAATTATAATTCCAAGTCCTGCACCTTCAGTCTGATCGAGCACAGTTCCTAAAACTTCTTCCATGCTCTTATACTGCTGAACACTATCAAGCTTATCTTTAATTCGAACCTTTTCACTATCTGTAAGAAGGCTGTTATTTCTTATCTCAATAAAAATTTTATCTTCTTTTAGCTGAAGGACAATCTTTACGTACAGACCAGCCCTTCGCTGCATTTCAAGATAGTAGTTTATATTATCAAAGGTCTCGTCACGGAAGTCTTTCATTCCTTCTTCATAATCTTTTGGATTATTTATATCCAGACCTTTTTCTTCAAAGTAAACACGTTTTGTATTTGCCTTCTTAGCATTTGTAAGAAGTTCTCCAAGACAAAAAGAAAGCGCATCTCTAAGGTGTTCCTGATGACATTCATCTAAAAACAATTCAAGAACCCTTTGGATGTAAACTTCCATGTTGCGAGGAATTGTATATGAAGTAATTTCAATAGGCATCTGAAGGCGGATTGCGTTTTTTATCTTTTCCCGATCAACTTCTAGCCGCTCTTCAATTTCATTCATCATATTCTTATATTTTAGACTAACTTTCTCAAAAAGTAAAAGAATTTTTATAAAAGATTTTTATTGACAGGCATTTTTATTTTTCCTTATTATGAATTAATGAACAAATTTTTAACACCCGATGACGTTGCCAAATGTATTTCTGCCCTAATCGCAAGAAACAAACTTTGGGCAAAAAAGAAAGTACATATAAGCTTTATTGTAAATAAAACTGCAGGCTGCTTTACTAACAAGAAAAAGTCTGAACAATACGCAAAACTTTTTGACGCAAAACTTAATTCTTTAGCTAGCGAACCGGAATGTACATCTCAAATTTCATACAAAATTCTTTCTACCCAGTACCAGGGACATGCCAGAGAACTCACAGTCGGAGTAATTGCTGAGCATATCGCACTGGAAGATAAAAACAGCGAAACAGTTCTGGTTACCTGTGGCGGCGACGGAACCTGCCTTGAAGTTCAGGAAACTCTTTACAAAGAATCTCAGGTAGATATAAAGAAGAAAGAAACGATTTTAAACAATATTACTCTTTTAAGACTTCCGCTGGGAACCGGAAATGACGGCACAGACGGTCATTCTATTCAGGAATGTTTTGATTTGTTACAAAGTCAGCTGGTTTATAAAAACATTCCTGCTATAAAAGTCTATCCTGAAAATACGCCGTCAGATTTAGAATTAGCTGAATCAGAAAAAAAAGTAGCTAAAATTCCGGCTAAATACGGGGACCCAAATTACAAATTTCCATGGTTTGGATTTAATATCGTTAGTATCGGGCTGGATGCTTATGTAGTTTACCTTTCAAATGTGATGAAGAGAATTCTTCCCGGTGAATTTTACCACATAGCAGTTCCAATAAGTGCTTTAAGATTTAACAAGGATTTTAAGCCAGGTCTGGCAAAAATTGAGTTTTATGATCAGAACGATGATAGATTTGATGATGTAAGCGGAGGAATTACACTCTTTGCTTTTGGTGCCAGCGGTAACCGCGTTTATGGCGGCGGTCAGAAAGTTCTTCCTGATGAAAACAATATCTGCTATACGCCAAAGATGAACATTTTTTAAAATCATAAAAGAAAGTAAAGGTTATTCAAAAGGACTACATTTTAAAGCTGGACTTTCTCAGGCATTTTCTGCAAATAAGGTTCGTATTTCTTATGATATGCCAATTTTACTGCAGTGCGATGGTGAAGTGGCTATGCTTAGTCCGGCGCACTTTCCACTCATAATAGAAAAAACAGCACCCTGCGTAAGGGTGCTGTGTAAAGTCTAGAACTTTGCTTTTCTTAAACGAACTTTCTCAATATCCTCGCAGAAGAGTTCGCGCAAATCATTAAGGCCTAGTGCCATAAGGGCCATGCGGTCAATACCGATACCCCAGGCAAGAACAGGACAATCAAGCCCCATAGCCTTTGTAACTTCCGGACGGAAGATACCAGAACCACCAAGCTCAAACCAGCCCAAAACAGGGTGTTTGATATGAACTTCAATAGAAGGTTCTGTAAATGGGAAGTAACCTGGAACGTATTTTACTTCTTCTGCTCCGGCAATTTCTGTTGCGAACATCTTAAGCATACCAAGAAGGTCGCGGAGTGTTACATCATTTCCAGCGATAATACCTTCTGTCTGATAGAAGTCTGAAAGGTGAGTTGCATCTACCTTATCGTAGCGGAAGCAACGGGCAATACCAAAGTATTTACCAGGAACCTCTGCCTTGTGCAGCTGATGTGCAGAAAGAACTGTACCCTGTGAACGCAAAATCAAGCGGCGTGTGAACTCGTTATCAAAAGTGTAGTTCCAACCACGGCTACCAGTGTTTCCACCAGTTTCGTGAGCAGCTTTTACATTGCTCAAATATGGTTCTTCAATAAATTTTGCATGAGTAGGATTTTTAATGCGGTATACATCGTGAATATCGCGGGCAGCGTGGAACTGTGGCATAAAGAGAGCATCACCGTTCCAGAATTCAGTTTCTACAAGCGGACCATCAAACTCCTGAAAACCAAGAGAACAAAGCTTATCTTTTACGCTTTCCAAGAACTGAACATAAGGATTTGTGCGGCCAGGTATAATGCGTGCAGGTGGAATAGCAATGTTGTAACCACGGAATGTTCCGTTTTTCCAGTCACCAGTTGCAAGCATTTTTGGTGTGATTTCACCAATTTCGTTACCTGTAACGCCGGCATTTTTAAGTGCATCGCGAACCTTTTCAAAGCCATCTGCAAGTTTATAGAATACAGTTTCGCGTTCAATCATCTTAAAAGGAGAATCTGCAGCACCGCGTTTCTTTGCAAGACCTTCCATTGCAGAAACTTCAGCAGGTGACAGGTCATCTTTATTAAGAAGTCCACTCTGTGCAGAACAAGCCTTTTTTACAAGTTCCATAGTAGCCTTAATGCGTTCTGGAAGGGCAGCACCAGTGTATTCAACCTTCTTTTCTGCATTCATTTTAAGAACGCCGTCTTTTACAAGAGGACCAAAGGCAGAACCTACATCCTTCTGTTCAAGGCCAATTCCAGCTGCAATTTCCGGCATTGTGTGAGCACCCTTATCTTTAAGGAAGTTTACCATGCGCTCTTCTACAGTACCTGTTTTTGCAAGGGCTCGTCCCATGTCTGTAATTTCAAAAAAAGTATGTGGTGTACGTCTGATTTCTTTTAACAGCGATTTTCCAGAAAGCCATGAGAAAGCCTGATTTGCATGACCTTCCTTATATGCAAGTTCCTTCTGAAGTTTTTCTGAAGTGAGTTCGTCATCTTTTGAATACTTTAATAAAACCTTGATTTCTAGAGGGTGAAGATTTTTAATAATGTTTTTTGCGTCCATTTTGTAAATCCTGTATAATGCGTGGTTTCGACAAGCTCAACCACCGCCTTAAAAAAATAAAGCCGTCAGAAAACTGACGGCTAATAGTTTACAATATTTTACATAAAAATTGAATAGGTTTAGCGCTCTAATTTTATATAAGCAGACCACTGAGCCTTGCGCTGTCCGCGATCATCTTTCCAGTATTTCTGAGATTCTGGTTTAAGATAGCGGTAACGAGAATATTTTCTATCCTTCATAAAATCTTCTACACAAGCAATTACTGTATTCATTGCTTCTCCGCGATCATATGAAACATAAAGTGTATCATAATAGATGCGGATTTCGTCATACATAGGCATATATTCAATTTTAACAGAAGCATATTTATCTGTACAATGCTGGTTTTCTGGAACAACAACTTCCATAGAAACCTTATCTTCTTCATAAGTTAAATCATCTTCAACAGGCGCTGCAATAAGTACCGAAGAAACTATAAATATAAATGAAAGCAATGCAAAAATCTTTTTCATATAAAACTCCTAATAAATCTCGTATTTTATTATTTTACCGCATTCCAGAAAAAAATCAAGGTTAATTACATAACGCCCTGAGTCTATTCCAATCTGAGGAAGGTCACGAATCAGAACTTTTCCTGTAATAGCCTTTGGTTTATTCTTAATCAGATTCCGGTAATAGGTACGGATTGCGTTTTTTAGGGCATCGTTGGCAGCTTCGCGCAGACCTTCAAAACCAAGAGTCACGCTGCCGTAGCCTCTTCCCTGTACAATCGGATTTTGTATGGAACTCCATAAATAATAATTCTGCACCTGTGATTCATTCCGCCGGTATGAACACCAGCAGTTCAAACGGCTTTCTGTTACCCATGGTGAAGAATACTCTATCCCGCTTTTTAATAAATCTGAAGAAACAATTTCTGTTACTTCCAGGATTTCTTCTACATTACGCTGCTTATCCGACGGAGTGTAATAAAATTCCCAGCCGTAAACCATACCTTCAATTATAAAAGGAGCGATTTCTTTAAGACTTTTTATCGGGTAGTCGAATTGTCCTTCATCCCCCTTATCACCTTCTTCATCACCTGCATTTACAATTGCCGGATAGGCATCAAGTTCTGCCCACAAAGGAATCCTTATATTCTGAATAACAGAGGGTGTTTGAGCCCAGGCTTGTGTGCCAATCAGAAGAAAGAATGCTATAAAAAGAAGCGAAAGGAATATTTTTTTTATTATCTGTATGTTTTTTTCCATATTTTTACAGGATGAATTCCCATGCGGATTACAAAATAAAGCCAGGCAGAAAGGAATCCGAATAAGTGAGTTAGATGTGCCACGTTATCTGCTTTAAAAAACTGACTTCCAAGTTCGATTAATGCATAAACTACAACCATTACAGGAGCCGGAAGCGGAATAAAACCCCAGATATAAATAATGGAACGAGGAAAGACAACCGCGTAAGCAAAAAGCACCGCGTAGATTGCACCACTGGCACCCAGCAAGAATACATAATATTGCCCGGTGAACTTATAAACCAGATAAGACAAAACTCCGTCTAAAGTGCCGCACAAAATATAAAAAAGCCCAAATTCTTTAGAGCCAATTGCCCTTTCCAGCTGAAGTCCAAAGACTAGAAGACCAAGCATATTAAAAAACAAGTGCTGAACATTACTATGAAGGAACATATAAGTTACAAACTGCCAGTAACAATGTTCAACGTCTATCATGTACACATTAAGAGCCCCAACCTTATACATAATCTGATAAAAATCTGGCGAAAGATAGGCTAAGGAAAAAATTGCACAATTTATGAGGATAATAAACAGCGTATGCCGTGTATAAATATATTTAAATGGTCTACGAAAAAAGAGTTTAGTTTTTTGGTACAAAATAGGTCACCTGATTACGGCCATTACTCTTAGACATATACAAGCCCTGATCGGCCTGATTAACCAGTTCACTTGGAGAATTTACAAGGTTAGTCTTTGCATCAAATACAGAAACTCCAACAGAAATTGTTACATGAAGATGCTGCTTATTAAATACAAAGTCATGTTCATCTATGGCGGCACGAATGCGTTCTGCAACGAGCATGGCTTCTTCCATTCCCGTATTTGCAAGCATTACAGTAAATTCTTCACCACCATAGCGACTGGCTACATCTGATTCTCGAAGGCTCTTTTTGATAAGATCTGCAACCCCGATAAGTACAAAATCTCCACACTCATGACCATAGGTATCATTAAACTTCTTAAAGAAGTCTATATCGAACATAAGAACGGCCAGGTTCTGCCCCTGAAGGAAGGCATTGTCTATTGCATCGGAAAGCAAATTAAAGAAATAATACTTTAACTTGAGTTTTGTCATCATATCGGTAGATGAAGTTTCTACAAGGGCAGCATTATTAATGGCAACCGACGCAAGAGATGCAATAGTCATCATTTGTGAGCGCTCATATTCTGTGTAAGAAATATCGTCTTCTATGGCAATACGTTCCTGCAAAAGAAGGAGTCCGTTTAAGTGATTCTTTTGGATGAGAGGCACAATTAAAGTAGGATTATATATATCCAGAACCTTAAAAGAAGGACTTGTTGGAACGGCTTTTTTTAATTCGTCATAAGTCATTGCATTGCAAAGTTCAAGAAGTTTATCGCAAATTGGGTCTGCAACTGGAAGAGAAATTATTTCATTTGTACGGCTGCGTTCTGTTTCAAGAATAAAGCGGTCATCTTTTATGAGGTTTCGGACAAAGATTTCTGCACCCAGAACATGCATCTGAGCCATACAGATATAAACAATAGATTCAAGAAGGTTGTTAAAATCAAGATTCTGACAAAAAGACTGTGCAATATCGAGCATCTGCTCCAAATCATAAATTCTCTTTTCATACTGAACTGTCTGTTCAAGCACTTTTTGAGAAGCAGAATCTTTTTGTTTAGCTAGCGTTGCCTTGTTTTTGGAACCCTTGGGTCTACTCATGACTCATCTCACTACTATTATTATTTATAATAACATAGTTTTTCATAATTTCAAAAAAAATATTCCAATTTTGGTACTGAGATTCCAATAAATTAGTTTGATCACGATTTCTTGATGACATCATAAGCACTTTTAAGTTTGAAATAAGTTCGCAGGAAGGCTTTTTTGCATCTTCAAGCAACTCACCAAGCTCACGGCTTAAATTATGCAGAACCGTAACCTGTGATTGAAGCAGATTGTGTGCTTCATCATTTATAATTGAAATACTTTTCTCCAGCCGATTGTAAAAATCCTTATCGCGTTTACTGTCTGTAATATAGCCCTGTAAAACCGAAACGCTGTTTTTTTGTCCGTTTGCAAAACTATCTTCAAATTTTTTCACCTCTTCTTCTGCTGCCGCAACCGCAAAAACCATAGATGAAAAATTTGTTTTATACTCGGGATTATTAAAAAATCCTTCAATCGATATATCATTTAAAAGATTTTTAACGCCAGAGGTTACATAAACTACAAGAAATGTTTTAAGAACTTTCAAAGGAAGAAGCCACTTGAGGGAAAGGGCTGTATCCTGCTGAAGATTTTTATTAAAGGTTTCGTTGTAGGCACCAACTTCCTGTAAAGGAATATTCGGGAAGAGAGTTGCAAGTTCTTCAGAAATTGTTTCGTTCTGAAGCTCTGTTTTAATGCGCTGTTCATCGGCTTCATAACGCGACTGCAGCATATTTGCAAATTCCTGACGAGGTGAACCAGAATTTTTCTGAACCTGAGGCTCGTAATTAGGATCTTCATGACAGTAACGCAAAAGTGTCTTCAGCTTGTCTGGTGTAAGAAGGTGATTCATCACATAATTTATTTTTTTAAGGCTTCCCAAAAGCGAGTTGCGTTCAATATCTGATAATTCACCACCTTTTCTAAGCTGCGCAACCGCAAGAACAGCAGATGCAATAGATGATTCAATATGAAAAGAACTAAGCTGATAATATAGATCTTCCAGAAGATTTGTTGTTTTTGCGATTGGAACTTCTGTGTAAGAAGGATTATAGCCAAAATCTGCGGGAATAAATGAAGAATCAAAAAGCTGAAGAAACGGAATAAAATTATAATGACAGAATTCTACAAGCTGGCGTAAATTCAGAATGTCTGAATCCATTTTTTTGAAAGCTTCTGTGTTTAACTCTTTCAGAACTTTTTCCAGCTGCTTTCTCTGGCGAATAAAAATTCTATCCTGATGCTGCGGTTCTGACTCTATTTCTGCCTTACGATTATCAAAAGAAAGATTTTCTATAACTTCCTGCGATTCCAAAGAATAACCGGTCATAATCAGCTGTGCTTCAAAACGATGCTGACGCGGAATATCGGAAGTGCTGAGGGTAACAGAAAAAAGATTATCCAGAGGACGTGTATTTTTATAAAGGGCAAAAATTGCTTCACCAAAATTTGGAAGGAGCATGCCGTTTTTACAAATTGAAGGATTAAATTCTCTTATTTCGGCATCCAGCTTTTTTAACAGCTGCTTTTTCTGCACTTCTGGAGAGGATCGCTTAAACAATGATTCAAAAAAGTCTGAAATGGTCTGAAATAAGCTCATAAATTTTTAATGATAAAAATTATATCAGATTATCGGCTATTCTGCAAAGAAAAAATACAGCCGCAATATTGCTGGCGGTAAAGCTGGTATTCTTCACTAAGTTCTAGGCTACGTTTAAAGCCGTTGTTCTTTTTAAAATCGGAATAGAGCCAACGGGGATTTTTTTCTGCGGCACCTGTTAATAATTCACCTATTTCATTAATTTTCTGGGCATCTTTAAATGGACTTATAGAAAGGGTAGTGCAAAAATAGTCAAAATTATGTTCGCAGGCATAACGGAAGCTTTTTTCGAGTCTGAGTTTGTAACAATTATAACACCGCTCTCCTTTTTCGGGCTCTGTTGCAAGTTCTGCTTTTTCGCGGGTGCCAGAAGCCTGATAAAATTCTTCCGGCTGATAATCTGCTTCAATTATTGTTACGTGATTTTCCAGGGCAGGCGGAAAGCGCTTGTAAAGATTTTTAAGTTCTTCTAGCCGGCGCTTGTATTCTTCAGCCGGATAAATATTCGGATTATAATAAAAAACTGTAATCTGGAAATATTTTGCAAGATATTCAAGAACATAAGAAGAGCAGGGGCCGCAGCAGGCATGGAGCAGGAGAGTGGGCCTTATTTTTGTATCTGCGGTTTCTAATTCATTAATCAGCTGATCAAGTTTTTTCTGATAATTAATCTTCTGCATTCTGGCCTTCATTTTCACTCTTAGTTTGCGGCGAAAGTGCTGTACTCACACAACTAATGTAAACCATACTTCCAATTTCGGCGCCCTTTACAGCGGGAACCACAATTTTATTTTCTTCTATCATTTTGTTGATTATTGGACGGGCAGTTTCCCCATCATAACCTGCGTTTTCAATCACCTTTATATCTGTAATTACATGGTCTTTTACTGTTACTTCCAGTTGAAGATGAAGAAAACTTGTATATGTCTTTGCTGAATAAAGGCCATCTTCCACTTCCTGAAGATTTACATCATGAAAGGGAAGATGCATTGCTTCTGTGATATAAGCACGATGTCTGTGAATAAAAAATCCACTCACCATAACAAAAATAATTGTGATTATTGCAAGCCAATGAATAGATGCAGAAGCCTTTTTTTGTACCATTTTTACCTCGTCTTTTTCGCTCTCATATAAAATATAATGCATAAAAGCCTTTTGATGAAAGGGAAAAAGACTATTTTTATCTTCTTATAATACATTGTAAAACTTCTGTCAGAACGGTAGAATGATTAGAAAACAAGTATTCTTGTAAATCTTTTTAATTTTAAATGCGGTATTTACCGCACAATAAGGCAAAAACATGCAGAATTCTAAACGTACTGTAACTTGCGGCGAACTCCGCAAGAGTGATGTTGGTAAAAAAGTTGTTTTGAACGGTTGGGTAAGCCGCACTCGCGATTTGGGCGGTTTGATTTTTATCCGCCTGCGTGACCGTTATGGTATTACTCAGGTAATGGTTGGTGATAAAGCTAGTGATGATGTTAAGAAAATTGCTGCCAGCCTTAAAAGTGAATATTGTATCGCTGTTGAAGGCGTTGTAAATGCACGCTCAGATAAAGATATAAATGCTGATATGGCAACCGGCGAAATTGAAGTTGAAGCATCTGACATTCAGATTTTCACAACTTCTCAGGAACTGCCATTCTCTATTGAAGAAGTTCGCCAGAAGGATGGAAGTCTTGTAATTCCAAATGAAGATCTCCGTCTTAAGTACCGTTATCTTGATTTGCGCCGCGATCCAATGCAGCACAACATCATCCTCCGCTCTCAGGTAACTTTTGCAACACGCGAATATTTGACTTCAAAAGGATTTTTGGAAATTGAAACTCCAACCTTTATCAAATCTACTCCAGAAGGAGCCCGCGACTACTTAGTTCCAAGCCGTGTTCATCCTGGAAAATTTTATTCACTTCCACAGAGCCCACAGCTTTACAAACAGCTTCTGATGGTTTCTGGATTTGACAAATATTTCCAGATTGCCCGCTGCTACCGCGACGAAGATGCTCGTGGAGACCGTCAGCCTGAATTTACTCAGATTGATATGGAAATGTCATTCACAAACCGCGAAGAAGTTCTTTCTACAACAGAAGGAATGATGCAGTACATCTTCAAAAAGACTTTGAATTATGATTTACCAGCCAAGTTTGACCGCATTGCCTGGGAAGATGCTTTTGACCTTTACGGAAGCGATAAACCTGATCTTCGTTTTGACATGAAGATGCAGGATGCCGCATTTATGGCAGATTTAGCAGATTTTAATGCATTCAAAGCAGGGGCTGCAAATGCTGGACGCGAGGTTCAGAGACACAAACGCTCTGGTTTGAAGGCTCTTGTTGTAAAGAATGTTGCAGATAAATACAGCCGTAAGAACATTGAAGCTCTTGAAGCAGTTGCAAAAACTTACAAGGCAAAAGGTCTTGCCTGGATGAAAGTGGTTTCGACCCCTTCGACAGGCTCAGGGACCGCAACCACCGACGCGGTTCAGTTCGAAGGTGGAATTTCTAAGTTCTACGCTGGAAAAGAAGCTGAAATTTGTTCAAAACTTGGTGCAGAAAAGAACGACCTTCTTTTGTTTGTAAGTGATGAAAACTGGCAGCTGGCATGTACAGCTCTTGGTGCAGTACGCAAACAGCTTGGAAAAGACTTAAATCTCTATAATCCAGATGATGAATTCCACTTTGCATGGATTATCGACTTCCCATACTTTGCATGGAACGAAGAAGAAAACAAATGGGAAACAGAACACCACATGTTCACTCTTCCTCAGAAACAGTATTGGGATACACTCGAAAGCGACCCAGGTGCTGTAAAAGGTGATTTGTACGACTTAGTTTTGAACGGCTATGAATTGGCTTCTGGTTCTATGCGTATTAATGATCCAGCTCTTCAGGAACGTATTTTCGAAATTGTAGGTTACAGCCGCGAACGTGCAGAAAAAGCATTTGGCTTCTTAGTACAGGCCTTCAAGTTCGGTGCCCCACCACACGGAGGAATTGCCCCAGGTCTTGACCGCTTAATCATGCTCATGTGCCACGAAGAATCTATCCATGAAGTAATTGCCTTCCCTAAGAATAACCTGGCAGCTTCACCAATGGATGAGTGTCCTAGTCCTGTAGACCAGCAGCAGTTGGACGACTTGCACATTACTATTCATGATGCTGAAAAAGACTAAGGCCTTTAAAAAAAAAGATTGTCCGGTCAAGCCGGACAATGACATATATGTAAGGCCGCCCGGTAGGCGGCCGGTGTTTAATAGGAGAGCGTAAAGAAAAACACGGCAGTGTTTTTTAGCTCATCCATGTCCCGTGTTATTCCCCGGTTAGTCCTGCTCTTATAGGAGAGCCGTTAAAAAAAATGCAACGCATTTTTTAGGCTCATCCTAATAACTGCTCGAAACAACTGGTTGTTTCGGGGAATTTTTTTTGCGCATACGCGCTCATCAAACTTTGAACAAATCGATTTCAGAGCCAATTTGCTGGATGTTATCTCCAACTTTTCCGGAAATAGAAGAAAGAGCAGCACCAGTTTCATTAATTCTCTGGGCACCTGTCTGCATTTCCTGAATACTGTCTTTGATAACATCAGTTGCAGTCTGCAGTTTTTCAATTTCAGAAAGAATCTGTTTGTTTCCTTCTGTCATTTCTGATGATGCAACCTTTACTTCAGAAGTTGAGTTATTCATAGACTGAAGGGCATCAATAATCTGCTTAGAACCAATCTGCTGTTCTTCCATGGCAGCTTTAATCTGTTCAATAATCTGGCTAGTTTCTGTAATACTCTGCGAAATTGCAGCGAAAGCAGTATTAGTTTCATTTGAAACAGAAACAACTTCGCCAATAGTATCCTGAATCTTCTGAAGTTCAGTTCCAATTGTCTTTGACTGATCTGTAGAAGTTTCTGAAAGTTTACGAATTTCATCAGCAACAACAGCAAAACCCTTACCAGCTTCGCCAGCATGAGCCGCTTCAATTGCAGCATTCATAGCGAGCAGGTTAGTCTGCTCTGCAATATTTGCAATGGCAATATTTGCATCCTGCAGCATTTTTGACTGCTCTTCAATGCGCATAATTTTTTCGTTGGCATTGTTCTGAGTTGCAATTCCAATATTTGAATTATCTGTAAGATGACTGAAAGAAGAAATCATTTTTCCAACTGAATTATTTACCGAGTTGATGTTTCCAATCATCTCTTCTACAGCCGCAGAAGCCTGAGTTACACACGCAGATTGTGATTCAATCATCCTTTCAAGAGATTCAATATTCGAACTGATTTCATTTACAGCTCCGGCAGTTTCTGTTACAGAACCAGCCTGATTCATAATCTGAGTATTTACACTTTCGATATTAGAAATAATCTGTGTAATAGAAGCAGATGCATCCTGAGTACTTGCCTGTAATTCCTCATTAACAACTTGTAATCCTCCCTTAGAATCTTTAAGGTTAGTTACAATTCCCTGAAGCATTTCTACGAATCCATTAAAGCCTTTTACAACATCACCAATTTCATCATTTGAAGCATTTGGAATACGCTGTGTAAGGTCTGCATTGCCACTTGCAATAGTTGTAATAGAAGTTTTTACTACTTTTAAAGGTTGAATCAGCAGAGAAACCAGAAGAATAACAATGATTGAAGAAACAATGATTGACACAAACATTACTATACTAAGTCTTCCTTGCATTGCAGTAAGTGCTGCAAAGTAAACTGCATATGGTGCAACTGCAAAAACTGTCCATGTTGTATTAGGAACCTTTTTGTAGGAAGCAATAAGATGTGCATGAATGTTTGGATCAACAAACTCTTCTACACCTTCAAGGCCCTGGAAAATATGAGAAAGTACCAGTCCAAGACCTACAGTTTCATCAAGCTGCTGGTCTCCTGTATCCTGCTCATCGGTACCTTCATTTGCATTGGCAATTGTAGCACTAGTTTTATAGTTGATTACAGAAGGATGCATTCCGCCACCCAAATCTATATTAGCAATAGTGTCATAAATTGTATTTCCGCTTATAACCATTACAAGGGCACCAATCGGACGGTGATTTTTATTATAAACAGGTACGCTGTAATGCTGAAGCACGCTGTTTGTAACTGTACTGAAAGTAGGGTCGGAAACAAAGTCTGCACCGGCAAAGGCTTCCTTAAAATAAGGACGTGATGCAAAATTCATGTAACGGCCGTCGCCTAAAAGTGCATTTCCGTCTTTATCATAAAAAGCTATATTTTCGTAATTTCCACCAAGAGCTGCAGCAATACCAGAAAGCTGAGCATTTTTTTCTTCCAGCGTAGCATTTTCATCTTTCATGAATTCCTGCTCTGCCAGAAAGTGAAGTGCCGTAAACTGCTTTTCATTGATAGCAGCAATCTGATTTGCAATATCTGAAGAAATAGCTGTAAGCTGATTGAAAACACTATTTTTCATTCCTACAGATGAAAGTCTATAAGCTACAGTTCCAAGTCCAACATTTGCAAGAATTAACACTGCAAGTGACATAATTAACAACTTAAATGTCAGTGTAATTCTCAACGACTTTAATGATTTCATAACAACTCCTTTGATGTAAAACATGTTAATTGATAATAACACTCTTTTTAAATATCGGCAAATTTGAGGAAATATATAAAAAATGAGAGATGGCGAAGGTGGGTGTGGGCATTACGAGAACTGCGCTGGCGAAGGTCATTGCGGACCTTACGCGCCAGGGCATTGCGCGACCTTCGCCCCGCAGTTTGCTACGCTGCGCTAGGCAAACTGCGCATGGCGCAAGGCGTAGTACTCGCCTTTTAATGCCATGAGTTCGTCTGGGGTGCCGCTTTCTACTATGCCGCCCCTGTCTATTACAAAAATGCGGTCTGCATTTTGAATTGTAGAAAGGCGGTGGGCAATTACAAAGCTTGTACGTCCCTTAAGCATGCTGGCAATTCCCGCCTGAACCAAAAGCTCGGTCTTGGTATCGATGCTGGAAGTTGCTTCGTCCAGAATTAAAATGCGAGGGTTAGAAAGCATTGTTCGGGCAAAAGCAACCAGCTGGCGCTGTCCGTTAGAAAGCTCTCCACCGCGGGCAGTAAGCTTGGTATCGTAACCTTCCGGCAGATTGCGGATAAAGTCGTCGGCATGAACTGCGCGGCTGGCGGCCAGCATTTCTTCTTCGGTAGCATCAAGTTTTCCGTACATAATATTTTCGCGGATAGTTCCACTAAAAATATAGTTGTCCTGAGTCATTATACCCATCTGCGTGCGGAGCGAGTCCAGCTGAACATCACGAATATCTTTTCCATCAATTAAAAGTGAACCATCATTTACATCGTAAAAACGGCTTACAAGATTTACAACGGTAGATTTTCCAGCCCCTGTAGGGCCAACCAAAGCAATGGTTTCACCGGCCTTTACATCAAAAGAAACATTCTGCAAAACGGTCTTTTTATCATCATAACCAAAGGTAACGTTCTTAAAAGAAACCGCACCCGAAATTGCAGGCATAGTTTCTGCATCAGCCTTACTTGTTACCTGAGCCTGAGTGTCGATAATTTCAAAAATACGTTCTGCACCACTGGCTGCATTTACAAACTGATTATAAAAGTTGCTCAAGTTCATAATTGGCTGCCAGAACATGCTTACGTAAGAGCCAAAGGCAATATAAGTTCCGATTGAAACACTATCAACACCAAGAATCTTAATTCCGGCAAGGTAGAGTCCCGCAGTTCCAACGCTCCAGCAAAGGTCTATCCATGAACCAAAGCCATCGCACCAGCGAACTGCCCGCAGGAATTCCTTTCGGTCGTCCCAAACCAGCTCCTGAAAGGTTTTGTCGGTTTCAGTTTCGGCACGGAAACTCTGAATAATTTTAATTCCGCTTAAATCTTCATTAATAAAAGCATTCATGTTGGAAGACTTCTGCCTTTTTGCGCGCCAGTGTTTTTCAGCCATAATAGAAATCAGGAAAATTCCTGCAATCATAAATGGAAGACTGCACAAAGCCGCAAGAGCAAGCCGCCAGTTTTTTACAAACATGATTACCAGAACCGCAGTAACAGTTACCATGTTTGGAATAAGAGTTGTAACGGCATTTTCTATAATATCTTTAAGCGAGTTTGTGTCTCCAATAATTCGCGCAAGAATTTTTCCGGAAGGTCGGCTGTCAAAAAAAGCCAGATCCAGACTCTGAATATGATCGTAAAGCTCCTGTCGCAGATTCTGAATTACCTTGTTACTGGTTTTTGCCATCACAATCATACGGATTTTTATGGCAATTACAGTGAGGAGATTTAAAACTGCCCCGATAATTACAATTCGGATTAAGCCCGGAATATCACCCGGCAAAATGTAGCGGTCGATTGCGCGCTCCTGCAAAAGCGGATTTATCAAATCTACCACAGTACCAAAAGCCATAAGTGCAAAAACTGCAATTATGCGCCCCTTAAATTTCAAGAGATATGAAAAAAGACGAGGCATTGTGGAAAATTTCGATTTTTTTTCTGTTTTTTCGTCTTGTTTATAACTGTTCATTTTATCCTCTCTAAAGATTGTCTGAAAGATTCTCGGGTCAAGCCAGACAATGACACCCCGGGTGTCCGACCGCCAACGGCCTTACACATACTGGCTGTCGTAGGTTTCTTTGTACAATCCGCCTTTAGCCAGCAGTTCTTCATGGGTGCCGCATTCTACCAAGCGGCCGCCCTCCAAAACAATAATCTTATCTGCCTTGCGCACTGCAGAAATTCTGTGAGCAATGATGATTTTTGTCATGCCGGAAAGTTCAGAAAGCACACCCTGAATTTCCTGCTCGGTTTCTGTGTCCAAAGCCGAAGTAGAATCATCAAGAACCAGAATTGGTGTTTTACGGGCAAGTGCGCGGGCAATCGTAATGCGCTGTTTCTGACCACCACTCAAGCCTACACCACGCTCACCAATTACGGTCATTTCGCGCTCTTTCATTTTGTCCACGAACTCTGAACTGTGCGAAGCTTCCAAAGCAGAGCGCACTTCGGCAGTTGTCATACTTTCCTTTGCACCCAGGCGAATGTTTCCATCAATTGTATCGCTAAAAAGAAAGATGTCCTGCATTACGCAGGCAACCGCCTTTCGCAGAGTTGGCAGCGGCAGTTCGCGAATATCAACACCATCCAGCTTAATAGAACCGCTTGTAACATCGTACATACGCTTAAGCAGGTTGATGATTGTTGTCTTTCCCGAACCTGTAGACCCCATAATTCCGAGGGTCTGTCCCGCTTTAATTTCGAACGAAACATCATCCAGAATTTTACGAGGAGCTTGGCCAGAAGAAGCCTTAGCTGCTGCTTCATTGCCGCGTTCGTCTCCGGCACCACCGGCACAATAGGTTACATGCTCAAATGTAATATCACCATTAAGGTCAAAAGGTGAAAGTAGGGCCGAAGTAAAATCTGGGTCGCCCTGTGCAGCTCCCGCAATTTCTGATTCATCAACAATCTGAGGCATCTGTTCATAAATCTTATCCAGACGTTTTACAGAGGCCTTAGCCTGAGAGAAACCGTTTGCAAGCCATCCTAACATTTCCATTGGCCATACAATACCGCCGGCATACTGCAAAAAGGCCATAAGTTCACCAATAGTAATTTTTTCACCGGCTGCCAGTGGGTTTCCCTTTATTACAAAATATCCGCCTACAAGCAGGGTGATTACTGTAAGGCTTCGGGTAATAATCTGAATAATAGGATTGAAGCGCACAAAAACGCGGCTTAAATCTATATTCAGCTCGTAATACTTCTGGTTATGCTTATGAAACTTGTTGATTTCAAAACCTTCGCGAGCAAAAGCCTTTACTGTACGCACGCCGGCAAGATTTTCGGCCGCAGTGTTATTCATCTCTGAATTTTCCTGAGCAACTGCGCCAAAAAGAGAGTCCAGCTTGCGTTCCATTAAGAAGGCCACAACTGCAGAAGCAATCATGCCAAGAGTTGGGATTATGGCAAGCCATACATTCATATTGAACATAAAGTAGAGTACGCTTACAACGCGCACAAATACTTCTGCCATTAAAATTCCCATAAAGGCAGCAATATTCCAGATGCTGTCTACGTCGTCTTTTACGCGGCTCATCAGTTCGCCGGAATTTATGCCGTCAAAAAAGTTTGCAGAAAGGCTCTGTATTTTCTGAAAAAGGTTTATTCTGATTTCTGAAGCAATTTTACTTCCTGCCCAGTCACACAAAAATTCCTTGGTATACTGAAAAATACAGCGTCCTACTCCAATACCAAGAATTCCAAGCAGGAGCGGTGTGAGTAAATCCATTTTATGCGCCACAAGCACATCATCTGTAATGTGCTGTACAATTTTTGGCGCTACCATATCTAACATTGTTCCTGCTACCATAGCTACAGTTGCTATAAGATAGAGAAACCAGTACTTCCCAAAGTACTTGGGTAAATTCAATTTATTCATAAATCTTTATTTTTGGCTGAAAAAAATCGGCGGTGCGAGGAAGGTGCCGAAACCAAAGCTGCGAGGATTGAGAATGTGATAATTGCATTCTAATTATTAGAATTTTATTCGTCAAGGGGAAAAGAAGGCAAAACTACTTACAGTCTTTCTGCAATATCGTAGATAAGGCGCTCTGTTTTTTCCCAGCCTAAACAAGGGTCAGTAATCGATTTTCCGTATACACCTTCCCCAATTTTCTGTGCTCCGTCTTCAATATAACTTTCAATCATAAAGCCCTTTACAATTTTAGAGACACGTTCATTATGACGGCATGAATTAAGAACATCCATTACAATGCGTGGCTGTTCAAAAGGATTCTTTTTGGAATTAGAATGGTTTGTATCAATAATAACAGCAGGATTTTTAAGATTTCGCTCATCGTAGGCATCACAAAGGCGGATTAAATCTTCGTAATGATAGTTCTGCTGATTGTTACCGTGCTTGTTTGTAGAACCACGCAAAATTGCATGACAGTGTTCATTACCTTCTGAGTGAACTTCCCAGCCGCGGTAGATAAAAGTGTGAGGGTGCTGAGCGGCAAGAATTGCGTTCATCATAACGGCATAGTCGCCACTGGTAGGATTTTTCATTCCGACAGGAACTTCAATTCCGCTGGCAGTAAGGCGGTGCTGCTGGTCTTCTACAGAGCGGGCACCTACCGCAACATAGCCCAATAAATCATCCAGATACTGATAATTTTCCGGATAAAGCATTTCATCTGCAAAAACAAAGCCGGTCTGCTCTACAGCCTTCATATGAAGATGACGACAAGCTACAATTCCTTTGTACAAATCTGGCTTTGCATTAGGATCCGGCTGATGTAACATTCCCTTGTAGCCTTCACCAGTTGTTCGCGGCTTATTTGTGTAAATGCGAGGAACCATCAAAATCTTGTCTTTTACTTTTTCCTGCACAGGAACCAGACGGCTCATATAATCTAAAACTGCATCTTCGCGGTCTGCAGAACATGGCCCGATAATCAAAAGCAGTTTGTCTGAACGACCTTCAAACACGGCTTTTACTTCAGCACGTTTTTCTTCAACAATTTTTCCAATCTTACCATTAACAGGATATTCTTCCTTTACTTCTGCTGGCACTGCCAGTCTTCTTTCAAATTCCATATTCATATTTTTATCTCCTAAATATTGCTAAAACTATATTGTTAAAATCTTCCCAAAACCTTTAATTTGCTGCAGCGGTATTCCATCTCTGAAATCATCTGATGAAAGGCCGGACTGCCATACTCGCCTTCGGCTTCAATGTAAAAGTAGTAAGTCCAGGCAAGCCCCTTTAGCGGGCGGCTATGAATTACACTCATGTTGTAACCAAATTCACCAAGTTTATTCAAAACCTTTACCAGGGCGCCGGCTTCATTTTTGACGGCAAACATTAAAATAAAGGTAGATTTTTCTTCATCAGTTAGCGAACCTTCTTTTTTTGAAAGCACCGCAAAGCGGGTTGAATTATCCTGCTTACCGTTTATTCCACGCTCAAGCACTTCAAGCCCGTAAAGGGTAGCAGTTTCTTCACTGGCAATAGCGGCCGTTGTAACATCACCAAGTTCTGCCACTTTT
The DNA here is from genome assembly GCA_017940255.1 of Treponema sp. Classification (GTDB taxonomy): domain Bacteria; phylum Spirochaetota; class Spirochaetia; order Treponematales; family Treponemataceae; genus Treponema_D. Next base: position 236,069 of record JAGAZB010000056.1, read on the forward strand.
TTTGCGGCTCTTGCAGTATTTACAGCCTCTTCTGTCTGAAAACCATGCTCCTGAATAAAATCTGCACATTGCTCCAAGGCCTGGGGATGACTCAACACCTTACGAACGTTCGTTAGTTTACTTCCAGGAACGCCCAGAAGATTCTGAATTACATTCAGGGTATAAACTGCATTTACAAAAAGGCTTCCCTGAAACATTAAATCTGTTACCTGACCCACTTCGCCAGCATAGGAATTTTCAATCGGAAGTACAGCATAGTCGCAAATCCCATTTTCTACAGCTTCATAAGCAGAGCGGAAATCTCCATAAGGCACAAGCTCCTGGTCTGGAAAAACACGCCGCGCCGCAATATTAGCAAATGCTCCTTCTATCCCGCTGTATGCAATTTTCATATGCACATCTCCTAAATAAAGGCCGGCCATGGGCCACCTGTAGCAGCCCCAGCAACCTTAAGCACATAAAAAAAAGCGGCTCTACCCGAAAAGATAGAACCGCTTTCTTTTATAAGCTGATTTTTCACATTCTAATCTTTTCGCACAAATAAGCGTTTAGCAAAAAAGCTAAAGGCAAAAAATGAGAAGAAATTAAATGCAAAAAATGTGATTACAAATTTCATTAAAACTGATAATACCGTTTCTAAAAATGATGGTCAATATGTTCCTGTCAATAGAAACATAAATATTTTGTTATCAATTTTTGTAGTTTTTCGCAAACTCCGGCAAATATATATGTAAGGAGGAATTATTATGAAAAAAGACAATGAACAATCAACTGTATTTGAAAATATAGAACCTACAGTTCTTGAAAAGATTCAGAACCTAAGGCTTATGGATGACGAGCTTATGACTCTTGTTTTTAGCGGAGACACTCAGGCAACAGAGTTCCTTCTAAAAATCCTTCTGAATCGTGAAGATTTAAAAGTAAAACAATCTATGACTCAATTACAGAAACACAATCTGTTTGGCAGATCTGTTACGCTCGATATTGTAGCGGAAGATGTTTATCGTCAGGAATATAATATCGAAATACAACGTGCCGGTTCTGGAGCCGGAGCACGCAGAATCCGCTATCATCAGGCAATGTTAGATAGTCACACACTTCGAAAGGGAAAAAAGTTTGATGAGTTACCAAACCTTTACATCATTTTTATTCTGGAACATGATTTATTTAATGCTGCAGAGGCAATTTATCCTGTGAGAAAATACATTGACGTCCATGATTCAGACGGTAATTATTTGAAGTTTGATGACGGTTGTAATATAATGTATGTGAATGGGGATTACCGTGGCGATGACCCGCTTGGAAAACTGATGCACGATTTTTCCACATCGAATGCAGATGAAATGTATTACAATCAGCTTGCAGAGCGGGTAAAGTTTTTCAAACAGAAAGAAAAGGGAGTTCATATGGCAAGTAAAATAGTTGAAGAATACGGCGATGAACGAGCCGCTGAAGCTCTAAAAATAGGCATTGAGCAGGGAAAACAGGACAAAGCTATTGAAGATGCTAGAAATTTTCTAAAAATGAAAGTTTGCACTTTAGAACAAATTGCCCAAGCAATAGGGCTCCCACTGGAAAAAGTGCAGGAACTTGCAAAGGAATAATACTGATACGCTTATAAAAAAGCCTCGGGAAGCTGAAATTCACTTGATGTGAATGAGCTGCCCGAGGCTTTTTGTTTAACGGCAGCTAGCTGCCGTTAGGAGATGCTAGAATAAGACTAGAATTCGTACCAAGAAACATCTCCGTTCTGGTCTGTATAAGCTACAAAGAATTCGTAAGTATAGCTTTCGATACCAGAAGCAGGAGCTTCTTTTACAGAAGCTTCAAGTTTGTACTGAACATAATTAAGTCTTGTAGTTACAAGGTCTGTATCCTTTGCAGGTGAACCAAGAGCTGTAAGCACTTTTGTTGTTCCTGTGTAAACGAGGTCAGAATTCTTTGTTGTTGTTGTAAGAAGCTGGTAGATTCTATAATTAGAAGCTGCCATTTCTGTTCCATTGTATTTAGCAGCTGTGAATGTAAGAACTTTTGTTGTTGCATTCTTTGCTGTTACTGCACAATCTTCTGGAGCAGAAACAATTCCTGTTGAATCAAACTTGATTGTTGCAGAAGAAAGAATATACTTTGTTTTTGCAACTTCTGTATTTCTAGGTGACATCTGTATAACTACACGATATTCTGCACCATCATCATAAGCAACTACATTGTTAGAGAATACTGGAGCAACTACATTGTCATCATCATCAAGTTCTTCGATAAATGTAAAACCAGATGCATAATTAATCCAACCTCTATCAAGAGTATCAGCTGGATGATATAGTTCGTAGTGTCTATAAGAAATATAAGTATTACGTGCAGAAATATAAGCATCTAAGTCAAGCATATAATTAGCTGCGTTAGTTGAATCATTTATTCCATTGGTAATATAGCCATAAACAGTAGTTGAATTTCCATTATTTCTTAAATCATCAAATGCATTCTGAACATCATTTTCAGTTATATTATTTGTAGAACAATAAGAACTGAATTCAGCATCATTAATAAGATCACTTCTAACTGTATTTAAGAGACCTTCAGCTGTAGACACAAGTGCATTATACTCAGATTCAGAAATATCATCACCATTTTTGCTACTTATATAACGATCCTCATACCAATCATGACTATTTTTAAGATTATCAACAAACAAATCTGCAGCATCTACATCGGCAGCGACAGTGTCTTTTACCAATTTAGCTGTGTAGTTAAAACCTGCATCAACTGGGAAAGAAAGCTCATACTTATTCAATGTGTTTGGAACAAGTGTAAGTTTAATATCACTTGCAGCAAAAGCAGCTGTATCTACCCAAGCTTCTGGAGTTTCTACAGTAACTTCTGATTCAGAAGAAAGAAGATTTGATTTTTCCGAACTTGCAACTACCTTAAATTCATATTCAACATCTGTTTTATTAGTTGTTGTAACATACCAGTTATCTGTAGTTTGTCCAGAAACAGAAGCCCAATCCTGCTGTCCAGGAGCCTTAGAATATACTGAATAGAAAGAAGCGTCTTTTACTTCATCCCATTTAAGAAGGATTACACCATTTTCTGTTACTTTTGCTTTGATATCTGGTGAATCAAGTGTATCGTTTGCAACAAGACTATTTGAACAACCTGCAAAAAGAACTGAAAGCAAAGAAGCTCCCAGCATTATTTTAGTAAATTTTTTCATAATAAATTTCCTCCAATTTTAGTAAAATTTGTACCAAGAAACATTTCCATCTTCGTCTGTATAAGCTACATAGAAATCATAATCATAACTTTCAAGACCAGAAGCTGGAGCTTCTTTTACAGTAGCTTCAAGCTTGTACTGAACATCACTAGTTCTAGTAGTTACATAATCTGTATCTTTTGCTGGTGAACCAAGAAGTGTAAGAGCTTTTGTTGTTCCTGTGTAAACAAGGTCTGAATTTCTTGTTGTTGTTGTAAGAAGCTGGTAGATTCTATAGTTAGAAGCTGCCATTTCTGTTCCCTTGTATTTGTCAGCTGTGAATGTAAGAACTTTTGTTGTTGCATTCTTTGTTGTTACTGCACAGTTAGATGGAGCAGAAACAATTCCTGTTGAATCGAACTTTATAGACTTGCTTGAAAGTACATACTTTGGAGTAGCAACTTTTTCGTTTACAGGATTCATTTTAATAACAACGCGATATTCTACATCTTTATCTGGAATAACGAATGTTCCAAATTCCATTGGAAGAACATTGTCATCATCATCAAGAACTGGAATGTAGTCTTCACCCCAGCGGTCGTTCAACCAAGCACCTACAGAATAATCATCACTACCATTGTCATTCCACCATGACTGTACAACACCATTATCATACTCATGACGACCAGAATTGTCTTGATACTCTCCTGAAGAGTAGAAAAGGTCTTTTGCATTTTCTGAAGCACCTGCTGTAGCCTTTACGATTTTCCAGGTATATGTAAAACCATTATCTACAGGGCAAGCAAATGTATATTTATTGCGAGTATTTGCAACAAGATTCAATTCAAGAGAATCTGCAGAAGGAGCTGCTGTATCTACCCATGCTTCTGGTGTATCTACAGAAACTTCTGTTTCAGAAGAAAGAAGATTTTCTTTATAATCTGAAATTGCAACAAGTTTAAATTTATATTCTTTGTCTAGCTTATTTACATTATGTGCAACTACACGACGTTTATAGAACTGGTCGTTTGGCTCATATGTAACTTCGCCATTAGAACTTGTCTTGTACATCCATTTATTGTCAACACGATTCTCATAGATTGGATTCCAATCTTCTGTACCTGGCTCCATAACATAGAGTTTATAGTTTGTTGCATCCTTTACTGGCTGCCAGCTAATTACAGCAACTCCACTCTCTGTAACCAAAGCGTTAAGGTCAGCTTTGTCCAAAACATCGTTAGCAACGTATCCACCGTTACTACAACCAATCAGCAAAGCTGCAAGCAAGGATGCCCCCAGCAATGCCTTCAAAGATTTTTTCATAACAACCTCCGTCTGAAAAAACATTTATAAGATTTTTCTTATGTAAATTAAACGTTTAATTATGTTAATCTACATATTTTCTTAGATTATAAGTGTATTACTACATATCATCAATTCAGAAAATATGCAATTTTACATAATTTAAGAAAAAGGGGAGGGGTATTTTTACAGTTTTTCCAGAGAATTTTTAGCCCAGGAATACTGGCTCATGTATTCGCCTTTGAAAGCGGAAGGGTCATCAAAGTCGCATTGGATTTTGGTTATATCTATACTAATATGATTGTGGGAACGCAAAAGTATATCTTCTGAATCATATTTTCGCAGAGCACGGCGGATGTCTGCAATCAGATTCCTTATATATGCACGGCGATTGTGTTTATCTTCATCATTCTGCCATAAAATTTCTTCTACCGTATTCATTGTGCAGGTAATGCCACGTGCATCAATCAGAATTGCAATCAGTTCTTTTGATTTTGTATAGGTTAATTTTAGAGGAACGCCATCTCCAAGTACATCAAAGGTGCCAAAAGTGCGCACGGAAATACGTTTTTTTTCTCTTACAGGAAAACGCAAATTGTCCAGCTCGCGTTTGATATTTTCTGCAATCACTGGTTTGAGCACATAACCGCTGGCATACATATCAAAGGCTTCCTTCATATAATCAGAATAGCCGGTAACAAAAATAATATTGATTTTAGGGTTCAGATCTTTTAATTTGCGCGCAACTTCAAGGCCGTTTCCGTCCCGCAATTCTATGTCTAAAAATGCAATATCTGGGGCCTGCACAGAAGCTTCGGCAAGTAATTTATCTGCTTCGCCGTAAGAATGCAGTTCTGCATCTGGCACTGCCTGTTGTATAGCGGCCACAAGACCTTCAAGGCCGAGGTATTCATCATCTAAAGCTACAATATTCATTCTTCTTACCTCTTTCTGTTTCTGGGATACTTATTATTACCGAAGTGCCTTTTCCTCGTTCGCTGCGGATTTCTAGCTGGCCCCGACACATAATCCATAACCTGTCTTTTACATTTTTAATTCCTATATGCTGATTATTACTTTCCTCTTCTTCCAAAGTGCTTACGTCAAAACCCACACCGTCATCTGCAATTTTGACTTTATAAAAATCTCCGTTTTTGCATGATGAAATAGCTACTGTTCCGCCATTTTTCTTTTTTAAAATACCATGCTTTATGGCGTTTTCTACAAGAGGCTGCAGGGTCATCGGCGGAATCATAAAATCGGTTTCCTGCAAATCATAAGTGACAAAAACATCATCTCTAAAGCGCAATTGCTCCAGGCGAATGTAATGATTCAGATTTTCAATAGCCGTTTTAAAAGGGATTTCATCCTGATTTTCCAGCACGTCCAGATTTATACGAAGATAACTGGCAAAATCGCCGATGGCATTTTTTACGGCGGCCGGATCTTTATCGCACAAAACATAAATTGAATTCAGAATATTAAAAATAAAATGCGGACGAATCTGGCTAAAAGAAAGGGCTATTTTATCTTCCCTTAATTTTGCCTGCTGTTTTAAAATATAACGCACCTGATGCAGATGAATAAAATTAAACATGAGGAGAATAGAAAGCGTTAATGCCATCTGCATGGTAACAAAACTTGCATAAAGTCTTATATATATAGAAAAAACTGGTAAAAGCAGAAAGGAAAGCAAAAAAAGCGCATCGTGTATTCCAATATCCTTAAAATATCTGATGATTAAAAACAGGCTCACTACCGTAACAAATATGCCGCCCATCATTGCAAACCAGTAATGCTGGCCGTGAGTAAAAAGTCCGTTTTCTACGGTAAAAAACATCCCGTTAAAAATTGAAGCACACCAGCCCACCGAAAAAAGCACGCCCACACCCACACACATGTGGCCGTAAATCCACGAAACCTTCGTTTTATAAGAGATAAAATCAAGTATATAGTAGGTAAATAAACAAATCAGGGTAAAATACGAAATAAAATCGAAGCAGGCACATATTTGCATTGGTAAAATGAACTTTTCCCCAGCGCTAACGCTTAAATCTGCAAATTTTAGTTCAAGGATTAGGGCTAGCAGCATTACAAGGTCGCAGCCGAGCATTGCAGTAAAAAATTTTGAAGTGATTGAGCGAATTTCTTTTCTTGTAACTGCATTCAAAAATGCCATGAAGATTACAAGAAAAATTATCTGATGAGCAACAATATCTGTGTGGTGCATTAGGCTATTATAACACAGAATTGAATATATCATTGAAATTTTCTATAATAGAGCATTAAATTTGCGTTGCCGGCGGTGAGGTCGGGCGCCTTTTTGGAGTAAAAAATGCCTAAAATCGAATGTAACGAAAAACTGTTTTTTGATGCTATCGGAAAAAAATACACTTATGATGCTCTGGAAGATGTACTTCCTTGCGCTAAGGCTGAGCTGGATGAAAAGCCTGATATGAGCCTGCCTGAAAACGAACGCGTTGTAAAAATCGAATTGAATGATACTAACCGCCCTGACCTCTGGTCTACTAACGGTGTTGCTCGCCAGATTAAACTTCACGAAGGCGGAAAAACTGTTGATTATATGAAGCTGATGGCTAACCACGGCAACAATGATTACGGCAACCGCATTGTAGAAGTTGATCCTGAACTTAAAGATATCCGCCCTTACATGGTTGCTTTTATGATTACTGGTAAGGCAATTGATGATCCTATGCTTAAGGACATTATCCAGACTCAGGAAAAACTGGCCTGGAACTTCGGCCGTAAGCGTAAGTCTATTTCTATGGGCCTTTACCGCGTTGACCAGATTAAGTTCCCGGTTCGCTACCATGCTGTTGACCCTGACAAGACTTCGTTTGTGCCTTTGCAGTGCGACGCTCCTATGACTTGCCGCCAGATTCTTACTGACCATCCAAAGGGAAAAGATTTCGGCTGGATTCTTGCTGACATGAAAAAGTTCCCTCTTTTGAGCGATGCTAAAAACGAAGTGCTTTCTATGGCTCCGATTATCAATAGCGCAACTCTGGGTGCTGTTCAGGTTGGTGATAAGGACCTGATGGTTGAGCTTACTGGTGATAATATTGAAAACCTGATTTTGTCTGCTAACATCGTTGCATGTGACTTTGCTGATCAGGGTTATGAAATTAAACCTATTCTTGTAAAGCACCCCTACGACACAGGACTTGGAAAGGACATCATGGTTCCTTACTACTTCCAGCCTACAACTAAGACAACTCTCGGCGCTGTAAACAAGCTGCTTGGTTCTGATTTTGATATTGAAAAGGTAAAAGATGCTCTCATCAGAATGGGTAGCACCGTGGTGGTTGAGCCTGTCGAAACCACCTCTGGTAAAGACTACTCTATCACTCTCTCGCCAGCTCCATACCGTAACGACTTCCTCCACGAAGTTGATATTATTGAAGATGTTATGATTGGCTGTAACGTTGCTGCTTTTGAGCCACGCACTCCACAGGACTTCACTGTTGGCCGCCTTTTGCCACTTACTGAGTTCAGCCGCAAGGCAAAAACTTTGATGGTTGGTCTTGGCTACCAGGAAATGATTTTCAACTATGTTGGAAGCAAGAAAGACTACATCGACAATATGCTGATTGACGGTTCTAAGGTTATCGAGATTGCGAACCCAATGAGCGAAAACTATCAGTTTATCCGCCCAGAAATTTTGTCTAGCCTTTGCCGTGCCGAAGCAGGTTCTGCAAACGCTATGTACCCTCACAAGATTTTCGAAATCGGTAAGGTTGCATATCTTAAAGAAGATGAAAACACTGGAACAATCACACGCCAGCACCTTGGTTTCTTGACTGCTGCCGCAAATGCCAACTTCAATACTTTGGCTTCTGAAGTTTCTTCACTGGTTTACTTCCTTGATCACGAATACAAAGTTGTAGAAAGCGAAGATCCACGCTTTATTCCTGGACGCCAGGCTCAGCTTATGGTAGACGGACAGCCAGCCGGTGTATTTGGTGAAGTTCACCCACAGGTTCTTGAGAACTGGGGAATCACAACTCCTTGTGTTGCCGGAGAACTGGACCTCGAAACTTTGATGGCTACAGCTGATACAAAAACTGAAGCTGAAAAGGCAAAAGCTAATAAGGTGGTTGAGCCTGTCGAAACCACCGCTGGCAATCAGCAGAAGTCTGAGGCTGAGACAAATCCAGTTAAGTACTTCAACGAGCACATCGAGCTCCGCGTTGCAAAAATCACAAAAGTAGAAACAAACCCACAGGGCGACAAACTTTACATCGAAACTTTGGATGACGGCACAGGCACAGAACGCATTATTCAGAGCGGCCTTCGCCCATACCTTACAGAAGATGAACTTCTCGGCCAGCATGTAATCATCGCTGCTAACCTCGCTCCAAGAAAGATGAAGGGCGTAGAAAGCCGCGGAATGCTCCTTGCCTGCGACTACACAGAAGACGGCAAAGAAAAGGTTGAATTGTTGACCGCTCCATGGGCAGCCCCAGGAACAATCATCCAGATTGAAGGTGCCGAATACACCGGCGAAAAGCCAGCCAAAATCGACATCGACCATTTCTGCAAGATTGAATATCGTGTAAGCAACAAGTGCTTCACAATCGCCGGCAAAAAGGCAACTGCTGCCGGAAAACCAGTTACAACAAACAAAGCTGATAACTGCGAAGTTTGCTAATAACAGGGCCAGCTCATTTCTGGGCTGGCCTGTTTATTTAACATCAAAAACTATTCAGACTGATTATAATAGGCCTGAAGTTTAGGGCGGGCGGCAAGATAATATTTTTCTAGTCTTTTATCAAAGTGCTTACCCATACCTTCCATAATTATTTTATCAGCTTCTTCAAAGTTCATGCCCTCTTTGTAAAAACGTTTACTTATAAGGGCATCGCATACATCTGCAATAGCCATAATTCTTGCTTCAAGAGGAATTTCTTCGCCCTTTAGCCCTTCGGGATAGCCGGAACCATCCCAATATTCATGATGATAATGGGCAACATTTTCGGCAATAAGGCGGAATTCTGCATCATCAGTTTCTTCAAGAATTTTATGAACAATTTTAGCCCCTTCACTTGTATGAGTCTTCATAATCTCATATTCATCACCAGTGTAAACTCCGGGTTTACGAAGAATTGCATCATCAACGGCAATTTTTCCCAAATCATGCATAGGAGCTGCTTTTATAAGATTGTTGTAAAATCGCTTTGTAATCTTTATAGCATCATCACTTGTGTCTTTCATAATTTCATCCAGCAGGATTTTTACAATGTCACTAGTTCGCTTAATGTGGCCACCTGTTGAATTATCACGACTTTCTACCATCATTGCCATGCTCAAAATCAGATTGTTGTGCATTTTTTCTATGTGTTCAGTCTTTTTTGCAACTTCATCCTGCAGACGATCACTAAATTTATTCAAAAAGGAAATATATTTCTGATTCTGACTATCGTCTTCAATATTAATCAGATAGCCCTGCTTGCGTTTCCCGGCATACAAATAATTTATGTTTATCTTATAAATCTTCTCACCAACTTCTTTGTAAAAAAAGTTTACTGAATTGTTTTCCGCAAAATTTCTGATTTTAGCAATAAGTTCGCCATTCAAAACTTCATTCTTTGTAGCATTCGAATCAATCCAAAGCTCTTTTAATGAAGGAAAAACTTCCTTTGCAAGCTTATTTGACGCAATATAAGTAAATTTATTATCAAAAGAAATATAGCCAGAACCTCCGTTCATAGAAAATGTATCAATCGCAGATTCAGTTATATCATAAAGAGAAACACGACGGATGATGATTAACAAAAGCATTTCACTGATAATGTAGGACAGTGGTGAAAAATCAACTTTGGGGTGGAAAATATGCTGATTTACATACATAAGAATTGCAGATAATTCACAGAACAAAAGAATCAAAAGGTTTTTCTTTGAAACTTCCTTTCTTTTAATCAAGCTGTAAATAATACCTGCGATTGTAATTCCCAAATATGAGCCAAGAAAAACATAAAAGACCGTATGAAAAGGTCCATATTCTTTTATGATTTCAGCACTTCCGTCTACAATTTTCAAAGAAATACTTTTATAAAAGAGGGTTCCAGAACCAACAGTAAGAACCGGAAGATAAATAAGACAGGCTAGGAAAAAGAATATTAATTTAACTAATTTAGATAAATTCAGATTACACAAATCAAAAATAGCAAGCATCATAAAAAGAAGCAGAAAAGATGCCCCCTGGTAGGAGAGTTTTATTCCAGAAATGGCTTCTTCTACAGAAAGGGCATTTGACTGCGAAATATAGCCGCAAATTGTAATTGGAATCAGGAAGAAAATCAGAGTAATATACGCACTGAATCTTTTCCTCCAGATTATTGCATAAATTGCAGCCATTATTATTGAGATAGCAAAAAGCGTATCGTAGTACATTCTCATAACAAATTATTATAATCTATGAATCGCTTGCTGTGAAGTTGGAATTTACTCCAGGCACTCCTTTATCCAGGCAATCAGATTTGCAGTTGAAGTTCCTGAACGTTCTGCTTCGTTATGGTAAAGGCCCCATACTTCGGTAAAGTCAATGGATTCTACCTGGTCTCCGTAATTCTTAAGGGCAAGAGCATAGTCCATTTCTGTACTGATTGCTGTATCTCCCTGGAAAATTCCCGCATGGATTCGCCAGTATTTTGCAACCTTTGCACTTCTATAACCGCCATAAACAGGACTCAAATAGTACATTGGATTATACATATTTACGCGTTCTTTCATGCTTGTACCAAGGCTGTCGCTTTTTGAAATATCTTCCTTATAAGCCTGGGCCAGTTCAGAATCAATACCTTCAAGAACTTCTGCCATCAGTGAATCAAAATGAAGGGCTTTTCCATCTCCTAAACCAAAGAGAGTGTTTTCTCCCTGACTTGTGTTCAAGTCATCAAAGGCACCAACACTTTTCTGAAGCTGTTTTACGTTTTTCATAAAGGCTTCTACACTGGTGATTTTTGCAGTATTTGATTCTTCGTCATAAATTACCCACTCTTCATTTGCGTTGAGGGCTGCAATATATTCAGCTGCAGATTTATAAGTTCCGCTTAAATCAACATTGCCGCTGGCTGCGCTTTTTCCTCTTTGAATTCCATCAAGATCTTCTGCGCCAGGCTGAGGTCTTCCTGCCTGCATTCCATTTTGCCCCTTCTGATGTCCGCCCGCCTGCAGGCCCTGTGGTCCACGTGGCTTCCAGCCTTCAGGCAGCATCATGTTCTGACCAAGAGCGGCTTTCTGTTCATTTGCATTGTATGGCCACTTTGTGTCCGAAAGGAAATTGTTCAGGGAAGTTTCAATAGTTGCCTTTAAATATTCGTAGTAGCTTCCGGCATGGTAAAGCCCGTCATCAGACTGTTCAAGGGTAAGAAGATTACCGTCTTCGTCTTTAAGTCCAAGAGAATTAATATAGGTTGCAAAGGCTTTGGCAAGTCCTTCAGAAACTGCTTTTGTTTTTTCATCAAGATTTGTGCGGGGACTTCCCAGTTCCCATTCATAAGCGGCATCTGCCACATTAAGATTTGTAATAGGACACCAGTCCATACTTCCCATAACGGCATCGCTTTCTGTCATAACGGCTCCCAGAGCCTTCAGATATTTTTCGTACTCAGGAGCATCGCCACTTGCACCAAGAATTGCACTCTGCGCACCACCTCCAGACATTCCATAGGTAAAGAGACGTTCTGTATTTCCCGGAAGCAGATCTTTATTATAACGTACATAACGGATTGCAGCCTTAAAATCGGTTACGCCGGCCGGAGCTCCCTGGTCGCGGCCTCTGGCTCCCGCATAAATAAAAATAAAGCCGGCATCTGTGTAGGCTTTTACATCGTGAGTATAGGCAGTTGGCGCTTCAAGAGCGGCATAGCCCGGAGTCTGGATTGGCATAACAAAAGGTGCATCTGCTGCAGAAAAATCATCAACCTTACTATTTGCATTTACAGTAAGGGTGTAAGTTCCGTCTCCGTTATCTTTAGCATCAAAATATGAACCCGGAACAAAAAGTCCAAGGCTTTCGTACTTTGTATCTGCCGGATTTGCAACATACTGAATGCCAAGCTGATAGTATACATCATCTTCTTCGTTATAGTTCCATGCAGTCATATCAATTTTTGGCAGACTCTCTGCTTTCTTAGTTGAAGTGCAGGAAGCCAGAGCACCTGCAGAAAAACAAGTCAAAATAAGACCCGAAAAAACTTCTGTTAATATCTTCATAGGATAACCTCCAAAAAATTATTGCGCGATAAGTCTCGTTAGCTTGAGCGGTACTTAGCTTGAGCTGAACCTGGCTTGAGCGGTACTTAACTTGAGTTGTACCTAGCTGGAGCCGGGCTGCCCGCGCTAACTTATGCCTTAAATATAAAAAGTGCGTGAAAAAAAGTACAATGCTATTTTTTTACCGCGCTATAACTTTTAGGCATACTGTGTTATAATAAAGTATGTTTGAATTACATCAGATTGAACAGTTTCTGGCAGTAGTTGATTGCGGCACAGTTTCTAAGGCTGCAGAAAAGCTGAATATCACCCAGCCGGCCTTGAGCCGTTCCCTGCAAAATCTGGAATATGAACTGAAGACACCTCTATTTACCCGCACAAAGAACAAAGTAATTCTTACCGAGACCGGAAACTTTGCTGCCTCTTATGCAAGAAAACTGATTTCTTTTTCGGAGGAAATGCAGAAGGAAATACAAAACTTTTACCGCACACACACAAAGATACTGATTGCTTCCTGTGCACCCTGCGATTTACTTTACGAAATACAAAAAATTGTGAAGGAAAATTTTGCGGGAGAAGCCTGCGAGCTTCTTGTAGAAAATGATGAAGAAATACTAAAAAAAGTGCTGGATGGAAGCAGCGCTATGGCCCTTTTTTCTAAGGCGCCGGCCGACAAAGCCCTGCTGGATTTTCCGCTTAAAACAGAACATCTTTTTGCCCTCATTCCAGAAAATCATCCGCTTGCTTCAAGAAAAAAGGTAAGTTTCAGCGAGATAAACGGAGAGGCAGTAGTTCCCTTTCCCCTGAAAGGATACTGGACCAGCCTTCTTGAAAAGAAACTCCCCGATTCCCAGCTTTTGTATCAGGCAAATATCCAGGCCTTTGATAAAGTCATAAACTCATCAAACCTTATCTGCTTTGCTTCCGACATGCTGCCAAACGAACTTCCTCACCACAAACTTGTTCCACTTGTCGATGCAGAAGCTACAATAACCTATCACCTTGGCATATTAAAAACAAACCGGGAACTCTTTAAGGGGGTAACGAATCAGATTGTGGAATTTACGAAATGTAAGACTGGGCGAGGAAAATCTAAGGAAGCCCGCAATGAAATTTGAGAACTTTGAAAAGGCATATTGACGGGGAGATGGGGGGCGGGGCGTGATATGGCCGGGTTCACTGAGGACGTGGCGTGATATGGCAGGG
>JAGAZB010000006.1 GCA_017940255.1 Treponema sp.
ATATGAAGTATGGATGTACTGATAATTTGAGTGATATTTGGTGGGATGAGGGTTGGGAAGGATTAAAAGAAGTGAATACTAAAAAGCCAAATTCGCTAGGGCTATATAATATGTGTGGAAATGTTGAAGAATACTGTTGTGATAAATATGTAATAAAATGGGGAACCTATATAGATGATAATGGAAAAGAAACCGGTTCCTATATCCACTATGAATATGATGATGAAAAATATTTGGATGAAGAAGGGTATGTATTAAATCCTCATGGAAGTACAAAAACAAATGAGGAATTAAAAATTTTAGCAGATTTAAACGATTTAGGTTATAGTAAATCTACATACGGATACTATGAAGGTCGTGTTGTAAAAGGTGGTTCTTTTAATACTCTAGATTTTTGCTGCCAAGTTTTTTATAGAGAGCAGGCATACGATGTTTTTCAAGAGACCGAACTCGGCTTTAGAATTTGCAGAACACTATAGTTTATCCTTTTGAAGGAGCAGAAAAACTACAACTTTTATAATAAAAACAAAGTTCAAACCCTTTAGTGTTTAATTTTATTATAACAACAAAATAAACTAAGCCACCAAAGCTAGATTCTGCTACTTGTCAACATTATTTAATAATAATAGATATTCATTTGTAGAGAATTGCTAAATAGCCAAAAGAGATAACCACTAGTAACAAAAATAAAAACCTTAAAAACAACTTGGGTTCTTAGGGTGGAACCCTAAGCCGTGGCCAAGGAAAGGTGGGGTTTTAGGGGAGGAAAACCAACGGCTGAACTGACCCCATTTTTTTAGACAGTCATTACGCACATTTTAGGCTGAAAGTCTTTGGTGATTTCCAACCTAATTTTTTTTGAATGCGGTCTTTGTTATAGAACTGAACAAAATCAGTTATCAGTTCTTCCATCATTTTATATGAAAGCAAGCCGTTTCTACTAACATTATAATATCCAGACTCAGCTTTCAGTGTACCGAAAAAGTGTTCCATACAGGCATTGTCCCAGCAGTTACCAACTCGACTCATACTCTGTATAAAACCTTTCTCTTTCAATAGCTTTCTGTATTCTGATGCTTTATAAGTATTTCCCTGGTCCGAATGTATCAGCGTATTGGAAATATTATATTTATCACACAGACTGTTTATTGTATCAACAACAAGTTCTGTATCAGCATGCTTTGACATTCGGAACGCCAAAATCTCATTGTTGAATAAATCCATTACTGCACTAAAGAATAGCCAGCCATTTTTAATTTTGAAGTATGAAATATCTGTCACAAGTTTCTGCAACGGTTTATCTGCAGAAAAATCTCTGTTAAGAATATTCTTAGGCAGATTGGCCTCATTCTCCTTCAAAGTCTGATAATATCCCTTAGGAAACCGTCTTACACGGTTTTCAACATGAATCCCATACAGATTTGATACCCTCAAAATCCTTTTGTGATTCATTTTTATGCCAAAAAGGTGCTTCAGATAATGAGCTTTTACCTTAGCTCCTGCATAGCGTAATTGTTTTTCTGGCAGCATTTTTATTATTTCCAGTGTTTCAAGGTCTTTGTCGGTTTTCCTTGTGTTATCTTTCTGATAATAAAAAGTTGCACGGCTTATTCCTGCAATTTTACAAAGGACGTTTACTTTGTATCCTTTTTCATGCAATCCTTTGATTGTTTCAATTGCTGTTTTTTTTTACTTTCTGGAAATTTTATGCTTTCAAGTTTCTTTGCATAGGCTTTCCAATAAACGGCTTCTGTTTTGTAGTATTCAATATCCTTCTGTTCATCATCGATGGTATTCTTGTTTATGGTATCCATAGGCAATCCTCTGCCGGCTTTTTGTTGCAAAACCCAGTACCTTACAGTATCTCGTTTCAGTCCATATTTGACTGCAAGTGTTCTGTAACCGACAACTCCTTCTTTGTATTCTGCCAAAACCTTTACCTTCAAGTCAATTGGATGTTGAATTGTAAATCCCATTTTCTTACCTCCAAAAAGTGTCTAACTTTCTGGGGTCAGTTCAAGTAGTTGGTTTTCCTACCCCCAAATTTTACCAGCTTTAGAAAAGCTGATTCCTCCCAAAATCTTGGGAACAAACTCCCCAATTCACAGGGAAAAATCCCTATATATATCCAGGTTCATAGGGTGAAATCCCTATGGAAAAATCCTATTTCTTATGACGACGGTCTAGCTCGTCCATTACTTCTTTCCAAGTAACGTTTTCCTTGCACATAAGCACATTCAAGAAATAAAGCAAATCTGCACATTCCCAGATTACTTCTTCTTTTCCCTCGGCTTCTGTTACCTCTTCTGCTTCTTCTTCGATTTTTTCACGAACCCGCTTGTCATCCAAAGAAGCTGTATAAGAACCAGGAGTTGGATTTGCAAGACGACCAGCCAAAGTTTCATAAAGTCTTTCCATTGTAGAACTAGCGTCTGCTTCAGCGTTAAAACAAGTCCAACTTCCTGTATGACAAACAGGTCCATGAGGCACTACAGTTGCAAGAATAGTATCTCTATCACAATCAACACGAAGTTTTTTTACTTCCAAGAAATTTCCAGAGTGTTCACCCTTTGTCCACAAAACATTTCGAGTGCG
>JAGAZB010000007.1 GCA_017940255.1 Treponema sp.
AGGCGGTTCGGAGGAGAAGAGGTGGGCTGCTAGTCGAGGTGGTGGGGGACGTGGTTGGGCGGTATGCCAGACTTGAAAAATGATGATAGAACACATAACCTCTCCGAAACAATCCACCGTTAAATTCGGAGACTCCCGGCCCACCCAGGAGGAAAAAATGAAAAAAACAAAACTTAAGTTTGCAGCAGCCGTAGCCGCTCTTGCAATGACATTCGCCCTGTTCACAGGTTGTAATCCTGGTGAAGATGCTACAAGTAGTGACACAACAGGCGGAACAGAAACCACAACCCAGACTCCTACTGAGAGTGGGGATGGGGAAGAAGAAGAAAAAGAGCCTGAAAAGGTGGGCTCTACAGAAGAGGCTCTACCTACAACATTAGAATTTAATAAGGCTTATACAGGATATATTGAATATACATATGAAACTTCAGATTCAACATATAAAACAGTATCTCCAAGTGAGGTAATGTTGAGCGTTCCAAAAACAGGATTAGTTGCAGATGGAACAGTAAAACTTACATATAAAATTTCTGGAATTTCATCCGTTGCTACTTCAGTTACAAATCAGGGTGTTTTTGATAAATGGGCATGGGCTGATACAGTTTCTACAGTTGCAGACGGAACTTCTGTAACAAAGCGTTGGACAATAACACAGGCCGGATTGGATTCAATAGAAGGAGATAGCGCACAATTTAAGATTGTTCCTCAGTATTCTGGTGATGATTATGCATCTAAAGTTAATACAAGTTTTAAACTTACAGTAAGTGACTTAACCCTTAGTTATATTGAACCTGTTGCTGCTGGTTCTGAAACAACAGAAACAATAGCAGAAAATGTAGGAAATTGGAATCAGATTATTACTGTTGAAGACTTAAAAACAAAATATGCAACAGCTACAGAAGGAACCATGAAAATGATTCTAAATTGTACTTATGGTAATTATACACCAGAATATAATTATGATGGTATGGGTGCATTAAATGATATAAATTCTGCGTGGGAGGCACAAGATAACATAAAAACAATATGCGGTATTTCCAACGGCTGTGAGAAAGATGCTTACTCAGCAAAAATTGGAACAACTTTTACAGTTGAATTTGATGTGGATACTATTTTAAATGCATTAACTGAAAATAGTTCAATAATTATACTTGAAGTTTGGAATGAGAAATTTACTTGTGAATCTATTGAATTAGTATATGTAAAAAAATAAGTAAGATAAAAAAGTCTCCGTTTTTTTTAACGGAGACTTTTTTTAGGAGCCCACTTTGCAAATAACCATCGGAGCAGATGAATTAATTCTTTGGATGCGAAAAAACAAAATTGCTAATAACAAAAACAATCAGACTTTAGGTCGTGAATTGTATAACCTGATTGTTGAAAAACTAGGCGGAACCGCAGGAAAGCAGGACTGCCCGTCTTATTGGAAACACTGCGATGTTAATATCGATTCAACAGACTGGGACCAACTTTTTGTAAATGAAGAAAAAATAGAATTACCTATTACATCACAACAATATTTAATCGATATAAATAAACTTCCTGATTTATATACACACATGCAATCGTTGTAAATCAAACAAGCCCCGTGAACTTCACGGGGTCTATAATCCTATCTGTTGCAAAATTCGATATTGCATTATTCTATAAGGAATGTTATATTAAAAATGAAAGGCACTGCGCAATCAAGCGTCTTGCCTCAGTGTTTGTTAGTCTTTACAGACTATGCCCTGCCACGAGGTTCGAAGCATGTGGCGGGGCTATTTTTTTATTCGCTTACCTTTTTTCCGTCTACGGAGAAGGTGCTGAACAATGTCGATGATAAGTTGGATAGTACGAAGTACTAGATCCAAAGTTTCATACAAACTCATAGCCGCCTCCAAATATAAGAAATCTACAGACATTTCTGCGTGTAGTCGAATATTAGAGACAAGACCGCCAATAATTGCGAGTGCCACTTATATCATATTATAATTCAGGCAAAGTATCAATTATTATAGTCATATAATACAAATATAGCTATTTATTGAACAATTTCTTTTTGCAATTCCAGCACTTTTTCAATTTCCAAACCAGTACATTTAGCAATAATCTCTACTGATATATTTTCTTTCAGCAAGTTCTTTGCATCTTCAATGGCTTTATCTAAAGAAGCTTCTTTTTTTGCTTGTCTGATAATATCCCTGTCATGTAAATTCATTGCAGCGTATTCACTCCTGAATTTTTCGTTATCTTTCAGTTTTTCAACAAGTTCTGAAAGTTTTCTAGAAAATTCATCTTCACCAGGTTTGTTGGTGGACACTAATTGCAGAAAACCTTGGATTTTTTCATCCTTTACATTTTTGTAGGCTACTTATCCGCATATCCAAATATTAATTTTTATAATGGCGGTAGTCTAGGATATATATACTTCAAATAGAAATTAAAACCTGTTGTTCCTTATAAGGGATAGCCCTTTGAAGTTCACCTCCAAAGGGCTCTTTTTTCTAAATATCACATTTCCTTTTCGGTAACATCACTTACTATTTTTTCTACTTCTTCCAATGTGATTCCAAGTGATTTTGATATTAGTTCTAAGGAAGCACCGTTTTTATAAAAATTCTTTGCATCTTCCACGGCTTTTTGTTTTAATCCATCTGCAAGGCCATCTTCATAAGCTTCCTGCTTCTTTACGGCTATATCCATCTTATAATCATACTTTGCACATAACATGTTTATAACCTCCCGAGACTTTCGCCCTAAGTAGTCTGACAAAATGTCTTGTGATATTGCCGTTTCTATTGCCTTACGAAATGAAGTTTTTGGAAATTTTTTGTTGTAAATACGTTCAACAAGTTCTAAAAACTGACAATACTGTTTTAGGATAGCACAGTCTTTTGCAAGTTTCAATGTTTGTTATTTTTAGACAATTTGTAGGCAAAAATAGGGAACTTTTTAAATCGAAATTAGACAAAAAGTTCCCTATTTTTTACTTTATTTTTTGCCAAGATATTTAAATTTCGGTAATAATTGCACTTTTAAATATTTTATTTTCGGTAACATTTTCGCTTTCAAATATTTAAATTTCGGTGTATAATTTACTTATGGTTACTTTTAGGCGAAAATTTTATAATGAAATGCTGGAATGGAAGAAGACTTCTAACGGTACTTCTGCGCTTATGATTGACGGAGCACGTCGTGTTGGTAAGTCCACCATTGCGGAAGAATTTGCAAGAAATGAATATGATGATTATCTTCTCATCGATTTTGTAAACGCATCTAAGGATATAAAAGACAATTTCGAGAATCTCGGAAATATGGATGTGTTTTTCCGGAATCTTTTTCTTTTTGCTGGCAAGGGGCTAAAGTCAAATAATTCTGTTATTATCTTTGATGAAGTACAAAAGTTCCCTCGGGCACGAGAAGCAATAAAATATCTTGTAAAAGACGGTCGCTATCATTACATCGAAACAGGTTCTCTCATCAGTATAAAAAAGAAAAGTCAGGAAATTGTAATCCCTTCGGAAGAAGATAAACGAAAAATGTATCCTATGGATTTTGAAGAATTTCTTTGGGCAACTGGGGACAATGTGACTGCTTCTTTTATAAAAGAATGTTTTGAAAAAAGGACTCCCGCAGGAGATAAAATTCACAGAAAAATAATGTCAACATTTCGGACCTATTTTGCAATTGGAGGAATGCCTCAGGTTGTGGATGCTTATGTTCAGGGGAAGACTTACCAGGAAATTGATATGGTAAAGAGGAATATTCTTGCACTGTATGAAGAAGACCTTGGAAAATATGATAATGAAAATAATGAAAAAGCGACTGCTATTTTTAAGGCTATCCCGGAACAGCTTTCTAATCATAATTCAAAATTTAAGTTTTCTGGTATAGATAAGAATGCACGCTTCCGAAATTATGTGTATTCTGTAAAATGCATTGCCGAGTCAATGGTCGGAATTTATTGCCGGAATGTAACGAATCCTCAGATCACTCTTGATTTATTTGCAGAGTCAGATAACTTCAAGCTTTTTATGGGTGATACAGGACTTCTGGTTACGCAGATTCTGAGAACTTCACACCTTGTTCAGGAAGATTTGTACAGAAAAATCATTACAGGACATTTAGGAACTAATCTTGGAATGATTTTTGAAAATATGGTGGCACAGATGCTTAGGGCAAGAGGTTATGAGCTTTTCTTTCATGAATATTACTACACTCCAAAGGGAAAGAAAACCGAACAAAAATATGAAATCGATTTTTTGATTGCAAAAGATGGGCATCTCTGCCCGATAGAAGTTAAGTCATCCGCTTACAAAAATCATGAATCTTTTGACTATTATATTGAAAAGTATAAGCCTAAGAAGCATGAGCGTTTTATTATTTATACAAAAGATTTAGCACAGGATAATGATATTACTTTTTTGCCTGTTTACATGACTATGTGCTTGTAAACAGGTAAAGCCTTAAAGAAATACCTGTAGGTAATGTTCTTCGCTTTGTAGACGATGAAAAACGAAAGATTCTAAAACTTTATGAAGATGATTTTAAAAAGATAGACAGTACGGGAAAAGCATCTCTTCTTTTTAAGGCTATTCCAAGTCAGCTTGAAAAAAATGCTTCCAGATATCAGGTATCATCAGTATTGGAACACCAGAGGGCAGCAAATCTGCTGGAGCTTATCTCTGAGATGGAAAATTCAAAGTTCGCATTTCACCTTTATTCCACAGTCAAGTTGCTGTGGCAGCAAAAAATTTTTAAAAATCCCTCCTGTTTTCGCATTTTGCGGCAACTATATATATGAAGGGCAGCAAAGTGATTCAGGCTGTTCTTATACAAGGAGGCATTACAATGCAGAAAGACAGTGAAAAATCAACAGTATTCGAAAACATAGAGCCGGCTGTTTTTGAAAAAATTCAAAGCCTGAGGCTTATTGATGATGAGCTTATGACTCTCGTTTTCGGCGGAGACACTCAGGCGACAGAGTTTCTTCTGAAAATCCTTCTGAACCGAGAAGACCTAAAGGTAAAACATTCCATGACCCAGCTGCAGAAACACAATCTGTTCGGAAGATCCGTAACGCTCGATATTGTGGCGGAAGACGTTTACCGGCAGGAGTATAACATTGAAATTCAGAGGGCAAGTTCCGGGGCCGGGGCACGCAGGATTCGTTATCATCAAGCAATGCTGGACAGTCATACCCTAAAGAAGGGTAAAAAGTTTGATGAGCTGCCGAACCTTTACATCATTTTTATTCTGGAACATGATTTATTCAATGCATCAGAAGCGATTTATCCGGTGAGAAAATACATAGATGTGCGGGATTCGGAGGGCAGCTATTTGAAGTTTGATGACGGTTGTAATATAATGTATGTAAACGGAGATTACCGTGGTGATGACCCGCTTGGAAAACTGATGCACGATTTTTCCACGTCGAACGCAGACGAAATGTATTACAATCAGCTTGCAGAGCGGGTAAAGTTTTTCAAGCAGAAAGAAAAGGGAGTTCACATGGCAAGTAAAATTGTGGAAGAATACGGCGATGAACGTGCCGCCGAAGCTCTAAAAATCGGCATTGAGCAGGGGCATCATGAGAAAGCGATTGAAGCAACAAAAAAACTCCTGAAAGAAAATATTGCACCGGAGATTATTGCAAGGTGTGTAGGGTTGCCACTGGAAAAGGTTCTTGAACTGAAGAAAGGTAAGTAGATTGTAAAAAATGCCTGGAGGTTCTGTTGGTAGAAACTTTGCTGGTTTTACGTTCCAATGATAAAAAATAAATGCACCTCTGGAACTTGTGCTATAGGCTCTGGAAACCCAAAATACGAATGATAACTCGTACCATGGAAATCATTCCATGCAGAAGGGTACAAAAAATTATCCTCCATTCTGTTTCATAAAAGAAATCTGACGTCAGACAAACAACGCCCTCCGGTTTTGGGAGGTCGTTGTGCAACGATTCACTCATTGCCTTTTATTCGTGCAATGAGGTTGCTAATTAGAATGTCGGTACCATTCTGATTGTAAGATCAGTAATTGCCAAACCATCGCTTGGAACAGCATCTTTTTGTTGCTGGATTCCAATCTGAGTGGTTGACCAAGAGAAATCTTTATCTATAGTCCATGTATAAACGATAGTTTGTGCATCTTTATTTGGATATGTTGCCTGCCATCCGCTACCTACAGACCAGTTGTCTGATGTGCTGTCCACGAACTGGAAATAATGACTCTTATAGTCAGCGTCAATTTCAGGTCTTGTGTACTGAACGAAGGCTATTTTGCCAGTCTTTGCCTCAATTGCAGATGTAAAGTTGAAGTTAGACTGATACCCGTATTTACTTTCGTTTGCTGTGCTGTCCGGATCAAGTGTGGCACTGGATTTGAAGATTCCTGGAGCTAATGTTGCCAAATCCTTTGCAGGAAGGCGCATAAGGTAAAAATCTTTCATGCTGATTTCAGTGTTCTGTGCAAGTGCTGAAACACCAGAAGCAGTAGATTCTTGCAAGCAAATCTGCATGTAGTCTATGTTAGTATAACCGCTAGGCACTCTGAATACGGTAAACATAGTATATGAAGTTTCAGTTTTATTTGCCCCCCCCCAATAGCTTCCTAGTTGCGTAGCAGAAGAAGATCCGTTAAATCCAACCTGAAAATAAACCTGACCGATAGGGGTTGTGCCAGAACTTACACTTCCTCCCAGAATCAAAAGATCGCCTTCGGTAACGGAAGTATCGCTTCCTGTAGCAGAAACATCTGCCTGTGAGTAAGCGTTGCTTACTTTTACAGTGTAGTCTGCTTTTTTTATGATTTCCACAGCAGCGGCCGCAACTTCTTCGTCCGAGGCAGCTGTTGTGTTATTGTCTGTGCTGTCGCCGCTTTCAGATGTGCTGTCTGTGCTGTCGCCGCTTCCAGATGTGCTGTCTGTGGTTGAGGTGCTATCTGTGCTGCCTGTAGTTGAGGTGCTTGTGGCATCTTCGCCAGGGTTACAGCCTGTGAAGAGGGCGAATGTCATTGCAAGAGCGGCTACGGCTGCTGCAAACTTTAGTTTTGTTTTTTTCATAAATTTTTCCTCCTGGGTTGGCCGGGAGTCTCCGAATTTAACGGTGG